>NZ_WHNP01000003.1 GCF_009362735.1 Paraburkholderia franconis | reverse complement strand
AGCACGATGTTCTGCACGGGGCCGCCGCCTATTCCGCGCCGCCGGGCGGCCCCGTGCAGAACATCGTGCTCGTGCACGGCGCGTTCGTCGACGGATCGAGCTGGAACGGCGTGATCGAGCGGCTGCAAAAGAAGGGCTACCGCGTCGCATCGGTGCAGATTCCGCTGACGTCGCTCGCCGACGATGTCGCCGCAACCCGACGCGTGCTCGCCCGGCTATCCGGGCCGACCGTGCTGGTCGGTCATTCGTGGGGCGGCGTCGTGATCACGGAGGCGGGTTCGGGACCGGACGCATCGAAGGTGGTCGGCCTCGTCTATGTGGCGGCGATCGCGCCCGACGTCGGCGAATCGACCGGCGATGTGCTCAAGCGCGGCCCTCAAATGCCCATCGGCTCGGCGATGACAAAGGACGCCACCGGCTTCCTGTGGCTCGACCCGGCGAAGTACCACAGCGATTTCGCCGCGGACGTGCCCGAAAACCTCACCCGCGTGCTCGTCGCCGCGCAGCAGCCGATTGCAGGCAAGGCATTCGAGGAGCGCGTGACGCAAGCCGCGTGGCGCTACAAGCCGTCGTGGTACATCGTGACGACGCGCGACCGCGCCGTATCGCCGGAAATCCAGCGCTGGATGGCCCACCGGATCGGCGCGACCATCGTCGAGACGCCGTCGAGCCACCTCGTATCCGTAGCGCACGCGGGCGCGACGGCCGATGCGATCGCCCGCGCGGCGAAGGAGTTCGGCAAGGAGTGACGGCTCGTGGAAAGCAGTCGTACGGCGCGGATCACGATGACAGCACGGCCACGCCGTCAGGAATCCGCGCGAGCCGCGCAACAGGCGACATCACGATGATCCACGCCTGCGCGACGAAGCCGAGCGCGGCCACGACGAGGCAGGCGTCCATCCCGAAGCGCGCGCTAACGGCCGCGCCCAGCAGCGCGCCGAGCGGCCGCGCGCCATACGTCGCCGTGCTGTTGAGCGCCGACACGCGGCCCATCATGTTCGCGGGCGTGATCGCCTGACGCAGCGTCGTCGAACCGACCGTCCACATGATCGGCCCCGCACCGAGCAAGAAGAAGCTCGCTGCCGCGAGCCAGAACGACGGCGCGGCAAGCGTCGCGACCATCGTCAGCGAAGCGGCCAGCCCGCAAAACGGCCCGATGATCAGCGTGCGCCCAAACGCCACCCGCCGCGCGACGGACGGCGCGGCCAGCGCGCCGCATACCATGCCGACGCCATACGCGCCGAGCGTCACGCCGATCGCCGACGCGCTCAGGCCGAGCCGATGCACCGCGTACGGCACGTACACCGCCTGCAACGTAAAGAAGCCAATGTTGAAGAACACGGCGGTTGCGAGCATCGGCCGCAGCAACTCGTCGCCGATTACGAAGCGCGCGCCTTCGCGCAACTCGGCCATGAAGTGACGCGCGGCGCCGACAGCGCGCGGCGGCTCGCGCAGACCCGCAAGCAACGCGGCCGCGAGCGCCGACAGCGCGGCCGCGCAGCCATACGCCCAGCCCGCGCCGATCCAGCCGACCAGCAGCCCGCCCAACGCCGGCCCCGCCGAATACGCGACGCTGCGCGCGAGCTCGATGCGTCCGTTCGCGGCGGGCAGCGCGTTGCGCGTGACGAGCGCGGGGACCAATGCGGGCGCGGCGACGCTATACGCCACCGTGCCCGTCGCGCCGAGAAAGCCGAGCACGGCGAGCAGCGGCAGCGTCAGTCCATGCGACAGCACGAGCAGCAGGACACACGCCATCGCCAGCGCGCGCACGCTCTCCGAGACGGCCATCAGCGTGCGGCGCGAGCGGCGGTCGGCAACCACGCCGAGGGGTATCGACAGCAACAGGAACGGCAGCGTCTGCGCCGTTTGCAGAAGCCCCGTATCGCGGGCCGTCGCGCCGAGCGTGAACACGGCGACGAGGGGCGCCGCGGCGAGACTGATCTGTTCGGCGGATTGCGCGATCAGGTTCGACCACGCGAGCTGATGGAACGACGCAGACAAGCTGACGCCAGCGATGGGCGAGCGAAAAAGGGGAAGGCGGGAACGCATCGGGGGGCTCCGTGACGCGATGACGAGAAGCCCATGGTCGCGATTTCGGCCTGTCCGTGCGCTCCGCTTCTTGCTGTGTGATTCCTTTCCAGCGATCCCGCGATTCGCCCGCGAGGAAAGCGCACAAGGCGCTCAAGGCGCATACGACGCCGCCATCCCGCTCTCGAGCCCATGCTCCAGCGTCGTGCGGATCGCCGAGAGTCCGCGGGCAAGAGAATCGAGCGACGCCGCGCCGCTCATGCAGATACGGATCGCATGCGGCGCGGCGTTGCGGCCGATCACGAAGCTGTCGGCCGTCTTGACGAGCACGCCCTCCTGGCGCAGCGCCGCCGCGAACTCCGCCGCGCGCCACGGCTCGGGCAGCGCGAGCCACAGATGCGAGCTGGTCGGCGCGTGCCGGTACGCGATGCCCGCGAGCGCGTCGTTGGCGATTGCGTGCTCCGCGTCGATCCGCGCGCGCTGCAAGCCGTTGAGCTGCTCCATTTCGCCGCTTTCGATCCAGCGCGACACAATCTCGGCCATCAGCGGCGCCGTCATCCAGCAGTCGCTGCGGATCACGGCGGCGACCTTCGAGCACCACGCGCTCGGCGCCTGCAGATAGCCGACGCGCAAACCCGGCGCGACCGATTTCGACAAGCCCGCGATCAGAAACGCCTGCTCCGGCATGCGCACCGACAGCGGCTCGGGCGGCGACTCCAGCAGCATCGCCGGGACGATGTCTTCGATCAGCAGCACGCCGTGCCGTTGCAGGATTTCCGCGACGGCGTCGCGGCGTGGCCCCGACATCGTCGCCGTCGTCGGATTGTGGATGGTCGGCACGCAGAAGATCGCGCGCGGATGCAGCGACTTGCACGCGAGCTCCAGCGCCGCGGGCACGAGCCCTTCCTGATCGATCTCGACGCCGACCAGATGCAGCCGCAATTGCCGCGCGAGCGCGATGATCCCCGGATAACTGACCACTTCGGCGAGCACCGTATCGCCCGGCCGCGTGACGGCGCGCAGCACCGACGCGAGCGCATGCTGCGCGCCCTGCGTGACGAGCACGCGCGCGGCGCTCGCCGGACTGCCCGCGCGCCCGAGCCACGCCGCGCCCGCAAGGCGATGGCGCATCGAGCCTGCTTCGGGCGCGTATTGAAGCAGTTCGGTCGCGAGGCGCTGGTCGGTGGCGATGTCGGCGAGCGCCGCGCACAGCGCGGCCGCCTCGTCCGTCGATTGCGGCACGTTCTGGCCGAGATCGATCAGCGGCGGCGCGCCGTTCGCGCCCGCGCGCTGCGCCGCATGACCGTTGCCCAAGGGCTGCAGTTCGCGGCCGCGCGCCTGCGCGACATACGTGCCGTCGCCGACGCGCGCATTCGCGAGCCCCTGGCGCTCCAGTTCCGCATAAGCACGGCTGATCGTGCCCGTCGTCACGTGCAGTTCGCTTGCGAGCGAGCGGTGTGGCGGCAACTTCTCGCCGGCGGGCAACTGCCCGTTCATGATGGCCTGCGCGAACGCGCGCGCAATGACCTGGTATTTCGGCTCGCTGCCCGCCTCGATTCTCGGCAGCCAGGCATTCATCGCCATGATGCGACGGTCTCCGTGAGTCTGTTGAGTTGTGTCATTCGGATGATACGCACCGCACATCCTGAAATTGAATGCGGTCATTTACTTCAATTGAAGCGATTGAGTTGCCCGCAATGGCTTCATAGCATGGCGTCATTCTTTGCCGTTCGATATGCATTGCATAGCGTTTTGCATGCGGCACTGCGGCATTCAGCATGGGATGGGTAGCTGCCAAGCATCCAGTTCCGTCGACACAGGAGGAGACGCCTGATGGATCGTGAAGCAAGCCAGGCCGCGCAGACGGCCCGGATCACCCGGATCGACGTGACGCATCATCAACTGGTGCTCGATCCGCCGTTCCCCGCGTCCTGGGATAGCCAGCCCCGCCGCAAATTTCCCGCGACGATCGTGCGCGTGCACGACGACGCGGGCCGTGTCGGCTTCGGTTCCGGCGACGCGATGTACGGCTTCGCGGACTATCAGCATCTCTTCATCGGCACGGATCCGCTCGATCTCGCGCGCCACAGCGCCGTGCTCGACAACATCGGCTTTCACGCCGGCCGCCCGTGGCCGCTCGATATCGCGCTGTGGGATCTCGCGGGGAAAATCCGTGGCGAGCCGTGCTGGCGGATGGCGGGCGGCCGCAGCAGGCGGATTCGTGCGTATGCGTCGAGCGGCGTGCATCGCCGTCCCGACGAGATGGCGCGACTGGCGCTGCATGTCGCGGAGCGTGGCTTTCCGGCGCTGAAGATCCGCTTCGGCCGCGCGCATCTGAAGGACGATTTCGCGGTGCTCGCCGCCGTGCGGGAAGCCGTCGGCGACCGGCTCGAACTGATGGTCGACTGCAACCAGGGCTGGCGCATGCCTTGGGACACCGCAGCGCCGTGGACTTTCGACGAGGCGCTCGCCGTCGCGCGCGAGCTGGAACAGCATCGCGTCTACTGGATGGAAGAACCGCTGCATCGCGGCGACTACGACGGCCACGCGCGGCTGCGTCAAGCGGTGTCACCAGCGCTGCGCATCGCCGGCGGCGAGATGACGCGCGAGCGCTACGAGTTCGATCAGTTGCTCGCGCGCGATTGCCTCGACGTGTTCCAGCCGGACGTCGCGTGCTCGCTCGGCATGGAAGGCCTGCGCAAGCTCGCGCAGGCCGTCGAGGCGCGCGGCAAGGTGTTCGCGCCGCACACGTGGGGCAACGGCGTCGGGCTCGCCGCGAACCTGCATCTGACGGCGGGCGCCGCGAGCGCGCCGTTCATCGAGTTCCCGTACGACCCGCCCGAATGGTCGATCGAGCGCCGCGACTTCATGCTGAGGAATCCCATCGATATCGACAGCGAAGGATGGATCACGCTATCCGACGCGCCGGGCCTCGGTCTGTCGATCGACGAGGACATCCTCGCCGCGACGCTCAGCGTGCGCAGCACCTACGGCTGACGCTACCGGCCCGCAGCAGCAACGCATCACCCGAAGGCGCTCCACGACAGCGCCCAAGTCCGAATCACATAAACGGAGACAACCATGCAGATCAAATCCCTGATGCGCGCCGCCACGGTTGCGCTTGCGGCCAGCGCGTTATGGCCGGCCGCCGCTCATGCCGGCAACTGGTGTTCGAGCGGCAAGCCCGTGCGGTTTGCGGGCGTCACGTGGGAAAGCGGCGCGTTCACGTCCGAAGTCTTGCGCTTCATCACCGAGAAGGGCTACGGCTGCAAGACGGACACGGTGCCCGGCAACACGGCCGCGACGGAAACGGCGCTGTCGCGCGACGATCTGCAGGTGTGGTCCGAGCAGTGGACGGGCCGCTCGGAAATCATCGCAAAGGCCGTCGCCGATGGCCACGTGAAGCTGCTCGGCGACACGCTGCCGGGCGGCACCAACGAAGGCTGGTTCGTGCCCGAGTATGTCGTGAAGGGCGACGCGAAGCGCAACATCAAGCCGCTCGCGCCGAACCTCGTTTCGGTGACGGACCTGCCGAAGTACAAGAACGTGTTCGAAGACGATGAAGAGCCTGGCAAGGGCCGCTTCCTGAACTGTCCGTCGGGCTGGGACTGCGAGCGCGTGAACCGGCGTCTCCTGAAGACGTTGAATCTCGACGACTCGTACACCGACTTCCGCCCCGGCACGGGCGCAGCGCTCGACGCCGCGATCGCGTCGGCCTACGAGCGCGGCAAGCCGATCCTCTTCTACTACTGGGAGCCCGCCGCGCTGATGGCGAAGTACCGCTTCGTCCAGCTGAAGATGCCGCCGTTCAGCCAGAAGTGCTGGGACACGCTGCGCGCGGACAACAGCGCGTCGCAATGCGCATCGTCGTATCTCGTGTCGCATCTGAAGGTCGGCGTGTCGACGCCGTTCTATCAGGCCGAGCCGCAACTGATGGACACGTACTCGAAAGTCAGCTTCCCGATGGACTTTCTCAACAAGACGATCCTCGACATGACGAGCAAGAAGATTGACGGCCCGACGATGGCGATGCAATTCCTGCGCGAGCATCCGGAGATGTGGAAGGCCTGGGTGCCGACCGACGTCGCGCAGAAAGTCCAGTCCGCGCTCGCCGGCGCCTGAGAGTCGCAGCGACGCGTCATGAAGCATCGGAGGGTTTCATCATGAACTCGATCTTCCTGCATCTGTCGATCGCCGACTGGGTGAACGATCATGTGCAGTCGTTCGTCGCCGCGTACGGCGACAGCTTTCACGACTTCAGCACGGCCGTCTTGCGCGACGTGCTGGTGCCGCTCGAAGGGGCGCTGCGCGCGACGCCGCCGTGGTCGATCCTCGTCGCCGTCGGGCTGCTCGCGATGAACGCGACACGGCGCATCGGCATCGCGGCCTTCTTCGTGCTGCTGCTGTATGTGATCGGCTGCTTCGGGCTGTGGGACAAGCTGATGCAAACCCTCGCGCTGATGCTCGTCGCGACCGTGCTGTCCGTCGTGCTCGGCATACCGCTCGGCATCTGGGCGTCGCGCAGTCCGTGGATGCGGCGCGCGCTGCTGCCCGTGCTCGACATCATGCAGACGCTTCCGAGCTTCGTGTATCTGATTCCCGTGTTGATGCTGTTCGGTCTCGGCAAGGTGCCCGCGATTCTCGCGACGATCATCTACGCACTGCCGCCGCTGATCCGTCTCACCGATCTCGGCATTCGCCATGTCGATGCCGACGTCGTCGAAGCGGCGCGCGCGTTCGGCACGACGCGCTGGCAATTGCTCGTCAACGTGCAGTTGCCGCTCGCGCGCCCGAGCATCATGGCGGGCATCAACCAGACGACGATGATGGCGCTGTCGATGGTCGTGATCGCGTCGATGATCGGCTCGCGCGGACTCGGCGAAGACGTGCTCGCGGGCATCCAGACGCTCGACATCGGCAAGGGCATGCAGGCGGGCATCGCGATCGTGATTCTCGCGATCGTCATCGACCGGATCAGCCAGGGCTACGGACAGGACCGGCGCACGCGGCGGCTCGTTGCGCAGCGGCGCAAGGCGAAGGCGGCTTCGCGCATTCCTTATCGAACGGCAGGCTCGCCGCGCGATGAGGCATCGGCGGCAGCGGGCAGCGAAAGCGCCGCGCAGAGCGGTCTCGAAACCCGCACGGCGGATTGACGGAGGGCACGGACATGTCATCGATCGAAGTCAAAAACGTGTACAAGCTCTTCGGCCCGGAAGCGGGACACCGGCGCGTGCTCGACCTGCTGAAGAGCGGGCGGACCAAGGCCGAAGTGCTCGCGCAAACGGGCTGCAATGTGGGACTCAACGACGTGAGCCTGCATATCGGCTCGGGCGAAATCTACGTGATCATGGGGCTGTCGGGCTCGGGCAAGTCGACGCTCGTGCGCCACTTCAACCGGCTGATCGAACCGACGTCGGGCGAAATCGTCATCGACGGTTCGGACGTCATCAAGCTCGATGCGCACGGCCTGCGCGAACTTCGCCGCTACAAGGTGAGCATGGTGTTCCAGAACTTCGGGCTGCTGCCGCATCAGACGGTGCTCGACAACACCGCCTACGCGCTGTGCACGCGCGGCGAGCGCAAGTCCGACGCGAACGAGAAGGCGCGCACGTGGCTCGGCAAGGTCGGCCTCGACGGTTATGGCGACCACTATCCGGACGAGCTGTCGGGCGGCATGCGTCAGCGCGTCGGACTGGCGCGCGCGCTCGCCGCCGACACCGACGTGCTGCTGATGGACGAAGCATTCTCCGCGCTCGATCCGCTGATCCGCACGGAAATGCAGGATCAGCTGCTGCAGTTGCAGGCGACGCTCAACAAGACCATTGTGTTCATCACACACGATCTGGACGAAGCGCTGCGCATCGGCAATCGCATCGCGATCCTGCGCGATGGCACGCTGGTGCAGGAAGGCACGCCGGACGAAATCCTCACGAAGCCAGCCGACGACTACGTCGCGCGTTTCGTCGAACGGCGGTCCGGCGCGCATCGAGCTTGATGCGAGCGGCGCCACTCGTGTGGAAGCGAGCGGCGCCACTCGTGTTGAAGCGAGCGGCGCGAGGCCGCGAAGGCGGCGGGTAGAATGCACGCGATGACGGCGTCCTTCGATGCTTAGGCGCGCCGTCATCGTCTGACGCATCGCGGCTTGCGGCCGCCCTCTGCCCGTTCCAATGAATCTCGAAAGCGTTCTCTTTTCCCAAGGTTTCGGCTCGCGCCGCCAGTGCCGCGCATTGATCGCGGACGGCCGCGTGTCGATCGGCGGCTCGACGATCGACAATCCGAACGCCGACGTCGCGACCGACGCGCTCACGTTCGAAGTCGACGGCACGCCGTGGCCGTATCGCGAGCGTGCGTACATCGTGCTCAACAAGCCTGCGGGTTATGAGTGCTCGCGCGATCCGCAGCATCATCTGAGTGTGTTCAACCTGCTGCCCGCGCAGTTCGCGACGCGCGGCGTCCAGTGCGTCGGCCGGCTCGATCAGGACACGACGGGGCTTCTGCTGCTGTCCGACGACGGCCAGTTCGTCCACGCGTACACGTCGCCGAAACGCAAGGTGCCGAAGGTCTATCTGGCGACGACCCGTCATCCCCTCGACGACGCGCAGCTCGCCGCGCTGCGCGAAGGCGTGCTGCTGCATGGCGAAGCAAAGCAGGTTGCGGCCGTCGCGGCGCATGCGCGCGGCGAACACGAACTCGAACTGACCGTGCTGGAAGGCAAGTACCATCAGGTCAAGCGAATGATCGCGGCGGCCGGCAATCGCGTGGAAGCGCTGCATCGAGAACGGATCGGCGGGCTCTCGCTGCCCGCTTCGCTTGCCGAAGGCGCGTGGCAATGGCTCGATGAAGCCGGCCTCGAATCGCTGCGTGTTGCGTAAGCGACGCGTTCCGCGCCCGCCTGCTCTAACGTACCCTGACACTGCGTTGGATTGCGAACAAAGCGGCGACAAAAGCTACTCCGAACGCTGCGACGCAGCATGCTTGCTACGAACGCCCGTCCTATACTCGTGCTAACAAACATTACAAAGCGGGCAAGGAGGCGCCATGGTCATCTACGGCAACCTGGCGATTTCGTATGGGATGGTCGCGATCGTCTTCTTCGCGATGCTGCTCGTCGGCGGCCTGCTGGCCGTCATGCACATGCGGCACAAGTACGAGCCCAATCTGATCGCAGCGCTGATCGGCGCAATCTGCTGCTTCCTGCTGCTGGAAGCGCTGCCTGCCCTCATCTGACGGCTTCGCAGTCTCACGAACGCGTTCGCTGCTCTTCGCGGCGTCGCTGCATGTAGCCGTGCGTGACCGCGTTCACGCGCGACGGGCTGCCGTGCGCAAGAAATCATCGACGCTCGGATAGCGCAGCTTCACGCGCAACTCTCGCTTAAGCCGATGGTTGATGAGGCGCCGCGATTCGCGCATGAACGACAGCATCATCGGTTCGAGTTGCCGCTCCGCTTCGTCGCGCGTGATGCGCGGCGCCCGCTCGACGCCGAACGCGTCCGCGACCTGATCGAAGTACTCGCCCATCTTCAGCGTCGTGTCGTCGGATGCGTGGATCACGCGCGATGGCAGGCCGCGCGTCGCCATGCGCAGCAGGATCGCGGCGAGGTCGTCGGCGTGGATGTGATTCGTGTAGACGTCGTCGGCATCGACGAGCGCGGGAGTGCGCCTCTCCAGCCGCGCAAGCGGCAGCCGGTTGCCCGCGTAGATACCCGGAATGCGCGCGATGCTCGCCGCAACCGCATGCCGCGCGGCTGCGCGCCGCAACTGCGTCTCCGCCGACACGCGGCGCTTCGCGCGCTCGTTCGCGGGCGCGACGGGACGCGTTTCGTCGAGCCACGCGCCGCCGCAATCGCCATAGACACCCGTCGTGCTCGCGTAGACGATGCGCGGACGCACGCCCGCGTAGTGTCCCGCCCTAAGGGCCGGGATATCCCCGTCGGGTACAATAACGGATGTTTTGCGAGCACGAATGCCTTGCTGCGCGGACCTGAGCCGCCCCGCCGCCCGTGCCTCGACATGGCGGGCATGCCCGATGCGCGGCGCGGTCAGCGTGGCGATCAGCGAGCGCGTGCGCATGTCGATGTCGCCCGTCTTTTGCGGCGGCGCGAGATGCAGCACGGTCGGCGCAAGGCCCGCGAGACGCCAGAGGCTCTTGCGCGCGTCGAGATCTCCGACGATCGGCGTCACGCCCGCCGCGCGCAGTTCGTCGCAGCGCTCGGCGTGATGCGTGAGCGCATAGAGGCGCGCGCGTCGTTGCAGTTGCCGCACGCAGCGCATGCCGACATCGCCACAACCGACGATCAGCACGCGCGGTCTGCGCAAGTTTCGTGTCGCTTTCATCGTGGACGCATTGTAGCCGCGATCCACGGTACGCACTGGTTACCGATCTCTGTACTCAAACCTTGAACGACCTATGGCATTTAACGTAACGCTCCGGCAAAGCGGCCGGCAGTTTCAGGTGGAACCCGATGAACCCGTGCTGACAGCCGCCCTTCGCCAGGGCATCGGCCTGCCGTACGGCTGCAAGAACGGCGCATGCGGCTCGTGCAAGGGCACGGTCGTCGGCGGCGAAATCGAACAGCGCGCGCATTCGTCGTCGGCGCTGTCGAACGACGAGAAGACGCGCGGCATGGCCCTCTTCTGCTGCGCCACGGCCTGCACCGACCTCGAGATCGACATCCGCGAAGTGACGGGCATCGGCGACGTGCAGATCAAGAAGCTGCCGTGCCGCGTGAATTCGATCGAGCGCAAGGCCGACGACGTCGTCGTGCTGAAGCTGCAACTGCCCGCGAACGAGCGCCTGCAATACATGGCCGGCCAGTACCTCGAGTTCATCCTGAAGGACGGCAAGCGCCGCAGCTACTCGATGGCGAACGCACCGCATACGGAAGGCCCGGTCGAGCTGCATATCCGCCACATGCCTGGTGGCGCGTTCACCGATCACGTGTTCAACACGATGAAGGAGCGCGACATCCTGCGCTTCGAAGCACCGCTCGGCACGTTCTTCCTGCGCGAAGAATCGGACAAGCCCATCATCCTGCTCGCATCGGGCACAGGCTTCGCGCCGCTGAAGGCGATCGTCGAGCATGCCGTCTTCAAGAACATCACGCGTCCGATGACACTGTACTGGGGCGCTCGCCGCAAGAAAGATCTGTACATGATGGATGTCGCCGAGCAATGGGCGCGCGAAGTGCCGAACTTCAGGTTCGTGCCCGTGCTCTCCGAACCGGACGCGGACGACGCATGGACGGGCCGCACTGGGTTCGTTCATCGCGCCGTCATCGAAGATCTGCCAGACTTGTCGGCATATCAGGTGTATGCGTGCGGCGCGCCTGTGATGGTCGAATCCGCGCAGCGCGATTTCACGCAGCATCATCGCCTGCCGGAAGACGAGTTCTACGCGGATTCGTTCACGAGCGCAGCCGATCTCGCGAACCCCGTCTGATCGTTGCGTCGTCATCCTGCATGAACGAATCGTCCGGCACGCGCAAATTGCTGGTTTACACGGGCGCCGGCATTGTCGTATTCTTTCGCGCATGAACCGCATCCTGTCCGAACTTCGACGTCGCCGCTCGCCGCTCCCATAGGGGCGCCGCTGGCTTCGTCACGGTTTGCGCGTATCAGCTTTGCACGACGCGCACGCAGTTCAAATCACGAAAGCCACGGCATGCCGTGGCTTTTTTGTTTTTCCGTCGCTGCTTTGACGTTCTGTCGATGACGTGCCGTTGAACACGTTGTTGAGCACGTGCACTCGTCGGCGTTTTCTTCCCGTTGCTGGGCCATTTTGTCCGAGGCGGTTTCTTATCCCTGTTTGCCTGGAGCCTGTAGCCATGAACTTCAATGAGTACCCGATCGATTCGCTGATGTACATCACGAACCGGCCCGAAATCGTTTTCACACACGGCAAAGGCTCGTGGCTCTACGACAACAACGGCAAGCGATATCTGGACTTCATCCAGGGCTGGGCGGTGAACAGCCTCGGCCATTGCAACGAAGGCATGATCGAAGCGCTCACGCACCAGGCGCGCACGCTGATCAACCCGTCGCCTGCGTTCTACAACGAGCCGATGGCGAAGCTCGCCAGCCTGCTCACGCAGCACAGCTGTTTCGACAAAGTGTTCTTCACGAACAGCGGCGCCGAAGCGAACGAAGGCGCGATCAAGCTCGCGCGCAAATGGGGCAAGAAGTTCAAGAACGGCGCGTATGAAATCATCACCTTCGATCACAGCTTCCACGGCCGCACGCTCGCGACGATGTCGGCGAGCGGCAAGCCGGGCTGGGACACGATCTTCGCACCGCAGGTGCCGGGCTTCCCGAAAGCGGATCTGAACGACATCGCGTCCGTCGAGAAGCTCATCGGAGACAAGACGGTCGCCGTGATGCTCGAACCGATCCAGGGCGAAGGCGGCGTGATTCCCGCAACGCGCGAATTCATGCAGCAGCTGCGCGAGCTGACGAGGAAGCACAACCTGCTCCTCATCGTCGATGAAGTGCAAAGCGGTTGCGGCCGCGCGGGGACGCTGTTCGCGTACGAGCTGTCGGGTATCGAGCCCGACGTGATGACGCTTGCGAAGGGCATCGGCGGCGGCGTGCCGCTCGGCGCGCTGCTGTGCAAGAAGGAAGTCGAAGTGTTCGAAGCGGGCGAACAGGGGGGCACGTACAACGGCAATCCGCTGATGACGGCAGTCGGCTATTCGGTGATCTCGCAACTGACGGCGCCCGGCTTCCTCGATGGCGTGAAGGCACGCGGCGAATATCTGCGCGCGAAGCTGCTCGAGCTGTCGAAAGAGCGCGGCTTTGCGGGCGAGCGCGGCGAAGGCATGTTGCGCGCGCTGCTGCTCGGCAAGGACATCGGCAACCAGATCGTCGAGAAGGCGCGCCTGATGCAGCCGGACGGCCTGCTGCTCAACGCCGCGCGTCCGAATCTGCTGCGCTTCATGCCCGCGCTCAACGTGACGACAGAAGAGATCGACCAGATGATGTCGATGCTGCGCTCGATCCTGGACACGCTGTGACGGCTGCTTCGTCACTGTCGATCCGCTGCTTCGACGCGGCCGACACCGAAGCCGTCGTCGCGCTGTGGCTCGACGCGTTCCCGGAGTACAAGGACGCGAGCAAGCCGCAGCGCAATCCGCATCTGTCGATCGCAAACAAGCTCGCAACACAGCCCGAGCTGTTCTTTGTCGCGGTGAAGGATGCGTGCATCGTCGGTACGGTGATGGCCGGTTACGACGGGCATCGCGGCTGGCTGTACTCGCTCGCGGTCGATCCGACGCAATGGCGCAAGGGCATCGGCACGCGGCTTGTGCGGCACGCGGAAGCGGCGTTGACGGCGCGCGGCTGCCCGAAGGTCAATCTTCAGGTACTGAGCGCGAAGGCCGACGTGCGTGCTTTCTACGAGTCGCTCGGCTATCACGCCGATGAGGTCATCAGCCTCGGCAAGCGGCTGGGCGCGTTGGCTTGAGCGGTTGCGTCGCCGCGCGCTGAATCGCTGAAAACACAAAGGCCGCATGCCTGACGCATGCGGCCTTTGTTTATTGCGCGTTGCCGGTCGTGAGAACCGGCACTTGAGCTTGCGGAGCTTTACTCGCCCAGGTACGCTGCACGCACCTTCGGATCGTCGAGCATCTGCTTTGCGTCACCCGACATCGTGACCGTGCCCGAATCCATCACGTAGCCACGGTCCGCTGCCTGCAGCGCGAGACGCGCGTTCTGCTCGACCAGCATCACCGTGATGCCTTCCTTCGAGATCTCGCGCACTACTTCGAAGATCTTCTCGACCATGATCGGCGACAGGCCCATCGACGGCTCGTCGAGCAACAGCAGCTTCGGCTTCGAGATGACGGCACGCGCCATCGCCAGCATCTGCTGTTCGCCGCCCGAGAGCGTGCCCGCCAGCTGCGTCGCGCGTTCCTTCAGGCGCGGGAAGAAGCCGAACATGCGCTCGACGTCCTTCTTGATGCCATCCGTATCGTTGCGCAGATAAGCGCCCATCTGCATGTTCTCGACGATCGACATGCGCGCGAAGATGCCCCGGCCTTCCGGCACCATCGCGAGACCGCGCTTGAGCAACTCGTGCGGCGGCACGCCCTTGATCGACTGGCCCATGTATTCGATGTCGCCGGCCGAGTAAGGCTTGAGGCCCGTGATCGCTTTCATCGTCGTCGTCTTGCCCGCGCCGTTCGCGCCGATCAGCGTGACGAGTTCGCCCTGCGCGATCTCCAGGTCGACACCCTTGACGGCCTGAATGCCGCCGTAGTTGACCTGCAGGCCCTTGATTTTCAACATTGCCGTAGCCATCAGTGGACCCCCGCACCCAGATAAGCCTCGATCACCTTCGGGTCCTTCTGCACGTCATGCGGCAGACCTTCGGCGATCACCTTGCCATAGTCGAGCACTGTCATCCGATTGCACAGGCCCATCACCAGTTTCACGTCGTGCTCGATCAGCAGGATCGTCTTGCCGTCCGCGCGGATCTTGTCGAGCAGCTTCGTCAGTTCGACCTTTTCCGTTGCGTTCATGCCGGCAGCCGGTTCGTCGAGCGCGAGCAGCTTCGGATCGGTCGCCAGTGCGCGCGCGATTTCCAGACGGCGCTGGTGGCCGTACGACAGGTTGCGCGATGTGTAGTCCGCGTATTGCAGCACGCCGACGTATTCGAGTAGTTCCAGCGCGCGTTCCTTGATCTCGCGCTCTTCCTGACGTTCAGCGGGCGTCTGGAACACTGCACCCAGCAGGCCGTGCTTCGTGCGCACGTGACGGCCGACCATCACGTTTTCCAGCGCGGTCATGCCGCCGAACAGACGGATGTTCTGGAACGTGCGCGCGATGCCCGCCTTCGCCACCTGATACACGGCCGTCGGCGTGTACGCCGTGCCGTCGAGCCTGAACTCGCCCGAGTCCGGGGTGTAGAGGCCCGTAATCACGTTGAAGAACGTGGTCTTGCCGGCGCCGTTCGGGCCGATCAGACCGTAAATCGTGCCTTCCTCGATTTCGAGGCCGACATCCGACAGCGCCTGCAGACCGCCGAAGCGCTTGTTCACGCCCTTCACGGACAGACGGATTTGTTTGTCGCTCATGTGTCTATCTCCACTTGTCCGTTACGCGCGCACCGGCTTCTTGCCGCTGCGCTTCGCCAGTTTCGCGATCTTGTCCTCATGCTTCGGCGACGGCCACAGGCCTTCCGAGCGGTACAGCATGATCAGCACCATCGCGAGTGCGTAGACGAGCTGACGGATCACTTCCGTATCGACGATCTCATGACCGAAAATCATGTTTTGCAGCGGGCCCATCGTCGAGCGCAGGAATTCCGGCAGCACGGCGAGCAGCACGGCGCCGAGAATCACGCCAGGGATGTGGCCCATGCCGCCCAGCACGACGCACGCGAGCACGACGATCGACTCCGGCAGCGTGAACGATTCCGGCGACACGAAGCCCTGGAACATACCGAACATCGCACCCGACAGGCCGCCGAACGACGCGCCCATCGCGAACGCGAGCAGCTTCACGTCGCGGGTGTTGATGCCCATCGCCTTCGCGGCGATTTCGTCTTCGCGGATCGCCGCCCATGCACGACCGATGCGCGAATGCTGCAGGCGCGTACACACCCAGATCACCAGCAGCGCGCACAGCACGAACACGTAGTAGTACGAGTACACCGACGGGAACTGGAAGCCGAACAGCGAGTGCGTCTGCGAGAGGCTGAAGTCGCCGACGTGGATCGGATCGATGCCCGTAACGCCCTTCGGGCCGTTCGTGATGTTCGCCGGGCGGTCGAGGTTGTTCAGGAAGATCCGGACGATTTCCCCGAAGCCCAACGTCACGATCGCCAGGTAGTCGCCGCGCAGACGCAGCGTCGGTGCGCCGAGAATCACGCCGAAGAACGCAGCAATCGCCATCGCGATCGGCACGATGATCCAGAACGGCGTGTGCAGGCCGCCCGGCGCGAGATGCGCGATCCATTCGAACTGCGACGACAGGTGCGGCGAGCTCAGCAGTGCTGCCGTATAAGCGCCCACTGCATAGAACGCGATGTAGCCCAGGTCCAGCAGGCCGGCGAAGCCGACCACCACGTTCAGGCCCAGCGCGAGCATCACGTACAGCATCGCGAAGTCGAGCACGCGGACCCAGTAGTTGCCGCCTGCCGTGCCAATGATCATCGGCGCGGCGATCACGAACACGGCGGTGAGGATGCCCACCGTCAGCGTCTTCGTCATGTTGCGTTCAGGGACGAGCGTCGTGGACGGCTCGATCGGTTGAATTGAGGTCATTGTGTTTACTCCTTTTCCCTGCGCCGTCAGGCACGATCCGCAACACGTTCGCCGAGCAGGCCCGACGGACGGAACACCAGCACGATGATCAGCACGATGAACGCGAACACGTCCTGATAGTTACTGCCGAACACGCCACCCGTCAGATTGCCGATGTAGCCCGCGCCCAGCTGTTCGATCAGGCCGAGAATCACGCCGCCGACCATCGCGCCGCCCAGGTTGCCGATACCGCCGAGCACGGCCGCCGTGAACGCCTTCAGGCCGGGGATGAAGCCCATGTAGAAGTGCGCGTTGCCGTATTCCGATGCGATCATCACGCCCGCCAGCGCAGCAAGCGCCGAGCCGATCATGAAGGTCGCCGAGATCACGAAGTTCGGGTTCACGCCCATCAGCGAGGCGACGCCCGGGTTCTCGGCGATCGCGCGCATCGCGCGACCGAGCTTCGTCTTGTGCACGAGCAGCAGGAGGCCCGCCATCACGAGGAACGCCACGACGATGATCACGATTTCAGTCATCGAGATCACGGCGCCCGGCGTCGTGTCCGTGGCCTTGATCACGTTGAGGGGATCGGTCGGCAGAAGCTGCGGGAACGGCAGCGGGTTGCGCGACCAGATCATCATCGCCAGCGTTTGCAGCAGGATCGACACGCCGATTGCGGTGATCAGCGGGGCGAGACGCGGCGCTTTACGCAGCGGCCGGTACGCGACGCGCTCGATCGTATAGCCCACCACCGCGCACACCACGGCGGCAATGGCCAGCGCGATGCACAGCGTCGGCACGTTGCCGAGACCCGGGAAGTGGTTCTGCAACACACCGATGCAGGACAGGGCAACCATCGCCCCCACCATCAGGATGTCGCCGTGCGCGAAGTTGATGATGCCGAGAATGCCGTACACCATCGTATAGCCGAGTGCAATGATGGCGTAGACACTGCCAAGCACCAGCCCGTTGAGAACCTGCTGGATGAAAATATCCATTTAATGCTCCTTAGCCCGTGCGACTGGATTCGCGCTCTTCATCTGCCGGTTGGCGCTGATGCTTTGCGGAATCGCAACGGCACTGCGGGTACTGATATAAAAGACCGGTAAGGGTTATCTCCATCGAGCGTTCGTGGTCGCTGGGTTGCAGCGGCCGTCGCACTCGACGCGGATGCAAAAACGGCACCGTCGGATGGTCCGGTGCCGTCAGGCTGTACGTCCCGTCATTACATCTTCACGACATCGAGGACCGCTTTCTTGCCGTCCTTGAAGTCGTAAAGCGTAATAGCGCCTTCTTTCAAATCGCCCTTGTTGTCGAATGCGATGTGGCCGATGACACCTGTGTAGTCAGTCGACGGCATCGCAGCGAGCACCTTGGGCGGCTCGATCGAATTGGCGCGCTTCATTGCATCGACGATCACGTACACAGCGTCATACGTGAACGGCGCGTAAATCTGCACCGGCGTGTGGAAGCGTGCGTCGTACTTCTTTTCGAAGTCCGCTCCCCTGTCCATCTTCGAAAGCGCAAGACCTGCTTCCGAACATACGAGGTTCTGAACGGCACTACCCGCCAGCTCCCCTACCTTGTCGGTGCACACGCCGTCGCCGCCAAGGATTTTTGCCCTGATTCCGAGCGCGGCTGCCTGTTTTGTGAACGGCCCGCCCGTTGCATCCATGCCGCCGAACATGATGGCGTCCGGCTGAGCACTTTTGATCTTGGTGAGAATGGCCCGGAAATCCGTGGCCCGGTCATTGGTCGCCTCGCGCGCGACGATCTTCGCGCCGCCCGCCTCGGCCGTCTTCGCGAATTCGTCAGCAAGACCCTTGCCATAGGCAGTCGCATCGTCGACGACAGCGATCCGTTTCGCGCCGAGTGACTTCGTCGCGTAGTTCGCCAGCGCCGGACCTTGCTGCGCATCGGTTGCCACGACCCGGAAGGTCGTCTTGAAACCCTGCTGCGTATAGGCCGGATTCGTCGAGGACGGCGAGATCTGCACGATGCCTGCGTCGCTATAGATTTTCGATGCGGGAATCGAGACGCCCGAGTTCAGATGCCCGACGACGGCGACAACATGGTCGTCGACCAGCTTCTGCGCGACTTGCGTGCCCGTTTTCGGGTCGCCTGCGTCGTCCTGAGCGTCGAGTTGAAGCTGGATCTTGCGGCCGTCGATGGTCAGTCCCTGCGCGTTGATCTCCTCGATAGCGAGACGCGCTCCGTTTTCATTGTCCTTTCCCAGATGCGCAATGCCGCCCGTCAACGGGGCCGCATGACCGATCCTCACGACAGTCGCTTCGCTTGCAGGCGCCGACGCTGCCACTGCAGCCGATGCACCCGTGCCTGCCTCGCCATCGTTTTTTTTGCTGCACGCGGTCAACATCGCAACCGCGACCGCGATGGACACGGCACAAGCAAACTTGACTCGCATTAAATAGGTCTCCTGCGCCTTGCAAAATCTGGCGTTCCGAGGCGCTGAAGCCTTGAGAACGCGCGCATTGTAACTCCAATTATGCGACGGGCAATATTGTTGAATGCGCAGGGTTTTCCTGCATTGCAACCGCTTTTTGGGATCTCTAGCGCTCTAAGGTTGCAACCAGGTTGCGCCAGATTTTCGTGCACCAGTTGCACCATGAATGACGCTCCGCAACATCAGTTGTTGCATGGACGGCGCTGTGAGCCCCATCGAACGGACTTCGTTACAAGGCGGCCTTGCGGCGAATCGCGCATCCGGAAATGCACCGAACCTGTGCGACCGATTTGTCGGCTGATCGTTCGTCTGATGTAAAACGGGGCGCGATCAGCTGTCTCTGGCCAAAATACGCCCCGAAAATCAAAAAGAATGTGCGCGCCGACACCGTGCATTTCGCATTTTTCTACGATGTGGCACCGTTTCTTGGTCGATTTCCGGCTCTTGCCGATACAAAAAAAGCGCGCCCACGGCGCGCTTTTTCGAGTGGGGTCGGTTCGTCAGGCCGGCAAACCGAGGCCGCGCGGCAGCGGAAAAGCGATGTTTTCCTCGATGCCTTCGAGCGCGCGCACGCTGCGCACGCCGAGTTCGCGCAGACGGCCAATCACGGCCTGCGCCAGCGCTTCCGGCGCGGATGCACCCGCCGTCACGCCAATGCGGCGCTTATCTGCAACCCAGGCGGGATCGATCTGATCGGGCGAGTCCACCATATAGGACGGGACGCCGAGTTTCTCGGCGAGTTCGCGCAGCCGGTTGGAATTCGAACTGTTCGGGCTGCCGACCACGATCACGACGTCGCATTGCGGCGCCATGAACTTGACGGCGTCCTGGCGGTTTTGCGTCGCGTAGCAGATGTCCTGCTTCTTCGGCTCCTTGATGTTCGGATACTTCGCCTTCAACGCGGCGATGATCTGCGCGGCATCGTCGACGGACAGCGTGGTTTGCGTCACGTAGGCGATACGCTGCGGATCGGCGAGCCGCAGCGCCTGCACGTCCTCGATGTCTTCGACGAGATACATGCCTTCGCCCGTCTGCCCCATCGTGCCTTCGACTTCCGGATGGCCCTTGTGGCCGATCATCACGATGTCGAAGCCTTCCGCGCGCATCTTCGCGACTTCGATGTGCACCTTCGTGACGAGCGGACACGTCGCGTCGTACACGCGGAGCCCGCGCTGCTCGGCTTCGGCGCGCACCGCCTTCGATACGCCGTGCGCGCTGAAGATCACCGTGCTGCCCGCGGGCACTTCTTCGAGCTGTTCGATGAAAATCGCGCCCTTCTTGCGCAGATCTTCGACGACATATGCGTTATGAACGATTTCGTGGCGCACGTAGATCGGCGAACCGTACAGCTTGATGGCGCGTTCGACGATCTCGATCGCCCGGTCGACGCCGGCGCAAAATCCGCGCGGTTGCGCAAGCAGGATTTCAGCTTCGGCGAGAGTCGTGTCCGTGATGCTCATGTTTACAGGATCCCGATGATTTTTACTTCGAACGTCAGCGCCTGGCCGGCGAGCGGATGGTTGAAATCGAAGAGAGCCGAGGTTTCGCCGACTTCCTTGAGCACGCCGGCGTAGCGGCCGCCACCCGGTGCATTGAATTCGACGAGATCTCCGGGAGAAAAATCCTCCCCAATCATGCTGTTTTCACGCAGCGTGGCTAGCGATACGCGCTGGATCATTTCAGGATTGCGCGGACCGAATGCCTGGCCCGGCTCTAGCTGAAAGGTCGAGTGGTGCCCCGCCCTCAGGCCCAGCAAAATGTCTTCCAGCGGCTGAGCCAGTTGGCCGGCGCCCAGCAGCAGCGTGGCTGGCTTGTCGTTGAAGGTGCTGACGATCTCGGCGCCATCGGCGAGCGAAAGCCGGTAGTGAAGCGTGACGTGCGAACCGGGTTTCACTTCGGAGATGTCGATGATGCTCATGCGGTACTCATTCAGTCGTGGCGCGCGGCGCAGAGCGCGGCGGCAGGGGTCGCGCGCATGGCAGGCCGTCGGGCGCCGTGCGCAAAGGCACTATTGTAAGCCACATATCCCGAGCCGGCTGGAACGCCGCTGCGCGGCGCGTCGTCGCCGCTCCACTGAATCAGGAAGGACCTTGCCATGAACGATCCGATAGTCATCCCGCTCAACGAAGCGGAGAAAACCTCCGTTCGCCGCTCCGCGCCCTTGCCGGCGCCCGTTTCGGCGTCCGTGCCGATGTCCGTGTCTGCACCCGTATGGCCGCTGCGCGACATGCCGCGCGAACGGCTGCTCGATGCCGGCGCGGCGGCGCTGTCCGATACCGAACTGGTCGCGCTCGTGCTGGGCTCCGGGCTGCCCGGACATAATGTCTTCGACGTCGCACGCTCGCTGCTACAGCGCCTTGGCTCGCTGCGCGCAATGCTCGACGCGACGCCCGAGGATTTCAACGGCGTGCGCGGCGTCGGCCCCGCCAAGCGGGCGCAGTTGCTGGCCATCATGGAGCTGGCGCGGCGCGCGCTCGTCGAAAAGATGCGCGAGCGCCCATTGATCGACTCCCCGGAAGCGGTCGAAGACTATTTGCGGCTGCTGATCGGCTCGCGGCCTTATGAGGTGTTCATTTGCCTCTTTCTGGACACACGCCACCGGCTGATCCGCTCGGAGGAGAATTCGCGCGGCTCGCTCACCCGCATGGCAGTGTATCCGCGCGAAATCGTACGGCGGGCGCTGTCGGTGAATGCGGCAAGCCTGATCGTCGCGCATAATCACCCGTCTGGCGCCGTCAAGCCAAGCGCCAGCGACCGGCAGCTCACGCGCGTACTGCGCGACACCTTGGCGCTCATCGATGTGCAACTGATCGACCATCTGGTGATCGGCGCGAACGACACGTTCTCGTTTGCCCGCGCAGGCTGGCCGTGACCCGTGGAACGCACGCACAAAGCGCAGATACCGTTGCGCGGCCGCCAGCCACCTCCAAATAAGGTTTGATTTTGCGGCTCTTTTTCTGCTAGACTCTCGGTTTGCCTCTTTCCAACCCTGTTCCGAAGCCACCAAGGCCTTTCCGGAAAGCAAGTGATTGAAGTCGGCTACGGCTCGGTCCTCTGGTTTTCCCGGGAAACTTCACGGCGTTCGAACTCAGAATTAGCGTATTAGGAGTGCTCTCATGGCACGCGTATGCCAAGTAACTGGGAAAGCGCCGATGAGCGGCAACAACGTTTCCCACGCGAACAACAAGACCAAGCGTCGTTTTCTCCCGAATCTGCAAAATCGCCGTTTCTGGGTTGAAAGCGAAAACCGTTGGGTGCGCCTGCGCGTTTCGAACGCCGGCCTGCGCCTGATCGACAAGAACGGTATCGACTCGGTGCTCGCAGATCTGCGCGCACGTGGCGAAGCCTAAGGAGTAAATCATGGCCAAAGGCGCACGCGACAAGATCAAGCTGGAATCGACCGCTGGTACGGGTCACTTCTACACGACCACGAAGAACAAGCGCAACATGCCGGAAAAGATGGAGATCAAGAAGTTCGATCCCGTCGTTCGCAAGCATGTGGCGTACAAGGAAACGAAGATCAAGTAATCGTGTTTCCAGCCTGTTGACGACGAAAAGCCCCGTTCCATGCGGGGCTTTTTGTTTTTGGGCGCTTCCCTTTCCTGCCTTCTGACACCGTTTGCCACTCTTTCCCGCCGGCGTCGCCGACGGACCGCATCCCTTCCGCCCCGCGCAATAGACTTCGCCATTCGGCCAGCTTTCCCTCGACGGCTGCAACGCGTATGCTCTTCGATTTCCCAATCGAATGGCTGCGGCGGCGTTCGCCGCACCAGCCACGCAATACGACGGAGAGAGAGGAGATGAATTTCGATGTAGCGATTGTCGGCAGTGGGCTCGCCGGTTTGACCGTCGCGCTCAATCTTGCGCAGACGCGTCGCGTCGCCGTGGTCGCCAAACGTTCGCTGACGGACGGCGCGAGCGACTGGGCGCAAGGCGGTATCGCGGCCGTGCTCGATTCGGCGGACAGCACGGAGAATCACGTCGACGACACGCTGATCGCCGGCGGCGGATTGTGCGACGAAGCGGCGACGCGCTTTATCGTCGAACATGGGCGCGAGGCGATCCAGTGGCTGATCGACCAGGGCGTGCCGTTCACGAAAGACGACGCCGCCGAGCTCGGCTTTCATTTGACGCGCGAAGGCGGCCACAGCCATCGCCGCATCATTCACGCGGCGGACGCCACGGGCCATGCCGTCGTCGCGACGCTGAGCGAGCGCGTGCGGCATCATCCGAACATCACGCTGCTCGAAGATCACTACGCGATCGATCTGATCACCTCGGACCGTCTCGGCCTGCCGGGACGCCGCTGCCACGGCCTCTACGCGCTCGATCTGGCCAGCGGCCGCACGGTCACGATCGAGGCGCCGCACACCGTGCTCGCGACGGGCGGCGCCGGCAAGGTCTATCTCTACACAACGAATCCCGACACCGCAACGGGCGATGGCATCGCGATGGCATGGCGAGCCGGTTGCCGCGTGTCGAACATGGAGTTCATCCAGTTTCATCCGACGTGCCTGTTCCACCCGTACGCCAAGTCATTTCTGATTACGGAAGCCGTGCGGGGCGAAGGCGGCATCCTCAAGCTGCCCGACGGCACGCGTTTCATGCCGGCCCACGACGAGCGCGCCGAGCTGGCGCCGCGCGATATCGTCGCGCGCGCGATCGACTTCGAGATCAAGAAGCGCGGCATCGACTGCGTGTATCTCGACATCAGCCACCAGCCGGCTGAATTCCTGCGTGAGCATTTTCCGACGATTCTCGCGCGGTGCCTGGAATTTGGCATCGACATTACGAAAGAGCCGATTCCCGTCGTGCCGGCGGCTCATTACACCTGCGGCGGCGTCGTGACGGATCTCGCCGGGCGCACGGATCTGACGGGACTCTATGCCGTCGGCGAGACGTCGTGCACCGGCTTGCACGGCGCGAACCGGCTCGCGAGCAATTCGCTGCTCGAGTGTCTCGTGATCGGCCGGTCGGCCGCGCAGGCGATCGAGGAAGAAGGCTTCGGCGCGGCCGTGCACGCTCCGCTGCCCGATTGGGACGAGAGCCGCGTCTCCGATCCCGATGAGGAGGTGGTCGTCGCGCACAACTGGGACGAGTTGCGCCGCCTGATGTGGAATTACGTCGGCATCGTGCGCACGGACAAGCGCCTTGCGCGCGCGCGGCACCGGGTTGCGCTGCTGCGCGACGAGATCCACGAGTACTACGCGAACTTCAAGGTGAGCCGCGATCTGCTCGAACTGCGTAACCTGGTCGACGTGGCTTCGCTGATCGTCGATAGCGCGCGCTCGCGGCGGGAAAGCCGTGGGCTGCATTACAGCCGAGACTGGCCGAACTCGTTGCCCAAGGCGCTGCCGACCGTGCTGTCCCCCGAGCGCGTGCCGAATCGGAACGTGTAGTAGCGCTTTTCCTGCTGACCACTGTTGATCCGTAAAGCGAAAAGGCCATCGCCCGTAAATCGGGTGATGGCCTTTTGCTTTCCGGCGCCGGTTATGCGGTCACACGATGCGCATCGAAAAGTCGGTCGCGCGCACGTCCTTTGTCAGCGAGCCGACGGAGATGCGGTCGACACCCGTCTCCGCGAACTGTCGGATCGTATCGAAGTTCACGCCACCCGATACTTCGAGCACCGCGCGGCCGGCCGTGATACGCACGGCTTCGCGCATCATGTCGAGCGAGAAGTTGTCGAGAAGGATCGACTGCGCGCCATGCGCGAGCGCCGACTCCAGCTGTTCAAGCGTTTCGACTTCGATCTGGATCGGGACGCCCGCGTTCAGCGCGAGGGCCGCGTTCATCGCCGCGCCGACGCCGCCCGCCGCCGCGATGTGGTTCTCCTTGATCAGAATGCCGTCGTAGAGCGCGAGCCGCTGGTTCGCGCCGCCGCCTACACGCACCGCATACTTTTGCGCGAGACGCAGCCCCGGCAGCGTCTTGCGCGTATCGAGCACGCGTGCGCGCGTATGTGCGATCGCATCGGCGAACTTGCGCGTCGCGCTCGCGACACCCGACAGCATCTGCAGGAAATTAAGTCCGTTGCGCTCGGCCGTGAGCAGCGAACGAGCCGGCCCGCACAACGTGCATACGACGGAATCCGTCGCCATGAGGTCGCCTTCGCGATAACGCCATTGCACATCGATGCGCGGATCGACACGGCGCATCACTTCGTTGAACCACGGCACGCCGCACAACACCGCCTCTTCGCGCACGACGATGCGCGCGTCGCGCGTCTCGTCGGCGGGAACGAGCAGGCCCGTCAGATCGCCTGCGCCGATGTCCTCGGCAAGCGTATCGCTGACATTGCGCGCGATCGCCGCATCGAGTGCCTCGCCGTACTGCGCGCGGATTTCCGCGAAAAGCGGCGACACCGCGTCCCTCAACTCCATCGTTTCATTCGCTCCCATCAAGCCGCTCCGACATTCGAGAACAGCGCCGTATCGCGCGCGAGATCGCCGCTTGCCTGCACGCGCTTCTTGTGACGCGCAGCGAAATCGAGCATCCGGTCGATCGGCAGACGCGCGCGCTCGCGAATCACAGGATCGACGAAGATTTCGTTGTGGCCGCGCTCAAGCACCTCGGCGAGATTGCGCAAGCCGTTCATCGCCATCCACGGACAATGCGCGCAACTCTTGCACGTCGCGCTGTTGCCCGCCGTGGGCGCTTCGATAAAGGTCTTGCCGGGCGCGGCGAGGCGCATCTTGTGCAGGATGCCCAGGTCGGTCGCGACGATGAAGTGCGTCGCGTCGCTGTTCTTCGCGGCGTCGATCAGTTGCGTGGTCGAACCCACGACATCCGCCTGCGCCACGACGCTTTCCGGCGACTCCGGATGCACGAGCACTTTCGCGTGCGGATACTCGGCGCGCACCAGATCGAGTTCGACGCCCTTGAATTCGTCGTGCACGAGACACGAGCCTTGCCACAACAGCATGTCGGCGCCTGTCTTCTTCTGAATGTAGGCGCCGAGGTGCCGGTCCGGCGCCCAGATGATCTTTTCGCCGCGCGCATGCAGATCTGCGACGATTTCCAGCCCAATCGACGAGGTCACCATCCAGTCGGCGCGCGCCTTGACCGCAGCACTCGTGTTCGCATAGACGACGACCGTGCGGTCCGGATGCGCATCGCAGAATGCAGAAAATTCGTTGACAGGACAGCCGAGATCGAGCGAGCACGTTGCATCCAGATCGGGCATCAGAATGCGCTTGCCTGGACTAAGAATCTTTGCGGTCTCGCCCATGAAACGCACGCCCGCGACGACCAGCGTTTGTGCATCGTGATCGCGTCCGAAACGCGCCATTTCCAGCGAATCGGCCACGCAGCCACCCGTTTCGTCCGCTAGCTCCTGCAACTCCGCATCGACGTAGTAGTGCGCGACGAGCACCGCTTTCTCACGCTTGAGCAATCCGCGAATACGTTCCTTCAACGCGAGCCGCTCCTGCGCCGAAGGCGTCTCGGGCACCTTCGCCCAGGCCTGGCCGACGCTGCAGGCCGCACCTTGCGGACGGTCGTACTCGACGCTCCTGATCGCCTGATTCATGATCTCCTCTGCCCTGCTGATTCCGCCGCCGAAAGCCTTCAGTGGCCTGATTCCGGCGGCCCAAAAAGCAAAACCCCGCCAACGCGGGGTTTTGTGACGTAACGAAAGTTTAATAGATTTCGTCGGGGATCATGCGTAGCGACGCAGGCGCATCGCAAATTCCTGCAGGGCCTTGATGCCGCTTTGTTCAGCACGATGGCACCAATCCTGCAATTGCACCAGCAGTTGTTCGCGCGACGCGTTCGAACGCTCCCACATCGCCGACAGTTCGTTGCGCAGCTCGATGTAAGTGCGCAATTTCTGGCTGTTCGCGAAAATCTGCGGAAGCTGACGGCGCTGCGGCTCGTCCAGACCCGCTTCTTCCTTGTGGAACCACGTGCGGGCACCGCGCATCAGCTGATATTTCTCGCGCGCGCCCATTTCCTTCAGGTGCGCGAGTTCCTGGCGGTACGCGCGCTTGATCGCCTTCGCATAACGCGCCATCACTTCGTAGCGGTTCGCGAGCACGGCCTGCAGCGTGTCCTGGTCGAGCACGAGCTTGCCGGTCGTCAGACGCGGCGTCGGCGCGAGCTTCTTCACCTTGGCAAGACGGAACGCCGACATGATGCGGATGTACATCCAGCCGATATCGAACTCGTACCACTTGTTCGACAGCTTGGCCGACGTCGCATACGTGTGGTGATTGTTGTGCAGCTCTTCGCCACCGATGATGATGCCCCACGGGAACAGATTCGTGCTCGCATCTGCCGAGTTGAAGTTGCGATAGCCCCAGAAGTGTCCGAGGCCGTTCACAACGCCAGCCGCCCAGAACGGAATCCAGATCATCTGCACGGCCCACACGGTCAGACCGACGATGCCGAACAGCGCCACGTCGATCACCATCATCAGGCTCACGCCGAGGATAGGGTACTTCGTGTAGACGTTGCGCTCGAGCCAGTCGTTCGGCGTGCCGTGGCTGAACTTGCGCATCGTCTCTTCATTCTTCGCTTCCGCGCGATACAGCTCGGCGCCTTCGAGCAGCACCTTCCAGATGCCGCGCGTCTGCGGGCTGTGCGGATCGTCTTCGGTTTCGCACTTTGCGTGGTGCTTGCGGTGAATCGCGGCCCACTGGCCCGTCAGCATGCCTGTGGTCATCCACAGCCAGAAGCGGAAAAAGTGGCTCGCCATGGGGTGCAGGTCCAGCGCGCGGTGCGCCTGGCAGCGGTGCAGATAGACAGTGACGCCGATGATCGTCACGTGCGTGACGGCGAGCGTCCACAACGCGATTTGCCACCACGAAAAACGCAGCGCGCCGTGCGCCAGAAAATCAAGCAGGGAATTCAGCAAGGCCATTTACCTGGGAATGGAAGACATGCGCGGAAGGATACAACGGCGAATGTCAAGAAAGTGAAAGCAAGCAGATTGTTTTGGACGATATTTTACGCGAACCGTTCCAAGTGTCTGTAACAAAAAAGAAAATTGTTGTGTTGCATCAACCGGGCGTTTCCCGATATTGGTCTGGAAACGTCCGGTTGCTGTCCGCCGAAGCGCGTCTCAGGCCGCGCTGCCGGGTTCGTTGGCCGCGCGCCCGGCAGTCATTGTGAGTGCCTGCGGCATGATGTCGCTCGTCCCGGCGACGATGCGCACGTCGCGCTGCGCATAGGGAATCGAGATGCCGTTTTCCGTGAAGAGCCGCCAGATATTGCGGTTCACGTTCGAACGCACGCTGGCCGTGCCCGTGGCCGCGTCTTCGATCCAGTAGCCGAGTTCCAGATTGATGCCGTCCGGGCCGAAGCCTGCGAGCAAGGGCGTCGGCTTCGGTTCCTGCAGCACGCGCTCGACGCCGTTCGCGGCCTCGACCAGCAGCGTCATCGCCTTTTCGACATCCGTCGAATACGCCACCTGCACGGTCGCCTTCGCGTTGCCGCGCGTCAGATACGACGACTGGTTCTGCACGACGTCGGTGATCAGCTTTTCGTTCGGAATCAGCGTTTCGATGCCGTCGAGCCCTCGCACCACCGTGTAGCGCGTGCGGATCTGCGTAACCATGCCTTGCAGGCCGCTCACGTTGATCGTGTCGCCGATGCGCAGCGACCGGTCGATCAGGATGATGAAGCCCGACACGTAGTTGCTCGCGATCTTCTGCAACCCGAACCCGAGGCCGACGCCGAGCGCCCCGCCGAACACGCCGAGCACCGTTACGTCGATCCCGACCAGCGACAGGCTGATCAGCACCGCAGCGAGGATCAGCAGCGCGCGTCCGACGCGCGACAGCACCACTTTCAGGTTCGCGTCGAGCGAACGCGAACGCATCAGCTTGTCTTCGAGCGCCGCGCCGAGCCACATCGCGACGATCATCGTCACGCACACCCACAGCAGCCCCGACAGCAGCGAGAGCAGCGTCAGATGGGTATTGGCGATGCGAAACTGCACGCTCGCCATCCACTTCAGCACGTCGCGCTGGATGCCCGTCACCGTCAGCACCATGCCGACCCACACCATCAGCGACACGAGCTTTTCGACCAGCGACAGCCATGTATGCGTGCTGCCGTCGCGTCCGAACACGCGCCGCGCGAGGTAGAACACGATGTAGATCAGTCCGATGCCGAAGAGCGGCACCATCGCGAGTTCGAGCAGCGACGTATGGATGAACTGGCCTGCAATCGCCTGCGAGATCCAGACGAGAATGCCGCCGAGCAGCGGAAACAGCGCGCGATTGAGCGCCTCCGCGCCGAAGCGCAGCGCGCCATGACGAGTTTCGCGCTGCGCATCGAGCGCGCGGCGCGCGACACGCGCGAGCACCCACGCAAGCGCCAGCGTGCCCAACAGCACGCCGAGCTGCCACAGAATGACAGACTGGCCGAAGTCGCGCACGACATCGCCCAGCGTGTGGAACAAGAGATGGTTTTGCATGATGTTTCCTGCAGCCGGCGCAGCGCCGATGCGTGCGCCGGCGGGACCGCGTCAGCCCCGGCCGGTCGCGCGGCCGGCCTTACCCGCGGCGCTCCAGCACGGCGGCGAAGAAGCCATCCGTCGAATGACGGTGCGGCCACAGCGAAAGGAAGTCGTCCATTTCCAGATTGATACGCTGCTCGGCGAGCACGTCGCGCGCGGGCACCAGCTCGAAATCGGGATGATCGGCGAGAAACTGCTGCACGACGCCCTCGTTTTCCGCTTCGAGAATGCTGCACGTCGCATAGACCAGCCGCCCGCCCTTCTTCACGAGACGCGCTGCGCTCGTCAGGATCGACAGCTGCTTCGGCGTCAGCTCGGCGATCGATTCCGGCGACTGGCGCCATTTCAGATCGGGATTTCGGCGCAGCGTGCCGAGGCCACTGCACGGCGCGTCGACCAGCACGCGGTCGATCTTGCCCGCAAGGCGCTTGATCTTCGCGTCGTGCTCACTGTCGATCAGCACCGGATTCACGTTCGACAGGCCGCTGCGCGCAAGGCGCGGCTTGAGCTTGGCAAGGCGGCGGTCGGAAATGTCGAATGCATAGAGACGGCCTGTCGAGCGCATCATCGCGCCGAGCGCCAGCGTCTTGCCGCCCGCTCCCGCGCAGAAGTCGACGACCATCTCGCCGCGCTTGGGCGCCACGAGCGTGCACAGCAGCTGGCTGCCCTCGTCCTGCACTTCGAGCCAGCCGTTCTGGAACGCGTCGAGCTTCGACAGCGGCGGCTTGCCGACCACGCGCACGCCAAGCGGCGCATAGGGCGTCGCGCCCGCCTCGATGCCCGCCTTCGACAGCGCGTCCAGCACTTCATCGCGGCTCGCCTTGATCGGATTCGCACGCAGATCCAGCGGCGCCGGATAGTTCAGCGCGGCGGCCAGATGCGCGAGCTCCTCACCTTCGAACCGCGTGCCGAGAGCCTGGAAGATCCAGTCCGGCAGATTCAGACGCGTGCGCAGCGGCAAGCTTTGCGGATCGACCTTCGACACATGCTCGAGCCACGCGCCTTCCGCGTCGGAGACGAACGGCTTCAGCGCCGTGCGGCCCGCCGTCTGCATCAGTCCGAGCAGCGCGAGCCGCCGGTTAGGACTGCCGGTTCCGCTTTCCGCCAGATGCGCGAATTCCATCCGCCGGCGCAGCACCGCAAACACCGCTTCCGCGATCACGCCGCGCTCGCCGTGCCCGAGCTTCGGATGCGCGCGGAAAAACCGGCTGGTCGCCGCGTCCGCGGGCCCAGTGAACTTAAGGACGTCCGCGAGCAGCGTCTCAGTTTGTCCGATCAGAAATCCATGTAGTCTCATGCAGCCTCCCCGGCAGCGTTCTGGCTTGCTGTTTCAACGAAGAGCCATTGAGGCTCGGGCGGCGTCACCGTAACGCGCAGGCCGTCGAGCGCGATGCGCCCTTCGACGAACCAGCGCACCGCGCGCGGATAGATCACGTGCTCGGTTTCGAGCACGCGCGCGGCGAGCGTCGCGGCGTCGTCGCCGGCAAGCACGGGCACAGCCGATTGCACGACGATCGGCCCATGATCCAGCTGCGAGGTGACAAAATGAACCGAGGCGCCGTGCAGCCGCACGCCGGCGTCGAGCGCCTGCTGATGCGTCTTGAGGCCCGGAAAGCTCGGCAGGAGCGATGGATGCACGTTCAGCATGCGTCCCACATAACGATCGACGAAACCGTTCGTCAGCACACGCATGAAGCCGGCGAGCACGACGAGATCGGGTTCGAAACTGTCGATTTCGCGCGCGAGCGCTGCATCGAAGGTTTCGCGGTCGGGAAACTGGCGGTGGTCGACGACCACCGTCGCAATGCCTTGCGACGCCGCGAACGCAAGCCCGGCGGCGTCTGGACGGTTGGCAATCACGGCGGCAATTCGCGCCGGCCAGCCTTCGTTCGCGCAGGCGCGTACGATGGCTTCCATGTTGCTGCCCCGTCCGGAAATCAGGATGACGAGATTTTTCATCCGCGGATTTTATCATTCGGCAACCGCCAATCCGCGCAGCGGCGCCGTCTGTGGTCCTGTGCGTTTATAATCGATTGTTTTGCGGCATCTGGCCCGCTCAAATCCCATCGCCCGCTATTGTGAGAGTCTTTCGCGGTCTTCCCAATGCTGAGAGCCGTGCGCCGTGCGCGCTGACCATCGGCAATTTCGACGGTGTCCACCGCGGGCATCAGGCATTGCTCGCCCGTGTCCGCGCCGCCGCCGACGCGCGCGGTCTGCCCGTCTGCGTGATGACCTTCGAGCCGCACCCGCGCGAGTTCTTCAATCCCGCGAGCGCGCCGCCGCGCATCGCGATGCTGCGCGACAAGCTCGAAGCGCTGCGCATGAACGGCGTCGACCGCGTGGTCGTCGAGCATTTCAATCACACGTTCGCGAGCCAGTCGCCGGATGCTTTCGTCGAAAGGATCATCGTCAACGGCTTGCACGCGCGCTGGGTGATGATCGGCGACGACTTCCGCTACGGCGCGAAGCGTGCCGGCGATTTCGCGTCGCTGAAGGCGGCGGGCGAGCAGTACGGCTTCGAAGTCGAGCAGATGGCGACCGTCGCCGACCCGTCCGGTGCGCGCATTTCGAGTTCCGGCGTGCGTGCGTCGCTGGTCTCGGGTGATCTCGACGCGGCGCGCGCCGCGCTCGGCCGCGACTATCTGATCAGCGGCCACGTCGTGCATGGACTGAAGCTCGGCCGCGATCTCGGTTTTCCCACGCTGAATCTGCCGATCGCGCACAAGCGTCCCGCGCTGTCGGGCATTTTCATCGTGCGCGTGCATGGCATCGAAGACGCGCCGCTGCCGGGCGTCGCGAGCCTCGGCCTGCGTCCGACCGTCGACGATTCCGGCCGCGTGCTGCTCGAAGTGCATCTGCTCGACTGGCACGGCGATGCGTACGGCAAGCTGGTGCGCGTCGAGTTTCTGAAGAAGCTGCGCGACGAGGAAAAATTCGTCGACCTCGAAACACTGACGGCGGCGATCGCGCGCGACGTCGCCAATGCCCGCGCGTGGTTCGCAGCGATCGGCGATGCGCCGGGCAGCCGTTCCACGGGTTTCGCCACATCGGCCACCGATCGAATTAGATGACCGACGCGGTACGTGCGCGACGCATCGCATGACGCACGTACCGTCCGCCGCGCATCGAGGGGCGCCGCGCAGCATGAAGCTTCGACAGCGGCATGCAATGCACCGGCCCCCGCGTCGTGCGCGACGCCGGGCGCATCGCAACGCGCCGCGTCCGGCACCACTCAGGCCTTTCGCGCATGCCGCGCGCTAACACCGTATTCACCGCTACGTCACCATGAGCAACAAGAAAGCCGATTCGAAACCGCAGGCCCGGTATCCCGTCAACCTGCTGGACACGCCCTTCCCGATGCGCGGCGACCTGCCGAAGCGCGAGCCGCAATGGGTCAAGGACTGGCAGGAAGGCAAGATCTACGAGAAGATCCGTTCCGCCTCCAGGGGGCGCAGGAAGTTCGTGCTGCACGACGGCCCGCCGTATGCGAACGGCGACATCCACCTCGGCCACGCGGTGAACAAGATCCTGAAGGACATGATCGTCAAGGCGCGCAACATGGCGGGCTTCGACGCAGTCTACGTGCCGGGCTGGGACTGCCACGGCATGCCGATCGAAATCCAGATCGAAAAGCAGTTCGGCAAGTCGCTGCCCGCCGCCGAAGTGATGCAGAAGGCGCGCGCCTACGCGACCGAGCAGATCGAGAAGCAGAAGGCCGGCTTCCGCCGCCTGGGCGTGCTCGGCGACTGGGACAATCCGTACAAGACGATGAACTTCGCAAACGAAGCCGGCGAAATCCGCGCGCTCGCGAAGATCATCGAAAAGGGCTACGTGTTCCGCGGCCTGAAGCCGGTGAACTGGTGCTTCGACTGCGGCTCGGCATTGGCGGAAGCGGAAGTCGAGTACAAGGACAAGACCGATCCGACCATCGACGTGCTGTTCCCGTTCGCCGAACCGGACAAGACGGCGCAGGCGTTCGGCCTCGCGTCGCTGCCGCGCGACGAAGGCGGCATCGTCATCTGGACGACGACGCCGTGGACGATCCCCGCCAACCAGGCGCTCAACGTGCACCCGGACATCACGTACGCACTCGTCGATACGCCGCGCGGCCTGCTGATCCTCGCCGAGGAACGCGTCGAGGCGTGCCTGAAGACGTACGGCTTCGAAGGCCGCGTGATCGCGACGGCGCCCGGCGCGAAGCTCGCGAATGTGCGCTTCACGCACCCGCTCGCGGCCGCGCACCCCGGCTACAAACGCACGTCGCCCGTGTACCTGGGCGAGTACGTGACGACGGAAACGGGCACGGGCATCGTGCACTCGTCGCCGGCGTATGGCGTCGAGGACTTTATTTCGTGCAAGACGCACGGCATGGCCGACTCGGACATCATCAACCCGGTGATGGGCGACGGCCGCTACATCGAATCGCTCGCGCTATTCGGCGGGCTATCGATCTGGGCCGCGAATCCGAAGATCGTCGAAGCGCTCGACGAAGCGGGCACGCTGCTGCGCACCGAAAAGTACGTGCACAGCTACATGCACTGCTGGCGCCACAAGACGCCGATCATCTACCGCGCGACGTCGCAGTGGTTCGCCGGCATGGACATCAAGCCGAACGACAGCGACAAGACGCTGCGTGAAACCGCGCTGGAAGGCATCGAAGCGACGGCGTTCTATCCGTCGTGGGGCAAGCAGCGCCTGTTCGCGATGATCGCGAACCGTCCCGACTGGACGCTGTCGCGCCAGCGCCAATGGGGCGTGCCGATGGCGTTCTTCGTGCACAAGGAAACGGGCGAGCTGCATCCGCGCACGCTGGAGCTGCTCGAAGAAGTCGCGAAGCGCGTGGAAGTGTCGGGCATCGAGGCGTGGCAGACGCTCGATCCGCGCGAGCTGATCGGCGACGACGCGAACATGTACGAAAAGAACCGCGACACGCTCGACGTGTGGTTCGATTCGGGCACGACGCACTGGCACGTGCTGCGCGGCTCGCACAAGGACGAGCTGCAATTCCCCGCCGACCTGTATCTCGAAGGCTCGGACCAGCATCGCGGCTGGTTCCACTCGTCGCTGCTGACGGCGTCGATGCTCGACGGCCGCCCGCCATACAACGCGCTGCTCACGCACGGCTTCACCGTCGACGGCGAAGGTCGCAAGATGTCGAAGTCGCTCGGCAACGGCATCGATCCGCACGAGGTCGCGAACCGGCTGGGCGCGGAAATCATCCGACTGTGGATCGCGTCGACCGATTACTCCGGCGAGCTTGCGATCTCCGAGGAAATCCTGAAGCGAGTGACGGAAAGCTATCGACGCATCCGCAACACGCTGCGCTTCCTGCTCGCGAACCTGTCGGACTTCGACTTCGAGAAGCACGCGCGGCCTGTCGGGGAGTGGCTCGAAATCGACCGTTACGCGGTTGCGCTGACGGCCAATCTGCAAGCCGACATCCTCTCGCACTACGACAGGTACGAGTTCCACCCGGTCGTCGCGAAGCTGCAGACGTTCTGCTCGGAAGACCTGGGCGGCTTCTATCTCGACGTGCTGAAGGACCGCCTGTACACGACGGCGCCCGATTCGAACGCACGCCGTTCGGCGCAAACCGCGCTGTATCACGTCGCGCAAGGCCTGCTGCGTCTGATGGCGCCGTTCTTGTCGTTCACTGCCGAAGAAGCGTGGAAGGTGTTCCAGCCGCAAAGCGAAACCATCTTCACCGAGACGTACCACGCGTATCCGGAAGTGCCGGATGCGTCCGCGCTGCTCGACAAGTGGACGCTGCTGCGCTCGGTGCGCAGCGACGTGACGAAGGCGCTGGAAGAAGCGCGCGTCGCGAACCAGATCGGCTCGTCGCTGCAGGCGGAAGTCGAAATCCGCGCGAGCGGCGCGCGTCACGATGCGCTCGCGAGCCTCGGCGCCGATCTGAAATTCGTGCTGATCACGTCGGGCGCGACGGTCGTGAAGGTGAACAGCGAAGCGGAAGAAGGTGTCGAGGTGATCACGTCGAAGTACCTGAAGTGCGAGCGCTGCTGGCACTACCGCAAGGACGTGGGCGAAGACGCCGAGCATCCGACGCTGTGCGGCCGCTGCATCAGCAATCTCTTCGGCAACGGCGAAGCGAGGAGCGCGGCATAATGTCCAGAACGCTGTCGAAATCGACGGGTGGTTCGCTCGCGCCGTGGCTGGGCGTCGCGGTCATCGTGATCCTGTTCGACCAGTTGACGAAGATCGCGGTGGCGAAGGTGTTTGCATATGGCTCGTCGCATGCGATCGCGCCGTTCTTCAACCTCGTGCTCGTCTACAATCGCGGCGCCGCGTTCAGCTTTCTCGCGATGGCGGGCGGCTGGCAGCGCTGGGCGTTCACCGCGCTGGGCGTCGGGGCGGCGTTGCTGATCTGCTATCTGCTCAAGCGCCACGGCACGCAGAAGCTGTTCTGCACGGCGCTCGCGCTGATCATGGGCGGCGCGATCGGCAACGTGATCGACCGTCTGCTGTACGGCCATGTGATCGACTTCCTCGACTTTCATGTCGGCACGTGGCACTGGCCGGCGTTCAATCTCGCGGACAGCGCGATCACGATCGGCGCGGCGCTGCTCGTGTTCGACGAACTGCGCCGCGTGCGCGGCGCGCGCTGAGCACGACGCTTGATTTGAACAACAACAGGCTGCGCGCGGCGCATGTCCGGCCGCATGCAGCGCGCGGGCCTTCGGCAAAACCATAAGCCGTGCGGCTCGCGATCGGGCAGCAGTCTTGCAGTACGAAGCCGGCGCGCTTCACCGATGCGTCGGCCATCACGTCTTGTCGGAGGCATCCGTTGGCCACAGAACTCGCCGGAAAACACATCGTCCTCGGCATGACAGGCGGGATCGCCTGCTACAAGATCGCTGAACTCACGCGCCTTCTGACGAAGGCGGGCGCGACGGTCCAGGTCGCGATGACGGACGCAGCGACGCAGTTCATCACTCCCGTGACGATGCAGGCGCTGTCCGGCCGCCCCGTCTACACGAGCCAGTGGGACGCGCGCGTTCCGAACAACATGCCGCACATCGATCTGTCGCGCGAAGCCGACGCGATCGTGATCGCCCCCGCTTCCACCGATTTCCTTGCAAAGCTCGCAATCGGCCTGTGCGACGATCTTCTGTCCACACTTTGCATCGCGCGTGACTGTCCGCTGCTCGTCGTACCCGCAATGAACCGTCAGATGTGGATGAATCCCGCCACGCAGCGCAACGTCGCGCAATTGCGCGCGGATGGCATCGAACTGCTCGGACCGGATTCGGGTGCGCAGGCGTGCGGCGAAGTCGGCGACGGGCGCATGCTCGAACCGGAAGCCGTCTACGAAGCGATCGCGTCGTTCTTCACGCCGAAAACGCTGTCGGGCCGCCGCGTGCTGCTCACGGCAGGCCCGACGTTCGAACCGATCGATCCCGTGCGCGGCATCACGAACCGTTCGAGCGGCAAGATGGGCTTCGCTCTCGCGCGCGCGGCGCAACAGGCGGGCGCGCACGTGCATCTCGTCGCGGGGCCAGTCGGCCTGGAGACGCCGTGGGGCGTCTACCGCGAGGACGTGCAGACCGCGCAGCAGATGCACGACGCCGTCATGCGTGCCGTGCCCGACTGCGACATCTTCATCGGCGTGGCGGCCGTCGCGGACTGGCGCGTCGATCATGTCGCCGACCACAAGATCAAGAAGACCGCCGATCACGCGATCCCGTCGTTCTCCTTCATCGAGAATCCGGACATTCTGGCGTCGGTCGCGAAGCTGCCGCATCCGCCGTTCTGCGTCGGCTTCGCGGCGGAAAGCGGCGATCTCGACCTGCACGGCGAAGAGAAGCGCAAGCGCAAGAACGTGCCGCTTCTGATCGGCAATCTCGGCCCGCAGACGTTCGGGCTCGACGACAACGAAGTCGTGCTTTTCGAAGCCGCCGGCATCACGCGGCTTCCGCGCGCGGACAAGCAGACGCTCGCGCGCGCATTGATCGCGGAAATCGCCAAGCGCCTGCCGGATACGAACGTGATCGCCTGAGCGTCGCCGCGCTCATCGTGTCGTCGCGAATGGTCACGCTCGAATACGATCCCTCAGCCAATGCCATGGTGCTGTCATGACCCTGCTCTCCGTGCTCGACCAGACCCCCGTGATCGACGGGCATAAGGTGTCCGACGCGATCGCCGCGACGGTCGAACTCGCGCAACTCGCCGATGATCTCGGCTACACGCGATACTGGTGCGCCGAACATCACGGGCTTTATGGTGTCTCGAACCCATGTCCGGAGGTGATGCTCGCGCGGCTCGGCAGCATGACGAAGCGCATCCGTATCGGCTCGGGCGGCATCATGCTGCCGTACTACAGTCCGTTCAAGGTCGCCGAGCAGTTCATGATGCTCGAAGCGCTGTTTCCGAACCGCGTCGATCTGGGCGTCGGACGCGCGCCGGGCGGCGACATGCGCACCGCGCAGGCGGTCGCGGCGGGCACCTACAATCGCGGCGAACAGTTTGCGCAGCAGGTCGCCGAACTCGTCGCAATGATGGACGGCACGCTGGCGTCCGATCATCTCGCCTACGGCGTGCTGCTGCAGCCGCAGGTCGAAACGCGCCCGCAACTGTGGGTGCTCGGTTCCAGCGATTTCGGCGGGCTGCTGGCGGCGCAACTTGGCATTCGTTTCTCGTTCGCGCATTTCATCAATGCGCATTTCGGGCATGCCGTCGCGCAGGCGTATCGCGAACGCTTCAAGCCCGGTCACGAGCAGAAGCCGTATCTGGCGGCCGCTGTCTTCGTGATCTGCGCAGACACCGAACGCGAAGCCGCCGACCTCGAAAAGGCCGTCGATCTGCGCCGCGTGCAGATGGCGTACGGTCTGAATGCGCCGATTCCGTCGATCGAACAGGGGCTCGCGCAGGAATACGGCGAGCGTGAAGTTCTCGTCATCGACAGGGAGAAGCCGCGCAGCATCATCGGCACGCCGGAGTCGGTGACGGAACGGCTGCATGCGTTGCAGGAACAGTTCGACGCAGACGAGCTGATCGTGCTCACCGTCGCGGGCAGCTATCGCGCGCGCCTGCGCTCATATGAACTGCTGGCCGAGGCGTTCGAACTCGGCAAGTGGTAGAAGTCACTCGAATCGGACAACGCTACTTCTTCAACCTCTCACCGAACTGCATGAAACTCGACCTGAAGATTCTCGATCCGCGCATGCGCGAACAACTCCCCGCCTATGCGACGACGGGCAGCGCGGGCCTCGACCTGCGCGCCTGCCTCGAAGCGCCGCTGACGCTCGAGCCCGGACAAACGGCGCTCGTGCCGACGGGCCTCGCGATCCATGTCGGCGATCCCGGCTATGCGGCGCTGATCCTGCCGCGCTCAGGCCTCGGCCACAAGCACGGCATCGTGCTCGGCAACCTGGTCGGCCTGATCGACTCGGACTACCAGGGCCAGTTGATGATCTCGACGTGGAACCGCGGCACGACCACCTTCACGCTGAATCCGATGGAGCGCCTCGCGCAGCTCGTGATCGTCCCGGTCGTGCAGGCCGAGTTCAATATCGTCGACGAGTTCGAATCGAGCGAGCGCGGTCACGGCGGCTTCGGCAGCACCGGCAAACACTGAGGCATTGCCCGTCTTCCGTTCGATGCGTTCGATGCTCAGCAAATAAAAACGGCGTGGGTCGAAAAACCCACGCCGTTTTGTTTTTGCTTCAGATCTGCGGAACGACTGACGCTCAGTCCACTTCCACCGCTTCCGGATTCGGATTGCGCGGCGGCGCCGAGTTCTCGTCGAACGTCAGCTGGACCTTGTCGTCCGCATCGACGTCGACCGTCACGCGGCCGCCGTTCATCAGCTTGCCGAACAGCAGCTCGTCGGCGAGCGCGCGGCGGATCGTGTCCTGGATCAGACGCTGCATCGGACGCGCGCCCATTAGCGGATCGAAACCGTGCTTCGCGAGATGCTTGCGCAGCGAGTCGGTGAAGAGCGCGTCGACCTTCTTCTCGTGCAACTGGTCTTCGAGCTGCATCAGGAACTTGTCGACCACGCGCATGATGATTTCTTCATCCAGCGAGCGGAAGCTGATCGTCGCATCCAGACGGTTGCGGAACTCGGGCGTGAACATGCGCTTGATGTCGACCATTTCGTCGCCCGTCTCGCGGCGCGTCGTGAAACCGATCGTCGACTTCTGCATCGACTCAGCGCCCGCATTCGTCGTCATGATGATGATGACGTTGCGGAAATCCGCCTTGCGTCCGTTGTTGTCCGTCAGCGTGCCATGGTCCATCACCTGCAGCAGCACGTTGAAGATGTCCGGATGCGCCTTCTCGATTTCGTCGAGCAGCAGCACGCAATGCGGCTTCTTCGTCACGGCTTCCGTCAGCAGACCGCCCTGGTCGAAACCGACGTATCCGGGCGGCGCGCCGATCAGACGGCTCACCGCGTGACGCTCCATGTACTCCGACATGTCGAAGCGGATCAGCTCGATACCCAGCGTGAACGCCAGTTGCCGCGCCACTTCCGTCTTGCCGACCCCCGTCGGGCCGGAGAACAGGAATGCGCCGATCGGCTTGTCGGTCTTGCCGAGGCCCGCGCGCGCCATCTTGATCGAAGCGCTGAGCGCGTCGATGGCGGGGTCCTGACCGAAGACGACGGCTTTCAGATCGCGGTCGAGTGTCTGCAGCTTGCTGCGGTCGTCTTGCGACACGCTCTGCGCCGGCACGCGCGCGATCTTCGAGATGATTTCCTCGATCTCGCTCTTGCCAATCGTTTTCTTCTGCTTCGACTTCGGCAGAATGCGTTGCGCCGCACCCGCTTCGTCGATCACGTCGATCGCCTTGTCGGGCAGATGACGATCCGTAATGAAGCGCGCCGACAGCTCAGCCGCCGCCGACAGCGCCCCCGACGAGTACTTGACGCCGTGGTGCTCTTCGAAGCGCGATTTCAGGCCGCGCAGGATCGCCACCGTCTGCTCGACGGTCGGCTCGGTCACGTCGATCTTCTGGAAACGGCGCGACAAGGCAGCGTCCTTTTCGAAGATGCCGCGGAATTCGGTGAATGTAGTCGCGCCGATGCACTTGAGCGTGCCCGACGACAGCGCCGGCTTCAGCAGATTTGACGCGTCCAGCGTGCCGCCCGATGCGGCGCCCGCGCCGATCAGCGTATGAATTTCGTCGATGAACAGAATTGCGTTCGGACGCTCCTTCAATTCCTTCAGGACCGTCTTCAGGCGCTGTTCGAAGTCGCCGCGATACTTGGTGCCCGCGAGCAACGCGCCCATGTCGAGCGAGTAGACCTGCGCGTCCACCAGAATGTCCGGCACTTCGCCGCGCGTGATGCGCCAGGCGAGACCCTCGGCGATCGCCGTCTTGCCGACGCCCGCCTCGCCGACCAGCAGCGGATTGTTCTTGCGTCGGCGGCACAGCACCTGCACGACGCGCTCGACTTCCGCTTCGCGTCCGATCAGTGGATCGATGCGGCCGTCCTTCGCCATCTGGTTCAGATTCTGCGTGAATTGCGCGAGCGGCGTTTCCTTCTGCGCAGCGGCTTCGTCCGATTCGGCGCTCGCGTCGGTCGACTTCGCGGCTTCCGAACTGTTCGTCTTCGCGATGCCGTGCGAAATGAAGTTGACGACGTCCAGACGCGTGACACCCTGTTGCTGCAGGTAGTAGACCGCGTGCGAGTCCTTCTCACCGAAGATCGCGACGAGCACGTTCGCGCCCGTCACTTCCTTCTTGCCGTTCGACGTGGACTGGACGTGCATGATCGCGCGCTGGATCACGCGCTGGAAACCCAGCGTAGGCTGAGTATCGACGTCGTCGGTGCCCGGAACGGTCGGCGTATTGTCGTGAATGAAGTTGCGCAGGTTCTGACGCAGGTCTTCGATGTTGGCCGCGCACGCGCGCAGCACTTCGGCCGCCGTCGGGTTGTCCAACAGCGCCAGCAAAAGATGTTCGACCGTAATGAACTCATGCCGCGCCTGGCGCGCTTCCATGAACGCCATGTGCAGGCTGACTTCCAGTTCCTGGGCAATCATGCTTCCTCCATCACACACTGCAGCGGATGCCCGGCCTGCCGTGCGTGGGTAACGACTTGCTCGACTTTGGTCGACGCGATGTCCCGCGTGTAGACCCCACAAACTCCCCTGCCCTCGCGATGGACCTTCAACATGATTTGTGTCGCGGTCTCACGATCCTTATTGAAATATTCCTGCACGATCATCACGACGAATTCCATCGGCGTGAAATCGTCATTCAACAGCACCACCTTGAACATGGCAGGCGGTTTCAGCTTTTGTTCCTGCCGCTCCAGTACGGTGTTGTCCTGCTTGTCCGGGATAATCGCCATACACCCATTCTAAACAACTCGGACAGGCCCGCAATCCTGTCAAAACCCGACCGGCTGGTCGGACATCAGTTCCCTCCGGCCCGTTGGAGCGGCCTCTCGTGGGTGCGCTTTGCGCCGGGCCGATTGCGGTCGCGGCCCTCCGAATATTCGATATACATCTGTGTTGCAGCGTAATGACTTCGGTCGGATCGAGTATCGCACAACCCGGGCCAGCAGGCTGACGGCGCGTCCGCGTTCAACGCCAGCCTCGTCCCGCAGAACAGCATGTGCGTTGATTATGCGACTTTTCAAGATGCACCGCTTGCGCGACCGCACACATGCAAAGCGGTAAAAACCCTGGAAATTGGTTCTTTACAACGGAGAATTGAGCGTCTCAAAATTTTCTTGACACTCGAATAAAGAGACTCAACAATCAAGCTGGCACTTTTTTCAATAAGTGGTCTATACGAAAAAATGCCGTTGGTGAGCTTGTGAGGAGGGGCGACTGCATCCCGCGGTCGTTGAGCTTTTCGAGGGCTCGTGGCAGCTTTTGAGTTACAGGGGAAGTTGGTATGGCAACTGGTACGGTCAAGTGGTTCAACGACGCGAAGGGTTTCGGATTCATTACGCCCGACGAAGGCGGTGAGGATCTGTTTGCACACTTTTCGGCTATCCAGATGAACGGTTTCAAGACCCTCAAGGAAGGCCAGAAGGTCAGCTTCGAGGTCGTTCAAGGCCCGAAGGGCAAGCAGGCATCGAACATTCAGGCCGCAGCCTGATACGTTCGGTTCCGCACCCTTGAAAACCCGGCGTCACGCCGGGTTTTTTCGTTTCTGCCGCAGTTCGCGCCGCTATCGGTATCTACGGCCGCAATCAGACGACCTTGAGGGTCGCCATCATGCCGAGATCCTCGTGCTCCAGAATGTGGCAGTGGAACATCCGCTCGCCTGCGTCGCGCTGGACCGTCGCGATGCGCACCGTCTCTCCGCGCTGCACGTTGACGGTATCCCGCCATGCGAGATACGGCTCGGGTGTCTTCGCACCCGCTTGCTCGCGCTCGATGACCTGAAACTGCGTGCCGTGCAGGTGAAACGGATGATCCATGTCAGTGCGGTTTTCGATCGACCAGACTTCGACTTCGCCCGCCCGGCTGGTTAGCGCGATGCGCGAAGGATCGAATGTCGCGCCGTTGATCATGAACTTCATGCCGGGCGGCAGCGCGGACATCATCGCGCCGGGACGATGCATCGCCTTCATGTCCATCGCTTCGGCGAAGACGACGGATTTGTGCGGCACTTTGTCGACTGCGCCGTCAGCCGACGACAACAGCGGCGCGATGGGACGCAGCGTCGGCGGCAGGGCGCGCGCGGCCGATGTGCCTGGTTCGAAGCGGACATCGGCGAGAACTTTCGCCGGATCGGCGGGCAGGCTGTGGCCTTCTGTCATCGTCATCTTGCGGCGGTCATAGACGGCCGCGGTGAGAACCGCCGTCGACGGCTGCGCACCTGCGCGCACGACAATCTCCGCGCGCTCGCCGGGCGCGAGCAGCAACTCCGGCAGACCGTCGCGCGGCTTGTCGAGCAGACCGCCGTCCGTGCCGACCTGCGTGAAAGTCTGTGCGCTGCCCAGCGACAATCCCAGATAGCGGGCACTGCATCCGTTCCACAAGCGCCAGCGCTCGTCCTGCGCAACGGTGAGACGCGGACGCCGCGCGCCGTTCACCAGAACGAACTGGCCTTCGCGGCCGTTCATCCAGTCCATCATGTCGTTCGACGCGATGGACGCGTCGCTCGCGAGCTTCAGGTCCGAGAAGAACAGATGCCGTTCCGGAAATGCGGCGAGGGGATCGTCGGCGGCGCGCACGATGATCGGCCCGGCCAGCCCGCGAAACACCTGCTCCGCCGTCATCATGTGCGGATGCGGGTGATACCAGTACGTGCCCGCGCTGCCGCGCGGCAGCGTGAAGCGATAAACGTGCGTCGCGCCAGGCGCGACGGGGTTCGTCGGATTGCCGTCCTGATCGGGCGGTACGGGCAGCCCGTGCCAGTGGATCGTCGACGGCTGCGGCAAACGGTTGACGAAGCGGATTTCGATGGTGTCGCCTTCGCGCACGTCGATCAGCGGACCGACGATCGATCCTTGCGCGGCATCGCCGTAAAGCCACAGCGCGGTCGAATGGCCCGGCATCAAATGGCGGTGCACGGGCTGCGCGACGAGCGTCGCGCGAAAGACGCCCGGCTCGCTGCTCTCGTTCGCGAGCTTGCGGAATGCGGCAAGTGGCGCGCCCGCGGGCAGCGCGGATTCGGGCGCGAGATTCCCAGCGGACGGAGCGGCGTGAGAATGCGTCGCGTGATCCGGCGACATGCCCGGCATGTCTTTCATATCGCCCATGCCGGACATGTTGTGCATCGAGTGCTGCGCGAAAACGTCGCGCGCGAACAGCGAAGCAACGGCGGCGCTCAACGTGCGGACGAGAAATTCCCTGCGAATCATGGATCGCTTCCTTGCTGATGCGGCGCGGCAATCAGATTGCTCGCTGCGCGCATGGATCGTGTGACGAGTTGCGAGCGCGCGTGCGCTCACGCATCGAGTTGCGTTTTTGCGCGCCACGAAAAAGCGCGCCGACACGAAACACTCACACGATCGGCGGCCGCACAGGCGGCGCACGCGTGACACCTGCGCGCGCCGGGTCGCTGCGAGGAACCGGCACGTTCGCCGACGATATGCGCGCGGGAACGCCGGCACCCGACAGCATCGCGCTGCAGTGCACGCCGCACATCGTCATGCAGCACAGCGAATGCGCGTGGCGGCACGGCGCGCCGGCATCGCGCGTGTCTAGCGTGTCCATCGAAGCATCGCAATGCATTGCAACGACGCGCATCGACTCATGCATGCGCATCGCTCGCGGCGACGGCGACGCGTGCTCATGCTCGCACGCGGACGCGCCCTGCATGCCGAGCAGGGCGAGCGTCAACACGATGAGGATGCGCGAAAGCAGAGTCATGCGTATCTATCGACGGGTAAGGGAACGCGATGTCCGATGACAAAGCGGATCACTGGATCATAACGCAGCAGGCCGATGCGTTGATGACGGAAGCCCAAACGAAAAACCCCGGCAAGCGTGAGCTTGCCGGGGTCCGTGCAGGATACCGAAGCGTTAAGACGCGATCACATATGCTCGATCATCACCTGCCCAAAACCCGAGCAGGAAACTTGCGTCGCGCCCTCCATCAGACGCGCGAAGTCATACGTAACGCGTTTCGACAGAATCGATTTTTCCATCGACGAAATGATGACATCGGCCGCTTCCGTCCAGCCCAGGTGGCGCAGCATCATTTCCGCCGAGAGGATTTCCGAGCCCGGATTCACATAGTCCTTGCCCGCGTACTTCGGCGCCGTGCCGTGCGTCGCTTCGAACATCGCGACGGAATCGGACATGTTCGCGCCCGGCGCGATGCCGATGCCGCCGACCTGCGCCGCCAGCGCATCGGAGATGTAGTCGCCGTTCAGGTTCAGCGTGGCGATCACGTCGTATTCGGCGGGACGCAACAGGATTTGCTGCAGGAACGCATCGGCGATCACGTCCTTCACGACGATGTCGTTGCCCGTCTTCGGATTCTTCACCTTCATCCACGGGCCGCCTTCGATCAGCTCCGCGCCGAATTCCTTCTGCGCGAGCGCGTAGCCATAGTCACGGAATGCGCCTTCCGTGTACTTCATGATGTTGCCCTTGTGAACCAGCGTGACCGTGCGGCGATCGTTGTCGATCGCGTACTGGATCGCCTTGCGCACCAGACGTTCCGTGCCCTCGCGCGACACCGGCTTCACGCCGATACCCGACGTGTCGGGGAAGCGGATTTTCTTCACGCCCATTTCTTCGCGCAGGAACTTGATGACCTTCTTCGCCTCCGGCGATTCGGCCGACCATTCGATACCCGCGTAGATGTCTTCCGAGTTCTCGCGGAAGATCACCATGTTGACCTTCTCCGGCTCGCGCAGCGGCGACGGCACGCCCTTGAAGTACTGGATCGGGCGCAGACAGACATACAGGTCGAGTTCCTGGCGCAGCGCGACGTTCAGCGAACGGATGCCGCCGCCGACGGGCGTCGTCAGCGGCCCCTTGATCGACACGACGTATTCCTTCAGCACCTCCAGCGTTTCGTCCGGAAGCCACACATCGGGACCGTAGACCTTGGTCGCCTTTTCGCCCGCGTAGATCTCCATCCAGTGGATCTTTCGCTTGCCGCCGTACGCCTTTTCAACGGCCGCATCGACGACCTTGATCATCACGGGCGTGATGTCGAAGCCGGTGCCGTCACCTTCGATGTACGGAATGATCGGCTGGTCGGAAACGTTGAGCGAGAAATCCGCGTTGACTGTGATCTTGTCACCGTCAGTCGGAACCTTGATGTGCTGATACGCCATGATCGGACTCCAGTGATGGCTGGTCTGTGAGAACAGGGTTGGAACTGCGAAACCGGGGCGCTCCTCTTGCGCGCGACGCGGCAAGATGCCGCTGCGAATGCCGATACCCGATACTGCAAACCTAGGCCCATGCAGCAGGCCATGATGCAGCAGACAGGCAGGCGGGTATTCTAGCCCACGTCGACGTGACGCCGCCCTTGGGACGAGCACCGACGCACGCCGCGGCGGCCTCGGTGGCGCCAGAGGAGACACGCGTCCTATGTCTTATATAAGACACATGACATAACGTTCCGTATTATGCATTAAGATCTCGCCATTTGCCACCGGACTTGCCCGTACTGGCCGTCGGCGCGCGGCGATCGCGTTGCTGCGGCCGCACGGACGCCGCGTCCGCACCGTGCCTCGCTCACGCATGACCCTGCTCGCCCTCAACAAGCCCTTCGGCACGATCTGCCAGTTCTCGCCGCACGAAACGCGCGCGTCGCTTGCCGACTGGGTGAAAGTGCCCGGCGTCTATCCCGCCGGCCGACTCGACTCCGACAGCGAAGGCCTGCTGCTGCTCACCGACGACGGCGCATTGCAGGCGCGCATCGCCGAGCCGCGCCACAAGCTGGTGAAGCGCTATTGGGCGCAAGTCGAAGGCGCGCCCGGTGCGAACGATCTGAAGGCGCTCGCGCGCGGTGTCGATCTCGGCGACTATGTGACGCGTCCCTGCCGCGCGAATTTCGTCGAGCCCGGCGATGCGCTATGGGCACGTACGCCGCCGATCCGCTATCGCGCAGCGATTCCCACAACGTGGATCGAACTGTCGATCACCGAAGGCAAGAACCGTCAGGTGCGCCGCATGACGGCCGCCGTCGGTTTTCCGACGCTGCGTCTCGTGCGCGTCGGTGTCGGCGCGCTCGATATCTTTTCGCTCGGATTGCAGCCAGGCGAGTGCATCGAGTTGTCTTCGCGCGCACCGTGGGATGGCCTCGCGTAGCAACCGCCATACCTCCGAAAGCCTCGTCATCGGGAGCACTAAGCCGTTGTATCGGCATGCATTTTCTGTACTTTTCGCTATTTGAAAAGCGTGCGATAGAGCCTCACAAAAGCATTCGAAAGTCTGCGCGTCGCACTCAAAAAAAATTCCAGAAGATTTTCGTCAACCGTGCCGCAACGTCACGCGTTATTCGACGCAGATGCCGCTAAAGCTGTCCGGCATTGAGCCTCAAGAGCCTTGATACAAGCCGCTTCACGACCTGTACTGGGTGTCCGAACGCTAGCAGCCGCTGAGAAAAATTTCTTCGATGCGGATGTCAACCGAAAGGTGGACGGCACGTTTAACGACATGACTCAACCTAACCGGGTCATTTGGTTACTTTAACTAAAGTCGAGGATTCACAAAATGAACAAACTGATCGCCGCTCTGGTCGCTGGTCTCTTCGCAACGGCAGCATTCGCACAAGCTTCGGCACCGGAAGCAGCTTCGGCAGCTCCGGCAGCAGCAGCTTCGTCGGCTCACAAGTCGTCGCACAAGAAGGTATCGCACAAGAAGTCGCACAAGAAGGCAGCTCCGGCAGCCGCAGCTTCGGCAGCTTCGGAATAAGTTTGTTGCAATAACGCAGTCAAGAACTAGCTTCATTGCCGTTCTTACGGCGTTGAAAGGGCAGATGGCCGCAAGGCCCTCTGCCTTTTTGTTTTTGACGCGCTCGCGTAACATTCGCGGTTCATATTCAGCAAGGAGTCACGTCGTGCGATTTTCTTTGCGCTCGTTGATGGCGCGCTTCGCAATTGCAGTTGCACTGCCTGTCGCCGCATTGTCCGCTGTGTCGCTGGCAACGTTGTCCTCACAGGACGTCCTTGCACAGCAGATGCCTCAGGGCGCGAAACAGCCGGGCGATTTCCCGCGCGCGAAACTCTCGGCGGGCATGTTCGTCATCGACGCCGCCGTTGCCGCGAACGATGCCGACCGCGAGCAGGGCCTCATGTACCGTACGCAACTCGCGCCGAACGAAGGCATGCTCTTCGTGTTCGGCGAGAACGCCGTGCATTGCTTCTGGATGAAGAACACGTTGATCCCGCTGTCGATCGCATTCATGCGCGCCGACGGCACGATCACCGACATCGACGAGATGCAGGCCGAAACCACCAACAACCATTGCCCGAAAAACAACGGCGTGTATGCACTGGAAATGAGCAAGGGCTGGTTCACGTCGAAGGGCATCAAGCCCGGGATGATGATGCAGGGGCTGCCGGCGCCGCAATAAGCGGGCGCACAGCGCGAGCCGGAAACCGCCAACGGCCTGAACGAACACAAGCCGGCGCAGCCTCGGGGCGCGCCGGCTTTTTTGCGTCCGCCGCATTGCAACGCAAAGCGGGCGCCGCGTTGCGCGCGTGCTGGCAGGATTCCTGCAAAAGCCAGGGCGACACGCTATTCTTATAGTCTCACCCGCAGCACCGAGATCGGCCGGGCCGCGCAGTCAATCTGAGCGGAAAGCCCGGCGCCATTCACCGGCGCGCCAACTCATGGAGGTTCACGTGCCCCGCAAGACTCCTATCGAGCGATACCGGAACATCGGTATCAGTGCTCACATCGATGCCGGCAAGACCACCACCACCGAACGCATTCTTTTCTACACCGGCGTGACTCACAAGATCGGCGAGGTTCACGACGGTGCGGCGACGATGGACTGGATGGAACAGGAGCAGGAGCGCGGCATCACGATCACGTCGGCGGCCACGACGGCGTTCTGGAAAGGCATGGCCGGCAATTATCCGGAGCACCGGATCAACATCATCGACACGCCGGGACACGTCGACTTCACGATCGAAGTCGAACGCTCGATGCGCGTGCTCGACGGCGCGTGCATGGTGTACGACTCCGTCGGCGGCGTGCAGCCGCAGTCCGAAACCGTGTGGCGCCAGGCGAACAAGTACAAGGTGCCGCGCATCGCGTTCGTCAACAAGATGGACCGCGTCGGCGCGGATTTCTTCCGCGTGCAGCGGCAGATCGGCGAGCGCCTGAAGGGCGTTGCCGTGCCCATCCAGATTCCGATCGGCGCGGAAGACCACTTCCAGGGCGTCGTCGACCTGGTGAAGATGAAGGCGATCGTCTGGGACGACGAGAGCCAGGGCATCAAGTTCACGTACGAAGAGATTCCCGACAACCTGAAGGATCTCGCGCACGAGTGGCGCGAAAAGATGGTCGAGGCGGCTGCGGAATCGAGCGAAGAGCTGCTCGAAAAGTATCTGACCGATCATGAGAGCCTGACGGAAGATGAGATCAAGACGGGCCTGCGCAAGCGCACGATCGCCAACGAGATCGTGCCGATGCTCTGCGGCAGTGCGTTCAAGAACAAGGGCGTGCAGGCGATGCTCGATGCCGTGATCGACTATCTGCCCTCGCCCGTCGACGTGCCCGCGATCCTCGGCCACACCGAAGACGACAAGGAAGCGGAGCGTCATCCGAGCGATGACGAGCCGTTCTCCGCGCTCGCGTTCAAGATCATGACGGACCCGTTCGTCGGCCAGCTGATCTTCTTCCGCGTGTACTCGGGCGTGGTCGAATCGGGCGACACCGTCTACAACCCGGTGAAGGAAAAGAAGGAACGCCTCGGCCGGATTCTTCAGATGCACGCGAACGAGCGCAAGGAAATCAAGGAGGTGCGCGCGGGCGACATCGCGGCCGCTGTCGGCCTGAAGGAAGCGACCACGGGCGACACGCTGTGCGACCCGAACAACATCATCATCCTCGAGCGGATGATCTTCCCCGACCCGGTGATCTCGCAGGCCGTCGAGCCGAAGACCAAGGCCGACCAGGAGAAGATGGGCATCGCGCTCAACCGTCTCGCGCAGGAAGACCCGTCGTTCCGCGTCACCACCGACGAAGAATCCGGCCAGACCATCATCTCCGGCATGGGCGAGCTGCACCTGGAAATTCTCGTCGACCGGATGAAGCGCGAGTTCGGCGTCGAGGCGACGGTCGGCAAGCCGCAGGTCGCGTACCGCGAGACGGTGCGCACGAAGATCGAGAACGTCGAAGGCAAGTTCGTCAAGCAGTCGGGCGGACGCGGCCAGTACGGTCACGCGGTGATCACGGTCGAACCCGATCCGGGCAAGGGCTACGAGTTCATCGACGCGATCAAGGGCGGCGTGATTCCGCGCGAATTCATTCCCGCCGTCGACAAGGGCATCCAGGAAACGCTGAAGGCGGGCGTGCTAGCAGGTTATCCCGTCGTCGACGTGAAGGTCACGCTCACGTTCGGCTCGTACCACGACGTCGACTCGAACGAAAACGCGTTCCGCATGGCCGGCTCGATGGCGTTCAAGGAAGGCATGCGCCGCGCGAAGCCGGTGCTGCTCGAACCGATGATGGCCGTCGAAGTGGAAACGCCCGAGGACTTCATGGGCAACGTGATGGGCGACCTGTCGGGCCGCCGCGGCATCGTGCAGGGCATGGAGGACATCGCGGGAGGCGGCGGCAAGCTGGTGCGCGCCGAAGTGCCGCTTGCCGAGATGTTCGGCTATTCGACGTCGCTGCGCTCGCTGACGCAAGGCCGCGCGACGTACACGATGGAGTTCAAGCATTACGCCGAGACGCCGAACAACGTGTCAGAGGCGATCATCAATTCGAAGGGAAAGTAGGCGTTTTCCGCGCCGAGCATGAAAGCCCGTTCCGCGAGGACGGGCTTTTTTTGCTCGCGCTCCCGTTCAGGCGCAGCTTCGTACGCGAAGTTTTTGGCCATGCCAGAATGACCCGACTCGTAGCGCAATCACATCGGCAATCACATCGTTGTACGCATGGGGCGGCGAGCGCGAGAGCAAACGAACGCGCACAACGCTGCCCGAGCAAGGAGACGACACATGAGCGACGAACATCGGCAAGCGCCACAGGCCCCGATCGACTGGCGCGAGCACGGCGTGAAGGTCATCAAGGGCGACCAGCTCGACACGAACACGGCGCAAACGCCCGGCATGAACCGCGCCGCCGCGATCAACGCGGCCCGCGTCGGCGCGCAGAAGCTGTGGGCGGGCACCGTGACGATTCATCCGAATGCGAAGACAGGCGCGCATCATCACGGCGCCCTCGAGAGCGTCATCTACGTGGTGCGCGGCCACGCGCGGATGCGCTGGGGCGAGCATCTGGAATTCACCGCGGAAGCAGGCCCCGGAGACTTCATCTTCGTGCCGCCGTACGTGCCGCATCAGGAGATCAACGCGAGCACCGACGATCCGCTCGAATGTGTGCTCGTGCGCAGCGACAACGAAGCCGTCGTCGTGAACCTGAACATCGATGCCGTCGAAAAACCCGAGACCGTCTACTGGGTCGATCCGATTCACAAGCATCCGCACGATCACTGACATCCCGCGCAACCTGGTACAACGCCCGACACCACGCCCGCATGACGCCGCCCTCTTCGCTGCGACCTCGCCTCGTCACGTTGTACGCCGGACTGATCGGCGCAAACGTCGCCGCCTGGGCGTGTGCGCTGATCGCGTTTCGCCACTATCCGCTGCTGCTCGGCACAGCGCTGCTCGCGTATGGCTTCGGACTGCGGCATGCAGTCGACGCGGACCACATCGCCGCCATCGACGCCGTCACGCGCAAGCTGATGCAGGAAGGCAAACGTCCGCTCGGCGTCGGGCTCGCGTTCTCGCTCGGACATTCGAGCATCGTGATCGCGGCGACAGTCGGCATCGCGTTGACGGCGCTGACACTGCATGAGCGCTTCGAAGCATTTCACGCGATCGGCGGGACCATTGGGACGATCGTCTCGTCGGGCTTTCTGCTCGTGCTCGCAGGCGTCAATCTCGCGATTCTGCGTGACGTGTGGCGCCGCTACTGTCACGTGCAACGCGGCGGGCAACTGTCGCACGAAGACGCCGAGCGCGGCGCGCCCGCCGGTCTGCTGTCGCGCGCGCTGAAGCCGCTTTTCCGCCTCGTGACGAAAAGCTGGCACATGTACCCCGTCGGCGTGCTGTTCGGCCTCGGCTTCGATACGGCGACGGAAATCGGCCTGCTCGCGATCGCCGCTGCGGAAGCGGGGAAAGGTCTGCCGCTCTACTCGATCCTCGTGTTTCCCGCGCTCTTCACGGCGGGCATGACGCTCGTCGATTCGACCGACAACGTGCTGATGGTCCACGCGTACGGCTGGGCGATGGACGATCCGAGACGCAAGCTCTACTACAACGCGAGCATCACGTTCGTGTCCGCTGTCGTCGCCATCGCGATCGGCGGCATCGAGGCACTTGGCGTGCTGGCGGACAAACTGGGCCTCGACGGCGGCGCATGGGACGCGGTGGCCGCCGTCAACGCGAGCTTCGGCACGCTGGGCTATGGGATCGTCAGCGTGTTCATGCTGTGCTGGATCGGCTCGATCCTGTTTGATCGCTGGCGCAGGCCGGCGCCGCTCGGCCGCTAGCGCTGTCGTATGCGCCGAGCCGCGCCAAGCCCCACGAGCGCCCCACGAGCGCGCCACGAGCACCTCATAAGCGCTTCATAAACACCACGCGCCGCCCGAACGCCGGATCAGCCGCCGCAACGCCGTCGAGCGCCCGCACGAGCGCCACGGCGTTGTGTGCGCGACACATGTTCATCGCCGATTCGTATGAAGGGAACCCCTGGCGGACGCGAATGCTCCCAACACAAAGGCAATCGCTTACACTGAACCCGCATCGTCGCCGCAGTACCGCTTGCGTCAACCCGCAGCGCCGCGTGCAAAACGCGTGGCGTCCCAACAGAACGGATCGGACTAACCATCGATGAAGAATTCCGCGGACCCGCGTTTTGCGCCTCTTTCAGAAGCCGCTTTTGACGTCGAGGCGACACGCAGCAGCGCCGACGCCTACGGCAATCATGCGATCGACGAATGGCTGGCCGGCCGTCTCACGCGGCGCGAGCTGCTGCGATACGCGAGCGTGATCGGCATGTCGCTCGTGGGCGGCGGCCTGCTTGCGCCGCGTGGCGCCCGCGCGCAAGGCGCGGCGAGCGCGAACGGAACGATCCGCGTCGCGCACCTGACGCCCGCGGGCGCCGTCGATCCGATGACTGTCACCGATGCCGCCAGCCTCTGTCTGCTGAATCAGACGGGTGAATTCCTGATCGACGACGACGGCGAAAAGCAGGTGCTCAAGCCCGCGCTCGCGTTGTCGTGGAAGCCGAACGACAAGGGCGACGTGTGGACCTTCAAGCTGCGCGACAACGTCAAGTTTCACGACGGCCAGCCGTTCACCGCGAAGGACGTCGCCGCGACCTTCGACCGTCTCGCCGATCCCGCCGCCGGCTCGGCCGCGCTGTCGGTGCTGAAGGGCGTGCTGTCGAAGGGCGGGACGAAGGTCGTCGACGATCACACCGTCGCGTTCCATCTCGACGCGCCCAACGGCAATTTCCCGTACTACGTTTCGTCGGACAACTACAACGCAGTGATCCTGCCCGCGAGCTACACGGGCGGATACGAGAAGAGCTTCATCGGCACCGGTCCGTTCAAGCTCGAGAAGTATCAGGCGAAAGTGGGCGCGACGTTCGTGCGCAATCCCGACTACTGGGGCGAAAAGGCGTTGCCGCAGCGCGTGCAGTTCACCTTCTACGCCGACCAGCAGGCACAGATACTCGCGCTGCAAGGCCATCAGGCCGACGTGATGGGCACGTTCACCGTGCAGGGCGGCCAGGGCCTGATGAACAATCCCGAGTTCAAGGTGATCGGCGTGAAGTCGAGCGCGCACCGGCAAATTCACATGCGCGTCGACAGCCCGCAGTTCAAGGACAAGCGCGTACGCCAGGCACTCGCGCTGTCGCTCGATCGCGATGTGATCGTGAAGGGACTCTTCAAGGGCCGCGCGCAGGTCGGCAACGACAGCCCGTTCGCGCCTGCGTTTCCGTCGTCGGCTGCGGGCGTGCCGCAGCGCAAGATCGACGTCGCCAAGGCGAAGCAGTTGCTCGCGCAGGCGGGCGTGCCGAACGGTTTCGACGTGACGCTCACGACCGAGAAATTCATGGAGATTCCCGACCTCGCCGTCGTCGTGCAGAACTACGCGAAGGCCATCGGCATACGCATCAATCTGAAGGTCGAGGGCCAGTCGCAGTATTACGGCTCGGGCACGCCGGGCAAGTCTGACTGGCTCGACTCGCCGTTGGGCATCACCGATTACGGCAGCCGCGGCGTGCCGAACGTCTTCCTCAATGCGCCGCTGACGAGCACAGGCACCTGGAACGCCGCGCATTTCAAGAACCCGCAGTACGACAAGCTGGTCGCCGACTACGTCGCGGCACTCGATCTCGCGTCCCAAAAGAAAGTGTCCGGGCAGATCCAGACATTGCTGCTCGACGAAACGCCCGTGATCTTTCCGTTCTTCTACGATCAGCTGATCGCCGCGCGCAAGCAGTTGAACGGCGTGCGCTTCACCGCGATCGCGCAGTTGTATTTCGATCGCGCGACGCTCGCGGCCTGACCCCGCGCGACACCGCGAGCAAGAGATATCGATGTCGAGCACGGTCCCCTCTTCCATCGCTCGCAGCTCGGGTGGCAGTACGGCGCGTGTCGCGCGTTTCGTCGCGACGCGCATCGGCTTGTCGCTGATCACGCTGTGGCTCCTGTCGATCATCGTGTTCGCGGGCGGGCAATTGCTGCCCGGCGACATCGGCCGCGCGCTGCTCGGCCCGCTCGCCGATGCGCGCGCCGTCGCCGCGCTCAATCATCAGCTGGGCGCGGACCGGCCGCTTCTCACGCAATACACGCAATGGATCACACACTTCGTGCACGGCGACATGGGCATGTCGTACGCGTTTCGCGAGCCCGTTGCGCCGTTCGTCGGCAGCGCGCTGGCGAATTCCGCGAAGCTCGGCTTTCTCGCGTTCATCGTGGTCGTGCCGCTCGGCATCGCGGGCGGCGTGTGGGCCGCGATGCACGCGGGACGCTGGCTCGACCGCACGATCAGCATCGCCGGCTTGTCGGCGACGGTCGTGCCGGAGTTCGTGTCGTCGATCGTGCTGATACTCGTGTTCGGCGTGTGGCTGCAATGGCTGCCCATCGAGGCATCGTATCCGGCCAATGCGGGCATCTTCACGCAACTGAAGCATCTGATCCTGCCCGTGCTGCCGCTCGTGTTCGTGTTCTTCGGCTATATCGCGCGGATGGCGCGCGCGGGCACCGTCGAAGCGCTCGACGCCGACTACACGCGCACCGCGATCCTCAAGGGGCTGCCGCCGCACATCGTGATCTGGCGACACGTGCTGCGCAACGCGCTGCTGCCGACCATCACCGTCGCCGCGACGCAGCTTGGCTACATGATCGGCGGGCTCGTCGTCGTGGAGACGCTGTTCCACTACCAGGGCATCGGCTCGCTGATCTACAACGCGGCGAAGGCCAAGGACTTTCCGATGCTCGAAGCAGGCGTGCTGACGATCGGCGTCGTGTATACGGCCGCGAATCTCATCGCCGATGCGCTGTACGTGTTGCTCAATCCGCGCCTGCGCGTGAGGAGCGCCGAATGAGCACGACGCCCACCTCCCCTGTTACGCCACCTGAAACACCCCCGCAGACGCCGCTGCAAGCACCTGCGCCGCGCTCACGCGAGCGCCGCTACGACACGCTGCGCGTGTTGCTGCGCTCGCCGACGTTCATCGTCGGCGCCGTCATCGTGCTGTGGTGGATCGTGTGCGCGATTGCCGGCCCCTGGATCGCGCCGCTCGATCCGTACGCATCCGATCCGCTGAACTCGCTCGCGCCGCCCGCGCACGGGCACTGGTTCGGCACGGATCAGCTCGGCCGCGACGTGCTCTCGCGCGTGATCGTCGGCGCGCGCGACATCCTGACGATCGCCCCGCTCGCGACGCTGCTCGGCACGCTCGCGGGCACCGCGCTCGGTCTCGTGGTCGGCTACTTCGACGGCTGGGTCGACAACGTAATCGGACGCGCGATCGATGCCGTGCTCGCGCTGCCGCTCGTGATCGTCGCGCTGCTCGCGCTGGCGGCCGTCGGCGCATCGAACGCAACAGTGATTCTCGTGATCGGCATTACGTTCGCGCCGATCACCTCACGCACGGTGCGCGCCGCCGTGTTCGCCGAACGGCATCTCGACTACGTGGCGGCCGCGCAGCTGCGCGGCGAGAACGCGCTCTACATCATGTTCGCGGAGATTTTGCCGAACGTGCTGCCGCCCATCATCGTCGAGGCGACGGTGCGCCTCGGCTACGCGATCTTCGCGGTCGCGACGCTGTCGTTTCTCGGCTTCGGCATCCAGCCGCCTTCCGCCGACTGGGGCCTCGCGCTCTCCGAGTCGTACACGCTGATGGCGGGCGGCGCATGGTGGACGGTCGTGTTCGATGCGGCGGCCATCGCTTCGCTCGTGGTCGGCGTGAATCTGATCGCGGATGCCGTGCAAGGAGCCGTCGACGGATGAACGGGCCGCCTCCCTCACCTCCCGCCTCGTTTCCCGCGTTCGATGTGTCGAAGAGCGAACAGTCGGACGCGCTCACGATCGTCGGACTCACCGTCACGTACCGCGCGCGCGGACGCGAGCGCGAAGTGCTGCAGGACGTATCGTTTCGAATCAGGCGCGGCGAGTCGTACGGGCTCGTCGGCGAATCGGGCTGCGGCAAGTCGACGGTCGCGATGGCGACGCTGCGCTATCTGCCGCGCAATGGCCGCGTGAAGGCGGGCCGCATTTCGATTGCGGGCAAGGAGGTGCATTCGCTCGACGCCGTCGCGCTGCGCGAGATGCGCGCGAACGCGATCTCGATGGTCTATCAGGACCCGTCCCGCGCGCTGAATCCTTCGCTGACGGTTGCGCGCCAGGTGTCGGAAGCGTTCGAAGCGTCCGGTGCGACCTACGATGAAGCGCTCACACGGACTGCGGAGATGCTGCGCAAGGTGCGCATCGCCGAGCCCGAGCGCGTGATGGACAGTTATCCGCATCAGCTGTCGGGCGGCATGCAGCAGCGCGTTGTGATCGCGATGGCGCTCGCGTCGCAACCCGCGCTGCTGATTCTCGACGAACCGACGACAGGACTCGACGCCACCGTCGAAGCCGAAGTGCTCGACCTCGTCGCGCAACTGCGCGAAGAGCTCGGCACGGCCGTACTCTTCATCAGCCACAACCTCGCGGTGATCGGCCGGATGTGCGAGCGCGTCGGCGTACTGTATGCGGGCAAGCTCGTCGAAGAAGGCGCGACGCAGGATGTGTTCGCGCGGCCGCGTCATCCGTACACCGTAGGCCTGTTGCGCTGTCTGCCCACTTCGGGCCGCAGCAAGGACACCGACCGGCTCGATACGATCGCGGGCAGCCTGCCGCAGCCAGGCTCCGTCACGCAGGGCTGCATCTACGCGGAGCGCTGCCGTCTCGCCGACGACCGCTGCCGTCATGAAGCGCCGCCGCCTTATCGCGTGCGGTCGCAGCACGGCGATCAGATGTCGCGCTGCCACTATCACGAACGCGCGATCGAACTGCCGCGCGTGACGGCCTTACATGCGTCCGGAGATGCGCCCAGCGATGTGTCCGATAACGCACGCAACGCGCTCGATCATTCGCCCGTTCTGCGCGCGGAAAACGTGTCGAAGACTTTTCACGTTCCGGGCGCGACGCTGCGCGCTGTCGACGACGTATCGCTCGAACTCGCGAAGGGAGAGACGCTCGGCCTCGTCGGCGAATCGGGCAGCGGCAAGACGACGCTCGCGAAGCTGCTGCTCGGCCTTATTTCGCCCGACGCGGGCAGCGTCATCGAACTCGACGGCGCGCGCCTGCCGCCGCGCGTCACGAATCGCAACGACGATCAGGTGAAGTCGCTGCAGATCGTCTTCCAGAATCCGGACTCCGCGCTCAATCGCGCGCATTCCGTCAAGCGATTGATCGGCCGCGCGCTGTCGCGCCTGTCCTCGCTGCATGGGCCCGCGCGCGACGAAAGGCTCGCGTCGCTGACGCAAGCCGTGAGGCTGCCCGACCGCTATCTGACTTCGCGCACGCGGCAACTGTCGGGCGGATTGAAGCAGCGCGTCGCGATTGCGCGCGCGTTTGCGGGCGATCCGCGCATCGTCGTGTGCGACGAGCCAACCTCCGCGCTCGACGTGTCCGTGCAGGCCGCGATCCTCAATCTGCTCGCCGATCTGCAGCACGATCGCGGCGTGAGCTATGTGTTCATCTCGCACGATCTGCATGTCGTGCGGTATCTGTCGGATCGCATCGCGGTGCTGTACGTTGGCCGGCTGCTCGAAATCGGGCCCGCCGACGCCGTGTTCGGCGGTCCGCATCATCCTTATACGGAAGCGCTGCTTTCTTCCGTGCCGACGCTCGATGGGCACGCCGGCGAGCCGGACGAAGCACGCGACAACAGTCGCACGCAGCGCATCCGCCTGTCGGGCGAATTGCCGAGCGCCGCTTCGCCGCCGTCGGGCTGCGTCTTTCATACGCGCTGTCCGCGCAAGCTCGGCGCAATCTGCGAGCAGCAGGACCCGCCCTTCACCGATGCCGGCGACGGACATCGCATCCGTTGCCACATTCCCGTCGACGAGTTGCGTGTCCTTCAACGCCGCGACTGAAACGGCTGTTCGACCGCGCTCATCGAGCATCGCCGACACCGCTCATCAACATCGCTGACGCAGCGCTCATCGACATCGCTGAAACGAAAAGCCGCGCGATTTGCGGCCTGCGTTTCATGTCCGAAACGTTTTTCATCCGTTCCGACGCGCGAGCAATCGGGCTGTCACATCAGTGCCATACGCGGCGGGCGTGCGCGCGCAATGGCATGTTTATCGCTAAACGACAGTCACGCATGGGGTTGCGGCGAGATCGACAAATCCTCGGGCATGCCGCCTTGCGCCGGTACACGAACGACGCAACGACGCAGAGGACAGCCGGTCTCGCATCTGATGAACGCCGCGGACTTCCGGCCCACGCGTGGCTCGACAGAGCAAACGGGACAAAAGCAAAAAGCAGCATAAAGGGATGACGGCTTGCGGGGGCGTCGTTTCCTCGGGAGAGGTGCGATGAATACGAACAAACTTGCTACGTACTACTACAAGACAATAAACGGTACGGCAGCCTTCGCGGTAGGCGCGGGGACTTTGATGGCGGCCCAGTTCGTTCAGGCCGCATCCACCGACGAAGTGATTCCGAGGTGGATCGTCACAGCCGATGCGCCGCTCATGGCAAGCGGAGCGTCGGCTGCGACTCAGCTCGCTCAGAATGATGCGGATTCGACAGGCGCGCAGTCCATCACGACGACGGCAGCCGACGACGCGGCGTCCGTCTTTCTGCTCAAGACTTGTAGTGGCAACCCCGGCAACTGCTCGGCCAATGGCGGGCGCGGCAGCGGCGGCGCGGGTGCGGCCGGTGCTTCGGGTGCGGCTGGGGCTTCTTCGGGCGGTAGTGGTAGTGGCGGCGGCAGCTCTGGCGGCGGAGCTGCGGCAGGTCCGAGTGGGAATTCAGGCAGTGGTGGTTTCGGTGGGTCGGGTGGCGCGGGTGGCTCGGGCCACGGAAGTGGGAATGGTGGTGGAAGCGGTGGCGGTGGCGGTGGTGGAAGCGGTGGCGGTAATGGTGGTGGCGGTGGCAACGGCGGCGGTGGCAACGGCGGCGGCGGTAACGGTGGCGGTGGTGGGAACGGCGGTGGTGGGAACGGCGGTGGTAACGGCGGCGGCGGTAACGGTGGCAGTGGTGGGAATGGTGGCGGTGGTAGCAATGGCGGCTGCGGTTGTGGCGGCGGCCATGGCGGCCCGAGTGGCCCGGGCGGCGGCTTCGGCAGTGGAGGTGTCGGCGGCGGCTTTGGAGGCGGCTTTGGCGCGGGTGGTTTCGGTAAAGGTGGTGGCTACGGTGGCGGCTCAGGGTCAGGCGGCGGTCACGGCGGTGGCAACGGACACTAAGGTCCAACGGGCGGCGCCACGCGCCGTTCACCCAAGACAACAATCACACATAATGCGTAGACGCTTCCTGGCAAGCATTGGCGGTGACGTTCCAATCCCCCGAGCGAACGTCACCGCCTGGGCCGTGACCCAACTCGAACATCAAACGCGAGACGCAGACGCACGAAGCCCCGCAGATCACCCGACCCAACTCACATAAAACCAACGCATTTCACGCTCAAAGCATCTCGAGCGGCCGCTTGCTTCCCGGCGGACGAAAGTGCGCATCGATAGCAGCGAGGTCATCGGCAGAAAGACGAAGCTCGAGCGCGCGAGCGTTGTCGCGCACATGCTCGATGCGCCCGGACTTCGGAATCGCGAGCACGTCCGGCTGCCGCAGCACCCACGCGAGCGCGACCTGAATCACGGAGACATTGTGCGCATCGGCGATATCGTCGAGCGGCGAGCGCTTCGGCAGCCGAGCGTGATCGACGGGGCTATACGCCATCGCGGGCATCTTGCGCTCCACGAGCCAGGGGAACAGATCGAACTCCGCCCCGCGCCGCGCGACGTTGTAGAGAATCTGATTGGTCGCGCACGCATCGCCATGAGGAACGGCGACGAGCTCTTCCATATCGTCGACGTCGAAGTTGCTCACGCCCCAATGACGTATCTTGCCGTCGCGGCGCAGCGCTTCGAAGCCGGCGACCGTCTCCTCGAGCGGCACCGATCCGCGCCAGTGCAGCAGATACAGATCGATGCGATCCGTCTTCAGTCGCTTCAACGACTGCTCGCACGCATGCTGCACGCCGCGTTTGCTCGCGTTGTGCGGATAGACCTTGCTGACGAGAAACACATCGTCGCGCAGACCGTGCAACGCCTCGCCGAGTAGCGATTCCGTCGCGCCTTCGCCGTACATTTCAGCCGTATCGATCAACGTCATGCCCAGTTCGATGCCGCCACGCAGCGCCTCGATCTCGGCTTTGCGGCGCGACGGATGCTCGCCCATCTCCCACGTGCCCTGCCCCAGCTTGGGAATGCGCTCGCCGTCGGGCAGCGTCACGCTGGCGATGTCGTTCGTCATGTTCAATTCCTCGCAGATGATGTGATGACGATGCGCTCTCGCATCGGCTAGCGCAACGAGTGTAGCGTCTGATCGCGAAACGCATCGGCGTCCCGGCAAAACCCCGCTATAACGCAGCGCGCCAATGTCATAGAATTGCCGCTTGCCCTTCTTGCGTCCGTCACATGAATCCAGCCTCGGAAGACCGCTGGCGCGACCTGCGCCCGGACCCGGAAAACGACACTCCGCTGTATCTTCAGCTCGCCCGCAAGCTCGGCAACGCGATCCACGAGAACCGCTGGAACGCAGGCGAAGCGCTGCCGTCGGAGCGCGTGTTATCGGAAGCGCTCGGCGTATCGCGAATCACCGCACGCAAGGCGATCGCGCTGCTCGTCGAACAGGGGCTGATCCGCCGTTCGCAAGGCGCGGGCAGCTTCATCACGCCGCGCTACGAAGACCCGCTGTCGCGCCTGTCGAGCTTCAGCGAAATGCTGCGCCGGCGCGGCTTCACGCCAAGCTCGCAGTGGCTCTCGCGTGAGATCGTGCCCGCCAATCGCGATGAAGTGATCCAGCTCGGGCTGTCGCCCGCCGCCGCCGTCACGCGTTTGCGTCGCTTGCGTCTCGCGGACGGCATCGTGATGGCCGTCGAAAACTCGACGTTCCCCGCTTCGATCATTCCCGACCCGCAGGCCATCGGCGATTCGCTGTACACGTATCTCGAGCAGCGCGGGCTGACGATCGTGCGCGCGTTGCAGCACTTCCGCGCGGTCAACGCGAGCGACGAGATCGCGCAGCAGATGAGCATCGCGCCGAACGAAGCGCTGCTGCTGATCACACGTGTCGGCTACACAGCGGACCAGCGCGCGATCGAGCTCACCGACACCTACTGCCGCAACGATTACTACGACTTCGTCGCCGAGCTGCGCAAGTAGCGCGCGTCGGTTCCGGCTGGTCGGCGAGGTTCAGTCTTCCCAGCGCGCCGCGTCGGTGCCGATCGGCACGGGCGGCCGAGCATAGAACGCGGGCGTCTCGGACATCCGCTCGGCGGGCGCCGCCGCGCGCACGAGGCCGAACGGCGAGTCGACTTCGTGCAGACAGTCCTGCACGTCGTCGTATTTCACGTCGGGCGCGCGCCAGCCGTCCTCGATCTGTCCCATCGATTGCAACCAGCGCCCCGTCTGCGCAAGCGACAACCGCACGTGCCAGCTTCCGCCCTCTTGCGCGCGGCGCGCCAGCGCGACCATCGCGCCGAACGCGGCGAGATAGCCCGTCGCGTGATCGAGCGCCTGACACGGCAGATGCTTCGGCCCTTCGACGCCCGCCGCGTGACTCTCCGTGTACGCGATGCCGCTCGCCGACTGCACGAGACTGTCGAAGCCGCGCCGCGTCGCCCACGGACCCGCATGCCCATACGCCGAAATCGACACGCAGACGGTGCCCGGCCTGATCCGCGCGAGCGCTTCGGGCGCAAAGCCGCGCGAAGCAAGCGAGCCCGGCCGGTACGCCTGAAGGAACACATCGGCATCGGCGGCGAGCGCGTGCAACTGCTCGCGTGCGGCGGACTCGCGCAGATCGAGCGTCGCCGAGCGCTTGCCGCGTCCGTTATCGATGACGAGCGGCGCGATGTTCGGCAGATGCGGCCCGTTGATCAGCAAGACGTCCGCGCCATGCTGCGCGAGCGCGCGCCCGGCCACGGGTCCCGCGATGATCCGCGACAGATCGAGCACGCGCGTCCCCGTCAGCGGCCGCTGCGCCGCGTCCCGCCCCGGTGCTTCCGGCGGCGCGTCGCCGATCCGTTCGATTTCGAAGAGCGGCAGATCCGCAATCGCCTTCGCCTGGTCGAGCGCGGCCCATTCGCGCGGCGAGCGGATCAGCGCGGCGCACAGGCCAGCATCGGCGAGCGTCTGGTCGAGCTTCGCACCGTCCCAGCCACGTATCGCTTCGGCCACGGCGCCCGGATCGCCGTCGCAGCCGAGCACCTTCAGCACGCCTTGCAGATGATGCGGAAAGTTCGTGTGCAACTGAATCCAGCGGCTATCGCGCGTCGCGTAGAAGCCCGTGACGGGATGGCGCAATTCGGGCGGGAGGCCATCGTTGACGCGCAGATAACGCTCGCTGCGAAACGCGATGAGCGCGCGCCGCACGCTCACATCGACGCGCTGCATACGGCCCGTGCGCAGCCTGAAGCATTCGGCGGCGGCCAGACCCATCGCCGCAATCGACGCGCTCGCGAGCGTCCCGACGCGGAACACGGAAGGCAGCGACGGGTCATTGCCGTCGATGGCCGCGTAATCGAGCAAGGCCGGATCGCAACCGGCAACGGACCACAGATGATCGAGAGCGAGTTGGGGCGTCATGATGAGCGGGCATCCGGAACGAAGGCGTGACTCAGTCTAGATTTGCCGCTCGTCATGATCAATCTTGATTCATATAATCAACATATATCGTTTTCTTTGGCTTTGCCCCTTCGATATGACACAAATGAGGACCCAGGTGAGTTCCGCTGCCCGATACCTGTCCGCCGATGAAGCCGCCGCGATGCTCGGCATCAGCGTCACGACGCTCTATGCGTACGTCAGCCGGGGCATGTTGCGCTCGACGCCCGATGCGGACGGCAAGCGGCGTCTCTACGATGCGGACGAAGTGCGGCGTCTCGCGCGCCGCAAGGAAGACGGCAAGCGCGCGGGCAAGGTCGCGCAGAAAGTGTTGGACTGGGGCGTGCCCGTGCTCGAATCGTCGATCACGCTGATCGCGGACGGCAAGCTGCTATACCGTGGCCGTGACGCGATCGAACTGGCGCGCACGGCCACGCTGGAAGAAGTCGCGGCGCTGCTGTGGGAATGCAGCGCGCGGCGTATTGCCGATGCGCCTGCCGCGCCGCTCGCCGCCGCGCAATGGTCGGCGTGGCTGAAGCTGTGGAGCGACAGCGCGCCGCTCGATCGCGCGCTGGTGCTGCTGCCCGCAGCCGCCGCGCAGATGCCGCGCGTCTGGGCGCTCGGCCGCGATGCGCAGCTCGACAATGCCTGCGCACTGATCCGGCTGCTGGCGGGCGCGATGATTTCCGCTGCGCCATCGAACGAACCGCTGCACAAGCAGCTCGCGAGCGCGTGGGGCGTGCGCAACCGCGCGCAGAGCAACCTGCTGCGCGCTGCGCTCGTCGCCTGTGCCGATCACGAACTGAATGCGTCGACGTTCACGGTGCGCTGCATCACGTCGACGGGCACGCATCTGTTCGGTGCCGTCGCGGGCGGACTCGCGGCGCTGTCGGGGCCTCGGCATGGCGGAGAAACGGCGCGCATCGCGGCGTTGTTCGACGAAGCCGCGCGCGCCGCCGATCTCGACCGCTATCTCGCCACGCGGCTCGCGCATTCTGAGCATGGCGCGGCGGGTCCGGCGCTGTCGGGCTTCGGCCATCCGCTGTATCCGGACGGCGATCCGCGCGCGCGGCTGCTGCTCGATCTGCTCGGTCAATGCGCGCCGATGCGCTCGTCGCTGACTGAAGCGCGAAGGCTTGCGCGCGCCGTGCACGACACGACGGGCGCCGAGCCGACCGTCGACTACGCGCTCGCGGCCATCGAGCGGGTGCTCGGCTTGCCCGCCGGCGCGGCCTTCACGCTGTTCGCAGTGGGCCGCGTGACGGGCTGGATCGCGCACGCGATCGAGCAGACCAGCGACGGCCGGCTGATCCGTCCGCGCGCAAGGTATATCGGTGCGTATGAAGCGGACTGACGGCGCTTTAAACCGCGAATCGCAAACCTGAAACCGCCGTCACGCGGTAAACAGCCGGCGCGGCATCCACGTCCAGCGCATCGGACGCTGCCGCTGAACGCGCAGCGTGTCGCCCATCTCGCGCCGGCCGTCCGCAACCGTCAGCGACAGCCGCACGCCTTCGCGTCCGGCGCTCAGCCACGCGACGGCGCCGCGCTTCAGTTCGAACGACTCCCCCGGCGCGAGCCAATAGTCCTCTGCATCGCCTTCGACGGTCAGCCACAGTTCGCCCGCCAGCACGTTCACTGCGAGCGGCTGCGCGACCCGCCAGGCGCTCGCCGGCTCGCCGTGTTCGAGTTCGAAAGTACGGATTTCACGCATCGCAGTGCTCCTTGAAAAGCTTTTTCGCTTGCATCCATTATTGGCGTGCGATGATGGCTGTCACATGCACAGTACTGAACAGTTTCCAAAGAACTGTACAGTCAGAAAACCTGACAGTTGCTGGCGCTTCGGCCGTGACAGACGTACCGTCACCGGCGAAGGACGAAGCGAAGGAAGACACGTCATGAAGCTCGACATCGAACTGAACCGCGACAACGGCGTGCCGCTCACCGAGCAGATCGTGAGCGGCGTGCAGGAGTGGATACGCTCGCGCACCGCGCATCCGGGCGCGCGGCTGCCGTCGATCCGCCAGTTCGCCACCGATAACGACATCAGCCGCTTTCCCGTGATCGAGGCATATGACCGGCTCGTGTCGCTCGGCTATCTGGATTCGCGTCCCGGCTCGGGCTTTTACGTGGCGGAGCGGCATCGCGCGTCGATGGCGTGTCAGGGCGCATCCGATCCGCGCCGCGCCGAGGAAGAATCGGTGCACATCCTCCAGCAGTTCAATCATCCCGGCGAGTCGCTGAAGCTCGGCAGCGGTTTCATCCCCGAGGCGTGGCGCGACATGGACAGCCTCGCGCAGGCGATCCGCTACGTGTCGCGCACCGACGGCGCAAGCATGATCGACTATGCGACGCCGCTCGGCAACGCGGCGCTGCGCGAGCATCTGCAGGGGCGCGTCGCGCAGCTCGGCATCGAAGCGGACGCGTCGCACATCCTCATCACGATCGGCGCGAGCCAGGCGATGGATCTGCTGATGCGCTACATGCTCAAGCCCGGCGACACGATCTTCGTCGAAGACCCCGGCTACTACAATTTCAACGGCCTGCTGAAGCTGCATGGCGTGAACCTCGTCGGCATTCCGCGCACGCGCACAGGGCCCGATCTCGATGTGTTGCAGGCGCAGTTGCAGCAGCATCGGCCGAAGCTCTTCTTCATCAACTCGGTGTTTCACAACCCGACGGGCACGACGGTCGCGCCGCCCGTCGCGTTCCGTCTGCTGCAACTGGCGCGCGAGCATGGCTTCAAGATTCTCGAAGACGACATTTATGCGGACTTCCAGGCGGAGCCGACCGATCGGCTCGCGACACTCGATCAGCTCGAACACGTGATCTATATCGGCGGGCTGTCGAAAACGCTGTCGTCGTCGCTGCGCATCGGCTATGTGATCGCGGACCACGCAACGATCAAGGATCTCGCCGACATCAAGATGCTCACGAGCATCGGCGGATCGCGCTTCGCGGAAGCGGTTACGGTCGCACTGCTCGAACGCGGGATGTATCGCAAGCATCTCGAAAGATTGCGCCGGCGCATGCGCGATGCGCTCGGCGCGACAGTGCAGACACTGGAAATGAGCGGCTGGCAGGTGTTCGAAAATCCGTTGGGCGGAAAGTTCGTGTGGGCGCGCGTGCCGCATGTCGACGATGCGCAGCGGCTGGTGGAGTGCGGTGCGCCGCTCGGCGTGACCGTTGCGCCCGGCAGCTACTTCCGCCCGAACGCGGAAACGAGCCCGTGGATACGCATCAACGCCGCGTTCGCGAACGATCCGCGCGCGCGGGCATTCTTCGAGGCGGCAGCGCAACTGGAGCCATGACGAACGGCGAGGCGCGCGGCTTGCTGCCTCTGCCTGCGTGCCTTTTGCTCACGGCCTGCGCGCTTTTTGCCCGTGCGGCCCCGTCATACGGGCACAGCGCTTTTTCCTTAGAATGTGGGCTCCCCCCGCCCAGCCGTCCTGCCTAGCGTTCATGTCCGAATCGACCGCCCATCACACTGCTCACACCGCGCCCACTGCCCGCTCGCTGTCGGTGATGTTGTGGATCGTCGCGACGGGCTTCTTCATGCAGACGCTCGATTCGACGATCGTCAACACCGCATTGCCCGCGATGGCGACGAGTCTCGGCGAGCTGTCGTTGCGCATGCAATCAGTCGTGATCGCGTACTCGCTGACGATGGCCGTGATGATTCCCGTGTCCGGCTGGCTCGCGGACAAGCTCGGCACGCGGCGCGTGTTCATGAGCGCGATCCTGATCTTCACAGTCGGCTCGCTGCTGTGCGCGAACGCGCATACGCTCACGCAACTGGTGATCTATCGCGTGCTGCAAGGCGTGGGCGGCGCGATGCTGCTGCCCGTCGGACGCCTCGCCGTGCTGCGCGTGTTTCCCGCCGAACGTTATTTGCCCGCGCTGTCGTTCGTCGCGATTCCTGGCCTGATCGGCCCGCTGATCGGACCGACGCTCGGCGGCTGGCTCGTCAAGATCGCGTCGTGGCACTGGATCTTCCTGATCAACGTGCCCGTCGGCATCGCGGGCGTGATCGCGACATTCATCTTCATGCCCGACAGCCGCAATCCCGACACCGCGCCGTTCGACATCAAAGGCTATCTGCTGCTGATCGTCGGGATGGTGTCGATCTCGATGGCGCTCGACGGACGCACCGAGTTTTCCATTCAGCATGCAACGGTGCTAATGCTGCTGATTCTTTCGCTCGGCTGTTTCGTCGCCTACGGATTGCATGCGGTGCGCGCAGCGAACCCGATCTTCTCGCTCGACCTCTTCAAGATTCACACGTTCAGCGTCGGCCTGCTCGGCAATCTGTTCGCGCGGATCGGCAGCGGCGCGATGCCGTATCTGATTCCGCTGCTGTTGCAGGTGAGCCTCGGCTACAGCGCATTCGAAGCGGGCCTGATGATGCTGCCCGTCGCTGCCGCCGGCATGTCGTCGAAGCGCCTCGTCACGAACCTCATCATGAAGTACGGCTACCGGCGCGTGCTCGTGTCGAACACCGTGCTCGTCGGCCTCGCGATGGCCAGCTTCTCGCTGACGAGCATGCATCAGCCGCTGTGGCTGCGCCTCGTGCAGCTCGCGTTCTTCGGCGGTGTCAACTCGATGCAGTTCACCGCGATGAACACACTGACGCTGAAAGACCTCGGCACGGGCGGCGCAAGCAGCGGCAACAGCCTCTTCTCGCTCGTGCAGATGCTCGCGATGAGTCTCGGCGTCACTGTCGCGGGCGCTCTGCTCACGACGTTCACGGGCATCATCCCGCGCGTGACGGCCGCGAACTCGCTGCCCGCCTTTCACGCGACGTTCCTGTGCGTCGGCCTGATCACGGCCGCGACGTCGTGGATCTTCGCGCAGTTGTCGGCCGACATCCGGCAGCCCGCGAAGCGCGCCGATCCGCAGGAACGCACATGATGGCGGCACGCTCCCGAACGGGACGCGCATGATTCGTGGCACCCGTCGGAACCGTTACGGGGCGCGTGCCGCACCATCGATGTGCGCATCGCGCGCCGCGCGCATGACAGTGGCCGCTTTCCCGGCGCACAATCGAAGCAACGCGCGAAGCAAGACCCGAAGCACGCCCCCGCACGCTCCGAAGGAAGGCGCGATGCACGAGCGCGATCAACGCGATTCAGCCGCAAATGGCCGCGGCATTTCGTTCTGCGCATGTTTCTTGCTGACCTATCGAGTAAACTCGACGTGTCCGCGCAATGCGCGCGGCTTGCCTCGCTTCTCTACCGATGACCGACACGATGAGCATGATCGAACTCGATCCTCCCGGCTTCCAGACGCGCCCCGTGGCGGGCGACGAAGGTTCGCGCCGCACCGTCCGGTATGGCGGCTACACGGTTTTCAGCGTGTTTCAGCCTGTCTTTTCGGTTTCGCATCGACGCGCGATCGGCTATCACGCGTCGCTGCGCGCGCACGATGAAAACGGCAAGCAGGTGCCATCGGCGGAAGTCTTCACGCAAGCAGCACGCCGTGGCGATCTGCTTGAGCTCGGGCGTCTCGCCGAATCGCTGCATCTGGGCAACTTCAACGCGTTCGACAGCCACGACGAATGGCTCTTCCTGAGCCTGCATCCCGCCGCGCTGATGGACACGAGCTACGGCGACGCGTTGCTCGCCGGCCTGAAGGCGCTCGGCCTGCCGCCGCAGCGCGTGGTGCTCGAAGTCTCCGAGCATTCGGGCGGCGAGACGACCCGCTTCACCGCAATCATCGATGCGTTGCGCAAGTCCGGTTTTCTGATCGCGCTCGACGGCTTCGGCGCGAAGCATTCGAACATCGACCGCGTGTGGAATCTGCGGCCCGATATCGTCACGCTCGACCGCTGCATTCTCGCGCAGGCCACCGAGCATTCGCATATCGAGCGCGTGCTGCCCGGCATCGTGTCGATGCTGCACGAGTCGGGGCAACTGGTGCTGATGGGCGGCCTTTCCACCGAGCGCGATGCGCTGATCGCGCTCGAATGCAATGTCGATTTCGTGCAGGGCACGTTCTTCGCAGCGCCGAGCGTCGAGCCCGTCGCGCGCCAGGCGACGGTGAAGCTCATGGACGAACTATCGGCGGCGCTGCGTCAGCGCGTGGCAGAGCGCAAGCGTGCGCAGGCCGAGCGGCTCGCGCCGTTCGTCACGGCACTGGAAGCGGCGAGTACGCACCTTGTCGAAGGCGAAACGATGGCCGATGCGACCGCGCCGCTGCTCGTGTTGCGCGAGACGGCGCGCTGCTTCCTGCTCGACGGCTCGGGCCGCCAGATCGGCGACAACGTCTTGCCGCCGGGCCGCGCATCGCAGCGCGCGAAGCGGTTCCGGCCGCTCATGCATTCGGAAGGCGCGAGCTGGGAGCGCCGTCCGTATTTCATCGAAGCCGTGCGCGCGCCGGGGCAAGTGCATCTGACGCCGCCGTATCTGTCGATCAACGAGGCGCACCTGTGCGTGACGGCGTCGATCGCGGCGGAGACCGCGCGCGGCATGCAGGTGCTATGCGTGGATATCAACTGGGAGGTGGCCGCGCATCGTAACTGACGCGGCCTGGCTGCTGATCGGTCGCAGGAGCCGCAAGATCGCCGCGCGTCCGAACACGCGCGCAGCGGGCGCGAGCCGCAGCGCGCCCGTCACGATATGCAACGCGACGATGCGCTCGTCCTCGCCGATTGAAATATCGAGCAGCGTGTCGATCTCTCCGTCGCGCATCAGCGCCACCGCGCTCGCGCCGTTCATCGACACCGTTTCCATCTGATCGCCGCTGCCGCGCATCGCCAGCGTGGCCGCCACGTGTTCCGCCGACGCGACGGCATCGACCAGTTCGGGCGCATCACTGACCACGCTCGGCACTTCACAGAAGAGCCGCACGAGCGCGACGCGGTCCTGCGCTTCCATCGCCGCCCGCAAGCGTTCGACGATGCGCGCATGCGCGGCGGGATCGGCGTGCTTCGCCGGCACACCTTCGCGCCGCAAGCGCGTTTTCGCGCGATGCACGATCTGCCGGCAATGGGCGGGTGTCTTCGCGAGAATCTTCGCGATCTCCGCGTAGTCGCAATCGAATGCCTCATGCAGCACGAACGCGGCGCGCTCGTCGGGCTTCAGGCGCTCGAGCAGCAACATCACGCCGTATGACATCTGCACCGCCCGCAGCGCGAGATCTTCCGCCGACGGCGCAAGCCCATCGAGCCACGGGTCCGGCAGCCAGCCGCCCGAATGCGTCGCGCGCTCCGTCTGCAGATGACGCAGGCGGTCGATCGCGAGGCGCGTCGTCACCGTCGTGAGCCACGCAGCGGATGAGCGCAGCTCGCTGGCGTCGGCGGCATGCCATTTGAGCCAGGCGTCCTGCACGATGTCTTCCGCTTCCGCGCGGCTGCCGAGCATCCGGTACGCGAGCGCGAAGAGCTTCGCGCGCACCGCTTCGAACTGCGCCGGCTTGTCTTGTTCTGTCTGGTCCATGCATGCCACTCCTCTCGCGTTCCCATCGGCTAGACGGACCAACCGCCTGCGATGTGACACGCGGACGCAAAAATTCTTCTGTCACGCGCGCCCGCGCTTTCGCGTCTTGCGATGGGAGCCGCGCACCGGCGCGGTCCTTTCGCACACACGAGCCCATCAGCGAGGAACGCATGCATCGTCATTTCATTTCAACGACGTACTCCGGATTCAATCTCGTGCCGACCGTCATCGAGCAATCGAGCCGCGGCGAGCGCGCCTACGACATCTATTCGCGCCTGTTGCGCGAGCGGATCGTATTTCTGGTCGGCCCAGTCAACGAACAGTCGGCGAGCCTGATCGTCGCGCAACTGCTGTTCCTCGAATCGGAGAACCCTGACAAGGATATTTCTTTTTACATCAACTCGCCGGGCGGCTCGGTCTATGACGGCCTCGCGATCTTCGACACGATGCAGTTCATCAAGCCCGATGTCTCGACGCTATGCACCGGCTTCGCGGCCAGCATGGGCACGTTCCTGCTTGCGGCGGGCGCGCCCGGCAAGCGCTTTGCGCTGCCCAATGCGCGCATCATGATTCATCAGCCTTCGGGCGGCGGCCAGGGCACCGCGTCGGACATCGAAATCCAGGCGAAGGAAGTGCTGTATCTGCGCGAGCGCCTGAACGCCGTGCTCGCGCAGCGCACAGGCCAGAGCATCGCGCAGATCGAGAAGGACACCGACCGTGACAATTTCATGTCGGCGGATGCGGCGAAGTCGTATGGCCTGATCGACGACGTGCTCGCGACGCGTGAAGCGAGCGTCATCGACGCCGCGCATCGCGCGATGTGATTCGCCGATGTGATTCGCCGATGTGATGGGCCCGACGTGAAGCGCCTAGCGCACCCGCGCGGCCAGATACGATGAAACGACCATCATGTATTCGTCGACGAGCGGCTTGCGCTCTTTTGGCTTCGCGGCCGCGTACAGCGGGCTCAGGCTCTTCACGACCTGCAGCGTGACTTCGGCGACGCGAAATGCGTCGTCGGCCGACAGCGCCGGACTGTAGCGTTGAAACAGTTCGGCGAACTTGCCGCGCAAGCGGTTGCGCGCGGCGGCATCGCGCCGGAAATTCAGCGACACCGACAGCAGCGGCAGATACGCAGGCCGCGCCGCCATGAACTCGACCATCAGCGCGAACAGCCGCTCGACCAGTTCTTCGACGCTCCACGCTTGCGCCGCCTCGCTGAGCGCGCTCCATTGCGCATCCATTTCGTTGCTGTAGCGCGTGCGCAGCGCAAGAACGAGCGCATGCTTGTTCGGAAAGTATTGATAAACCGCGCCGATCGACGTGCCTGCGCGCTCGGCGATGGCCGTCATCGTCGCGGCCTCGAAGCCGCGTTCCGCGATCACCTCGCCGGCCGCATCGAGCAGCGCATCGACGCGCTTCGCCGCGCGCTCCTGCTGCGGCACGCGCCGCATTTTCGGATTATCTGAGGCCTGACTCATATTTCTGTCGTATCATGATATGAGCACATCCTCACATATAGGTGACATATGGCGCAAGCGCTTTCCATCGACCCACGCAGCACGGCGATCGTGCTGATCGATTTGCAGCACAGCAACATTGGACGGCAACTGGAGCCGCATTCGGCCGCCGACGTGGTCGCGCGTTCCCTGCGCGCCGCCGATGCACTGCGCGCGGCGGGCGGCACGGTCGTGTTCGTGCGCGTCGATATCCCGCAACTGCTGTCGCTGCCCGCCGACGCGCCGCTGCGTCCGCGCGACGCGCCCGCCCCGCCGCCGCAAGCGTCGGAGCTCGTGCCCGAATGCAATGTGCAGGCCGGCGACGTGATCGTGACGAAGCGTCAATGGGGCGCGTTCTATGGCACCGATCTGGAACAGCAATTGCGTCGCCGTGGCATTCGCACGATTGTGCTGACGGGCATTGCGACGAACTTCGGCGTCGAATCGACTGCCCGTGCGGCCTTCGATCGCGGCTACGAACTGGTCTTCATCGAAGACGCGATGTCGAGCTTCACCGGCGACGTGCATCGCTTTCCCGTCGAGCACATCTTTCCGCGCATGGGCTTCGTGCGCTCGACAGAGGAATTTATTGGCGCGGTCGCCGAAACGGGCACGTTCGGCGGCGCCTGAACGCATTGCGCGCAAGCCGCTCGCATACAAGTGCTCGATCGACGCCGCGTTGTGTGAGACGATCGTACCTGCACTTCATTGGAGAGATACATGGCGTCATCCCAGGATACCGTCAGCATGGCGCTGTTCTGCGATTTCGAAAACGTCGCGCTCGGCGTGCGCGACGCGAAATACGAGAAATTCGACATCAAGCTGGTTCTCGAACGGCTGCTGCTGAAGGGCAGCATCGTCGTGAAGAAGGCGTACTGCGACTGGGATCGTTACAAGGGCTTCAAGGCCGCGATGCACGAAGCGAACTTCGAGCTGATCGAAATTCCGCATGTGCGGCAGTCCGGCAAGAACTCGGCGGATATCCGGCTCGTCGTCGATGCGCTCGATCTCTGCTATACGAAGTCGCACGTCAACACGTTCGTCATCATCAGCGGCGACTCGGATTTCTCGCCGCTCGTGTCGAAGCTGCGCGAGAACGCGAAGCAGGTGATCGGCGTCGGCGTGCAGCGCTCGACGTCGGATCTGCTCACGGCCAATTGCGACGAGTTCATTTTTTACGACGATCTGGTACGCGAGAGCCAGCGCGCGACCGCGAAGCGCGAGAGCGCGAAGGCTGCGCAACAGGCAGCACAACAGGCGATGAAGCGCGCGTCCGATGGCGAAAAGCGCAAGGAAGATCTGGAAACGCGCAAGACGAAGGCCATCGAGTTTGCCGTGCATACTTTCGATGCGCTCGCATCGGAGCGCGGCGACAGCGGCAAGATCTGGGCGTCGGCGCTGAAGGATGCGATCAAGCGCCGCAAGCCCGACTTCAACGAGTCGTACTACGGTTTCCGCGCATTCGGCAATCTGCTGGAAGAGGCGCAATCGCGCGGGCTTCTGGAAGTGGGCCGCGACGAGAAGTCGGGCACGTTCGTGTATCGCAGCGCGAGCGCCGTCGTGAGCACGAGCGACATCGCGAGTTCGCGCGACACGGGCGACGAATGGACCGCGATGCCCACAGCCGCTGCAATGGCTGAAACAGATGACGCGGTTGAAACTCACGAAGAGAATAGCCCGACTGGCGAGGACGTCACGGCAATCGGGCAGGCATCCGTGACGCAGCACGAACACGCGGACAGCGAAAGGAACGGTACACGCCGCAAGAGCCGCGGCACGCGTAAGCCTGCGGCAAAGAAGGCGAAGAAAGCGAGCAAGGCGAAGACTGAGCGAACGGATGCTGCCGATACCGATGCCGGTTCACCCGTTCCTGCCGATGCGCCGCCCGTTACCGAACACGCCGCAGCGACAGAGCCGCAGGTCATGACACCCGACGCAGAACTTCACGCAGCCAAAGCTCCCGCCGCCAAGAAGGCGCCGCGCAAGTCGACGACGCGAAGCCGCCGCCCGCGCAAAGCCGAGCCGAGCAGCGACGCCAGTTGAGCGATGTCGTTGTCGTCGCTCGTACTCCGGATCTGATCCGGATGGCTAACGAAATGCGCCGCACGTCTGGTGCATCGGAAACAAAAAAAGCCCTCGAAACGAGGGCTTTTTTCTGTGCGAATCCTGAACTTCAGCTTCAGCAAAAGAAGAAGAACTTACGCAAAGTTCTTTTCAGCGAAATCCCAGTTCACGATGTTCCAGTACGCTTCGACGAACTTCGGACGTGCGTTGCGATAGTCGATGTAGTACGCGTGTTCCCACACGTCGATCGTGAGCAGCGGCTTCGCGTCCGTGGTCAGCGGCGTGGCGGCATTGCTGGTCGACACCAGGTCGAGCGAACCGTCAGCCTTCTTCACGAGCCAGGCCCAGCCCGAGCCGAACGTGCCGACTGCCGTCTTCGTGAATTCTTCCTTGAACTTGTCGAAGGAGCCCCACTTCGCGTTGATCGCGTCCGCCAGCTTGCCCTTCGGCGCGCCACCGCCCTGCGGCGACAGGCTGTTCCAGAAGAACGTGTGGTTCCACACTTGCGCGGAGTTGTTGAAGACACCGCCCGACGACTTCTTGACGATCTCTTCCAGCGACAGCTTTTCGAACTCGGTACCCTTGATCAGATTGTTCAGGTTCGTCACATAGGTCTGGTGGTGCTTGCCGTAGTGAAATTCAAGCGTCTCTTCCGACATGTGCGGAGCGAGCGCGTTCTTTGCGAAAGGCAGCGGCGGGAGCGTATGTTCCATGGTGCTATTCCTTTGTATCTGTTTATGGGGAGTCTGCGGATAACGCTGTGGAGCACTCGATTGTAGGCGACTTGGAATAACCCCGCAAACACAAGCCCTTTATGGCGTTCATTGCGAAAACGCGCTGCGCGGGCAGCGTAATTAATGCTCGCGCAGCGCGTTTGCACACGTCATACGAAGGTCAAAAGTACTGTGCCTGGCGCACATCAAAAGCCATCCGTAAGACGCGGCTGCACATCCGAAAGCGCGATGTCCGCCGAGCCTTCCGCGAGATGAAGCGTCATGCGCCGGCCGGGCTTCAATGCCGATGGCGCACGGACCGCGCGTCCGCTTTGCGCATCGAGCAGCGCCGCATAGCCGCGCTCGAGCGTGCGTTGCGGACTCAATACTTCGAGCCGCGCAGCAAGTGTTTCCACTCGGGCAAGGTGTCTTTCATGCTGACGCAACAATGCGCGCTCCAGCCGTTCGCCAAGCCCGTTCACAGTTGCACGATGCTGGGAGAGATCGGGACGCCAGCGCTGCCAGCGCATCTGCACGAGCGAAAAATGCGCGCGCGCATCGCGCACGGGCCGCGCCCCCGCCGACGCGAGACGCGCACATAGCTGCTGAAGATGCGTGCGTTGCCGCGCGAGCCTTTCAGCGGGCGACACGAGACGTCGCGCGAGCCAGTCGAGCTGTTGCGCGCGGCGCTCCATCATGCGGCCAAAGCCGCGCGCAAGCGATGCATGCCGATGATCGAGATCGCGCAGCAGCAACACGCGCTGCGGACTGACGAGTTCGGCGGCGCCCGTGGGTGTCGGCGCGCGAACGTCAGCGGCGAAGTCGGCGATCGTGAAGTCGGTTTCGTGACCGACGCCGCTCACAACGGGTACTTCGCTCGCCGCAATCGCTCGTGCCAGCACTTCTTCGTTGAACGCCCACAGGTCTTCAATCGAGCCGCCGCCCCGACAGACGATCAGCACATCCACCTCGCGCCGACGGCTCGCTAACTCGACCATCGCAGCCAGCTTCGCACCCACGCCTGCGCCCTGCACGGGCGCCGGATAGACGATCACGGGAATATGCGGGGCGCGGCGCGCGAGCGTCGTCAGCACGTCGCGCAACGCGGCCGCCTGCAACGACGTGACGATGCCGATCGAGCGCGGATGCGCGGGCAATGCGCGCTTGCGTTGCGGGTCGAACAGGCCTTCGGCTTCGAGTTGCGCCTTCAGACGCAGAAACGCTTCGTACAGCCGACCCTGGCCCGTACGGCGCACGGCTTCGACATTCAGCTGAAGCTCGCCGCGCGGCTCATACATCGTGACGAGCGCGCGCACTTCGATCTTGTCGCCTTCGCGCGGCGTGAACTCGGCGTATTGCGCGCGGCCACGAAACATCACGCAGCGCATCTGCGCCTGCGCGTCCTTGATCGAGAAGTACCAGTGTCCGCTGGCGGCGCGCGTGAAGTTCGACACCTCGCCGGATACCCAGACGAGAGGAAACGTGCGTTCGAGCATCGTCCCGATTGCACGGTTGAGCGCCGATACGGGAACGACAGCATCGCCGCCCGCTCCGGCGGCGGACGAGAAAGGACTTTCGGAATTCATGCGAGGAATTGTGTGAACAGGCCGGACAGACGATAGACCGATCGGCCAGTCAGGTCCAGCACCTCGTCAGGGGCTTTAGCCGGATTGTTAAAAGTGTCCACATGTCGGGAGCGCCTTGATTTGGCGGCGTGAAAGTGCTCAAGAGCCCACTTGATACCATCCAACTTTATGATTTTTAAACATTTTTTGGTCGGCGAGAGTTCCCGTTCACCGATCTGAGGCTTGCGCGACGGCCTTTCCGACAGTCTGCAAGCCACGTTCTCCACAAAGTTATCCACAGACTATGGATTGAGCATGAGCGGCGCCTGCCTCGCGCACGAAGGCCGTCCCGACTTGCGGCCGACGCCGCTCGCGCGCTAGAGTGCCGGGTTCGGGCGGAATCTGGTCGATATGGATGCGCGCCCTGTCGGGATGGTTCGTCTCGTGCTTATCAGGCGCCTGGGCCGTCCCATGGCTGACCCGGCGCTGCCGCTTTGCTGTTGCCACTTTTGTCGTCCGCGTTTCGTGGTTCCCTTTCGTCCTTGTCTTTCAACCGTCGGTGCAGCCGACCGCCCGGAGATGCCCGTTGATGTTCGCACTGTCCGTTCTGTCTGACGCGCCGCGCTGGCCGGCTTGCTTCCGATGAGCGAACTCGCGTCCCGCATCGAAGCGCGTATTGCGCGCGAGTGGCAGAAGCGCGGCCCGCTTGCGTGGGCGATGACACCGTTCGCGTGCATCTTCGGCGCGATCGCGCTCGCGCGCCGCTCCGCGTACTCGCTCGGCTGGCTGAAGTCGGTGCGCGTTCGCGTGCCTATCGTCGTCGTGGGCAACGTGACAGTCGGCGGCACGGGCAAGACGCCGACCGTGATCGCGCTCGTTCAGGCATTGCGCAGCGCGGGCTTCACGCCGGGCATCGTGTCGCGCGGCTACGGCGCGAAGATCACGCTGCCGACGCTCGTCACGCCGACTTCGAATGCCACGCAAGCGGGCGACGAGCCGCTGCTGATCGCGCGCCGCACGGGCGCGCCCGTGTTCGTGTGTCCCGACCGCGTGGCTGCCGCCGAGGCGCTGTGCCTCGCGCATCGCAATGTCGATGTGATCGTCAGCGACGACGGCCTGCAGCACTACCGGCTCCAGCGCGACGCGGAGATCGTCGTGTTCGATCACCGGCTGGGCGGCAACGGTTTTCTGCTGCCCGCTGGCCCATTGCGCGAACCGCTGTCGCGCAAGCGAGACGCAACGCTGATCAACAATCCGTACGACCGCGTGCTGCCGCCGTGGCCGAACACGTTCTCGCTGGAGCTTGCGCCCGGCGACGCCTGGCATCTCGACAATCCGCGCCTGCGCCGCCCGCTTGCGCAGTTCGCGGGCGAGCGCGTGCTGGCCGCCGCGGGCATCGGCGCGCCGGAGCGCTTCTTTGCGACGCTGCGCGCGGCGGGCCTCGCGCCCGAGACGCGCGCGCTGCCCGATCATTACGCGTTCAGTGCGAATCCGTTCGTCGACGTGGACGCCGACGCCATCCTGATCACCGAAAAGGATGCGGTAAAATTGGCGTCCTGGCGTGACGCGCGGCTGTGGGTCGTTCCCGTCGAAGCCACGCTCGATCATCGCCTCATTGCACTTGTTGTGGAGAAAGTCCGTGGACGCTCGCCTGCTTGAAATCCTCGTTTGCCCGATCTGTAAGGGCCCGCTCAGCTACGATCGCGCCGCGCAGGAGTTGATCTGCAGCGCAGACAAGCTCGCCTATCCGATCCGCGACGGCATTCCCGTGATGCTCGTCGACGAAGCGCGTCAGACGGTCGAAGGCACGCCCGTCGATCTGAACCCCGGCTCGGTTGCGTGATTCGCCTGCCGACTCCGCGCCGATGATGACGCGCGATGAGTCGCCGTAACGGGCACGTCGTTGTCCCGTTGACGGCAAGCGAGAGCACCGAACCCAAACGCGCCGCCGATCATGGCGGCGCTTTTTTCTCGGCGCTTCGGGCCTATGGTGGCCCTTTACGGTGGCCTTTTACGCTGGCCCTTTTGCGCTGAGCCCCTTTCGAGCCTCCTTTAAGTCGAGCCCAACACGGCCGCTCCACCGATGACCGATACCCAGCACACTCCGCCCTTCATCGCCGTCGTTCCGGCCCGGCTTGCGTCGACGCGTCTGCCGAACAAGCCGCTCGCCCATATCGGGGGCAAGCCGATGGTCGTGCGTGTCGCGGAGCGCGCGCTCGAATCGGGCGCGCAGCGCGTGCTCGTCGCGACCGACGCGCAATCGGTGTTCGACGTTGCGCGCGCGCACGGCATCGACGCGATGATGACGCGCGCCGATCATCCGTCGGGCACGGACCGTCTCGCGGAAGTCGCGTCGCACTACGGCTGGAGCGACGACACGATCGTCGTCAACGTGCAGGGCGACGAGCCGCTGATCGATCCCGCGCTGGTGCGTGGCGTAGCGTCGCATCTCGCGGCCACGGACGGCTGCGCGATCGCAACGGCCGCGCATCCGATCCACGAGCCGGCGGACGTGTTCAATCCGAACGTGGTCAAAGTGGTGCTGGACGCGCGCGGCGTCGCGCTGTACTTCTCGCGCGCGCCGATTCCGTGGGCCCGCGATGCGTACCAGCCGCACTGGCCTAACGTCGCGAAGATGCCTGCGCCGCCCGCGCCCGCCACCGTCTATCGGCATATCGGGTTGTATGCGTATCGCGCGAAGTTTCTCCGTACTTACCCGAGCTTGTCGATTTCGCCGATCGAACAGGCGGAAGCCCTCGAACAGTTGCGCGCGATGTGGCACGGCGAGCGGATCGCCGTGCTCGTCACGCAGGACGCGCCGCTGCCAGGCGTCGACACACCGGAAGATCTTGCCCGCGTACAGGCGTTTTTTGGGTCGTCTGTGTAAAAAGCCATGGCATAATCGGTCGTTCATGCGATTCACTCCGATATCGGTGCGCATCAATCGATATCGCCATTCGCCCGTAGTTATAAGCCGCTTGTTCTGTCGTCTGTTTCGCAGCGCCGTATATGACGTGCTGCGCGAAGCTCGCAGTGAAGACCTGCCCGACGGAAACAGCGTGCAACGAAAAATCAAGAGCGCAGACTGCCGCAAACAGCGCGCCGCACAGAATTGACATAAATCTGGAGATATCAAATGCGTTTGATCCTGTTGGGCGCTCCTGGCGCGGGCAAGGGCACCCAGGCCAACTTCATCAAGGAGAAGTTCGGCATTCCGCAAATTTCGACGGGCGATATGCTGCGCGCTGCGGTCAAAGCGGGCACGCCGCTTGGCATCGAAGCAAAGCGCTACATGGATGCGGGTGAACTCGTCACCGACGAACTCATCATCAACCTCGTCAAGGAACGCCTGCAACAGCCGGACTGCGCGAACGGCTACCTCTTCGACGGCTTCCCGCGCACGATCCCGCAGGCGGAAGCGATGAAGCAGGCGGGCGTGCCCATCGACTATGTGCTCGAAATCGATGTCCCGTTCGACGAGATCATCACGCGCATGAGCGGCCGCCGCACACACCCGGCATCGGGCCGCACGTATCACGTGAAGTTCAATCCGCCGAAGGTCGAAGGTATCGACGACGTGACGGGCGAGCCGCTGATCCAGCGCGACGACGACAAGGAAGAGACGGTGAAGAAGCGCCTCGACGTGTATGTCGCGCAGACGAAGCCGCTGATCGACTACTACAACGACTGGGCGCAGAAAGGCGACGCGTCCACTTCACTGAAGGCGCCGCAATACCGCCGCATCTCGGGCCTCGGCACGGTCGATGAAATCCGTGCTCGCGTGTTCGACGCGCTGAAGTAAGCAGCACGCTTCGTCACGCAAGGCCACGTAATATACGAAGAACCCGCCTCTCACGGCGGGTTTTTTGTTTGGCATCGCGCTTTGCTTCGCGACGTCGCGGCTCATTTGGAGCACTGAGCGGAGGCACCGGAAATATCGACGCACGTGTGACAGCCGTTGCCGTTTTGCGCGGTTTGACGCGTCGGGTCGAGCCGTTAAAATCGTTCAGCGATAAATATTCGAATCACGCGATCAACGCATCCAATCAAGGAGAAGACATGGACATCAAGGACAACGTGTTTCTGATCACGGGCGGCGCATCGGGGCTCGGCGCCGCGACGGCGCGCATGATCGCGGAAGGTGGCGGCAAGGTCGTGCTCGCGGACCTGAATCACGAAGCGGGCGAGACACTCGCGCAGGAACTGGGCGGCGTGTTCGTCAAGTGCGATGTGAGCCGCGAAGACGATGCCGTGCAGGCCGTCGAAGCGGCGATGAAGCTCGGCACGCTGCGCGGCCTCGTCAATTGCGCGGGTGTCGCGCCCGCGATGAAAACGATCGGCAAGGACGGCCCGCATCCGCTGCATTCGTTCGCGCGCACGATCTCGATCAATCTCGTCGGCACGTTCAACATGATTCGACTCGCAGCCGCCGAAATGTCGAAGCACGAGCCGAATGCGCTCGGCGAACGGGGCGTGATCGTCAACACGGCATCCGTGGCCGCGTTCGACGGACAGATCGGCCAGGCCGCGTATGCGGCGTCGAAGGCAGGCGTCGCGGGCATGACGCTGCCGGTCGCGCGCGATCTGTCGCGCAATGCGATCCGCGTGATGACGATCGCGCCCGGCATCTTCGAAACGCCGATGCTGCTCGGCATGCCGCAGGAAGTGCAGGACGCGCTCGGCGCGATGGTGCCGTTCCCGCCCCGGCTCGGCAAGCCGAACGAGTACGCGATGCTCGTCAAGCAGATCTTCGACAACCCGATGTTGAACGGCGAAGTGATCCGCCTCGACGGCGCGATTCGCATGCAGCCGAAGTGAGCGCAACACGCGCCATACACGAACGGCCGCTGCAATGAAAAACGCCTGCGCATGTTCTGCGCAGGCGTTTTCGTTTGGATCGGAACAACGCGTCAACCGATCAATCGCGATCGTTGTGCTGCGTGCGCTGCCGCAATTCGCTCAGCTGCGATTCGACGACCGTTGCGTCTTCGGCATCCGGCCTGTCGTCGAGATAGCGTTCGAGGTCTTCGAGCGCGGGCCTCAGGTAATCCAGCCGCGCATACGCGAAGCCGCGATCGCGCACTTCCTCGATGTTCTCCGGCAACAGGATCACAAGACGCTGCTGCACGGCGAGCAGCCGCTGCCAGCGTTCCGTCTGCAGATACGTCGCCTTCAGGTTGCGCAACATGCGCGCGACGATCTCGCGGCGCATCGCCGGTTGCAGCAGCATGCGCAGCGCGCGGCCCACCGACTCGCCCGCCTTCGCGACATAAGGCTCCAGCATCTCGACCATCTCGTGTTCCGTCAGCGGATGGCCCGTGGTCGGGTCGATCATCGCGTCGCCTTCGGGCAGCGTGACGCGCAGCAGGAAATGTCCGGGAAACGACACGCCGCGCACGGGAATATCGACCTGCGACGCCATCTCCAGATACAGCACCGCGAGCGAGATCGGAATGCCGCGCCGGCGCTTGAGCACCATGTTCAGGTGGCTGTTGTCGGGATCGTAGTAGTCGTTGACGTTCGCCGCGAAGCCTAGCTCGCGAAAGAAATAGCGATTGAGAATGCCGACGCGCTGCTGGATGTCGGCGTCGTCGGGAATGCGGCGTTTGACGCGCAGCGCGAGTTCGTCTATCTCCGCGAGCACCGCTTGCAGATCGAGATCGGGATAGGCGTCCTGCGCGAGCGACAGCGCCGCTTCCGTGAGCGGAAACCCATCGTCTTCGGCGACGAGCGCGCTGAAATAATCGAGAACCCGCGTCATCGTGATCACTTCACTCGCCTTTTGAAATACGCGCACTTGAAGCCCATCAGCCACAGCATACCGAAATATAGCGCGGCAAACAGCACCAGGCACGCCGCCAGCAGCACCATGCGCCGCACGGGCTGGGCATGCATGCCGATCCAGTCGAAGTTGATCGCGAACCAGTGCATGACGCCCGCCAGCACGAGACACGCGCCGATCATCTGCACGAAGAACACGGTCCAGCCCGACGACGGCATATAGATGCCGCGCCGCCGCAAGCCGATGAAAAGGCACAGCGCGTTGACGCAAGCGCCGAGCCCGACCGACAGCGTCAGCCCCGCATGCGCGAAGATCGGCACGAACACGTAGTTGCTCAGCTGCGTGACGACCAGAACGAAGATGCCGATCTTCACGGGCGTCTTGATGTCCTGCTTCGCGTAGAAACCGGGCGCGAGGATCTTGATCAGAATGAGGCCGATCAGGCCGACGCCGTACGCAGCCAGCGCGCGCCCCACCATCACCACCGCGTTGCCGTCGAACTTGCCGTAATGGAAGAGCGTCGCCGTGAGCGGCTCGGCGAAGAAGAACAGTGCGATCGCGCTCGGCGCGGCGAGCAGGAACGTCACGCGCAAGCCCCAGTCGAGCAGCGACGAGTACTCGTGCGCGTCGGCATCGACGTGCGCCTTCGACAGGCTCGGCAGCAGGATCGTGCCGAGCGCGACGCCGAGCAGCGCCGTCGGGAACTCCATCAGGCGGTCCGCGTAGTTGATCCACGAGACGGCGCCAGGCCCGATGTGCGACGCGATGTTCGTATTGATGATGAGGCTGATCTGCGCAACCGATACCGCGAACATCGCCGGCACCATCTTCGCGAGCACGCGCTTCACGCCACGATGCGCGATCGCCTTGAACGGATCGAGCCCGATGCGCGGGATCATGTCGATCTTCTTCAGGCCCGGCAGCTGCACGACGAACTGCGCGACGCCGCCCGCGATCACCGCCCACGCGAGCGCGAAAACGGGCACCTTCATATGCGGCGCGACGAACACGGCCGCGACGATGAACGCGACGTTCAGCAGCACGGGCGCGAACGCGGGCAGCGAAAAGTTCTTGTACGTGTTCAGCACGCCCGACGCCAGCGACGTCAGCGAAATGAACACGATGTAAGGAAACATGATCCGCGTCATCGACACGGCCAGCGTGAACGCCTGGCCGTCGCTGCGCAGGCCGGACGCGACCACGAACACGACCCACGTCGCGCCCGCCACGCCCAGCAGGGAGAGAATCGCCAGCGCCCAGGCGAGCACCGTCGAGGTCGCATCGACGAGCGCCTTCGTCGCGTCGTGGCCCTTCTGGTTCTTGAACTCGGCGAGGATCGGCACGAAGGCTTGCGAGAACGCACCCTCGGCGGAAATCCGGCGCAGCAGATTCGGGATTCGGAAAGCGACGTAGAACGCGTCGGTGTACTGGCTCGCGCCGAATGCGCGGGCGATCAGGGTCTCGCGGGCCAGTCCGGTCACGCGCGAAAGCAGCGTGAAGCCGCTGACCGTCAGCAGGGCTCGGAATAGATTCATGGGGCGCTTATTATACGGGTGCGCCCAGGGCGGTCAGCATGTCAGGGCAAGATTCCTCGTAATCGGGACCGAATCGGACCGTGTTGCGCGAAATACGTTCGATTCGACCGCGAATTTGTGAAGGATTCGCGTCTTTCGAGCGGTCGCGCGGGCTCGCCAGGCCGTCCGCTCACGACACCGGACGGCCTTCGATGGCGCGCGCGCCGCCGGCGCGCACTCGTGAGCCAGTGAAGCCGGGACTGCACGCGGTTGCCACGTGTCTGATTTTGTTGCTATAATCGCCCGTTTCGAAGCTCGCTCACCTTTCTGCCCTACTCCATCGGAGTCGGAACGAGCGGGATTTCACGTAGTTCTCAGTTGTTTGTCTATATTTGCGCCCTTGGGCAATCGCTCTCAGGGGTTCGATCTAAAAGCAGCGCCCGCCGTCGTCAAAGGCAGGCACTGGAAACAGGAACAGGATAAGGAACCGTCATGGCTAACTCCGCACAAGCACGCAAGCGCGCCCGTCAAGCCGCCAAGGCAAATTCGCACAATTCGGCGCTGCGCTCGAAGTACCGCACGGCTGTCAAGGCTGTCCGCAAGGCAATCGAAGCCGGCGACGCAGCACAAGCCGCTGAAATCTTCAAGGCATCGGCAAAGACGCTGGACATCATTGCCGACAAGAAAATCGTTCACAAGAACAAGGCAGCTCGCCATAAGAGCCGCCTCGCTGCAGCCATCAAGGGTCTGCAAGCGCCCGCAGCGCAGTAAATTGTCGAATCCGGCAGCTCGCGCGAGCGAGCTGCTTCCTGTTTCCGCTGCGTCATCAAAGCCCGCCATCGCGGGCTTTTTTGTTTTTCGCCGGGCTGCGCATCGCGTCGCGCTTTGCGCTTCGATCGATGATGGTGCGCGAAGCCGATCCAGTTGCGGACACAAAAAAACCCGCCGATGCGGGTTCCATTGTTCATCCAGCCTGTTGCCGATGCTGCGCGGACGCGCGCTCACCTCAACGCGATGACGCTTTTTGCGCCTCATGCTCCGGCGGAAGCTCGCACGCCTCGGTGACGAGCAGATCGTTGTCCTTGGCGAAATTCATCACGAAGTCGAAAGCCATCGGCTCGATGTCCCGCAGCCGCGAATCGAGGATCACGCATTTCAGCTCGCCGATCATGGTGGGACGCACGTAATGGGAATACTGAAGACGGGCGTTCGGCCCTTTCGCGCCCGGACCAAAACACGACATCACGCCCGCCAGTCGCTCCGACCAGTCGCTCGGACGAAACTTGCGCCCGGCCGACGTGATGCCTTGAATGAAATACTCGGTTGGGGGTGTATCGGCCATGTACGAAACCCTGTGTGACTGCCCGGCGAACTGCCAGTGACAAGCCGGCGAAAGATGGCTGCCAGAAAACGCTGTTCGAACACGTCTTGCGACCACCCGAACCCACAGTGAATCCTGCATCAAGCCTTGGAGTCCGGCCGCCGCAGCGAGCCAGCGAGGGCGCTTCGGGCAGCGATCAGATGGCGCACAATACGGCGCATGCCGGATGTGCGAAAGCCGTGTCCTGCAAGCGTGAAACCTGCCTGCCGGGCTTTGAGAAAACTCTGAGATTATAGCGCAGCCAGGGTTTTTCCGCACTGCACACAAGCCCTTCGGAACAGTCCTTTGCGCGTTCCGGAACATCGCCCATGCCTTTTGGCCGACTCGTCAAAACATTCAAAATCCTTTATGCTGCATTGAGTTACCACAAACGACGGCGGCCCAGTCCGGCAATTTCGCCCGGGTGAATCCGCCGTATTTGTTTCATGACCTCCAAGACAATCCGCCACTATCTGCAGTTCAACGATTTCTCGCTGGAAGACTACGAGTACGTGCTCGAACGCGCCCGCATCCTGAAGCGCAAGTTCAAGAACTACGAGACGTATCATCCGCTGCACGACCGCACGCTCGCGATGATCTTCGAGAAGAATTCGACGCGCACGCGCCTGTCGTTCGAAGCGGGCATCTTCCAGCTGGGCGGTCACGCCGTCTTCATGAGCACGCGCGATACGCAGCTTGGCCGCGGCGAGCCGATCGAAGACGCGGCGCAGGTCATCTCGCGGATGGTCGACATCATCATGATCCGCACGTTTGGCCAGGACATCATCCAGCGCTTCGCGGAAAATTCGCGCGTGCCCGTCATCAACGGCCTGACGAACGAATATCACCCGTGCCAGGTGCTCGCCGACATCTTCACGTACTACGAGCATCGCGGCCCGATTCGCGGCAAGACGGTCGCGTGGGTCGGCGACGCGAACAACATGCTCTATACGTGGATCGAAGCCGCGCAAATCCTCGGTTTCAAGCTGCGCCTGTCCACGCCGCCGGGCTACAAGCTCGACCGTGGGCTGGTCTCACCGGAAAGCGCGCCGTTCTACGAAGAATTCGACGATCCGAACCAGGCCTGCAAGGGCGCCGATCTCGTCACGACGGACGTGTGGACCAGCATGGGCTTCGAAGCCGAAAACGAAGCGCGCAAGAAAGCGTTCGCCGACTGGTGCGTCGATGCCAACATGATGTCGCGCGCGAACAAGGACGCCCTCTTCATGCACTGCCTGCCCGCGCATCGCGGCGAGGAAGTGAGCGCCGAAGTAATCGACGGGCCGCAGAGCGTCGTGTGGGACGAAGCGGAAAACCGTCTGCACGTGCAGAAGGCGCTGATGGAATTCCTGCTGCTCGGCAAGCTGAATCACTAGGCATCCGGCCAAACGCAGCAAAAGCCGTCGGAGCGATCCGGCGGCAAGGCGTTCAAAGCAACACGCAGGTTCAAAGCGATACGCAGATAAAAAGCCGGGCAGCAAACCGGCAGCAGACAGGCGGCGAGCGGAAACGGGGCATCGGCCAAGTTCCGCGCCGCCTCTCCAGCGAGGCGCCTCGCGCGGCGAGAATGCCTCGGCTCACTGGCCGTCGCACCCGAAATCGCGGGACATGTGGCGGTTTAGTGTCAAAATATGGTTTTTCCGCGCGCCGGACCGGCCGACGCGCTCAGTTCTCCCAGCTACGAGTTCACCATGAGCGATATCAACAAAGTCGTGCTCGCCTATTCGGGCGGTCTCGACACCTCCGTCATCCTGAAGTGGTTGCAGGACAACTACGACGCCGAAGTCGTCACGTTCACGGCCGATATCGGCCAGGGCGAAGAACTGGAACCGGCTCGCAAGAAGGCGCTGCAACTCGGCATCAAGCCGGAAAACATCTATATCGAAGACCTGCGCGAAGAGTTCGTGCGCGACTTCGTGTTCCCTATGTTCCGCGCGAACACGATCTACGAAGGCGAGTATCTGCTCGGCACGTCGATCGCGCGTCCGCTGATCGCGAAGCGCCAGATCGAAATCGCGCGCGCGAGCGGCGCGCAAGCCGTGTCGCACGGCGCGACGGGCAAGGGCAACGACCAGGTGCGCTTCGAACTCGGCTACTACGCGCTGGAGCCGGGCATCAAGGTGATCGCCCCGTGGCGCGAATGGGACCTGCTGTCGCGTGAAAAGCTGCTCGCGTATGCAGAAAAGGCCGGCATTCCCATCGAAATGAAGCACAAGCAAGGCGGCGCGCCGTACTCGATGGACGCGAACCTGCTGCACATCTCGTTCGAAGGCCGTCACCTCGAAGACCCGAAGGCGGAAGCCGAACCGGAAATGTGGCGCTGGACGGTGTCGCCGGAAGAAGCGCCGGATCAGCCGGAATACCTCGACGTCGAGTACGAGCACGGCGACCCCGTCGCGCTGAACGGCAAGCGCATGTCGCCCGCCGAAGTGCTGACCGAGCTGAACCGCCTCGGCGGCAAGCACGGCATCGGCCGTCTGGATCTCGTCGAGAACCGCTACGTCGGCATGAAGTCGCGCGGCTGCTATGAAACGCCGGGCGGCACGATCATGCTGAAGGCGCACCGCGGCATCGAATCGATCACGCTCGACCGCGAAGTCGCGCACTTGAAGGACGACCTGATGGCCCGCTACGCGTCGCTGATCTACAACGGCTACTGGTGGAGCCCGGAGCGCCGCGCGATTCAGGTGCTGATCGACCACACGCAGGAGAAGGTCAGCGGCTGGGTGCGCGTGAAGCTGTACAAGGGCAGCGTTTCGGTCGTCGCGCGCGACTCGAAGGAGACGCTGTTCGACAAGACCATCGCAACGTTCGACGACGACGGCGGCGCCTACAACCAGGCCGACGCCGGCGGCTTCATCAAGCTGAACGCGCTGCGTATGCGTATCGCTGAAAACGCACGCCGCAAGCGTGGCTAAGCGATAAAACGCTGCTGTAAACGACGAAGCGCCGGATTCAAACCCGGCGCTTTTTCATTTCAGGCTCGCATCCGAGCGAGCCTTTCAAACTCAAAGGCAAACCGGCTCGGCCTCTAGCTCGACGCCGAATCGCTGCGCCACGTCCTGCTGGATCGCTTTCGCGAGCGCCAGCACCTCCGCCCCGCTCGCGCCGCCGCGATTCACGAGCACGAGCGCCTGGCGCTCATGCACGCCCGCCGCGCCCATCGCACGCCCCTTCCAGCCGCAGCGGTCGATCAGCCAGCCCGCTGCGAGCTTCACGCGTCCATCCGGCTGCCGATACGAGGCGATCTCCGGCTCCTTCGCGAGCAAGGCGTCGAACTGCGCCGCGTCGACGACGGGATTCTTGAAAAAGCTCCCCGCGTTGCCGAGCGCGAGCGGATCGGGAAGCTTTGCGCGGCGCACGGCGACGACGGCATCGAAGATCGCCTGCGGCGTGGGCGTCGCATCGCCGAGGCCGACGGCGGCAAGCTCGCGCGCGATATCCGCGTAACCGGCGCGCGGCGTCCACGCTTTCGGCAATCTGAACGTCACCGACGTGATCACGAAACGGTCGCGCCCTTCCTGCTTGAAAAAGCTGTCGCGATAGCCGAAGCGGCAATCGTCGGCATCGAGTTCGACCGTCTCGCCCGTCGCGATCTCGATTGCGCGCAGCGACGCAAAGCGCTCGCACATCTCCAACCCATACGCGCCGATGTTCTGGATCGGCGCCGCGCCGACCGTGCCCGGAATCAGCGCGAGATTTTCGAGGCCTGGCATGCCCTCTGCGAGCGTCCATGAAACGAAGTCGTGCCAGATCTCGCCCGCAGCGGCTTCGACGTACCATGCATCGGCGTCCTCGCGGACCAGCTTGTGTCCGCGCAGCGCGATCAGCAGCACGACGCCGTCGAAATCGCCCGTCAACACGACGTTGCTGCCGCCGCCCAGCACGAGTCGCCGCAAGCCCGCCACGCGAGGATCGCGCACGGCCGCAAGCAGCTGCGCCTCGCTTTCGATATGGCATGCGAGACGCGCGCGCACATCGAAGCCAAAGGTGTTGCGCGACTTCAGCGGGAAGCCGGCGACGAACGGGAGCAGATCGGACTCGGACATCAGGTGTTCTGGCAAGCGCCCTGCGAAGCGCGAACGGTACGGCGCAATCGGTTCACGAGCCTTGGGCAAAAGGGAAAGGGGTCGGTAAAATGACACCGGTTCGTGATTATAGCGAGTGCGTCGCGCGCAGCCGTCCAGCCGCGCCGCCTCTCGATACAAATGGGAGAATGCAATGCCATCGTTTGACGTCGTCTGCGAAGCCAACATGATCGAAGTGAAGAACGCCGTCGAGCAGTCCAACAAGGAAATCTCGACGCGCTTCGACTTCAAGGGCTCGGACGCCCGCGTCGAGCAGAAAGAGCGCGAGCTCACCGCGTACGCCGACGACGAGTTCAAGCTCGGCCAGGTGAAGGACGTGCTCGTGTCGAAAATGGCGAAGCGCAGCGTGGACGTGCGCTTCCTCGACTACGGCAAGATCGAGAAGATCGGCGGCGACAAGGTCAAGCAGGTCGTTACCGTGAAGAAGGGCGTGTCCGGCGATCTCGCGAAGAAAATCGTCAAGCTCGTGAAGGACAGCAAGATCAAGGTTCAGGCGAGCATTCAGGGCGATGCGGTGCGCGTGTCGGGCACGAAGCGCGACGATCTGCAAAGCGTGATCGCGCTGCTGCGCAAGGACGTGACCGATACGCCGCTCGACTTCAACAACTTCCGCGACTGATGTGTGCCGGACATGCGCTGCTCGCCGGGCTGCGCATGTCGATCGCTTGATATACGGCTCGAACAAAAGCAGCGATACGGCGTCGCCGCCTCTCGCAAGTTCAGTGCTTGTTCGACGCCGCCCGCGTAGCCGTTTCCGCTTTCTTCTTGTCGCCGATGCGGCTTTCCTGCCCTGCCACCAGCTTCGCGATGTTCGCGCGGTGACGCCAGATCAGCAGCGCGCTCATCGCGACGATAGCCAGCGCAATCACGTTCGCGCCGAACAGAAAGCCGTCGAACAGCGGCGCGAAGATGGCCGAGCACAGCGCAGCTAGCGACGAGTAGCGCGTGAAGAACGCGACGATCAGCCAGGTCAGCATCGTCGCGATGCCAAGAACGGGATTGATCGCGAGCAGCACGCCCGCCGCCGTCGCGACGCCCTTGCCGCCCTTGAAGCGAAAGAAGACGGGATACAGGTGGCCGAGAAAAACGGCGATCGCGGCGATCGCGACGGACGTATCGTCGAGTCCGAAACGCGCCGAGAAATGCCCGGTGAGCCACACGGCGATCCAGCCTTTGAACGCGTCGCCGATCAGCGTGATAATCGCGGCCTTCTTGTTGCCGCTACGCAGCACATTCGTGGCGCCGGGGTTCTTCGAGCCGTATGAGCGCGGATCGGCGAGTCCCATCGCGGCGCTGACGATCACGGCAAACGACACCGAGCCGATCAGATAAGCCACGACGGCGACAATCAGGTTTTCCATGTTGAAACTCTTATCAGTATTGGAAAGCGCAGCAAGCGGCGCGGGTCTCCTGGCGGCGCAGGCGCAACGGCGCACATTCTACCGCCGCGTTCACCCGCTTTTACAGATACAGATGCGCGCTTCAATCGACGCTTGCGCACTGCACCGGCTTCGCGGACAGCAGCGACGTCAGCACGCCCGGCGCGATGCTGACGAGAAAGCCGCGCCGCCCACCGTTGATCAATATCCTGTCCAGTTCGAGTATGGTCGATTCGACGTACACGGGCATCGCTTTCTTCGTGCCGAACGGCGACGTGCCGCCGATCAGATAACCCGAATGCCGGCTCGCGACTTCCGGCTTGCACGGCTCCACACGTTTCGCGCCGATCTGCCGCGCGAGATTCTTCGTCGACACGGTGCGGTCGCCATGCATCAGCACGATCAGCGGCTTGGCCTGTTCGTCCTCCATCACGAGCGTCTTGACGACGTGGTGTTCGTCGACGCCAAGCTGCCGCGACGATTCGCTCGTGCCGCCGTGGTCGACGTAGTCGTACGGATGCTCGCCGAACTCCACCTTGTGACGGCGCAGGAACTGCGTGGCAGGGGTTTCGGAAACGTGTCTGGACTTACTCATCGGCGCATTGTAATGTCCGCGCGACGCAACGACCATTTGCCAGATGGCCAATTGTGCGCGCTCGCGGATTATGGCACGCTCGTTCGAGAGCCTTCCGGCGCAACGGCATGCAGCCGATCCAGGCGCACGGATCGTCCATGAAGGAGACATCGTTGAAGCCAGCCTCGCAGCGGCCTGCCGTCGCGAAAGACGCGCCGCAGCGCATTGATCCCGCCGCCCTGCTCGCCTCGCTCCCGGCGCGCATCGCCGATATTCCGGCGCTGATTGCCGCGCGCGATCCGCAGCACGTCGCGCTGATCGAGGACGAACGGCGTCTCACGCGCGCGCAACTCGCACAAGCCGTGGACGCCGTCGCCGCGCTGCTGGGCGAGCAAGGCGTGCGCGCCGGCGACCGCGTGATGATCGTCGCGGAAAACAGCATCGTGCAAATCGTGCTGCTGTTCGCGACCGCGAAGCTCGATGCGTGGGCGCTGGTGTCGAACGCGCGGCTGTCGGCGGGCGAGCTCGATGCGATCCGCGCGCACGCGAAGCCGCGCATCGTCGCGTATGCCGTCGACGCATCGCCCGATGCGCGGCAGCACGCCGAACGCCACGGCGCGATGCCCGCGCCCGGCATCGATATCGACATCGGCGCGTGGTCCTGCGCGATCGACGACGCAGCGCAAGTGGAACCCGTCGAAAACGCCGCCGACCGTCAATGCGCCGCGCTGATTTACACCACGGGCACGACGGGCGCGCCGAAGGGCGTAATGCTGTCGCATCGCAACCTGCTGTTCATCGCGGCGATGTCGAGCACGCTGAGGCGAGTCAATGCCTATGACGTCGTCTACGCCGTGTTGCCGATCTCGCATGTGTACGGACTTGCATCGGTGTGTCTCGGCAGCCTGTATGCGGGCGCGACGCTCAGGCTCGCGCCGCGCTTCTCGCCCGAAGCCGTGCGCCGCGCGCTCGCCGAAGAGCGCGTGTCGATCTTCCAGGGCGTGCCCGCGATGCACGCGAAGCTGCTCGAATATCTGCAGGCGAACGGGTTGACGTGGTCCGCGCCGCAACTGCGTTTCGCGTACTCGGGCGGCTCGCCGCTCGACGCCGCGTTGAAGACGCGCGTCGAAGCCATGTATGGCGTCACGCTTCACAACGGCTACGGGATGACCGAGAGCAGCCCGACCGTCTCGCAAACGATGATCGACGCGCCGCGCGCCGATTGCTCCGTCGGCCAGCCGATCCCGGGCATCGAGGTGCGCTTCGTCGGCGTGAACGGCGCGGATGTCGCGCAAGGCGAAGTCGGCGAACTGTGGGTGCGCGGACCGAACGTGATGCTCGGCTACTACCGCAACCCGCAGCAGACGCAGGCCGCCGTCACCGCAGACGGCTGGCTCAAGACGGGCGATCTCGCGCGCCAGGACGCGGACGGCGCGCTGCATATCGCCGGGCGCAGCAAGGAGCTGATCATCCGCTCGGGCTTCAACGTGTATCCGGCGGAAGTCGAACAGGCGCTGAATGCGCATCCCGATGTCTTGCAGTCCGCGGTGATCGGGCGCGCGGTGGAAGGCAACGAAGAAGTGGTGGCGTTCGTCGAACTGATCGGCGGCGCTACCACGACGCCCGCCGACCTCGCTCGATGGTGCGAAACGCGGCTCGCGCCGTACAAGCGGCCCGCCGAAATCAGGGTGCTGGCCGCGCTGCCCGCCGCATCGACGGGCAAGATTCTCAAGCACCGATTGCGCGATCTCGCGTGAATCGCGCGCGAAAAGTCAGCCGCAAAAAAATCACCCGCGCGGATGATGCACCGCGTGCAGCGTCTTGAGGCGCTCGCGCGCGACGTGCGTGTAGATTTGCGTCGTCGAGATATCGGTGTGGCCGAGCAGCAGCTGCACGACGCGCAAGTCTGCGCCGTGGTTCAGCAAATGCGTCGCGAACGCATGACGCAGCGTATGCGGCGACAGCGGCGCGTGAATATGCGCGGTCATCGCGTGGCGCTTGATGATGTTCCAGAACTGCTGGCGCGTCATGCCTTCGGCGCGCGCGGTGACGAACAGGGCATCGGCTGAACGCCGGCCGAGCAGCGCGGGCCGCGACTCGCGCAGATAGCGCTCGATCCATCCGTGCGCCTCCTCGCCGAACGGAATCAACCGCTCCTTCGAGCCCTTGCCCATCACGCGCACGACGCCTTCGTTGAGGCCGACTTCCACCGTCTTCAGCGTCACGAGTTCGCTGACACGCAAGCCGCTCGCGTACATCAGCTCGAGCATCGTGCGATCGCGCAAGCCCAGGGGCGTCGTCACATCCGGCGCGCCCAGCAGCGCTTCGACCTGCGCTTCCGTCAGCGTCGACGGAAAACGCGGCGGCTGCTTCGCCGAGCGGATGCGCAGCGTCGGGTCGGCCGCCGCGCGATGCTCGCGCACGGCCCACGCGTAGTAGCGGCGAAACACTGACAGACGCCGGTTCGCCGACGTCGACTTGTCCTTCGCACGCGCGGCGCTATAGGCCATCAGATCGGCTTCCGTTGCCGTGTCCAGTGAAGCATCGCGCGTATCCGCGAGCCATTCGGAGAAGAGCCGCAAGTCGCGGCGGTACGCATCGAGCGTGTTGCGCGCGAGCCCATGTTCGAGCCACAGCGCGTCGCAGAACGCGTCGATCGACGCGCCGCTCGTCAGCAGCAGAGGCGACGCGGGCCGCGCGTCTTCGGTCAGCACATCAGTCATGCGTAGGGTACGCCCTCGTGTTTCAGCAGCCATCGTTTGACGTTGCGATAGTAGCCGTCGCCGCCCGTATGCGCAAAGCCACCGATGCCGCCCGACGCCACCACGCGATGACACGGAATCACGATCGGAAAGAAGTTCGATCCGCACGCCTGGCCGACGGCGCGCGGCACGCTGCCGATGCTCTTCGCAAGCTGCCCGTAGGTCCGCACCGCCCCCGGCGGAATCTCGCAGATCGCTTGCCAGACGCGCCGCTGGAAAGGCGTGCCGATATCGGCGAGCGGCAGATCGAAGGTCGCGGACGCGCGCTGCAAATATTGCTCGATCTGCTCGACGGCCTGCTTCGCGAGGGGCGACTGCGGCTCGACGTTCGCCACCGAATCGGGCAGATAGACGATTTCGCGCACGGTCTCGCCTTTGGGTCCGTCCTGCACGCGCAAGCCGATCTTGCCGAACGGCGCATCGATCACTGCATCGAACATGATGTGCTCACCCCTTTCGGAAGGTCCATTCAACGTTGCTCAGCCGCTTCCAGCGCCCACTCGACATGCTCGCGCACGAGCGGCGACGGATCGTCGGCGCGCTTGCGCAGCGCGTCGACGATGGCAGCGCGCGCGTCGGCGGAAAGGCTCTGCGGCGCGGCCCGCAGCGCATTGCCCATGCCGACGGCGAGATTGCGCAGCCAGCACTCGTAGCCGATGCGGCGGATCGCGCTGCCCTGCATGCGCGTGTCGAAGTCCTCGGCGCTCCAGCCGAACAGCTCGACGAGCGACGCGCGATCGAGTCCATGACGCACATCGAAATCGTCGACGGGCGCGGCTTGCGCGAACTTGTTCCATGGACATACGAGCTGGCAATCGTCGCAGCCATACACACGATTGCCGATCAGCGGCCGCAAGTCCTGGGGAATACTGCCCTTCAGTTCGATCGTCAGATAGGAAATGCAGCGCCGTGCATCGACCTGATACGGCGCGACGATCGCGCCCGTCGGACATGCGCCGATGCAGCGCGCGCAACTGCCGCAATGCGCGCCCGGCGTTTCGGGCGCGCGCTCGGGGGCCGTCTCGGCATCCGTCGGCAAAGGCAGATCGACGAAGAGCTCGCCGAGGAAAAAGAGCGACCCCGCATCGCGTTGCAGCAGCAACGTATGCTTGCCGCGCCAGCCCGTGCCCGCCTTCTGCGCAAGCTCGACTTCGAGCACGGGCGCCGAATCGGTGAACACGCGATGGCCATACGGGCCGACTTCCGCCTCGATCCGCCCGGCCAGTTGCTGCAGACGGTTGCGCATCACCTTGTGATAGTCGCGGCCGCGCGCGTAGATCGACACGACAGCCGCTGACGGATCGTCGAGACGCGCGCGTTCTTCCAGTCGCCAGTCGTGCTGAACGCTCCGAGTGTCCGCGCTCGCACTTTCATCGTCCTTTCGCACATCCGAAGAACGGGGCGAATGTGCGGGCAAATAGTCCATGCGCACGGAAATCACGCGTCGCGTTCCGGCCACAAGCTCGGCTGGCCGCGCACGTTTCATCCCATGTTTGGCCATATAATCCATCTCGCCGTGGCAACCCGCGTCGAGCCATGCAGCAAGGCCCGCTTCAGCGTTCGACAGGTCGATATCGCTGATGCCGACCGCGCCGAAACCCAGTTCGCGTGCCCAGCTCCGGATACGCGAAGCAAGCGCCGCCAGTTGCGCTTCATCGTAATGACGCGTGGCAGGTGCTTCGTCGTTCGCCGCACGGGTTGGCGAATGCGCGTCGGGACGTCGCTCCCGATGTTGCTCCGACAAAGCGTCGGGGTGCTGCTGGCTTTGGTTCATAACGCCATTTTACGAGAATGCCCGATCAATCCGGTCTCGCGAATCAACCGTCCGCTGCCGTCCTGCTGGAGCGCCATTTCGCGCTCGCGGACGAAGCCGCCACGATGGCATTCGGCGAACGCTTCGCGCATGCAATCGACAGCGTGCGCAACGCGAGCAGCGTGTCGGGCGACCTTGCATTCCACGGCCTTCAGGTGCAGCTCTTCGGCGACCTGGGCGCCGGCAAGACGACACTCGTGCGCGCCACGTTGCGCGCCCTCGGACACACGGGCCGCGTGCGCAGCCCGACCTATACGCTCGTCGAGCCTTATGCGGTCGAACGGCCGGGTGGGGAACTCGAGCTGTATCACTTCGATCTTTACCGTTTCAACGATCCGGCCGAATGGGCCGATGCAGGCTTTCGCGAGTATTTCGACAGCGGCGCAATCTGCCTTGTCGAATGGCCGCAACGCGCGGGCAGTCTGCTAGGCGTGCCGGATCTCGTGTTCTCGCTCGACGTCGACGGCGATGGCCGCACGCTGGTCGCCCGGGCGTATAGCGAATCAGGAAAGGCATGTCTCGAAAGATGTTGATCAAACCGTTCCGCTCGATCGAATCGGCGGCCACGGCGACGCATAACTGGCGTCGCCGGCAGATTCTTCGCGCGGGCGCTTCCACCCTCGTCCTCGGGCTTGCCGCTCCTCGTTTCGCGTGGGCGTCGTCGGTGCTCGGCGTGCGCGTGTGGCCCGCGCGCGACTACACGCGTGTGACCATCGAGTCCGACCAGCCGCTGCAGAACACGCAGCAGCTGCTGCAAGGCCCCGATCGGCTGGTGGTCGATCTGAACGGTCTCGATCTCGACCAGGCACTGAAGGATCTCGTCTCGAAGATCGCGCCGAACGATCCGCAGATTCAATCGGTGCGCGTGGGTCAGTATCAGCCGCATGTCGTGCGGATGGTGTTCGACCTGAAGGGCTCGGTGAAGCCGCAGGTGTTCACGCTGCCGCCCGTCGGCACGTATAAGTACCGTCTCGTGTTCGACCTGTACCCCGCCGTCGCGCCCGATCCGCTGATGGACCTGCTCGCGCAGACGGAGCGCAAGCAGCAGCAGCTCGACAAGCTCAACGAAGAGTCATCGCCGCCCGCCGCGACGCTGAGCGGCCCGACCACTCCGCCCGCCGACAACAGCGACGCCTTCTTCGAGAAGTACGCGCAGAACAACGCGCCTTCGCCTTCCACGCCTGCGCCGCGTCCGCCCACGCATGCGGCGCCGGCGCCGCACACGCCGTCGAAGCCAACGCCGACGCCCGCGCCGTCCGTCATCGCGCGCAACAACGACAACGATACGGATAACGAAGGCGACAACGGCGACGACACGTACAAGTTCATCACGCCGAAGAAGGGCAGCACGACGGTGCGCCTGCTGACCGTCGCGATCGACCCGGGCCACGGCGGCGAAGACCCCGGCGCGATCGGCGGCAGCGGCACTTACGAAAAGCACGTCGCGCTCGACATCGCGAAGAAGCTGCGCGCGAAGATCGACGCGCAGCCGAACATGCGGGCGATGATGACGCGCGACGCCGACTTCTTCGTGCCGCTCAACGTGCGCGTGCAGAAGGCGCGGCGCGTCGGCGCGGACCTGTTCGTGTCGATTCACGCGGATGCGTTCACGACGCCCGAAGCGAGCGGCTCGTCGGTGTTCGCGCTGTCGGAGCATGGCGCGTCGAGCGCGGCCGCACGCTGGATGGCGAACAAGGAAAACTCGTCGGATCAGATCGGCGGCATCAACATCAAGTCCGCCGATGCGAGCGTGAACCGCGCGCTGTTCGATATGTCGACGACGGCGCAGATCCGCGACTCGATGCGCTACGGCACGTTCGTGCTGAAGGAAATCGGTGGGATCAACAGGCTGCACAAGGGCAGCGTCGAACAGGCGGGCTTCGCCGTGCTGAAAGCGCCCGATATTCCGTCGATCCTCGTCGAGACCGCGTTCATCAGCAACCCGGACGAGGAGCGCCGTCTGAACGACGACGCGTATCGCGAGAAGATGGCGAACGCGATCCTGAGCGGCATCAAGCGCTACTTTGCGGCGAACCCGCCGCTCGCGAAGAGCCGGATGACCTGAGGCCAGGCTTTCCGCTAAAACCACGCTGCAACCCAAGCAAAACGGCCGCACTGCGAAGTGCGGCCGTTGCCGTTTTACGAGTCGCTAAAGTTCAACTCGGATCAGCTCGGCTCAACGCGCGAGCGCGAGCGTTTGCACGACCCAGCCGCCGAACACGTTGACGGCAAGCCCCGCCATCACGAGCGCCGCGCCGCCGATCTGCGCGGCCGACAGCGACTCGCCGAGCAGCACCGATGCCGACGCAAGCCCGATGATCGGCACGAGCAGCGAGAACGGCGCGACCTGTCCCGCCGGATAGCGCGACAGCAGACGGCTCCACAGCACGTAGCCGAGCAGCGTCGCGACGAACGCGAGATAGACGATCGCGAACACCGACGACATGCCGATGCCCGTCAACGCCGCCTCGATGCGCTGCCGCCCTTCGAGCAGATACGACAGCACGAAGAACGGCACAGGAGGAACGAGACTGCCCCACACGACGAGTCCGACCAGATCGACCTTGCCGACCTTCTTCGTGACGATATTGCCGAGCGCCCACATCACGGCGGCGCACAGCGTGAGGATGAAGCCGGTCAGCGTCATCGCGTGGCCACCCTGCATGCCGATCACCGCGAGCCCGATCGCCGCGATCACGAGACCCAGCACGTTCTGCGCGCGAAAGCGCTCGTGCAGGAACAGCGCGGCAAAACCGAGCGTGAAGAACGCCTGCGCCTGCAGCACGAGCGACGCGAGACCGGCCGGCATGCCGACATACATCGCCGAAAACAGGAACGCGAACTGGCCGAGCGAGATCGTCGCGCCATAAGCGATGAGCCAGCGCCAGGGCATCTTCGGCCGCCGGATGAAGAACACGGCGGGAATCGCGGCGAGCGTGAAGCGCAACCCGCCGAGCAGCATCGGCGGCACGCCGTGCAGGCCGACCTTGATCACCACAAAATTCACACCCCACGCGAGAACGACGACCAGCGCCAGCAGCAGGTCTTTCGGCGACATCTCGACTCCTCTTCTACTTGTTCTGAAAGAAAAGAGTTTAGCGGAGCGGCGGCAAAGGCATCTTCTGCTTCGCGAGACACGTGCTCCCCGTCGCGTCATCCCTCGCGCGCAGCCTGCCGGCATGGGCAGTAGAATGACCTGCCCTGTCCCCACCCGTCGAGCCAGTCATGCCCTCATCGATCAAAGCGGTTCTCAAGCCCCACGTCCGCGACATCGGCAATCTGGCCGTGCGGCGCGTGCTGCCTGCGATGGCCGCGCGTCTCATCGGTCCGTTCATCTTCTTCGACCACATGGGCCCCGCGACGCTGCCCGCTGGAACAGGACTCGACGTGCGTCCGCATCCGCATATCGGCCTTGCGACCGTCACGTATCTGTTCGAAGGCGCGATCATGCATCGCGACAGCCTTGGTTCCGAACAGAGGATCGTCCCCGGCGACGTCAACTGGATGACGGCCGGCCGCGGCATCGTGCATTCGGAGCGCACGCCCGAACCGGAACGCGCGAACGGCTCGACCGTGCACGGCATCCAGACCTGGGTCGCGCTGCCGCTCGCCGACGAGGACGCCGAGCCGTCGTTCGAGCATCATCCCGGCTCGACGCTGCCCGAGATCGAACGAAACGGCGTCGTCTTGCGCATCATCGCGGGCACGTCGTTCGGCCAGACGGCGCCCGCGCGCACGTTCTCGGGCACGCTGTATGCTGCCGCGCACTTTTCGCCCGGCAGCGCGCTTGCGCTCGAACCGGAGCACGACGAGCGCGGCGTGTACCTCGTCGACGGCGATCTGTCGCTCGACGGCCAGCCGCTCGAGGCCGAGCAGATGGCCGTGCTCGCGCCCGGCGAAACCGTCACGCTCGCGAGCGAGAAAGGCGCGACGGTGATGCTGCTCGGCGGCGAGAAACTCGACGGCGAACGCTTCATCGAATGGAATTTCGTCTCGAGTTCGCGCGAGAAGATAGAGCGTGCAAAGGCCGCCTGGACGAATCAGGAAATGGGCAAGGTGCCGGGCGAGACCGAATGGATTCCGCTGCCGGAGCGCAAGCCGCGCTAGACTCGAAAGCATCGGCAGGGGCGGCGCCGAAAGCACTGAAACCAGAAGAATCGAAGACGCGCGTTGAAACCGCGCCGGCCGCCCCCATTTATTTCAAGTACAGATTCAAGGAAGAGATTGCAATGGACACCACTCTCGCCACCTTCGAAAAGGACGTCATCAGCGCATCGATGCTCACGCCCATACTGGTCGACTTCTGGGCGCCGTGGTGCGGACCGTGCAAGACGCTCGGCCCGATGCTCGCAAAGCTCGAAGCCGAGTACGAAGGCAAATGGCGTCTCGTGAAGGTGAACGTCGACGAGAACCAGGAACTGGCCGCGCACTTCCAGGTGCGCAGCATTCCACACGTCGTCGCCTTCGCGGACGGACGGCCCGTCGATCAGTTCATCGGCGTGCTGCCCGAAGGCCAGCTGCGCCAGTTTCTCGACCGCCTCGTGCCCGACGGCGCGGAAGCGGCGCGTGCCGAAGCGGCCGTGGCCGTCTCCGAAGGCCGCCGCGAAGATGCGTACGATGCGCTGAAGGCCGCGCTTGCATTCGATCCGGGCTACGACGAAGCGCGTCTCGATCTGATGGAACTGCTGCTCGAAGACCATCGCGTCGACGAAGCGCAGAACGAAAACGATCTGCTGTCGCCGAAAACGACGCAGGGCATCGACGCGCGCTACAACGCGATCAAGACGCGGCTCGATGCCGTCGATGCCGCCGCCGATCTGCCGCCCACGGATGCGCTCGAAGCCCGTGTCGCCGACAATCCCGACGACCTCGAAGCGCGTTTCGACCTAGCGAGCGCGTTCATCGCGCGGCGCAAGTACGACCCGGCGCTCGAGCATCTGCTCGCGATCGTGCAGCGCGACCGCAACTTCCGCGAGGACATCGGCCGCAAGACGATGCTGTCGGTGTTCGACCTTGCCGCGCATCAGCCGGAACTGGTGTCGAAGTGGCGGCGCAAACTGAGCGCGTCGCTGAACTGACCGTTCGCTGCCGATGCATTCCGATGCAGCATGAAAAACGCGGCCACGTGGCCGCGTTTTTCGTTGATGCGAGAGATGCGCTTCAGGCCGCCTGCTTCGCGAGCGCTCGCAACACATGCGACACGGCGGCAAACCCGAAGCTCGCCGTCACGCACACGCTCGATCCGAAGCCCGCGCAATTCAGGCCCACGGGTCCATGATGACCGGGCGACGTCGTGACGTGCTCCACCTCTTCGTCGATATCGCAGACGGCCGCTTCCGGATAGATCAGCGGCTCGTCCGAATACACGGCGCTCACCTTGAACTTCGCTTTCGGTCCGCGCGGAAAGCCGTGCTGCTTGCGCAACTGGCCGCGCACTTTCGACAGCAGCGGGTCCTGAATGGTGAGCGCGAGGTCGTCGATGCGAATGCGCGTCGGGTCGAGCTGCCCGCCTGCACCGCCGACTGTGATCAAAGGCTGCCTGTGCTCGACGCACCATGCGATCAGCGCCGTCTTCGTGCGCACGCTGTCGATCGCGTCGATCACATAGTCGAAGCCGCCGCCCAGCACCGCGTCGAAGTTATCCGGCTCGATGAAATCTTCGATCACGCGCACATCGCACCGCGGATCGATCAGCCTGATGCGCTCGGCCATCGCGTCGACTTTCGGCTTGCCGTAGTTGCCGTCGAGCGCGTGAATCTGCCGGTTCGTGTTGCTCTCGGCCACGTTGTCGAGATCGATCAGCGTGATCCTGCCGATCGCCGTGCGCGCGAGCGCTTCCGCCGCCCACGAACCGACGCCGCCAATGCCGATCACGGCGACATGCGCGCGCTCGAATGCCGCCAGCGCATCCGCGCCGTACAGACGCGCGACGCCACCGAAGCGGCGCGCGCGGTCGGCCGCATCGTTTGTTGCGTGCTGATCGTGCGTTGCGTGCATTTCGTGCGCGCTGTGGTCGGTAGTAAGATCGGATTGCTCGGTGACGAGAGGCGTGGACATGATGTGTGGCTTGACGGATTCAGGCGTGAGCGTGCAGATATCGTGCGGATATCCACATGCATCCAAGCCCGTATTTTGCCTGATCGCGCCCGCAAGCGCCCGACGTGCGCGGCCGCCTCTTCGCACTCGAGCCGTCGATCCGACACGACTCAATACAGAAATTCGCGTCCTTCGCTATACTGGCCCCACTGTAGCGCTTGCATAAAAATATGAGCACTCTTGCCGACCTCCGCAAAAACTATTCGCGCGGTTCTCTCGACATCCCCGATGTCGATCCCAATCCGTTCCGTCAGTTCGACAAATGGTTCAAGCAGGCAGTCGATGCGCAACTGCCCGAGCCGAACACGATGACGCTTGCAACCGTCGACGCACGCGGCCGGCCTTCGGCACGCATCGTGCTGATCAAGGGTGTCGATGAACGCGGCTTCGTCTTCTTCACGAACTACGAAAGCCGCAAGGGCCACGAACTCGCGGAAAACCCGCACGCCAGCCTTCTCTTCTACTGGATCGAACTCGAACGCCAGGTGCGCATCGAGGGCACCGTCGTCAAGACGAGTGACGCGGAAAGCGACGCGTACTACGCATCGCGGCCGCTGGGCTCGCGCATCGGCGCATGGGCATCGGACCAGAGCAAGGTGATTGAAAGCCGTGCGCTTCTGGAAGCGCGCGAACGTGAATTCAGCGCACAATACGGAGAGAATCCTCCGCGGCCGCCGCACTGGGGCGGATACCGGCTGATTCCCGACGCGATCGAATTCTGGCAAGGACGGCCATCACGTCTGCACGACCGGCTGCTCTACACGCGCAGCAGCGGCAGCGCCGACTGGACTATCGCCCGTCTGTCGCCCTGACTCGTCGATAGGCCGGCCCGCGCGGCCGCATCGCGCATCCGATGCGCGACGGCGGCGCAATGCGCGGACGGCTGGATCGCGCGCTGCCCGACGTTCGAATATGCGTAGCTAACGCGGGCCAGGCAGGCACGCGCAGCGCACTGCGATCCGACAGGCTTTGCTTTGATTCATTGGACACGGAGAAATCACATGTTCTGGGAGAAGAAGCTGGCGCAGTGGGTAGAAGAAGTGAAAACGAAGGCCAATATTCCGGCGCGCCTCGTTCTGTGGGATGGCCAGCAACACGACTTCGGCACGTTCGCGGCGCCGCAGGTCACGCTGAAAGTGAATAGCGCTTCCGCGCTGCCCCTCCTGCTCGAACCGAGCCTCGACAATCTGGGCGAGGCCTACGTGAAGGGCAAGATCGATATCGAAGGCAAGCTGTCGGACATCATCAACATCGGCTATTCGCTTGCGCGCAGCACGGTGACGAACGCCAGCAAGCTCGCCCGCGTGCGGCGCTATTTCAATCACTCGAAAACGTCGGACAAGAAAGCGATCCAGTATCACTACGACGTCTCGAACGAGTTCTACAAGCTGTGGCTCGACGAGAACATGGTGTACTCGTGCGCGTACTTCGAGAACGGCGACGAAGATCTCGCCACCGCGCAGATCAAGAAGATCGATCACATCCTCACGAAGATCCAGGTGCAGCCCGGCCAGCATCTGCTCGATATCGGCTGCGGCTGGGGCGCGCTCGTGCTACGCGCGGCGCAGAAGTTCGGCGCGAAATGCGTGGGCGTGACGCTGTCGCAGAACCAGTTCGATCTCGCGACGCAGCGCGTGAAAGCCGCGGGCCTCGAAGGCCAGATCGAAATCCGTCTGCAGGACTACCGCGATATCGAAGGCCAGTTCGACCGCGTCACGAGCGTCGGCATGTTCGAGCACGTGGGTCGCAAGAACCTTCCGGCGTACTTCCAGAAGATTCACGACCTGCTAACGGACGACGGCATCGCAATGAACCACGGCATCACGTCGACTGACTACGACAGCGGCGAAACGGCTCTCGGCGGCGGCGAGTTCATCGACCGGTACGTGTTCCCCGACGGCGAGCTGCCGCATATCAGCCTCGCGCTCGAATCGATGCAGCGCGGCGGGCTCGAAGCCATCGACGTCGAAAGCCTGCGCCGTCACTATGCGCACACGCTCGACATCTGGACGGAAAACTTCGAGGCAAACGCGGAACAAGCGAGGAAGCTCGTCGACGACGAGAAGTTCCGCATCTGGCGCGTGTACCTCGCGGGCTGTGCGTACGCGTTCGAGAACGACGACGTATCGATCTTTCAGGTCGTGTGCCGCAGGGCGGGACGCAGCGCGAAGACGCTGCCGTGGTCGCGCCGTTATATGTACGAGAAGGCGCTGTAGAATCGCGCGGCATACCGCTTCGGGCCTGCTATCGCGGCATGTTGCGCCGGGACGGCCCGAATCAGGCGCGGTTCACATCAGCGCACTCTCCCTCGCAACGCATCGATGAAAGAAGAAACGCCGGAGCACTCCGCGCAACTCGACATGTTCGGCAACCCTGTCGGCGAAACGCCTGCCGCCGACGCTTCGCCGCCCACGGCGGCATCCGATACCGCATCCGACACATCTCCCGCGCAGACCGGCGCGCCGCCGAAAAAGCGCCGCGCCCGTGATGTCCTCGCCGCGCAGCCGTCCGCAGATATCGTCGAACTCGCGAGCCAGTTGCCGCCGCACGTGCATCTGGGCACGTCGACCTGGTCGTTTCCGGGCTGGAAAGGCATCGTCTACGGCGACGATTACAGCAACAGCAAGCTGTCGCGCGATGGCCTCGCGGCATACGGCGCGCATTCGCTGCTGCGCACGGTGAGCATCGACCGCTCGTTCTATGCGCCGCTCACGCTCACCGACTATCTGCGCTACGCACAGCAGGTGCCGGACCACTTCCGCTTCATCGTGAAGGCGCCCGCGCTCGTCACCGATGCAACCGTGCGCGCGGAGCGCGGCGAGCCGGTGTCGGAGAACCCCTGCTTTCTAAACGCGCAACTGGCCATCGACGAATTCGTGCGGCCGTGCATCGACGGTCTCGGCAAGAAGGCGGGCGCGCTCGTGTTCCAGTTCTCGCCGCTGCCGAATGAAATGCTCGCGCAGCCCGTGCTCTTCGTCGATCGGTTGACGGCGTTCCTGTCGGCGCTGCCGCCGCTCGAAGGCGACACCTGCTATGCCGTCGAAATCCGCGATGCGTGCCTTTTGACGCCGCGCCTCATCCGCGCGCTGAAGGCGACGGGCGTGCGCTACTGCGTCGGCATTCATGCGCGGATGCCCGATCCTTCGCGCCAGGCGGCGGCTCTCGCGATGCTCGACGAAGCGCCGTCGGGTCCGCTGATCGTGCGCTGGAGCCTGCATGGAGGCTTCAAGTACGAACAGGCGAAAGCGAAGTACGAGCCGTTCGACAAGCTCGTCGACGAAGACCCCGATACGCGTGCTGCGCTCGCCGAACTCGCCGCGCGCTATGCGATCGCGGGCCAGCCGGTGCTGATCGCCGCGAACAACAAGGCCGAAGGCTCGGCGCCGCTGACTTGCGTGAAGCTCGCGGCGGAGATCGCCGCTGCCTGCGAGCGGCTTCGCAATGCGCATGCGCGTCAGGAAAACGCGGCACAGGCCGTTTAGCCGAACAGCAAGAACGCAGCGCAAGCCGCCTGGAGCCCGCGCTGCGCATGCAACGTCAAAAGCGCGCGCCTTGGCGCGCTTGAGGATCAGGCGCCTGCCTTGATCCGATGGGCGAACTTCTGGCGGAACTTCGCTACCTTCGGCGCGACGACGAACGCGCAATAGCCCTGATTCGGATGCTGCGCGAAGTAGTTCTGGTGATACGCTTCGGCGGGCCAGTAGTTGCCGTCGAGCGGCAGCACCTGCGTAACGATCTGGCCGTCGTAGATGCCCTCCGCGCCGATCTCGCGGATCGCCTGCAACGCCGTCTCGCGTTGCGCATCCGAGTGCGCGAAGATCACCGACCGGTACTGCGTGCCGACATCGTTGCCCTGGCGGTTGAGCTGCGTCGGATCGTGGATCGCGAAGAAAATATCCAGAATCTCGCGGTAGCTGATGCGCGCCGGATCGAACCCGACCTTGACGACCTCCGCGTGCCCCGTGTCGCCGTCGCACACCTGCTCGTACGACGGGCTTTCGACCTGCCCGCCTGCGTAGCCCGACTCCACGGACGTCACACCATCGACGCCCAGATACACCGCCTCAAGACACCAGAAACATCCGCCGCCCAGCGTGGCGGTCTCGACCGACTGACTCATGTTCGCTCCTTGGATTGGCTCGCTCGCCTCGCCGCCGCGCAACGACGCGCGGAACGGGCTGACTCGCCACAGTCACCTTGAAACCCAATGCTTCATCGCATCCGGCCGGCGGGAGGTTCGTGCGGCACCGTCCTTCTGTTCAACACGTGACGCACGCACCATCCATACCATGCGCAATTCGTGACATCAGGCGCAGCCTTGCGGCTCGCGACGGCGGACTGCGCCGCCACGCCGACCGCCTGCCGCGCCAGGCCCTCTGCGATTGCAGTTAAAATTGGGACAATTCGCCGAATTTCTACATGACCTTCAAACCGATTTTTTCCATCTGGTCGCTTCATCAAGCGGTCCGTTCGCCGGAATGCCTCACGCGATGAAGCGCGCCGCCCCGCCCAATTTCGACGATGCTGCGTTTCGTCGTGCGCTCGGCCAGTTCGCGACGGGCGTCACCGTGATCACGACGCGCGCGCCGTCCGGCGCACTGATCGGCATCACGGCCAGTTCGTTCAATTCCGTCTCGCTGACGCCGCCGCTCGTCCTGTGGAGCCTCGCGACGCGCTCGGCATCGATGTCCGTGTTCCAGGCGAACAGTCATTATGTCGTCAATGTGCTGGCAGCGTCGCAACTCGAGCTGTGCAAGCGCTTCGCGACCGTCAAGGGCGACCGTTTCGAAGGCGTCTCGCATGCGGCGGGCGACACGGGCATGCCTGTGCTCGATGGCGCGCTCGCCTGGTTCGAATGCCATAACCGCAGCCGCTACCAGGAAGGCGACCACGTCATTTTCGTCGGCGAAGTGGAGCGCTGCGGCGTCCACGAAAGCGCCGGCCAGGTCCAGCCGCTCGTGTTTCAGAACGGCGATTTCCATGGGCTGAAGCCGCTGTGCTGACGGGCTCGCGGGTTGCGGCTTGCGGCTTTTCAGCGGCGACGAGAAAGAAAGACTTCGCGGGCTTTCCCGAGGTTTCCACCGCCTGCGCCCGCTATCCGTGCGGTTGCACCTTCGCGCCCGTCACCAGCGATACGGGGACGCCCGAATCCTCCTTGAGCGTCTGCAGCACGATGTTCGAGCGGATGTCCATCACGCCCGGCGCCTTGTAGAGCCGGCCGAGCACGAAATCCGAATAGTGCTTGAGATTGTGGGCGAGCACCCGCAGCAGATAGTGCGTCTCCCCCGTCACGACAAACGCGCCGACCACTTCCGGCCAGTCGCGCAGCGCTTCGGCGAAGCGCTCGTGCCAGTTTTCCTGGTCGTTGCGCATCGATACCTGCACGAACGCCTCCAGTTCGAAGCCGAGCACTTCGCGGTTCAGACAGGCGCGATAGCGTTCGATCACGCCCTGCTCTTCCAGCAGGCGTAAACGGCGCAGACACGCCGACGGCGAAAGCGAGATTCGCTCCGCCAGATCGAGATTGCTGATTCGTCCTTCGTGCTGCAGCACCGTCAAGATACGGCAATCGGTGGCGTCGAGTGAGATCGCGTTCATTTTCGGTCTCCCTTTCCCGTTTGCCTCAAATTATGTTCCAAAGGGGTCGAAATAAACAGTTTTTTTAGCAAGCACATTTCGCTTCATGCCGCCTATCATCCAAAGATGGACGTACAACGATATGACAGGCGCATGGAGACACTTTGGGATATCACGCCCGCCGTCGATACGGCGACGCCCGTCTGGCCGGGCGACACACCCGTCGGCATCGAGCGCGTATGGCGGATGGAGGCGGGTTCGCCCGTCAACGTCGCGCGGCTGACGATCTCGCCGCACACGGGCGCGCACACCGACGCGCCGCTTCACTACGACGCCCAAGGCGCAGCCATCGGCGAAGTGCCGCTCGACGCGTATCTGGGCCGCTGCCGCGTGATCCATTGCATCGGCGCGAAGCCGCTGGTCACGCCTGAGCACGTCGCGGCATCGCTCGACGGCGTGCCGCCGCGCGTGCTGCTGCGCACCTATCGCGCGGCGCCGACGACTGCCTGGGACAGCGACTTCTGCGCCGTCGCGCCTGACACGATCGATCTGCTCGCCGCGCATGGCGTGAGGCTGATCGGCATCGACACGCCGTCGCTCGATCCGCAGGAGTCGAAGACGATGGACGCGCACCGCCGCATACGCGCGCACCAAATGGCGATTCTCGAAGGCATCGTGCTCGACGCCGTCGAGCCCGGCGACTACGAACTGATCGCGCTGCCGCTCAAGCTGACGACGCTCGATGCGAGCCCGGTACGCGCCGTGTTGCGAGCGTTGCCAGCGTGACGACAAGCCTGACGATAACCGATGGCCTCGCAACCTCGACACTCTCTCTCGATCAACCCAACCGAACCATCATGAATCAACGTGACGAAGCACTCGCGCTCGACGCCGCCGATCCGCTCGCGCCCTTGCGCGATCAGTTCGCGCTGGCGCCGGACGTCATCTATCTGGACGGCAATTCGCTCGGCGTGCCGCCCGCCGCAGCCGCGCAGCGCGCGCAAACCGTGATCGGCGCCGAATGGGCGCAAGGCCTCATCCGCAGCTGGAACACGGCCGGCTGGTTCTCGCTGCCGCGGCGCCTCGGCAACAAGCTCGCGCCGCTGATCGGCGCGGCGCACAACGAAGTCGTCGTCACCGATACGATTTCGATCAACCTCTTCAAGGTGCTGTCGGCGGCGCTGCGCTTGCAGGACAGGCGCGACCCGAAGCGCCGCGTGATCGTGTCGGAGCGCTCTAACTTCCCGACCGATCTGTACATCGCGCAAGGGCTGATCAAACAGCTGAATCGCGGCTATGAACTGCGCCTCGTCGACGACCCGTCCGAGTTGCCTGCCGCCATCACCGACGATGTCGCCGTCGTGATGATCACGCACGTCAACTACCGCACGGGCTATATGCATGACATGGCCGCGCTCACGCAGCTGATCCATCGGCAAGGCGCGCTCGCGCTGTGGGACCTCGCGCACTCGGCGGGCGCCGTGCCCGTCGATCTGAACAGCGTCGGCGCGGATTGCGCCGTCGGCTGCACGTACAAGTACCTGAACGGCGGTCCGGGCTCACCCGCGTTCGCGTGGGTGCCGCATCGCCATCAGAGCGACTTTGAGCAGCCGCTGTCGGGCTGGTGGGGTCATCGCGCGCCGTTCGCAATGGACCCGACGTATGCCGCCGACGAAGGCATCGGCCGCTTCCTGTGCGGCACGCAGCCGATGGTGTCGATGGCGCTCGTCGAATGCGGACTCGACGTGTTCCTGCAAACCGACATGCAGGCGATCCGCAAGAAGTCGCTCGCGCTGACTGATCTCTTCATCGAGCTGGTCGAAACGCGCTGCAATGAGTTTCCGCTCAAGCTCGTGACGCCGCGCGCGCATTCGCAGCGCGGCTCGCATGCGAGCTTCGAGCATCCGCGCGGCTATGAAGTGATGCAGGCGCTGATCGCGCGCGGCGTGATCGGCGATTATCGCGAGCCGCATGTGCTGCGTTTCGGCTTTACGCCGCTGTACACGCGCTATGTCGATGTATGGGATGCCGTCGAGCATCTGCGCGACGTGCTCGCGCACGAGACCTGGCGCGCGCCCGAATTCGCCGCGCGCGGCGCCGTGACCTGAGGAACGACGATGACCGATCACATGAAAATGATGGAAGAGAAGCCCGCACAAGGTTGTCCGTTCGGACACGGCGGCACACAAGCGCCGCGCGAAACCCACACATCGCACATGGCCGCCGACGAAGACAAAGGCTGGCACGACGCGCAGCTCGATTTCTCCAAGTCGATGAGCTATGGCGACTATCTATCGCTCGGCTCGATCCTGCATGCGCAGCATCCGCTTTCGCCCGATCACAACGAGATGCTGTTCATCATCCAGCATCAGACGAGCGAGCTGTGGATGAAGCTCGCGCTGTACGAACTGCGCGCGGCGCTCGCGTGCGTGCATCGCGATGAACTGCCGCCCGCGTTCAAGATGCTTGCGCGCGTGTCGCGGATTCTCGAGCAGCTCGTGCAGGCGTGGAACGTACTGTCGACGATGACGCCGTCGGAATACACGTCGATGCGGCCGTTCCTCGGCAGCTCGTCGGGGTTTCAGTCGTATCAGTATCGCGAACTGGAGTTCATGCTCGGCAACAAGAACGAGCAGATGCTGAAGCCCCATGCGCATCACCCAGATGTCTATGCCGAAGTGAAGGCGTCCCTCGAAGCGCCGTCGTTCTACGACGAGGTGATCCGTCTGCTTGCGCGGCGCGGATTTGCAATCGATCCGTCGCGGCTCGAACGCGACTGGACACAGCCGACGCAGCACGATCCGTCAGTCGAAGCGGCGTGGCTCGAGGTGTATCGCAATCCGTCGCAGCATTGGGAGCTGTACGAGATGGCGGAAGAACTCGTTGATCTCGAAGACGCGTTTCGTCAGTGGCGCTTCAGGCATGTGACGACCGTCGAGCGGATCATCGGGTTCAAGCAGGGCACGGGCGGGACGACCGGTGCGCCTTATCTGCGGAAAATGCTGGACGTGGTGCTGTTTCCTGAGTTGTGGCACGTGCGGACATTGCTCTGAGGGTTTTTGTGTTGTTAGTTTTCGTCCGTGCGGTTTTGTAGCTTTTCGCCGCCATCCGCTCTGAGCCTTGGCGGCGCGGATGTTGTCCTGACTTGGCCATCAGGTTACGGATTGCAAAAGAGGCCATTCAACCCGCTCTGAGCGGGTTTTTTTATCTGAGTCGAAAACATCGGACGGCAGAAAAATCCCGCATAAAAATCGAAGTCTTCTGATGGCGCACAGACTCAGACTGCGCTCCAATCGGTTCGGGCACGCTTGCCGACAGGCACGCCCATTCGCTCTGGCTACCTCACATCCCAACCGTCCCATGATTATCAGCCCACCCTTTCTATCCGCAGCGCAACCAGATGCGGGCAATACCGTTGTACCCGGCGGCAACGTCTGTACCGCCAACATGCTGGAATGCACGCCCGGCGGCGGCGCGTACCCCGTGAGCTTCAACCTCGGCTGGCATGGCGGTGTGCACCTGATGGCACCCTCGGACGGAAACCAAGCCGCCTACGTGCGCGCGATCGCCGACGGCAAGATCGTCTACCTGCGCAAGACGGGGCCAAACGGCAAGCCGACCCTTCACTATCGCAACGTGCGCACCGACGACGGCTGTGTCGTCATCCGACACGACACAGAAATCGGCGAAGGCGACAACGCAAGAGTCACCTACTACTCTGTCTATCTGCATCTGCAAACCGTGCAGCCCACGCTCGCCGTGGGTCAAAAGATCTATCGAAAGGACGTGCTCGGCACACCCGGCCAGATTTATGGTCAGTATCCGCAGATTCACTTTGAGATCGTCTGCGACGAGGCGAGCCTGAAGAAGTTCATTGGTCGCGCACCGGGGCCGGTCGGCGCGCAGGGACGCACGGATGCCATCTATGGGGACACCTGGTTTTTTGTGCCGCATGGGACGAAGCTTTTTGCCAATGAACCTCATCCTTTCCGCGAGGACGACAGCGCACCGGCTACCGCGATGATCCAGCCGCAGCCATCTCTGGTTCCGGCGGGTACGAGCCGCGATCTCGTGATCCGCATGCGTTACGAAAAGGACTGCACGCTGACGACCTACCAGCAGGACGCGGATGGTAACTGGTTGGTGTTCGGTGCGATGCCTGCGGAAAGGGACGCCGAATACAACCTGTATCAGCGGGCCACGGCGCTTCATGACCGTTTTACCGACAGCAGTCTCGCCGGCATAGGTGGCGCGACGGTGGCGCCGTCGCCCAGCGCCATCTTCGAGATACTCAGCTTCGGGCGCGGCATCAATGACCGGCTCGGCAACGGGCAGCGCTTCAATCACTGGCGCAAGATGAAGACACCGGACGGTGACGGATGGATCAACCTGTCGAAAGCCGGCGTGCGCGTCTACAGCGATGCGGATTTCCCCGGGTGGGCTGGATGGAGTTTCGTCAGCGACGACCCGACGCCCGACAGCCTCTGCGATTCGCCCACGGTAAAGCGATGGCTGGACATCGATCGCTCAGGGCATATCAGCCATGCCAAGGCGGTACAGGCGCTGAACGTCGAGACGGTACGGCAGCGCATGGCGCATGCGGTCTGCAAGTTTCCCACCGAGTGGAGCAAGGCTGGACTTGAAGCGCGCTACAACTGGCTCAAGAATCCGCACGAAGCGCTGACCACTCCGTTGTCCGATGCGGATTTCAATACCTTGATGGATCACGCCCGCGATCTGGCCTTCTGGGAGGATGTCAGCGACCCTGATTTCCCGCCTCCAAACGAGTGCTGGCATTTTCCACCGACGGCGTTTGTGCGGCAGTTCAGGGCGTGCAATTGGCTAACTGTCGACGAACTGGCCCAGTGTTTGCCCCGTCGTTCATTGACAGGGCAAACTCCGTGGGACGAAGCGCATCGTCGAGCCACTGAGCATCAGAAGGCGATCAACGCCCTGCGTCGCAAATACCTTGGCGAAAGCACAGTGCGATTTGTACATTTTCTTGCTCAAACCTACATTGAGACCGGCATCCTGAGTTTGGTTTCAGAAGGAGGAGCGGGCCATGGAAAATCATATGGCCCATTCTTTGGGCGAGGCTATCTTCAGCTTACCTGGCCGAATGGCTACGATGAATACGGAAAGTTCCGCCTATTGTCGAATATCACTGGATCGGTCTATTCGGACCCTAGGATTTCCACTACAAGTACACATCAATGGTCATCTGGCGGATCTGTTCAGCGCTGGTACCCACGCTACGATCCGGCCCGCGTAGCATCTAGCCTCGCCGACGCCGCAGAATCGTCAGGAATGTTTTGGATATCCAAGCATTTTCGAGGGAAAAACAATATTAACCGTGCGGCAGACCTTGGAGTAACTCCTGCAGTTGTGGGATTCATCAGCTGGCTAATCAATGGCGGAGCCGCAGGATATGCAAATCGTCAACAGTTTGCAGCGCTCATTTTTCGCATTCTCTCGGATGACACCAGCAGTGTTAGCCACGCGACGATTAGCTATCCGCCGCTAACTCCACCGGGGCAGCCAACTCTTTGCCATAGCTTTCCACCTGCACCCGTTACCGCAACTCTATCCATACAAGTTAGCTATGAGCCTCAAATTCCTTAGCATCGTCATGATCGCCACGAGCTGCAACGCGGTTGCCACCGAAGTAGTTTCATTGCCGCAGCCGTGGCGCGATTCGCACTACGCTTCTTGCTACCCATCATTGAAGGCAGGCTTGTCTGACACATATGGAGTAGGTTTTGAAGAAGACGAAAACATCGTGCAGTTTCGCCGGCACATCGGCTCGCGCAATTTTGTGATTTCGAGTGACACTACCTCTGGAACCAACTCGCAACGGGTGGTCTTCGAACAACGGAACGAGCGTGATTGGTGCGTCGTTCTCACTTCGCCACCTGTCGCAGACCTGACTCCAGGCCGAGTATTTGCATCGTCGCAACGGCCGCTGACCTGGTCGTCTGTCACGCAAGCTCCTCCTGGTTTTCTTGAAACCAAAGTGATCTACACGTGGGACTCCAAGTACCTGATTTACAGGCCTGAAAGCTGTTACAAGGGACGCGTTGGGCGCTGGAAATCGTTCGATTGCAACGAAGCCTATCGATAGTCAGTATCGGACGGTGATTCGTTGCGACGGCCACCGTGTCGCCCGCAACGGCGATGCGGTGACGAGCCCGCTGCCTCCCGACACGAAAACATCACGGATAACGGCATGCCAATCGCGCGTCATAGCCACAAGAATGCCTGTCGCTGCCACCTGATTTCGAGCCCATAACCTGAATGGCGAGGATGACGATCGGAAACGAACCCACATCGAAGAGAGGCAAATAACCACCCAGCGAACCTACCTCGCCGTATAACCCCCATCAATCGGCAACGTCACTCCGCTGATCATCGAAGCCGCATCGCTCAGCAAAAACAGGATCGGCTCTGCGACCTCCCGCGGCTCAGCGAACCGCTTCAAAGGAATCGCCTGCAATGCGGGATCGCGTTTCGCCGGTTCGCTCCACGCCTTCACGGCCATCGGCGTCAACGTCACCGTCGGATTCACGCTGTTCACGCGTATGCCATGCGGTCCAAGCTCGACGCACAGCACACGTGTGATCGCATCCATTGCCGCCTTCGACGCGCAATAGCTCAAATGATCGTCGAGCCCGACGAGTGACGCCTGGCTCGACACATTGACGATGCTGCCCGCACGCTTCGCATCGATCATCGCGCGCGCCACATGTCGCGCCACCAGCGCGGCGCCGCGTGCATTCACGTTCATCACCCTGTCGAAGCTCGCCGCCGTCGTATCGATCGCGCGTTCGAGCACCGTCGTGCCGGCACAATTCACAAGACCGTCGAAGACGACATCAAGCGACCCGAGCGCGTCATCAATAGCCGCTTCATCGCCAACATCCAACACCAGGGGCTCGCAGCCCGTCTCCTCCGCGAGCCGCGCAAGCTCGTTGACGTTGCGCGCCGCCGCGACGACTTGTCCGCCGCTCGCGCACAGTAGCTCGACGGTCACGCGGCCGATGCCGCTCGATGCGCCCGTCACGAGATACGAGCGTCCGGAAAAATCGAAGGTCGCGTTCATTTCGCTTGCAGCCGATGCATGACGGGCTTCAGTGCCGGGTACAAATCCGTGTAGATGGAAAAGCGCTCCGCGTAGAGGGCCTGACGCGCAGGATCGGGCTTAACGCGCTCGACGAGCCTGACCCAGCCGCCGCGCGCCGTTTCCTGCGAGATCAGCTTCACGCCGTACGCGGCCAGCAGCGCCGCGCCCATCGGCGCTTCCACCTCCTGCTCGATCGTGTAGACGGGAAAGCCGGTGACGTCCGCGATGATCGACATCCACAGGTCCGAATGCGTCGCGCCGCCGACGACGATCAGCTTGTCGTCAAGCGACTTCGCGCCCTTGCGCCCCGCGACGATGTTGTGTTGCAACGCGAACGAGACGCCTTCGAGCACCGCGCGGTACAGATGCGCACGCGTGTGATAAAGGCTCAGGCCGACGAACGCGCCGCTCGCCTTCGCGTCCCACACAGGACTGCGCTCGCCCATCAGATACGGCAGGAACATCACACCATCCGAGCCCGCTGGTATGTGTGCCGCGTCTTCTTCGAGCAACCGATGCGGGTCGCCGTCCGGTATCGCTCTCGCCGCTTCGATTTCCGCGTGACAGAACTGCTCGCGATACCACGTCACCGATGCGCCCGCCGTAATCGCGCCGCCGAACACATAGATGTCGTGCTGGCCGTTGAACACATGCGGCATGCTGACGAGACCGTGCCGCGCATCGACGCTCTGATTGATATAGCCCCAGCACATGCTCGTGCCGATCATCGCGACATGCTGGCCCGCGCGCGTGACGCCCGCCGCGTAGGTCGCCATTGCCGCATCGACGCCGCCCGCGACAATCGCCGTGCCCGCTTCGACTCCGAGCTGCTCCGTCCACTGCGACAGCAGACCGCCCACCACGTCCGACGATTCGACCAGATGCTCGGGCATCATCGTCGCAGGAATGCCGAGCATGTCGAGCGCTTCATCGGACCAGTCGCGTTTCGCGATGTCGTACACGCCGCCGATGTTGCCCGCCGAACTGTGATCGACGGCCACTTCGCCCGTCAGCAGATAGATCACGTACGCATTCGGCGGCAGGAAGAAGCGCGTATTGGCCCATACGTTCGGCTCGTTCTCGCGCAGCCACAGCATCTTCGTATAGCCGTAATAGCTGTCGACGCCATTGCCCGTGATCGCATAGAGCCGGTCGACATCGACGTTGTTGCGCACCCACTCGACCTGAGCCGTCGCGCGCCGGTCCATCCAGATCAGGCACGGATACAGCGGCTTCATTTCGCTATCGACGGGAATACCGGAGCCGCCATACAGGCTGCTCACGCACACGGCCTTGATCGCGTTCGACGCAACGCCCGCCTCGCGCGCTTTCGCGACACAGCGCGCAATGCATTCGACGACGGCCTTCATCCACACCGTCGGCCACTGCTCGGCCCACAACGGCTTCGGCGTATCCGGGTGATAGCTGCTCGAATGCTGCGCGACGATTGCGCCGTTCTCGTCGACGAGCACAGCCTTCGTGCTCTGCGTGCCGATATCGACGCCGATGACGTAATTCATAGTGTCTCCGTGTGCGCGTCCTTGCGACGCGCACTGTCTGTTTTCCTTCGGAATGACGGATCAGGCACGGGACTATCGGGCCGGCTTCATCAGCACCTTGATCGAATCGAGCGAGTTCGCGACCTTGATCGCTTCATCCCACTCTTCAAGAGAGAAGTCATGCGTGACGATGCCTTTCGAGGTGACAAGCCCACGCGCCAGCAGGTCGATCGCAATCGGATAGCAGTACGGCCCGAGATGCGCGCCGCGCACATCGAGTTCCTTGCGGTCGCCGATGATCGACCAGTCCATTGTAGTCTCGGCGCCGAACACGGAAAACTCGACAAAACGCCCGAGTTTTCGAATGAGGTCCATGCCCTGATTCACGCCCGCAGGCACGCCCGTCGTTTCGATGTAGACGTCGCAGCCGTAGTTCTCCGTCAACGACTGGACGATGGCGAGCGCATCGTCTTTCTTCGGATTGATCGTTACGTCCGCGCCGTATTCGCGCGCGAGTTCGAGACGCTCGTCGACGAGGTCGATCACGACGAGCTTCTTCGGCGTTTTCAGGTGCGCGACTTGCGTCATCATCAGACCGAGCGGACCCGCGCCCGCGATCACGACCACATCGTCCAGCTGAATGTCGCCGCGATTGACGGTGTGGATCGCGCACGCGAGCGGCTCGATGATCGCAGCATCTTCGAGCGAAATGCCATCGGGAATCTTGTGGACGATGGCCGTCGGCGGAATGCGCATGTATTCGGCCATGCCGCCGTCCGCGACTTCGCGCTGAAAGCCGAAGATGTTGTGCACCTCGCACATCCAGTACTGGCCGGACTTGCAGTAGCGGCATTTGCCGCACGGCACGATCTGCTCGGCGATCACGCGGTCGCCCTTCTTCACGCCGAAGTGTTCTGCTGCGCCTTCGCCGAGTTCTTCCACGTAGCCGAAGAACTCATGGCCGGGTATCACGGGCGCCTTGACCCACGGGCTCGGGCCGCCCCAGAACATCTTCGCGCCCGAATGGCATTTGCAGTCGCTCGCGCAAATGCCGCACGCCGCGATGCGAATCACGAGTTCGTGCGCGCGCACCTGCGGTTTCGTCACGCGTTCGACGCGATAGTCCTTCGGCGCGTGGCACACGATCGCCGTCATGCTTTTGGTGGTGTCCTGAGTGGTCATTGCATTGCCCTGCGAAGAATGGAGAACAGTGGGGAAAGAATTCACTTCTTGCGGTCGCGGCTGATGTAGATCGCGAGCAGAATGATTCCGCCCTTGATCACGTTCTGCACGTACGGATTCACGCCGACCATGTTGAGTCCGTTGTTCAGCACGCCGAGCAGCAGCGCGCCGATCAGCGTGCCGATGATCGAGCCGCGTCCGCCCGATATCGACGTGCCGCCCATCACCACGGCCGCGATCGCATCGAGTTCGAAGCCGACGCCCGCATTCGGCTGGCCACTCATCAAGCGCGACGTAAGCACGATGGCCGCGAACGACGACGTCAAGCCAGCGAGCGTGTAGACGATCAGCTTCACGCGCGCGACGCGCACGCCGGAAAGACGCGTCGCCTGCTCGTTGCCGCCGATCGCATACACATAGCGGCCAAACGGCATGCGTTCGAGCAACAACCACGCGATCGCATAGACGACGAGCATGATGAGCACGGGCGCCTGAATGCCGAACACCTTGCCGCTGCCGAAGAAACTCACCCAGTCGGGCAAGCCGTCGATCGGATAACCGCCCGTGTAGATCAGCGCGAGGCCGCGCGCGATGCCCATCGTCGCGAGCGTGACGATGATGGGCGGCATGCCCGCGAACGCGACGAAGAAGCCGTTCGCGAAGCCGAAGCCGAGCCCGACGGCAATGCCGATCGCGATCGCCGCGACGCCGTTGAGCCCCGCGACCATCAGGCCCGCCGCGAGCGTGCCCGAGAGCGCCATGACCGAGCCCACGGACAGGTCGATGCCGCCCGTCAAAATCACAGCCGTCATGCCGACGGCGATGATCGCGTTGATCGACACCTGGCGCAGCACGTTCTCGAGATTCGCCGCCGACAGGAAGCTGTCGCTCGCGAACACCATCACGATGCACACGACGAGCAAGCCGATGAACGGATAGAACAGCGTCGAGCGTTTGATGCTCGCCCAGTTCAGGCGCGCCGTTACACCAGGACCGGGCGCGCCCGGCGTATTGGACGCGACGGTCGAGGTCTTGGGGGAAGTGTCAGGCGTGTTCATGCTGTGTTGCTCCACGAGTGCCGGCTGTTGCACCAGCGGTTGCATAAGTCATCACGGCATTCGATTCGATCTGGTCGCCTTCGAGCATCGCTTCGATGCGCCCTTGCCGGAACACGGCGACGCGATCGCACATGCCGACGATCTCCGGCAGTTCCGACGAGATCATGATGATCGAGTAGCCGCGCGCAGTGAGCTCGCGCATCAGCAGATAGATTTCCGCTTTCGCGCCGACGTCGATGCCGCGCGTCGGCTCGTCGAAGATCAGGATGTTCGTGTGGTGATTGAGCCAGCGCGCGATCACCACTTTCTGCTGATTGCCACCCGACAGCGTCGCGACTTCGGTGTTCATCGTCGGCGCCTTCACGCCGACGCGCTTCATGATGTCCGCGGTTGCGCGCGCTTCGCTGCCGTGGTCGATGAAGAAGCGCGCGGCGCGGTACTTGCCGAGGTTGTTGATCGAGATGTTCTGCTTGATCGAGAACGACGTGATCAGCCCTTCTGTCTTGCGGCTTTCAGGCAGGATGCCGATGCCGGACTTCAATGCGTCGGCGGGATCGGACAGATTCGCCGGCGCGCCGTTAATGCGAATGTCCTTCACGTGCGCCGCGTCCGCGCCGATGACGGCGAGCGCCGTCTCCGTGCGTCCCGAGCCGACGAGTCCCGCAAAGCCGAGTATTTCGCCTTCGCGCAGCGTGAAGCGATTCACGGGGCCGTCCTTGTGCAACTGCAATGCGTTCACTTCGAGCACGACCTTCGCATCGGCGGGCAACGCGGGTTTCGGCGGAAAGCTGCTTTCGATCTTGCGCCCGACCATCATCTCGACGAGCCGGCCGACATCCGTCTTCGCCACATCCGTCATGCCGACATACTGGCCGTCGCGCAACACGGTGATGCGGTCGCACACTTCGAAAATCTCTTCGAGGTGGTGCGAGATGAAAATCATCGCGACGCCGTGCCGCTTCAGGTCGCGCATGATCGTGAACAGATGCTCGGCTTCGGCGGGCGTCAGCGTCGCCGTCGGCTCGTCGAGAATCAGGATGCGCGCATTCAGCGACAGCGCCTTGCCGATTTCGACGAACTGCTGCTGCGCGACAGAGAGCTCGCGAATCGGCACGGACAGATCGATCGCAACGCCGAGCCGCGCGAAGATCTCCGCCGCCGCGCGCCGCATCTGCGACCGATCGAGCATGCCGAAGCGATTGCGCAGCTCGCGTCCGAGGAACATGTTCTCGACGGCGTTCAGATACGGAATCAGGCTGAACTCCTGAAACACGATGCCGACGCCCGCCGCAACGGCATCGTGATAGTTCGCGAAGTGCCGCGCTTCGCCGTCGATCACGATCGTACCGTCGTCGGGCTGATAGATGCCGCACAGGATCTTCATCAGCGTCGACTTGCCCGCGCCGTTCTCGCCGAGCAGCGCGTGAATCTCGCCGCGCGCGATCTCGAGATGAATGCGCTGCAACGCCTTCACGCCCGGAAAGCTCTTCGTGATGTTGTCGAGTTTGAGGACCGTGTCCATCGTGTTTCCTTTGCGTTTCATGCAGTGACGCAGCGCGTTGCGCGCGTCACTGCTGCCGCAACACATCGCTTACCAGCTGAAGCCCTTCGCGTTGTCCTTGTCGACAAGCTTCACGTCGACGGGAATCGCCTTAGGTACATTGGCGCCCCACTTCTTCGCAAGCGCCACGCCGATCGCGAGACGGATCTGGTCGCGGGGGAATTGCGCGGACGTTTCGATGAACTTCGAGTTCGGCTTCTGGATCGCGGTGATCGCTTCGGGCGCGCCGTCGACGCTCGTCAGCTTGATGTCCTTGCCCGACGATTCGATCGCGGACAACGCGCCCATCGAGCCGCCGTCGTTCACGCTGAAGATGCCCTTCAGGTTCGGATGCGCCTGGATCATGTTCTCGGTGACGGACAGCGCCGTCGCGCGCTCCTGCTTGCCGTTCTGCGTATCGACGAGCTTCACGTTCGGAAACTTCGCGAGCGCCGCCTTGCAGCCGCGCACGCGTTCGAGAATCGGCACGACGGGAATGCCGTCGAGAATCGCCACTTCACCGCTGCCGCCGATCGCTTTCGCGAGGTACTCGCACGACATCTGCCCCGCGTCGAAATTCTTCGAGCCGACGAACGAATCGACGGGACCGTTCGCGTTCGCATCGACGGCGACGACCACGGCGCCCGCCTTCTTCGCCGACGTCACCGCCGACTGGATGCCCGTCGAATCGGTCGGATTGACGAGCAGGATGTCGATCTTCTTCTGCAGCATGTCTTCGACGTCGCTCACCTGCTTGCTCACGTCATGATGCGCATCGGTAACGACGACCGTCGCGCCGATCGATGCGGCCGCATCGTTCAGCGCCTTTTGCATCGTCACGAAGTACGGGTTGTTCAGTTCCTGGAACGTCATGCCGATTTTCAGCGGCGCGGCGTTGGCAGTCGCCGGTGCAAGAAGCGGCGCGCCGAGCATCACGGCGGCGAAGGTCAGCGCGGCGCGCAGGCGCAACGTGCGCGAAGGATGCGAAAGGTTCGAAGTGGTGTGCGTCATGGTTGTCTCCGTTTATGAGGATGAGTGCGTCCCTCGCGCGGTTCGGGCGCGCGATGAGCAGGTGAAACACTGGTATCGGGGAAGTGCGTCAGGTCGTCGTCAGAGGCGAGCCCGGAGGCGGATACGCCGTGGGCGCGGCGCGTGGCTGAGCGTGCGCATGGGTTCGCGCCTGCACGGCGGGTACGATCGAAGGCGCGTTCGCGATGCCCTTGCCGAGCGCCGCTGCTGCTTCCGAAGCGGCGCGGCTCGCGTCGTTCAGTTGCTGGAAGCGGCGGAACTTCGACGGCGCCATGCCTTTCGCCGTGAGGAACTGCCGGTTGAAGTTCGACAGATTGTTGAAGCCGACCTTATAGCAGATGTCGGTCACGCTCAGCTCGTCATCCATCAGCAACTGACACGCGAGATTGATGCGCATGCGGTTCACGTACTGCACGAACGGCAGGCCCGTATGGCGGCGGAAATATCGCGAGAAGGCGCTCACGCTCTGCCCCGCGAGCTGCGCGAGATCGGATTCGCGCAACTCCGACGCGAGGTTCTTGCCGATATACGAGAGCACATGGTTGATGCGTGTCGATGCATAGCTGGTCGGGTCGCTCTGATACGCGGGACTCGCGAGCAGTTCGCGGTCGCTCGCGTTCAGCAGGATTTCCATCATCGACAGGAAAAGCACGATGCGGCGCAGGCCGCGCGCTTCGAGCAGTTCCATGAAAAGCGGCTGGATGGCGGCGCTCGTCTGCGCGCCGAACGACACGCCGCGCCGCGAATCGGCGAGCAGCGCTTCGAGCGTGCGCCATTCAGGAAAGCTCTCGGTGCAATGCGCGACGAAGTCCTGGCCGAACTGCACGACGAGATTGCGCTGCGCGATCGTCACGCCCTCGGGCACTTCGCTGACCCAGTTGTGCGGCAGGTTCGGCCCCATCAGCACGAGATTGCCCGGCGCGAAGCTGCCGATGTAATCGCCGACGAACATCTTGCCCGTCGTCGCGACGATCAGATGGATTTCGAATTCCGGATGGAAATGCCAGCGCACGGTGCGGTACGGAAAGCCGTGATACCACACCTTGAACGACTCGTCGCGGCGTACGCTCACCAGTTCGAGATCGGGTTGCACGTCGGTCCTCCTCCTGTTCCTTCGTCCGGCACCTTGCGTTTCACGTCTTGCGAGCGCCATCGGGTTCATTGCTTTTGTGTAGCGAAAGTTAGACCCCGAGCGCAATCGAGGCCACTAGAAATGAGACCGTCGATTGATACTTTTTTGCATTCGGGTTAGTCCTGGCCTTCCGGCTGTCAAATTTGATGCAATGCAACAGCTAGCCGATCGACCTTTGGCAAGCACCTCGCGGGCAGCGCATGAGCCGTTGAAAAACTCGTCCCGCCGCGCTGCGCAACGATCCGCCGTGAAAAAGCGCCGCCCTTCGCCTTGACTTTCGATCGGCCGAATACGATCATTAGTTCACGTTGAGAGCAAATGCTCTTCGTTTTCGAGTCGTCGGCTCATGTCGCCGAGACAGCTTCTAGACTTATCCCAAGTAACAACGCACGCGAAAGACCGTGCGCATAAGACTTCACTAGCATGTGACCCGAGCAACGCATAAAACGGGAGTCAGCGCCAAGCGCCAGCTCCCGCCGACGCGCCAATTCGGGTCGATACAGGAGACACACATGAACAGCGGCCAGGACAGCGGCGCAAGCACGCAGGTGATCCTGCACATCGGCGCGGGATCGTTCCATCGCGCACATCAGGCGTGGTACCTGCACCGGCTCAACGAAGCGAGTCAGCCCGGCGATACGCAGTGGTCGCTCACCGTCGGCAACATCCGCAGCGACATGAATGCCGTCGCCGATGCGCTGGCCGCGCAAAACGGCGTCTACACGCTCGAAACCGTCACGCCGCAAGGCAAGCGCGACTATGAAACGATCCGCTCGATCAAACGCGTGGTGCCGTGGTCGGCGAATCTCGATGGGCTCGTCGAAGCGGGCGCCGACCCCGCGTGCAAGATCATCGCGTTCACCGTGACGGAAGGCGGCTACTACCTCGACGAACACGACAAGCTCGATACGGCGAATCCCGATCTGTCCGCCGATCTGAACGGCGCGCGCACCACGATCTACGGCGCGCTCGCCGCGATTCTCGAAGCGCGCATGCAGCGCAACGCCGGCCCCGTCACGCTGCAGACCTGCGACAACCTGCGCAGCAATGGCGAACGCTTCCGCGCGGGCATGACCGAGTTTCTGGAGCGGCGCGGCGCGAGCGCGCTGCGTCAATGGTTCGATGCGAACACGGCATGCCCGAACTCGATGGTCGACCGGATCACGCCGCGCCCGACACCCGACGTGCGCGAGCGCGTGAAGACGGCGACAGGCATCGACGACGCGTGCCCCGTGATGGGCGAATCGTTCATCCAGTGGGTGATCGAGGATCACTTCGTCGCCGGGCGGCCGGCGTGGGACCGGGTCGGCGCGGAGCTGGTCGATTCGGTGCTGCCGTATGAAGAGGCAAAGATCCGCATTCTGAACGCGACGCACAGTTGCATCGCGTGGGCGGGCACGCTGGTGGGCCTCTCGTATATCCACGAAGGCACGCACGATCCGGAAATTCGCCAGTTCGCCCATGACTACGTGACGCAGGACGTGATCCCCTGCCTCACGCCGAGTCCGCTCGATCTCGCGAAGTACCGCGATGTCGTGCTCGAACGCTTTGGCAATCCTTATATCCAGGACACTAATCAACGCGTCGCCGCCGATGGCTTCTCAAAGATTCCCGGCTTCATCGCGCCGACGCTGTCCGAGTGCTTCGAGCGCAAGGTCGAGCCGAATGCGACCGCGATGCTGCCCGCGCTCTTCTTCCGCTTTCTCGACAGGTGGCAGCGCGGCCAGTTGCCGTACGCGTATCAGGACGGCGTGATGGACGAAGGCATTGCGCGCGGCTTCTTCAAGGCACCCGATCCGGTGCAGGCTTACTGCGCGGACCGTCTGCTCTGGGGCAGCATGGCGGGCACGGCTTCGCTCGAGAAAGTGGTGCGCCCGGCGCTCGAACGCGTCGATGCGTGGCTCGCGAAGCGCGGTGCGTGAAGTTGGCCAAACTCGGCTGACTGAACTCGGCCGACTGAGTTGACTGAATGAACCCGGCCGACTGAAACCGGCTGAAGCCGTCGACATCGCCTTGCTCGACACACAACAGCACCGCCGCGCGTGTGAATGCATCCACGCAGCTTCCACGCGCGGCCGCTCCCATTGATCGCCGCATTCGACGACTGCCATGCGTCAGGTCTATTGCGCATGGCATCGCCAGCGGCATGCGGCTAAAGTAGCGCATCTCCTACCGACGAAGGTTTCGCGCCCATGTATCTCGGCATCGACCTCGGCACGTCCGAAGTGAAAGTTCTGCTGCTCGCGTCCGACGGACGCGTGATCGGCACGGCAGGTTCTCCGTTCACCGTTTCGCGTCCGCATCAGCGCTGGTCGGAGCAGAACCCGTCCGACTGGTGGCAAGGCACGCGCAGCGCGCTCTTCGCGTTACGCGACCGTTACCCGGAACAGTTCGCGCAGATTCGCGGCATCGGGCTGTCGGGACAGATGCATGGCGCAGTGCTGCTCGACGACGAAGACCGCGTGCTGCGTCCCGCGATTCTGTGGAACGACATGCGCGCCGTCGAGGAATGCGATGAGCTGTACCGGCGCGCGCCGGACCTGCATCGCATCGCTGGCAATCTGGCGATGCCCGGTTTCACCGCGCCGAAGCTTCTGTGGGTCGCGCGGCACGAGCCGGAAATCTTTCGGCAGACGGCCTGCGTGCTTCTGCCGAAGGACTATTTGCGCCTTCAACTGACGGGCGACAAGGTCTCCGATCCATCCGATGCAGCGGGCACGCTATGGCTCGACGTCGCGCAGCGCGACTGGTCCGATACGCTGCTCGCGGCCTGCGATCTGAACCGCTCGCATATGCCGCGTCTCGCGGAGGGCAGCGCGCCGTCGGGCATGCTGCGTCCCGAACTCGCGCGCGAGCTGGGCTTGCGCGAGCCCATCGTGGTCGCGGCGGGCGGCGGCGACAACGCGACGAGCGCGATCGGCATCGGCGCGACGCAGCCGGGAGACGGCTTCGTGTCGCTCGGCACGTCGGGCGTGTTGTGCGTGATCGGCGACAGCTTCCGGCCGAATCCGGAGTCGGCCGTGCACGCGTTCTGCCATGCGATTCCCGACCGCTGGCATCAGATGAGCGTGGTGCTGTCGGCGGCGAGCTGCTTGCGCTGGGTCTGCAAGCTGACGTCCACCGACGAGCCGACGCTGCTCGCCGAAGTCGAACAGCTGCCCGACGACGCGCTCGCGACTGCGCCGCTCTTCCTGCCGTATCTGTCCGGCGAGCGCACGCCGCACAACGATCCATATTCGCAAGGCGTGTTCTTCGGCATGACGCACGCGACCGATCGCGCGCTGCTCGGCTATGCGGTGCTAGAAGGCGTGACGCTCGCGCTGACGGACGGCCTCGACGCGTTGCGCGCGGCGGGCACCGAAGTAAGCGCGCTCTCGCTCCTCGGCGGCGGCGCGCGCAGCAACTACTGGGCGCAACTGCTCGCGGATTCGCTGAACACGGCGACGCGCAAGCACGGCGGCGGCGAAACGGGCGCGGCGCTCGGCGCGGCGCGTCTGGGCTGGCTCGCGGCGGGCGGCGATCCGTCGACGGTGCTGACCAAACCGCCCGTCGAAATCGAATTCACGCCGAACGCGCGGCGTCATGCCGTGCTGCGCGAGCGGCTCGCCAGCTATCGCGCGCTGTATCGGCATGTGAAGCCGATGTTCGCGCCCGCGCGCGATGCGAACGCAGCGTAGTAGTGTGAGCCCGTGATGCGCACTACGACGAATGCGTACGGCATGCAGCACACCAGAACGTCCGATACGGGCTGCCTGGTGTTACGCGCTTCGGCGCATTCCTGAGCGAACCCATCGTGCCCAAGTCCACTGAAAAGCTCGATCTCGCGACGCGCGCCGCCTGGCTCTACTACGTTGCCGGCAATACGCAGAACGAGATCGCCGAAAAACTGCAGGTGTCGCGGCCCGTCGCGCAGCGGCTGGTCGCGTTCGCCGTCGAGAAGAACCTGATCCGCGTGCGCGTCGATCATCAGCTCGCGGACTGTCTGTCGCTCGCTGCTCAGTTGTCGAAGCGCTACGGGCTGTCGATGTGCGAAGTCGTGCCCGTCGACAACGACAACCCCGAAGAGATCGACCGCAAGCTCGCCGTCGCGGGCGCGCAGGTGATGGAGCGTTATCTCGGCGAAGAACGGCCGATGGTCGTCGCCGTGAGCAGCGGGCGTACGCTGAAGGCCGTCGTCGATCAGGTCGCGCAACTGGAGCGGCCGCAGCATCGGCTCGTGTCGATGGTCGGCGCAATTGCGCAGGACGGCTCGTCGAACCGCTACGACGTCGCGCTGCACATCTCCGAGAAGACGGGCGGCAAGCACTTCCTGCTGCCCGCGCCGCTGATCGCAGACAGCGAAGCGGAACGCGCGCAGTGGTGCAATCACCGTCTGTACCGGATCGTCGAGTCGCTGTCGGGCGAGGCCGATGTGGCGTTCGTCGGCATCGGCAACATCGGCTTGCATTGTCCGCTGCATGAGGACGGCTTCATCACGTCGGATGAGGTGGAGGAACTGGTGTCGCTGGGCGCCGTCGCCGAACTGCTCGGCCTGCCGATCGATGCCGACGGCGCGCGCGTCGAATCGCCGACGGGCCGCCGCGTGACGAGCTTGCGGCTCGATTCGCCGCCGAAGCGTCCCGTAATCGGCTTCGCGGGCGGCGAGCGGAAACGCGGTGCGGTGATTGCCGCGCTCAAGGGCGGCTGGCTATCGGGACTCGTCACCGACGAACTGTGCGCGCGCGCCGCGCTGAATCACGGCGAGGGTGTGTCTGTTGCGTCACCCGCGTGAGGGAAGAACGCTAGCGCGGCTCGAAGCGCCTCAAGCACTCAAAGCGCTTCGAGCGCGCTACGCAACGCATCGATCACAGGCGTCCATTCGCCGAGCACCTGCTGCCTGAAAAGACGCGCAGTCGGATACCACGGGTTGTCCTCGCCCGACATCATCCAGCGCCAGTCGGCCTGCTTCGGCAGCATCACCCACACGGGCTTGCCGAGCGCGCCCGCCAGATGCGCAACGGACGTATCGACGGTAATCACGATATCCAGACACTCGATGACGGCCGCCGTCGCGTCGAAGTCGTTCAGCAGCTGACCGAGCGCGCAGATCGGCCAGCGATGCGCGAGCCCGTCGAGTTGCGCCTCCGCCGCGCCCTTCTGCAATGCGAACCATGCGAGGCCGCGCACCGACGCGAGCGGTTCGAGCGCCGAAAGAGGCGCCGAGCGATACACGTCGAGATAGTGCTGCGGATTGCCCGCCCACACGAGCCCGATCTTCTTGCACTCGCCCGCGGCCTGCGCGAGCCGCTCGCGCCAGCCAGCGACCTGCGCCGCATCCGCCGACAGATATGGCACTGCGTTCGGGATCGCATCGTCGCAAAGCCATGCGGGCACGCTCATCATGCGGCAGGAGTAGTCGTAGCCGCCGTCGGGCTGGTTCGTCAGCACGCGGTTCACACCGGGCATGCGGGAAAAGATGGGCGCCAGTTCGTTGCTGGTCCACACGTCGACGGTGGCGCCGAGATCGCGCAGCACATCGGCATAGCGGATGAACTGCAACTGATCGCCGGCGCCCTGCTCGCGCGCGAGCAAAAAGCGCTTGCCGCCGACCGGCTCGCCCTGCCATTCGGGCATGCCGAGCTTTGGGTAGCCGAGCAGGCCGCTCGGCGTGGTCTTGCGATGCTCGTAATACGTCCAGCCGTGGCGGAAATTCCCGCGCCGCAATTCCGACATGCCGAGCAGCTTGTAGGCATTGGATAGATCAGGGCTGAGTTCGATTGCACGTCGCAGATGATCGTCGGCTTCGTCGTAGCGCGACAGGCACGTCAGCGTGAACGCGACGTTGTTGTGCAGCGTCGGCGAGTCTGGCGCGATCTCCAGCGCGCGCGCGTAGATCGCAAGCGCATCGTCGAATTTCAGTTGCGCATCTGTTGCGAATGCAAGGCCGAACAGCGCGTGGATGTCGTGCGGGTCCTGCTGCAATGCGCGTTGAAAAACCTCGGCGGCCTCCGTATGCCGGCGCACCGCGTTCAACGTCACGCCCAGGCCGCGCAGCACCCGCGTGTCCTGCGGCGCCAATTGCTCCGCGTACTGATAGGCGGCAACCGCCTCATGCGGACGCGAAAGCTCTTCGAGCAGGTCAGCACGGCCGAGCGCCGCTTCGAAGAGATCGCGCTCCAGTTCAACGGCCTGCTGGAAACTGGCCAGCGCCTCTTCACGCTTGCCCATGCGCCGTCGCACCTTGCCGAGATTGCTGTGCGCCAGCGCATGCTGCGGCGCGTGCTCGACGGCCTGGCTGAAGAATCGCTCCGCGCCTTCATCGTCACCGCGCGCGAGGGCCGCGATGCCGCGATCGATCAGGCAATCCGCGTCATGCGGCTCCAGCGCGAGCGCCGCATCGAAACGTTCGATCGCGCGCTCGATGTCCTGGCGCTGCAGGTACAGCACGCCCAGCATGTAGAGCGTGCTCGCATCGCACGGCTGCGCGTCCAGAATCGCGCGATACGCGTGCTCGGCGCGATCGAGCCGGCCCGCGCGATGAAGCGCAAGCGCATTCTCGATCGGGTTGTCGGCCGGGTTTTCGACAGTCGATGTCGTGACGGTTTCTTGTTGCGGGGAGGCGGGGATGTTGTGCATGTGGCGTCTTGGGTCGTCGGCGGCACGCGCATGCACGCGATTCAGACTGCAATCGCGTTGACGGCGTATTCGACGGGGATGGACGGGCAATCGACAGAACGCGCCGGGCCGTTTGGCCTCAGGCATCCCGTCAGACGATGCACAATTTTGATATGGGATAGGTCGCGGAAATATCGGATAAGTCCGAGTCTGCAAAAGCAAGGCGCCGTTGTTCCGCCGTCACCTTTGCGGCAACGGCGGAACAACGGCGCCCGTATCTGCGCGCTCGAACACGCCCTCGTTCAGCGCTTTCTTATCGCTCGATCACGCCGCAAGCACCTCGACGATCTTCCGCTGGAATGCCTGCCCGTCGCTGTCGAACAGATGGCAATGATCGGGCGTTGCGCCGAGCCGGATCGTCGTGCCTTTCTCGTGCCGTTCAAGCGGCGGAATGCGCGCGATCAGGCCATCGGGCGCGACGCTGCTTTCGGCGTACAGGTACGCCGCATCGCCGAGAGATTCGACTGCCATGATGCGCGCCGACACGCCATAGTCCGCCACGTCGATATGCAGATGCTCGGGCCGGATGCCGACCGTCACCTTGTCACCCTCTTTCGCGCGGCCGGGTTCGACCAGCACGAGCTGCGTCTCGCCCGTTTCGTACTTCACGAGCACGCCGTTCGCCGACACCGACTGCACGACGCCTTCGAGGAAGTTCATCTTCGGCGAGCCGATGAAGCCGGCGACAAAGCGGTTCGCGGGCGCGTGATACAGCATGTTCGGGCTGCCCACCTGTTCCAGATTGCCCGCCGACAGCACGACGATCTTGTCCGCGAGCGTCATCGCTTCGACCTGATCGTGCGTGACGTAGATCATCGTTGTCTTGAGCTCGTCATGTAGACGCGCGAATTCGAGGCGCATCTTCACGCGCAGCGCGGCATCGAGGTTCGACAGCGGTTCGTCGAACAGGAACACCTTCGGCTTGCGCGTGATCGCGCGGCCGATTGCGACGCGCTGCCGCTGGCCGCCCGACAGCTGCTTCGGCTTGCGTTCGAGCAGATGGTCGATGTGCAGGATCTTCGCGGCATTGCGCACGGCGGCGTCGATCTCCGGCTTCTTCGTGCCCGCGAGCTTGAGGCCGAACGCCATGTTGTCGTACAGCGTCATGTGCGGATACAGCGCGTACGACTGGAACACCATCGCAATGCCGCGCTTGGCGGGCGGCACGTCGTTCATGCGCGTGCCGTCGATCTGCAGATCGCCGCCCGTGATGTCTTCGAGGCCGGCGATCATCCGCATCAGCGTGGACTTGCCGCAGCCGCTCGGCCCGACGAACACCACGAACTCGCCGTCCTGAATGTCGAGGTTGATGTCGCGCATCACCTCGTTGTCGTCGTAGGCTTTCCTGATGTTGCGCAGAGTTACGCTTGCCATGATGTGTCTCCATTGTCGACGGGAGTTGGCGCTTTAACGTCTACTTCCGTCCCATGCAAAATAGTTGCTGCTTCTCTACTACGTTCAATCGCTTTGCCGGATAGAGGGCTTCGTGCGATGCCCGTCCGACCATCACGCGACCGCTATGCGCTGCATCCAGTCCGCGACCAGTCCCGGCAATTGCATCATGTCGTCGAATACCTGTTGCGCGCCCACGCGGTGCAACGCGCCGATCTGCTCGTCGCTCGCATGGCCGCCGCCGATGAATCCATACACCGTCATGCCCGCCGCCGTCGCCGCCGTCACGCCCGTCACGCTGTCTTCGATGACGAGGCACGCATCGGCGCTCACGCCCAGTCCGCGCGCGGCGGCGAGATAGACGTCGGGCGCGGGCTTCGGCTGCGCGACGGCATCCGCGCAAAACAACCGGTTGCCGAAATGCCGGACGAGGCCCGTGCGCGCCAGTGCCGCTTCGACGTACGCGCGAAAGCTGTTGCTCGCGCAGGCCTTCGTGAGCGGAATGCTCGCGAGCGCCGCCTCGATGCCGTCGACCATCGGCGCCTGCACGGCCGCGGCTTCGACCGTGCTGCGAATCGCGGCGATTTCCGCGGGCGTCAACGTCTTGCCGAGCTGCGTCGCCGTGCCTTGCAGCACGCTCTCGATGCGCAAGCCCAGCAACGGCATCACGACGGGCGCGACGTCGGCATCGGGCCAGCGCGCTTCGAGCTCGTGCACGAGCATCGCAGCCGCGACGGCTTCGCTGTCGATCAGCACGCCGTCGCAATCGCAGATGAGCGCGACGCTTTGTCCGGGCCTGGCTTCCGTTCTCGTGTCCGTCACTTGACCGCCCCGAACGTAAGGCCACGCACCAGCTGTTTCTGCGAAACCCAACCGACAATCAGGATCGGAGCGACGGCCAGCAGCGACGCCGCCGACAGCTTCGCCCAGAACAGGCCTTCAGGGCTCGAATACGACGCGATGAAGACAGTGAGCGGCGCAGCGTTCGAACTCGACAGGTTGATGCTCCAGAACGCCTCGTTCCACGACAGGATCACGAGCAAGAGCGCCGTCGATGCGAGCCCCGGCAGCGCCATCGGCATCAGCAGATAGACGATCTCCTGCCACGTCGCGGCGCCGTCGATGCGGCCCGCTTCGAGAATGTCGCGCGGAATTTCGGCGAAGTACGTGAACGCCATCCATACGGCGATCGGCAGATTGATCAGCGTGTAGACGATGACGAGGCCCGTGACGGTATCGAGCAGTCCGCTGTTCTTCCACAGCAGATAGATCGGCACCAGCACGCCGACTGACGGCATCATCTTCGTCGACAGCATCCACAGCAGCACTTTCTGCGTGCGGCCGGTCGGGAAGAACGCCATCGCGTACGCGCACGGCACGGCGAGAATCAGGCACAGCAGCGTCACGCCGACCGAGATCAGGATCGAGTTCCACGCGAAGCCGAAGTAATTGCTGCGCGCAAAAACCTCGCGGAAGCTGTCGAGCGTCGGCATGAAGAAGAGCGAAGACGCGTACGCCTGCTGCTCGGTCTTGAATGCCGTGATTGTCATCCAGAAGATCGGGAAGAACAGCAGCAACGCGAGCAGCCACGCGATGATGCCGGGAATGCTGCGCCGGATGACGGCGAGCGGCGAAGCGGCCGACGACTGGGTCGTCGTAACGGGTGTAGCAGCAACCTGGCTCATTTTTCGTACTCCCCTTTCAGGTTCTTCGCGAGCATGCGCACGAGGAAGAACGACACGATATTCGCGAGCACCACGGCGAGAATCCCCCCTGCCGATGCAAGGCCGACGTCGAACTGTTGCAGGCCAAGCGCGTAGATCAGGTACGACAGGTTGGTCGTCGCGTTGCCCGGACCGCCGCCCGTCGTCGTGTAGATTTCGGCGAAGATCGACAGCAGGAAAATGGTTTCCATCATCACGACCACGGCGATCGCCCGCCTCAGGTGCGGCAGCGTGATGAAGAAGAACATCGAAAACGGACCGGCACCGTCGATCTTCGCCGCTTCCTTCTGCTCCTGGTCGAGCGACTGGATCGCCGTGAACAGAATGAGGAACGCGAACGGCAGCCACTGCCACGCGACGATGATGATCACGGCCGTCAACGGATAGTCGGCGAACCAGTCGATCGGCGTCAGGCCGATCGCGCGCATGCCCTGCGCGACGAGCCCGTACACCGGGTGCAGGATCATGTTCTTCCAGATCAGCGCGCTCACCGTCGGCATCACGAAGAACGGCGCGATCGCGAGCAGCCTCGCGATGCCCTGCCCATAGAACTTGCGGTCGAACAGCACCGCCATCAGCACGCCGCCCACCACCGTGATGACCAGCACGGCGACGATCAGTTGCAGCGTGTGCAGGATCGACGGACCGAATGCAGGATCGCCGGCGAGGAACTTGTAGTTGTCGATACCCGCGAACCCCTTTTCATCCGGATTCAGCAGGTTGTAGCGCGAGAACGAAAACCAGATCGTCATCGCGAGCGGTATCGTCATCCACAGAACGAGGAGGCCTACGGATGGCGAAACGAGCCAGCGCGCGTGCGCGGCCTTGCGCTCTTCTCGCTCGTGTTCTGTTTTGGGCTGAGGTTGTGCGTGCATGAGGGGTAGACGCAAATGAAGACGCATGATGGACCACCTCTTCGGTAGTGCGCGGGTCGCGGGGCTTGCGGCTCGCTGTGCTGCCAGGGTCCGGCTGACGGTGTGCTGTCAGCCGGCGCGTTACATCGTTACGGCCTGGTTTCGAGGCTACGGGCTGGGTACGTCGCTTGCGCCAGGGGAAACGCAAACGACGTGCCCATTTTCACTTCATCGTTATTTCTGGTAGCCGGCCTGCTTGACGGCGCGGTCGGCTGTCGCGTTGCCGGCTGCGAGCGCCTGATCGACAGACATCTGGCCCGCGACGGCGCCCGAGATGCTCTGGCCGACCACCGTGCCGAACGACTGGAACTCGGGGATGCCGACGAACTGCACGCCCGTGTACGGCACCGGCTTGGCCGTCGGATGGTTCGGGTCAGCCGTCTCGATCGCCTTCAGCACGAAGTCCGCGAACGGCGCGGCCTGCTTGTACTCAGGGCGCGCATACGTCGACTGGCGCGTGCCCGGCGGCACCGAGGCCCAGCCTTCATCCTTCGCGACGAGCTCGATGTACTGCTTCGACGTCGCCCAGGTAATGAACTTCTTCGCGGCATCGGCCTGCTTCGACGACTTCGGAATCGCCAGCGCCCATGCCCACAGCCAGTGCGAGCCGTTCGGCGTCGCCTGGGTCGGCGCGGCCGCGAAGCCGACCTTGTCCGAGATCTGCGATTGCTGCTTGTTGTAGAGCATGCCCGCCGCGACCGTCGCGTCGATCCACATCGCGCACTTGCCCGACGACATCAGCGTGAGGTTCTCGTTGAAGCCGTTCGAGCTCGCTCCCGGAGGGCCGTCCTTCTTCAGCAGGTCCGTATAGAACGAAACGGCCTTTTTCCATTCGGGCGTCGTCAGCTGCGCATTCCACTTTTCGTCGAACCAGCGGCCGCCGAACGTATTCACGAGCGTCGTCACGTAGGCCATGTTCTCGCCCCAGCCGGCCTTGCCGCGCAAGCAGATGCCGTACATGCCCGCCGATTTGTCGGTGAGTTTGTCGGCGAACTGGGCGATCTGGTCATACGTCGGCGCGTCGGGCATCTTCAGGCCCTTCGCCGCGAACAGATCCTTGCGGTAGTACGTCATCGAGCTTTCTACATAGAACGGCAGCGCGAACAGCGTGCCGTTGTACGAAAGACCGTCCCGCGCCGTCTTCACGACGTCGTTCAGGTCGTAATCGGCGGGCAGGCCCGTGAGCGGCGCGAGCCAGCCGCGCTTGCCCCATTGCGGCGTTTCATAGGCGCCGATCGTCATCACGTCGAACTGGCCGCTGCCCGTCGTGATGTCGGTCGTCGCGCGCTGACGCAGCACGTTTTCTTCCAGGATCACCCAGTTCAGCTTGATGTCGGGATTCGCTTTCTCGAATGCCGGCGACAGCTTCTTCAGCTCGATCATGTCCGGATTGTTCAACGTCGCGATCGTCACGGTCGCCGCGTTCGCGCTGAACGCGGCGCACGCGAGCGCCGCAGCGCCGAATACATTGAGCGCGGGTTTGAAGGTGGGCTTCATCGTTTGTCTCCTTTATTCGTACTTGCGTTTTGGTACGTGACCGGCGGGTGCGCGCAGAACGCCGGAATTGGATGCCGGTGAATGAATGACGGTCAGCTCATCCAGTTGCCGCCGTCGACGTTCAGGGTTTGCGCGGTGATGTAATCCGCATCCGAAGACGCGAGGAACAGCGCCGCCCCCGTCAGATCCGCGGGCAGCCCCATCCTGCCCAGCGGCACCGCTTCACCGACGAGACGCTTCTTCTCGCCGAGCGGCCGGTTCTCGTAACGCGCGAAAAGGGCATCGACCTGATCCCACATCGGCGTATCGACGACGCCCGGGGCGATGCCGTTCACGTTGATCCCGTGAGGCGCGAGCGCCAGCGCGGCCGATTGCGTATAGCTCAGCACGGCCGCCTTGGTCGCGCAGTAGTGCGACACGAGCGCTTCGCCGCGGCGGCCCGCCTGCGACGACATGTTGATGATCTTGCCGCCGTGTCCCTGCTCGACCATGCGCTGCGCGACGGCCTGCATCAGGAAGAACATACCCTTCACGTTGACCGCGAAGAGCTTGTCGAAAATATCCCAGGATTCGTCGAGCAGCGGGCGCATGTCGAACAGCGCCGCGTTGTTGAAAAGAATGTCGATCTGACCGAAGCGCTGCACCGTCTCGTCGACGATGCGCGCGATCTCTTCGCGGCGCGTCACGTCCGCGCTGATCGTCAGCACGCGGTCGCCTTCCGTTTCGCGCAGTGCGTGCGCGAACTCGCCAGCCGGCTTCACGTCGACCAGCACGCAGCGCGCTCCCTCCTCGAGATAGCGGCGGGCCACCGCCTCGCCGATACCGCTCGCTGCGCCCGTCAGAATCGCCACCTTGCCTTGCAGTCGGGCTGTCACAACCTGTCTCCGGTTCGTTTGATTCTTCGAATCAGCATGAGCGAACGCTCGTTTTCCGAGCAATTGCTCTCGCTGTGATCGAATGATCGGATACGCGTCCGGTCATGTCAAGGCGCGTCGCGCAATTTCGATGGTGCAGCGCGGCAGCGTCAAAGGGCTCGCGATACAGCGCTTCTTTCTAAGAATCGGCGATGACTTTGCAACGGGCAATGACAATTTTTCGAGATACGTTATATCATTGCGTCTTCGTTCATTCCGACGCTGCCCGGAGGTCGTGACATGGCCCGTTCATCCGATGCTCACGCTTTTCATGACGCCGCCCGTCCCGGCGATCCGGCCGCGCCGTCCGCAAACAAGCTCGCGCGCAAGCTGGCCCGCGCCGATGCGCTCGCGGCCGAACGCGGTCTCGCGCTGACGACGCTGCGCCGCCAGGTCTATACGCTGATCGCGCAGAGCGAGCGCCCCGTCGGTGCGTATGACCTGCTCGCGGCGCTCGAACCGCAGCGCGGCCGCGTGCCGCCGACCACGGTCTACCGTGTGCTCGAGTTTCTCGTCGAGCATGGCTTCGTGCATCGGATCGAATCGAAGAATGCGTTTTTCGCGTGTTGCCAGGTGGGCGAACCGCATCAGAGCCAGTTCCTGATGTGCGAAGCGTGCGGCGAAACGGTCGAGATTCCCGGCGATGGAGTGGCCGCGCAGTTGTCGCATAGCGCACCCGGTTTCGAAGTGCATCACCAGGTCGTCGAACTGAGCGGGCTGTGCGCGGCGTGCAAGCACGCTCACCCGTAACGCCGCGCCCCTTTCGTTCAACCCGACGCATCTCAAACCACAGGTCAATCCGATATGAAGAAGAACAACTCGATGTGGAAGTTTCTGACGCGAGCCGCCGCTTCGACGCTGATGGCCGTCGCATTTACTCAGGCGGCGCATGCGCAGGATGCGAAAATTCCCGTCGTCGCCGCAGAAAACTTTTATGGCGACGTCGTGCAGCAACTGGGAGGCGACCGCGTCGACGTGACCAGCATCCTGAGCAATCCCGACCAGGACCCGCATCTGTTCGAAGCGAGCCCGAAGACGGCGCGCGCGTTGCAGCGCGCGAGCCTTGTCGTCTACAACGGCGCCGATTACGATCCGTGGATGGCGAAGCTGCTGAATGCGTCGAAGAGCGACAAGCGCAAGATGATCGTCGCGGCCGATCTCGTCGGCAAGAAGAGCGGCGACAATCCGCATCTGTGGTACGAGCCGTCGACGATGCCCGCCGTCGCCCGCGCGGTGAGCGCGGCGCTGACAGCAGCCGATCCGTCGCACAAGGCCGTGTACGATGCGAACCTCGCGAAGTTTCTCGATTCGCTCAAGCCGCTGAACGACAAGATCGCCGCGCTGCGCAGCCAGTACGCGCATGTGAGCGTGACGGCGACCGAGCCGGTGTTCGGCTACATGTCCGATGCGATCGGACTCGATATGCGTAACCAGCGCTTTCAGCTCGCCGCGATGAACGACACGGAAGCGAGTGCATCGGATATCGCTGCATTCGAGCGCGATCTTCGCGAGCGACGCGTGCGCGTTCTGATCTACAACAGCCAGGCAACGGAAGCCCTCACGAAACGCATGCTGAAACTCGCGCAGCAATCGCGCGTGCCGACGGTCAGCGTGACGGAGACGCAACCCGCCGGCAAGACGTTCCAGCAATGGATGCTGGCGCAGCTCGACGCGCTCGGAAACGCGCTGGCCGCAGGCAACGGCGGCGGTGCGAACCAAGGAAAGACCCCATGAACATGCCTCGCCGCGCCGCATCGCCTGGCAACGCGCCCGTGCTCGAACTGGATCGCGTGACGCTCGAACTCGGCGACCGCGAGATCCTGCGCGACACCAGCTTCACGATCAACCAGGGCGAGTTCATCGGCGTGCTCGGGCCAAACGGCGCGGGTAAAACGACGCTGATGCGCTCGGTGCTCGGGCTCGTCCCCGCTGCACGCGGCACGGTGCGCGTGCTCGGCGAGCCCGTGGTGCGCGGCAATCCGTCGATAGGCTACATGCCGCAGACGCGCAGCGCGCTCGCCGGCCGGCGCGTGCGCGGACGCGATTTCGTCGCAATGGCGGCCGACGGGCATCGTTGGGGTCTGCCGCATGCCGATGCCAAAACATGTGCCGATGTCGATCGCGTGCTGGAGCTGGTCGGCGGCAGTGCGCTGGCTGCAAGGCCGTTGTCCGAGCTGTCGGGCGGCGAGCGTCAACGGCTGCTGCTCGCGCAATGTCTGCTCGGCAATCCGCGCCTGCTGCTGCTCGACGAGCCGCTGATCAGCCTCGATCCGCATCACCAGAAGGCGGTCGTCGAGCTGGTGAAGCGCGTGCAGCAGGAGCTCGGCATCGCCGTGCTGTTCTCCGCGCACGAGCTCAACCCGCTGCTGCATGCGCTCGATCGTGTGCTGTATCTGGGCAATGGCGTCGCCGCGCTCGGCACCGTCGATGAAGTGATCACGAAGCCGGTGCTTTCGCGCCTCTATGGCTCGACCATCGAAGTGATGCGCGTGAACGGCCGCATCTTCGTGATGTCGGGCGACGTCGAAGTCGAGAAGCACGATCACGAGCACGAAGACGACCATCAGCATGGCGAGCCGCATAGCCACGGGCATGCGCATGACCACGCGCACGGCCACGGACATGCGCACCATCACGCCTCACGCGACGGACACACGCACGATGTTTGAATACGATTTCATGGTGAACGCCTTCGCGGCGTCGGGGATTGTCGCGGTGCTGTCGGGCATCGTCGGCTACTTCCTCGTGATGCGCGGGCAGACCTTCGCGGGACACGCGCTGTCGCACGTCGGCTTCACGGGCGCGACGGGCGCCGTGCTGATCGGCATTTCGCCGATCTGGGGGATGATCGGCTTCACGCTCGCGGCGGGCGTGGGCATGGGCGCGCTCGGCGAAAAGCTCGCGGGACGCGATGTGGCGATCGGCGTGGTCCTGTCGCTTGCGCTGGGCTTCGGCTTGCTGTTCCTGCACTTCTTCACCGCATACGCGACGCAGGTCACGGCCTTGCTGTTCGGCAATGTGCTCGGCGTCAGTTCGGCAACGCTCGCGGTGCTCGCCGCGCTCGGCGTCGTCAGCCTGCTGGCGTTGGCGGCAATCATGCGGCCTTTGCTGTTCGCATCGTTGCAGCCGGAACTGGCGGAAGCGAAAGGCGTGTCGCTGCGACTCGTGTCGGTGCTGTTTCTGGCGATTGCCGCGCTCGCGGTGGCTGCGTGCACGCAGATCGTCGGCGTGCTGCTCGTGTTCACGCTGATGGTCGGGCCGGCGGCGGCGGCGCAAAACCTGTCGACGCGTCTTTCCGTCGGCCTCGTGGTCGCCGCGCTGCTCGCGCTCGCGCAGGCGTGGATCGGCGTGACGCTCGCTTTCTATACCGACTGGCCGACGAGCTTCTGGATCACGTTGCTCGCGGCGCTGGTCTATGGCGCGAGCCTGATGGCGCAGCACATGCGCAGATAAAGAACGGGGTGGCTTGCGAGCCACCCCGTTTTGCTTTTCATGCTATCGCCGGTGAAGATCAGCCGAGCAACACCTTCGCGTGATGCGCGAGATGATCCTCGATGAACGTCGAGATGAAGAAATAGCCGTGGTCGTAGCCTTCATGCCGACGCAGGGTGAGCGGCTGCCCCGCTGCGTTGCAGGCGGCTTCGAACACGTCGGGGTTGAGCTGCTCGGCGAGAAACTGATCGGCGAGGCCCTGATCGACCAGGATACCTGCCGCGAACTTTCGTGTCGCCTTGCCGACCAGTTCGCTCGCGTCGTACTGCTTCCATGCCTCGCGATCAGCGCCGAGATAGCCGCTAAACGCCTTCTCGCCCCACGGACAGCGCATCGGCGCGGCAATCGGCGCGAACGCGGACACCGACCGATAGATGTCCGGATTGCGCAGCGCGAGCATCAGCGCGCCGTGCCCGCCCATTGAGTGACCGAAGATGCCGAGTCTTTCACCATCGACCGGCAGTTCGTTCACGACCGTTTCGCGCAGTTCGTCCCGCACGTACGAGTACATCCGGTAATGTTTCGACCAGGGCTCCTGCGTCGCATCGACGTAGAAGCCCGCGCCGACGCCGAAGTCCCACGACGCGCTCTCGCCCGGCACGCCCGCGCCACGCGGACTCGTATCGGGCGCGATCAACGCGATGCCGTGCTGCGCGGCGAAGCGCTGCGCGCCCGCTTTGATCGGGAACGTCTCTTCGGTACAGGTCAGGCCTGCAAGGTAGAACAGCGCCGGCACCTTCCGCTGCGACGCCTCTTTCGGCATGAAGACCGAGAAGCGCATCGGCAGCCCGATCGCCTTCGACTCGTGCCTGTAGATACGCTGCGTCCCGCCGAACGACGCATGCGATTCGATCAGTTCGAGCATCGCGCGCTCCTTTAGTAGATGACCACCGATCGGATCGACTCGCCCTTCTTCATCAGGTCGAAGCCTTCGTTGATCTGGTCGAGCTTCAGGTGATGCGTGATCAGATCGTCGATGTTGATCTTGCCTTCCATGTACCAGTCGACGATCTTCGGCACGTCGGTGCGGCCGCGCGCGCCGCCGAACGCCGAGCCCTTCCATTGACGACCCGTCACCAGCTGGAACGGCCGCGTGCTGATCTCCTCGCCCGCCGCCGCCACGCCGATGATGAACGACTGGCCCCAGCCCTTGTGCGTGCATTCGAGTGCCTGGCGCATCAGCGTCGTATTGCCGACGCATTCGAACGAATAGTCGGCGCCGCCGTCGGTGAGCTGCACGATATGGTCGACGACGTTCTCGACTTCCTTCGGGTTGATGAAGTGCGTCATGCCGAACTTCTTCGCCAGTTCGACGCGGCCCGGGTTGATGTCGACGCCGATGATCTTGTCAGCGCCGACCATCTTCGCGCCCTGGATCACATTGAGGCCGATGCCGCCCAGACCGAACACGACCACATTCGCGCCCGCCTCGACCTTCGCCGAATAGACCACAGCGCCGACGCCCGTCGTCACGCCGCAGCCGATATAGCAGACCTTATCGAACGGCGCGTCCTCGCGGATCTTCGCGACGGCGATCTCCGGCACGACGATGTAGTTCGAGAACGTCGATGTGCCCATGTAGTGAAAGAGCGGCTTGCCGTCGAGCGAAAAGCGCGACGTCGCATCGGGCATCAGGCCCCTGCCCTGCGTCGAGCGGATCGCCTGACACAGATTCGTCTTGCGCGACAGGCAGAACTTGCACTGGCGGCACTCGGGCGTGTAGAGAGGGATCACATGATCGCCCTTCTTCAGCGTGCCGACGCCCGGCCCCACATCGACGACGACGCCCGCGCCTTCGTGACCGAGAATGGCCGGGAAGAGACCCTCGGGATCGGCGCCCGACAGCGTGTAGTAGTCCGTGTGGCAGATGCCCGTCGCCTTCACTTCGATCAGCACTTCACCGGCACGCGGCCCTTCAAGGTCGACTTCTTCGATCGTCAACGGTGCGCCGGCCTTCCATGCGATTGCTGCTTTCGTCTTCATCGTGAATGCTCTCCTGTGGTTCGCCAAGGCTGTTCCATTTAAGTTTGAATCTGAATCTGTTCCTCACTGCCGTGAACGATTGCGGCCCGGATTGTCTCGCATGTTCGCGCGCCGCGCTTCGGACATCATCGCCGACAATCGCGACGCGTCCGTGGCATGCCGCGTCGCGCGATTGTCGTCATGCGACGCGCGGCGCGCGCCTCAGGCGGATGGGCGCACGAACCAGCCTTCGACGCGGCCATACAGATCAACAAAGCGCGCGTATCGCGCGGCAAGCGCCGTATCGTTTTGCGGTCCCGCGACGCGTGTCGCTGCGGGCGCGAGCGCAGCGAGATCGCTTGCATGCCAATGACCGCACGCGATTGCGCCGAGCATCGCCGCGCCGCGCGCCGCCGCGTTGGGACAATCGACGGCATGCAGTTCCACTTCGAGTGCGTCGGCGAGCAACTGGCGCCAGCGCGCATCGACCGAACCGCCGCCCGCGAGACGCAGCGCCGACACTTGCGCGCCGCTTTGCCTGATCGCGTCGAGCCCCGCGCGCAACGAAAACGCGACGCCTTCGAATGCAGCCCGCATCATCGCGCCACGCGATGTGCCCAGCGCGAGCCCGAGCCAGCCACCGCGCGCCGAGGGATTGAGCCAAGGCGTGCGCTCGCCCGTCAGATAAGGCAAGAACGTCAGGCCTGACGCTGGATCGGATTCGAACGCATCGCGATATGCATCAAACCATTCGTAAGACAGCCAACCCCGTACCGCTTCGAGCGCGACGCCGACGTTCTGCATCGCGGCCATCCGATACCAGTGGTCGGTCGCGGCACGGTAGCGATGCAGGCCCTGTGCCTCGTTCGGCTGTTGTGTCGCGAGCACGAGAATCTGTCCGCCCGTGCCTGTGGTGAGCAGCGCGTCGCCGTCGTCCGCGAGGCCACTGCCCAGCGCGGCGCAGGGCGTGTCGCCTGCACCTGTGGCAAGCATGATGCCAGCGCGCAAACCGAGCACGTGCGCCGCGTGGTCGGACAGCGAGCCACTCGCCGCATACGACGCGGCGAGCGGTGCAAACCGGTCGAGCGGCAACCCGAGACGTTCAAGCAAGGCGCGATCCCATATGCCGGATGGATCAGCGAGCGCGGTCGCGCAGGCGTCGGAAGGATCGGTCGCGATCGCGCCACCCAGCTTGAAGCGCAACCAGTCTTTCGGTTGCAAGGCCCAGCGAGCCGCTTGCATGGACTGCGGCTCGTGCAGCGCGATCCATAGCAGCAGTGGGCCTGCCATGCCCGGCGCGACGGGGTTCGGCTGCGGCGCGGGCCATGCGTCGAGCAATGGCAGCGCGCGCGTATCGGGCCAGAGCATCGCGGGCCGCACTGCATTGCCTTGTGCATCACTCAACACGACGCCGTGCATCTGACCGGAAAAACCAATCGCCCGAACGGCGCTGCGTTGGGCCCGCGGCAAGCGCGAAGCCGCCTCGCGCAGCGCGCGCCACCAGACCTCCGGATCGATTTCCGCCCATCCCGGCTGCGGCGTGTCGATCGAATACGCGACGCTCGCCGCGCATTGCTCACGGCCTTCGTCGTCGATGATTGCGAGTTTCAGTGAACCTGTGCCGAGATCGATGCCGAGAAAGGACATGAATGCGATGGGTTAAATGCGGTTTGAAAGTAGGTGTTGAACTGCGCGCTTCCCAAGCACGCTGCGCTCCGTCGAGATGGGACAGCTTGCGTCGAAACGGGACAGGTTGCGAACGGCCATTCCGTGCACGACGGCCACCCGCGCGGGTTAACCCGCGCCCGACCGGACGCGGCCCGAAAACGCATTATGTGCGAACCGCAATACACATCATATGGCTGCCGATACGTCACCATTGAGCGCCCCTTTGATGAAAATCCCGCACCCCACCACGCCACAAGGGATGCGGGCGGATTCTTCCGATTCCGCATAGGACGTGGGTTCCAAATCCGGTTCATGCATATCGTCGCGGCAAAGGTTGAAATAGAACGACGTGGTCTTGTCGCGTTTTTTCGTCCCGCATACCTTGGAGTCATCCCCAAACCAGATGTGGAGAGAGACAAGATGCACTCGAACACGGTTCATCCGTGCGACGAGCGACTGCCCTTCGGCCAGTTGCTGACGCTCGGCATCCAGCACGTGCTGGTGATGTACGCAGGCGCCGTCGCCGTGCCGCTGATCATCGGCAGTGCACTCAAGCTGCCGAAAGAGCAAATCGCCTTCCTCATCAGCGCCGACCTCTTTTCGTGCGGCATCGCCACACTGATTCAGACGCTCGGCCTGTGGATCTTCGGCATCCGGCTGCCCGTCATCATGGGCTGCACGTTCGCCGCAGTCGGCCCGATGGTCGCGATCGGCACGAACCCGAACCTGGGCATTCTCGACATCTTCGGCTCGACGATCGCGGCCGGCGTGATCGGCATCGTCGTCGCGCCGATGATCGGCAAGCTGCTGCGCTTTTTCCCTCCCGTCGTGGTCGGCGTGGTGATCTCGGTGATCGGTCTTTCGCTGATGGAAGTGGGCATCAACTGGACAGCAGGCGGAGTCGGCAATCCGGATTACGGCAATCCGGTCTACCTCGGTCTGTCGCTCGTCGTGCTCACGCTCATCCTTCTGATCAACAAGTTCGGCAAAGGGTTCATCGCGAATATTTCGGTGCTGCTCGGCATCGTGGCGGGCTTCATCATTGCTGCGCTGCTCGGTCGCGTGAACATGGATGGCGTGACGAACGCGCCATGGGTCGGCTTCGTGATGCCGTTCCATTTCGGTCTGCCGCACTTCGATCCGCTCTCCATCGCGACGATGGTCACGGTGATGTTCGTGACGTTTATCGAATCGACGGGGATGTTCCTCGCCGTTGGCGACATGGTGGACCGACCCGTCGATCAGAAGACACTCGTGCGGGGTCTGCGTGTGGACGGTCTCGGCACGCTGATCGGCGGTATCTTCAACTCCTTCCCTCATACGTCGTTCTCGCAGAATGTCGGCCTGATCGGCGTGACGGGCGTCAAAAGCCGCTTCGTGTGCGCGATGGGCGGCGTGATCCTCGTGCTGCTCGGCCTGTTCCCGAAGATGGCGCAGTTGGTCGCATCGGTACCGGCCTTCGTGCTGGGCGGTGCGGGCATCGTGATGTTCGGCATGGTGGCGGCAAACGGCATCAAGGTGCTGTCGAAAGTGGACTTCGTGAAGAACCATCACAACCTATTTATCATCGCCGTGAGCATCGGCCTTGGCCTCGTGCCCGTGGTCTCGCCGAACTTCTTCTCGAAGCTGCCGCCCGCACTCTCGCCGCTGCTGCACAGCGGGATTCTTCTGGCATCGGTTTCGGCTGTCGTGCTGAACCTGATCTTCAACGGCGTGAAGGGCGAACGCGCAGCGAAGCGTGATATTCACCGCGCCGGTCATGACTTCGACGGACGCGGTGGCAACGACGACACCATCGCTGGCGACGAATTGCTGCGCGCTGCCGACATGCACTAAGCCTTGCGCCAAACGCTGCGCCAGGCGCCAGGCGCAACTAACGCCTCGCGCGTGCGCATGACTACGGTCGTGCGCACGCAAACGGCAGAACAGGCGCCTTCGTCCCGCTTCAAGCAACCAGGTTGTTGAAGTGTCGCGTCACCTTCGGCTCAAGATCACGGGCCTCCTTCATCAGATTGATCTGCTTCGCCGATCTCGCCACTTCGAAGACCTCGGGCGCGATGTCATAGCCGCCGCGATCGTGCATCCATTCGAGCACGTCCGACAGATGCCACAACGACGTGCTGCCCTCGTGAACGGGCGCGGGAAATTCCGTGGCATGCGACTGCATCAGCTTGCGCATGTTCTGGCGCGACACGCCCGCCACTTCCGCAACATCCGTCAGCCCGACGAAATCCGGCGCGGCTTCGACCAGTTGCGCCGTTGGCACCGCGCGGCGCACGTCCTTCAGCGCGCTGACTAGCGCATGTGTCGCGCTTTTTGCCTCGCGCGCAAATGCGAGCGCGAGACGCCCCGGCTGACCGAGACCGACGGTTGCATCGTCGCAGCCTTGCGCCGCGAGACGCTCGACGATGTCGTCATGGTCGCAGTCTTCCGCGCTCAGACGGTACTTCAGTGTGAAGGTGTATTCCATGTTTGCTCCTTGTCCTTCCCTGGTTGCTGCTCCTGCGGGTCTTGTTGCTCTTGTTGCTGCCCGTGCTGCTGTTGCGCCCGCGCGCGCCTTTTCGCTTCGGCGATCACGCGCAGAGAAACGATCTTGTGCCGATGCGGCGCGCAATTCTCCACGATGCGGCGCAACGTTCTGGCGTGACTGACTGCATTGCGCGGCGTGCACCAGATGCTGGTGATGCAAAACTCGCCACATCGGCAATCGCTGTCGTTGAAGGGGCAATACATTCGCCCCCACGCATGCCCGCAGCCCGTGCCGGGCACCACGCGCCAGCCGTGTTCTTCCGCATAGCCGAGTGCCGACTCGACTTCCTTCTTCGAATGAGTTCGACGATTCATGAACGACTCCAGTCTATAGCGTCTGCCGTATGGTTGTCAATTGACAACCCTGAAAATGGACCATCAGCTTCCGTCCATCAGGTGCCGATACTAGCGGTTCGCGATGCACATGAACGATCTGGATAACTGAATTAGCCATCCGGACGAGGTTTGTAGGACGACAATAAAAAACGCCACGGCATGCCGTGGCGTTTTGGCCAGAGAAAGGAAAAACTGCTGCCGATGCAGCGAGGGACTCAGCCCGACGTCGCAGCCGATGCCGCAACGGGCGCACTGGCCGCGCCGTAGTCGACGGGTGCGTCGGCGGGACGCGGCTGCTCGCCCGCGTGCTCGATCCATCCGCCGCCGAGCGCCTTGTACAGATCGACAAGGTTCGTCAGACGCTGCATGCGCGCCGTGATCAGCGACTGCTGCGAGGTGTACAGATCGGTCTGCGCGGTCAGCACGGCCAGATAGCTGTCGACGCCATTCCTGTAACGCAGGTCCGACAGATCGAGACGGCGCTGTTCCGCGAACGTGTTGCGCTCGAGCGCCTTGATCTGCTGATCGTACGTGCCGCGCGCGGCGAGCCCGTCGGCCACTTCTCGGAACGCCGTCTGGATCGCCTTCTCGTACTGCGCGATCTGGATGTTCTTCTCGACGTTCGCGAGATCGAGGTTCGCGCGATTCTGGCCGCCTTCGAAAATCGGCAGCGTGATCTGCGGCGCGAAACTCCACGCCGCCGAACCCGGCTTGAACAGCCCGCCGAGCGTCGGGCTCAACGTGCCGAAGTTGCCCGTCAGCGAAACGCGCGGGAAGAATGCCGCGCGCGCCGCGCCGATGTTCGCGTTGGCCGCCAGCAGATTCTGTTCGGCCTCCATGATGTCGGGACGACGCGTGAGCAGATCCGACGGCAGACCGGCTGGAATGTCGGTCAGCAAGTCCTGGTCGTTGAGCGCAAGTCCGCCCGGCATATCAGTCGGCAACGGTTCGCCGATCAGCAGCACGAGCGCATTCTCAGCCTGTGCCCGCAGACGCGCTTGTGACTGCAGATTCGCATTCGCCTGTTCGACAACCGTCTCAGCCTGACGCAGATCGAGTTCAGAACCCGTGCCCGTGTCGTACTGCAGCTTCGTGATGCGATACGACTCTTGCGCGGTCTTGAGCGTGTCCTGCGTGACCTTCAACGAATCGTCAAAGGCGAGCACCGTCAGATACTGATCCGCGACGGAAGCAACCAGCGCGATCTCCGCGGCCTTGCGCGCCTGCGCCGTCGCCAGATATTGCGCGAGCGCCTGGTCCTTCAGGCTGCGGATACGTCCGAAGAAGTCGATTTCCCACGATGCGTCCAGACCAACCGAGTACTCGTTGGAAATCGTCTTGCCGAAGAACGACAGGTCTTTCGGCGTGCGCTGCTTCGTCTGCGACGCGACGGCGTCGATCGTCGGCATCAGCGCCGCGCGCGCGATCTGATACTGCGCGCGCGAAGCCTCGATGTTCAGCACCGACACACGCAGATCGCGGTTGTTCTTCAGCGCGATATCGATCAGCCGTTGCAGCCGCTGATCGACGAAGAAATCGCGCCAGCCGATTTCGACGGCCGCTTGGCCGTTCGCCGAACGCGCGCCCGCGCCGGACCCCGGCTGCGTCGCATAGACACCGTCGCTTGGGAACGCGCCCGACACAGGTGCGGCGGGCCGCTCATACTTCGGCTCCATCGTGCAGCCGGTGGCGAAGAGCGCGACGGCCACTGCCATCAAAGAATATTTATGCATCTCAATGTCCTCAGCTGGCGTTGCCCGGGCCGCTGCCACCCTGCGGGTCATGCGGATGGTGCTCGTTGTAGTGTTTCAGCGCTTCGTCGGGGTCTTCCTTCTCGCCGGTGAACTTCGCGCGAATCACGACGAAGAACATCGGGATCATGAAAATCGCGAGGAAGGTCGCCGTCAGCATCCCGCCTATCACGCCCGTACCGATCGCGTGCTGGCTCGCCGAGCCCGCGCCATTACTGATCGCAAGCGGCAGCACGCCGAGAATGAACGCGAGCGACGTCATCAGAATCGGACGCAGCCGCAGACGCGCCGCTTCGAGCGCCGCTTCGATTGGGCCCATGCCTTCGCCCTGCTGTAGTTCGCGTGCGAATTCCACGATCAGAATCGCGTTTTTCGCGGACAGGCCCACCGTCGTCAGCAGACCGACCTGGAAGAACACGTCGTTCTCCAGTCCGCGCAGCGTTGCAGCCAGCAGCGCGCCCAGCACGCCGAGCGGCACGACCATGATCACCGAGAACGGAATCGACCAGCTTTCATACAGCGCCGCGAGACACAGGAACACGACGAGGATCGAGATGCCGTACAGGATCGGCGCCTGCGAGCCGGACTGACGTTCCTGGAACGACAGACCCGTCCACTCGTAGCCGATACCCGACGGCAGCTTCGCCGCCAGCGCTTCCATCGCCGTCATTGCCTGGCCCGTCGACTTGCCCGGCGACGCCTGGCCCTGGATTTCCACCGCCGAAATACCGTTATAGCGCTCGAGCTTCGGCGAACCGTAGGCCCACTGGCCGCTTGCGAACGCCGTGAACGGCACTATGCCACCCGCCGTGTTGCGCACGTACCAGTCGTTCAGGTTCTCCGGCGTCATGCGGAACGGCGCGTCGGCTTGCAGATACACCTTCTTGATCCGGCTGTCCGTATCTAGGAAGTTGTTGACGAACTGCGATGCCCATGCGATCGAGAACGTCTGGTCGATCGTCGAAAGACTTACGCCCAGCGCCGCCGCCTTCTCATGATCGATCGACACCTTGAACTGCGGCGTATCGTTCAGGCCGTTCGGACGCACCTGCGCGAGTGTCGGGTCCTTCGAGGCCATGCCGAGCAGCTGGTTGCGCGCCGCCATCAGCTTTTCGTGACCGAGACCCGCGCGATCCTGCAGTTCGAAGTCGAAGCCCGACGCCGTGCCGAGTTCGGGAATCGACGGCGGATTCACCGGGTACACGGTCGCGTTCTTGTACGTCGAGAAGTGCATGAACATCCGGCCGACCAGCGCCTGCACCTTCTGATCCGCGTGTTGACGCTCCGAATAATCCTTCATCCGCACGAACACGAGGCCGGAGTTCTGGCCACGGCCCGCGAAGCTGAAGCCGTTCACCGTGAACGTCGATTCGACGATCGACTTCTCGTCGTTCAGCAGATAGTCGGAGATGTCCTTCAGCGCGCGCGCCGTGGTTTCCTGCGTCGAGCCCGACGGCGTCTGCACCAGCACGAACATCGTGCCCTGGTCTTCGTCCGGCAGGAACGACTTCGGCAGACGCACGAACAGCAGACCCACCGCGACGATCACCACCAGATAGATGATGAGCCAGCGGCCCGAGCGCTTGATCACGTGGTGAACGCCCGTGTGGTACTTGTCGCGGCTCTTGTCGAAGGTGCGGTTGAACCAGCCGAAGAAGCCCTTCTTCTCTTCGTGATGGCCCTGCGGAATCGGCTTGAGGATCGTCGCGCACAGCGCAGGCGTGAGAATGAGCGCGACCAGCACGGACAGCACCATCGCCGCGACGATGGTCAGCGAGAACTGCCGGTAGATCGCGCCGACCGAGCCGCCCGAGAACGCGACGGGCACGAACACGGCGGACAGCACGAGCGCCACGCCGACCAGCGCGCCCGTGATCTGGCCCATCGCCTTGCGGGTTGCGTCGCGCGGCGACAGGCCTTCCTCCGACATCACCCGCTCGACGTTCTCCACGACCACGATCGCATCGTCCACCAGCAGACCGATTGCGAGCACGAGACCGAACATCGACAGCACGTTGATCGAGAAGCCCACCGCGCTCATGATCGCGAACGTACCCAGCAGAACGACAGGCACCGCGATCGTCGGGATCAGCGTCGCGCGCAGGTTCTGCAGGAACAGGTACATCACGAGGAACACCAGCACGATGCCCTCGAGCAGCGTCTTGACCACTTCCTCGATCGACAGGCGCACGAACGGCGTCGTGTCGTACGGGTACTTCACGACGAGACCGTGCGGGAAGTACTTCGACAGCTGGTCGATCTTGTCGCGCACGGCTTTCGCCGTCGCCAGCGCGTTCGCGCCCGTCGCCAGCTGGATACCGAAGCCCGCCGTCGGCTGGCCGTTGTATTTGGTGTCGAAGTTGTAGTTTTCGCCGCCCAGTTCGATGCGCGCGACGTCCTTGATGCGGACCTGCGAGCCGTCCTGGTTCACCTTCAGCAGTACGTTGCCGAACTGCTCGGGCGTGTTCAGCAGCGTCGCTTCCGTGATCGTCGCCTGCAACAGCTGGCCCGGAATCGACGGCGTGCCGCCGAGCGAGCCGCCCGCCACCTGGACGTTCTGCGCCTGCAGCGCGGTTTCGACATCCACGGGCGTGAGCCCGTAGTTGGTCAGCTTGTGCGCGTCGAGCCAGATCCGCATCGCGTACTGCGAGCCGAACAGCGTGACAGTACCCACGCCGTCGATACGGCTCACCGGGTCCTGCACGTTCGACGCGACGTAGTTCGCGAGGTCGTACTTGCTCATGCTGCCGTCCGTCGACACGAACGCCAGCACCAGCAGGAAGCTGCTGCTCGACTTCGTCACCTTCGTGCCGAGCTGCTGCACGACTTGCGGCAGGAGCGGCGTCGCGAGCTGCAGCTTGTTCTGCACCTGCACCTGCGCGATGTCCGGGTTCGTGCCGGGCGCGAACGTCAGCGTGATGGTCGCCGTACCCGAATCGTCCGAAGTCGACGACAGGTACAGAAGGTGGTCGAGGCCGCTCATCTGCTGCTCGATCACCTGCGTGACGGTGTTTTCAACCGTTTTTGCCGATGCGCCCGGATACGTCGCGCTGACCTGCACGGCAGGCGGCGCAATCGTCGGGTATTGCGCGACCGGCAGCGTGAAGATCGACGCCAGACCCGCCAGCATCAGAATGATGGCGATCACCCATGCAAAGATCGGGCGATCGATAAAAAACTTTGCCATGAAGCAGGCTCCCTTTGATTACGCGCCCGATGCCGCGGAGGCCGCGGCCGCGCCACTGGCTGGCTGCGCGCCGCCTGCGGCCGGCGAGCTCTGCGGGCCCGCGGCTGCGGCGTCCGACGCGGCAGGTGCGGGCGGCAGTTGCGCCGGCACGCCCTTCGCCTGCGCGCCCGGACGGACCTTGTCGGTGCCTTGCACGATCACGCGGTCGCCCGCATTCAGGCCACCGTCGACCACCCAGTACTGGCCATACGTCGCCGACGTCTGCAGCACGCGCAACTGGACCTTGTCGTCCTTGTCGAGCACGAGCGCCGTCGGCTGGCCCTTCTGGTCGTGCGTGACGCCCACTTGCGGGACAAGCAGCGCGTTGTCGTTCATGCCCTCTTCGATACGCGCGCGCACGAACATGCCCGGCAGCAGCACGTGATCCTTGTTCGGGAAGATCGCGCGGATCGTCACGGAACCGGTGGTCTGATCGACGGTCACGTCGGTGAACTGCAGCTTGCCCTTCTCCGAATACACACGGCCGTCTTCGAGAATCAGTTCGACCTTGGCGGCGTTCGGACCGCTGGTCTTCAGACGGCCCTGCTGGATTTCGCGGCGCAGCTTGAGGCCCGCGAGGCTCGACTGCGTGACGTCGACGTAGACGGGGTCCAGTTGCTGAACCGTCGACATCAGCGTCGCCTGGCTTGCCTGCACGTACGCGCCCGGCGTCACCTGCGAGATGCCGACCTGACCCGTCACTGGCGAAACGACGTCCGTATAGCCGAGGTTGATCTGCGCGGTGTCGACGGCGGCCTTGCCTGCCGCGACGTCGGCGGCGGCCTGGCCTTCGGCGGCCACGGCGTTGTCGTAGTCCTGCTTCGACACGGCGTTCGCCGCGACGAGCACCTTGTAGCGGTTCGCCTGCGCGGTCGTCGACGCGAGATTCGCCTGTGCCTTCGCGAGCGACGCCTTCGCGTTGTTCAGCGACGCGATGAACGGCGCCGGATCGATCTTGTAGAGACGCTGGCCGGCCTTGACCTGCGTGCCTTCCGTGAATTCGCGGCGCAGCACGATGCCGTCGACCCGCGCGCGCACCTGCGCGACGAGGAATGCGCTGGTGCGGCCCGGCAGCTCGGTGACGACGGGCACGGACTGCGGCTGAACCGTGACGACACCGACTTCAGGAGTTTGTGGCGGAGGTGCTGATTGTTTTTGCCCGCACGCTGCCAGCATTACGGCAGCCGTCGCGGCAGTGAGTAAGCGGAATGAAACCCGTTCGACGCGCATGGAGCGACCTCTGTCAAAGACTGAGAAGGAAAAAGTGCGTGCATCTCTCTCCGGAGAAGGCTGCGCACATCGGCGTCTCGACGACGACGCCATGACCGGACGCTCACGAATGCGTTTCCTGCCGGTGCACCCATTGCGAAATGCGCGAAGCCGGGAAATGCAGCACCACGCCGCCCAATAATTGAGACAGCGCAAGGCACCTGTAAAAGGCAACAGTGACGGATATTAACCGTTCACTCCAACATGAGCTATCCGATCGATGGGGTGCTATTATATATACATTCATGAATGCACGTAAAAGAGTGTTCAGCCCGAAAGAAGGCGTTCTCCCGAAAGATCGACCATGCAATAACCGGCATGTGAAATGATCTTTATCAGGCGCGTTTAAAAACGTCAGGGAAACCCCGTAATTACCGCAGGTCACACGAATGGTCCGTCGAACCAAGGAAGAAGCGCAGGAGACGCGCAACCGCATCCTCGATGCCGCAGAAAAGGTCTTTTTTGAGAAAGGCGTGTCGCGCACTTCGCTGGCCGACATCGCGCAAACGGCCGGTGTCACGCGCGGGGCGATCTACTGGCACTTCGCCAACAAGGGCGAACTCTTCACGGAAATGTTCGACCGCGTGCTGCTGCCGCTCGTCGAACTGAAGGCGGCCTCGGTGGACCCGAACGAGGCCGATCCGCTCGGCCGCCTGATCGACATCTGCACCGTGTGTCTGCGCGACACGGCCAACGACCCGCACCGCCGCCGCGTGTTCGAAATCCTGTTTCACAAGTGCGAGTTCGTCGAGGAAATGGGCCCGGTGATGGCGCGCTATCAGAACAACATGCGCGAGGGTCTCGCCAACATGCAGGTGGCGATGCGCAACGCGATCTCCAAAGGACAGCTGCCCGCGGACATGAACGTGCCCGTCGCCGCGTCGATGGTGCATGCGTTCATCAGCGGCTCGCTGCGCGACATGCTGTTCGTGCCCGAAGCGCTGGACTTCGGGCATTACGCGCGGCAGATGGTCGAAAGCATGATCGACGGGCTGCGCAGTCCGGCGTTGCGGCTGGGCGCCTGAAGACAGGCGCTGTCAACAGGCTATTCGTGCAGGCGGCTGGAACCGCCCCTGATCGGCCGCGAAAAAAGCCGGCTCACGCGCTGCCGGCTCATGCTCACTGCGACTTCGTTCAGACCGCCGTCCTCGCGCGCGCCTTCTGATTCGACGCATAGATCGAACCGCGCTCGAGCTGGCCGCCCGACTCCACGGCCGCAATCCACTGCTGCGTGCTCGCCACCGCCGCGAAGCGAGACTGCAACACGACGCTGAACACGCGATGAATCTCCTCGGCACTCGCAAAGCCCGCGCTGTTCTCGTACGGCACCGAGCCCGTTGCGTCGTGCAGAAACTCGACGGCCAGTCCCATGTGCAACGCGTGATTGATCGTCGATGCGTCGCAGTTGTGCGTCATGTAGCCGACCACCGTCAACGTGTCGATGTCATGCGCGGTCAACCAGTCCGCGAGGTCCGTATTCGTGAACGCGCTCGGCAGCGCTTTCTCGATGAAGTGATCACGCTCCCGCGACGCCACCACGGGATGCAGCGCCGCGCCGTCGCTGCCGCGCTCGAAGATCGGCGCGCCGGGCGGCGTCAGGTTCTGAACGACGACAACGGGAATGCGCGCGGCGCGCGCCGCGTCGATTGCGCGGCCGATGTTCGCGAGCGACGTCTGCACGTCGGGGTATTCGATCGGCAGGTCGCCCGTGACGTATTCGTTCTGGACGTCGATGACGATCAGGGCGCGACGGGGCATCGGCATGGCAGGTCTCCTCGATGTGGCGTTGAGCGGCTGGCGGTTGCAGCCGCGATGCCCGCATTCTTCGCTTTCCGGCCGCCGCGCGACAGTGACCCGAATGACAATTTTCGCTAGGATTGGGCCATTCGCATTTCCGCTCCGGAGGCCGCGAATCGCCCGCCACGCTTCCCGTTCCATTGTTCCCCACGCTACCGTCCGAGTGCCTCGACGCGTCAAGACCGCCACTCGCAACGCCACTGCGAAAAAGCCGCGCACGCATGTGATCGCGGCGATCGCCTTTGACGGCATCAGCCCGTTTCATCTGTCCGTGCCTTGCGTCGTGTTCGGCGAGGATCGCAGCGACGGCGGCGTGCCCGTGTTCGATTTTCGCGTCTGCTCGATCGAGCCTGGCCCACTGTCGACGACAGCCGGTTTCTCGATCGCCGCGACGCATGGTCTCGAAGCGCTCGCCGATGCCGACACCATCATCGTGCCCACGTGGCGCGATCCGCACGAAGATCCGCCGGAAGCGCTGCTCGACGCATTGCGCGCCGCTCACGCGCGCGGCGCGCAACTGGTCGGCCTGTGCCTCGGCGCGTTCGTGCTCGCCGCCGCGGGCGTGCTCGACGGACGTCCCGCGACGACGCACTGGGCGTGGGCCGGCGACTTCGCGCGCCGCTTCCCAAAGGTGAAAGTCGATCCGCAAGTCCTGTATGTCGACGACGGCGATGTCCTCACGTCGGCGGGCACGGCGGCGGGGCTCGACTGCTGCCTGCATGTCGTGCGCAAGCTGTGCGGCGCGCAAAGCGCGAACTATGTCGCGCGGCGCCTCGTCGTGCCGCCGCATCGTCAGGGCGGACAGGCGCAATACGTGCAACAGCCGGTGCCGCACGACATGCGCGGCAATCGTCTCGCCGCGCTGCTCGACTGGGTGAACGGCACGCTCGACGCGCCGCATACGCTGGATTCGCTCGCCGGCCGCGCGGTGATGAGCCGCCGCACGTTCACGCGTCACTTCAAGGCCGCGACGGGCACGACCGTCGGCGCGTGGCTGCTGGCGCAACGGCTCGCCCGCGCGCAGCAACTGCTCGAGAGCACCGACGAGTCGATCGAATCGATTGCGGGGATGGCGGGATTCGGTTCGACGGCTTCGCTGCGTCAGCATTTCGCCGACGCGTTCAGGACATCGCCGTCCGCATGGCGGCGAGAGTTTCGCGGCGTGTGACGCGCGGCGGACCCGGCCCGCGATTGGCCGGGCCGACAGCTACGAAGGCCGTCAGCCTTGAGTGAAGTACCGCGCGATGTAGAGCAGCAGCGCGACGAAGAAAATCATCGCGGCCCATGCCCAGTTGGGCAACACATGCGGATCATGCTCGTGATGCAGGCCGTGCAGCAGCGAATGCGCGGCGCGGCCCGTCAGCGTGCCGCCGTGCTGCTGGTCGTGCAGCCGCGCGCGGCGTGCGACGCCGCTCAGGCTGATCGGCCGCAGAAACACATGCTGGCGGCGCCCCTGCGTGGCCGTCGCGCGATTCGGCCCCTTGCCGTGCTTCGCCTGAACGACCGCGCAGAACTCGGTGAAAAAATCGTCGGCGAGTTCGTGCAGCGCATTTTCGATCTGGCGTGCGGGCAGTTCCGAAAGCGGCCCGGTCGCGGTCGCCCACACCGAATAGTCGATGCGCGTGCTCGGGCCGCGACCCGGCAAATGAAGCGCATCGTCGGTGCGCAGCGATACGTCGATCTGCCCGCGCAGCGAACCGACGCCCTCCGCCCGCGCCTTGAAATTCAGCGTGCGATGCGGCTTGTCGCTATCCGGGCCGTCCTCGCTCGCGACATGCGCGCGAATCTGGTAATGCGCGCGCAACGGTCCGAGCGGCACGGTCATCGTCAGCAGATATTCGCCGCCCTGGAGCCGGCGCAGCGACTCGCAGTTGTCGAGACTCGCGCGCAACAACGCGAGATCCTGCAGCGCGTCCCAGACTTCGGACGGCGCGAGCGGCACTCTCAACGCGTCGTTCAATTCCATGGCAGCCTCCCCGAAATACGCGCGACTGCGGGATCAGGACGTCTGATCGATGCGGTCGACGCGCGATGCGTAAAACGCCAGATAACCCGCGATCTGCCTGACCTCTTCTAACGGGTTTTCATAACTCCAGACTGCGTTCTCGATGACCTCGTCTTCGGTACGAAGATGAAAGTACGCCGCTTCGCCCTTGAACGGGCAGCGCGACGTATGAGTCGATCGTTCGAGCCGCGCCATGTTCACGTCGGCGCGGGGAAAATAAAACACGTCGGGATAGCCGGTTTCGCTCAGCGTGAGCGCGCCGAACGTATCGGCGAACGTCACGCCCTGATGGATCACGCGCACCCGATGCCGGTTGGTCGTAATACGGATCGTATGGGGTGCCTGCCCATGCCCGCCGTGCGCTGGCGCACCACCGGATGCATCACCGGGGCGGCCGCCTCGTGCGGCATCGGCGCCGTCCGCACCGTCGGCGCTTCCGCTAGCTGGGGCATCGTTCATGTCGTCCGCTCCGCTGATGGCACGTACTTGTCCTGTCCGACTGGCCGCCCGGCTGTAGGGTCAGCCCGGCACGCGCCGCCTCGTTGTGATTCTGTGGGGCGCGTCTCCCTCGGCCACGCAGCGCCGGCTTCATATGGCGAACTTCGATTCGACGAAGCCACGAGCGTGTTCGTGGCTTCATTATTGACCAAACGCAGCGGGATTGCGCGACCTTCGTAGGCGGGATGGGGTCTCTACCGATTGCAGACGCATACGTGTTGCGCCGCGCCCACGCCGCGCGCGGAAGGGGCGTTCGGCGAGGGCTCTGGCAAGCCTTCCGGCATGCGTCGGGCCGCGCATTGCAAAGCCTCGCAGCCCGCCCGCCGTCGTTCCCGACGAGCTTCGCGGGAGATTTCAGCCCGCTTACTGCGTGGCGAAGTAGAACCCCGTCTTGGCCGTGCCGCTCGCCGGCACCGTGACGGCCTTCGACTGGTCACGGTCCTTGTACGAAGCGTGCACGGTATAGCGGCCGGGACGCAGCCGGACCAGCATGTACGGTCCGCGCGAAGTCGCCTCGAGCACGTCGGCGCTATGCGCATCGACGATCTTCACCTTGACGTCCGCGAGGTAGTCGGAGCCGGGGCCCGTGAAGCGCAGCGACAACGGCCACTGGCTTTGCGCCGCAAGCAGCGCCTTCGATTCGTCGAGACCGACACCGCCCGATGTGTACGACACGTCGCCCTGCTGCTGCACCTGCGGCAGGCCGCCGCCGTTGACGTTGCCCGCGCTCGTGTTATCCGTGGTGCTGCCGCCCGTGGTTTCGCTCGCCTGCTGCGCAAAGGCGCCGCCTGCGAAACCGAGCGTGAGAACTGTCGCGGCCGCAGCCGTCATGGCGCGTGCGACGATACGACGATGAATCATTGCGTGGCTCCTTTTTGGGCGATCCCAAAACAGTCCCGGCGAGAGTACCGACGCAATCTGCATGCCAGCTCGTTCGCCATTCCCGCCATTCCCGCCATTCCCGCCATTCCCGCCATTCCCGCCACTCCTTGCAGCGCCGTAATCGGACCCCGTACGGCGGGCACGCGATGCGCGCGCCCATGAAAAAAGCTGCCGCCCTTTTTCCAGGAGCGGCAGCTTTTACCGGTCACAGCCGATCGTCAGTCGACCATCAGCCGAGATCGACGGGCACGAAGATCTGCGCGTTGTCGCGCTGGATCAGCAGCGCGAGGCTGTTGCCCGCCGCAGTCACCGCCTGCTTCAGCTGATCGACGTTCGACACGGGGCGTCCGTTGACGGCCAGAATCACGTCGCCCGGCTGGATGCCCGCGCTGGCCGCCGCGCCGCCCGCATCCTGCACCAGCAGACCGTGCGATACAGACGCGCTGCTCTTCTCCTGCGGCGTCAGCGGACGCACGGCGACGCCCAGGCGCCCTTGCATCTGCGCGGGGCCGTTTTCGTCGTTCGACGCGACCTTCGCATCCGACAGCGAGCCGATCGTCACCTTCACGTCCTTCGTCGACTTGTCGCGCCACACCTGGACATCGGCTTGCGTGCCAGGCTTGAGGCCTGCGATCTGCGACGGCAGATCCGACGAATCGGTCACGTCCGTGCCGTTCACCGACAGGATCACGTCGCCCGGCTGCAAGCCCGCCTTCGCGGCAGGACCGCCCGGATCGACCGAGCTGACGAGCGCGCCTTGCGGCTTCTTCATCCCGAACGAATCGGCGAGCGTCTGATTCATGCTCTGCACGGCGACGCCGAGACGTCCCCGGCTCACATGACCCGTCTTCACGAGATCGTCCTTGACCTTGATCGCCTCGTTGATCGGGATAGCGAACGAAAGGCCCTGGAAGCCGCCCGTCTGCGAATAGATCATCGAGTTGATGCCGATCACTTCGCCTTGCAGATTGAAGAGCGGCCCGCCCGAGTTACCGGGATTCACGGGCACGTCGGTCTGGATGAACGGCGTGTAGTTCTCGTTCGGCAGCGAGCGCGACTTCGCGCTGATGATGCCCGACGTCACCGTGTTGTCGAAGCCATACGGCGAACCGATCGCGACGACCCACTGGCCGACCTTGCTTGCGCGCGGATCGCCGATCTTCACGGTCGGCAGACCCTTCGCGTCGATCTTCAGGACAGCGACATCCGACTGCTTGTCCGAGCCGACCACCTTCGCCTTGAACTCGCGCTTGTCGGTGAGCTTCACGGTGACGACGTTCGCGCCGTCGACGACGTGCGCATTCGTCAGGATGTACCCGTCGCCGCTGACGATAAAGCCGGAACCGAGGCTCGCGCTCGGCTGATCGCCGCCGTCGTCGCCGCCGCCATTCGGGCCTTGCATGCCTGGCATCTGGCCGAAAAAGTGGCGGTAGAACTGATAGAACGGGTCGCTCGGATCGATGGGCAACTGGCCGTTGCCATTGCCGCGCATCGACGCCTGCTTCACGACGTGCTTCGCGCTGATGTTGACGACGGCGGGACCATACGTTTCGACGAGGCCCGAAAAATCGGGAATGCCCGTTTTGGCCGCGGCCTCGGCGGGCATCATCGCGGCGGCCTGCGCGGGCGAGATCACCTGCGGAGCGGGCACGTCGCGGTGGCCCGCCACGTAGCCCGCCGACAAGGCGATAACGACGGCCGCTGCAACGGCGCTACGGGTCAGCATTCTTGCTTTCATCGCGTACTCCTGACTGGGAGAGATTGGACTCTGATGTCTCAAAGAGTACGTGGCGTCGCTTAAATCAATCTTAAACAACGCTAACGGGATGAAAGCCCCGCGCGTGCGGCAAATTCAAAAGCGAATGGTGACTTGCAAACCACCGGCGGGCGCATCGTCGAGCGTGACGGTCGCGTGATGCTGAAGCGCGATGCGCCGCACGATCGCGAGCCCGAGACCGCTGCCCGACACATCCGTGCGCGCGCGATTCACGCCCGCGCCGACGCGATAGAAACGGTCGAACACGCGCTCCCGCTCGTCGCGCGGAATGCCGGGACCGCTATCGGCGATCTGCACGACGGGCCTGCCGTTTTCGACGCGCAGGCACACATCGACGCGCCCGCCGCACGGCGTGTATTTGGTTGAGTTGTCGATCAGGTTGTTGAGCATCACGCGCAGCGCTTCGGTATCGCCGGGGACGGTGGCCGGCTCGCTCGCCTCGATGCCGAGATCGACGCGGCGCTCCTGCGCGAGCGGCAGATAGGCCGTCACGCATTCGTGAACCAGCGCGTCGAGATCGACGGCGGCCGTTGCCGCGTGTCCGTCCGGCTCGGAGCGCGCGAGCGCGAGCAGTTGCTCGGCAAGACGCGTCGCGCGCGTGACGCCCGCCTGCAGATCGTCGAGCGCTTCGCGGCGCTCCGTTTCGTCGTGCGCGCGCGCCACCAGTTGCGCCTGAATCTGCACGGCGGCGAGCGGCGTGCGCAACTCGTGCGCGGCATCGGCGACGAAGGCCTTTTGTGTATCCAGCGCGCCCGCCAGTCGTTCGAGCAGGCCGTTCAATGCGCGCACGAGCGGCTGCACTTCGAGCGGCAGACGAGAGTCCGGCAGCGGGTCGAGCGCTTCCGGGTGGCGCGCATCGAGCGCGCCCGTGACGCGCCGCAAAGGCGCGAGCCCGCGTCCGACGACGCCCCACACGGCCACGCCTAACAGCGGCAGCAGAACGATCAGCGGCCACAGCGTGCGCAGCGCGACGTTCGCCGCGAGCCGGTTGCGCACCGACACCGGCTGCGCGAGCTGCACGACGTTATCGCCGACGATTGCGCCATACACGCGCCAGTCGCCGCGATCGGTGCGCTCCGTCGAAAAGCCGAGCTCGGCGCGCGGCGCGAGCGGCGCGCGCGGATGCGAGTAATACATGAGCACGCCGTTGCGATTCCAGATTTGCAGCACGATGCCTTCGTCGCCGGTATCGCGCGAGCTGAGCACTTGCGAAAACGGCTCGGCCGGCAGCGCGGCGGCGATTTCCTGCAACTGGTAATCGAACAGTTCGTTGGCTTCGGCGAGCGCCTGACGGTAGATCAGCCAGCCTGCAATGCCGACGCCGAGCAACACGATAGCGAGCAGCCAGAACAGCAATTGACGGCGAATCGAACGCATCGTGTCAGGCTTCCTTCGCGATCATGTAGCCGAGACCGCGCACGTTGCGTATCAGTTCCGCGCCGAGCTTCTTGCGCAGCGCGTGGATATAGACCTCGACGGTATTGCTGCCGATCTCTTCGCCCCAGCCGTACATCTTCTCTTCGAGCTGGCTCTTCGACAGCACGGCGCCCGGCCGCGCGAGCAACGCCGCCAGCAGCGCGAACTCGCGCGCGGACAGCGCGACGGGCGCGCCATCGAGCGTCACCTGATGCGACGCGGGATCGAGCGTCAGATTGCCGTGGCGGATCGTCGATTCGCTGCGTCCCGACTGGCGGCGGATCAGCGCGCGCATCCGTGCGCCGAGTTCGTCGAGATCGAACGGCTTGACAAGGTAGTCGTCGGCGCCCGCGTCGAGTCCCTTCACACGGTCCGCGACGGCATCGCGCGCAGTGACGATCAGCACGGGCAGCTGATGGCCGCGCGAACGCAGCGTGCGCAACACGTCGAGGCCGTCGCGCTTGGGCAAGCCGAGGTCGAGCAGCACGAGATCGTAGGGCTCGCCCGCTGCCGCGCTCAACGCGGACTCGCCGTCCTGCACCCAGTCGACCGCGAAGCCTTCGCCGCGCAGCGCCTTGCGGACGCCTTCGGCGATCATCCGGTCGTCTTCAACGAGAAGTATGCGCATCGCTTTGTATCCGTTCCGGCTGTTCCGGCCGTTGCATTCCGGGATGGTTTTCCGATGCCAGCATTCTAGCGCCCGAGCGCTGCGCGCATACCCGATGCATGCACGCCGCATGTCCTCTCGATGCGCCGCCGGACACGGCGTCGCGCGCGCTAAACGCCGCACTGCGCGCGCCTCATCATTTTGTTCTCGGCGTCACGGCAACTCTCTACAATGAGCGCTTTTGCATCGCGCGTGCGGTCTCTTTCGCCTTGCCGGTGCTTGCATTTGCCTTTCCAGGCCGTTCGTTCCAGGCTGCCTGTCATGGTGCTTGCCGCGCTGCTTTCGCGTCATCCGCCGCCGGTGCGCCTCGACACCCGACGTGCGCTGCTGATCATTCGCCGAATTCCTTCTACATGCCGCTCGCCTTCGTTTCGCCCGCTTCGTCGTATGCCCGTTCGCTCGGGCGCCGCTTCAGATCGTTGACGGTCTCGCGCGCCGCCGTCGTGCTGTTCGCCTGTTCCGCGCTCGCCGTCGCCGCGCCCGCGCAAGCGCGCAAGAAAGCGCAGCACCCTTCGGTCAACGTCAGCACGGTATTGCCCGCGCCCGTCATGGCGAGCTTGCAGCGCGCGCATGTGCCGCTGTCGGCGATCAGCGTCGTCGTCGAGAAGGTCGGCGACCGCACGCCCGTCCTCGCGCTGAACGCCGGCCTGCCGATGATGCCCGCGTCGACGATGAAGCTCGTCACGACCTACGCGGGCCTGTCGATGCTCGGCCCGGACTACCGCTGGAAAACTACGGCCTATGCGCAAGGCGACGTCGACGGCAACGGTGTGCTGCACGGCAATCTGTACATCCAGGGCACGGGCGATCCGAAGCTCGTGCCCGAAGAGCTGATCGATCTCGTCCAGAAGATCCACAAGGCGGGCATCATGGGCATCGACGGCGCGCTCGTGCTCGACAAGCGCTTCTTCGATCCGTCGACGCGCGACCTGCCCGCCTTCGACGACGACGTGAACGCACCGTACAACGTCGGCCCCGATCCGCTGCTGTATGCGTTCAAGTCGCTGTCGTTCACGATGTCGCCGAACGACGACGGCAGGGTGCAGATCGACGTGCTGCCCGCGCTCGCGCAATTGCAGATCGACAACGAACTGCACGCGACGCGCGGTCCATGCCGCGGCGAACTCGTGACGCCGGCCGTCACGCCTGCTTCGAATGGCGTCGTCAATGCGTCGTTCGTCGGCGACTATCCTTTGCGCTGTGGCGAGCGCACCGTCAACGTGGCCGTGCTCGATCACACGACGTTCTTCGCGGGCGGCTTCCTCGCACTGTGGCAGCAGACGGGCGGCACGTTCAATGGCACGACGCGCGAAGGCGCCGTGCCTATCGATGCGAAGCTCGTCGCGACGCACCAGGGCCCGGTGCTGTCGGACATCGTTCACGACATCAACAAGTTCAGCAACAACACGATGGCGCGCAATCTGTTCCTGACGATCGGCGCGGTCACGAGCAAGCCGCCCGCGACGCCCGCGAAGTCGGCGGCGGCCATCGAATCGTTCCTGCATCGCAGCGCGATGCCGATGGAATACCTGTCGCTCGACAACGGCTCGGGCCTGTCGCGCAACGAGCACGTCACGGCGCTCGCGCTTGCCGATCTGCTGCAAAGCGCGAACGCGAGTCCCGTCGCTCAGGTATTCGTCGATTCGCTGCCCGTGGTCGGCGTGGACGGCACGATGCGCAACCGTCTGACGTCGAAGCCCGTCAACGGCAATGCGCACATCAAGACGGGCACGCTGCGCGACGTGCGCGCGATCGCGGGCTACGTTGCATCCGCCGATGGTGAGAGCTACGTGGTCGTCAGCCTGATCAACGATCCGCATGCGGAAGCGGCGCGCGCCGTGCATGACGAACTGCTCGAATGGGTGTACCAGGGGCCTTCGGCGATGCTGGCGGAGACGGCCGCGCCGGCCCCTGCCGAACGCAGCGCAGCGCCGCACCGCAAGACCAGGACAAACCCTCAGCGGCGCGGCGCGCACTGAGGATTCCTTCTAGCGAAGCGCTGCGCGACGCGTCGCGAGGCGTTGTACGCTGTCGGGCAGTATGAAAATGGCGTCGGCAAACAGGCACAAGCAGGCATCATCGAGCAAGCCGCACACGATGCGCGCCGCTCGTTCGAACGACGCCGCATTCAAACAATAAAGACAATGCCGGCCTCCTGAAGGAGGCCGCAGGGACCCTCGGAGGGAGACGTCAATGCAATTCGATGCCGAATTGCTCCTGCTCGCCATGGCGCCGGTCTTTCTCGCCTGCATCGGCTGGGAAGCGTGGCACGTGCGGCGCACGCATCCCGAAGCGCGCATCTACAGCTGGCGCGACACGCTGTGCAACACGGCGCTCGCGCTGATGCACCAAGGCGCCGACAAGCTCGCCTGGCTGTTGGTCATTCCCGTGTACGCGTGGTGCTACGAGCATTACCGTCTCTTCGACTGGCGCGCGGGCTGGTTGTCGTTCGCCGTGCTGTTCGTCGCGCAGGACCTGCTCTACTACGTGTTCCATCGCTGCAGTCATCGCGTGCGCTGGCTATGGGCCGCGCATGTCGTGCATCACTCGTCGGAACGGATGAACTTCTCGACGGCGTTCCGGCAGAGCCTCATGTATCCCGTCGCGGGCATGTGGGCCTTCTGGATTCCGCTCGCGTTGCTCGGCTTTCCGCCGCAGCAGATCGTCGGCATCGTGCTGATCAATCTGGCGTTTCAGTTCTTCGTGCATACGCAGGCCATCGTCAAGCTCGGCTGGCTCGAATACGTGCTCAATACGCCGTCGATCCATCGCGTCCATCACGCGCGCAACGATCGCTACATCGATCGCAACTACGCGGGCGTCCTCGTGACCTGGGACCGTCTGTTCGGCAGCTACGTCGACGAAGACGCGAATGAGGCGCCCGTGTACGGTATCGTCGAGCCGCTGCACACCTATAACCCGTTGAAGGCGACGTTTCATGAATGGGCGTCGATGGCGCGCGATGTCGTGCGCGTGAGCGGCTGGCGCAACCGGTTGAACGCGCTGTTCGCGCCGCCTGCGTGGGCCGCGCAGTATCACGCGAGTCTTCGCGACGCAAAGAACGCTTTTGAATCGGCCGCACACACGCAGCGGAACAACAACGCGGCCGTCTAGCCGCCGCGAATCGAATAACAAGGGAAAGTTTTTGCAAAGCGTCGCCGCGTCCACACGACGTGGTCACTGCCTGCATCAGATGGCTCAAGAGACGGATCGCTCGAGGCCAAATACATACGAGGAGATAAAGACCTTATGAAGCAAGCATCGAACAACGCCGGCATCGTGCGCCTGGCACGGATCGCGGTCGCGTGCGCAGCATTCGCGACGCTCGTCGCGTGCGGCGGCAGTGACAACAACAATAACAACGCGAGCAGCACGCCGGCGGGCGGGGTCAAGCTGCAGGTGGTGTCGTTCGGGGACAGTCTGTCGGACGCCGGTACGTACACGCCCGTGATCGCCGCAAACTTCGGCGGCGGGCGCTTCACGACGAACCCCGGTGAAGTGTGGACGCAAAAGGTCGCCGAGTATTACGGCGATACGTTGACGCCCGCCTACGTCGGCGGCTTCGGCGTGCCGCTGAAGGCCAACGGCGGCTTCGGTTACGCGCAAGGGGGCTCCGATGTGGCGAACCCGGTCGGCATCGGTTTCGCACCCAACAACATGGCGGCCACGACCGTGCCCGTCACGTCGCAGGTCAAGCAGTACCTGACGGATCACGGCAGCTTCAACTCGAATCAGCTCGTGCTGATCAACGGCGGCGCAAACGACATCTTGCAGCTGCTGCAGAACACGCAGTTCATGACCAACCTCCAGACCCAGCTCGCGACGGCCACCACCGTACAGCAACAGCAACTGATCATCGCGACGGCGGTTGGAACGCAGCTTCAGACGGCGATCGCGAGCTTCGTGGGCCTCGTCGGCACCACGCTGTCGAACGGTGCGACGCACGTCGTCGTGATCGATGTGCCGGACATCGGCCTGACGCCGCTTGCGACGGGCGAAGCCGCAGCGAACAACGCGCCGCAACTGCCGGCGCTGATCACGGGCATCGTGTCCGCATACAACGCGCTGGTTGCAAATGGCCTGACGACGGCCGGGATCGACACGAAGGTGATCAAGGTCAGTTCGTTCACCTGGCTGCATCAGTTGCTCGGCAGCTACCAGTCGCAAGGATTCACCAACGCGACAGGCACGGCCTGCAACATCACGCAGATGGAACAGAACGCAACGGCTTATGCGACGGCGAACCCATCGGTACTGGTCGGCGGCATGACGGCGCAGCAGTACGGCCAGCAATTCGGCTCGTCGCTGTTCTGCTCGCCGCAGACGCTGACCGTCGCGGGCGCGGACCAGTCGTACGTCTTCGCGGACACGCTCCATCCGACGACGCACGCGTATGCTGCGTTCGCCACGTTTGTCGAACAACAGATCGCCGCGACGGGTCTGGGCAAGTAAGCGGACATCCGACGCCTGGCGGGAGCACGCCTCGCGCTGACCTCCTCCCGTTTAGTTCGATACGAAAAAAGCCCGGCTCTTTGCGAGTCGGGCTTTTTGTTTTTGCGCGTTGATTTTGTTTGCGCGTTCGCTCCGGACATTGCGCGCAAAGCGTCGGAAACGAAGCGTCGAGCCGTCAGGACTCGTGCGCCTCGAACGCGGCCGCCGCTCTGCCGAGCCGGTCGTTGACGGCGATCCACTCGATCGTATCGGGCAACTTCTCGATCAGGATGCGCGACACGTTCGCGCGATCCAGCGCACGCAGCAAGCCGTACAGATCGCGCGCATAGAGATGCGGATCTTCCGGCGCGGCGACGAAATGCACACCATCGGCCTCCGCCCAGCGTCCCGCGCGCGAGACACGCGCGACCAGCGCGACGCGCTCGTCGGGCGCGCGCGCGGCGAGCATCGGTTCAAGCACGTCGAACGGCAGCAATGCGAGCGGCGTACGCGGCGCATAGTGCGCCTTCAGCGTGCCGGACGCGCGCGGCGCGCTCACATCCGTTCCATCCGGCAAACGCGGCATTTCGCCGAGCACATCGGCGATGTCTTGCGGCGTCACGTGACCCGGGCGCAGCAGCGCGGGAAAACCGCGCGACAGATCGATGATCGTCGATTCGATACCCACATCCGACGACCCGCCATCAAGCACGTGAATGGTATCGCCGAACTCGTCGCGCACATGCTGCGCCGTGGTCGGGCTGACATGCCCGAAACGGTTCGCAGACGGCGCGGCCACGCCGCCATGCCCGTCGCGCAACGCGCTGAATGCTTCGAGCAACGCCTGTGCGACAGGATGCGACGGACAGCGCAGCCCGACCGAATCCTGACCGCCGCTCACAGCAGCCGGAATATGTGCGGCGCGCTTGAGAATCAGCGTAAGCGGACCCGGCCAGAACGCGTCGATCAGACGTTGCGCTTCGGACGGCAGTTGCTCGACCCAATAATTCGGATCACCGTTCGGCGCGAGATGCACGATGACGGGATGATTCGCGGGCCTGCCCTTCGCCGCGTAGATGCGCGCGATGGCCTCGGGACTTTCCGCATCGCCGCCCAGCCCATAGACCGTCTCCGTAGGAAACGCTACGAGTTGTCCCGCATCGAGCAGCGCCGCTGAGTACGCGATCTCATCGGCGCCGACGTGCGACGCTACATCGGCAGGTTTCGTTTGATCCGGCATGACGGCTACCGCTCAGCTAGTCGGAATATGCAGCAGGCGCGCGCAGTCGCGGGCCGCCGTGCGTGCATGTTCGAGCGTCGCGGCCGTGAAGTTCACGTGCCCCATCTTGCGGCCGGGACGCGCCTCTTCCTTGCCGTACAGATGCAGACGCGCTTCCGGCATCGCGGCGACTTCGTGCCACGGCGGCGTGACGGCGGCGCTCGGCCTTTCGCCCTTCGCGTTGACGGGGAACCACACGTCACCAAGGATGTTCAACATGACGGCGGGCGAATGCTGGCGCGTGTCGCCGAGCGGCATGCCCGTCATCGCGCGCACCTGCTGTTCGAACTGGCTTGTCGCGCAGGCGTCCACCGTGTAGTGGCCGGAGTTGTGCGGACGCGGCGCCATTTCGTTCGCGACCAGCGTGCCGTCTTCGAGAATGAAGAACTCGACGCACAGCACACCGACATAACCGAGCTTGTCAGCGATCTGCAGCGCGGCCAGCTGCGCCTGTTCGACGAGCGTCGCGTTGGCGTCGGGCGCGGGCACGATGGTATGCGACAGCACGCCATGGCGATGCGTGTTCTGCGCGAGCGGATAGACGGCCGACGAGCCGTTCGTGCCGCGCGAGATCAGCGCCGACACTTCGAACTTCAACGGCAAGCGCTTTTCGAGCACGCAAGCGACGCCGCCCAGCGACGCATGCGCCGCGCGCACTTCCGCTGCGTTGCCGACTCGCACCTGGCCTTTGCCGTCATAGCCGAGCCTTGCCGTCTTCAGGATGCCTGGCAGCACCGCTTCGAGCGCGGCATCGTCGAGCGCCGCGAGCGCATCCGACGATTCGATCACGACATGCGGCGCGACGGGCACGCCCGACGACGCGATAAAGCGCTTCTCTGCGATGCGGTCCTGCGCGACGGCGACGCAGCGCCCTGCCGGGCTCACGAACGTCGTGCGCGCGAGGAAATCGAGACTCGCCGCCGGCACGTTCTCGAACTCGGTCGACACCGCCGCGCACAGCCGCGCGAGTTCGGTGAGGGCCGCTTCGTCGTCATAGGCCGCGCGCAGGTGACGATCCGCGACGGCGCCCGCCGGACTGTTTTCATCCGGATCAAGGACCGCGATGCGATAGCCCATCGCCTGTGCGGCAAAGCAGAACATGCGGCCGAGCTGGCCGCCACCGACCATGCCGAGCCATGCGCCGGGCATAATCGGTGATACCGGAGTGTTGTCTGGATTCATCTTGGTGGTCGGTCGCGGCCGATGTGGGAATCGGCCGGTCAAAGCGTTGGACTGCGTTGGACTTCTTCGGGTGCTACCCGCTGCGCATCTGAAGCGCTTACAGCGGCGGCAGCGTCATCGCGTGAGCCGCTTCGTTCTGGCGCACGCGGAAGGCGGCGAGCTTCTCCGCATATTCCGGCGACGTGCCGCTCAGCATCGACACCGCGAACAGTGCCGCATTCGCCGCGCCTGCTTCGCCGATCGCGAACGTCGCGACGGGCACGCCTTTGGGCATCTGCACGATCGAGTGCAGCGAATCGACGCCCTTCAGATACTTGCTGGCCACAGGCACGCCGAGCACGGGCACCGTCGTCTTCGCGGCCAGCATGCCCGGCAGATGCGCCGCGCCGCCGGCGCCCGCGATGATCGCACGCACGCCGCGTTCGCGCGCGCTTTCAGCATAGGCGAACATTTCGTCCGGCATGCGGTGGGCGGAAACGACCTTCGCTTCGTAGGGCACGCCGAATTCCTGCAGGACGGCGATCGCGTTTTTCATGACTTCCCAGTCGGAACTGGAACCCATCAGCACGCCGACGAGCGGCGCGTCATGGGTATGTGCTGTCTGAACTTCACTCATGATGTTGCTTGTTCCCTGTGCGTGGCGCTCAGGCGAGCTTCTGGCCCGTCAGGCGCTCGAGCGCTTCCTGATACTTCTGTGCCGTCTTCGCGACGACTTCGTCCGGCAGCTTCGGCGCGGGCGGCTCCTTTTTCCACGGCTGCGTTTCGAGCCAGTCGCGCACGAACTGCTTGTCGAACGACGGCGGGTTCGTGCCGACCTGGTATTGATCGGCCGGCCAGAAGCGCGACGAATCGGCCGTCAGCGCTTCGTCCATCAGATAGAGCTGGCCCTTGTCGTCGAGACCGAATTCGAACTTCGTGTCCGCGATGATGATGCCGCGCGTTGCCGCGTAATCGGCGGCTTCCTTGTACAGGCGGATCGAGATGTCGCGGATCGTCGCCGACAGTTCAGTGCCGATGCGGCGCTCCATCTCTTCGTACGTGATGTTTTCGTCGTGGTGGCCCATCTCGGCCTTCGCGGCCGGCGTGAAGATCGGCTCGGGCAGCTTCTGCGCGTTTTGCAGGCCGTCGGGCAGCTTCACGCCGCACACGGCGCCCGTCGCCTGATAGTCCTTCCAGCCGCTCCCGGCCAGATAGCCGCGCACCACGGCTTCGACGAGAATCGGCTCGAGGCGCTTCACGACAACCGCACGGCCCTTCACCTGCTCGACTTCGTCGGGCGCGACGACGGTTTCCGGCGCGACGCCCGTCAGGTGATTCGGCACGACGTGCTTGAGCTTGTCGAACCAGAAGTTGGCCATCTGGTTCAGCACGCGCCCCTTGCCCGGAATCGGCTCGCCCATGACCACGTCGAACGCGGACAGCCGGTCCGTCGTGACAATCAGCAACTGGTCGTTGCCCACCGCGTAGTTGTCGCGGACTTTGCCGCGGCCGAGCAGCTGCAGCGAGCGGAGCGTGGATTCGTAAAGGGTAGACATCGTCGTGATTCACTAAAATGGGGCTAAAAAACGGCCCGGAACAAAAGGGAAACGCCGTTCCCCGGATGATGCGGGAACGGCGATCGGACGACAACCTGGCCAGATGGCCAGGCGCCTGATGCTCGTGCAGCGCGCGAGCGGGGCGAACCCCGCCCGTCTGCCGCTTAGCGGACGACTTGCGCGAGCTCGCCCGCCTTGTACTTCTCGGCCATCTTGTCCAGCGAGATGGGCTTGATCTTCGACGCCTGGCCTTCGCAGCCGAACGCCAGATAACGGTCCACGCAGACCTTCTTCGCAGCTTCGCGAGCCGGCTTCAGGTAATCGCGCGGATCGAACTTCGAACGGTTTTCCGCCATGTAGCGGCGGATCGCGCCCGTGATCGCAAGACGCAGGTCGGTGTCGATGTTGACCTTGCGCACGCCATTCTTGATGCCTTCCTGGATTTCCTCGACGGGCACGCCGTAGGTTTCCTTCATGTCGCCGCCGAATTCGCGGATTTCCGCAAGCAGCTCCTGCGGCACCGACGACGAACCATGCATCACCAGGTGCGTGTTCGGAATGCGCTGGTGAATTTCCTTGATGCGCTGAATCGACAGGATATCGCCCGTCGGCTTCTTCGAGAACTTGTACGCGCCGTGCGACGTGCCGATCGCGATCGCCAGTGCGTCGCACTGCGTGAGCTTCACAAAGTCCGCCGCCTGCTCGACGTCGGTCAGAAGCTGTTCGCGCGTCATCGTGCCTTCCGCGCCGTGGCCGTCTTCCTTGTCACCCTTCATTGTTTCCAGCGAACCGAGCACGCCCAGTTCCGCTTCCACCGTCACGCCGATCGAGTGCGCCGCTTCGACGACCTTGCGCGACACGTCGACGTTGTACTCGTACGACGCCACCGTCTTGCCGTCGGCTTCGAGCGAGCCGTCCATCATCACGCTCGTGAAGCCGCTGCGGATCGCGGCCATGCAGACTGCCGGCGACTGGCCGTGGTCCTGGTGCATCACGACGGGAATGTGCGGATACGATTCGATGGCCGCTTCGATCAGATGGCGCAGGAACGGCTCGCCGGCGTACTTACGCGCGCCTGCCGATGCCTGCATGATCACGGGCGCGTTGACCTGATCGGCCGCCGCCATGATCGCCTGCACCTGCTCCAGGTTGTTTACGTTGAATGCCGGAAGGCCATAACCGTGTTCGGCGGCATGGTCCAGCAGTTGACGCATTGATACGAGAGGCATTGATGTACTCCTTAGATTGAAACGAATCCTGTGCCGACGGCATCTAGTTATGCAATTTCATGCAATTTTATCGTGAAGCAGACTGTGTCCCGAGCGCACCCTTCCCAAACTGCGTGCGCCGCCTCTCTTTCGGGGACACGGCGCTCTGCTTCACGCGCGCCGTTCGGCTCGCCGTAGCGGTTCCGTTATGGTTCCGCTACGGCTCGTGTTTCTTCTCTCTTACGGCGATCGATCGAGCGCCGGTAGAAATCAGACCGGCTCGCCGACGCGCACGATCTTCAGCGTGTTCGTGCCGCCCGCCTGGCCCATCGGCTCGCCGACCGTCAGCACGACCATGTCGCCGCGCGCCGCATAGCCCTTGCCGACGACCACTTCGAGCGCCTGCTGGAGCGCGATGTCGCGGTCACTGCTGGTGTCGAGATGCAGCGGGTTCACGTTGCGGTAGATCTGCATCGCGCGCTCGCTGCCCTCGCGCGGCGTGAGCGCGAAGATGGGAACGTGCGTCCAGTGACGCGACATCCACAGCGCCGTCGAGCCCGACTCCGTCAGCGCGACGATCGCCTTCGCGCCCAGGTGATACGCGGTGAAGAGCGCGCCCATTGCAATCGACTGGTCGATGCGCGTGAAGGTTCGGTCGAGGAAGTCTTTGTCCAGTTCGACGTGCTCGGACTTTTCGGCTTCGACGCAGATCGCGGCCATCGTTTCGATCGTCTGCACCGGATACTTGCCCGCCGCCGATTCCGCCGACAGCATCACGGCGTCCGTGCCGTCCAGCACCGCGTTCGCGACGTCGGAGACTTCGGCGCGCGTCGGCACGGGCGCATTGATCATCGATTCCATCATCTGCGTGGCCGTGATGACGAACTTGTTCGCCTCGCGCGCCATCTTGATCATGCGTTTTTGCAGCGCCGGCACGGCCGCGTTGCCGACTTCGACGGCCAGATCGCCACGCGCGACCATGATGCCGTCCGATGCTTCGAGAATGCCTTGCAGCGCCGGAATCGCCTCGGCGCGCTCGATCTTCGCGATCATCTTCGGCTTGATGCCGTACGGCGCGCCCGCGATGTTCGCGAGCTGGCGCGCCATTTCCATGTCCGTCGCGTTCTTCGGGAACGACACGGCGACGTAGTCCGCGCCCAGCGACATCGCCGTGCGGATATCCTCCATGTCCTTCGCGGTCAGCGCGGGCGCCGTCAGGCCGCCGCCCTGGCGGTTGATGCCCTTGTTGTTCGACAGGTCGCCGCCGATCTTCACGACGGTGTGAATCTCGTTGCCGATCACGCGCTGAACGCTCAGCACGATCAGGCCGTCGTTCAGCAGCAGCGTGTCGCCGGCCTTCAGGTCGCGCGGCAGGTCCTTGTAGTCGAGGCCAACGCGCTCTTCGTTGCCGAGCTCGCAGTCGGCGTCGAGGATGAAGGTGTTGCCGGCAATCAGCGTCGTCTTGCCGTTTTCGAATTTGCCGACGCGGATTTTCGGACCTTGCAGGTCGGCCATGATGCCGACTTCATGGCCTGCCTGCCGGGCCGCTGCACGCACGAACTCCGCGCGCTGACGGTGATCGTCGGCGGTGCCGTGAGAAAAGTTGAGGCGCACCACGTCGGCGCCCGCTTCGATCATTTGCTGCAGGATTTCCTGCGTGCTGGAAGCCGGCCCGATGGTTGCGACAATCTTGGTGGCGCGATGCATGAGTCTCCTCGTTTGGATGAGATCGCTGGGATGAACGTCAGGAGTCGGATGCGGAGGCTGCGCAACGACAGGTGCTACATGGGGTAGTGCGCCGTTCGTTCCCTTCGAACCTTGAAGGCCCGGCGTCGTATCGTGGGGGACTGCTGCGAAATCATGAAGCTGCGCATGAAACTGCGCATAAATCCGCGGCGACGGCTGATCGGCCGCGGGCAAAGACTCATCATCGGCTTCGGTGTGCGAGGCAGGAGACACCGTTGCACTCGAACCGGCCTCTGCCTGCGCGTCTGTCGCGGCGTTTGCGGCGACGGCTTCGGTGGCCAGTTCCGTATTCTGTTCTGCTCGATCCGAGCGATCCGAGCGATCCGAGCGGTCTGCGGCAACGGCTGCGGTCTGTGCCGCTGGCGCGTTGCCGGAAGGTTGCGAAGCCGCCTGCGCGGCGGCCTCGGGTTGCAGCGCTTTTGCGGAGCGCGCTGCGCGCTCCCCTGCCGCTGCCGTGCGCGACGCGTTGCGCGTCTTCTGAGGCTTGTTGGGGGAGCGCGTCGCCATTATCAGGCCCGCGATTCCAGCACAGCGACTGCCGGCAGCTTCTTGCCCTCGAGAAACTCGAGGAATGCGCCGCCGCCCGTCGATATATAGCTGACCTTGTCGTGGATGCCGTACCTGGCGATGGCCGCGAGCGTGTCGCCGCCGCCCGCGATCGAATACGCCGACGACTTCGCGATCGCGTCAGCGAGCGTCTTCGTGCCGTTGCCGAACTGGTCGAACTCGAACACGCCGACAGGGCCGTTCCAGACGACCGTGCCCGCCTTCTCCAGCTGCGACGCGAGCGCCTTTGCCGTTTCCGGCCCGATGTCGAGGATCATGTCGTCGTCCTGCACGTCGGCGACCTTCTTGATTTCGGCCTTGGCCGTCGGCGAAAACTCTTTGGCCGTGACCACGTCGCTCGGAATCGGCACCGACGCGCCACGCGCCTTCGCCGATTCGATGATCGCCTTCGCTTCGTCGACGAGATCCGCTTCGGCGAGCGACTTGCCGATCTTAAGACCCGCCGCGAGCATGAACGTGTTCGCAATGCCGCCGCCGACGATCAACTGGTCGACCTTGTCGGCCAGCGATTTCAGGATGGTCAGCTTGGTCGACACCTTCGAGCCGGCGACGATAGCGACGAGCGGACGCTTCGGCGAGCCGAGCGCCTTGCCGAGCGCTTCGAGTTCGGCGGCGAGCAGCGGGCCCGCGCATGCGACGGGCGCGTACTTCGCGATGCCGTGCGTCGTCGCTTCGGCGCGATGCGCGGTGCCGAACGCGTCGTTCACGTAGACGTCGCAGAGCTTCGCCATTTTCTGCGCGAGCTCGTCGGAATCCTTCTTTTCGCCCTTGTTCACGCGGCAGTTCTCGAGCAGCACGACCTGGCCCGGCGCGACGTTCACGCCGTTCTCGACCCACTGCGACACGAGCGGCACATCGCGGCCGAGCAGTTCGGACAGGCGCTTCGCAACGGGCGCGAGCGAGTCTTCGGGCTTGAAGTCGCCTTCCGTCGGGCGGCCCAGGTGCGACGTGACCATCACGGCCGCGCCGGCGTCCAGCGCGGACTTGATGGCGGGCACGGAAGCGCGGATGCGGGTGTCTTCGGTGATGTTGCCGGCGTCGTCCTGTGGCACGTTCAGGTCGGCGCGGATGAAGACGCGTTTGCCGGATAGCTTGCCTTCGGCGATCAGATCGGAGAGACGCAATACCTGTTTCATGATTCGTATGCGAGTTGATTGGAAGGCGGTGCGGACGCTGCGCGAACGGCCTCTCGCGAACGGTGCCGGCGGCTTCGCGCGTGTTCCGGGAGACGGCTATTTTAACCGATCGACAGACCGATCTAACCCGTGGCGCGAGAATCCCGGTATTTGGCGGCGCCAGTGGGGCCCGACAGGTTATTGCACCGCAACATCCGCACGCCGTGTCAGAAGATCAGCCGCAACGCCGTGAACACCAGCATCCCGACGACGATCGTACCCAGCATCGTGCGCCGCCAGAGGAACCACGCGAGGCCCGCGAGCGTGCCGTACAGCTCGTGATTCGACAGCGCGACGGAGACGCCGCTGTCCGTCACGAGCACGTCCGGCACGACGACGGCCGCGAGCGCCGCCGCGGGCGCGTAGCGAAGCATCCGTTGTGCGCGCTCGGGCAATACCGTGCGCTCACCCCCGATCAGAAACAGCGCGCGTGTCAGCGCTGTGACAAACGTCATGCCGATGATCGCGAGCCAGATCTGCAGCGTGGTCATCGCGTGTTCTCCGTGCTGTTGCGGATGCGGCGCAAGTCGGCGCGCTCGACCAGCGCATCGGCGGCGCTGCCGGCGACGATCGCCGTCACGACGGCGAGCGGCAGCGCGAGCCGGTACGGCAGATCGAACGCGAGCAACGCGACTATGCCCGCGACGCTGACGGCTGCGAGCGTCGAGCGCGACGAGATCGCCGACACCATCACAGGGATCAGCGCGAGCGTGCCCGCGAGCGAAAGGCCCCAGTTATCGGGAAAGAGGCTCGCGAGCAGAATGCCGACGATCGACGACACCTGCCACGACAGCCAGCTGGAGACGGCCATGCCCCAGAAATACGCTTCCTTGCCGGGCACATAGCCGGTCTGGAAGGCCTTCTTCTGGAACAGCAGATAGATGACATCGCCGTTGAAATAGCCGACGAGCAACCGCCGGTGCAGTGGCAGATACGAAAAATGCGGCGCGAGACCCGCGCTGAAGATAATGAAACGCGTGTTGACCATCGCGGCCGTCAGCAGAATGGTCCAGACGGGCAGCTTCGCGAGCATCAGCGGCAGCACGGCCAGTTGCGACGAGCCCGCATAGACCAGCAGCGACATGCCGAGCGATTGCGGCACCGTCATCACCGATTTGCTCATCGCGATGCCCGTCACGAGGCCCCAGGAGAAGATCGCCATCAAGGTCGGCGAGTAGGCGTGCATGCCATCACGGAAGGCACGGCGATCGAGATCGGACAGGCGAGCGAGCATGAGGCGAAGGCAATGCGGCGCGAGGGATACCGCGACGGCTGGAGGTCAGCGCCAGATCGTGAGGCAGCCGCTGGCGCATGCGGTTTTCTTTTCAGCGACCGCCGGATTATAGCGTCCGGGGTGCCCGCGAATGCCCGTTGCTTGTGCAAATGACGGTAAAATATCGCGTTTGCCGCGTGTCCCCGGCGCATTGTGTAGTCGGCGCGCCACGCGCATCGCGCGTCACAACAAGTCCGTACACGTTGGAACGTTAGAACCCGAACCCGCACTGCCTGGAGAACCGTATGTCAATGGCCGACCGCGACGGCAAGATCTGGATGGATGGCAAGCTCATCGAATGGCGCGACGCCAAGATTCACGTCCTCACCCATACGCTGCACTATGGGATGGGCGTTTTCGAGGGCGTGCGCGCGTACAAGACGGTCGACGGCGGCACGTCGATCTTCCGTCTGAAGGAGCACACGAAGCGCCTGCTCAACTCGGCCAAGATCTTCCAGATGGACGTGCCGTTCGACCACGAAACGCTCGCCGCCGCGCAGCGCGAAGTCGTGCGCGAGAACAAGCTGGAGTCGTGCTATCTGCGCCCGATCATCTGGGTCGGCTCGGAAAAGCTGGGCGTGTCGGCGAAAGGCAATACCATTCACGTCGCGATCGCCGCATGGCCGTGGGGCGCGTATCTGGGTGAAGACGGCATCAAGAAGGGCATCCGCGTGAAGACGTCGTCGTTCACGCGCCATCACGTGAACGTGTCGATGGTCCGCGCGAAAGCGTCGGGCTGGTACGTCAACTCCATCCTCGCGAACCAGGAAGCCACCGCCGACGGCTACGACGAAGCGCTGCTGCTCGACGTCGACGGCTATGTGTCGGAAGGCTCGGGCGAGAACTTCTTCCTCGTGAACAACGGCAAGCTGTACACGCCCGACCTGTCGTCGTGCCTCGACGGCATCACGCGCGACACCGTCATCACGCTGGCGAAGGACGCGGGCATCGAGGTGATCGAAAAGCGCATCACGCGCGACGAAGTCTATACGTCCGACGAAGCGTTCTTCACCGGCACGGCCGCCGAAGTCACGCCCATCCGCGAACTCGACAACCGCACGATCGGCTCGGGCACGCGCGGCCCGATCACGGAAAAGCTGCAATCGGCGTTCTTCGACATCGTGAACGGCAAGAGCGAGAAGTACGCGCACTGGCTCGCGAAGATCTGAATTCCGCGGGCGCGGCGGCGGCCACACGTGAAGGCAAACGCCAGCCGCGCCTGCTTTTTGCATACAACGAGAAAGTCCCTATGAGTGAAATCAAGGAAATGCCGCTGGTCGAACTGTCGGCGAAGGATCTTCCTGCGTACTGCCCGAATCCGTCGATGCCGCGCTGGAGCAACCATCCGCGCGTCTTTATCGACGTGACGCACGGCGAAGCGCGCTGCCCTTACTGCAGCACGCGCTACAAGCTGCGCGACGGCGAAGTGATCAAGGGTCACTGATCCGAGCGCCACATAGTCTGCGGCAAGGGCTGCGGCGCCACGCGTCGTTCGGCAAACCGCACGGGAAGTCGAACTTCTCGCGCAGCGCACGCCGAGATAGCCTGAGCTGCAGCCCACTGTTCCTGACAACCCCGGCCCCGCGCGCTTCGTGCGCGCGGCGCTTTATTTTCGACATCGGAAACTCCCCCTGATGCGTCGCGCGTTGGTTATCGCACCGAACTGGATCGGTGACGCATTGATGGCGCAGCCTCTGCTTGCGCGCCTCGTGAAATTGCATCCGCGTATCGCAATCGACGCGGTCGCGCCGAGCTGGGTCGCGCCCATCCTCGAACGGATGCCTGAAATTCGCGATGTCTACGCGACCGATCTCGCGCACGGCAAGCTGCAGATGCTGCGCCGCTGGCAACTGGCGAGCGATCTGCGCGACGTCGGCTATGACGCTGCGTACGTGCTGCCGAATTCGCTGAAGTCCGCGCTGATTCCGTGGATGGCGGGCATTCCGCTGCGCATCGGCTATACGGGCGAAAGCCGCTACGGTCTGCTGAATGTGCGGCACGGAAACCCGCGAAAGGACGAGCGTCCGCCGATGGTCGGCCATTACGCTGCGCTCGCCTACGCGCCCGGCGCGAAGGTGCCCGACGATCTGACGCAGCCCCGGCTCGACGCCGACCTGAACGAGGCCGCGCGCGCCTCGACCCGCTTCAACCTAGACACGCGTGTGCCGCTGCTGGTGTTCTGTCCCGGCGCCGAGTACGGCCCCGCAAAGCGCTGGCCGCCCGAGCATTTCGCGGCGCTCGCGCAGATGGTCGGCCAGTCGTTCCCGTACACGAAGATCGTCGCGCTCGGCTCGCCGAAAGACGCGCCCATCGCGCAGGCGATCGCCGACCGCGCGCCGAACGTGCGCAACCTGTGCGGCCAGACGGCGCTCGGCGAAGCGAGCGCGCTGATCTCGCGGGCGAGCGCCGTCGTGACCAACGACTCCGGGCTGATGCACGTCGCAGCGGCGCTGCGCCGTCCGCTTGTCGCCGTGTACGGATCGACCGATCCGCGCCACACGCCGCCCTTGTCGGACCTCGCAAAGGTACAATGGCTGCATCTCGAGTGCAGTCCGTGCTTCCAGCGCGAGTGCCCGCTGGGTCATCTGAACTGCCTGCGGCAACTGAGCGCCGAACAGGTGTTCGACGATCTGCGCGGCATGCTGCTCGCGCAACGCTGAGCATTCGGGTCGCGCCGCCTGTCGATAATCGCCTGCAGTGCGTTGGCCGGAACGCGTCGCGGGCAGGTCGGCCGCCATCGGTCGCGTCTCGTGCGCGAAGCGCGCCGCGTCCGCTCGATGCGTCATGCTCGCGTCTTGCAGCGCGGGCATGCTGGCGGATGGCCTTGCAGGCGCGTTGGGAAGGGCCCTGAAAATCGCCTGAAAACAGGCCGGAGAGTTGACTTGGAATCGATCTGAAATCGGCCCGGAACTGTTCGGGAAAAGGCGTGGAAAAAGCCTGTGCATTCGTGCCACGAGCCAGCCTGCGCGAACTGTGCCGCCGACGGCGCGAGACGCCGACCACTGACCCGCAACCGCGCGCCTTGCGCGCAAGAGACTGACGAGCCATGCCACGTTTTGCCCACATCTTCGAAGCCGCTGCGGACACGTTGAACGCCTACTATCAGGCGGTCGCGGAGGTCAATATCGACAGCTTGATGGGCCTGTGGATCGACGAGGAATTCGTCAGTTGCATCTGCGCCGATGGCTCGCATCTGCACGGCCTCGACGCGATCCGCGCTGGCCTCACGCTTCAGCTCGAAGCGCAGCCGGTGTCGATCGAACCGCTCGACATCCGCGTCTACGACAGCCTGGGCACGGTCGTTTACGCGATTGCCGAAGCGCATCGTCCGGCGGACCCGGCGGCCATTCCGTCGATGATCTTCACGACCTATGTGATGGTCCATGAGCGCGGCGAGTGGAAGATCGCGCATATCCACGCGAGTGCGATGCCGAACGAAACGGCCACGCAGTTTGCTGCCAAAATGAGACATGGTCAGGGCGCTCTGCACTGAAGCGCCCCGCGAGACCTGCTTTGCCGAAGCCTCGCCTCGGGGCTTCGCCTGAATACCGGTGTTGGCATGAGCACGACCCACGACAAGAAAGCCTCCTCCAGACCGGCCCTCGATGCAGCAGCGGTGGCCCTGGAGGCTGTGATGGGAGCGCCCGTCGAGGCGACCGTCGACCTGCTCTACCGCGCCCCGCTCTGGCTGCCCAACAGCCATATCCAGACGATCGTCCCCGCCCTGTTTGGCCGCCGTCCTGTGGTGGCCTACCGGCGCGAGCGCTGGGATACGCCCGACGGCGATTTCATCGATCTCGACTGGCTCGCACCCGATCCTCTCACCGGCTATCGCGCGTGCCCTGACGCGCCGCTTTTCGTGCTGTTTCACGGACTCGAAGGCAGCTCGGATTCGCATTACGCGCGCACGCTGATGGCGGCCGCCTACGCGCGTGGCTGGCTTGGCGTCGTGCCGCACTTTCGCAGTTGCAGCGGGTCGATGAACCTGTTGCCGCGCTTCTATCATCTCGCCGACAGCAACGAAGTCGACTGGGTGTTGCGCCGTCTGCGCGAGATGCACGCGGGGCCGATCGTGGCGGCGGGCGTGTCGCTGGGCGGCAACGTGCTGCTGCGCTGGCTCGGCGAGCGCCGCGAGGACGCGTCGATCATCGCGGCGGCCGCGGCGATCTCCGCGCCGCTCGACGTGCACGCCGGAGGCCGCGCGCTGTCGCAGGGCTTGGGCATGATCTATACGCGCAGCTTCCTGAAGACGCTCAAGCAGAAGGCGCAGCAAAAGCTCGCGCAGTACCCGGGCCTGTTCGATCTCGACGATGTACTCGCGAGCCGCACGATGTATGAGTTCGACGACGTCGTGACGGCGCCCTTGCACGGCTTCCGCAATGCCGACGACTATTGGACCCGCGCGACCACCCGCCCGCTGCTGCCGGAAATCACAGTGCCGACGCTCGTGCTGAATGCCCGCAACGACCCTTTCCTGCCCGGCGCCGTGCTGCCGTCACGCAGCGAGGTATCATCGGCGGTGCAACTCGATCAACCGGAGCACGGCGGACACGTCGGCTTCATGACGGGCCCATTCCCCGGCCGTATCGACTGGCTTTCGCGCCGCGTCTTCGGCTACTTCGATCCGTTCACGCACCATGGATGACATCGTCAGGCAGGCTCTCGCCAAATGGCCGAACGTGCCGCATTGCACCGGCTGGCTGCTGCTCGACAGGCGCGGCAACTGGCGCATGCGCGACGAAGCGGCGCAAGCGGCGGGCGCGCCCGGCGAGCCGATCCGCCACACGGCGCTGCTCGGCTTCATCAACCGCAACTACGAAGCCGATGACCGGGGCCAATGGTTCTTCCAGAACGGGCCGCAGCGCGTGTACGTCGAACTCGTCTACACGCCGTTCGTCGTGCGGCTCGCCACCGACGACGCGACCGGCAAGCTCACGCTGACCGATCAGGCGGGCGCAGCGTTCGAACCCGCCGCCACATATCTCGACGACGAAGGCGGCATTCTCTTCACGGACGAATCAGCGCCCGCGCGCATCGCGGTCCTGCACGATCACGATCTCGACCTGTTCTCCGAGCACGCGGAACTCGCCGGCGACGGCCGCAGCGGCCAGTTCCTCTGGCGCGACGGCATCGCGTTACAGCTGGAGCCGGTGCGCAAGGCTGAAGTCGAGAAGCGCTTCGGATTCGTCGCAAGTCCCGCTGCGCGCGCCACGGCAGAACCAGCCTCCGCTTCGGACAAATCCGCGCGCTAGCTGCTGTCCTTTTCGTCGTCGCGCTCTTCCTTGTAGCGCGCCTCCAGTTCATGCAGACGCGCGTCGATGGTCGACAGGTCGTAGTAGCCGACCGACTTGATGTCGCGCGCTTCCTTTAGTTGCCGGATCGCCGACGGCCACGCCCCTTCCAGCGCGAACTTCTCCGCGAGCGCGCGATGCTGCGTCAGCGCATCGCCCGTGCCGACGCTCGCCTGCGCGAGATAGCGCCACCAGACGGGCTGCTGCGGATCGGCGCGCGTCTCGCGCAGCGCCTGCGCTTGCGCCTCGCTGAAACGGCGCGCGGTGAGGAGCGTCTGCAGATGCATGTCGATGGCCGCGTGCGATTGCGGCCAGCGCTTTTGAGCGAGTTCCGCGAGACGCATGGCTTCGTCGTTGCGACCGGCGCGCCTCGCGATGTCGACGGCGAGCACGTCGAGGCTCGGCGAACTGCGCGTCGCGTCGCCCTCCGCGCGCTCGGCCGACTCGAACGCCGCGCGCGCATTGGCGAGCGCTGCGGCTGCGTCGTCGTAACGTTCGAGCAGCGTCTGCGCGTAAGCGATGCCGTACCAGTTGCCCGCCACGTTGATCGCGGTGCGGTCCTCGATCTCCGAGCGCATGCGCGAAATATCGTCCGCGTACTCGCTGCGCGAGCGGTCCCGCAGCACGCGTGCCCGCGCGCGCACGAACGCGTATTCCGACGACTGGCGCGGTTGCCGGTACGGCGAGCGGCGTGCGCGGTCGGACATATCGGCGATGCGCTCGCCCGTCAGCGGGTGCGTGCGCGCGTAGGCGGGCGCGCCGGCATCGCTCATCGACGCGCGATCGAGCCGCTCGAAGAACGCGACCATTCCGTACGGGTCATAGCCCGCGCCCGCGAGCAGCTGAAAGCCGACGCGGTCCGCTTCATGCTCAGCCGCGCGCGAGAAGCGCAACTGGTTGTCGACGGCGTAGGCCTGGCCGCCGACGGCGATCGCGCTGCCCAGATCGCCGCTATGCGCGAGCACGCCCGCCAGCACGCCGAGCAGCATGCCCGCCAGCGCCGCATAGCCGCTGTGCTCGCCCGCCGTGATCATGCGCGCGATGTGCCGCTGCAGCACGTGGCCCATTTCGTGACCGAGCACCGACGCGAGCTCCGATTCCGTCTGCGTCGCGACGATCAGGCCCGTGTTCACGCCGATAAAACCGCCCGGCAGCGAGAACGCGTTGATCTGCGCATCGCGCATCGCAAACAGATCGAAGTCCGGACGATAGCCGCCGACGTACTGCGCGGCTGCGGCGGCGGCGAGCTTCGCGGCGATCGAGTTCAGATAGTCGCGCACCAGCCAGTCGTCGAGATAGTCGGGATCGCTGCGGATTTCACGCATCACGCGCTCGCCGAGCTTGCGCTCGGCTTGAGGCGTGAGCGTTCCGCCCGAGCCGTCGCCGAGGTCAGGCAGCTGTTGCGTCGACATCGGCGCGCGCAGGCTCGCATTGCCGCCGGGGTTGCCCGAGAAGCGCGCCTGCGCGCCGCCGTACATGCCGAACACGCCTTGCGCGATATCGTGCGGCACGGAAGCATCGCCATACGTGTCGAGCGGCCCGGTGACGAGCGGCAGTTCCGAGGTGTTCGACGGCTGCGCGATGATCGCGGGCGGAACGGCGAGCGTGACGGACAACAACGCAGCGATAAACCGTTTCAGACGCATTGCGGACGATGGGCGAAATCGAAAGCGGCGTAAGGAGCCGAAAGGAACGGGCCTGTTGCGATTGTACCGAGGCAACGGATGTGCAGGCTTCCTGAAACGCCTGAGCGCCGGCTCACGCGCGATCGAGCGCCGCCACGCGATGTGGGTTATCGTGAACTGACGGCAATCCGCGCCCGAGAGCCCGGCGGCATCCTGCGCTGCTATGATAGGCGCCCTCTGAAGGAGCCAACCATGCCCGAACTCACTCATTTCGACGCTGCCGGCCAGGCGCATATGGTGGACGTCGGCGGCAAAACGGAAACGAAACGCATCGCGGTCGCGCGCGGATCGATCCGGATGCTGCCCGCGACGTTCGAGCTGATCCGTAAAGGCGAAGCGAAGAAAGGCGATGTGATCGGCATCGCGCGCATCGCCGCGATCCAGGGCGCCAAGCGCACTTCCGATCTGATTCCGCTCTGCCATCCGCTCGCGCTCACGCGCGTGGCCGTCGATTTCGAACTCGACGAGACGGTGCCCGCCGTGCATTGCCGCGTGCAGGTCGAGACGCTGGGGCGCACGGGTGTCGAGATGGAGGCACTGACGGCCGTGCAGGTCGGCCTTCTGACCGTCTACGACATGTGCAAGGCGGTGGATCGCGGGATGACGATCACCGACGTGAAGGTGCTAGAAAAGCACGGCGGGAAGTCGGGGGATTGGGTGGCGCAGTGACGGCGCACTGAGCGCGCCGCTCGCGTTTCTACGACATCGGAACGGGCGACTCAACTTTCGTCGTCGCCATCTTCTTCGTCGTTCTCGTTGATGCCCTTCGGCGGCGTTCCATACTTCTTCACCAGTTCCGCCTTGAACGCGGCCAGCGTCTTCTGCTGATCGCACAGATCGTACAGATACGCGAGCTGCGAAGGCCAGTCGTGCAGCTCTTCCGCAAAAATCTTGAGCCGGTCGACGGTATCGAATGCGCCGTTCGTGTCTCCGGCGAGCGCCTGCAGCACCGCATAGCGACGCAGCACCGTTTCGCCCGGCAGCAATGCAATCGCCTGACGATGCATTGCGAGCTTGTGCGGCAGGTCCTGCGCGTTCATCGGCAGGAGCGTCGCCATGCCGTATTCGCCCCATGCGCCGAACAGGAACGACGGGTCCTCGCGATACTGATCGAACGGACGCGAGCCGTAGTACAGCACCTCCGAGCGCGCGTAATCTCGATAGACGGGATACAACGCAGCCAGCCCGCCGAATACGATCACGACGAAGGCGCCGAACGATACGCCGCCCGGAATCAGACGCAGCGGCTTCGTATCGAGCAGGCCGAACACGAACATCGCGGGCAACAGGAAGAACATGTATTGCTGCGGATATTCGACGAGCGCGTGCATCATGAGCACGCCGATCATTGCGAGACCGAACACCCGCGCAGCCGTGTGCGGCACGCGCACGACGCGCACGAACCATGCGCCCAGCCCGAGCAGCACGATGCCGAGACCGATCAGCCCCGTCTTTGCGAGCAGATCGATAAAAATGTCATGCGCGTTGTTCGCGATCTCCACGCCGCCTAACGCCTTCGCCAGATCGAACTGATAGCGAGGGAATTCGCCCCAGCCGACGCCGAGCAACGGATGCGTGCGGAACATCGTCAAGCCGTATTTCCACAGCGCGATACGCGGTGCAATCTGGCTCGCGTCCTTCATGCGCTCCGCCGCGGACTGTGCGAGACCGAGATCGTAATGCAGGTTCGCCCAGCGAATCGCCGCATTCACCGCAACGAACAACACGGCGAGCACGACGGGCAACAGCCACTCGCGACTGCCGCGGCGCCGGGACGCATTGCGGCGCTGCTCGGCGAACGCCATCCAGAAGCCCGCGACGACAATCACGCCCATCTGCAGCCACGGTCCGCGTGAAACGGTCAATGCAAGCCCGCCCGTGTATATCGCGGACACCAGCAGCCAGATGAAGACGTTGATGCGCCGCGTCTGTACGAGGTACATCGCGCCCGCCGTCGCGAACGCGATGTAGGTTGCGAGGTGATTGGCCTGCGCCATGTTGCCGAACGGCCGGCGGTCCGACGTCACGTTGTACGCGACGACGAGCGGCGTCACTTTCACCTCGAGGTGGAACAGCTGGATCACCTGGCAGAAAACGGCAAAAAGCCCGCCGACCACCAGCGCGAACGCAGCCACCGTCACCACGGTTTCCGACAGATTCGCCCGACTGAACCCATAGCCCGCGTGCACCGCCATGAACGCAGCAAGCAGGAAGCCCGCGCCCAGCCAGTTCATCGACGGCTGCGCGACGGGCAGCACGATCGACTGCGCGATCAGCACGAGCCCGAATGCCAGAGGCACCAGCGCCACCACGGGAGACGCGAACGCCACACGCGGCCGCGCCGTCGACACCAGAAAGGCGACGCCCGCGCCCAGCAGCAGATAGAGCGACAGCGCCGTGAATTCGGCATAGAACGTCGGGATCGGGTACGTATGGTTGACCACGGCATACGGCAGGATCAACGCACAGGCCAACAGGAATAAGGACAGGTAACGCGCAAAGGGGTTGGACATGAGTAACCGGGGATCTCAGCAACCGGCGCACTATACAAAAAAATCCTTGCGCTGTGCGCCGGCCGGCCGAAATAACCTCGAATCGAGCCACGGCGCGAAAGCTTTTGCCGTGACCCTTTACGATGTTCAACAGATTCACGACGCGCGACCCGTCATCGAGTTCCCATCAGCCGCGGCACTCCGGCGGCGCGAGGTTCGACGCCAGCGTCGGAGCGTCCACGGGCATGGGTCCGGCGCCCGGCGCGGGGAGCGACGATGCGGCCTTGCCGCGTGCGAAGCATTCCCATGTGATCGTGCCCTTCTGCACCGCGCCCTTCGCAAGCGCGACGCGCGCAGTCGGCGTGTCCGCGTTATCGGGCGCGGACGGCACGAACACGATCGTATTCGCGCCGTCTTCGGCGACGCGCGCGGTGAACGCGACTGTGATCTGGCCCGTGTCGTCGTCGATGTGGATCGACTGGACATTGCGCGTGGCGGGCGGCGAAGCATAACCGCTGCCGAACGCGTTGCCGCTGCCGGCGTTCTCGCCGACGGTCAGCTGGGCAGCCGCCGCCAGCGACAGTCCCTCGCCGACGCGGCTGCGCGCGAGATAGTCCTGATAGGCAGGAATGGCATACGCCGCGATCACGCCGACGATAGCCAGCACGATCATCAGCTCGATCAGCGTGAAACCCCAGAACCGGCCGATGCGCGCAAGCGCGGCGGACCATGGACGCAACGAACGGGCGCGCCGCCCGGGGGCATGAAGCGTGGACAACGAAGCAACGGCAACAGTAGCGATCATCGGCAGACTCCTCAAAACGAAGGCGCCTGCCCCGGGAATCAGGACAGGCGCTTCGATCGTAGCGAGCCACGAATGGCGCCGGCAGTCAGCCGAATGGCTAATGGTGCGCGTGCGAATGCATCGGTAGAGTGAATGGCGTCAATGCATGCCGGGCGGCGTGCCCGTGATGCGCGCCGCGTTTCGCCGCTTCAGCGCGTAGCCGGCTATCACGACGAACAGCGCGAAGGCGATGCGCATGCCGTACTCGGCAATGGGTGTGTCGAGGATCGGCCAGCGGTCGCCGGCCGGGTCGTTGACGATGAGGCCGCCCGCGATCCAGCCGAGCAGCGCGCCGCCGATCGTGATGACGACCGGGTAGCGGTCCAGCAGCTTCAGAACGAGCTGGCTGCCCCACACGATCAGCGGAATGCTGACGAACAGCCCGAACACGACGAGGGCAATGCGGTGATGCGGCTCGGCGGCTTCGGCCGCACCTGCAATCGCGATCACGTTGTCGAGGCTCATCACGGCATCGGCGATGATGATCGTCTTGATCGCCGTAATCAGCTTGTCGGCGGGTTTGACGTTCGCGTGCGCGTCGGGTGCGGGCGCGAGCAGACGCACGCCGATCCACAGCAGCAACAGGCCGCCCGCGAACTTGAGCAGCGGCACGTCGAGCAGCGCGACGGCGAACGCGATCAGCACCACGCGCAGCAGGATCGCGCCCAGCGTGCCCCACAGCACGCCCTTCGTGCGCTGCGCAGCCGGCAGATTGCGGCAGGCGAGCGCGATCACAACTGCGTTATCGCCACCCAGAAGGATGTCGATGACGATGATCTGAAAAACAGCGCCCCAATGGAGCGTGGTGAGGAACTCGAGCATGGAAAGCAGAATAAAAGGTGGCGAAAGCTGCAGGCAACAAAAAAGCGAGGGAGCAATCGCTCGCTCCCTCGCTTTGAACTGCGCCTTACGAAAGAATTTCGTAAGAGTACCAAAAAACGCCGCAACCAGCCGGCGTTTCCGGCGCTATCGCCACACGTCTTACAGGATCGACTTCAGAAGGCGGGCCATTTCCGACGGGTTCTTCGTGACCTTGATACCGCAGGCGTCCATGATTTCCAGCTTCGCGTCGGCCGTATCCGCACCGCCCGAGATCAGCGCGCCGGCGTGGCCCATGCGCTTGCCCGGAGGCGCCGTGACGCCGGCGATAAAGCCGACCACCGGCTTCTTCATGTTGTCCTTGATCCAGTACGCCGCATTCGCTTCGTCCGGGCCGCCGATTTCACCGATCATGATCACGGCGTCCGTATCGGGATCGTCGTTGAACATCTTCATCACGTCGATGTGCTTCAGACCGTTAATCGGGTCGCCGCCAATACCGACTGCCGACGACTGGCCGAGGCCCAGCGCCGTCAGCTGGCCGACTGCTTCGTACGTCAGCGTGCCCGAACGCGACACGACGCCGATGCGGCCTTTCTTGTGGATGTGGCCCGGCATGATGCCGATTTTCAGTTCGTCCGGCGTGATCGTGCCCGGGCAGTTCGGTCCGAGCAGCAGCGTCTTGCGGCCTTCGCGGCGCATACGGTCCTTCACTTCGATCATGTCGCGAACGGGGATGCCTTCCGTGATGCAGATCGCGAGATCGAGATCGGCTTCGACGGCTTCCCAGATTGCTGCAGCAGCGCCCGCGGGCGGCACGTAGATGACCGAGACGGTCGCGCCCGTTTCTGCCTTCGCTTCCTTGACGCTCGCGTAGATCGGAATGCCTTCGAAGTCTTCGCCAGCTTTCTTCGGGTTCACGCCCGCGACGAACGCTTCGCGGCCGTTTGCGTATTCACGGCATGCGCGCGTGTGGAACTGACCGGTCTTGCCGGTGATGCCCTGCGTGATGACCTTGGTGTCTTTGTTGATCAGAATCGACATGTATTGACCTCTGTTCGTTTGGCGACATGCGCTTTAGCGTCTTGCGGCAAAAACTCTCTGCCGCGCCGCTCGCACGCCGCCATTCGTAATCCCGTGATAAGCGCCGGGGCGATCAGGCCTTGCCTGCAGCAGCCGCGACGACCTTCTGCGCAGCTTCTTCCATGCTGTCCGCCGAGATGATCGGCAGGCCGGAGTCAGCCAGCATCTTCTTGCCGAGGTCTTCGTTTGTGCCCTTCATGCGCACGACGAGCGGCACTTGCAGATCGACCGCCTTCGATGCCGCGATCACGCCTTCCGCGATCACGTCGCAACGCATGATGCCGCCGAAGATGTTGACGAGAATCGCCGTCAGGTTCGGGTTCTTCAGCATCAGCTTGAAGGCTTCCGTGACCTTCTCCGTCGTCGCGCCGCCGCCGACGTCGAGGAAGTTCGCCGGCTCGCCGCCGAACAGCTTGATCGTGTCCATCGTCGCCATTGCGAGGCCCGCGCCGTTCACGAGACAGCCGATGTTGCCGTCGAGCGAGATGTACGCGAGGTCGAACTTCGATGCTTCGACTTCAGCGGGATCTTCTTCGTCCAGATCGCGGTAAGCGACGATTTCCGGATGACGGAACAGTGCGTTCGAGTCGAAGTTGAACTTGGCGTCCAGCGCGATCACCTTGCCTTCGCCCGTCAGGATCAGCGGGTTGATTTCGGCCAGCGATGCGTCCGTTTCCCAGAATGCCTTGTACAGACCTTGCAGGATCGCGCGCGCTTGCGGAATCGATGCGTCGGGCACGCCGATCTTCTTCGCGAGATCGTCGGCCTCGGAATCCTGCAGACCCTTCGACGGATCGACTGCGACCTTGTGAATTGCGTCCGGAGTCTTCTCAGCGACTTCTTCGATGTCCATGCCGCCTTCGCTCGAGGCCATCACGACGACCTTCTGCGACACGCGATCGATCACGAGACCGACATACAGTTCCTTCTTGATGTCAGCGCCTTCTTCGATCAGCAGACGATTCACCTTCTGGCCTTCCGGGCCCGTCTGGTGCGTGATCAGCTGCATGCCGAGAATCTGGTTCGCGTATTCGCGGACCTGGTCGAGCGACTTCGCGACCTTCACGCCGCCGCCTTTGCCACGGCCACCCGCGTGGATCTGAGCCTTCACGACCCACACCGGGCCGCCCAGCTCTTCAGCGGCCTTGACCGCATCGTCCACCGAGAAGACCGGCTTGCCGCGCGGTACCGCGACTCCGAATTTCCGCAGGATTTCCTTACCCTGGTACTCGTGAATCTTCATGCGTGATTCCCTTCAGTCTGAGAGTTGGATTGAACTTCGCTTCCGCCTGGACCGCTTACTCGGGACGGGCCGTCTTCACGGTCTGTCCGTCGGGCGCGGCGTCCGCGCGATCCGCTGAACGCGGCGCGTGGCCATACCAGCGCGGATAAAACTGGCGCACCGCCTCGCCGTCGAATCGCAGCGCATGGCAGCGGCCCAACTGGAATGGCGGTTTGTCGTTTGATTGCTCGCTTGCTTGACCGCTCGCGTGCTCGTTCGAAGCGTTGTTTTGCGCGTCCTGTCCGTTGCTGCCCTGTGCGTGCTGGCTCGAACCGTCTCCCGATCCGTTTTGCGAACCTGCGTGCTGCCCGTCCCCCGGCTTTCCCCTCGCGGTGTTCCACACGTCGCCGGCGAACGCCTGGATGGCCGCAGTCGGCAGGACTGCGCACAACTCGGTGAGATGCGTGCAGCCAGCCGTGCCCGCCAGCAAGCGGGCGGCATCACGGCGAAAGTTGCGGAACAGATTGAGCCCGATGAGGGCCCGATAGGCGGGATTGGAGGCTTCACACAGACCGGGATACGGCACCCAGTCGGACGACGCTTCAGCGTCGACGACATTGAGCTTGCGATCGATCGTGATGCGGAGCCAGAGTTCATGGATCGGCAGGCCGTTCGGCCGGACACCCGACGCAAGCGCCACATCACGTGGCTTTTCGTCGGTGAGGCACGCCTCGATATCCCACAAGTCATCTTCACGCTCGTATGCGTCCACTCGGATTGCGCGGCGATGGCGCAATTGTCGGGACACTGGCGGGGAGAGCGGCATGCGAGAAAAAAGGCCGGATTGAAGAACCGTTGAATTTTAGCATACTGGGTATTTGAGACTGGCCGAAGCCCGCAGGGGCTTGTTCCGCTGGAAGTTGCGCGGGGTTGCGGCACAGATATCACGTGCGTTTCATCCGGCGCGGCTGTCATGGGGCGCCCGATTTATTCGCCCTATTCCGACGCACAGTCTTCGTCGATACCCTTGAGGATCTTCCCGATGATCGCCTGCGAAAAACCACGCGCGGCAAGGAAGCGCGCCTGCTTCGCTCGCTCGTTGGGCGTCTCGGGGAGTTGGCCGAACTTCTTGCGCCACACGGCTTCAGCGCGCGCCAGTTCCGTTTCGCGCAATTGCGCGCTGACTTCTTCGACTAGCCCCTGCCCGACCGAATGGCGCTTGAGTTCGCCGACAATGCGGCCCGCGCCCATGCGCGACGCGCGTCGGTTGATCAGGCTTTCCGCGAAACGCGAATCGGATAGCCAGCCTTCACTTTCTAGCGAATCCAGCAGTTCGTCGATGGATTCGCCCTCCTCCGCGTACGGCGCGAGCTTGCGCGACAACTCGGCGCGACTGTATTCGCGGCGCGAAAGGTAGCCGAGCGCGCGGCCTTTGAGCGAACGCGCGGGGCGTTGTGATGTGCGGCTTGCCGTATCGGCGGATTTGGCCTCGCCAGGCTGGCGACGTGATCGGGTGTAAGTGGTCTCGCCGCTGCCATCGCCCGAACGGTTGGGAGGAGACGGACGGGAAGCCGGACCGTGCCCCGAGGCACGATCGTGGGCATCGAACGATTCGAACGGATCGAAATTGTCCGATGACGAGTCGTGTGTACGCGACGACACGACAGGCGCAGATGAAACTGAAGATGAGCGTGGCGACGATTCGAATGCCTCGTCGTCACACGGGCCGCCCGCATCGTGTCCTGCGTCCCTGGTGGAAGCAGGACGCGAAGAAACGGGGCGGCCCTTGCGTATCACGCGACGATTATTCTTCTTCGCCCGCGACTTCCGCGTCCGCACTCACTGCGGCGTCCGTCGGCATCGCGTTCACACCGAGCGATTCGCGGATACGGTTTTCGATCTCGCGTGCGATCTCGGGATTCTCACGCAGGAATTCACGCGCGTTGTCCTTGCCCTGGCCGATACGCTCACCGTTGTAGCTGTACCAGGCACCGGCCTTGTCGACGATCTTCGCCTGCACGCCGAGATCGATGATTTCGCCCTGACGCGAGATGCCTTCGCCATACAGGATGTCGAAGATCGCTTCGCGGAACGGCGGCGACACCTTGTTCTTCACGACCTTCACGCGCGTTTCATTGCCGATCACTTCGTCGTTCTTCTTGATCGAACCGATACGGCGAATGTCCAGACGCACCGACGCGTAGAACTTCAGCGCGTTGCCGCCCGTGGTGGTTTCCGGGTTGCCGAACATCACGCCGATCTTCATGCGGATCTGGTTGATGAAGATGACGAGGCAGTTCGTGCGCTTGATCGTGCCCGTCAGCTTGCGCAGCGCCTGCGACATCAGACGCGCCTGCAGGCCAGGCAGTGAATCGCCCATTTCACCTTCGATTTCAGCCTTCGGCACGAGCGCCGCAACCGAGTCGATCACGATCATGTCGATCGAGCCCGAACGGACGAGTGCGTCCGCGATTTCGAGCGCCTGTTCGCCCGTGTCCGGCTGCGAAACCAGCAGATCGCTGACGTTCACGCCGAGCTTTTGTGCGTACTGGATGTCGAGCGCGTGTTCCGCGTCGATGAACGCCGCCGTGCCGCCGAGCTTTTGCATTTCGGCGACGACCTGCAACGTCAGCGTGGTCTTGCCCGACGACTCAGGCCCGTAGATTTCCACCACACGGCCACGCGGCAGACCGCCGACGCCCAGCGCGATGTCGAGGCCCAGCGATCCCGTCGAGACCACCTGGATATCTTCGACTGCCTCACCTTGGCCGAGCCGCATGACCGACCCCTTGCCGAACTGCTTTTCGATCTGCGCAAGCGCGGCAGCAAGGGCCTTGCTCTTTTCCGCAGTCAGTCCAGCCGAGCCTTTCTTGCTTTCTTCCATGAATCGTCCTTTGCTATGATGAACGGCGTCTGAGGCAGGTGCACCGGCTGATTCGACACCGCTTTGAACACGGTATGAACAGTCAGCACGCTAAACGCAGACACTGTATAAAAAAACAGTAGTTTTGGCAAGCCCGAATCACATGCGGACGTCCGCATGTGCGAAGCGGGCCACACTCGCTACCCACAAAAAATTTTTCGGAGACGCTGTGCGCCGGAGCGCCCCGGTGCCGGCCGGGCAGGGCGCATCATGCGAATTCTCATTGCCGAAGACGACAGCATACTCGCGGACGGTCTCGTCCGATCACTCCGCCAATCGGCATACGCCGTTGACCACGTGAAGACGGGCGCGGAAGCGGATACCGCGCTGTCGATGCAGACTTTCGACCTCCTGATTCTCGATCTCGGACTGCCGAAAATGTCGGGGCTCGAAGTGCTGCGGCGCCTGCGCGCGCGCAATTCGAACCTGCCCGTGCTGATCCTGACGGCAGCCGACAGCGTCGACGAGCGCGTCAAGGGACTGGACCTCGGCGCCGACGACTATATGGCCAAGCCCTTTGCGCTCAACGAGCTCGAAGCACGTGTGCGCGCGCTGACCCGGCGCGGCGCGGGCGGCGGACCGACCGTCGTCAGGCACGGATCGCTGTCGTTCGATCAAGTCGGTCGAATTGCCTATGCTAATGATCAGGTTATCGATCTCTCCGCGCGTGAGCTAGGATTGCTCGAAGTCCTGTTGCAGCGGATCGGGCGGCTGGTATCGAAGGAACAACTCGTCGATCACCTGTGCGAATGGGGCGAGGAAGTCAGCAACAACGCGATCGAGGTGTACGTGCACCGGCTACGCAAGAAGATCGAACCGAGCGGCGTACGCATCATCACCGTGCGTGGGCTTGGCTATTGTCTCGAGAAGGCCGCGCCGTCGCCACAGGCGCAACCGCAAACGGCTGGCGAGCAGGCATCGCCGCAGACACCGGCGCCACAGCAATCCGAGGCGACCGCGTCGGCAGCGATGCCCGCCAGCCACCACTTCAAGTAAAGGCGCTCCATGTCCGTCCGCGCACCACGCGCCACGGCGCACGCGGCGGATATCGACGAAGTCCGCGACGCCCGTTACGCGAATCCGTTCGCGCCGCCCGACGAAACCGAAGCGGCGGCTGAGACGCGCCCGCGCTCGCTGTTCGGCGAAATTCTCGACTGGATGCTCGCGCCCCTGCTGCTGCTGTGGCCGATGAGTCTTGCCGTCACGTATCTGGTCGCGAAGTCGATCGCGAACGGGCCGTTCGACCGCGCGCTGGAAACCGACGCTTACGTGCTCGCGCGACAGATTCATCCCGTCAACGGCGTCGCCGAACTGACCCTGCCCGAGTCGACGCGCGATTTCCTGCGCGCCGACAACATCGACAGCGTGTTTTATCAGGTACTAGGCACACGCGGCGAACTGGTCGGCGGAGATCGCGATATGCCGCTTCCGCGTGAAGAGGACCGGCCGCAGCCGGGCATCGTCGAATTTCGCGACGACCTGCTGCGCGGCAACGACATCCGCGTGGCCTATACGACCGTCGAGTTTCCGCAGACGCCCGGCGCGCAGCCCGTGCTCGTGCAGGTGGCCGAGACGCTCGACAAACGCAGCGCGCTCGCCAACGACATCATCAAAGGCGTGATCCTGCCGCAGTTCGTGATCCTGCCGCTCGCGATTTTGCTCGTCTGGTTCGGGCTGTCGCGCGGCCTCGCGCCGCTGCATGCGCTGCAGGCGCATATCCGCGCGCGCCGCCCCGATGACCTGTCGCCGCTCGAAGCGCGCCGCGCGCCGCCCGAAATCGAGCCGCTCGTCACGTCGTTCAACGACCTGCTGACGCGCCTCGAACAGAACATGGAACTGCAAAAGCGCTTCATCGCCGACGCCGCACATCAGATGAAGACGCCGCTCGCCGGCTTGCGCACTCAGGCCGAACTGGCGCTGCGGCAGGATGCGTCGGCGGAAGTGCATCGTTCGCTCGAACAGATCGCAACCAGTTCCGAACACGCCGCGCGGCTCGTCACGCAGCTGCTCGCGTTGGCGCGCGCGGAGAACCGCATGTCCGGGCAGATCTTCACGCCCGTCGAGATCGGCGACGTCGCCCGCAGCGCCGTGCGCGACTGGGTCCAGGCGGCGCTCGCGAAGCAGATGGATCTCGGCTACGAAGGGCCGGAAACGCCCGAAGAAGCGATCGAGGTGGAAGGCAACCCGGTCATGCTGCGCGAAATGCTGTCCAACCTGATCGACAACGCGATCCGCTATACGCCCGCGGGCGGACGCATCACCGTGCGGGTGCGGCGCGACGATGTTGCGGGGACGGCCCATCTGGAAGTCGAAGACACCGGCATGGGCATTCCCGCCGCGGAGCGCGAGCGCGTGCTGGAGCGCTTCTATCGGATTCTCGGACGCGAAGGAGATGGCAGCGGCCTCGGTCTCGCGATCGTCCGCGAAATCGCGACGATGCATGGCGGCAAGCTCAGCATCGACGACAACGTGTATCAGACGTCGCCGCGCCTGGCCGGGACGCTCGTTCGTGTCAGCCTGCGGATGCTGGATCGTGCACAGGACTTACCCTAACCTGTCAGTTTGGCTCGTTTCCGTCAGCAATCGTATGCGGACCGTTTTCAAGCGGTTCCCGCATGAATAGACGAAGTTAGACTGAACTTGACCAACGTTAGCCAGATGCGAGCACTCTCAAAAACAGGCATTCCGAGTCAGAACGCCGTAAGTTTCCGCTCCAATAATCGCTACACGGCAACGCCTGTCTGGGCGAACCGCAACTGATATCAATATTGGAGACGACATATGGCTACCGTAAGCGGGCAAATCTCGCACGCGCCGATGACGAAAGACGAGAAACGGGTGATCTTCGCGTCGTCGTTGGGCACGGTTTTCGAATGGTACGACTTTTACCTGGCCGGCTCCCTCGCGGCCTACATCAGCAAGAGCTTCTTTTCCGGCGTCAATCCGACGGCCGCCTTCATCTTTACCCTGCTCGGCTTCGCGGCCGGTTTCGCGGTGCGCCCGTTCGGCGCGCTGGTGTTCGGGCGGCTCGGCGACATGGTCGGCCGCAAGTACACGTTCCTGATCACAATCGTCATCATGGGTCTGTCGACCTGCGTGGTCGGCTTTCTGCCAGGCTATGCGGCGATCGGCTTCGCATCACCGGTGATCTTCATCGGGATGCGTCTGCTGCAAGGCCTCGCCCTCGGCGGCGAGTACGGCGGCGCCGCAACGTATGTCGCGGAACACGCGCCCGCCAACCGGCGCGGCTTCTACACCGCATGGATCCAGACGACGGCGACGCTCGGCCTGTTCCTGTCGCTGCTCGTGATTCTCGGCGTGCGCACGTGGATGGGCGAAGAAGCGTTCGGCAGCTGGGGCTGGCGCATTCCGTTCATTGCATCGCTGTTCCTGCTGGGCGTTTCGGTGTGGATCCGCCTCCAACTGCGCGAGTCGCCAGCATTCGCGCGGATCAAGGCTGAAGGCAAGACGTCGAAGGCACCGCTCTCGGAAGCGTTCGGGCAATGGAAGAATCTGAAGATCGTGATCCTCGCTCTGATCGGCGTCACGGCCGGCCAAGCGGTCGTCTGGTACACGGGTCAGTTCTACGCGCTCTTCTTCCTGACGCAAACGCTGAAGGTCGATGGCGCGAGCGCGAACATTCTGATCGCGATCGCACTGCTGATCGGCACGCCGTTCTTCCTGTTCTTCGGTTCGCTGTCCGACCGCGTCGGCCGCAAGCCGATCATCATGGCGGGCTGCCTGATCGCGGCGCTGACGTACTTCCCGCTGTTCAAGGCGCTGACGCACTACGCGAACCCGGCTCTCGAAGCCGCGACGCAAAAGGCACCCATCGTCGTCATCGCGAATCCGGACGAGTGCTCGTTCCAGTTCAACCCGGTCGGCACGGCCAAGTTCACGACGTCCTGCGATATCGCGAAGAGCGCACTGTCGAAGGCCGGCTTGAACTATGACAACGTGGCAGCGCCAGCGGGCACGCTTGCGCAGATCAAGGTCGGCGACACGACGATCGACACGTATGACGGCAAGGCCGCGGGCGCCAAGGAAGCAGGCGCGACGTTCGACAAGACCCTGAGCACCGCTTTGAAGACTGCCGGCTATCCACCGAAGGCCGACCCGTCGCAGATCAACTGGCCGATGACGGTCGTGATCCTGACGATCCTCGTGATCTACGTGACGATGGTGTACGGGCCGATCGCGGCGATGCTGGTCGAGATGTTCCCGACGCGCATCCGCTATACGTCGATGTCGCTGCCGTATCACATCGGCAATGGCTGGTTCGGCGGCTTCCTGCCCGCGACCGCGTTCGCGATCGTTGCGGCCAAGGGCAACATCTACTCGGGGCTGTGGTATCCGATCGTGATCGCGCTGGGCACCTTCGTGATCGGCCTGCTTTTCGTGCGGGAGACCAAGGACTCCAACATCTACGCGCAGGACTGAGCGCCGCGTAACTGACGAGGAGCCGCAAAAAAGATGCCGGTGGGGGTTGACAGCCTCCGCCGGCATCTTCATAATCTCGCTTCTTTCGGCGAATTAGCTCAGTCGGTTAGAGCGACGGAATCATAATCCGCAGGTCCGGGGTTCGAGTCCCTGATTCGCCACCAAATGCAAAAAGCCGCTGTTTCTCACGAAACAGCGGCTTTTTCATTTCCAGCGCCAATCTAAAGGATCGATGGACGCGCAACCAATCGGGCTGCGCGCGCGCTCACCGCTCCACGATTCTCGTCAGATTCCCCCGCACCTTCTGCAGCAGCGCGATGAGTTGCTTCACCTCGTCATCGGTCAATCCGCCCAACCCCTCCGCTGCGATCTGATCGCCGACTTTCTTCGCGTCGTCCAGCGTCCGCTCGGCCTTCTCCGTCAAACGAATCTGTTTCTCGCGCCGATCGCGTGGATTGCCGACGCGCTCGATCCATCCACCCTCTTCCATTCGGTCGAGCAGCCGGCCAGCCGAAATCGGCGCGACTTCCAGCAGATCCGCGAGCCGTGCCTGATTGATATCGCCGTAATGCGACAGATACGCGAGCGCACGGCATTGAGCGCGCGTCAGGTCTATCGACAGCCGGGCAAGGTCGTCGAACCGCTTGCCGACCAGTCTGCCGACATCGGAAATGAGAAAGCCGAAGCGCTCGTCGAATTGGGTTTTCATCGCGCGATTATACGAAGAGGCTCCGCTCCGTCGGCCCGAAACATGCGGCGAACCGCGCTATCCGGAAAATTCAGCGTTTCCATAAAAAGCCGCCGCCTATACAATAAGCATGCTTACTATCCCAAAATTATCGCTTCATGGCCTCCGATTTGCCGGCAGCAAAGCCCGCCGTCGCACTGAACCGTCCGATGATCACGATCGCGATCATGCTCGCGACGCTGATGCAGACGCTCGACAGCACCATCGCCAACGTCGCGCTGCCGCACATGCAGGGCAGTCTGTCGGCGTCGCAAGATGAGATTACGTGGGTGCTCACGTCGTACATCGTCGCGGCCGCGATCGCGACGCCGCTCACCGGCTGGCTGTCCGACCGGCTGAGCGTCAAGCGTCTGCTGATGTTCGCGATCGGCGGGTTCACGGTCGCGTCGGCGCTGTGCGGGCTGTCCGAGACGCTGACGCAGATCGTCGCGTCGCGCCTCTTGCAGGGCATCTTCGGCGCATCGCTCGTGCCGCTGTCGCAGTCCATCCTGCTCGACATCAATCCGCGCGAGAAACAAGGCCAGGCGATGGCCGTCTGGGGCATGGGCGTGATGGTCGGCCCGATTCTCGGCCCGACGCTCGGCGGCTGGCTCACCGATAGCTACAACTGGCGCTGGGTCTTCTTCATCAATCTGCCGATCGGCGCGTTCGCGCTCTTTGGCGTGCTGACTTTTCTTCCGTCGCGCGAACCGAAGCACGACACGAAGTTCGACGCCTTCGGTTTCGCGACGCTCGGCCTCGCGATCGGTGCGCTGCAGGCGATGCTCGATCGCGGCGAGCAGCTCGACTGGTTCGGCTCGCATGAAATCGTCGCCGAAGCGCTGATCGCGTCGATCAGCTTCGCGTTCTTCATTGCGCATACGGCGACCGTCGGCAAGTCGTCGTTCTTCAAGTACGAGTTGCTGAAGGACCGCAACTTCGCGACGGGTACGTTTTTCATCTTCATCATCGGCGCGGTGATGTACGCGACGCGCGCACTGCTGCCACCGATGCTGCAAAACCTGATGAACTATCCCGTCGCGACGACGGGCCTCGTCACCGCGCCGAGCGGCGCCGGCACGATGCTCGCGATGCTGCTCGCGGGGCGCCTGCTCAAGCACATCGACGCGCGCGTGATGCTGCTCACCGGCTTCGTCGTGTCGGCATTCGCGCTCTGGCAGATGATGCAGTACACGATCGTGCTGTCGGCATCGAATATCGTGTGGCCCGGCGTGATCCAGGGCTTCGGCCTTGGGCTCGTGTTCGTGCCGCTGAGCACGCTAACTTTCTCGACGCTCACGCCCACGCTGCGCGCCGATGGCACCGCGACCTATAGCTTGATGCGCAACATCGGTAGCAGTATCGGCATCTCGATCGTGCAGACGCTGCTCACGCGCAACACGCAGGTCGCGCATTCGGACCTCGCGGCGAACGTGAACCTGTTCAATCCCATCGTCCAGCCGATACTCGCGATGGGTTCACGCGTCGACGTCGCCGTGCTCGATGCATCGATCACGCAGCAGGCCGCGATGATCGCGTATCTGAACGACTTCAAGCTGATGTTCGTCGCGACGCTCGCAGTCATTCCCCTCGTGCTGCTGATTCGCCCGTCGCGCACAGCGAGCAGCGAATCCGCCGTGCACGCGGCCATGGACTGAGCGAACGCACGAAAAATGTCAGCCTTCGATCCGCCCTCGCGTCACGCCGAGCAGCGACGCCATCGCGTGACGCGCGCGTGACGCATCGCGGTCGCGGATCGCTTCGAACACGGCCGTATGCTCACCTAGCGACGCATTGAACACGTCGGCGCGTTTCGCATTCAGACGCAACTGCGCTTCGAGCGTGCGCTCGATCAGCGTGCCGAGCGGTATCAGCAATTCGTTGCTGCAAGCGGCAAGCACGCTCAGATGGAACTGCAGGTCGGCGCGCACCCATTCGTCGACGTTGCGCGCTGCGGCCATCGCCGAATGCGCGGCATCGAGCGCACCGAACGATTCGTCGCTGTGCGACGCCGCCGCGAGCGCGGCCGCGTGGGGCTCGATCATCTCGCGCATTTCCTGCAGCTTCAGCGCGAAGTCCATCGCGGGCGCGACGCGCGAATACCAGTCGAGCAGATCCGCATCCAGCAGATTCCACGCGGTCTTCCGACGCACGCGCGTACCGACGCGCGGCCTCGACTCGATCAACCCTTTCGACGTCAACGTGCGCAGCGCTTCGCGAAGCACCGTGCGGCTCACGCCGAACGTCTCCATCAGGTCCGCTTCGCGCGGCAGAATGGATTCTGGCGCATAGTCGCCGCGCAGAATGGCCGTTGCCAGCAAATACGCGACGCGGCCGTGCAGATCTCGCTGAATGTCGGTTCTCCTAAGGCGGATTTATCGGTTGGGTGTGTTGCGCGGCATCGCCCGGCGAAGCGACGCAGACCGCCCGCGATTATCGGCGATCGGGCCCGCGAAACCCAACGCGAATCTCGGTCTCGCCGTATAAAATCTCGCCACAAATAATACTATTAATACTACTTTAAGGCGATTTTGCTGTAGCATGTGGCTCCTCGACTGCCGCGCCGCATTCAAGCCGTCGGTGAAGCGAGGCGCCCATCAACTGCAACCGGCTTTGCCAGCAAAGGAGACACCCATGAAGATCACCCGAATCGAAACATTCATCGTTCCTCCGCGCTGGTGCTTCGTGAAGATCGAGACCGACGAAGGCCTCGTCGGCTGGGGCGAGCCCGTCGTCGAAGGCCGCGCGCATACCGTCGCGGCTGCCGTCGACGAGCTTTCCGACTATCTGATCGGCAAAGACCCGCGCAACATCGAGGACCACTGGCAGGTCATGTATCGCGCCGGCTTCTATCGCGGCGGCCCGATTTCGATGAGCGCGATCGCGGGCGTCGATCAGGCGCTGTGGGACATCAAGGGCAAATTTCACGGCGTGCCGGTGCATACGCTGCTCGGCGGCCAGGTGCGCGACCGTATCAAGGTGTATTCGTGGATCGGCGGCGACCGTCCGAGCGATGTCGCGAACAACGCGCGCGCCGTCGTCGAGCGCGGCTTCAAGGCCGTGAAGATGAACGGCTCCGAAGAGCTGCAGATCATCGACACATTCGACAAGGTGCAAGGCGTGATCAACAACGTCGCGGCCGTGCGCGAAGCCGTCGGGCCGAACGTCGGCATCGGCGTGGACTTCCATGGCCGCGTTCACAAGCCGATGGCGAAAGTGCTCGCGAAGGAGCTCGATCCGTTCAAGCTGATGTTCATCGAAGAGCCTGTGCTGTCGGAGAACGTCGAGGCGCTGCGCGACATCGTCAACCAGACGAGCACGCCCATCGCGCTCGGCGAGCGTCTGTACTCGCGCTGGGACTTCAAGCACATTCTCGCGGGCGGTTACGTCGACATCATCCAGCCGGACGCATCGCACGCGGGCGGCATCACGGAATGCCGCAAGATCGCGTCGATGGCGGAAGCCTACGACGTCGCGCTCGCGCTGCACTGCCCGCTCGGACCGATCGCGCTCGCGACATGCCTGCAGATCGACGCCGTCAGCTATAACGCGTTCATCCAGGAACAGAGCCTCGGCATCCACTACAACCAGGGCAACGATCTGCTCGACTACATCAAGAACCCTGAAGTCTTCAAGTACGAGGAAGGCTTCGTGTCGATCCCGCAAGGTCCGGGGCTCGGCATCGAAGTGAACGAGGACAAGGTGCGCGAAATGGCGAAGATCGGCCATCGCTGGCGCAATCCGGTCTGGCGTCACGCGGACGGCAGCGTCGCCGAGTGGTAAGCAGGCTCGCGCCGTATCGCGAATGAAGAAGCAGACACCGCCTTCGGGTGGCGTTTGTCATTGCGCTTGTCATTTGACAACTGTTCGTTTCGTCACCGACGTTACGTCGACGATCGCCACATAGGGCGTTTCAGTAACGTTACATAACGGGCCATGCAAGCGCGCTGCCGTCCTTCGCACGCGTCGCAACCGTCGCGAAGGCCCTTGAAGGACAAGGCTCCTCGCGCCGCAAGAGCGCGCTTCACAACCTGTGGCCCGCTCCTTGCTGAACGTGATGCAAACATCCGTTCAAGCAGAGGACGCAATGGGCGAATTTCTTCCCGACTACCTGATCCGCGAACAGGCGGCCGTCGGCGCGCTGGTGGTGTTCGGCGTGTCGCGCGTGATCGGCGCGGCGATCGCGTCCGAGCGCGGCTGGCGCATCGCGACGGTCGAAAAGTGTTTCCTCGCTGCAGCGTTTCTTTATTGCGTGCCGCAACTCTTCGATCTGCTGATGTACATGACGAGCTCACATGCAGCAGCGGCTGAACTCGAAGGCAAGGCGGCGGGCTGCGCGATCGCCCTTTTTTGTGCGCCTATCGTCGGGCACAAGCTGGGCTACGAGTGATCCGCGCATTGGCTTGCATCGACGCCGCACGTCGGGTCGTGCGGCGCATTCGTGCGTGATGATCCAGTTCGCTTCAAGTGCTTCAACGCCTCAAGCGCTTCAAGTACTTCAAGCGTTCAGCCCAATGCGACATACCCCGGCACGCTGTGCGACAACACGGCCGCAGCGGCGAAGATGCCGAGCATCGCAAGCGCCTCGAGATACAGCACGTTCGAGAACGTATGCGCATCCATCGTTGCGGCGGTCCGGCGCAATCTCGGCAGCGCGGCAAAACGGTTGAGTCCGCCCATCACCAGTGCGAGCGCAACGAGCACGAGCTTGAGCGTGAGCACGTGTCCCCATGCGCTACCAGTAACCGCGTCGAACGATCCGCCCGAACCGCGCGCGGCATTGAACACGCCTGAGAGCAGCACGAACATGACAGCAACGAGCGATACGTTCGACAACTGCGTCGCCGTGCGTATCATCACGCCGCGCGCGATCGACGTGCCGAGCGCCGGCAGCACCGAGAACCCCGCCGCGAGCACGAGGCCGCCCCACACGGAGGTCGTGAGCACGTGCAGCGTTTGCATGCCGATCGCGGCAGATGCGACACCCGCATCCGCCGCATGACCGAGCGATGCCTTGCCGCCTGCAATCGCGATCACGGCAAGCCATAGCAGCGCATTGCGCAGCATGTTGGTCTGCCGTGCGAACGATACGGGCACCAGCACGAGCGCGCCGACGAACGCGATGCTCCAGCCGAAACCGACATGCGTCCGTGACAGCATCGTCGGCACGACGCCGAATGCCTCTGGCAGGCTGACGCCCGCCATCTCCGCTGCCTGATAGAGCAGCCAGCCGAGATCGGCCAGCACGAGCACGATCGCGGCAGCCTGCATCGACCGCTGCGCGCGCAACCACGCGGGCCGCGCGGGCGCGATCTTCGCCTGCGCATCGTTCGCGAGCCACGCGCCGAGCAACGCCGAACCGACGGCGAACGCAAACGCGATGTTCATGAGCGCGGCCATCGCGACCTGCCCGATCCACAATCCGTCGACTCTCATTTGACGCTGAAGGCGTAACTGCCTTTGGTGCGGTGTCCGTCTTCGGCAACGGCCGTCCATTGCACGGTGTAGCGCCCCGGCGCGAGCGGCTGCAACGCGAGATGCATGGTCTTCGTGTCCGCTGCATCGATTTCGGAAGCTGCGGATGCCGCCGGCTTGCCGTGCGCATCGACGAGCGCGATCTTGCTGAACGCCGGTTCGAGCGGCTCGCTGAAGTGGATCGTCACTGCGGAAGGCGCAGCGATCTCGGCATCGGGCGCGGGTTCGCGCGACGTCGGCGTCGCATGAGCGAAGGCGTTCGACGCGACGACGAGCGACACGCCGCACGCGGCAAGCCAGCGAAGTGGCGAGCGCAATGGCAGGGAAAGAGTCATAAGGTGGCTATGAGTGGAACGCTGGAAAATGCAAGGACGGCAAGGACGGTCGGAATAGTACGCTTCGATATCTCGCGGCTGACTCAGTTCAACGATGCTGAGCCGTTGATCGCGCCGCGCGGCATCAGCATCATTTCGCGAACGAAGCAGCGCGCCGTGAATACCGTGAAAAGCGAAGAGCGCAGGACAACGCAAGCAAGCGACCGCCACCGATGCAAAATGCGCAATCTTAAATGAGCTGGAAGCGCTGCCGCCAGGCCGCAACGCATTTTGTGAGCAAGCGCGCGTCCTTATGCGATGACGATCAGTTGCGTCAACTTGTCGCATCGGCGGGTGTCGTGAGGGCGCATCAAGTGGGAAATTGGTCGCATGTGTCAAATAGTCACCATTACCCATCGATGATAGAATGCTGCGTCGCCGCGCAGCGTCTGAAGTATCCATCGCGCTGCACACACCGATCCGCTCGAAGTTCGGCAAGGTCCCCGATAATCATGGAGTTACGCGTGTCTTCAAGACGCATTTTCCGCCCTTTGCTCGCCCTGCTTTTGATCGGGTGTGCAGGCGTATCTGGCGCTGCGAAAGCGCAAACTCAGCCCAAAGCCCCGGACACGATGGAAGCGCGCGTGCAAGGCTGCACGGCATGTCACGGCTCGAAGGGCCAAGGCACGGATAACGACTACTTCCCGCGTCTCGCCGGCAAGCCGGCCGACTATCTGTACAACCAGTTGAAGAACTTCCGCGAAGGCCGCCGGAAGTATCCGCCGATGAACTACCTCGTCACGTATCTCTCGGACGACTACCTTCATCAGATCGCGACGTACTTCTCGCAGCAGCGTCCGCCGTATCCGACGCCGGCCAGGCCGACCGTCTCAGATGCGACGCTCGCGCGCGGCAAGGAAATCGTGCTGAACGGCGACGCATCGAAGCAGATTCCCGCTTGCGCGGCTTGCCACGGCAAGGGCCTCACGGGCATGGAACCGGCTATTCCGGGCCTGGTCGGACTGCACTCCGACTACATCAGCGCGCAGCTGGGCGCATGGCGTTCGGGTTCGCGCCACGCAATCGAGCCTGACTGCATGCACACGATCGCAACGCGTCTGACGGACGCCGACGTGAACGCAGTCGCCGCGTGGCTGTCCACGCAGCAGGCGCCGCAGAACCCCGTGCCGGTACCTGCCAAATCGTTGAAGACTCCGCTTGCCTGCGGCAGCGAACCGCAATAAGGCACCGGGAGAGACAAACAAATGAAACGCAAGTCTTTGTTCGCCCTTTCGGCTGTCGTCGTCGTTGCGGCTGCCGCACTCGTTCCCGTCCTGTGGTCGGGTGGCGACAACCTGCACAACGGCACCGCGATGGCGGCCACGCCGGCAGACCAGGCTGAACTGATCAAGAAGGGCGAGTACCTCGCTCGCGCCGGCGACTGTATCGCGTGCCACACGGTGCGCGGCGGCAAGATATTCGCCGGCGGCCTGCCGATGGCCACGCCGTTCGGCACGCTGTTCACGCCGAACATCACGCCTGATGACCAGTACGGCATCGGCAAATGGTCGCAGGACGACTTCTATCGCGCGATGCACACGGGCCGCTCGAAGGACGGCAGCCTGCTCTATCCGGCGTTCCCGTTCACGAGCTACACGAAGGTCTCGCGTGCCGACTCGGATGCGATCTACGCCTATCTGCGTTCGGTTCCGCCGGCATCGGTGCCGAGCCGTCCGCACGAACTCAAGTTCCCGTTCAACAACCGCAACCTGCTGATCGGCTGGCGCACGCTGTTCTTCCGCGAAGGTGAGTACAAGCCGGACCCGACCAAATCGGTCGAATGGAACCGCGGTGCGTATCTGATCGAAGGCCTCGGCCACTGCGGCATGTGCCACACGTCGATCAACGCAATGGGCGGTCCCGTCAACTCGGCTGCGTTTGCCGGCGGCCTGATCCCGCTGCAGAACTGGTACGCGCCGTCGCTGACGTCGAACAAGGAAGCGGGCCTCGGCGACTGGGACATCAAGGACATTTCCGATCTGCTGAAAACAGGCGTGTCGCCGCGCGGCGCGGTGTTCGGTCCGATGGCCGAAGTGGTTCACAACAGCCTGCAGTACATGTCGGACGAAGACATCCACGCGATGTCGACGTACCTGAAGACGATCCCGCAGAAGAGCGAAGCGCCTGAGCATCTGCAGCTGGAGACGTCGGAGCAGTTCGGCGGCGAACTGTTGAAGCAAGGTCAGAAGGTCTACGCGGACAACTGCGCGAAGTGTCACGAAGCGAATGGTCTCGGCCAGCCGCCGAACTTCCCGCCGCTCGCGAACAACCAGTCGATCCAGATGCCGTCGGCCGTCAACCCGATCCGCATGGTGCTGAACGGCGGCTATCCGCCGAGCACGGACGGCAATCCGAAGCCATATGGCATGCCGCCGTTCGCCCAGTCGCTGTCGAATCAGGAAGTGGCAGCCGTTGTGACGTACATCCGCCAGTCGTGGGGCAACCACGGCACGGCTGTGTCGCCGCAACAAGTGGTCGATCTTCGTTCGGCGCCGCTCGACTAAGCGCCGGCTGATGTGTCGGGGCGCGGCCTGCGGTTATCGCGGCCGCGCCCTTCGCTTTTTGTAGCATCGTGTAGCATCGCGGTTTCGAAGCCTGTTTGTCGTTGACGTAACGGAATCTGACATATCGGGCGTATAACGTATGTCCGGTGTCGTTTGTCGGATGGCGCAGGCATCATGCGGGAGGAAGTACCGTGCACGTCGGGGAGCGTCTGAACAGCATCACTCACCTCGTCGGCGCCGTGCTGTCGGTGGCGGGACTCGCGACGCTCGTGACGATGGGCGCGCTCGACGGTGATGCGTACAAGGTCGTGAGCTTCAGCGTCTACGGCGCGATGCTTTGCGCGCTGTACGGCATCTCGACGCTCTATCACAGCGTGAGAGGTCCGCGTCTGAAGGCGATCCTGCAGAAGTGCGATCACTCTGCGATCTACCTGCTGATCGCGGGCAGCTATACGCCGTTCACGCTGGTGACGCTGCGTGGTCCGTGGGGCTGGTCGCTGTTCGGCGTGAGCTGGGGCCTGGCGGCGCTCGGGATCGTGCAGGAACTGACGCTCGGGCGACGCACCCGCAGCGTATCGATGGTGCTTTATGTGCTGATGGGATGGCTTGCGCTCGTCGCCATCCGCCCGCTGGTCACAGCGTTGCCGGCCGCGGGCACCGCTTGGCTCGTGGCCGGCGGGATCATCTATAGCGTGGGCATCTACTTCTTCGTCAACGACGAGCGCATCCGGCACGGACACGGTATCTGGCACCTGTTCGTACTCGCCGGCAGTCTGTGTCAATTCGTCAGCGTCGCGCGTTATGTCGCGTAAGACGCGCAGCGGCGGATGCAACTTAAGGCCAGTCGACGTGTCTGCATAGCGCGTCGAGCATTCGGCACGCATCGCGCGTGCCGCCGATTTCTCCGTGAACGGTGAGTGTCGGGCGAGCGATCGCCTCGATCGCCCGTGAGCGCGCCTGATGGCCGCGTTCGCACCGTTCCCACAATTGCATTGCAAAGAGCGTTTATGTCCTTTGATTCTCTCGGCTTGTCCGAACCGCTGGTCCGCGCCGTCAACGAACTCGGCTACACATCCCCGACTCCGATCCAGCTCCAAGCCATCCCCGCCGTGCTCAACGGCGGCGACCTGATGGCCGGCGCGCAGACGGGCACAGGCAAGACGGCCGGCTTCACGCTGCCCATCCTGCAACGTCTTCTGACGATGCCGCCCGCGCCGGGCGGCAAGCGCGTCGTGCGCGCGCTCATTCTCACGCCGACGCGCGAACTCGCCGCGCAGGTCGAAGAAAGCGTGCGTGCTTACGGCAAGTATCTGAAGCTCAAGTCGACCGTGATGTTCGGCGGCGTCGGCATCAATCCGCAAATCGACGCATTGAAGCGCGGCGTCGATATCGTCGTCGCGACGCCGGGTCGTCTGCTCGATCACATGCAGCAGAAGACCATCGACCTGTCGCATCTCGAGATTCTCGTGCTCGACGAAGCGGACCGCATGCTCGACATGGGCTTCATCCACGACATCAAGCGCGTGCTCGCGAAGCTGCCGCCGAAGCGACAGAACCTGCTGTTCTCCGCGACGTTCTCCGACGAGATCAAGGCGCTTGCCGACAGCCTGCTCGATTCGCCCGCGCTGATCGAAGTCGCGCGCCGCAATACGACGGCCGAAACGGTCGCGCAAAAAATTCACCCTGTCGATCGCGACCGCAAGCGCGAACTGCTCACGCATCTGATCAAGCAGCACAACTGGTTTCAGGTGCTCGTGTTCACGCGCACGAAGCATGGCGCGAACCGTCTCGCCGAACAGCTGACGAAGGACGGCATCAGCGCACTGGCGATTCACGGCAACAAGAGCCAGTCGGCCCGCACGCGCGCGCTGTCCGAGTTCAAGGACGGCACGCTACAGGTGCTCGTCGCAACGGATATCGCAGCGCGTGGCATCGACATCGATCAACTGCCGCATGTCGTCAACTTCGACCTGCCGAACGTGCCGGAAGACTACGTGCATCGCATCGGCCGCACGGGCCGCGCGGGCGCGACGGGCGAAGCGGTGTCGCTGGTGTGCGTCGATGAACTGCAACTGCTGAAGGACATCGAGAAGCTGATCAAGCGCGCCGTGCCGCAAGAAGTGATCGCGGGCTTCGAGCCCGATCCGAATGCGCGTCCCGAACCGATCCTGCGTCGCGGACAAGGCGGTGGCGGCCGTGCACCGCGTCAAGGTCAAGGCGCAAGCCAAAGCCAGGGCCAACGGCAAGGCCAGCGTCAGCCAAAGCGCGAGGGCTCGGCGGGCGCGAACGGCGCATCGCGCGACGGTCAGCGCGGTTCGGCTTCGGGCTCGGGCTCGGCCGATAAGCCGAAGCACCAGCCGCATGCGAAGCCGCAAAACGCAAAGCCCACGCATGCGCGCCACGATGGCGCGCGTCATCAGGACAAGCCGCGCGCGGCAGCGCATGACGGCACAGCGCATGCTCCGCACGCGCCGCGCAAACCGCGCAACGCGAACCCGGGTGCGCTGCTCGGCGGCAGCAAGCCGCGCAGCGATGCGCCGCATACGCGGCGCGATGGTCAGCGCGGCAACTAACGCAAATCGATCGAAGCGATTCTGTCGATGCCCCGCGGGCATCGAACCCGCTTCTGACCGCTATCTCCCAGCCGCCGCGCCGCCGGCGGCTCTCTTCAGGTACTCGATCTGCTGCGTCCAGCGTTCGAGTACCGCGTCTCTTCCCTCTTCCAGTTCGAACGTGATGCCGGACGTGAGCCGCGCATAACGCACTCGCTGCGCTTCGCCCGATTCGATCGATCCCGCGAAGCACGCAAGCCCGGCGCCTTCTGCGTGCATCGGCGCAAGCTGGAGTTGAATCTGATAGAACGCATCGTCGAATACGAACGTCAACGCAGCGCGCCCGTTGAGTCCGATCGCTCGCGCCGCGCGCGACTGCGGCCACAGCGCGATGCATAGCGTGCGCGAATCAGGCGCGTACAGCTCGCCGATGCCGAGCAGCGACGTGCGCACGTGTCCGCCGCTCGCATCGACGGTCAGCAGCGACGCGGTGAATCCCACCTTCGATTCGAGCGCCGCACCATCGAAGAGCGCGCGCAATTCGACGGGCCATTCGTCGAACACCTGTTGATCGAGTGCGCGGTTTTGATCCGCGGATGCAGTCATGAATCTTTCCTCCGTCGATGGTTCGGGCCCGTCGGATGTCGACGCAACCGCTTCATGGCAGTTGTCGTGCCCAATGCGAATGGCCCGCGCGTGGCGGGCCATCTGTTCGTCGTATGTCGTTCGTCAGCAGTCGAAACCGGCCAGCAAGGTGCGGCCGCGACATTCAGCGAAAGAACACGTGCTGCGTGATCTTCGCCAGCGGGTAGTGAACACCAGGCTGAATCTTCGCCGGCAGATCGAGTGGCTTGAGCAGCATCTTCACACACATATCGGCCGACAGGTTGTGCCGCACGAGCCGGTTCACGCGCGCCGCCCTGTCGCGGTTATACGCCGGATCGTTGACGCGCTCGGGATAGCGGATCGCGAAGACATGACGCAGCGCGATCTCCGAGTCTTCGTTCTTGATTTCCATCACGCGGCGCATCAGCGCGCCCAGCACCGCAAGGCGGCCATTGCCTTCGATCTTGTTGTACTTCTTGAAGTATTTGAAAAAGTGCTTGTAGTGACGGACTTCGTCGGTGCGGATGTTGTCGGTGATTTCCTTCAGCACGGGTTCATCCGAACATTCGCCGATCGCGCGATACAACGTGGCCGTACCCGTCTCGACGACGCAGCGCGCGACCATCTCCAGCGCGCGCGTCTTCTCGAAGTCTTCGACATTACAGGTCTTCGAATACTCTTCGAAGAAGTTGCGGAAGGCCGTATCCCAATCGAACTCGGGCCATACGTGCGCGATATAAGCCTTCAGTGCGCGGCCGTGCTGCATCTCTTCCGGCTCCCACTCGCTGTTGAGCCACGCGGACACTTCCGGATCGCCGTTGAAGAACTTGCTCAGATTGCTGGTGTAGAGGTCGGTGCCGCTCTCGATGAACGAAGCCGCGCAAAGCAGCAACAACAGGTCTTCATTGGCGACCGCGCGTTGACGGTCGATGCGATTGAGATCGATGTCTTCGATGCGCCAGGGCATCACGTGGGCAGCCTCGTTGTGCATAGACGTACGCTCCGAAAACCGTAGCGCCCCGTGCGCGGGCTGATCCGTACGAATCCGGCTCGACCGCCGCCCGTGACCACTACAGTGCCTTGCAACATTTGACTTCCTTCTTTCATCTTAGCCGTTGCTCTGCAATTTCGCAGATAACACAGCACAGACCGTGCCGGAGGAGCGCAGTTCCACAAGAGCATTAGTCGAAACGTGCAAATGCCGGCGGCGATCAACGCGACGCACAACAGGAGCGCGAAGCGTGTGAACGCAACGCGTCGCAGACTCGGCGCGACGGCTTCGCACACGCAATCGCATCGCGGCAATCGACCGTAAGAAGGCGGGCTCGAAGCTCCACTCGGGCGTGTCGCGAAGGCCTACATTTGCGATCACAAGGCCGGCTTTCGAATCGTTGTCATCGCGAACTATTCGAGCAAGCCGCGCGATCCACAAGACCGATACGACATGCCAGAGAACCGAACTCCAAGGCCCGCGCCGACGAAGGTCTTACAATACCGCCAAGACAACCTTTGCCCGCTCATCGTGCGGCGCTCAACACAATCACCATGACACGAGACCCACGCCTCACACTCAATGCACGCCAGCAGGAACTGCTCGAGTGGGTGCAGCGCGACGGCTTCGTGACGGTCGACGATCTCGCCTCGCACTTCGACGTGACACCGCAGACGATTCGCCGGGACGTCAACTGGCTCGCCGACATGAACCTGCTGCGCCGCTATCACGGCGGCGCCAGTCTGCCGACCAGTTCGGAGAACGTGTCGTACAGCGCGCGGCAGCGGATGTTCCACGACGAGAAGCGGCGCATCGCGGCCCTCGCGGCGACGCACATCCCCGATCAGGCCTCCCTCTTCATCAATCTGGGCACGACGACGGAAGAAGTCGCGCGCGCGCTGAACCGCCATCGCGGACTGCGCGTGATCACGAACAACCTGAACGTCGCGAGCATGATGAGCGGCTATTCGGATTGCGAGGTGCTGGTAACGGGCGGCATCGTGCGTCCGTGGGACAAGGGCATCGTCGGCGAGCTTGCGATCGACTTCATCCGGCAGTTCAAGGTCGACTTCGCGATCATCGGCACGTCGAGCATCGAGACGGACGGCACGCTGCGCGACTTCGACACACGCGAAGTGCGCGTCGCGGAAGCGATCATCGAGCATTCGCGCACGGTCTTTCTCGCCGCCGACCATTCGAAATTCGGCCGTCCGGCGCTCGTCCGCCAGGGACACCTGAAGCAGATCGACTCGCTGTTCACCGACGCGCCGCCGCCCCCGGAAATGGCCGACACGCTCGCCAGTGCGGGCACGCAGGTCTACGTCGCGGAATGACCTTCTTCGGGGCATACGCCCGGAGCAATCGCAAGCCGATTTCCGCCATGCTGCACTGCACGCAATACCTCCAGTGAAATCAAGGAGTTGCCGTCGAGCCCGGACCGCCTCTCAGTGGCCGCGCTGTCAACGGGAAAATTTTCGGGGGCCGATTTGGACTTCCCGCTGCGATTGACTACACTCCAGTTCCCCAACGTCCTTAAACGTCCTTGGACGGCAGCGAATGCACGGACGTGGGGCGATAAAGCACAACTTCAGGCCTGATCCACGGGAATCGCCGCCCGCTGGATCCTCCGCCGCCGACAGGGCCGTCGGCTGGCGCAAAGGCAACCCGAGTACGCTTGACACGGAGAGAAACGATGCTGAGTCCGCATGAATTCGCCACGTTGTTGCTCGTCAAGGACGCCCCCAATCAGGTCGACATGGAACGCGAAGAGCTCGACGCCCTGCTCGAACGGCAGCTCGTTCAGCTCGAAAAACTCGCGTCTGGCTTGCAGCAATGGCGTGTTACGGAGTCCGGCGACACTGCTCTGCGCGCTATCAAGCGCTTTTCGTGACGGCAAACGATCGGGCTCACCGACGACTTGCCTGTCAAACCTCCGCGGCCGTCGGCGTGTTCGCAATGAACACGCAAGCATACGGACGCCTGGACGGTCACGCGGCCTTGCCCGCCTGGCCGTCTTTACGTTTTTGCGCCATCGGTTTTTACGCGTCGTTACGCCTCGCGCTGTGCAGGTCCGTTCTGATGCACGCTCAGCGCGCTGACTGCACGTTCAACCGCTGCGCAGCGTCGGATCGACGGCCGCGCGCCAGCTCAGCGCCTTCACGCGCTGCGCGTTGAAAAACTCCACCCATTGATTGCGCGCCTGCGGATCGCTGCTCGCGCCCTGTGACGCATAGCGCTGCGCGATCGACGTCTGGAACGCGCAGAAATCGGCCTTCGACAGCCCGCCGCGCTTGTTCGCCACATACGCATCGAACAGGGTCACATAGACAGACTGCGCGTCGTTTCCGTAATCGACCCGTTGCGTGCCGCACATCGCCTGAAGATCCGCGAACGAAGGCGCGCCCAACGTCCCGCTCAGGCTCGGCGTGCTGACGCATGCCGTGAGCGTCACTGCAATCGACAGCGCCGCCGCACCCGTCTTCCAGAGTCCACGCATGAAATTCACCTCATCAAACCGCTAGTTGGCTGGTTGCCGAAAGTATCGTCCGGGCGCGGCATTCGCGCCACCAGCGTGCGAAAACGCGCACCGATCTGGGTCGAGTCGAACTTTACTTTTTCGTATACGTTCATTAAAGTTTCGAAAACGAACATTCTGGCTTCGAAAACACGCCAGCTTTTTTCCTTCGTCAAGGGCGCTCCGGGTGACGCACGATTTAATCTATGACATGCTCGTCATCGGCGGCGGGATCAACGGCGCGGGCATCGCGCGCGACGCGGCGGGGCGCGGCCTGTCCGTGCTCCTGTGCGAGCAGGACGATCTGGCCTCGCATACGTCATCGGCGAGCACCAAGCTGATTCACGGCGGCCTGCGCTACCTCGAGTACCGCGAATTCGGCCTCGTGCGCAAAGCGCTCCAGGAACGCGAAACGCTGCTGCGCGCGGCGCCGCACATCATGTGGCCGCTGCGCTTCGTGATGCCGCATATGCCCGATCTGCGTCCCGCATGGCTGATCCGCGCCGGACTCTTTCTCTATGATCACCTCGCGCGCCGCGAACTGTTGCCGGGCTCGCGCGGCATCGACATGCGCCGGCACCCGGCCGGCGGGCCGCTCGTCGATTCGATCCGACGCGGCTTCGTCTATTCGGACGGCTGGGTCGACGATGCGCGCCTCGTCGTGCTGAACGCGCTCGACGCGAGCGAACGCGGCGCGACGATCCTGACGCGCACGAAGCTCGTCGGCGCCGAAAGAACGAGTGGCGCGAGCGGCGAATGGCATGCGCGACTTTTGCGCGCCGACGGATCGACGATCACGGTGCGCGCGCGCTCGATTGTGAACGCGGCAGGGCCGTGGGTCGGCGAACTGCTGCGCGGTCCCCTGTCGCGCGGCAGCAATGCGAACTACAGCGTGCGGCTCGTGAAAGGCAGCCACATCGTCACGCGACGCCTGTTCGACCACGATCACGCGTACATCTTTCAGAACCCCGACAAGCGCATCATCTTCGCAATCCCATACGAGCGCGACTTCACGCTGATCGGCACGACCGATCTCGAGTACGGTGGCGATCCATCGAAAGTCGCTATCACCGAAGAAGAAACACGGTATCTGTGCGACTCGATCAATCGCTACTTCAAGAAGCCCATCGCGCCGCGCGACGTGTGCTGGACGTACTCGGGCGTGCGCCCGCTGCTCGAGGACGAAAGCGCTGACAACCCGTCGGCCGTGACGCGCGACTACCGGCTCGAACTCGACGCGCCTGCAGGCGAAGCGCCGCTGCTGTCGGTGTTCGGCGGCAAGATCACGACGTTTCGCAAACTCGCGGAAGAAGCCGTCGACGAACTCACGCGCGCGCTGGGCGATGTCAGACCGTCGTGGACCGCGCGCGCGCCGCTGCCTGGCGGCGATATCGCGGATGCCGATTTCGAGCGCTTCGCATCGCAGTTCCAGCAGCAGCACGCATGGCTTCCCGCCGACCTCGCGCGCCGCTATGCGCGCGCATACGGGACGCGTGCCGGACGCGTGACGGGTGCCGCGCGTTCGCTCGCCGATCTTGGACAGCGGTTCGCGCCTGGTCTTTATGAAGCGGAATTGCGCTATCTGCGCGAGACGGAATGGGCGACGACGGCACACGACGTGCTGTGGCGCCGCTCGAAGCTCGGGCTGCATGTCGAGCCGTGCGCGCTCGACAGCGTCACGCGAGAAATCGACGCATGGTTCGCCCGCGTGCCGTCGAAGCAGCACGCCTGAACGAGGCCGGTCCACAGCCGATCGAAAGCGCTTGCGCGCGCCGCCACGTCGCATGCAACAATCCGCGCAAGCACGTCGCTTTCGCGCGACCCGGGCGCAATGCAGCGCCCGTCCAACAAGATACGCATGGAGAAGACAATGCAGGATCAGTACATCCTGGCGCTAGATCAGGGCACCACCAGTTCGCGCGCGATGCTGTTCGACCGCAACGGCAACGTCGTCTCGGTGGCGCAGAAGGAGTTTCAGCAGATCTATCCGCGTCCGGGCTGGGTCGAGCACGATCCGCAGGAAATCTGGTCGACGCAGGCAGGCGTCGCCGCCGAGGCCGTCACACGCACCGGGCTGAACGGCACGTCGATAGCCGCGATCGGCATCACGAACCAGCGCGAGACGACTATCGTCTGGGATCGCGAAACGGGACATCCCGTCTACAACGCGATCGTCTGGCAGGACCGGCGCACCGCCGACTTCTGCGACCAGTTGAAGGCGCAAGGCCTCGAAGACATGGTGCGCGCGAAGACGGGCCTGCCCATCGATTCGTACTTCTCCGCGACGAAGATCCGCTGGATTCTGGACAACGTCGAAGGCGCGCGCGAAAAGGCGAAGCAAGGCAAGCTCGCGTTCGGCACGGTCGACAGCTGGCTCATGTGGAATTTCACGAAACACGGGCTGCATATCACCGACGTGACGAACGCTTCGCGCACGATGCTCTTCAACATCCATACGCTGCAATGGGACGACGAACTGCTCGACGCGTTCGACATTCCGCGCAGCATGCTGCCCGAAGTGCGTCCGTCGTCCGAGGTGTACGGGCCGACGAAAACGACCGTGTTCGCGTCGACGATTCCGCTCGCGGGCATCGCCGGCGATCAGCACGCGGCCCTTTTCGGCCAGATGTGCACGCGCTCGGGGATGGTGAAGAACACCTACGGCACCGGCTGCTTTCTCGTGATGAACACGGGCACGAAGCCGATCGAATCGAAGAACAATCTCGTGACGACGATCGCCTGGCAGATCGGCGATCAGGTTAACTACGCGCTCGAAGGCAGCATCTTTATCGCGGGCGCTGTCGTGCAATGGCTGCGCGACGGGCTTGGCGTCATCCGCAGCGCGTCGGAGGTCGAAGCGCTTGCGCGCGGCGTGCCGCATTCCGACGGCGTGTATCTCGTGCCCGCGTTCGCGGGTCTCGGCGCGCCGCACTGGAACGCGCGCGCTCGCGGCACGCTGTTCGGCGTCACACGCGGCACGACGTCCGCGCATATCGCGCGCGCGGCGCTCGATTCGATCGCGTATCAATCCGTCGACGTGCTGAAGGCGATGGAGGCGGATTCGGGCATTCACATCGACGAACTGCGCGTCGATGGCGGCGCTTGCGCGAACAATCTGCTGATGCAGTTCCAGGCCGATATTCTCGGCGTCGACACCGTGCGTCCGCAGGTCAGCGAAACGACGGCGCTCGGCGCCGCGTATCTCGCCGGTCTCGCTACGGGCTACTGGAAGGACATCGCCGAACTGCAAAGCCAGTGGAAGCTCGAACACCGCTTCTCGCCATCGATGCCCGCCGACGAAGCGAAAGCCTGCCTCGCCGGTTGGCAGCGCGCGATCCGCGCCGCCAAAGCGTGGGCCGATGCGACCTGATGCGGCCCCGCCGCTTTTTGCACGCGTGCTTGCGTTAGCCCGCATGACCGCTTGACGCGTGAGGCTGCGAACCACGTATCATGTCGCTTTCAGCCCGCCCTGCGTGTCGTTTCATCGGCACGCCGACGCTTGCGGGCTGCGCTTTCCTTCAGTTTTTCCGCATGATCGATCATCTCATTTGCGACTGCGACGGCGTGCTCGTCGACAGCGAAGTCATCGCCGACCGCGTGATGCACGACACGCTCGCCGCCGCGTTTCCGGCGCTAGATTTCCAGGAGATCTGCAAGACGGCTTTCGGCCAGCAGACCTCGCGCTTTTTGAAGAGCGTCGAAGCGGCCTTCGATATCGTGCTGCCCGCCGACTTTCTTCAAACCGTCGAGGCGAACGTCGAGGCGGAGTTTGCTTCGTCGCTTTCCGCGATCAGCGGCGTGCGCGATGCGTTGCAGCGCGTGACGCTGCCTGCCGCCGTCGTGTCGAATAGCCATATGGCGCGCGTCAGCGCATCGGTGCGCCGTGCCGGGCTCGCCGAGATTTTCGGGCCGCGCGTGTTCAGCGCCGAGCAGGTCCCGCGCCCGAAGCCTTACCCCGACGTGTACCTGTTCGCCGCGCAACAGCTCGGCGTCGATCCGTCGCGCTGCATCGTCGTCGAGGATAGCGTCGCGGGCTTGAACGCGGCGCGCGCGGCGGGCATGAAGACGATTGCGTTCGTCGGCGCGAGCCACATTCCCGATGGTTACGCCGACGTGCTGCGCAATATGGGCATCACGCGGATCATGCAGCACATGGACGAACTGCCCGCGCTGATCGATGCAGGCATGCGCGGAGAGTTTGGCGACGTGCAGTCGTAGCGCCTGATACGGCGCCGTCGCACGCGATCGAATGCCGCGCTCGCTTCGAACAAAAAGGCCCGCGTATCGTCACGCGGGCCTTTTCACTTCGACTGAACGCTTCGCCGTATCACGCTTCGTCGGCGCACAGTTCACGCGCCGACGCTAGCACCCGGCGAAACTCGACCAGCTCCGCGATCGTCAGCATCGGCATATCGTGCTTTGCGGCGAACCGTTCGACGTCCGCGCCGCGCATCATCGTGCCGTCGGCGTTCATCAGTTCGCACAGCACGCCTGCGGGCTTCAGCCCGGCGAGCGTCACCAGATCGACTGTTCCTTCCGTGTGGCCGCGGCGCGCCAGCACGCCGCCCGGCATCGCGCGCAGCGGATACACGTGGCCCGGACGCACGATGTCCGAAGGCTTCGCGTGATCGGCGATCGCGGCGCGGATCGTCGTGATGCGGTCGGCCGCCGACACGCCCGTCGACACGCCCTCGCGCGCCTCGATCGATACCGTGAACGCTGTCGTATTGCGGCTTTCGTTGTGAATCGTCATCGGCGGCAGATCGAGCGCGCGCACCCTCTCGTCGGTGAGGCACAGGCAGACGATGCCGCTGCATTCGCGGATGAAGAGCGCCATCATCTCGACGCTCATCCGCTCGGCGGAAATGATCAGATCGGCTTCGTTCTCGCGATCATGGTCGTCCTGAAGCACGACGGCGCGGCCTTCGCGCAGCGCGGCAAGCGCGGCGGCGATACGCGGCGGAACGGGTTCGGTGGCAAGCAGGGGGAGATCGGCCGTGGCGTCGTCAGCGACGATGGGCGAAGCGGGCCAGACAGATGCAGCAGACCGGGATACAACGGACATGTGAAACGCTCCTCGCAAGAGTGTGGGCGAAAAACGTTTCAGGGCATTGCAAACAGACAAACGCGCCCTGCGGGCCGCGAGCGCGCGTCCATCCATCGACGGACGACACACCCGCGCCGCTCGCGACAACGAGCAGCACGGCAGGCAGGAACAGTCAGATGACTATCTGCACATCTTCTTCCATCCGGACTTTGACCGTCGGCTCTGGCCTCTCACCAGATCTGCTGACCCTGCGACGAAACGACGATGCAGGCGCTCGCGGGCTCGCAGACTCGCGCGCGATGATGCGCGCCGCCTGCATACCGCCGGTGGGGAATTTCGCCCCGCCCTGAAGACGTACTGATTGCCGGAACGATCCGGCTCGCAGAGCATACAACAACCGTGCGCGGCGTGCAGCCCGCCCGTACTGGATGGTTCACGCTTCGGAATGAGCGCGCGCGGGCGGCGCATCTTCCGTGACGTCCTTCGCAGATTCTTTCGCGACCTCCCAGCGCGGCGGCGTCTCCGCGTTCACTGTCACGCGAAACGCGCGCGCTTCCGTGTCGCCGGGATTGCGCAGGCTGTGCGGCTGATCGGCATCGAAGACGATCGAATCGCCCGTCGCGAGCAACTGGCGGCGCTCGTGCACGCTGACCTCGATCGTCCCCACGCTGACGACGAGATTCACCGTCGTCCCCGGCGCGCGGCGCGTGCCCGGCTCGGTGTGCAGCGGCGCGATGCGCAACTCGTGGAACTCGGCCGTCGACGGCTCGGCGTCGGGATACAGCGCGCGCGTCCAGAATCGGCCATTCGATGTCACCACGCGCGCGGTGCTGTCCGCGGGCAAGTGCTCGAAGCCGTTCACGGCATGCTGGCGCAGGAACGCCGCCACCGACACCTTCAACGCCGCCGCGACCTTGCACAGCACCTTGATCGACGGCACGCTGCGCGCCGATTCGATCTGCGCGAGCATCGCGCGCGAAACGCCTGACGCGCGGGCCAATGCATCGAGCGACAACTGACGTTCGGCGCGCAGCCGCGCGAGATTCACGCCGACGCGATATTCGAGCGCATCGAACTCCGACGCGCGTGCTTCATCATGTGCGTGCGGCACATCGTCTTGACCGTGATGACTGCCGGAACCGTCGGATGCGCGGTCGCGCACGAGCGCAAGCGGTGATTGCATGGTTGCCTCCTGACACCCCGCGGCAACGCGGAGCAAGCATGAATGGAGGCAAGCCTAGCACCCGGCTTTCACGCGCCCAACGAAGTTATCTTCACACTGTTATCACGATCGCAGAGGACGCTTATGCGCTGGCGTGCGATGCGAACAGCAAGTGTCGCTGGCGGCAGCCGGCGCGTCTTTATGGCTTGCGGCGCGTCCTGCGCGTCGAGAAGCGTTGCTCATCGAATGCGCCCAAACGCGGCGCAATCGAACAACCGGCCAATGCAAAAGCGCGGCCACGATCTTGGCCGCGCATCGACTTGCAACGTACCGCTCAAGCCCGCTCGCGCACTTCCCGCGCAACGACAGCCGCAGGCGCATCCATCCGCGCGGCGATCCACGTCACGGCGAGCGCCGCGAGCGCGACGATGGCCGCCACATACGGCAGCGCATCGAGCCCATAACCATGACCGATCGCGAGCCCGCCGAGCCACGCGCCGCCCGCATTGCCGACATTGAACGCGCCGATGTTGAGCGTCGACGCGAGATTCGGCGCAGCCTTCGCCTTCTCGACGACGCGCATCTGCAGCGGCGGCACCGTCGCAAACGCCGCGATGCCCCAGACGAACACGGTGACGGCGGCCGCGATCTGCGAGTGGCTCGTATGCGCAAACACGGCCATCACGACGGCGAGCGCGATCAGAATGCCCATCAGCGACGGCATCAGCGAGCGGTCCGCGAGCTTGCCGCCGATCGTGTTGCCGACCGTCAGACCCACGCCGAACAGCACGAGGATCAGCGTGACGCCGTGCGGCGTGAAGCCGCTCACCTGTTCGAGGATCGGCGCGATGTACGTGAACACGACGAACACGCCGCCGAAGCCGAGCACCGTCATCGTCAGCGCGAGCCACACTTGCGGCTCTTTCAGCACGCGCACTTCGTGACCCAGCCCCGCCGGCCCCGTATCGTGACGGTTCGGCACGAGCGCAGTCACGCCGAGAAACGACAGCACGCCAAACGCGGCGACGATCCAGAACGCGACGCGCCAGCCGAACTGCTGGCCGATGAACGTGCCGAACGGCACGCCGAGCACGTTCGCGAGCGTGAGTCCCGTGAACATCAGCGCGATCGCGCTCGCACGCTTTTCCTGCAGCACGAGCGACGCGGCCACCACCGCGCCGATGCCGAAGAACGAACCGTGCGCGAACGACGTCACGACGCGCGCGACCATCAGCATCGGATAGTCGGATGCAATCGCGCACAGCACGTTGCCGGCGATGAACACGCCCATCAGCAGCTGCAGCGCGAGCTTGCGTGGCAACTTGCTGGTGACGACGGCGAGCAGCGGCGCGCCGACGGCCACGCCGAGCGCATAGCCGCTGACGAGCAATCCGGCAGATGGAAGCGACACGGACAGGTCTTTCGCCACTTCGGGCAGCAAGCCCATGATGACGAACTCCGTCGTGCCGATGGCGAATGCGCTGATCGCGAGCGCAAGCAAGGGGATAGGCATGTGAGACTCCAGACGACGATTCAGAAGGACGCGCGCCGGACATTGCGCGCCGCCGTCACGAATTCGATGACGACAGCGGACGCCAGCGCGACGAACAGTTGCACTTCACCCGTGAGCGGCACATCGGCGGTCTGATACGCGACGCCCGCCGCCTCCAGCCGCGCGAGCAGCGCATGCCACTCGTCGCTGCCGTCGAGACGGAACGCGATGTGGTCGATACGCGGACTCGCGCGGCCCGAGTGGTGCGGCAGCGTCGAATCGACGAGATGGATCACGGGGCGGCCATCCGCGGGGCGGCCGTCGGCATACAGCCAGTACCCGCCGACGCCGAACGGCGGCCGAGCCCCTTCCGTCAGCCCGACGACATCGACAAAGAACTGCCGTGTGGCGTCGAGATCAGGAGTGACGATCGTCGCGTGGTCGAGATGCATGATGCGGACTCCGGGTAAACGCGGATTTCGCGTTTTTCAGCGTCGGATTGTCCGCGCACAGCGCATTTTTGATAATTGGCGTACCATTTGAAGGATTTTCAAACGATTCTGAATAATGACCGACAATCTGGGCGATATTCGCCTCTTCGTCGAAGCGGCGCAGCTGGGCAGCCTGTCGGCGGCGGGCCGCAAGCTCGGCTTGACGCCGGCAGCCGCCAGCGCGCGCCTCGCGAAGCTCGAAGGCGGACTGAAGGCGCGGCTTTTCGAGCGCACGACGCGGCAACTGCGTCTCACCGACGAGGGCCGCCTCTATCTGAATTGCTGCCAGCAGGCGCTGCGCGCGCTCGACGACGCCGAAGCCGCGTTGCAGGAGGGCCAGAATGCGGTGCGCGGCAAGGTGCGCATTTCCGCGACGTCCGATTTCGGCCGCAATCTGCTGATGCACTGGCTCGACGAATTCAACGTGCTTTACCCGGACGTCACGTTCGCGCTGACGCTGTCCGACTCGCTGTCGAATCTGGTCCAGGAAGACATCGATCTCGCGATCCGCTTCGGCGTGCCGCAGGACAGCTCGCTCGTCGCGCGCCGGCTGGCGCCGAATCCGCGCGTGCTGTGCGCGTCGCCGGAATACATCGCGCGGCGCGGCGAGCCGAAAGATCCGCTCGATCTGGCGCGCTTCGACTGCATCGTGCTCGGCACGGCGTCGGGGCCCGTCAACGAATGGCGCTTCACGCGCGGCATCGAAACCGTCACCTACACGGTTCCGCTCGAATCGGCGCGCGAAACCAACGACGGCGCCGTCGCCCGCGAATGGGCGCTGCGCGGCTACGGCATCGTGATCAAGTCGATGTGGGACGTCGAAGCGGACCTGAAAAGCGACGGCCTGCGCGTGCTGTTGCCCGACTGGCGCTACCCCGATGCGCCGCTGCACGCGCTGTATCACCGCAACCGTTTCATGGCGCCGCGCGTGCGCGTGCTGCTCGATTTTCTCGCCGGCCGTTTCGCGACGGTGACGGGCGAACTGGAAGCGCAATTCGGCCTGCCGCGCCCGTCGGACAGCGAGTGAACATCCGCACGTGGCGCGCGAAAAACGCCTGCACGGATGCGAAAACCATCGGCCGACGCGCCCCCGGACGCGTAGCGACCACGGCGGTACGCGGCGCGCGAAAAACGCCTGCACGGATGCGAAAACCATCGGCCGACGCGCCCCCGGACGCGTAGCGACCACGGCGGCACGCCGCCAAAGCCCCACGCGGCAAAGGGCTATAATGTTGGACTACGCTGTAAAAACGCGCTTTGGGCTGGCCAGGCCCCGATTCTCGCGCGCCCGGGCGCCGCGCGTTTTTGTCTCTTCACCTTTTATTGACGCCCCCAGGTTAACCACTGCGACCGGCGAACACTCGATGACCAAGAAAGTTTATGTAAAGACCTTTGGCTGCCAGATGAACGAGTACGACTCCGACAAGATGGTCGACGTACTCGGCGCGGCTGAAGGCCTCGTCAAGACCGACAACCCCGAAGACGCCGACGTCATTCTGTTCAACACATGCTCGGTGCGCGAAAAGGCGCAGGAGAAAGTCTTCTCCGATCTCGGCCGCGTGCGCGAACTTAAAGAAGCAAACCCGAATCTGCTGATCGGCGTCGGCGGCTGCGTGGCGAGCCAGGAAGGCGCGTCGATCGTCTCCCGCGCGCCGTACGTCGACCTCGTGTTCGGTCCGCAAACTTTGCACCGTCTGCCACAGATGATCGACCAGCGCCGCGCGAGCGGCCGTCCGCAAGTCGACATCACGTTCCCGGAAATCGAGAAGTTCGATCACCTGCCGCCCGCGCGCGTCGAAGGGCCGAGCGCGTTCGTATCAATCATGGAAGGCTGCAGCAAGTACTGCAGCTATTGCGTCGTGCCGTACACGCGCGGCGAGGAAGTGTCGCGTCCGCTCGACGACGTGCTGACGGAAATCGCCGGCCTCGCCGATCAGGGCGTGCGCGAAGTGACGCTGCTCGGCCAGAACGTGAACGCTTACCGTGGAAAATTCGGTGGCGCGACGACGCCCGGCTCGAATGAAATCGCCGACTTCGCGACGCTGATCGAATACGTCGCGGAGATTCCGGGCATCGAACGGATTCGCTATACGACGTCGCATCCGAAGGAATTCACGCAGCGCCTGATCGACACCTACGCGAAGGTGCCGAAGCTCGTGAACCATCTGCATCTGCCCGTGCAGCACGGCTCCGACCGCATCCTGATGGCGATGAAGCGCGGCTACACCGTGCTCGAATACAAGTCTGTGATCCGCCGGCTGCGCGCGATCCGCCCGGACCTGTCGCTGTCGACGGACATGATCGTCGGCTTCCCCGGCGAGACGGAAGAAGACTTCGACAAGATGATGCAGCTCGTGCACGACATGAGCTACGACACGAGCTTCTCGTTCATCTACAGCCCGCGTCCCGGCACGCCCGCCGCGAACCTGCACGACGACACGCCGCGCGAAGTGAAGCTGCGTCGCTTGCAGCACCTGCAGGCGACCATCGAAGAAAACGTGCAGCGTATCAGCGCGGCGATGGTCGGCAAGGTCGAGCGCATTCTGGTCGAGCGCCCGGCGCGCAAGGACCCGAACGAGCTCGCGGGCCGCACCGAGAACAACCGCGTCGTGAACTTCCCCGCGCCGCTGGAATCGCATGCGCGCCTGATCGGCCAGATGATCGACGTGAAGATCGTGCATGCCTATCCGCACTCGCTGCGCGGCGAACTCGTGATGGTTCACGACACGGCGCCCGCCACTCATTAAGCCGTAGCGCACCGACAGGATCGAATATCAGCCTTGAAGACCACTCAGCAACATCTGGAATTCACTGCGCCGCGCGACGATAACGCGCGGCTCGCCAACCTCTGCGGCCCCCTCGACGAGAACCTGAGGCAGATCGAACAGGCACTCGACGTCACGCTGCAACGCCGCGGACACCGCATCAGCATTCGCGGGCGCGGCGCGAAAGTCGCGCTCAATGCGCTCGAAAACTTCTACAACAGCGCGCGCGATCCGCTCTCCGTCGACGATATCCAGCTCGCGCTCGTCGAAGCGCGTCATCCGGGCAACAACGGGCGCCCGAACGGCGGGAACGGTGACACGGAAGAACTCGATACGCGTTTTCGCGGCGACCCCGATCATCCGTTCGACGAACCGGCGCATGAAGACGACGACGAAGTTGAAGAACTCGGCCCGAAGCTGTACACGCGGCGAGCCGACCTGCGCGGCCGCACGCCCGCGCAGCGCGAGTATCTGAAGCAGATCGTCTCGCACGACGTGACGTTCGGCGTCGGCCCGGCGGGCACGGGCAAGACTTACCTCGCCGTCGCTTGCGCCGTCGATTCGCTGGAGCGCGATCAGGTCAAGCGCATCGTGCTGACGCGCCCCGCCGTCGAAGCGGGCGAGCGGCTCGGCTTCCTGCCCGGCGATCTGGCGCAGAAAGTCGATCCGTATCTGCGTCCGCTTTATGACGCGCTTTACGATCTGCTCGGCTTCGACAAGACCGCGAAGATGTTCGAGCGCCAGATGATCGAAATCGCGCCGCTCGCGTACATGCGCGGCCGCACGCTCAATCACGCGTTCATCATTCTCGACGAAGCGCAGAACACGACGCCCGAGCAGATGAAGATGTTCCTCACGCGTATCGGCTTCGGCTCGAAGGCGGTCGTCACGGGCGATACGACGCAGGTCGACTTGCCGCGCGGCCACAAGAGCGGGCTGATCGAAGCGCAACAGGTGCTCGCGAACGTGCGCGGCATCGCGCTCACGCGCTTCACGAGCGCAGACGTGGTGCGGCATCCCCTCGTCGCGCGGATCGTCGAGGCGTACGACGCGCACTCGCAGAGAGAAGCGAGTGCGGCCGACGCGCCCGGCGCCGCCCGGTGACACGGACATGACCGGTACCAAGAACCCCGCATGAGCCGCGCCCCGAAACTGTCGCTGAACCTGCAATTTCCCGCTGGAAAAGCGTGGCCCGAGCACAAGGCGCTGTTGCCCAAGGCAACCGTCGCCGCGTGGATCAAGGCCGCGCTTTTCGCCGACGCCGAGCTGACCGTGCGTTTCGTCGATTCGGACGAAGGCCGCACACTGAACCGCACATATCGCGGCAAGGACTACGCGACCAACGTGCTGACCTTCGCGTACGCGGAATCGGAGGACGATCCCGTGACAGGCGACCTGATCCTGTGCTGCCCCGTCGTCGAGAAAGAAGCGAACGAACAGGGCAAGCCGCTCGAGGCGCACTACGCACATCTGCTCGTCCACGGCACGCTGCACGCCCAGGGCTACGACCACGAGCAAGAGGACGAAGCCGAAGAAATGGAAGCGATCGAAACCGAAGTGCTCGGCAAGCTCGGCTTCCCCGATCCGTACGAATGACGCTCGACGCAGCACCAGGCGACAGAGCCGGCATCGCCGCCCCGTCCCGCAGATCGCAGGCTCCGAACTTTAGTCCAGCCGCTCATCGATCGAAACCAACGTGAGCCAGCCCCTTTCCTCACCGACGCCGCTCCAGCCCTGCCCCGGCTATCCGCCGTCGCTCGGCGAGTCGCGCCTGCTGACGGACGACGAGCTGCGCGCGTCGCTCGATTGCTCGCTGCGCGGCTGGGACGGCAAGCGCGACCTGTGGCTCTTCGGCTACGGCTCGCTGATCTGGAACCCCGGCCTGCCGACCGTCGAGGCGATGCGCTCGCGCGTGCACGGCTATCATCGCGGGCTGTATCTGTGGTCGCGGGTCAATCGCGGCACGCCGGAGCAGCCCGGCCTCGTGCTCGCGCTAGATCGCGGCGGCTCGTGCAGCGGCATCGCGTTCCGGCTCACGGCGGAAGGCGCAATGCCGCATCTCGAAGCGCTATGGCGCCGCGAAATGGCGATGGGCTCGTACCGTCCCGCGTGGCTGCCGTGCATGCTCGGCGACGGACGGCGCATCGAAGCGCTCGCGTTCGTGATGCGTCGCGACGTTCCGTCGTACACGGGCAAGCTTTCCGACGAAGTGGTGAGAACGGTGCTCGGCTGCGCGTCAGGCCGCTACGGCACGACGCTCGACTACGTGAGCCGCACCGTCGAAGCGCTGCGCGAAAGCGGCATGCCCGATCGCGCACTCGAGGCGCTGCTTGCGCGCTGCCGCAAGTGAGCGCTGCGCCGCCGCGCGTGGAAATGCGTCGACGCGCGTCGGACTAGCGGGCATACAAAGCTCGCCGAAAGGAAGCGGCGGCAATTTTGACCATACGCCCCCGGCGCTCCGATATCAGTTAGGATAAAAGCGAGCGTCATCCCGCCGGACGTCTTTGCCATCAAACGGCAACAACCGCGCGCCGGGAACTGCGCTTTGCACCGCCTCGTGCGCCGGGACACGGTCCTGCCATGAGCGTGGTGTATCCTTAACGCTCTGCAACAGCGCGCCCGGCTTTTCGGGGCGCACCACCATGAACGGCACGTATCCCAGTCGACGCCATACCAGCGACAAACCCCAAGAAAAACGCTCGCTCCTTGAGCGATTGACCGATTTCATCTCGCCCGAGCCCGATTCTCGCGGCGAACTCCTCGAAATCCTGCAGGACGCGCATGAGCGCAATCTGATCGACGCCGATTCGCTGTCGATGATCGAAGGCGTGTTCCAGGTTTCCGAGCTCTGCGCACGCGACATCATGATTCCGCGCGCGCAAATGGACGCGATCAACATCGCGGACTCCCCCGACGAATTCATCCCGTACATGCTGGAAAAGGCGCACTCGCGCTACCCGGTGTACGAGGGCAACCGCGACAACGTGATCGGCGTGCTGCTCGCGAAAGACCTGCTGCGCTACTACGCCGAAGACGAAGCCGACGTGCGCGGCATGCTGCGCCCCGCCGTGTTCATCCCCGAGTCGAAGCGACTGAACGTGCTGCTGCACGACTTCCGCGTGAACCGCAACCACATCGCGATCGTCGTCGACGAATACGGCGGCGTCGCGGGCGTCATCACGATCGAGGATGTGCTGGAGCAGATCGTCGGCGACATTGAGGACGAATACGATTTCGACGAGGAAAGCGGCAACATCATCGCGTCGCCGGACGGCCGCTTCCGCGTGCGCGCGCTGACTGAGATCGAGCAGTTCAACGAAGAGTTCGGCACGCACTTCTCCGACGAGGAAGTCGACACGATCGGCGGACTCGTCACGCACCATTTCGGACGCGTGCCGCATCGCGGCGAGAAGGTGAAGCTCGACGACCTGATCTTCGAAGTGCTGCGCGCCGATGCACGGCAGATCCACATGCTGCTCGTGCGCCGCGATCCGCTCGCCGGGCAGCGCGAACGCGACGCCCAGCACGTGCAAACCTGATTCCCCCTGGTTTTAATCAAGCCGACCACGCAACAATGGCCGACCCGATCACTTCCCGTCTGCGCCGCGGCGTGACACCCGACGCAGCCGATAGAGGCGCACGGGTGCTGCCGTGGTGGCACTACCTCACGGCCGCCGCCGTCGGCGCGCTCAACACGCTGTCGTTCGCGCCGACGCCGCATGGCGGCTGGCTCGAACTGGCGATCTTCGCTTTCTTCTTCGCGTGGGTCACACGCACGACGGGCTGGAGGAGCGCCGCCCTCACAGGCTTCGCGTTCGGCTTCGGCAACTACGTGACGGGCGTGTGGTGGCTGTACGTGAGCATGCACTTCTACGGCGGAATGGCCGCGCCGCTCGCGGGCACAGCGCTCGTGCTGTTCTCGATGTATCTGGCCGTCTATCCGGCGATCGCCGCGGGCATCTGGTCGTTCTGCGCGGGACACGCGCGCAACGGCAAGCTCGCCGACCTCCAGCCGTTTTCGCCGACCTGGCACGGCGCGTTCGCTTTCGCGAGCGCGTGGGCCATCGGCGAATGGCTGCGCGGCACGGTGTTCACCGGCTTTCCGTGGCTCGCGAGCGGCTATGCGCAGGTCGACGGGCCGTTTGCCGGATTCGCGCCCGTTGCGGGCGTGTACGGCGTCGGCTGGGTGATGGCGCTCGCCGCCGCGCTGATCGCGCAGGCCGTGCTGCGCTCGCGCGCGGCGTCGAACGGCGATGCGAAGGCTTCGCCACGTACCGCCCGCGTCGTCACGCCCGCCGCGATCGCCGTCGCGCTGATCGCAGCGGGCCTGCTGCTGCCGCTCGTCTCGTGGACGACGCCCGCGAACGCGCCGCTGACCGTGCGCCTGCTGCAAGGCAACGTGAAGCAGGACATGAAGTTCGAAGAGTCGGGCGTGAAGGCGGCCATCGACGAATACGAACGGATGATCACCGCGAAGCCCGCCGATCTCGTCGTCACGCCGGAAACCGCGATTCCCGTGCTCGCGCAGGCCATTCCCGAGTCGTTCGCGGTGGCCGTGCGCCGTTTCGCGGATTCGACGAATACGTCGATCCTGTTCGGCGCGATCGGCGGCACGATCACGGCGGAGGGCCACGTCGTCGATTACACGAACAGCCTGTTCGGCATCACGCCCGGCGAGGCGGGCGTGTACCGCTACGACAAGCATCATCTCGTGCCGTTCGGCGAGTTCGTGCCGTGGGGCTTTCGCTGGTTCGTGAGCCTGATGAGCATTCCCCTCGGCGATTTTGCGCGCGGCGCGCCCGTGCAAAAGCCGTTCGTCGTGCACAACCAGCCCATCGCCGTCGATATCTGCTACGAGGACATCTTCGGCGAGGAAATCGCGCGCACGGTGCGCGAGAGCGACACGCCCGCGGGCGTGCTCGTCAACTCGACGAATCTCGCGTGGTTCGGCAACACGATCGCGCTCGATCAGCACCTGCAGATCGCACGCATGCGCTCGCTCGAAACGGGCCGCCCGATGCTGCGCGCGACGAACACGGGCGCGACGGCCGCCATCGACGCGCGCGGCAACGTGATCGCGCGGCTGCCGACGTTCACGGAAGGCTCGATCGAGGCCGTCGTTCAGGGCACCACCGGCAAGACGCCGTACGTGACGAGCGGCAACAACACGGTGCTCGCGGCGTCGCTGCTGTTCCTCGCGTTCGGTTTTGCGTTCGGTCCGGGCCGCGACCGGTCGAACGGCAAGAACGGTAAAAACGGCGCGAGCGACAACGCAAAGCTCAATCGCGACGCCTGACAGGCTCGAAACAACGGGCGGCGCAACGACAATAAGCACAACGGCGCGCCCCCGTTGAGTCACCAGGCAATCACCAGGCCCCGGAAAGTCTCAAGCCACCGGCAATCCGGTAAAATTCAGGGTTTTACAGCACTGGGCCGCGCAACCGGCCGGCTGATTGATCGACGGCCAGCAAGGTCATCGCGTCACGCCAGCCGCACGGCATCCGCGTCCTGCCTGAAAGGCACCTTCAAGGCTCTTCATGCTCACGTTTCAGCAAATCATCCTGACGCTGCAATCCTATTGGGACAAGCAGGGTTGCGCGCTGCTCCAGCCGATCGACATGGAAGTCGGCGCGGGCACGTCCCACGTCCATACGTTCCTGCGCGCGATCGGCCCCGAGCCGTGGCGCGCCGCGTACGTCCAGCCGTCGCGCCGCCCGAAAGACGGCCGCTACGGCGAGAATCCGAACCGCCTGCAGCACTACTACCAGTATCAGGTGGTACTGAAGCCCGCGCCGGAAAATATCCTCGACCTGTACCTCGGCTCTCTCGAAGCACTCGGCTTCGACCTGAAGCAGAACGACGTGCGCTTCGTCGAGGACGACTGGGAAAATCCGACGCTCGGCGCATGGGGTCTCGGCTGGGAAGTGTGGCTCAACGGCATGGAAGTGACGCAGTTCACGTACTTCCAGCAGGTGGGCGGCCTCGACTGCAAGCCGGTGCTCGGCGAAATCACCTACGGTCTCGAACGCCTCGCGATGTATCTGCAGAAGGTCGAGAACGTCTATGACCTCATCTGGACCGAGTGGGAAGAAGATGGCCCGAATGGCCCCGAGCTGCGTCGCCTCACGTACGGCGACGTGTATCACCAGAACGAGGTCGAACAGTCGACGTACAACTTCGAGCAGGCGAACACCGATCTGCTGTTCACGTTCTTCAACAGCTACGAAGCCGAAGCGAAGCGCATGATCGAAGTGCCGCTCGCGTTACCCGCTTACGAGCTCGTGCTGAAGGCCGCTCACACATTCAACCTGCTCGACGCGCGCGGCGCGATCTCGGTGACGGAGCGCGCGGCGTATATCGGCCGCATTCGCGCGCTGTCGCGCCTCGTCGCGCAAGCGTATTACGACTCGCGCGAAAAGCTCGGCTTCCCGATGCTCGGCAATCCCGTGCACGGCGTGCCCGGCCTCACCACCGACGAACAGGACGCCGCGCTGCCCGCATGGGCGCCGCCGCTCAAAGTCGAACGCAAGATCGATCAGGAATGACGAGACCAAGAAGACATGACGCAATCCCATCAAGCCACCCTGCTCGTTGAACTGCTGACCGAGGAACTGCCGCCCAAAGCGCTCGCGCGTCTTGGCGATGCGTTCGCGGAAGGCATCGCGCAACGCCTCGCCGCGCGCGATCTGATCGAAGGCGAACTGTCGTTCCAGCGTTACGCGACGCCGCGCCGTCTCGCCGTGACCGTGAAGAACGTGCGCACTGTCGCGCCGGAAAAGCACGTGCGAGAAAAAGTGCTGCCCGTCTCCGTCGCGCTCGATGCGAACGGCCAGCCCACGCCGCCGCTCGCGAAGAAACTCGCGGCGCTCGGCTTCCCCGATTTCTCGGTGAACGATCTCGAACGCGCGAACGACGGCAAGGCCGATGCGTTCTTCCTGCGCTACGCGGCGCCCGGCGCGACGCTCGCCGAAGGACTGCAAGCCGCGCTCGACGAAACGCTCGCGAAGCTGCCCATTCCGAAGGTCATGACGTACCAGCGTCCGGACGGCTCGAACGTGCAGTTCGTGCGCCCCGTGCATCGCCTGACGGTGCTGCATGACAACCACGTCGTGCCCGTCACCGCGTTCGGCATCGATGCCGACGACACGACGCTCGGCCACCGCTTTCTGTCCGAAGGCTACGTGCAGATACAGCACGCGGATCATTACGCCGACACGCTGATGCACAAGGGTCACGTGGTGCCGAATTTCGCGGACCGCAAGGAAACGATCCGCACGCATCTGCTCGCGCAAGCGAACGGCGATCAGGTGGTGATGCCCGAGTCGCTGCTCGACGAAGTGACGTCGCTGGTCGAATGGCCCATCGTCTACGCATGCAAGTTCGAGGACGAGTTCCTGCAAGTGCCGCAGGAATGCCTGATCCTCACGATGCAGACGAACCAGAAATACTTCGCGCTCACCGATGCGAACGGCAAGCTGCGCTCGCGCTTCCTGATCGTGTCGAACATCGAGACGAAGACGCCTGTCGAGATTGTCGAAGGCAATGAGCGTGTCGTGCGTCCGCGTCTCGCCGACGCGAAGTTCTTCTTCGAGCACGACAAGAAGAAGCCGCTCGCCGAGCGTGTGCCGCAACTCGCGAACGTCGTCTATCACAACAAGCTCGGCTCGGCGCTGCAACGCGTCGAGCGCGTCGAAGCGCTGTCGGCCGTGATCGCGCAGATGATCGGCGCGGACGTCGCGCTCGCGAAGCGCGGCGCGCATCTCGCGAAGGCCGACCTGCTGACCGACATGGTCGGCGAATTCCCCGAGCTGCAGGGCACGATGGGCACGTACTACGCGCGCCACGACGGCGAGCCGGAAGAGGTTGCGCTCGCGTGCACGGAACACTATCAGCCGCGCTTCTCCGGCGACGCATTGCCGTCGACGGCGACGGGCACAGTCGTCGCGCTCGCCGACAAGCTCGAAACGATCGCCGGCATCTGGGGCATCGGCCTTCAGCCGACAGGCGAAAAAGATCCGTTCGCGCTGCGCCGTCACGCGCTCGGCGTGCTGCGCATTCTCGTCGAGAAGCAGTTGCCCGTCGATCTCGTCGAGTTGCTGCGCGCCGCTTACGCGCAATTCGCAAACGTACCGAACGTCGCCGATTCGACGCAGGCCATCTACGAGTTCTGCATCGACCGTCTGCGCGGCCTGCTGCGCGAGCGCGGCTATGCCGTCGGCGAAATCGATGCCGTGCTCGCGCTGAACCCGACGCGATTCGACGACGTCGTCGCGCGTCTCGACGCCGTACGCGAATTCGCGGCGCTGTCCGAAGCGGCATCGCTTGCGGCCGCGAACAAGCGCATCTCGAACATCCTGAAGAAGTCGGAGGGCGCGAAGGTCGACGGCGTGGATATCGCGTTGCTCATCGAAGCAGCCGAAAAGGCGCTGCATGCGCAACTCGAACAGGTCACGCCGCGCGTGCAGTCGCAACTGGCCGAGCGTCAGTACACGGGCGCGCTATCGGCGCTCGCGGCGCTGCGCGAACCCGTCGATACGTTCTTCAACGACGTGATGGTCAATGCCGAAGATCCGGCGCTGCGCGCGAATCGCCTTGCGCTGCTCGGCGCGCTGCATCAGCAGATGAACTGCGTCGCCGATATTTCTCGCCTCGCCGCCTGAGCACCACATCATGCCAATTAGCGCAAAGAAACTCGTGGTGCTCGACCGGGACGGCGTGATCAACGTCGACTCGGACGCGTACATCAAGTCGCCCGATGAGTGGGTTGCCCTGCCCGGCAGCCTCGAAGCGATCGCGCGGCTGAATCAGGCCGGCTATCGCGTCGCCATCGCGACGAACCAGTCGGGCATCGGCCGCGGTCTGTTCGACATGAACGCGCTCAACGCGATGCATCTGAAGATGCATCGCGCGGCGGCGGCTGTTGGCGGACGCATCGACGCGGTGTTCTTCTGCCCGCACACGGCGGAAGATCACTGCGAGTGCCGCAAGCCGAAGCCCGGCATGCTGAAGCTGATCGCCGAGCGCTTCGAGATCGAGCCGTCCGAAACGCCCGCAGTCGGCGATTCGCTGCGCGATCTGCAGGCGGCCACCGCGCTCGGTTTCGTCCCGCATCTGGTGCTGACGGGCAAGGGCAAGAAGACGCTCGCGGCAGGCGGTCTGCCCGAAGGCACGCGCGTGCATGACGACCTGCGTGCCTTCGCGCTCGATTTCCTCGCCGAAGAACAAGAATGACGCGCACGGGCGCGCTCTCATCTCACCGACCACACCGATGCGCTTCATCCGATCGCTGTTGCTGCTGATCTTCTTCGCGGTCTTCACGATTCCGTACGCGACCGCGTGCTTCTTCGCGTTTCCGTTCATGCGCGCCGACAACCGCTACTGGATGGCCGTCGGCTGGTGCCGCGTGACGCTCGCCGTCGTGCGCGTGCTGAACGGTATCCGCTACGAAGTGCAAGGCATGGAGAATCTGCCACGCGGTCCGGCCGTGCTGCTGTCGAAGCATCAGTCCGCATGGGAGACGGTCGCGTTCCCTGCGCTGATGCCGCGCCCGCTGTGCTATGTGTTCAAGCGCGAGCTGCTGTACGTGCCGTTCTTCGGCTGGGCGCTCGGCTTGCTGAAGATGGTTCACATCGACCGCAAGGAAGGCAAGAACGCGTTTGCGTCGGTGACGAGGCAGGGCGCGCACCGCCTGGCGGAAGGCGCATGGATCATCATGTTCCCCGAAGGCACGCGCACGCCGACGGGCAAGCAGGGCAAGTACAAGACGGGCGGCGCGCGCTTCGCAGTCGCGACGGGCACAGTCGTCGTTCCCATCGCGCACAACGCGGGGCGCGTGTGGCCCCGTAACTCGTTTACGAAATATCCGGGTATAGTCACAGTGTCGATCGGCAAACCGATCGACACCACCGGGCTCACGCCCGACGAAGTGAACACGCGCGTCGAAACGTGGATCGAAGCCGAAATGCGCCGCATCGATCCATCCGCTTATGGCGTCGAGCAGAATTCGCCCGCCGCCGCCCGTATCTGACGCGCCACGCCGCAACGGGCACGTGCAGCACGCGTGCCCCGCGCGACGTATCAGCGCGAAGTGAGTCCGATGCAGAAGTCTCCAAAGCCGCAGCCTGCTGCGGCGCTCGATAGCCGGCAACTCGATCTGCCGCTCTTCGACGAGCCGGGCCAGTCTGCCGCGCCGCCGCAGTCCAAGCCCGCCGTTCCCCTTGCTCCCGACGGTTCGAAACTGCGCAGCGTCACGCTCGGCGCGCGCACGCTGTATTACGCGTTGAAGCGCTCGTCGCGCCGCTCGATCGGCTTCGCGATCGACAGCACGGGGCTCACGATCACGGCGCCGCGCTGGGTCACGCTTACCGACATCGAAACGGCGATCTCCGAAAAACAGCGCTGGATTTTCACGAAGCTCACCGAATGGCAGACGCGCACCGAACAGCGCGTGATGCCGCGCGTCGACTGGAAAGACGGCGCCGAGCTGCCGTATCTCGGACAGACTGTGCGCGTGACGCTTGCTGCACCAAACGGCCTCGTCGCATTCGATGCGGAGCAGAACATGCTCGCGCTGCCGTTGCCCACGCACGCCGATCCGCAGCAGATCAAGGACCGCGTGCAAGGCTGGCTGCAAGGCGAGGCGAAGCGCATCTTCGGTGAACGCCTCGATGTGTATGCGCAGAAGCTGGGCGTCACGTATCGCGCGTATGCGTTGTCATCGGCGGCGACGCGCTGGGGCAGTTGTTCGAGCGACGGCAAGATCCGGCTGAACTGGCGGCTGATTCACTTCCCTCTGTCGATCATCGACTATGTGGCCGCGCATGAACTCGCGCATCTGCGCGAGATGAACCACAGTCCGCGTTTCTGGCAGACGGTCGAATCGATCTTCCCAGAGTTCAAGGAAGCGCGGCAGACGCTCAAGCATCATCCGCCTGAGTTGCTGCCTACGCTGTAAAGCAAAAGCGCCGGACTCATCATCCGGCGCTTTCGTTTTTACATCACGACTTCTTCTGAATGAATTCGATCTTGTAGCCGTCCGGGTCGGTGACGAACGCGATCACAGTCGTGCCGTGCTTCATCGGACCCGCCTCGCGCACCACCGTGCCGCCCTGCTGCTTGATCTTCTCGCATGCCGCATACGCATCGTCGACTTCGACAGCGAGGTGGCCGAATGCGTTGCCCATGTCGTACGACTCGGTGTCCCAGTTGTGCGTGAGCTCGATCACCGTGCCGTCTTTTTCGTCTTCGTAGCCGACGAAGGCGAGCGTGAACTTGCCTTCCGGATAGTCATTGCGGCGCAGCACTTTCATGCCGAGCAGCTCCGTGTAGAACTTGATCGAGCGGTCGAGATTGCCGACTCGAAGCATCGTGTGAAGAAGGCGCATCGTGTACTCCCCTGTTGCTTGGTGATGTCGAGGACGTAAATGTACAGAAAAAGCCGCGCGGCCGCAGACGGCGAAGTCGCGGCGTCGTCCTCGTTCGCGTGCGCCGCGTGCTCAGAACAGGTGCCGCAGCCCCGCCATCATGCCGATCTGCGAGCCCTTCTGTGCGAGGCCGACGCTGTTGACGCCCTGCAATTGTGCGCCGATCAGATCGCCGCGATACAGCGCGTAATCGGCTTCGAGATAGACGTCCGTGCGTTTGGACAAGTTGTAGTCGGCGACCAGCTGATACTGCCACGCGGAGCCGTCCTGCGCATGCGTCTTGCCGTCCTGCAAGGTCCGCCACACGTTCGCAGCGAAATGCCATGCGGCGCCCACCTGCTGCGTGATGCCGCCCAGTATCATGCGTCGGCGTGAGAAGTCCGTGTACTTCAGCGCGGCCAGCACGGGGGCCGTGAACGGTCCGTTCGCGAAGTTCGAAAAGCCCGGGTCGTTGCGGTTGACGATATAGCCGAGCGCGAAACGCGTCTGGTCCCATGTGTACGATGCGCCGAATGTCCACGCTTTCGCGGTGCTCCCGTTCACCGAATCGCGCGACTCCTCGTATGCGCCGCCGAAATTCACGGGCCCGCCGTGCGGCGTATAAGCGGCAGCCGCGCCGAACTGCGAGCCATAAGACGTATGCCCCGCGACGCCGCCGAACGCATAGGCCGCCGAGAACAGCAGGTCATGCGTGCGCGCCTGATACTGGACCTGATTGCTCGTCCAGATACCGCCCGACATCGTCACTTCGGGCTGGAAGCTGAAGTCGTACGGAATCCACGGATTGCTGCCGTAGCCGCCGATCGTGATGCCCTCGATCAGCACGTTCGGCATGCGCCCGAAGATCAGCTTGCCATACGACGACGACTGCACGCCGATCTGCGCTTCGTTGAAGAACGGCAGAGTCGGATCGCTCTGGCCGCTGTTGATGAAGATGCGATTTTCGAGCTTGAAGAAGGTGGACCAGCCGCCGCCCAGATCCTCGACGCCGCGCAAGCCCCAGCGGCTCTCCGACATGCCGCCGTTGCCGAGGCCCACGCTCGAATCGCCCTTCGTGTTCACATGCGTCATATAGCGGACGCTTTCGTCGACGATTCCGTATAGCGTGACGCTCGATTGCGCGTGCGCCGTCGTAGCCGTCAACATGGGCGCAAGCGCCGTGCAGGCGCAAAACAGAAGCCTCTTGCTCACCTTCGTCATACCGTCTCCTCAACCAGCATGCATTCGATTTGAATTGCCAGGGAAAGTCATCAAGCGGTGCGGCGGCCAGCGCGAACGGGCGAGCGCAGGCAAATGCGTAAGATTAATCTGTGTGATGCGTCAGAAAGATAAAAGAAAGCCCGCATGTTGCGGGCTGTCTACACTGATCCGTGCAAATGCAACGAGCGGCGTTGCATGATCTCCGGCTAACCGCCCGCTGCGCGCGAAACGGCCTGCGCGACGGCCACGTACTCTTCGACGGGCACGTCTTCCGCGCGGCGTTGCAAATCGAAGCCGAGCGCGTCGAAATCGACGGCATTGCGATAGCTCGTCAGCGTGTTGCGCAGCATCTTGCGACGCTGTGAGAACGCCGCCGTGACGAGGTTGCCGAGCGTCTTTTCATCGACGACGGGCAGCTCGTGCGGCGCGTACGGAATCATGCGGACGATGGCCGAATCCACTTTCGGCGGCGGCTGGAACGATTCGGGCGGCACGTCGAGCAGCTTGTCGATCACATAGCGGTACTGCAGCATCACCGAAAGCCGGCTGAACGCCTTGCTGCCCGGCTCCGCGACCATGCGCTCGACCACTTCGTTCTGCAGCATGAAGTGCTGATCGATCACGCGTTCGGCGAAAGCGGCAAGATGAAACAGCAGCGGACTCGAAATGTTGTACGGCAGATTGCCGACGATGCGCAGCGTCGGCTTGTCGCCTTCCGCCGCGAGCGAGCCGAAGTCGAACGCGAGCGCGTCGCCTTCGTGCAGTTCGAGCAGATCGCCGAACTTCTTCTTCAGACGGCCGATCAGATCGCGGTCCAGTTCGACGGCATGCAGCGGCGCTTCGGGCGTCGCAAGACGCTCGATCAGCGGCCCGGTGAGCGCGCCCAGCCCCGGCCCGATTTCGACCATGCGTTCGCCGCGTTGCGGACGGATCACGTCGACGATCGAATCGATGATGCCGAGGTCGACGAGAAAATTCTGTCCGAAGCGCTTGCGCGCGAAGTGGCCCTGGTGCTGTCTGCTTGAACTGTTGGACATCGAAGAAGCTTAAGAAAAAATCACGCGGCGCGGCGGTTGCGCGCCATGGAAACCGCGGTGTCGATCGCGGCGATCAGGCTGCCCGCATCCGCGCGGCCCGTGCCCGCGAGATCGAGCGCCGTGCCGTGATCGACGGAAGTGCGGATGATGGGCAGACCCAGCGTCACGTTGATGCCCTCGCCGAACGTCGCGTATTTGAGCACGGGCAGGCCCTGATCATGGAACATCGCGAGCACGCAATCGGCTTCGTTCAGATAGCGCGGCTGGAACAGCGTATCGGCGGGATACGGTCCACGCGCGTCGATGCCCTGGTCGTTGGCGAGCTTCAGCGCGGGCGAGATCACGTCGATCTCCTCGCGGCCGAGATAGCCGTTTTCTCCCGCATGCGGATTCAGGCCCGTGACGAGAATGCGCGGCGCGGGCAGGCCGAAATGATGGCGCAGATCGTGATCGATGATGCGCAGCGTGTCGACGAGCCCCTCGACGGTCAATGCCGCCGATACATCCTTCAAAGGCAGGTGCGTGGTCGCGAGCGCGACACGCAGCGGCCGCGCACCCGTGCCGGCGAGCATCATCACGACGTGCGGCGTGTGCGTACGCTCGGCGAGATATTCGGTGTGGCCGGTGAAGGGCACGCCTGCATCGTTGATCGTGCTCTTTTGCAGCGGCGCGGTGACGATTGCATCGAATGTGCCGGCGAGTGCGCCGTCGATCGCCGCGTCGAGCAGGCCGAGCACATACGGACCGTTTTTCGCGTCGAGCTTGCCCGCCTGCGCGGGCACGGCCAGCGCGTGATGCTGCGTCGCGATGCGGCGCCCCCGCTGCGCCGCCCAGTCGATGCCGACTGCCTTCGCGCGCTCGGCCAGCAGGCCGCTGTCGCCGAGCACCGTGAAGTGCGCATCGGGCCAGTGCGCGCCCGCCGCGGCGAGCGCCAGTGCCGTCAGTTCAGGACCGACGCCGGCCGGCTCGCCCGTGGTAATCGCGATTTTCAGCGGTGCGTTCGAGGGCTGATCAGCGGTCATGACGGCTCCGGAATTTATTGCATCGATGTGCCCGTGACGGGGCCTGCCTTGTAGTCGATATACGCGGTGTCGCGCAGTTCACGCAGCCAGTCGGCATATGCCTGTTCCGCCTTGCGCTGGCCGATGGCCTGACGCGCGAGATCCATCTGCTGCGCAACCGAGCCTTCCGCTTCGCGGCGGCCCAGCACCTGGATCAGGTGGTAGCCGTATTCGCTTCGCACGGGTTCGCTGATCTGGCCGTCCTGCAGCGAGTTCATCGCCCGCTCGAACTCGGGCACCGTTTCGCCCGGGCTGATCCAGCCGAGATCGCCGCCTTGCGACGACGAGCCGTCCTGCGAGTAGGTGCGCGCGAACTTGTCGAAATCGCCCTGGCCCGACCGGATGTCGCGCTTGATTTCGACCAGCTTCTCGCGTGCCTGCGGTTCCGACATGCCTTCGCCGACGCGCAGCAGGATGTGGCGCACGTGGGTCTGCACGAGCTTCGTCGAGTCGGCGGTCGTGGCGCCCTGGCCCGAACGGCGCTCGACGAGGCGCACGATCTCGAAGCCGTCGTTGGTGCGGATCACGGACGGATTGACCTGGCCCGGACGCAGCGTCGAAGCCGCCGTCACGAATTCAGCCGGCAGTTTCGACGGCGGCTGAAAGCCCATGTCGCCGCCCTTCGATGCGTCCGGCGCCTGCGAATTGGCCTTCGCGAGCCTTGCGAAGTTGCCGCCGTTCGATGCTTCCTGGAGCAGCGAATTCGCCTTGGCCTGAGCGGCCTCGATGTCCGTCTGCGATGCGTTGAGCGGCGCCTTCAGCAAGATGTGCTCGAAGTGCAGGTCGGACGTGAGACCGGCCGTCGGCCCGCGCTGGCTTGCAATGTAGTTCGCCACTTCGGCATCCGACACCGTGATCTTGCTGTCCACTTCCTTCTCGCGCAGACGCGACAGGATCAGCTCCGTCTTCGCGTCACCCGTGAAGGTCGTCCAGGGCACGCCTTGCGCCTCGATGCGCGCGCGGTACATTTCGAGCGGCATGTTGTTCGCCTGCGCGAGACGTTCGAGCGTGCGCTGCACCGTTGCGTCGTCGACGGTGATGCCGTCTTCGCGCGCTTTCTGCAGCTGGATGCGCTCCAGCACCATCTGGTTGAGCACCTGCTGACGCAGCTGATCGGCGGGCGGAATCGGCGCATGCTGCTGGTTCAGCCGCTTCGTGATCAGGCCGACGCGCATGTCCAGCTCGCGCTGCGTGATGACGCCGTTGTTGACGACAGCCGCGATCGTATCGACGGCTTGCGCGTTGTTGCCGCTATTGAGCGCCTGCGCGTGCGCCGGTGCCGCCAACAGAATGGATGCGGCCGCAGCGAGGCCGGTCGCGAACGTTGCCAGGCGAAGCTTTTTCATGATTGCCACAGATACTCCAATGATGTCGGGCACGCTCGGCCCGTCTGTCGACGTGAGTTGGCGCTTTGGCTGTCGGCTGGGGTCAGTGCTTTAGCACTCACTCCAGCCCCATGCAGAGCACCTACTCCCGTCCCATGCAACGTGGTTGCGGTCGACCTGGAATCGGCGCTTCAGCGCCTTACTCCGATCCTATGCAACACAGTTGCCTTTCCCTTCTGCGAACGACGCGGCATCCGTCATTCGCGATCCAGTCATTCGCGACCCGGTCACTCGTAGTTGTTGAACTGCGATTCGGGCGGCGGCGGAGGCGGCAGCGGCGTATAGCCCGCCACGCTCGCGCGGAACGCCGACATCAGCCCGTTGTCGACGCTCGACAGTCCCTTGAACGTCAACTGCGCAAGCACCCGCGTACCCGCCGACTGGCCGCCCGTCGAGTTGATCCCGTTTGCGTAGCGCTGGAAGCCGACGCCGAGCGTCCAGCAATCCGCGTCGTATTGCACGCCGAGCAGCGCGTCGACGGCGCGGTGTCCCTTCAGGTCGTAATTGATCCGCCCGACGCCGTAGAAGCGGTGCGTCAGCGGCCATTGGCCCGAGATCAGCAGCTGGTTGATCGGCTGGTTGTCCAGCGTCGTGTTGGCGCGCGTGTAGCGGTATCCGACGTTGATGACTTTGCCCGATTCCGGGCTGTATCCGAAGCCGACGCTGGTTTTGACCAGCTGGTTGTTGTCCGCATTATATTGGAACGCCGTTTCCGAGGCGAAACCGGCCCCGAGCTTCAGCGACGCGCCGAGAATCAGGTCCGAATGCGTCGCCTGTTCGGTCGTCTGCGACTGGTTCAGCGTCACGCGCTGATCGCGGAAATAGTACTGCTGCGCGATCACGAAGCGCGCGCGCTCGTCGCCCGTGGCCGGGTTCAGGAAACGCGTCGTCAGCGCGGCCGTCAGGCGGTTCGCATCGGCGATGCGGTCGTTGCCGACGAACGTGTTCGGCGTAAAGATTTCCGCGAGGCCGAAGTCCGACTCTGCCGTATCGAACAGCGGCGCGAAGTTCTGGTTGCGAAACGGCGTGTAGACGTAGTACAGACGCGGCTCCAGCGTCTGGATATAGTCCTCGCCGAAGATGCGCACCGAGCGGTCGAAGATCAGGCCGGTATCGAACGAGAACGTCGGCACCGACTCGGTGAAGTTCTTCGGCTGGCCGGCGGGCGCGCCCGTCCCGATGTTGCTCAGGTCGTACGACGCGAAGTGCCACTGCACCTTCGGCGTGACGAAGTAGCCCGGGCCGACGACGGAATACGACAGATACGGATTGAAGACGACGCGATCGCCTTCCGTCGCGTCCGCCGTCGTGATCCGGAAGCGCGTGTAGTCCGCTTCCGCGCCGAAGTCGAAGCCGCCGACGTTGTACTTCGTGTACTTCACGTTCAACTGCGGCTCGCGGCCGTACGGCGCGACGGACGGCGGCAGCGTCTGCCAGTGCTGCTCGCGCGCGAGCACGGACCACGGACCGTTGTTGTACGTGAGGCCCGCTTCCTGCTGATACAGCAGTTGCGTGCCGTTCAGGAACTGGTTCGTCGTCGACGACAGGTCTTCCGGATACGTGTTGTCCGAGACCTTGTTGTAGTAGATGTACCCGCCGAAGCCCGAACCGAAGTTCTGGTTGTGCTGGATGTACAGCGCGTAGCGGTTCGTCTTCGTGATCTTGTCGTCGGGCAGGAACTCGCCCGTGATCGACCCGCTATAGGTGGGCGACAGATAGCGGAAATTCGCTTGCGTCTGCACGCCGCGCTTCGACAGGATGCGCGGTGTCAGCGTCAGATCGCGGTTCGGCGCGATGTTGAAGTAGTACGGCAGCGACAGCTCGAAACCGTTGGTCGAACTGAGCGACGCCGTCGGCGGCAGCAGACCGCTGCGCCGCGCGCCCGACAGCGGGAACGACAGCCACGGGCTCGCGAACACGGGCACACCCTGGAAGAACAGCACGCCGTTGTGCGCGACGCCGTCGTCGGCGCCCGAATCGAAATCGAATTCGCTGCCCTTGATGTACCACGCGGGATCGTCGGTGCACTGGCACGCCGTGTACGTGCCGCGCGTGAACACCGAGCGCTCGTTGTCGAGCAGATCGACGCGTTCCGCGCTGCCCGAGCCGCCCGTCGCGTTGAAGCGATACTTCGGCGAAGTCATGAAGCCTTCGCTCGACTCCACCTTCATATGCGCTTCAGGCCCCGTAAACACGCTGCCGTTGCCCGACAGATGGACATTGCCGTACGCGTCGGCCATGTCCGTATCCTGATCGTAATGAAGCGCGTCCGCCTTGAGCGCCGAATAGCCGCGGCGGACTTCGGCCGAGCCTTTTGCGGCGATGTCCTGGTCGGTCGTGCCCGTCGTCGAGTCGCCGAGCACGAAGGTCGCGGGGCTCTGACCGTTGGGCGTCGGATGTTCTTCGAGTTGTGGAGCAAGCCGCAGGCCCCACGGCGCGTCTATCGGCTGCGCCTGCGCCGCCTCTCCCGCCAACTGCGCGTGCGAGAGCGCGGGCAGCAGGCCCGGCACGGCGACCAGCGCCGCTGCGAGCCGCCTTCTGCGCGGCAGGCCGTCAGAGGAGGGAGTGGTTGGGAAAAGCTTGTTAGGCGGCATGTATCGTTTGGCGTATCGGCTCTGCGGTCAGTTCATCCACCCGGTTCATCGATCACAAGCTGCCGCCTGTGCAGTCGGGCTTCGAATGCACAACTCTTGACGATTCATGCAGCGGTAAGGCGGGCGATCCGGGAGATGCGCGAGAACTGACGCGAGTCGCGTCAAAAAAGTCGTGGGGTATTATATGGCAAGACGTTGCCCACCCCGATTTTGTCACCAGCATTTCATGACGCTTCCCCCTGCTTCTTCCGCTTTTTCTGCCACCTCCGCTGCTTCGCGCGCGGATCACCGCCTCGATCTTCTGAGCGCCTGGCTGCGCACCCACGCCGACCGCTATGGACTCGAGCTCGCGACGCTCGCGCCCGCTTCCGCCGATGCCAGCTTTCGCCGCTATTTCCGCCTCGCGGGCAGCGGCGCTGACCTTGGCGCGAACGATCCGGCCGTCGCGACGGTCATCGCCGTCGATGCGCCGCCACCCGAAAAATGCCGTGAATTCGTCCAGGTCGCGGGTTTGCTGGCCGACGCGGGCGTGCATGTGCCGCGCGTGCTCGAAGTCGATTTCGATGCGGGCTTCATGCTCGTGACCGATCTGGGCACGCAGTCATATCTGGGCGCGCTCAAGGAAGGCAGCGCGGGCGACGCAAAAAAGCTGATGCGCGATGCGCTCGACGCGCTGATCCGCTGGCAGCTCGCCTCGCGCGAAGACGTGCTGCCGCCGTTCGACGAAGCGTTTCTGCGCCGCGAGATGGAGCTGATGCCCGAGTGGTTCATCGGCCGGCACCTGGGGCGCGAGGTCGACGACAACGCGCGCGGCGTGCTCGACCGCACATTCGCGCTGCTGATCGCGAGCGCGCGCGCGCAGCCGCAGGTCTTCATGCTGCGCGATTTCATGCCGCGCAACCTGATGATCGCGAGCCCGAACCCGGGCGTGCTCGACTTCCAGGACGCGGTGTACGGGCCGATCAGCTATGACGTCGCGTCGCTGCTTCGCGATGCGTTCATCAGCTGGGACGAAGAGTTCGAACTGGATTGCTTCGCGTACTACTGGGAGCGCGCGAAGAAGGCCGGCCTGCCCGTCGATGCCGATTTCGGCGAGTTCTATCGCCAGGTCGAATGGATGGGTCTGCAACGGCATATCAAGGTGCTCGGTCTTTTCTGCCGGATCAACTATCGCGACAGCAAGCCGCATTACATGGCCGACCTGCCGCGCTTCATCGGCTATGCGCGCAAGGTCGCGGAACGCTACCGGCCGCTCGCGCCGTTCGCGAAACTGCTCGATGACCTCGAAGGCCGCGCCGTCGATGTCGGCTACACCTTCTGACGCACGGGTGAACAACTTGAACAAAGCGATGATCTTCGCCGCCGGACGCGGCGAACGGATGCGTCCACTGACGGATGCCTGCCCGAAGCCGCTTTTGAAGGTCGGCGGCAAGGCGTTGGTCGAGTGGCAGATCGAGCGGCTCGCGCGCGCCGGCTTCACGACCGTCGTGATCAATCACGCTTGGCTCGGCGCGCAGATCGAAGCGGCGCTCGGCGACGGCTCGCAGTATGGCCTGTCGCTGCGCTATTCCGCCGAGCATGAAGCGCTGGAGACGGCGGGCGGCATTGCGCAGGCGCTGCCGCTGCTCGAAGACGCGGGCAAGCCCGAGGTGTTCGTGGCCGTCAGCGGCGACGTGTACGCGGACTTCGATTACGCGGCGCTGCGTGTGCATGCGGCGCGGCTTGCCGAGGCGGCTGATCCGGGCATGCATCTGGTGATGGTGCCCAATCCCGTGTTTCATCCGAACGGCGATTTCGCGCTGGACAGCGACGGTGTGTTGTCACTCGAAGGCGCGCCGCGCTATACGTTCGGCAACATCGGGCTCTATGACACGCGGATGTTTCGCGATCTCGCGCCGGGCACGCGTCGCGCGCTCACGCCGTATTATCGCGAGGCGATTGCGCAGAGGCGCGCAAGCGGCGAGCTTTATGAAGGGCTGTGGGAGAACGTCGGGACGCCGGCGCAGCTCGATGCGCTCGATCGGCAGCTGGTGGGGCAGAACGCGTAAGCGTTAGAAGAGCAGGCAAGCGACGCCCTCAGTGCGCCGCCCCGTTCCCCTGCTCTTCGACCGCTTCTTCGCCGTGCGCCGCGCGCTCCTGCTGCAACGCCCACATCTGCGCGAATAGCCCGCCCATCAAAATCAATTCAGCGAAAGTGCCGCGCTCGACGATGCGCCCCTTGTCCATCACGATGATCTGCTGCGCGTGCACGACCGTCGATAATCTGTGCGCGATGATGAGCGTCGTGCGTTCGCGCGCGATCTGATCGAGTTCGTGCTGGATCGCGCGCTCGGAGCGCGAATCGAGTGCGGACGTCGCTTCGTCGAAGAGCAGAATGGGCGGATTCTTCAGCACCGTGCGCGCGATCGCGACGCGCTGCTTCTCGCCGCCCGACAGCTTCAATCCCCGTTCGCCGACGGGCGTCTCATAGCCCTTCGGCAGGCTCTCGATGAACTCGTGTATGTGCGCCGCGCGCGCCGCCGCAATCACTTCGTCGCGTGTCGCCGTTGGACGGCCATACGCGATGTTGTAGTAGATCGTGTCGTTGAAGAGCACGGTGTCCTGCGGCACGATGCCGATCGACGCCCGCAACGAATCCTGCGTCACGTCGCGAATATCCTGTCCGTCGATGCGTATCGCACCACCCGTCGCGCGATCCAGATCGTAGAAGCGGAACAGCAGGCGAGCGAGCGTCGATTTGCCCGAGCCGCTGTGTCCGACCACAGCCGTCGTCGTGCCCGCCGGAATCGTGAAGCTCACGTCGTGCAAAATGGACCGCGACGGTTCATACGCAAAGTTCACGTGCTCGAAGCTGACCTGTGCGCCACGCACGGCGAGCGGCAACGCATCGGGCGCGTCAGGCACTTCGCGCGACGCGCCGAGCAACGTGAACATGCGATCCATGTCGGTGAGACTCTGCTTCAGCTCGCGATACACGACGCCGAGAAAATTCAGCGGAATGTAGAGCTGCAGCATGAACGTGTTGATCAGCACGAGATCGCCGAGCGTGAGGTGCCCCGCCATCACGCCTTGCGTCGCGCGCCACAGGATGAACACCAGCCCGGTGCCGATGATCGCCTGCTGCCCGAAGTTCAGCGCCGACAGCGAGTTCTGCGACTTGATCGCCGCCGCGCGATAGCGCTTCAGATTTTCGTCGTAGCGCATCGCTTCCCACTCTTCGTTGTTGAAGTACTTGACCGTCTCGTAGTTCAGCAGCGAGTCGATCGCGCGCGAGTTCGCCTTCGAATCGAGTTCGTTCATCGTGCGGCGAAAATGCGTGCGCCACTCAGTCACCTTGACGGTGTACGTGATGTAGGCGGCCAGCGCGACGAACGTGACGATCGCGTAATAAGCCTCGTACTTGACGACGAAAAAGCCCAGCACGAGACCGACTTCGACGAGCGTCGGCAGAATGCTGTACAGCGAGTACGAAATCAGTTGCGTGATGCCGCGCGTGCCGCGTTCGATGTCGCGCGACATGCCGCCCGTCTGCCGCTCCAGATGAAAACGCAGCGAAAGCGAATGCAGATGCCGGAACACTTTCAGCGCAAGCTGGCGCACCGCGCTCTCCGTCACCTTCGAGAAGAGCATCTCGCGCAGTTCGGTGAAGAGCGACGTCGACAGCCGCACGACGGCATACGCGACCACCAGCAGCCCGACGCCGCCGAGCAGCACGATGCCGGGCGCATTCGTCGCGCGCCCGAGCGCCGTCAGATGCTGCACCGACGCGAGACTGTCGACGATGCGCTTCATCACGATGGGAACGCCGAGGTTCGCAACCTTCGCGCCGATCAGGCAGCTGAGCGCCAGCACGACGCGCCACTTGTACGTCGCGAGGTACGGCAGCAGCGAGACGATCGTTTGCCAGTCGTTGCGCGGCTGGTTCGAGATCGGCGGCGGTTCGGACGAAGCGGAATAGCGACGCATGATTGTTTTGTGGGGGAGCCTGCACGCGTGACGCGTGACTGATGGGAAATGTGACGGGGGACGCGCCTGAAACGTCCAGAAGCGCCCCGGAGCCTGATGCGCTCCGGCACGCGCTTTCCCGTACAATTCCTGATTCGACAATATTGTCGCAGAAGCCGGCTGGCGCCGCTTTCACAGCGCTGACCCAGCGTCGTTTGCCGTTCCCGTCGTGCCGTTGTCGTGAGATCCGCCGCTGCCGCTGTCGGCCCAACTGATTTTTATGGATACCCCGATGACCCAGACTCTCCAACTTCCGCAGAAACCGTGCGCGCTACGCGTCGTTCCACAACCGTCGGATGCGAACGTCCACGGCGATGTGTTCGGCGGCTGGATCATGGCGCAGGTCGACATTGCCGGCTCGATTCCCGCGAGCCGCCGCGCGAACGGCCGCGTGGCGACAATCGCAGTCAATTCGTTCGTGTTCAAGCAGCCGGTGTTCGTCGGCGATCTGCTGACCTTTTACGCGGATATCGTGAAGACGGGCAACACGTCGGTCACAGTCGACGTCGAGGTCTACGCGCAGCGCATGAGCCTCGCGGAAGAAGTGGTGAAGGTCACGGAAGCGACCCTCACGTATGTCGCGACGGACAGCGACCGCCGTCCGCGCGCACTGCCTCAGCTGGACTGAGGTTCGAACATCGCGACGCCGCCTTGCATGGCGCCTCGCACGCTCACGCCTGGAAGCCGCGCGATCAGGCGTCCGCCGCGGCTACGTCCTCATTTTCCGCGGCATTGTCCGCGCTTCGCTGCAGCATGTCGGGAATCGCGTCGTGCGGCAGCGGCTTCGCAAAGAAGTAACCCTGCATCTCGTCGCACGCACGCTCCTTGAGGAAGTCGAGTTGCGTCGACGTCTCGACGCCTTCCGCGATCACCTGCAGATTCAGCGAGTGCGCCAGCGCGATGATCGCCGACGTGATCGTTTCATCGTCCGACGATTCGCCGATATCCGACACGAACGATCTGTCGATCTTCAAGCGGTCCACCGGGAAGCGCTTCAGATAGCTCAGGCTCGAATAGCCGGTGCCGAAGTCGTCGATGGCGAGACCGATGCCGAGCGCGTGCAGTTCGGTGAGCATCGTCACGGCTTCTTCGGCGTTGCGCATGATGGTGCTCTCGGTCAGTTCGAGCTCCAGATACTGCGGCTCAAGCCCAGTGTCGGCGAGCACCTGCGTCACGAGCTTCGCAATGTCGCGCTGCTGGAACTGCCGCGCCGACAAGTTTACCGACACGCGCGCGGCTGGCAGGCCTTCGTCCTGCCATGCCTTGTTCTGCCGGCACGCTTCGCGCAGCACCCATTCGGACAGCGGCCCGATCAGACCGCTTTCCTCGGCGACGGGAATGAACTGCGACGGCGGAATCAGACCGACCTCGGGATCGCGCCAGCGCACGAGCGCTTCCATGCCGACCACCTGGCCCGTTTCGATATCGACCTGCGGCTGATAGTGCAGCAGGAATTCGTTGTCGCGCAGCGCGCGGCGCAGACGCCGCTCCATGTTGAGCCGCGCGCCCGCCGACACGTTCATCTCCGGCTGATAGAACTGGAACGTGTTGCGGCCCATGTCCTTCGCGCGATACATCGCGAGATCGGCCTTCTTCATCAGCGTTTCGGCGTCGTCGCCGTCCTGCGGGAACAGGCTCGCGCCCATGCTGCACCCGACGTACAACTCCGTGCCGTCGAGCCACACCGGCTCAGAGATCGACGCACGCACGCGCTCCATCCACGCGATCAGCGACTGCTCGTCGACGGTATCCGTCATCACGATCACGAACTCGTCGCCGCCGTGACGCGCCACCGTATCGCTCGCACGCGCGCAACGCGCGAGACGGTCCGCGACCACCGACAACAGACGATCACCGACGCTGTGCCCGAGGCTGTCGTTGACGTTCTTGAAGCCGTCGAGATCGATGAACACGACGGCCACGCCCTTGTGATGCCGCTCCGCGACGATCAGCGCATGTTGCAGGCGGTCGCGCAGCAGATTGCGGTTCGGCAGCCGCGTGAGGCCGTCGTAGTTCGCCTGATATTCGAGCTGCTCCTGATAGCGGATCAGCGCCGTCACGTCGTTGATGACGGCGATGTGGTGCGTGGTCTGTCCGTCGGCATCGGGCACGGGCGCGATATACAGCTGATTCCAGAACAGCGCGCCGTCCTTGCGGTAATTGCGCAGCACCGCGCTCACCTCGCGGTTCGCCACGAGCGCCTGACGGATCGCGGCGATGCCGTCCTGATCGCGGTCGTCGCGCTGCAACAGGCGGCAGTCCTGGCCGATCACTTCCTGCGGATCGTAGCCCGTGATGCGCTTGAACGCCGGGTTCACGTATTCGATCAGATTGCCTTCGTTCGAAGGCGCGGTGATCAGAATCGCGTTGACGCTCGCATCGAGCGCGCGGCTTTGCAGACGCAGCGCGAGATCGGCACGCTTGCGCTCCGTGATGTCCGTGTACGAGCCGAGCACGCCGATCACGCGGCCCTCGCCGTCGGTGAACGGCAGCTTGCTCGTCATCGTCGTGCGATGCACGCCGTCGATCACCACGTCGACTTCGAAGTTCATCTTCGGCACGCCCGAGTTCATCACCTCCAGGTCGTGGCGATGCAGCTTGTCAGCGAACGCGCGCCACGGCATGTCCTCGTCGAGCTTGCCGATCACCTGCTCCGGGTACGCAAGCCCCGCATCGCGCGCGAACGCCATGTTGCAGCCGAGATAGCGCAAGTCCTTGCCCTTCCAGAAGATGCGCTGCGGGATGTTGTCGATCACCGTTTCGAGCATCTGGTTCGAGCGCTGCGCTTCGGCTTCGGCGTTGATCTGTTCGGTGACGTCGTCGGCGAGCACGAAGAGCGCGGGGCGGCCCACGAACGTCATCGCGTGATACGAGATGTCGGCGCTGATCAGCGAGCCGTCCTTGCGGCGGTGATGCCAGATGCCCGCCATCGTGCGCGGGCCACCCGGCGTCGCGTCGCTGCGCTGCAGATGCGAATCGAGCCGCGCGACCTCGGAACCCGGGCGGATGTCGCGGATCGTCATCGACAGGAAGTCGCTCTCCGTGTAGCCGTACTGCTGGACGGCCGCGGCGTTGACGGCGAGAAAGCGCAGCGTTTCGCGGTCGAAGATGTACATCGGCACGGGATGCTCTTCGAACAGCCCGCGAAACCGCTCGTCGTTGCGATGCAGCGCCTTCGCGATGCGCAGCTTTTCCCGCGCGACGTTTTCGCGCGCGCCGAACGTGTAGATCAGAAGCCCGCTGCCCGCGAGCAGCGTCGAGATGAGGACGAGCGTCGCGTACTGCGTGTCGCGCATCGATTCGTCGAGCGCCGCCTTCAGCGCACGGTCCTCCTCGTCGCGCAGCCGGCCGATGCGCTCGTCGATCTGGTCGGATTCCATGCCGAGGCGCGTGTAGGCTTGCGCCGCCCAGGCGCGCGTGTCGTCCGCTCCGGGCGCCATCGTCCCGTCGAGCGCGAGCGCGATGTCCTGCTGGAGACGGCTGCCATCGGCCGTGAGCCGGCCGAACTCGGCGGCGATCGCCGGTTCGCTCGCCAACTGGTCGCGCAGCGTCGTTTCGAGCTTCGCCAGCGTCACAGACATCGCCGATCCCGCATTCGCGGGCGCCGCCATGCCCCCCGCCTCGTAGCGGCCGAGCACGGACAGGCCGTGGTCGAGCGTCGCGCGATACGCTTCGAGATTCTCGCGAATGGCCGTCGAACGGACCGTTCGCTCATCGGCGTCGCGCTGTCCGCGAATCTGCGTGTACGCGACAAAGGCGTTCGCGCCGACAGCCGCGGCGACGACCGCCAGGTTGATCAGCAGCCGCTTCGATAGGAAAGAGATCATAGGTTCCGAACGTCGTTCGATCCTGCAGGCGATGCCCGCGAGGGAGCCGTTCACAGGCGGCGCACGCGGGCGCCCCGGACGAGAGACGCGTCGCCGGGCGCAGCGCTCTTACGCGCCATCTTTGGATAACGGCAGCGTTCGGAGGAGATTGAGTGTGAAAACGAAAAAATCTTTCGCGGGGATCAGCCGGCGAGACCGAATTCCTTCATCGCGGGCAGGAAATCGTGGTTGCTCGCGCTCTTGCGTGCCAGTTTGGCGAGCACGTAACGCTTGAACGGATCGAGCCGCGCCCAGTCGTCGACGCCCGGCGGGCTCAGGTTCGCGAGATTCGCCTGATGCAGCACGGTCTCGGGGACGGCTGCGGTGTCGCGCCACGCCGGGTTATCCTCGGGCGAGAACCACTCGGGCTCGACGTTCGCGTGCGTGCGCATCATTTCGAAGAGCGCGTGATCGAAGTTCGGCTCGATCGCGGTGTCTTCGTCGACGGGAAAACGCGCGAGCAGCGTGCGGTCTTCGTGCGGCAGCATCTGCCATTGTTCGAGCGAAATCCGCAGCCCGAAACGGTCGAGATTGAAGCGGACGACCATCGGGATAAATTTCAAATTCTCCGAAGATTCGATCTCGAAGTTGAACAGCAGCGGCGCATCATTGAGTCCCATAGCAGATTCCTCTTGTTCGGCGGCCAACGCGCTAAGCCGGTCTGAGGTATTTTAGAACCTTATTCGCGGCGCGGCGGCCCTGCCGTCGACTGCCGCCAACGCGGAGCAACCCTTTGCACGGCATGAGAGGAGCAGGCAGGTGAACGAACTGGAAACGGGCGAACAGCCGGGCGTCATCGAGCAATCGGTGCGCCGGCACCGCGGCCAAGCGGTAGAAATGGTCGAAACGGTCACCGATCATGTCGGCCAGGAGTGGCCCGTTGCGCTCGTCTTCAACGGCATCTCGCATGCGGTGATGATGTGCACGCCGCGCGATCTGGAGGAGTTCGCGGTCGGGTTTGCGATTTCGGAGGGGATCGTCGAGCGCGGCGCGCACATTCAGGACATCGAGGTCGAGTTCCGCGACGGCAAATTGCCCCACGCGGAAGTGCAGCTGACCGTCGTGCAGCAGGCATTCGTCGCGCTGAAGGAGAAGCGTCGCGCGCTGTCCGGGAGAACGGGCTGCGGCGTGTGCGGCATCGAAAGCATCGATCTGCTCGACCTGACGCCCGAACGCATACCCGACACCGGCTTTCTGCAACGGCTCGCGCCCGATGCGATCGCCCGCGCCGCGAAGGAGCTGCCCGCACATCAGGCGCTCACGAAGATGACGGGCGGCCTGCACGCCGCCGCGTGGTGCGATGCGACGGGCGCGATCCGCTATGCGTTCGAGGACGTCGGCCGCCACAACGCGCTCGACAAGCTGATCGGCCGGCTCGTGCTGGACCGCGTCGATACGACGGACGGCTTCGTGTTCCTGTCGAGCCGCGCGAGCTACGAGCTGGTGCGCAAGGCCGCGCGCGTCGACATTCCGATGGTCGCGACCATTTCAGCGCCTTCGTCGCTCGCGATCACGATTGCGCGCGAAGCGGGCGTGCGGCTCGTGAGCTTCTGCCGCGAGTCGAGTTACGTCGATTACGACACCGTCTGACGACGGCTCGCGAACGCGGCCCCGTTCAGTCGAACTGCCGGAAGTCCGGCTTGCGCTTCTCGAAGAACGCGTTGAACGCTTCCTTCGCCTCGGGCGCGAGCAGCATCTTCGCGAAGTGCACGGCCTCGTCGGTCATCTGCGCGCGCAGTTCGTGCTGCGCGGCGCGCTTCATCAACTGCTTGGTCACGCGCAGCGACGATGCGGGCAGCGCGGCCAGCTTCTGCGCCTGTTTCATCGCGAACGCATCCACTTCGGCCGCGGGCAGCAGGCGGTTCACGAAGCCCATGCGCTGCGCTTCCTTCGCGTCGAACGCTTCGCCGAGCATCAGCTTTTCGGCGGCCGCCTGATAGCCGGCGACGCGCTGCAACAGCAGCGACGACGCTGCTTCCGGACAGAGGCCCAGTTGCGCGAACGGCAGCGAGAACATCGCGGTGTCGGCCGCGTAGACGAAATCGCAATGCAACAGCAGCGTCGTGCCCACGCCGACGGCCGCGCCCGCCACCGACGCCACCAGCGGCTTTTCCGCCGCCGAGATCGCGCGCAGGAACTGGAACACGGGCGCGTCTTCGCTGACGGGCGGCTTTTTCAAGAAGTCTTCGAGATCGTTGCCCGCGCTGAAAATGCCGACGCTGCCGCGGATCAGGATCGCGCGCACCGAAGCGTCGTCTTGCGCCTGAACCAGCGCGTCGGCCATCGTCTGATACATCGCGGCCGTGATCGCGTTCTTCTTGTCGGGACGATTGAAGGCTATCGCCAGCACGTCGGCTGTGCGTTCGACCAGAATGTCCATCTTGTGACTCCTCGACGTCGTCGGTGTGTTGCACGTGCCAGGCGGACCGCCCGCATCAATGCGGCAAAGAGCGGCCCGCAGGCGATAGAGAACTAAGGGTGAACTACAGCCGCTCGATGATCCCCGCCGCGCCCATGCCCGTCCCGACGCACATGGTCACCATCCCGTACTTCAGATTGCGCCGGCGCAGTCCATGCACGACGGTTGCAGCACGAATCGCACCCGTCGCGCCGAGCGGATGACCGAGCGCGATCGCGCCGCCGAGCGGATTGATCTTTGACGGATCGAGGCCGAGATCGTTGATCACGGCGAGCGATTGCGCTGCAAACGCCTCGTTCAGCTCGATCCAGTCGATATCGTCCTGCCTGAGACCCGCAGCTTTGAGCGCAGCGGGAATCGCTTCCTTCGGACCGATGCCCATGATCTCCGGCGGCACGCCACGCACGGCGAAGCTGACGAAGCGCGCGAGCGGCGTCAGGTTGAACTGCTTCAGGATCTTTTCCGACACGACGATCAGCGCGCCCGCGCCATCCGACGTCTGCGAGCTGTTGCCCGCCGTCACCGAGCCCTTGTTCGCGAACACGGTGCGCAGCTTCGCGAGACCTTCCATCGACGTATCGGCGCGCGGGCCTTCGTCGAGCTTCACTTCGCGCGTCTTCACGTTGATCTCGCCCGTCGCCAGATCGGGAAAGCGCTCGGTGAGCATGTACGGCGCGATCTCGTCGTTGAACTCGCCCGACTGCTGCGCGGCGATCGCCTTGCGGTGCGATTCGACGGAGAACTGGTCCTGCTGCTCGCGGCTCACCTTCCAGCGCTCCGCGACTTTCTCTGCCGTGAGGCCCATCCCGTAGGCGATGCCGACGTCCTCATTGCGGTCGAAGATATGCGGCGACAGCGACGGCTTGTTGCCCATCATCGGCACCATGCTCATCGATTCGCAGCCGCCCGCGATCATCACGTCCGATTCGCCGACGCGAATGCGGTCCGCCGCCATCGCGAGCGCCGTCACGCCCGATGCGCAGAAACGGTTCACCGTCACGCCGCCGACCGTGCTCGGCAGACCCGCCAGCAACGCGCCCATCCGCGCGACGTTGAGCCCCTGCTCGGCTTCGGGAATCGCGCAGCCGACGATCGCGTCTTCGATCAGCGACGTATCGAGGCCGGGCACCTGCGCGACAGCCGATCGGATCGCGTGCACCAGCAGTTCGTCGGGGCGCGTGTTCTTGAACATTCCGCGCGGCGCCTTGCCGATCGGCGTGCGGCTCGCGGCGACGATATAGGCGTCCTGCAATTGCTTTGTCATTTGAAGCTCCTTTGTCGACCAGAGTTGGTGCTTTAGCTGTCGGCTGGAGTTGGTGCTTTAGCAGTTACTCCAGCCTCATGCAGAGCACCTACTCTGGTCCCATGCAACCTTGTTGCGGTCGACCAGAGTTGACGCTTTGGCTGTCGGCTGGAGATGGTGCTTTAGCAGTTACTCCAGCCCCATGCAGAGCACCTACTCCGATCCCATGCATAGAGGGATGCGGTCTGCCCGCAACTCAGTTGCGCACCGGCTTGCCCGTTTGCAGCATGCCCATGATCCGTTCCTGCGTCTTCTGCGTGCCGAGCAGTTCGACGAACGCGCGACGCTCGAGCGTCAGCAGCCATTCTTCGTCGACGAAGCTGCCCGCCTCGACATCGCCGCCGCACACCGCTTCCGCGATGCGGCTCGCGATCAGGTAATCGTGGTCGCTGATAAAGCGGCCGTCGCGCATGTTGACGAGCGACGCCTTGATCGTCGAAATCGCCGAGCGGCCGGCGACGGGCACCTGCGTCACGCGCAGCGGCGGACGATAACCCGCGGCGGCGAGCGCGCGCGCTTCCTTCTTCGCGGTGTCGAGCAGTTCGAAGACGTTGAAGACGATCGCGTCCGACGGCTTCAGATAACCCATCGCGCGGGCGTCGAGCGCGGAGCCCGAGACCTTTGCCATCGCCGCGTTTTCGAACGGCTTTTGCAGGAACTTCAGCAGATCGTTCGTCGCACCGGCTTGCGCGGCCGCTTCTGCGGCACGCAATGCGGCTTCCTTCAGGCCGCCACCCGCCGGCACGAGGCCGACGCCCACTTCGACGAGGCCGATATAGCTCTCGATATGCGCAACGCGCTTCGCGCTGTGCAGCACCAGCTCGCAACCGCCGCCGAGCGCGATGCCCGACACGGCCGCGACCACAGGCACGTTCGAATACTTGACGCGCAGCATGCCCTGCTGGAACTTCTTCACGAACGGCTCGATGCCCTTCGCGCCGCCCATCATGAATGCGGGCATCGCTTCTTCGAGATTCGCGCCCGCCGAGAAAGGACCGCCCGGCGCGCCGAGCTTCAGCGATGTCGGCTGCCAGATCACGACGGCCTTGTAGTCCTGCTCGGCGACATCGATGGCCTGCACGAGGCCGTCGATCACCGACGGCCCGATCGTGTTCATCTTGCTCTTGAACGACACGATCAGGACGTCGTTCTCACCCGCGCGATCGTCGACCCACGCGCGCACGGCATCCGTTTCGAACGCGGTCTTGCCGTAGGTCTTCGGATCGACGCCAGTTTCGCCCGCGAGCGGGGCGCGGAATACCTGCTTGTCGTACACGGACAGCGACGAGCGCGGCACGAAGCGCGTTTCAGCCGGCGACCACGAACCTTCGTTCGTATGCACGCCGCCGTGTTCGGCGACGGGGCCTTCGAGCACCCACGCGGGCAGCGGCGCATTCGACAGTGCCTTGCCCGTCGCGATGTCTTCCTGCACCCACGCGGCGACCTGCTTCCAGCCCGCCGTCTGCCAGCCCTCGAACGGGCCTTCGTTCCAGCCGAAACCCCAGCGGATCGCGAGATCGACGTCGCGCGCATTGTCGGCGATCGACTCCAGATGCACGGCGATGTAATGGAACACGTCGCGGAAGATCGCCCACAGGAACTGCGCCTGCGGATGCTGCGTTTCGCGCAGAAGCTTCAGACGCTCGGCGGGCGGGCGCTTGAGAATCCGGCCGACCAGTTCGTCGGCCTTCGCGCCGCCGTCGACATAGCCGCCCGTCTTCGCGTCGAGCACCTTGATCGCCTTGCCTTCCTTCCGGTAGAAACCCGCACCCGTCTTCTGGCCGAGCGCGCCCTGCTTCACGAGACCGGCGAGCACGGCGGGCGTTTCGTAGACCGGGAAGAACGGATCGTCCGCGAGATTGTCCTGCATCGTCTTGATCACGTGCGCCATCGTGTCGAGACCCACGACGTCCGCCGTGCGGAACGTCGCCGACTTCGCGCGGCCGAGGCGGCTGCCCGTCAGATCGTCGACTTCATCGAAGCGCAGGCCGAACTTCGCGGCCTCCGCGATCACGGCGAGAATCGAGAAAACGCCGACGCGGTTCGCGATGAAGTTCGGCGTGTCCTTCGCGCGCACGACGCCCTTGCCGACGACGCTCGTCAGGAACGTTTCGAGCTGATCGAGAATTTCCGGGCGCGTCGCCGTGGTCGGGATCAGCTCGACCAGATGCATGTAGCGCGGCGGATTGAAGAAGTGCACGCCGCAGAAGCGCGCCTTCAGTTCGTCGGAGAAGCCGTTCGACAATTCCGTGATCGACAGGCCCGAAGTGTTCGTCGCGAAGATCGCATTCGCGCCGATGTGCGGCGCCACTTTCTTGTAGAGATCGTGCTTCCAGTCCATGCGTTCGGCGATCGCTTCGATCACCACGTCGCACTCGGCGAGCTTCCCGATGTCGTCGTCGTAGTTGGCGGGCTGGATGTATTGCGCGTCGTCCTTCACGCCGAACGGCGCCGGCGACAGCTTCCTCAGGTTCTCGATCGCCTTCAATGCGATGCCGTTCTTCGGGCCTTCCTTTGCAGGCAGGTCGAACAGCAGCACGGGCACTCTGGCGTTGATCAGGTGCGCAGCGATCTGCGCGCCCATCACGCCGGCGCCGAGCACGGCGACCTTGCGAATGATCAGATTGCTCACGTCGTTCCTCCGGGAGAGTTATGCGGTGTCGCGAGTGGCCGCGTGAAGGCGCACGTAGCCTCCTTGACGCGGCGTGTGTGAGAGAGAGGAGCGGCGGCGCATGGCGTGACAAGCGATGCGACGCCCGCGATGGCTTTAGAACAGCGCTTCGTCGATGTCCATCAACGTCTTCGAGCCGGCGCGCGCGGCGCGGATCATCGAGGCCGTTTCGGGCAGCAGCTTCGCGAAATAGAAACGCGCGGTCGCGAGCTTCGACTTGTAGAACGGATCGCCGGACGCTTCGTTGTCGAGCGCGATGCGCGCCATGCGGGCCCAGAAGTACGAGAACACCAGATGGCCGACGGTGCGCAGATACGGCACGGCCGCCGCGCCCACTTCGTCCGGGTTCTGCATCGCCTTCATGCCGATTTCCATCGTCAGCTTCTGGACCTTGTCGCCGATATCCGCGAGCGGATTGACGAACTCCTGCATCTCCGGCTTGATCCCTTCGGCTTCGACGAAATCCGTCACCAGCTTGCCGAACTTCTTGAGCCTGGCGCCCATGTCGCCGAGCACCTTGCGGCCCAGCAGGTCGAGCGACTGAACCGTGTTCGTGCCTTCGTAGATCATGTTGATCCGCGCGTCGCGCACGTACTGCTCCATGCCCCATTCGGCGATATAGCCGTGGCCGCCGAACACCTGCATCGCGAGGTTCGTGCCTTCGAACGCGTTGTCCGACAGGAACGCCTTCAGGATCGGTGTGAGCAGCGCGACGAGATCGGCGGCTTCCTTGCGCACCGCTTCGTCTTCGTGCGACAGCTCTTTGTCGATGTGCAGCGCCGACCAGTACGAGAACGCGCGCGCGCCTTCCGCGTACGCCTTCTGCGTGAGCAGCATGCGGCGCACGTCCGGGTGGACGATGATCGGGTCGGCGGCCTTTTCGGGCGCCTTCGGGCCCGACAGCGAGCGCATCTGCAGACGCTCCTTCGCATACGCGAGCGAGTTCTGGTACGCGACTTCTGTCAGGCCAAGGCTCTGCATGCCGACGCCCAGGCGCGCCGCGTTCATCATCACGAACATCGCGTTGAGGCCTTTATTCGGCTCGCCGACCATCCAGCCCTTCGCGTTGTCGAGATTGATGACGCACGTCGCGTTGCCGTGAATGCCCATCTTGTTTTCGATCGAGCCGCACTTCACGCCATTGCGCGCGCCCGGGTTGCCGCTCGCGTCCGGCACGAACTTCGGCACGATGAAAAGCGAGATGCCCTTCGTGCCGTTCGGCGCATCGGGAAGACGCGCGAGCACGAGGTGAACGATGTTGTCGGCGAGATCGTGTTCGCCGCTGGAGATGAAGATCTTCGTGCCGCTGATCGCGTACCAGCCGTCGCCATTCGGCTCGGCCTTCGTGCGCAGGATGCCCAAGTCGGTGCCGCAATGCGGCTCGGTCAGGCACATCGTGCCCGTCCATTGACCCGACACGAGCTTCGGCAGATACGCCTGTTGCAGTTCCGGCGTGCCGTGCGCGTGCAGGCACTCGTACGCGCCGTGCGACAGGCCGGGGTACATCGTCCACGCCTGGTTCGCCGAATTCAGCATCTCGTAGAGCGCGTTGTTGACGAACGCGGGCAGGCCCTGGCCGCCGTACTCGGGATCGCAGCCGAGCGCGGGCCAGCCCGCCTCGACGTACTGCCGATACGCCTCCTTGAAACCCTTCGGCGTGGTGACGACGCCATCGCCTTCGTACTTGCAGCCTTCCTGATCGCCGCTCAGGTTCAGCGGGAAGACCACTTCCGAACAGAATTTTCCGGCTTCCTCGAGCACCTGATTGATCGTTTCGGCATCGAGATCCGCGTGCCTGGGCATCTGCTTGATCTCGGCTTCGACGTTCAGCAGCTCGTGCAATACGAATTGCATGTCGCGCAGCGGCGCGGCGTACTGTCCCATGAGTCTCTCCAGTCAATCCAAAGGTTAGGGTCTGTTCACGCTAATAACGGGCTTGCGAACGTGCCTTGCCGGCTGCAGTGCAAGAAGCAAGGAGCGCCGTTTGGCCGAGCCAGACAAGCGACGCGCGACGCCGCAATGCGGCCGGCAAGGCGCGTTCCCCTGATTTGAAAAAATCATTTGAGGGGCTGGCCACCAGAAGGGCCGAACGCCGCGTCATACTCCTCGCGAATACGTCGAGTATTCGCTTCCGTCGCGATCCTTGCGCTCGGCCCTTCTGGCGGCCAGCGCAAGCCCGTTATTAGCGTGAACAGGCCCTAGCTCGAGCGTGGCAGCCAGCCTCCCGCCGTTTGGATCCGATGGACCCAGCCAGTCCCGCTAGCGGCTCGTGCTCTCGCTCTGACGCGAAACAATCAGTTTTTCCAGCGCGGCCCACGTGAGGCGCACAGCATCGGGCAGATGCAGAAAGCGTGCGTCGTGATGCAGACCGAGCGTGAAGCTATACAGTTCGAAGAGCATCAGCTGCGAGTCCGTATCTGCGCGCAGATGCCCTTCTTCGATTGCCTGCGAAATGGCTCGCGTGAGCGCCGCGCGCCACATCTGCACGCTCGCCACCAGCTGCTCGCGCACCGCGCTGTCCGCGCGATCGTCGTACTCGACCGCGCCGCTGATGTAGATGCACCCAGTCGTGACTTCCTGGACACGCTTCTCGATCCAGCGCGAGAGCATCGCGCGCAAGCGGGGCAAGCCACGTGGCTCGCGCAGACTCGGGAAAAACACCTCGTCTTCAAAACGACGGTGGTATTCGCGCACGACTTCGACCTGCAAGTCCTCGCGCGACCCGAAATGCGCGAACACTCCGCTCTTGCTCATCTGCATGCGTTCGGCCAGCAGGCCAATCGTCAGACCTTCCAGTCCGTCGCGGCTTGCCAGATCGAGTGCTGCATCGAGAATCGCGGCTCGCGTTTGTTCGCCTTTTCGCATAGCTGTGTACCGTCTGATTTGATCGAAAGGAAAAATCGAACGGTCGTACCATTATTGGGGGTGACCGTCCGCGAAACAAGGAATTTATTAGAAACGGGTTTCTAACGACGCTTCGATTTTCCGTCATTCGTCTATAGGACGATGCGGAATTTTTAGAATCATTTACCGGAACTGGTCTGAGTTGTCTCCAATTTGTGTTTTCTGAGCGCTGTGGATCGTATTTTGTCCGCGCTTTTTTGTTCTTTCCAGCCTGTCGTCCGATCGTTCGTCTAGTCGTAGCCGCCGACCGTCAGCAGCTTCATCGCCAGCCGATAGGTGTTATACGCGAGCCAGTTGAGCAGCCGCTCGCCGGCGGGACGCGACTCGTAGTGCTTTTCGTCGATGCGGCGCGATTCGTCGAACGCCGCCAGGATCGCGTCGCGCAACCGGTCGATCTCGGGATGAAGCACGAGCACGACATTGGCTTCGTTGTTCAGCACGAGGCTCAGCGCGTCGAGGTTCGACGAGCCGACCGTGCCCCAATTCGAATCGACGACGGCCACCTTGCCGTGGAGCATGGTCCTTTCGTACTCGGCGATCTTCACGCCTGCCTTCAGCAGCGAGCGGTACAGGAACGGCACCGCGTAATCGAGCGCGGCAAACTCTTTTCTGCCGATCACGAGACGCACGTCGACGCCGCGCTGCGCCGCGAAGATCAGCGCGCGCCGCAGCTTGCGGCCGGGCATGAAGTACGGATTGGCGAGCAGCACTTCGGAGCGCGCCTGGCCGATCGCCGTCAGATACGCCTTCTCGATCGCGCGCCGGTTGACGAAGTTGTCGCGCGCGACGAACGCGACGCACGGCTCGGCCATCGCGCGCATGTCAGCAGTGCGGGCGCTCCTCGTGCTCTGGCGCGCGCGCACAAAGCGCGCGGTCGCCGCACGCGGCGTCGAGGCGCCGATGGGTGGCGGCGTCAGCGCGGGCCGGTGGCCGATGCGGATGCGCTCCCATTGCACGTCGAATGCTTCGAGCACGTCGGCCACCACGGGCCCTTGCAGCTCGACGGCAAAATCCCAGCGCGGATAAGGCAGGCGCATGCCGTTCTGATCGTAGTCGTCGACGATGTTGATGCCGCCGCACCATGCAAACGCGTCGTCGACCACGGCGAGCTTGCGATGCGTGCGCGAGAATCCGAAGCGGCCAAACAGATGCGGGTTGTAGATGCGATGCTCGACGCCCGCCATCGTCCAGTCGTTGAACATCGCGAGGCGCTCGGTGCCGATGCCGTCGGTAATCACGCGCACGCGCACGCCGCGCGACGCGGCCCGTATCAGCGCATCGGAGACGGGACGGCCCGCCGCGTCGTCGCAGAAGATATAGGTTTCCAGCGCAACGTCGCGTTGCGCGGCGTCGATGCGCTCGACCAGCGACGCAAAGAACGGCTCGCCCTCGGTGAACAGGCGAATCTCGTTGCCGGCACAAAAACGATACCTGGACCAGTAGCGCCGACCGGGCAGATGCTGGGTCAGTCGCGCAAAGCGGCGGCCGCCGCCGCTCATCGGCAACGCTCCTTCACGCGTTGCGGCAATTGCAGGATCGCGTCGCGATTGGACCACGAGAAGCAGCGCTCGGCGGCCTCTTGCCAGCGCAGCCACAGATGCGCGGTATGTTCGAGCGGCGCGAGCGTCACTTCGAGACGCTCAGGCACTTGCAGGCTGAACCAGTGCTCGATGTTGTGCGTGACGCCTTCCGCATAGCGATGGCGCCACGTCGAAAAGATCTCGAACTCGATGTGATGATGCCAGTCGACGAGCGCGTCACTTGGCACGAGATCGCCGCCGATCACAATGCCCGTCTCTTCTGCCACTTCGCGGATGGCTGTTTCCGCGATCGGCTCGTCGACGCGCTCTTTCGAGCCCGTCACCGATTGCCAGAACCCCTCGCGGTCGGCTCGTTCGATAAGCAGCACGTCGAGCTCGGGCGTGTGAATGACGACGAGTACGGATTCCGGAATCTTTGGCGGTTTCGGCATGGTGATAAAGCGGCGCGGGAGTCGCGCGATCGCATGTCGGAAGGCGTAGCTTTCAGTGACTGTAACGCAAAAAACGAAAAAGGCGCATCACGCGCCTTCTTCGTTCGTTGTTTCGCGCACCCGCCGTTGTTTTAGCGGCGCGGCGCGCTAACCGTCACATTTACGCCTTCTGCTCGGGCTGACGCAGACGGATGTGCAGCTCGCGCAGCTGGCGCTCGTCGACTTCGCTCGGCGCCTGCGTGAGCAGATCCTGCGCGCGCTGCGTCTTCGGGAACGCGATCACGTCGCGGATCGAATCGGCGCCCGCCATCATCGTGACGATGCGGTCCAGACCGAATGCGATGCCACCGTGCGGGGGCGCGCCGTATTGCAGCGCGTCCAGCAGGAAGCCGAACTTCGCGCGCGCTTCTTCCGCACCGATCTTCAGCGCGCGGAACACCTTGCTCTGCACGTCTTCCTGGAAGATACGCACCGAACCGCCACCGATTTCCCAGCCGTTCAGCACGATGTCGTATGCCTTTGCGAGGCAGCGGCCCGGGTCCGTTTCCAGATATTCGAGGTGCTCGTCCTTCGGGCTCGTGAACGGGTGGTGAGCGGCGACGTAGCGGCTTTCCTCTTCGTCGTACTCGAACATCGGGAAGTCGACGACCCACAGCGGCTTCCAGCCCGCTTCGACGAGACCGTTCGCCTTGCCGAACTCCGAGTGGCCGATCTTCAGGCGCAGCGCGCCGAGGCTATCGTTCACGACCTTCGCGCGATCCGCCGCGAAGAAGATGATGTCGCCGTCCTTCGCGCCCGTGCGCTCGATGATGGCCGCAATCGCCGCGTCGTGCAGGTTCTTCACGATCGGGCTTTGCAGGCCGTCACGGCCCTTCGCCACTTCGTTGACCTTGATCCACGCGAGACCCTTCGCACCGTAGATGCGCACGAATTCCGTGTAGCTGTCGATATCGCCACGCGACAGCTCGCCGCCCTTCGGCACGCGCAGCGCCGCGACGCGGCCGTCCTTCGTGTTGGCCGGTGTGCTGAACACCTTGAAGTCGACGTCCTTCATCGCGTCCGTCAGTTCCGTGAACTCGAGCTTCACGCGCAGGTCCGGCTTGTCCGAGCCGAAGCGGCGCATCGCGTCCGCGTACTGCATCACGGTGAACTTCGCGTCCAGCTCGACGCCGATCGTTTCCTTGAACACATGGCGCGTCATGTCTTCGAACAGATCGCGGATTTCCTGCTCGTTCAGGAACGACGTTTCGCAGTCGATCTGCGTGAATTCCGGCTGACGGTCGGCGCGCAGGTCTTCGTCGCGGAAGCACTTGGTGATCTGGTAGTAACGGTCGAAGTTCGCGACCATCAAGAGCTGCTTGAAGAGCTGCGGCGACTGCGGCAGCGCGAAGAACTGGCCAGCGTTCACACGCGACGGCACCAGATAGTCGCGCGCGCCTTCCGGAGTGCTCTTGGTCAGCATCGGCGTTTCGATGTCGATGAAGCCGCGCGAATCGAGGTACTTGCGCACTTCCATCGCGACGCGATAGCGCAGGCGCAGGTTGTGCTGCATCTGCGGACGGCGCAGGTCGAGCACGCGATGCGTGAGGCGCGTGGTTTCCGACAGGTTGTCGTCGTCGAGCTGGAACGGCGGCGTGACGGATGCGTTCAGCACGGTCAGCTCGTGGCACAGCACTTCGATCTTGCCGCTCTTCAAGCCGGCGTTCGTCGTGCCTTCCGGACGATTGCGAACCGCACCCTTCACCTTGACGCAGAATTCATTGCGCACGCCTTCGGCCGTCTTGAACATCTCAGCGCGGTCCGGGTCGCAGACGACCTGAACGAGGCCTTCGCGATCGCGCAGGTCGATGAAGATAACGCCGCCATGGTCGCGGCGCCGGCTCACCCAGCCGCACAGCGACACGGTTTGCCCCAGGAGGTGTTCGGTCACCAGACCGCAGTATTCAGATCTCATCGACATGATGTTTGTCTTTCGTTTTGCATGGGTTGAACGGCGCGCGCCAAACGGATGTCCGAGTGGCGCGCGCCGGCATTACATGGGTGGCTCGACGGTCGTGCGGCGCTCCCCCAACGGCTGATGCGTGGGCGAGGACGGGGCGACGACGCCCATCGAGACGATGTACTTGAGTGCGGCGTCGACGGTCATGTCGAGCTCGATCACTTCGCTTTTCGGCACCATCAGGAAGAAGCCGGACGTCGGGTTCGGCGTGGTCGGCACGTAGACGCTGACGTGATCTTCCTTCAGGTGGTTGACCACGTCGCCGCCGGGGATGCCCGTCAGAAACCCGATGGTGTAGGACCCTTTGCGCGGGTACTCGATGAGCAGCGCCTTGCGGAATGCGTTTCCGCTCGACGACAGCAGCGTATCGGACACCTGCTTGACGCTGGTGTAGATCGGACCGACGACGGGAATGCGCGCGACGATCACTTCCCACCAGCCGACCAGCTTCTGCCCAACGAAGTTCTGCGTCAATAGACCGACGACGAAAATGAACGCGAGGGTCAGCACTGCGCCGAGTCCGGGCAGGCGGAAGCCGAGCAGCCGCTCCGGCTGCCATGAACGGGGCAGCAACAGCAGCGTCTGATCCATCGTGCCGATGATCAGGCCGAGCACCCACAACGTGATGGCGAGAGGCACCAGCACCAGAAGGCCCGTCAGGAACACCGATTTGAGCGTCGTTTTTTTCGTCGTCATGTGTATCGCCAGAAATCCGCACGAACCCCTTGCGCGGCGCCTACTTCACCGTCGAGCGGCGAACCGGCTACGCGCCAGAGCTGCTTGCCGAGGCGGGCGCCGCTGCGGGTGCAGCAGCCGGCGCGCTCGTGGAAGCCGCGCTGTCGGACGAAGCCGTTTCCGGCTTGCTGTCGGCCTTGCCAGCCGATGCGCCCGAGCCGTTGCCCGCGCTGGAAGCTGCGCCCGAATTGCCGCCACGGAAGTCCGTGACGTACCAGCCCGAGCCCTTCAGCTGGAAGCCGGCGGCAGTGACCTGCTTGCGGAACGCATCGGCTCCGCACTCCGGGCATTGCGTCAACGGGGCGTCGCTCATTTTCTGAAGCACGTCCTTCCCGAAGCCGCATGACTCGCAACGATAAGCGTAGATCGGCATGATCTTGTCCCTACAGAAATCTTTTGAACGCTTGCAAAGCCTTGAATTATAGCCGCAAACGATGGGCCGCCCTGGAATTCCAGGGGGAAACGGCCGGCATAGCCACCGGTTATGTAGATGAAGGCAATAGCGTCGCGAATCAAGCCCTTGTTGCGCCGCGCCGACGCCACGTCAGCCAGCGCTCCCGGCCAGCAAAGACGGCGATCGAATCGTCGACGGGCTCGTCTTCCAGCAGTTCGAAATGGGGCGTGAGCAGCGCGTCGAGTTCGGCGCGCTCGATGCCGAACGGCGGCCCCTTCGGCGTCGCGCCGATGAAGAAGTAACCGGCGAGCAATCCGCCAGCCGGCAACAGAGCGGCCATGCGCGCCGCGTAGTCGTCGCGCCGCGACGGCGGCAGCGCGCACATGAATGCCCGCTCGTAGATCCAGCCCGGCTCGAAAGGCGGCTGATACGTGAAGAAATCGGCGACTTCCACGACGTCGACATGCGCGCCCAGTTGGGCGCGCGCGGCTTCGACCGCGTTGGGCGCAAAGTCGATTGCGCGAACCGGCCAGCCTCGTTCGGCAAGCCACCATGCCTCGTACGCGCTCCCGCAGCCGGGAATCAAGACGGGCGTCGGCGCGTGCCGCTCGACGAACGCCTTGAACGATGCCGGCACCCCCGCCTGATCCCACGGCGTGTAGCCGCGCTCGAAGCGCTCGTCCCAGAAGCCGGGCGCGTTCGGATCGCGGTTTTCGAAATCCGGCGCGCCGGAAGGAACTGTTGGCCTGGAACCGCTCATCGGCATACCTCGAAATGGGGAGTTCAGTAGCCGCCGTACGCGATGCTCAGCCACGCGCGAGCCAGCATCGCACCGACACCCACGGCCACGCCGAACATCAACAGTCCTTGCAGCAGGCGGTTCGTGCGCTTCTGCTCGAGCAGGATCTGGCGGATAGTTTCGTCGTTGATGCCGCGCTGCTGCGCGTCGTGCCGCAGCGCCAGCGCGTGATGAATCAGCCGCGGCAATTGCGGAAGCGTCTTGCTCCATTGCGGCGCCTCGATCTTGAGCCGCTCGTACCAGCCGCGCATGCCGACCTGCTCGTTCATCCAGCGCTCGAGATACGGCTTCGCCGTCTTCCAAAGGTCGAGTTCCGGGTCGAGCGAACGGCCCAGTCCTTCGACATTGAGCATCGTCTTTTGCAGCAGCACCAGTTGCGGCTGGATTTCGACGTTGAAGCGGCGCGACGTGGAGAAAAGCCGCATCAGCACCTGGCCGAGCGAGATGTCTTTCAGCGCGCGGTCGAAATACGGCTCGCAGACCGCGCGGATCGCGCTTTCCAGTTCTTCGACGCGCGTAGTCGGCGGCACCCAGCCGGATTCGAGGTGCAGCGTCGCGACGCGGTGATAGTCGCGCTTGAAGAACGCGAGAAAGTTCTGCGCGAGATAGTTCTTATCGAAGTCCGACAGCGCGCCGATGATGCCGAAATCCAGCGCGATATAGCGCCCAAAATGCGCCGGATCGAGACTCACCTGAATGTTGCCGGGATGCATGTCCGCGTGAAAGAAGCCGTCGCGGAAAACCTGCGTGAAGAAGATCTCGACGCCCTCGCGCGCCAGCTTCGAAATATCGACGCCCGCCGCACGCAGCGTATCCACCTGGCTGATCGGCACGCCGACCATGCGCTCCATCACGAGCACGTTGGCCGTGCAGTATTCCCAGTACATCTCCGGCACGAGCAGCAGATCGAGGCCCGCGAAATTGCGCCGCAACTGGCTGCCGTTCGCCGCCTCGCGCATCAGGTCGAGTTCGTCGTGCAGATACTTGTCGAATTCCGCGACCACTTCGCGCGGCTTCAGGCGCTTGCCGTCCGCCCACAGGCGCTCGGCCCACACAGCGAGATCGCGCAGCAACGCGAGGTCGGAATCGATCACGGGCAGCATGTTCGGCCGCAGCACCTTCACGGCGACCTGCTTGCCCGCGTGCTCGCCCGTCTTCAGGGTCGCGAAGTGAACCTGCGCAATCGATGCGCTCGCTACCGGCACGCGTTCGAAGTCGTCGAAGATCGAATCGACGGGCGCGCCCAGCGACTTTTCGATGATAGCGATCGCGACGTCCGAATCGAACGGCGGCACCTGGTCTTGCAGCTTCGCGAGCTCGTTCGCGATGTCGGGGCGCAGCAGGTCGCGGCGCGTCGACAGCACCTGACCGAACTTCACGAAGATCGGCCCGAGGCTCTCGAGCGCGAGACGCAGCCGCAGCCCGGGCGGCTGATCGAACTTGCGGCCGACCGTGGTGATACGCAGCAGCAACCGCACGCGGCGGTCGTTGATGCGGCTCAGCATCATCTCGTCGAGGCCGAACCGGATGACGGTAAAGAAGATCTTGAGGAAACGCAGGAAACGCATGACTGAGCCCGATGACTAGCGCGTGCCGCGCGACGTGGCGGCGCCGCCCGGCGCATGGGCGCCGCGGGCTTCGACCTTCTGTTCGAGACGCTCGATGCGTTTCTCGACGCGCGCGAGCGCATCGCGGGCACGCGCCAGTTCGACATTGAAATCGTCGAGCGCGGTGCGGCGCACCAGTTGCGGGTTCTCGTCGAGCAGATATTCGGCCACTGATTCGAGCAGGTTGCGGCCCGTGCGCATCGCATGATCGCCGACCGTGCGCGCCACCGACGCGATCCGCCACGCGGGCCCGTCGCCGATCAGCTTCGCCAGGTCTTCTTCGGGCTCCCAGCGCAGATGCTCGGCGAGCTTGGCAATCACGGTCGCGAACTCCGCATCGCCTTCGATCTTCACATGCTTCATCACAGCCGCCTGACCGCCTTTCAGGAACGCGGGCGCGGCATCGGCGGGCACGGAGACGGTGACATCGAACGCGTGCGCTTCGCTTTCGTCGACGGCGCTCAGATAGCCGTCAGGCTGGACCAGCAGGATCAGCGTGACGGGAGGGCACGAGAGCCGCGCGGTCTTGCCGGCATACGGGGTGAGGCGTTCGCGCGCCCACGTTTCGCGAGCGAGCAGATGGTTGACGGCAGCAGCGAAGGGCTTGGCGGCAAAGGTCATCGGAAGTGGAAAGAGAAAACCCGCGCCGGCGACTGCCGACGCGGGTTCCTATTGTAACGTCCGTTCGCTTCGCGCCTTGCTCTGCCGAACGGCTAATCCTTGACGGAATATCAGTGATGATTCACTTGCTGGATGCCCGCGAGCAGCCAGCCTTCGCCCGTACGGGTCGACTTCGACAGGTTCCAGATTTCCTCGAACGGCTCGGCCGTTCCGCCCATCGTTTCGCGGATCAGGCCATAAAAGCGCACGCTCGCGAAATACTCGCTGCCGCGATCTTCGACGCCGAGCAGATCGGCGTCCAGTTTCACGACGTCGGTCTGGTTCTTCTCTGCGCCGCGCGAAGCCAGGTCGACCTTCACTTCGGCGAACATTTCCGGCGTCGTGAACTCGCGGATGTCGTCCATGTTGCCGGCATCCCACGCAGCCTGCAGGCGCACGAAGTAGACCTTCGCGTTACGCAGGAACGCTTCGGAGTCGAAGCCGGCCGGCACGGCGGGCGCGGCCGCGACTTCGGGCGTCGTCAGCGGGTTGCCTTGCGGCGCGAGGTACGAGCCCGATGGCGGCGCCGTATAGCGCGGCTCCTGCGAGTAGCCCGTGCCGCCCGCGTTCAGTGTCGGCGAATTGCCGGCATAAGCGGGCGCGGATGCATCCCGCTTGCGGCCGAGGAACTTGCGGATCAGCCAGATCGCGACGAACGCGATCAGCGCGACGACGATCAGGTTCGCCATCATGCCGGCGAACGCCTCGCCCAGACCGAAGTGCGACAACAACGCCGCGATGCCCAGACCCGCCGCGAGACCGGCGATCGGCCCAAGCCAGCGCGAGCGGTTGGGCTGTGGCGCGGGCGTGGGCGGCGGCGTGGCCGGACGCTGCGACTGCATGCCTTGCGCCGGCGTGCCCGGCGACTGCGAAGGCGACGGCGCCGTCTGCTGAGACGGCTGCGTGATATTGGACTGGCGCCCGAAACTGCGGCTGCCGCCCATGCGTTTCGCTTCGGCGTCGAGCGAATTCAGCATGCCGACGGTAATCAGGCCGACCATCGCGATCAGTCCGATTCTCCTCGCCCACGACCCCCTAGCCTTACAACGAGATAACATATTCGAATCGGACATTTTCGCAATTTCCTTTAGAAACGAGAAGTTAGGGACGCTAGTATTTGGTCCCGATATGTAAAGCTACCACGCCAGCTGACAAATTGTAATATTTGACGGCGTCGAGGCCAGCTTGTTCCATCATCGTCTTCAAAGTTTCCTGGTCCGGATGCATGCGGATCGATTCAGCCAGATAGCGGTAGCTGTCAGCGTCCTTCGCGAAGCGCTCGCCGAGCCACGGCAGCACCTTGAACGAATAGACGTCGTACGCCTTTTTCAGCGGGTCCCACACTTTCGAGAACTCCAGCACGAGCAGCCGCCCGGCCGGTTTCAGCACGCGACGCATTTCCGCGAGCGCCACGTCCTTATGCGTCATGTTACGCAAACCGAATGCCACTGTGACGACATCGAAGTAGTTGTCCGGAAACGGAATCCTTTCGGCGTCGCACAGCAGCGTCGGCGTAATGATGCCCTTGTCGATCAGGCGATCGCGACCGACTCGCAGCATCGATTCATTGATGTCGGTGTGCCACACCTGACCCGTCTCGCCCGCCTGCTTCGCGAACGCTTTCGACAGGTCGCCCGTGCCGCCTGCGATATCGAGCACCTTATAGCCGGACCGCACGTTGGCCTGCGCGATCGTGAACGCCTTCCACGCGCGGTGCAGCCCGCCCGACATCAGGTCGTTCATCAGGTCATAGTTGGAAGCGACCGAATGGAACACCCCCGCCACTTTCTTCGCTTTTTCCTGTTCATCGACTGTCTGATAGCCGAAGTGGGTATTGGTCATCGCGCTTCGTCCTTTCGCGTATTCATTCTGAAAATTGTTTCGCCACGTTCCGGCGGCGGGTAGAGCAGATCACCACCCGCGGATGGCCGCCCCGCGGATGGCCGCCCCGCGGATGGCCGCCCCGCGGATGGCCGCCCCGCGGATGGCCGCCCCGCGGATGGCCGCCCCGCGGATCGTATCAGTGTCTGTGGCCGTGCGCCGGGCTGGATACGGGCATCGGCGCGTCCCGGTCGACGCCCGCTACCTTAAGTTTGTCGAAATACTCGGCCCAGAGTTCGTCTTGACGGGTCGCGAGATCCCACAGCAGGTCCCACGAATAGATGCCCGTGTTGTGACCGTCGGAGAACGTGGGCTGCAGCGCGTAGTTGCCGACGCCTTCGAGCGCCGTGATGGTCACTTCACGCTTGCCCGTCTGCAGCGTCTCCTGGCCGGGGCCGTGGCCGCGCACTTCCGCCGATGGCGAATAGACGCGCATCAGCTCGAACGGCACGCGGTAGCTCTTGCCGCTCGCATATTGCAATTCGAGCACCCGCGATACGGCGTGAACGACGACGCCGGTGGGCACCGGCGTATCGGATTTCAATCCACTCATGATGACCTCAGGCGAGAGCTTGTTCGATTTCGCCGCGTACCGCTTCGCGCAACAGCGTCGCCTGCGCGCGGCGCTGGGACAGCATCGTTTCGGATACCGTCCGCTGGCGCGGCGCCCAGATGGGCAGCGGGAAGTGCGCGTCGTTGGAGAAGCGCGGGATCACGTGCCAATGCACATGCGGCACCTGGTTGCCGAGGCTCGCCAGGTTCACCTTGACGGGTTGCAGAATGCGCCGGATCGCGCGCTCGACCGCGTAGACCACGCGCATCACGTGGTCGCGCTCCCCATGGCCGAGGTCGGAGAACTCGGCCACATGCCTGTTCCAGATCACCCGACAAAAGCCGGGATAGTCGTGTTCGTCGGCGAGGACGACACGTAGCGTGTCGTCCTGCCACAGCACGTCGCCGCCATCTTCACGGCAGAAAATACAGTCCATCGTCGACCTCGAGCGAAACCCCATATCGTGCCATTAGACCAGCACGCGCTCGATTCCGCCATTGTTCGCACGCTGGACATAGTCGGCCATCCAGTCCTCGCCGAGGACGTGCCGCGCGATTTCGACGACGATGTAGTCGGCTTCGATGTTCGCGTCTTCGTTGTAGCGCGACAGCCCTTGCAGGCAAGACGGGCAGCTCGTGAGAATCTTGACGTCCGCTGCGCCGTTCGCACCGGTTGCGCCATTCGGCTGCGGACCATCGCCCGCCTTCAGCACCGAGCCCGGCTGAGCACCCGCCGCGCCCGCCGCCGCGTTCGCCATGTTGATCGCGTTCGCGCCCGCGTCGGCCACGACGGGAATGCCGCGCAGCTTCGCCGCCCCCTTGCGGATTTCCTCTTCCTTGCGGAAGCGCACCTGCGTCGAAATATCCGGACGCGTGACGGCCAGCGTGCCCGACTCGCCACAGCAGCGATCGTTCTTCTCGATCTTGTAGCCGTCGTTCTTCTCGGTGCCCATCAGTTCGTTGACGAGCTTCACCGGGTCGATCGTCTTGATCGGCGTGTGGCACGGGTCGTGGTACATGTAGCGCGTGCCCTTCACGCCGTCGAGCTTGATGCCCTTCTCCAGCAGGAATTCGTGGATGTCGATGATCCGGCAGCCCGGGAAGATCTTGTCGAATTCATAGCCCGCCAGCTGGTCGTAGCAGGTGCCGCAAGACACGACCACTGTCTTGATGTCGAGATAGTTCAGCGTGTTCGCGACGCGGTGGAACAGCACGCGGTTGTCAGTGACGATCTGCTCGGCCTTGTCGTACTGGCCCGAGCCGCGCTGCGGATAGCCACAGCACAGATAGCCCGGCGGCAACACCGTCTGCACGCCCGCCTCCCACAGCATCGCCTGGGTCGCAAGGCCGACCTGCGAGAACAGGCGCTCCGAGCCACAGCCCGGGAAGTAGAACACCGCTTCCGAATCGACGGACGTCGTCTTCGGGTTGCGGATGATCGGCACGATCTTGTTGTCCTCGATGTCGAGCAGCGCGCGCGCCGTTTTCTTCGGCAGGTTGCCCGGCATCTTCTTGTTGACGAAGTGGATCACCTGCTCGACGACGGGCGGCTTGCCCGTCGTCGCGGGCGGACGGGCCGTCTGTTTCTTGACGATCTTCTTCAGCACTTCGTTGCCGAGGCGCTGCGCCTTGTAGCCGACGCCCATCATCGCGGTGCGCGCGAGATTGATGGTCTGCGGATTGGTCGCGTTCAGGAAGAACATGCCCGCCGCGTTGCCCGCGTTGAACTTCTTCTTGCCCATCTTGCGCAACAGGTTGCGCATGTTCATCGATACGTCGCCGAAGTCGATCTTCACCGGGCACGGCGTCACGCACTTGTGACAGACGGTGCAGTGATCGGCGACGTCGTTGAACTCGTCCCAGTGCTTGATCGACACGCCGCGGCGCGTCTGCTCTTCATACAGGAAGGCCTCGACCAGCAGCGACGTCGCGAGAATCTTGTTGCGCGGGCTGTACAGCAGGTTCGCGCGCGGCACGTGCGTCGCGCAGACGGGCTTGCACTTGCCGCAGCGCAGGCAGTCCTTCACCGAATCGGCGATCGCGCCGATATCGGACTGCTGCATGATCAGCGACTCGTAGCCCATCAGGCCGAACGACGGCGTGTACGCGTTGCGCAGGTCCGCGCCGTCGAGCAGCTTGCCCTTGTTGAAACGCCCTTGCGGATCGACGCGCTGCTTGTACGCGCGGAATTCGCCGATTTCGTCTTCCGTCAGGAATTCGAGCTTCGTGATGCCGATGCCGTGCTCGCCGGAAATCACGCCATCCAGCGAACGAGCGAGCTTCATGATGCGCGCCACCGCAGTGTGCGCGTCCTGCAGCATCTCGTAGTTGTCGGAGTTGACGGGGATGTTCGTGTGAACATTGCCGTCGCCCGCGTGCATGTGCAGCGCGACGAACACACGGCCGCGCAGCACTTGCTTGTGAATCGCCTGCGCTTCGTCGAGGATCGGCTTGAACTCGCCGCCGTTGAAAATCTGCCGCAACTCAGCGCGGATCTCCTGCTTCCACGACACGCGCACCGTGCGATCCTGCACGATATGGAACACGTTCGCGTTGGGTTGGTCATCGACGCGATCCGCGAATTTTTCCGCAAGACCCGCATAACCGAGTTGCACCAGATAGTGCTGCGCCTCGCGCAACGACAGGTCGAGCTTGTCGCGCAGGAATTCCCAGCGCTTCTTCACACGGCCAAGCAGTTCGAGCGCCTGATGCACGCGGTCTTCGAGCAGCTCGGCGCTCGGGATCTCGTTCGCGTCGTCGGTCTTGCCGAGGGGCAGCTTGCCGCTCCGGAAGAACACTTCGAGCGCGTCGACCAGTTGCAGCTTGTTCTTGATCGACAGTTCGATGTTGATGCGCTCGATGCCGTCCGTGTATTCGCCCATCCGGTTGAGCGGAATCACGACGTCTTCGTTGATCTTGAACGCATTGGTGTGCTTCGCGATCGCGGCCGTGCGGCTGCGGTCGAGCCAGAAGCGCTTGCGGGCCTCGGCACTCACGGCGACGAAGCCTTCGCCGCTCTTGCCGTTGGCCATGCGGACCACTTCGGACGTCGCAGTGGCAACGGCATCGGCGTCGTTGCCGACGATATCGCCGATCAGCACCATCTTCGGAAACGCGTTGCGCTTGCTCTTCGTCGCGTAGCCGACGGCGCGCAGATAACGTTCGTCGAGATGTTCGAGGCCCGCGAGAATCGCGCCGCCCTCTTTCGACGTTTCGAACAGATAGTCCTTGATTTCGACGATGCTCGGAATCGCCTCGCGCGCCTGGCCGAAGAACTCCAGGCAGACGGTGCGCGTATGCGCGGGCATCTTGTGCAGCACCCAGCGCGCGGACGTGATCAGGCCGTCGCAGCCTTCCTTCTGGATGCCCGGCAGCCCGGCGAGGAATTTATCGGTGACGTCCTTGCCGAGCCCTTCCTTGCGAAAGCGCCGGCCTTCGATCTCCAGCAGTTCGGTGCGCAAGAGCTTTTCGCCAGGCGCGTGTTCGCCGTCGAACCACTTCAGTTCGAAGCGCGCGACGGGAATGTCGTGGATCTTGCCGAGGTTGTGGTCGAGCCGCGTGATTTCCAGCCAGTTCCCTTCCGGGTCGACCATGCGCCACCAAGCGAGATTGTCGAGCGCCGTGCCCCACAGCACGGCCTTCTTGCCGCCCGCGTTCATTGCGACGTTGCCGCCGATGCACGAAGCGTCGAGCGACGTCGGATCGACGGCGAACACGTAGCCCGCCTGCTCGGCCGCCTCCGTCACGCGGCGCGTGACGACGCCCGCGCCGGAGAAGATCGTCGGCACCTTGTGCGCGACGCCGGGCATTTCCGTCAGTTCGACGGCGCCGAGCTGTTCGAGCTTCTCGGTATTGATAACGGCGGAGAACGGCGTGAGCGGCACCGCGCCGCCCGTGTAGCCCGTGCCGCCGCCACGCGGAATCACCGTCAGACCGAGTTCGAAGCACGCCTTGATGAGGCCGGCGATTTCGGCTTCCGTATCCGGCGTCAGGACGACGAACGGATATTCGACGCGCCAGTCGGTCGCGTCCGTCACGTGTGAGACGCGCGCGAGACCGTCGAAGCGGATGTTGTCCTTCTGCGTCCGGCGGCCCAGCACCTTCGTCGCGCGGCGGCGCAGGTCGGCCATCTTGTCGAACTCGCCCGCGAATGCATCGACGGCGCGGCGCGCGGCGGCGACCAGCGTTTCGACGCGCGCGGCGCGACCGACACCTGCTTCGTCGCCATGTTCGGTCAGATCGGCGCGGCGGCGCTTTTCGATTTCAGTGAGACGGTGATTCAGCGCCTCGATCAGCAGCGTGCGGCGCTTCGGGTTGTCGAGCAGGTCGTCCTGCAGATAAGGATTGCGGCGCACGACCCAGATGTCGCCGAGCACTTCGTACAGCATGCGCGCCGAGCGGCCCGTGCGGCGCTCCGTGCGCAGCTCGTCGAGCGCGGCCCAGGCCTCGTCGCCCAGCAGGCGAATGACGATTTCGCGGTCGGAGAACGACGTGTAGTTGTATGGAATTTCGCGCAGACGCGGTTCGGCATCGGCGGCGACGGTAGCGGCGGCGCCGTGCGGATCGAAAACTTGAGGTGCGTTCATGTTTGGACGACTCGGTAGGTCAGCTACGCGCGCTCATCGAACATTCGGCGAAGAGGCGTGCTGACGGTGCGCGTGGGGCGCAATGCTGGAAATCTTTCTATAGTGTGCGAAGCCTCGACCGGCGGCCTGTGCCCGGGATCGCCGGGGACATGGCGAGAACATAGATGGCCGGTCGCGTCGCGGCGCTCAGATACAGCTACACGATCGTGCATGCCGCACGTGCCGCTGCGCCGCGGGGCGAGCCTCACGCGGGACGGGCATCAAATGGGCGATCCGAGGCTGCCAATGCATCATCTGATCCTTTTCCAAAACACGATTCTACCGCATGATCCCCGCGCGCGTTGACGCCCGGATGTCCGCGTGACAAGCCTTTGCGCGTCAGCCTGCCAGAATTCGCCGCGAAACTGCCAGACGGCGACGCGCCCGAAATGCATCGTCGCCCGCATCAGGCCGCGCGGGATTTTCCGACCGTCCGGTCGGCCGACTGGCTGCGTGAATACGGCGAAACCCCACGGCCTAATGCCGGATCAGGTGCGTCGGGGCAGGCCGTTGGCGCTATCATTGATCCTTTCCCGTCCCACAAAAGCGCATCGCGCGCGATCCGCATGGCTTCCCACGACTATCTGAAGAAAATCCTCACCGCCCGCGTCTACGACGTTGCGCGTGAGACCGAACTCGAACATGCGCGGAATCTGTCCGCACGGTTGCGCAACGCCATTTACCTGAAGCGCGAAGACAATCAGCCCGTCTTCTCTTTCAAGGTGCGCGGCGCGTACAACAAGATGGCGCACATTCCCGCCGACGCCCTCGCGCGCGGCGTGATCACTGCCTCGGCGGGCAATCATGCGCAGGGCGTCGCGCTGTCGGCGGCCCGCATGGGCGTGAAGGCGATCATCGTCGTGCCCGTGACGACGCCGCAAGTGAAAGTCGATGCCGTGCGCGCGCATGGAGGGCCGACCGTCGAAGTCGTGCAGGCGGGCGAATCGTATAGCGATGCCTACGCGCACGCAGTGAAGTTGCAGGAACAGCAAGGCCTGACGTTCGTGCATCCGTTCGACGATGAATATGTGATCGCCGGCCAGGGCACGGTCGCGATGGAAATCCTGAGCCAGCATCAGGCGCCGATTCACGCGATCTTCGTTCCCATCGGCGGCGGCGGTCTCGCGGCGGGCATCGCGGCGTATGTGAAATCGGTGCGCCCGGAGATCAAGGTGATCGGCGTGCAGACCGACGACTCGTGCGCGATGGCGCAATCGCTGAAGGCGGGCAAGCGCGTGACGCTGAACGAAGTCGGCCTGTTCTCGGACGGCACGGCCGTGAAGCTCGTCGGCGAAGAGACGTTCCGCCTGTGCCAGGCGTATCTCGACGATGTGCTGACGGTGAACACCGACGCGCTGTGCGCCGCGATCAAGGACGTCTTCCAGGACACGCGCAGCGTGCTGGAGCCGGCGGGCTCGCTGGCCGTCGCGGGCGCGAAGCAGTATGCGGAGCGCGAAGGCATCGAGAACCAGACGTTGATTGCCGTCACGTCCGGCGCGAACATGAATTTCGACCGCATGCGCTTCGTCGCGGAACGCGCGGAAGTGGGCGAGGCACGCGAGGCCGTGTTCGCCGTGACGATTCCGGAAGAGCGCGGCAGCTTCAAGCGCTTCTGCGAACTGGTGGGCACGCGCAGCGTCACCGAGTTCAACTACCGTATTGCGGACGCGAAGTCCGCCCATATCTTCGTCGGCGTGCAGATCCGCAACCGCAGCGAATCGGCGCAGATCGCCAGCGCCTTCGAGGAGCACGGTTTCGCGACCGTCGATCTGACAGGCGACGAACTGTCGAAGCAGCACATCCGCTACATGGTCGGCGGACGCTCGCCGCTCGCGCACGACGAGCGCCTGTTCCGCTTCGAGTTTCCCGAGCGGCCGGGCGCGCTGATGAAGTTCCTGTCGTCGATGGCGCCGAACTGGAACATCAGCCTCTTCCACTACCGGAACCAGGGCGCGGACTATAGCTCGATCCTCGTCGGCATTCAGGTGCCGTCGGCGGAAGACGCGGAATTCGCGCGCTTCCTCGCGACGCTCGGTTATCCGTACTGGGAAGAGACGGCGAACCCGGTGTATCGACTGTTCCTCGCCTGACGCATGTCCATTTGACGCATGGCCTTTTCGCTGAACGACAAGCTGGTGGTGGCGATCTCCTCGCGCGCGCTGTTCGATTTCGAGGAAGAGAACCGCGTGTACGAGGATGGCGATCTGCGCGCCTACGAAGGGCTGCAGCGCGAGCGGCTGAACGTGCCGGCCAAGCCCGGCGTCGCGTTTGGGCTGATTCGCAAGCTGCTCGCGCTGAACGCGGGCGCGCATCGCGTGGAAGTGGTGATACTGTCGCGCAGCGATCCCATCAGCGGCTTGCGGGCATTCAGCTCGTGCCGCGAGCATGGGCTTGCGATCGAGCGCGGCGTGTTCACGCGCGGCCGCGCGCCGTTTGCGTATCTGAAGCCGCTGAATGCGTCGCTGTTTCTGTCCGCGAATCAGGACGACGTGCGCGATGCGCTGGCGGCGGGATTTCCCGCTGCGCGCGTTTTGCCCGAATCGGCGAAAATGGCGAGCAAGTATCCGGACGAAATTCGCATCGCGTTCGACGGCGACGCCGTGCTCTTTTCCGACGAAGCGGAGCGCGTGTTTCAGAGCGATGGCTTGCGGGCATTCGTCGGTCATGAGATCGACAACAAGGATTTGCCGCTCGCCGACGGACCGCTGAAGCCGTTGCTGAAGGCCTTGCACCGCTTGCAGACGCTAGCCGACGAAGCCGCGCCGATGCACATTCGCACGGCACTCGTGACGGCGCGCTCGGCGCCCGCGCATGAGCGGGCGATCCGCACGCTGATGGCCTGGAACATTGAAATCGACGAAGCGATGTTTCTTGGCGGGCTCGACAAGAGCGCGTTTCTGCGCGAGTTCGAGCCGGACTTTTTCTTCGACGATCAAATTCGCCACTGCGAATCGGCCCGTGACGTGACAGCGATCGGGCATGTCGTGAGTGGCATCGTGAACGCATCATGACACCCGAACAATCTCCGCTGGGCAAACCGGCCACCTATACCGAACAGTACGACGCAACGCTGCTCTTTCCGATTGCGCGGAAGAATGCGCGCGATCAGATCGGCATCGGCGCGACGTTGCCTTTCTTCGGCACGGACATCTGGAACGCGTATGAGTTGTCGTGGCTCAACGCGCGCGGCAAGCCGCAGATCGCGATTGCGACTTTCTATATTCCGGCGGATTCGCCGAATATCGTCGAGTCGAAATCGTTCAAGCTGTATCTCGGGTCTTTTGCGCAGACTTCATTCGATTCGATCGATGTCGTGCGCGATACCATCAAGCGCGATGTGTCCGCCGCGTGTGGCGCTTCCGTGTCGTTGCATCTCTATCCACCCGCGGAGTTTTCGAAGCTCGGGCTCGATGAGTTCGAAGGGACTTCGCTGGATCGGCTCGATCTCGAAGCCGAGATTTATCAGCCGGATGCCGGTTTGCTGAAGGCCGCACTGGATGAGGCGCCTGTCGAAGAGACCTTGTTCTCCAATCTGCTGAAATCCAATTGCCCGGTAACGGGACAGCCCGATTGGGGCTCCGTGCAGATTCATTACGTCGGGCCGCAGATCGATCACGCTTCGCTGCTTCGATACATCATTTCTTATCGGAACCATACGGGGTTCCACGAGCAGTGCGTCGAAAAGATCTTTACCGATGTGCTGAAGGTTTGTCAGCCGATGAAGCTGGCCGTGTATGCGCGCTATACGCGGCGCGGTGGGCTCGACATCAATCCGTTCCGCACGAACTTCAATCTGCCGATGCCGGATAATCTGCGCACTGCGCGGCAGTGAGCTTTTTGTCTGCGACGCTTTTTGTTTTGGCTTTTATGGCTTGGCGCCGGCATCCGCGAGGCGCCTCGCGGATGCCGGCGATAAGGGCAAAGCAAACAGCCAAACACCAAACCTCAAGCCGCAGGCTTCTTATAAGCGACGCAATCCACTTCGACCTTGCAGTCGATCACCATCGACGAAACGACACAAGCGCGCGCGGGCGGATTCGCGCCGAAGTACTCCTTGAATACCTTGTTGAAAGAAGCAAAGTCGCGCGGATCGTCGAGCCAAACACCGCAACGCACGACGTGCTCAGGCCCGTATCCCGCCTCGGCCAGAATAGCGAGCACGTTCTGAATCGCCTTGCGCGATTGCTCGACGATCCCGCCGTTGATCACTTCGCCGTTCTCCATCGGCGTCTGCCCCGACACGAACAGCCAGCCATCCGCTTCGACCGCACGCGCGAACGGCATCACCTGACCGCCCGTGCCTTTGCCACCTTCAACGCCATAACGCTTCATCGTTCAACTCCTGTCATGTAAGCGCGTTCGCAACCAATGCGAACGCATCAATCCAAAATTCAAAATGCGTCGGACAACGCCGCACGCGATGCCGCTGTCGCTCCACGCGCGACGAACTTGCCCGCGCGTTCGCCCGTCGGCTTGCCGTCGAGATACGACAGCACGCCATTCACCCACACGGCGTCGATGCCATCGGCGGCCTGCTGCGGTTTGTCGAACGTCGCCGCATCGCGCACGCGCGCCGGGTCGAACAGCACGAGATCGGCGTGATAGCCGATATGCACTTCACCGCGATCGTTCAAGCCGAAGCGCCGCGCCGACAGGCTCGTCATCTTGCGGATCGCTTCTTCGAGCGGAATCAGCTGCTGGTCGCGCGCATAGTGTCCGAGCACGCGCGGAAACGCGCCCCACAGACGCGGATGCGGCAGGGGATCGTTCGGCAAGCCATCGGAGCCGACCATCGTCGCCGGATGCGAGAGGATGCGCCGCACGTCGTCCTCGGACATGTTGTGATACACGGCGCCAGCCGGCTGCAGGCGCTTCGCGGCTTCCTGCTGCGTCACGCCCCACTCGGCCGCGATGTCCTTCACCGTCTTTCCCGCCATCTCGGGATGAGGCGTCGACCACGTGATCGTGATGTCGATATCGCCCGTCACCTGCTTGAGATCGAGCGTCGACGAACTGCGGTTGTACGGATAGCAGTCGCAGCCCACGGGATGCAGCCGGCGCGCGCCTTCGAGCGATCCGAGCACCTCGACGCTGCGCCCCCAGTTGGACGGCCCCGCGCACTTCAGATGTGAAATGACCACGGGCACGCGCGCGTGCTTGCCGATCCGATACGCCTCGTCCATTGCGTCGAGAATCGCGTCGAACTCCGTGCGCATGTGCGTCGTGTACAACGCGCCCGCCGCCGCAAGCGGTTCGGCAAGCGCCATCACTTCTTCAGTCGGCGCGGCGAATGCAGAGCCATATGCGAGACCCGAGCTCAAGCCGAGCGCGCCGTTCGCGAGCGCCTCTTCGAGCTGCGCGCGCATGCCGTCGATTTCCTGCGGCGTCGCCGCGCGATCGAGCCGGTCCATATGGTTGTTGCGCAGCGCCGTGTGCCCGATCAGCGCGCTCACGTTCACCGACGGCTTCGCCGCATTCACCGCATCGACATACGCGGCGAAGGTCGGATACTGGAACGCATCGCGCTCGCCGAGCAGGTTCATCGGATCGGGCGGATCGCCCTTCAGCGACACGGGTGACGCACTGATCCCGCAGTTGCCGACGATGACCGTCGTCACGCCTTGCGTGATCTTCGGCAGCATTTGCGGCGAGCGGATCACATGCGTGTCGTCGTGTGTGTGAACGTCGATGAAGCCCGGCGCGAGCGCGCGGCCGTTCGCCTCGATTACTTCTTCGGCCAGCCAGTTCGACAGATTGCCGATCGCGACGATCTTCCCATTGCGTATCGCCACGTCGCGCTCGACAGGCGGCGCGCCCGTGCCATCGTACATTTGCGCGCCGACGATCAGCGTATCGGCGGCTTCGGGGTGCGAATGCATGGATCAGTCTCCTAACGGTTGTCGGTCGCCGCCGCCGCGATGCGCATCGAGCGCATGCTTCATGCGGCGCAGCAGTTCGCGGCTCTCGTCGCCGAGACTCAGGGCCAGTTCGGTGACGAGCACGTCGAGTGCCATCATCATCGCGTAGCGCGACGACGACGGCTTGTAGATGAAATCGGTTTCAAACGCGACGATGGGGATCAGCCAGTCGGCGAGCTTTGCAAGCGGCGACGCGGGCGCCGTCACCGTGATGAGCGTCGCGCCGTAGCTGCGCGCAATGCGACAACTGTCGACCATCTCCGGCACGCGGCCCGTCGTCGAAAGCGCGATCACCACGGTGTCGCGCGATACCGTCGATGCCACCATGCGTTGCAACAGCCCATCCTGATACGTCGCGACCGGCCGGCCCAGACGCACGAGCCGAAAGCGCATTTCGTCGGCGAGCGCCGTCGAGCCGCCGCCCATGCCGAACACGTAGATCATCCGCGCTTCGCGCAAGGCGGCAGCGGCTTGCGCAATGGGCGCCTGGCACAGCAGGTGATGGTTGTGCGCGAGCGCCGTCTGCAACTCGTCGAACACGCGTGTCGCGAGCGGCTCCGGCGTGTCGGGCTGCGCGCCCGGTTGCAGGAAGCGCTGGCCGACGGCGGCCGCCTGCGCGAGCCGCAGTTTCAGTTCGCGCACGTCCCGGCAGCCAACCGCTTTCGCGAAACGCGTGACCGTCGCGACGCTCACTTCCGCCCGCTCGGCCAACGCGCCGATGCTGGCGCGCGATGCGCTCATCAGATCGTCGAGGATCAGCGCCGCCACCTTGCGCTCCGCCGAGCGCAACTCGGGCGCGCATTCGGCGATGCGCGCGACGATGTCGAAGGCAACGGGTTCGGCTGTGGAATTCATCGCTCGCGCGCACCACGCAGCGCCGGTAACATCGGCTGCCGGATGCGTGGTACTAAATAACATTTCATCAGTCATCGTACTTTCTGTAACATGGTAAAGTCAACTTCGATTCGATTTAACCGGATGATGGAGCAGCGTGACATGAAAGTTACAAACTATCAGGGAGCGACGATCGATCCTTATAGCAAGGGCTTGGGCAATGTGCCGGGCACGAGTATCCAGCTTGCGGACGCCGCGCGTCTCGAATGGAATCTGCTCGACGAGGACGTAAGCCTTCCGGCCGCCGTTCTGTACGCGGACCGCATCGAGCACAACCTGAACTGGATGCAGAAGTTCGTCGCCGAATACGGCGTGAAGCTCGCGCCGCACGGCAAGACGACGATGGCGCCGCAACTGTTCCGCCGCCAGATCGAAACGGGCGCATGGGGCATCACGCTCGCGACCGCGCATCAGGTGCGCGCCGCGTATCACGGCGGCATCTCGCGTGTGCTGATGGCGAACCAGCTGGTCGGCAAGCGCAACATGCTGATGATCGCCGAGTTGCTGAGCGATCCCGACTTCGAGTTCTTCTGTCTCGTGGATTCCGTCGAAGGTGTCGAGCAGCTCGGCAAGTTCTTCGGCTCGGTGAAGAAGCAGTTGCAGGTGCTGGTGGAGCTCGGTGTGCCGGGCGGCCGCACGGGCGTGCGCGATGACGCGCAGACCCACGCCGTGCTCGACGCGATTGCGCGTTATCCGGATTCGCTGAAGCTCGCGGGCGTCGAACTGTACGAAGGCGTGCTGAAGGAAGAACAGGAAGTGCGCGACTTTCTGCGCAGCGCCGTCAGGCTCACGCTCGATCTGTCCGATCAGGGGCGCTTTGCGCGCACGCCCGCTGTGCTGTCGGGTGCGGGATCGGCATGGTACGACGTCGTCGCGGAAGAATTCGCGAAGGCTTCGCGCAAGGACCGCATCGAGATCGTGCTGCGTCCGGGCTGCTATCTGACACACGACGTCGGCATCTATCGCAAGGCGCAGACGGACATATTCAGGCGCAATCCCGTCGCGAAGCGGATGGGCGAAGGCTTGCTGCCCGCGCTGCATCTGTGGGCCTACGTGCAGTCGATACCCGAACCGGACCGCGCGATCATCGGCCTCGGCAAGCGTGACTCAGCATTCGACGCTGGCTATCCGGAACCCGCGAAGCACTATCGTCCGGGCACGCAGGCGCCGCGCGATGTCGCCGCTGACGAAGGCTGGGAAATTTTCGGCATGATGGATCAGCACGCGTATCTGCGGATTCCCGCAGGCGCCGATCTCAAGGTCGGCGACATGATCGCGTTCGACATCTCGCATCCGTGCCTGACGTTCGACAAGTGGCGTCAGGTGCTCGTGCTCGATCCTTCGTATCGCGTGACGGATGTGATCGAAACGTTCTTCTGATTTTTCTTCGATCGGTTCTTCGACGGGTGCTTCGATTGGAGCGGCGCTGCGCGACACTCGCTTCGTGTCACCGCATGCGCCGCTCTCTTCAGCCGCTCAACGTCCTGCGGCCGTGGCTTCGGTATCAGCGGACGCGGCCGTCACCACTTCGCCGATGCGCGCCTCAAGCATCGTCAGCGCGCTCGCCAATCCCGCCAGCACGTCGTCCGGCAAGGCGGCCATCGTGTCATGCAGGAACGCATTGCGATTCGGCAGACTCGTTTCGATTGCGGCACGGCCTTCGTCGGTGAGCTTGACGTTCGTGATGCGGTTATCGCGCTCGTCCATGCTGCGCGCGATCCAGCCCATTGCCTCCAGCGACTTCAGTTGACGCGTCAGCGCGCCCGGATCGACGCGCAAGCGCTCGACCAGTTTCTTCTGCGACGACTCGCCCGCCTGTTCGTACAGCGCGAGCAGAATGCGCCAGCGCGGCAGCGGATGACCGACACGCGTTTCGAACGCGGACATGAACGCCCGATACGTGCGGCCGAACTGTTGAAGGATAGCGACGCGGTCCTGTTCTTCCATGATCTTTCTACGACTCCGAAGCGCTGAAACACCGGTCAGTCGACGTGGACGACCGGCTCGATCTGCTTGCGCAGCCTGACGGGCGGAACGCGATGGCTCTGCCAGATCGCAAACACGGCGACCAGCGCACCCAGCGCGAGACCCATATGGATCGCGCCGACCAGCGATTCGCGCGCCGACTCCAGCAGCACCGCGCCATTGTGCCCTGCGCGCGCGAGTTCATTCAAAAGCGTGTGCTGTCCGTCGCGATTGACGAGAATCTGCGGATCGCCGAGATTGGCGAACCACTGGCTCGCGTGATCGGCATCGAGTGCATTGCGCACGCCGCTCGCGTACATATGCGTGACGAGCGTGCCCGTCAGCGCCGTGCCGATCATGCCGCCGATCATCCGCAGCGATTGCAGCAGCGCCGTCGCAATGCCGAGGTGCTCGCGGCCCGCCGTCTGCTGCGCGAACACGGTGAGATTCGGCAACACGAAGCCGAGACCGAGGCCGCCCAGCGTCATGAACAGCATCAACAGCCAGTGCGGCATCGAGCGCGTGGCGACCACCACGCCCAGCGATGCCGCCGCGAACAGCGCAAAGCCGATGTACAGCATCACATTCGGATTCGGTATGCGCGACACGACGCGTCCGTTCGCGATGCTGCCAATCGTGATGAACACGACGAGCGGCGTGATCACGAGGCCCGCCTCGTTCGGCATCATGCCGAAGCCGCCCTGAAACAGCAGCGGCGCGTAGAACAGCAGCGAGAACATCGCGAAGCCGCCCAGCACGGCCAGAATGAAGAGCGCGGAAAGGCTCCGGTTGCGGAACATGTCGATGGGAAGAATCGCTTGCGAGAAGCGCTTTTCCCACTGCCACAGCGCAATCGCGCTCACGACGCTGATTGCGAGCAACGCAACGGCCGATGCCGTGACGCCATGCTTCGGCAGAAGCTCGACAAAAAGTTGCAAGCTGCCGAGTGACAGCGCGATCAACAGCGCGCCCGGCCAGTCGAGCCGCATCTTGCCTTCGTGCACGACGTGCCGCAGGTGCGGCAGATATCGCCATACGAAGACCAGCGACAGCAGGCCGACGGGCAGGTTCACGTAGAACACCGAGCGCCAGCCGTAGTACTGCGTCAGAAAACCGCCGAGCGACGGGCCGACGGCATTCGCGATTCCGAACGCCGAACTCATCAGCACCTGCCAGCGCAGGCGAACCACGGAATCAGGGAACAGATCGGGAATGCACGCGAACGCGGTGCCGACCAGCATGCCGCCGCCGATGCCCTGCAAGCCGCGCGCGATCACGAGGAACAGCATGTCGTGCGCGGCGCCGCATAGCACCGAAGCCGCCGTGAATACGACGATCGACGCAATGACGAACGGCTTGCGCCCGTAGTAGTCGCCGAGGCGGCCGAAAATCGGCACGGTGATCACCGACGTCAGCAGATAGGATGTCGCGACCCATGCGTAGAGCTCGAAGCCTTTCAGGTCAGCGACGATCGTGGGCAGCGCGGTGCCGACTACTGTCTGGTCGAGCGCGACGAGCATCGACACGAAAGAGACGCCGAGCATCGCCAGCAGCGATTCCCGGAACGGTAAAACTTGCCCACTCGAATGGTGAGCGGCAGTGTGTACGGCCATTTTTGATGGTGCAACTGTTGACGAGTCAACGATACTGAATCATACCACGCCGAATGGTTCTAATCCTGCGTGCATCGACGTGCCGTTTTCGCCAGGAATGCGTAAGAAAATCGTCATCAGACGAAGTCAGGGAGATTCATGAATCCAGCCACGCTTGCCGCCACACCGCTTTCCACCGACGACCTCGCCGCGCTGCGCCGCGCCAGGCACGAACTCGAAAGCCCCGCGCTGGCGATGAAACTGGCGGGCATCGTCGGGGCGCCGCTGGAAAAACTGATCGCGCGCATGCCGTCGATGGCCAGCGACAAGGTCAACGACGCGACGCAACTCGCGCTGCGCAAATGTCTGCAGATCGCGCTGCGCACGCTCGGGCGGCCGATCGGCGGCGCGCCGCTCGGCGTCAGCGAACGGCCGAGCAATCTGCTGCACAAGTTCGCCGTCGCGACGACGGGCGCCGCGGGCGGCGCATTTGGAATGCTCGCGCTGCCCGTCGAACTGCCCGTCACGACGACGCTGATGTTCCGCTCGATCTGCGATGTCGCGCGCAGCGAGGGCGAGGATCTGACGTCGATCGATACGCAGCTGCAATGTCTGACGGTGCTCGGCATGGGTGGCACGTCGAAAGCCGATGACGACGCCGACTACGGCTATTTCATCATGCGCGGCGCTCTGGCCCAGGCGGTATCGAAGGCGTCGTCGGAGATCGCGACGAAGGGATTCACCACACAAGGCTCGGCGGCGCTGCTGCGCCTCATGAGCACGATCGCGTCGCGCTTCTCGGTGCAGGTCAGCGAACAGATTGCGGCCAAGTCGATTCCGGCGATCGGCGCGGTGCTCGGCGCGATGGTGAACACCGTTTTCATCGATCACTTCCAGCAGGTCGCGCACGGCCACTTCACCGTGCGCAGGCTGGAGCGCCAGTACGGCCCGGAGGCCGTCCAGGCGGCCTATCAGGCAATCGACGTTTCGCTCGACGGATGAAGGTTGCCCCGCGCGCCCGTCACGCGCCGGACGAAACGGGCGGCGAGATCGAGCGAGCGGCCCGCCTCCGGGATGAACGGCACCCATAGCTGCCATACGTGCGGCATCTTGCGCCAGATTTCGAAGTCGACGTCGACGCCCGCCGTGCGCGCCTTGTCCGCGACGCGGCGTGAATCGTCGAGCAGGACTTCCGTGCTGCTCACCTGCATGAAGAGCGGCGGCAAACCGCTCAGGTCCGCGTAGAGCGGCGAAGCGTAAGGATGCGTCGCAGGCGTGCCGCCCAGATAAAGCTTTGCCGCGCGCGCGACGGACGGACCATGAAACATCGGATCGATGCCATCATTGGTTTCCAGCGACGCGCCTGTCGCGGCCAGATCGGTCCACGGAGAAAACAGGACCGCGCCCGCGGGCAGCGAATTGCCTGCATCGCGCAACGCGACGAGCGTCGCGAGCGCGAGACCGCCGCCCGCTGAATCGCCCGCGATCACGATCGATTCCGGCTTCGTCCCTTCTTCGAGCAGATGTCGATAGGCGGCGAGCGCATCGTCGAGCGCGGCAGGAAACGGGTGCTCCGGAGCGAGCCGGTAATCGAGCGAGAAGACGCGCGCGTCGCTGCGCGTGGCGAGGCCGAAGGAAGCCGCGCGATGCGTCTGCGGCGAGCAGAAGTAGTAGCCGCCGCCATGCAGATACAGGATCGTTGCCGCGTACTGGCCGTCGGCGCGCGTGAGCCATTCGCCGCGCAACGGCCAGTCCTGCTCGCGATATTGTTCGTGCAACGCCCAGCCGGGCGGCACGCGCGGCGTATAAGCGCGCTTCGCTGTCATCTTGCGCGCGCGTTCGGCGCTGATCGTCGAATGCCGCGTCTGCGGATGAAACTGACGGCGCAGAAACCAGCACGCCAAGGCGCTTTGCCAGCTCATCGGAATGGCCTCCATCGACGTTTAAGCGTCATGGTACGTGGCTTTTGGCTGACTTCCGTCGAACGAGACTCGAAGGCGGGTTTATTGGCGTCGCAAACGGGCGCGCGCCGCTTGAAAAGGTACGAACGCAGGAGACGGCGTAGATGGCTCCGGCGAATGCGTCCGTTCAATTCGCCGGCAGGAGCTGGCCGCGAATTTCACCCGACGGATTCTGCGCGGTGTGAACGTTGAAATACCACTGCCCCGCCATGAGGTCAGTGACCTGCTGTTCGGTCAGCGTCGCCGAACCTTTGATCGGGCTGGCCAACGCGCTCTTGTCGATCGGAACCTGCACCTTCGCGTTCTGACCGACGGGGGCCGGGCCATGGAAGTGCGCCATCGTCACAGGACCCGACAAGCCCTCGTACGTTGCCGTCCATTTGAAGGTTTTGGTCGAAGTATCGAAAGTGGCGTCCAGTGTGCCGTGTCCGTGACTCACGCGCGGAGGCACTTCGCTCGACGGTTCGAGGTCGGCCTTCAATTCGACCGTATCCGCAAGCGCAACTCCCGACGCCAGCGCCCACAGCACAGCCACCAAGCTCAGCTTTCGAATTTCAATCATTGTTTTCTCCGAGTCTTTGCACGCGGCATCGGCGCATCGGCATGGTTGTCGATGCGATGCCGCACGTAGCGCCAGCACATACTAGTGCAAATCGCAGCACTGCGTGTGACGCACACGCAGCAACGTAAAGCCTTGCCAGGCGGGAGAAAAAGGGACGTCAGGCAAGCAGCGCAGCCTGAACTTCGATGCCGTCGAGCATCGCATTGCACATACGCGCGAGGGCGAGGCCTTCACTGCGCAGCGTCTCGGGCGGTGCAACGGTCAACTGCCGACGATAGTGTTCGAGCGCGCGGAGCAACGGCGGATACTGCAACACGCCAACGGCGCCAGCGACGCGGTGATGCCATTGCCGCAGCTCCGCGACATCCGGCTCGTGCAGCAGCGCCGGCAACGCGCGCATGTCGTCGCGCACCGCGGACACGAACGCATCGAGCAATGACTTCACCGTCGATTCGCTGCCCCAAACCTGGGTCAGCTGGCTGAGATCGACGGGGACGAACGTCATGCTGTCGGCATTCTCGGGCCGCGGGTCGGCAACCGGGACGCCTGACGCCTCGCCGGGCATGCCGGTACGCGAGCTGTCCGCACCGAACCAACGGCTCAGGTATTCGCGCAACGTGGCGAGCCGCGTCGGCTTGATGAGGCAATCGTCCATACCGGCGTCGCGGCACGCCTTCAGATCTTCCGGCGCGGTGTTCGCGGTGATGCCGAGAATCGGCAGCCGCGCGCCTGTCAGCGCCTCTTTCTCGCGAACTGCTCGCGCGAGTTCGTAGCCGGACATCCGCGGCATGTGGCAGTCGGTAATGAGAAAGCCGTACGGTGTCGAGCCGAGCGCTTCGAGGGCTTCGGCACCATCGTTGACGACATCGCAGGCAAAGCCGAGCAGCGCCAGTTGATGACGGATCAGTTCCTGGTTCACGGGATGATCTTCGGCGACGAGCACGAGCCGACCGCTTGCGATCGCGCGTTCCCGGTCCGGCGGCGCAACGACGCCCGCCTCGGCCTCGCCTGGCTCACGCGCCGGCGCGGGCGACAGTCCCGTCAGCGCCGCGGCGCATGCCGCGCTCAGGCCGCGCCATGAGATCGGATTAATGCTCACGCGCACCGCGTTGTCGACGATCCGGTAGCCCGTCGGCTTGGGCTTTTCTGTCAAGACGACGACCTTCGCGCCGGACTGCTCGACGGCTGCGGGCACTTCAACGCCAACGTCGACAAAAACCAGATCCATACCGCGCAGCGCTCGCTGATCGCTCAGTTGCGCTCGCTCCGGATCTGCGCAATGCAAATCGATGCCGAGCGCCGCGCCGAAGTGGATCAGCGCCTGGGCGACAGCCGCATCGGCTGTCGCGACGATCCCGCGCTTGCCGCGCAATCCGCCCGCCGTGTAGTGCTCCGTTTCGAGCGGCATCAGCAGCCGCAACTTCATGCGCGTGCCTTTGCCTTGCGTACTGGACAACGTGAGCGTGCCGCCCATCAACGCAACCAGCTTACGGCAGATCGTCAGGCCGAGGCCCGTGCCGCCGAAGCGCCGCGTCGTCGACGACTCCGCCTGCACGAACGGCTCGAACAGCCGCGCCTGCACTTCGGGCGCGATGCCGATACCCGTATCGTCGACGGTGATCTCGACCGTCTGCCCTGCCTCGTTCTGCTCGACCACTACGACGCGCACGTCGACCTCACCTTGAGGCGTGAACTTGATCGCGTTGCCGAGCAGATTAAACAGGATTTGTCGCAGACGAACACTGTCGCCGCGCAGCGTCGCGGCCACCTGAGGCTCGATGTCGACGCGCACTTTCAGGCCTTTCTCATGTGCGCGTCCTGCCAGCAAGCCAACTGCCGTGTCGACGAGATCGCGCAAGTCGATCGGCTCCGATTCGATGGTCAGCCGTCCCGCTTCGATCTTCGAGTAGTCGAGCAGGTCATCGAGAATTTGCAGCAGCGCGCCCGCCGACTCGTGAATCATGCGGAGCATCTCGCCCTGATCGGCTTCGAGCCGCGTGCGCTCCAGCACTTCGACGAGGCCGAGCACGCCGTTCATCGGCGTACGGATTTCGTGGCTCATCATCGCGAGGAAGTCGTCTTTCGCTCGCGAAGCCGCTTCGGCCAGGTCGCGCGCGTGCGCCAGTTCGTCGGCCCGCAACCGCTCGATGCTCGCGTCGACCCAATAGCCGCTCCAGACAGTCGCGCCCGAAGGCTCGAGGCGCGGCACGAGTTCAGCGCGGACCCAGCGCTGCTCGGTCGGCCCGTCGATCCGGAATTCCAGGTGCACGGGCGCCGATAATTCCGCGGAGCGTTCGAGTTCCGAGACGACAACCGGCCGGTCGTCCACGCAGATGGTGGCGAAATCGAGTGCGCCTGTGCGCATCAGGGCTGCGCTGTCGTAGCCGAGCAGATGCTTCGTATCGCCGCCGACGTAGGGGAACGTGTATTTGCCATCGAGCCCGCGGCGCAACTGGAACACCACGGCTGGCAGCGACGCCGTCACGTCGACGAGACGCCGCTGCGTTTCGCTCGCAAGCATTTCGGCGCGGCGAATGTCGGTGATGTCGACGACCGTGCCCAGCACACACGAAGGCGTACCGTCGGCTCCGTTGCAAACGCGCACGCAGAACAGGCCGTGCCGGGTATCGCCGTCGGGGTCTTCGAATTCGAGCTCGATCTGCGTAGGTATCCCACTCGCCAGCGCGTCATGCGTCAGCTGTTCGAGACGCACGCTGTTGTCCTCGCCCCACGCGCGGACGTCGGCGCTCGTGCGGGCCATGACCGCGTTGCGTCTGAGCCCGGTCGCTTCCTCGTAGGCACGATTGACGGCGATGTAGCGCCCGCGCAAATCCTTCGCGACAAGCGGATACGGCATCATCTCCATCATCGTTTGCTGGAAGTTCAGTTGCGACTCGAGTTCGTGCTCCGTGCGCTCGCGCCGGGTGACTTCACGCTGCAACATCACATACGCCCGCAGCGTCACCAGCAGCACGACGCCGATACCGATCAGCACGGGCAACAGTCGCAGCGCGGTCACGCTCCAGGCGCCCTGCGCGTGGACGTCGCCCGTCACCCACTTCTGACGGATACGCTGCCGCTCCGACGCCGGCATCGCGAGCAATGCGCGGTCGATCAGCCCGGCCAGCGGCGCGAGGTCCTGACGGACAGCGAAGCCCACCGCGTCCGGTTCGCGCACTGTACCGACGATCTTCAGCACGCCAGCATATTGCTGCGTGAGCGCGGCATCGACTTCGGCGACATTGCCGACCAGCGCATCGGCGCGGCCGGAGGCCAGCGCCTTCAAGGCCTCGCCCAGCCTCGCGGTAACGGTCACGCGCGCCGCAGGCACGCCATACAGATGAAACGGCACCGCACCCTGGGTATGCGCCGACACCATCACACGGCGCGACGAGAAATCGTTGAGACTGCGCGCGGCCGGCTCGCTTTCGCGCGCCACGATGACGAGCGGATAGGATTCGTATGCCTGGCTAAAGGCCGCTCGCGGTAGCCGCGGATCGTTGCGCGTGGCGGTGGCGAGCACCGCGACGTTGCCGCGGCCAAAGTCGGCAAGCGTCGCGAACCAGTCCTTTGCAGGCGCACGATGGAAGGTGACGCCAAGCGTGCGGCCCAGATAGTCGAGGTAGTCGGCGGCGACGCCTGATGGTCTGCCCATTTCGTCGAGCGTACTGAATGGGGCCCAGTCGCTGTCGAAGCCAACCGACAACGGCGGCAGCGACTGAAGCCAGGCCTGCTCTTCGCGGCTCAGCACGAGATTGGACACCGCCGAGGCAGGCCGTGTGTCGAAGCCGCCGCCGAGCCAGCGCGCCCGGATGGCGGCTTCGTCTTCTGGTTGCATCGCTGCGAGTCCAAGGTCCAGCTTATCTCGCAGATCGCTCCTCGCAACAGGCACCGCGAAGCGCATCTCGCTGAACTGGCCGGTTTCCTCGAATGCAACGCTCAGGCTGCGAAATTCGGGATCGGCAAGGTAATGCCGCACGGCGGGAGTGAAGCCGAAGTAGACATCGTCGCCGCCCTGTTTGATCGCCCGCAACGCCGATGACGTGTCGGCGAAGGAATCGATCCGGGCGTGCGGAAATCGCTCACGCAACACCGAACTGGTTGCAAAGCCGCGTTCGACGGCGACACGCGCGTTCTGGACCTGCGTCTGGCCGGACAACACCAGCACATTGCTGGCAAGCGTCACAGCAGAAGTCGTACCGCGAAAGTAAGGCACCGAGAACGACAGGCAATGCTCACGCTCCGGTGTGCGAGCGATGCTCATCAGCACGTCGACCCGGTTCGAACATGCCGCCGCGAGCAGTTGCTCCATGTCCGGAAAGGCCTTCGTCTCGATCTTCGTGTCCGGTCCGACAACCGCATGCAGATAGTCGACGCTCAGGCCGGCGAGCTTGCCCTCCTGAAACATCTCGAATGGCGACCAGCCGTTTGCAAGCACGCCGACAACCAGCCTCGATGGGAACGCGAGCGGATCGTGACCAGGTGCCGCGTACGCCGGTCGGCCGCACAGCATCGACAACAACGCGAGGCTGCTCACGAGTGCTCGGCAGATGCGGATCAGCGTGGCGCCGAATGCGAAGCCGGGAAGCGAACGGGTGGAAACGCACGACGAAAGCATAACCGTGCACTCACGCCGACTCGCCGTGCCTGTCCCCGCGCGAAGAAGGCGCAAGCGCATCGTGCGGATGATGTAGCAGATACGAATGCAGCAGGCCTGCGAGCACGCCGCCCGCCAGCGGCGCCGCCCAGAACAGCCACAACTGGTCGAGCGCCCAATCGCCGACAAAGAGCGCCGGCCCCGTCGAACGCGCGGGATTGAGCGACGCGTTGGTCACAGGTGTCGCGACGATGTAGCTCAACGCCAGCCACATGCCTGTGACCAGTGGACCAAGCAATCTCGCCGCCCTGCCGTCCGACGTCAGCATGCGCGCCATGACGAACGCGAAGGACATCGCCAGTTCGACGGCCAAAGCCGAGTGAAATTGAAAGTCGGCGGGAGAGTGATCACCGTATCCGTTGGCGCCAAACTCGCTAGCCGCAAGTGCGAAGCCGGGCCGGCCGCCTGCGATATAGGCAAGCAACGCGGCGCCAGCGATCGCGCCGAGAACCTGCGCGGCGATATACGGAGCGAGATCGCGAACGGGAAAACGCTGAGCCGTCACGAAACCGACAGTGACGGCGGGATTGAAATGAGCGCCTGAAAAACGCCCGAACACATAGGTCGCCGTAGCCAGCGCAAATCCGAATGCGAGCGGCACGACCAGCATGCTGCTGCCTTGCGCGCCCGCATTGAGAACAGCCGTGCCGCAACCCACGAATACGAGCCACGCCGTTCCGGCACCCTCGACGATCAACCGCTTCCCCAGCCCTGACATGCATCCTCCCGTAACTGCGCCACCCGATAAGACGGGCTGGTCTCATTGATGCGCTCGGTGTCGATTGATTTGCATGGCGAATCAATGGCATGGCGCCACGCCCCGCGAATCGGGGACAACAGAGAATTGTTTGCTTGGCTGAGTAAAGGCGGAATCAGACAACTCCGAAAATCGGCAGCACGTTCAAAGGCCACTTGAGGCTCGCGAAATGCGCTCACGTGAGCCCGATCTGACAGGCGTAATCGATGACGTCGGCTTCCGTTTCCAGCCCCAATTTGCGCATCGCGTTGCGCTTTTGCGTGCTGATCGTCTTGGCGCTGCGGTTGAGCCTGACGGCAATCTGACCGATCGTCATGCCGCTTACGTACATCGTGAACACTTTCCACTCGCGTGCACTTATGACACCCACCCTGGGCTGAGGCGTGCCCGCCTGCGCGATCGCCGTGCGGGCGTGATCGGACAGGTAGCCCTGCCCGGTCAGTGCAGCGTCGATTGCATGAACGAGCGACGACGTGATGTCGCGCTTGTCGACGACGGCCGCAACGCCATGCTGCAGCAAGCCCACCAGGATGGACGCCTGATGGATCATGGTGAGCACCACGACGGGCAATTGTGGCGCGTGATACAACAAACGTCTCAGAAACTGGATCGCATTGCTCTCGCCGTCGATACCCGGCATGCCGATATCCGACACGACGACGTCACACGCGCACGAATCGAGCAAATCGGCGAGTCCTTGCGTATCGGCCGCTTCGCCGACGATCGACACATGCGTGATCTGATTGAGTAAAAACCGGATGCCATCGCGCACACAGGCGTGGTCATCGGCCACGATGACGCGAATCTTGTTTTCCATCTTTTTGTATTCTTGTTAGTCGACCGCCGTCGCATATCGCGCTTCCCCGCGGAGGTCGCCTTGCCACGTTCGCAATGCCAGTGCGTCAGGCTCTTGCGGCCATCCGTCCTTCAGCGTCTGATTGGTCGCTAGGCACGAGACCATGCTCGACTGCGAACCTGAACAGATCGGCATCGCTTTGCAGCGACAGCTTGCGCATCGCCGTGCATTTCTGCGCGCTAATTGTCTTGACGCTTCGTCCGAGCCTCAGCGCGATCTCGGTCACGCCGCGTCCCGACGCGTAGTGCGTCAGCACTTCGAGTTCGCGTCTCGATAGAACCTGTCGTACATAGTCGATGCGGCGCGACAGCGTGGCTTCGGCCAGCAGCGCACGAATCGCTGGACCGACATAGCATTCGCGCGCCAGCGCCGTAACGATCGCCACGTGAATGAGATCGATGCGATCGCGCTTGCTGATCACGGCACCCACGCCAAGCCCGATCACTTTTTGCAGCATCTCGGCCACGATCTCCATGGTCAATACGACGACGACCACATCAGGATGACGCTCCCTGAAACGACGGACCATTTCGACACCATCGCCATGGGTGCCGCCCGGCATATGCAGATCCATGACGACGAGATCACATTCGACGCGCTGCGCCTCGGCGAACAGTTCGGATGAGTCTGTTGCTTTGCCCACCAGCTCGATGTTCGGAAAACCCGACATCAAGTTCTCCATCGCGAGCAGGACGAGCGGATGATCGTCGGCGATGATGGTGCGGATCGGCAGTGTCACGTCCTTTCTGATGTTCACGACGTGGGTCCCTCCTGTGCTCTAGCTTGGTATCGATGTAGTGGGCGCAATGCCCGCGAGAATCAGACATTCAACTGCACGCAGACATAAGAGTTCTCTGAAAGTGACAAATCTGATCATTATTTAGCAATCCGTTATACGTCTCTGTACAAGACCATATGCGCGCACGAACGCGAAGAGCCCAGGGTCGTTGCTGACGCCGAGTTTCGCCATCGCGTCGCGCTTCTGCCGGCTGATCGTCCTGACATCGCGCCCGAGTTCGCGAGCAATCTCCGAGATCGACTTGCCGCGCACGAACATCCGAATGACTTCTGCCTGACGCGGCGACAGATGGCGCATGGGCGACATGCCAAGCGGCTCGCCGCTCGCGTCCGCCAGGGTTTGCAGGATCGACCGGCTGACGTATGAGCGACTCATGCCGGCTGCGCGGATGGCCGACGCGAGTTCGTCCATCGATTCGCTCTTGTTGAGCATGCCTATCACGCCGTCCGACATGATCGAGCGGAGAATGGCGGCGTTGGTCAGACTTGTCAGCACGACGATGCGCACTTCCGGCCAGCGCGTGCGAATGCGCCGAATGAGCCGCAGCCCGTCGTCGGAGTCGCCCGACGATTCGGGCATGGTCAGGTCCGTGACGAGCACGTCGCATGGCGTCTTCTCCATCAGTTGCACGAGTGACGAAGGACTCGTCGCCTCACCGACGACAGTGAAGCCTCCTTGCGCCATCAGAGTGGCCCGGATACCGAGCAGAACAAACCGGTGATCGTCTGCCAGCATGACTCGAAGGTTCACTGTTGCCGCCTTGCCCTGTTATTGGTTTATATCTGTCAGCGCCGAAACGCCTCTTTCAAAGTAACCGTCGAAACTGGCCCGCTTTACGGCTACGCTTGCGACATATAACGAATCACGTTCCGACGAACAGAATCAAAACATCCGCCGTAAAAATGGAATATCAGAGAGTTCCGAATCAATGTCTGATTCAAAGATAATTTGAAAATTTCGTTGAGAATTACCGCTTTCAAACGATTTTGCGCTGAATACGCTTATCCATTTTCAGCGAATCTTTTCCGAAATTTCAAAACGTCTGTTAGGAAGCGGGAGCATGAACACAGTTGACGCACGGAGCCGTAACGCTTAGTGCGCCTCATTCATGGCGTCCTGCCTAGGTACGCTTGGATTCGACATTAAAAAATAGGCGACTCGCATCTTCACGGTCGCTGAATATACGCCCGAAAGAGAAAGCCCCCTAGAAGCACGAATCAGAAAAACCAACTTCTAAAATAAATCTGACTTTCATGACAGACAATTCAGACTCAACGGAAGGCTTTTCAGTCACCAGATTAATTCGATCAACAGCGCATAAACCAATAACCGAAATAAAAAAACGTTCAGCACGTGGCTGAACGCCTAAACCAGAATCCGGGAAATGCAACTCGACGATCACGCCCTGACACGCGATCCATATCCTGCAGCACGCGACGGGCGCGGAAACACCGGCAACGCAAGCAACGCGCAAGCGCTCGCAATCGCCCACACGGCTGGCCACGACGTCACCGCGAGCAGCGGAGGAATCGCGAGCGGCGTGACGAACAGCGTCGTGAACGCGCATGTGTTGCCCATTGCGAGAGCCGTGCCCGCGCGGCGCGTGCCGGCGAGCGTCGCGAGTTCGGTATAGGCCACGCCATGCCAGGCAGAGGCGCTCACGCCACCGAGCACGATCATCACCGCGAGCGCGACGGTCATCCATCCGTGCCTGCCACCCACACCCGCGGCGATCAGCGCAAGCAATGCGAAGAGCAGCGCCGTCAGCACACTGCAGGCGCGCATGTACTGGCGCCTGTTGCCGTGCCGGTCAGTCCATCGGCCGCTCCACACGCGCGCGACGGCCGCGCCCGTCTGCACGGCGGCCATCGTCGTGCTGATCGCGAACACGCCTGCGTGGCCGAAGTCGTGCAGAAAGACCGTCGCGAACGTGACGACGGCGAGTTGCGGCACGCACAACACGCCGATACCCAGCGCCACGCGCCACACGCCGATGTCGCGCAGCGGCGAAACAGGCTGTGGCTGCGAAGCCGCGCTTTCGTCGTCGATGGCCGCTTGATGCGTTGCGCCCGCGGCCGCGACGGGCGGCTCATGCAGCCAGCGCCATGCGAACCAAGCCGTCACGGCGCACAACGCAGCGAGCACGCCATACACAGCGACGAACCCAACATGCGCGGCGAGCGACGGCAGCATCATCGCGCCGAGCCCTCCGCCTGCGGGCACGGCCGTTTGCCGGATGCTCATCGCGAGTCCGCGCTCGCCTTGGCGAAACCACGCCATCACCGCGCGCCCGCTCGACCCGTTGACGCTTCCGCCGAGCAGCCCGACCGCAAGCAGTCCGAGCGCAAGCGACACGATGCCCGGCGCGCCCGCGCCCCGCGGCACGACAAAGCCCGCCATCGCGGCGAGCGCCGCCGCCGTCGTCAGCAGGCCGAGCAGCAACACGCGCCGGTCGCCCCAGCGATCGGTGAGCAGCCCCCACGGCAGTTCGCTGAGCGCGATCCCAAGGCCCAGCATGCCGAGCACGATACCCAGTCCGCCATTGCCGATGTGATAGCCGTGGCGCAGAAAAACCGCCGTCGTCGGAATGCCCGAGAACGCTGCAGAAAAGCTCGCGTTCGCCGCAAAGCCGACGCCGAGCACCTTCCATCGATGATTGGCGCGCACGACGCCTGAACTTCCAATTGCATCAACTACTTGCCCCACGATTGTCTCCGCATCAGTCCCATTGACGGCTATCGTAGGGTTGGACGATCAATCGGAAAAGCGGGAAAATGAGATGCCATCCATCGGAGAATCCGAAACATGAACCAGCGTGCGTTCGACCTCGCGCAGTTGCGCACCTTCGTCGCCGTCGCGGAAGCGGGCAGCGTGTCGGCGGGTGCGGAACGCGTGTTCCTGTCGCAATCGTCGGTGAGCGAGCAATTGAAGAAGCTCGAAGAGCGCGCCGGCCAGCCTCTTTTCCTGCGCGGCAAGCAAGGCGTCACCGCGACGCCGGCGGGCACGAAGCTGCTCGACCACGCGCGCCGCATTCTGGCGATGAGCGAAGCGGCGTTCGAAGACCTGCAAGGCCGTTCGCTCGACGGCGAGTTGCGCATCGCGATCACCGACTACTATCGTCCGCACGATGTCGCGCGGGTGCTGAAGATGTTCTCCGAACAGCATCCGCGCCTGCGTCTGCATGTGACCGTGCTGCCGAGCGCGATGATCGACAGCAGCGTCGAAGACGACACCACGTTCGACATCGGCCTGTCGCTGCGCATCATGGCGCCGGGTACGAAGCGCGCTACGAGCGGCAACGCGCGCGCGCCGAGCACCGTCGTGCGGCGCGAGAAGCTCGTATGGGCGATGTCGGCCGATGCCGATGCGCGGCATCTCGCGGCCCCCTTTCATCTGGTGCTGCTGCCTTCGACATGCCAGTTGCAGCGCTTCGTCGTCAGGTTGCTCGACGAACGCAACGTGCCGTACCTCGTGTCGCATTCGGCGTCGGGCATGGCCGGGCTTCAACTCGCGCTGAAGGCAGGTCTCGGCATCTCGTGTCTGAATGAATCGTCGATCGGCTCGGGCATGGTGCCGTGTCCGGCGACCATCGGCCTGCCTCCGTTGCCTTCAGTCGAATTCCACCTGTTGCCGGCGCGCCCCGGCGAGAGCGCACTGGTCACCAATGCGCGCGCAGCGTTCATACGGCTGCTTGCATGAACGCAATGGTCGTGTCCGCTAACGGAACAATGACCGCATTTCGTGCGGCATTCCTTCTGGCATTCGTTGAAAGCGCGCACATTGCCTCCTATGATGGTTGCAATGCCAGCGTCATCGTGATGCTCTAGCTTGTCGGTTCTGCGGCAAGCGGTTCGTGTGCGGGTTGGAAGCCACTGCGTAGCCATACGAGGCAGCGGTTTGGTAAAACATCGTAAAACCTGGTAAAACCGTCCCCTATTCTGCATCTTTTTGCGAACTTGAATACACTGTCGGCGCCGCGCGTCGGACGGACAAGAGCAGCAGCCATTCGATTGACATAAGTCACATACGTGACTGAGGCGACCAAGCAGTATTGAAGAGAGCGACCCGCCTCTTCAAAGGGTGTTCAAACAACGAATCTAGAAACCCATTTCCCTACGAGGCCACTCGTGCATCGCAGAACCGTCGGCTCTTCGATCCTGTTGCTGATTTGCGTCATTTGCACCTTGAGTGCGCGGCCTTCGATTGCGGCCTCGAACGACGTACCGCCGCCGTCGGCCATGGACGAAAAAATGCACGCCTGCACGACCTGTCACGGGGTGCAGGGCCAGGGGCGCAACAACGACTACTTCCCCCGCATCGCGGGCAAGCCCGCGGACTATCTGTTCAACCAGCTCTCTGCATTCCGCGACGGCGGCCGCACGTATCCGCCGATGGGCTATCTGCTCGCGTTCCTGCCCGACGACTATCTGCGCAAGATCAGCCAGTACTTTGCCGATCGTCAGCCGCCTTATCCGAATCCCGATACCAATCCGCTGCCGCAAGCGACGCTCGACTACGGCAAGCAGCTCGTCATGCAAGGCGACGCGAAGCGCGGCATTCCCGCGTGCGCCGCGTGTCACGGCGAGCGCCTGACGGGACAGCAGCCCGGCATCCCCGGCTTGCTCGGTCTGCACGCGAGCTATATCGCCGGACAGATGGGCACATGGCGCTCCGGCACGCGTCATGCGCTTGCGCCCGACTGCATGCACTCGATCGCCGTCAAACTGAACGACAAGGACATCACCGCGGTCTCGAGCTGGCTCGCGCGCCAGCCGCGCCCCGCCGATCCGCGTCCCGTGCCGCGACTACCCGGCAAGCTGCCATTGGCATGTGGGAGCCAACCGGAATGAAGACTCTCTCCTCTCGCTCCGTGAATCGCATGCAACGTGCCGCCCGCCTCACGCGCCGCGCGACGATGTCAGTGCTCGCAGGCACCGCGCTTGCGCTCGCTGCCATCGCCGCGCAATCTCCGTTCGTCACCGCTGCCTACGGAGCGGGTGCAGCCGCGCCCGCAGCCGCCGGCACGCGTCCCGAACAGGTCGTGCGCGGCGAGTATCTCGCGCGCGCGGGCGATTGCGTCGCGTGTCATACCGCGCCACGCGGCAAGACGTTCGGCGGCGGCCTCGCGATGGAAACGCCGTTCGGCACGCTCTACACGCCGAACATCAGCCCCGACAACGAGTACGGCATCGGCAAGTGGACGGCCGACGACTTCTTCAAGATGATGCGCACGGGCAAGAGCCCGGACGGCAAGCTGATCTATCCCGCGATGCCGATCGCGCAATACACGAAGGTCACGCGCGAAGACTCCGATGCGATCTTCGCGTACCTGAAGTCGGTCGAGCCCGTGCACCAGGCGAATCGCAAGCATGAGCTGCGCTTCCCGTTCAACCAGCGCGAGCTGCTGATCGGCTGGCGTTCGCTGTACTTCCGCGAAGGCGAGTTCCAGCCGAACCCGACGCGCTCCGTCGAATGGAATCGCGGCGCGTATCTGGTCGAAGGGCTTGGCCACTGCACGATGTGCCACACGAAGATCAATCTGCTCGGCGGCTCGTCGAAGAGCGAGCAGTTCGCGGGCGGCCTGATCCCGGTGCAGAACTGGTACGCGCCGTCGCTCACTTCCGACAAGGACGGCGGACTCGGCGACTGGAGCATCAAGGACATCGTCGATCTGCTGCAGGCGGGCATCTCCGATCGCGGCGCGGTCTATGGCCCGATGGCCGAGGTGACGTACCACAGCCTGCAATACATGACCGACGACGACGTGAAGGCGATGGCCGTCTATCTGAAGACGCTGCCCGACAACGATCCGGGCCGCAAGACGGGTCCGTCGGCGACGGTCAAGCCCGCCGTGTTCGAATCCGGCCAGCACATCTACATGACGAAGTGCGCGATGTGCCACGGAGATAACGGCGAAGGCAAGCTCCAGCATTACCCGCCGCTCGCGCGCAACCAGTCGATCGAAATGGATTCGGCCGTCAACCCGATCCGCATCGTGCTCAACGGCGGCTTCCCGCCGGGCACGCGACGCAATCCGGAGCCCTATGGCATGCCGCCGTTCGCGCAGGAACTGAACGACGTCGACGCCGCCGCTGTCGTCACCTACATTCGCACGGCCTGGGGCAATCACGGCCAGCCCGTGACGGCGAAACAGGTCAACGAATTGCGCAAGGCACCGCTGCGCTGATCACGCTTCACTGACACAAACCCTGTCCTCGGAGACTTCGCAGATGGACCCTAACGATCACTCCGGCGACCACCACGGCAACGCTTCGGACGACGAAGTCGAACGCATCGTCGCGCAAGGACCGAACGGCGCGATCGCGGTCGCAGGCGTCGCCGCCGTGGTCGTCCTCGCGATCTGGATCGGCTTCTACTTTCTCGTGTTTCTGCCGCGCGGCGTCATTCACTGATCATGTCGACCCAACCTTCCCATTCTCCAGACAGCGGTCATGCCGTCTCCGTGCGCTCGGAACGGCGCTGGGCGTACTTCGTCATCGCGATCGTCGTGTTCATGCTGGTCCTCGTCGTGTACTCGGGGCTGCACTGGGCGATGATGCCGCCATCGCGCGTCGAGACCATCGATCCGTCGCGGCTGCAGATGTCGGGTGAATTCGTCGAGAGCAATCTCGGCAGCGCCGTCGAGCCCGACGGTTCCGTCGTCGTGCGTTTCATCGCGCAGCAGTACTCGTTCACGCCGCAATGCCTGCTGGTGCCCGCCGACACCGACATCACCTTCCGCACGACGAGCGCCGACGTCGTGCACGGCCTGCTCGTCACCGACACGAACATCAACACGATGGTCGTGCCCGGCTACGTCGCGACGTTTTCCTCCTCCTTCGACAAACCCGCCGATCATCTGATGCCCTGCCACGAGTTCTGCGGCTTCGGCCATCAGACGATGTGGGCGCACGTGAAGGTCATCGACAAGGCTGCCTTCTTCGAACAGGCAAAACAACATCGGAGGCTCAGCTGTGTTTCACGCTAAGCGACTCGTTCTCGCGCACTTCTGGCTCGCGTTCATCTCGTTCGGGGTCGCGCTGCTGCTGGGCGCATGGCAGATGCTCGTGCGCAGTCCGCTGCATCCGTGGATCGGCGATCCGGAGCTTTACTACCGTTCGGTGACGGCGCACGGCACGGTGATGGCCTATGTGCTGCCCACGCTGGTCGCGATGGGCTTCGGCTACGCGATCGTCGAACTCGCGCTGCAACAGGCGCTCGTCGGCTTGAAGTGGGCATGGGCCGCGCTGATCATGCTTGCGATCGGCGCGGTGATGGCGATGGTGCCCGTCGCGGCCGGCCAGGCGTCGGTGCTCTTCACGTTCTATCCGCCGATGATCGGCAGCCCGTTCTATTACCTCGGCGTCGTGCTCGTCGTCGTGGGCTCGTGGATCTGGGTCGCGCTGATGGGCATCAACCTGCGCATCTGGAAGCGCGCGAATCCCGGCAAGCCGGTGCCGCTCGCGATGTATGCGAACGTCGCGGGCGCGTATCTGTGGGCGTGGACGGCCGTCGGCGCGGCGCTCGAAATCCTCTTCCAGATCCTGCCCGTCGCGCTCGGCCTCAAGACGACCATCGACGCCGGTCTTGCCCGTGTGCTGTTCTCGTGGACGCTGCACGCGATCGTCTACTTCTGGCTGGTTCCGTCGTATATCGCGTACTACACGCTGGTGCCGCGCGCGATCGGCGGACGGCTGTATAGCGATTCGATGGCGCGCGTGTCGTTCATCCTGTTCCTCGTGTTCGCAATGCCGATCGGCATTCACCATCTGTTCGCCGATCCGCAAGTGGGCGCGGGCTTCAAGTTCGTCCACGCCGTGTTCACGGGCATGGTGTCGGTGCCGACACTGCTCACCGTCTTCACGATCTGCGCATCGGTGGAAATCGCCGGGCGGCTGCGCGGCGGCAAGGGCGCATTCGGGTGGCTGAAGGCATTGCCGTGGGACAACCCGATGATGCTCGTCATCGCGTTCTCGTTCATCATGCTCGGCTTCGGCGGCGCGGGCGGGCTCATCAACATGAGCTACCAGCTCAACGAGACGATTCATAACACGCAGTGGGTCACGGGCCACTTTCACCTGATCTTCGGCGGCGCGATCGTCATCATGTACTTCGCGATTGCATATGAACTGTGGCCGCAACTGACGGGCCGCGCGATCGGCTCGCTGAACCTGATCCGCTGGCAACTGTGGCTGTGGTTCATCGGCATGATGGTCGTCACGCTGCCCTGGCACTACGTCGGCCTGCTCGGCGCACCGCGCCGGATGGCCTATTACGACTACAGCAATCCCGCGATTGCGCCGCAAGCGATCTGGGTTGCCGTCTCGGCATTCGGCGGACTGATACTCGTGATCTCCGGTCTGCTGTTCCTCTACATCCTCGCGAAAGCGCAGTTCGGCGCGATCGAGCAACCGAAGCAGTTCCGCTTCAGCGCGCCCGTGCATCCCGTCGAGCGCGTGCCTGCCGCGCTGAACAGCTTCGGCCTGTGGGTCGCGCTGATGATCGGCCTGACGGTCGTGAACTACAGCGTGCCGATTGCGCAGTTGCTCGGCTTGCAACAGACGTCCGTGCCGGCCGTCGCAGTGGGAGCACGGTGATGAGCGACGAACGCGTATTCAGCTTCAGCAACCGATGGTTCACGTCGAGCGTCGGCGGCGTGATTGCGATTGCTGTCGTGTCGATTCTGATCGGCTTCATCTGGCTGCCGTCGAAGCATCCCGACTTCACGCAACGCGGACTCTGGGCGACGATTTGCAGCGCGGCGGGCGCGCCGTCGTCCTGGTACACGCAAAACGAGAACATCGCGGGCCCGGCGCCGAGCAATGTGGTCGTGCTGCCGCCCGCGCCGCCGTTGAGCCGCCCGAATCCCGACGCCGTTTCGGTCGGGCGCGGCGCGACGCTCGCGCAGAACTGCTCGATGTGTCACGGCGTGGAGAGCCTGATTCAGGTCACTGCGCCCGTGCTTGCGGGGCAATACGCGGACGTGGTCTACAAGCAGCTGCGCGACTACCAGAGCGGCCAGCGCATGAACTCCATCATGCCGCCCATCATCCGTCACTTGAGCGACCGCGATCTGCACGATCTCGCGAACTACTACTCGACGCTGCCGCGTCCGCCGGCCGTCGAAAAGGGCACTGTCGACGACGCAAGTATCCGCAAGCTCGTGAACGAAGGCTCGCCGATGCGCAACATCGCGCCGTGCGCCGCGTGTCACGGCGAGCGCGACCGCAAGGGGTCCGCGCCGTGGCTGGGCGGGCAGTCGTCGGTGTATATGACGGCGCAGTTGCGTGCGTTTGCCAACGGCGAGCGTCATAACGACGTCAACGAGCAGATGCGCAACGTCGCGCGCAACATGACGCCGGAAGAAATCGACGGCGTGGCGAAGTACTACGCAGTGCGGCCTTAAGGCCTTAAGAGCCCCTAAGCTGCCGCGCGCATTGCGCTAGAAAACAAACGGCGGTGCAAGCATTGAAGGCTTGCACCGCCGTTCTGTTTTGCGTCGATGATGAAGCGCGGGTTATTGGCGCGTCGCCTCTGCTTCACGCACCTTCATCCATCGGCGATGCAAAGACGTGAGCTACGTCTTCGCGATTCCAGTCACCAACGTGCCTAGACGGCTTCGGCCGTCTCCAGCGATACGTCCAGATCCGGCTTCTGCGCGACCATGCGATGGACAACGGCACGCGGCGACGCGACCCGCGTGGTGTCGGTGCGGAACACAGAGACGGCCTCCGTGAGATGCCGCGCCTGCTCTTCGAGCGAACTCGTGGCTGCCGCGGCCTGCTCGACGAGCGCGGCATTCTGCTGCGTCACTTCATCCATCTGCGCGACGGCGACGTTCACCTGATCGATACCCGTGCTCTGCTCATTTGCCGCTTCGGCGATCTCGCTCATGATCGCGCTGACGCGCGCAATCGCATCGACGATTTCCGTCATCGTCGAACCCGAACGCTGGACGAGATCGGCACCTGCAGTCACACGGTCATTCGACGCGCCGATCAAGCCCTTGATCTCCTTCGCCGCTGCCGCGCTACGTTGCGCAAGCGAACGGACTTCGCTCGCGACGACGGCAAAGCCGCGCCCCTGTTCGCCTGCGCGCGCGGCTTCGACGGCGGCGTTCAGCGCGAGGATATTCGTCTGGAACGCGATGCCCTCGATCACGCCGACGATATCGGCGATACGCCGCGAGTCGTCGACGATCTGCTGCATCGTGCCCATCACCTGCTGCGTGAGTTCGCCGCCTTGCGCCGCGAGCGTCGATGCGCCTTGCGCGAGCGAGCTGGCCTGCTTCGCGTTGTCGGCCGTCTGCTTGACCGTCGACGTGAGTTCTTCGATGCTCGCTGCCGTTTCTTCCAGCGAGGCCGCCTGCTCTTCCGTGCGCTGCGACAGATTGGTATTGCCCGCCGCGATTTCGCTCACGCCTGTGTCGATCGAATCGGTGCTGTGGCGCACCGTGTTCACGGTCGCGATCAGCGACTCCTGCATCCTGCGCAGCGCCGCGGCGAGGCGGCCCATTTCGTTGTCGCCGGTGTTTTCGATGCGGCCCGTCAGGTCGCCGTGCGCGATGCGCTGGAACTGCTCGATAGTGGCATCAACGGGATGCACGATCGCGCGAACCATCACGACGCGTCCGATCCACGAGAAGATCAGCGTGCCCGCCATGCCGATCGCAACAGCGACGCAGACGACATAGAAGAGCTGCTGCGCATCCTGGTAGCGCTTTTCGGCGTGATCCAGTTGCACCTTTTCGAGCGTCAGCATCGGCTTTTCGTAGGCGCTATAAAGCGGCGACAGCTTGTGCCCCTGCAACTCGTGGAACGTCGCCTTGTCGCCGGCCTTGAGCGCCGCCATTGCAGGTTCGACGCCTTCAGCCAGGAACGTGTTGCGCTTTTCCTGCATCTCCTTGATGAGCCGCTGCTCGTCGGCATCATTGCTCGCATTACGAAGGAAATTGGCGAGACGTTCGTTCGACACCTTCAGATACGTATCGAATCGCTTGAGCACGGCGTCTGCGCCTTGCTGATCATTCAGTTCGTTGAGCGATGAATACGTCGCGAGCGAGAGACGCAGGCGAAGCAGCTGCCCCGCGCTGCCTTCGAGATCCGCGATGGCCGGCGTATCGATCGTATACATCCGCTGCAGCGACGCATTGCTCGCACGCAGCGACAGCAGCCCCGCCGCCGCGCCGATCAGCAATACGATGCCGAACAGCACGATCATCAACGTGAGGTACGTACGAATCGAAAGACCTTTCAACATGAAGCATGTCTCCTATGGCCGCCTGACCGGAATCTCCAGAGTCCCGTGGCAGGATTGCTGCGCCCAGGCCGCCAGGCAAGGTCCGCAACTCGATTGAACATTAAGCAGATGCACCACACTGCCAGTTACGGCCGATTTGCCGAAAACTTTATGGCCTGTCGGGAGGCTTTCTGTCGGAAGGCCGCCGGGCTTGATCTCGCGCAATCTCGCCCGGAAACGCCGGGCGCGTCGTGGATCAACCGACCTTGAGTCCACCCGCGGCGTCGAAGATCTCGCGCATCCACTGCGCGAACGCGCGCACGCGCGACGACAACTGGCGGCTTTGCGGATACAGCACCGTAACGGGCATCGGCGGCGGCGGAAATTGCGGCAGCACGACGATGAGACCGCCCGTGGCGAGCTCGTTCAGCACCCGATAACGCGGCACCTGTACGAGACCGAGTCCGGCGACAGCCGCGCCCGTGTACAGATCGGCGCCCGTCACCGACACGATCGCCTCGAGATTCACCTCGACCACACGTTCGTCGACGGTGAATTCGAGCGGCATTGCACTGCCCGTCGCGCTCGATATGTAGTTGACGGCGCGATGCGTCGCGAGCGCGGCGAGATCGGCTGGCAGTCCGTGCCGCTCCAGATACGCGGGACTCGCGAGCGTTACCTGTTCGAGCCGCGCGACGCGCCGCCCCACCATCGACGAATCCTGCAGGTTGCCCGCTCGTAGCACGCAATCGACGCCCTCGCGCACGAGATCGACGAGCCGGTCGTCCTCGCCGATATGCAGTTCGATCCCCGGATAGCGTCCGAGAAACTCCGGCAGCGCCGGGACGATGAAGTGCCGCGCGAGCGTGCCCTGCAAGTTCACGCGCAACAGTCCCTTCGGCGCCGCATTGCGGAACGAGCCTTCGGCCTCTTCCATATCGGCGAGCAGACGCACGCAGCGGCGGTAGTACGCTTCGCCGTCGGGCGTGAGGCGCACGGTGCGCGTAGTCCGCTCGAGCAGCCGCGCGCCGAGCCGCTGCTCCATCCGCTTCATCAGGTTCGTGACGGTCGCGCGCGGAATCTGCAGATCGTCGGCGGCACGCGTGAAGCTCTGCCGCTCGGCGATGCGGACGAACACCTGCATTTCCTGAAATCGGTCCATGGCGGCTGGCTCCGCAGTCTCATGCGAGCGTATTGTTGAAGTGAATGGAATGATGATACCAAGTCTCGACCAATTATCTCTTCCATGAAATATCCGATCATCCTTTTCACCGAATCACTACTTTGAGGAACGGGATCGTGAACAACGTGAAGAATGCGAAGGTGGCTATCGTGACGGGCGCATCGCGCGGCATCGGCGCGGCCCTCGCGCGGCGACTCGCCAGCGACGGATTTGCCGTCGTCGTCAACTACGCGGCGAGTTCGAAGGAAGCGGACGCGCTCGTCGCGGAACTGAAGGCGCAAGGCGCGGCCGCGATCGCGGTGAAAGCGGACGTGTCGAACGCCGACGACGTGCGCGGCATGTTCGAAGCGACCGAGCAGCAGTTGGGCAAGGTCGACGTGCTCGTCAACAACGCGGGCATCATGAAGACGCTGCCGCTCGCCGACACCAGCGATGCGCTCTACACGCAGACCTTCGACATCAACGTGCGCGGCACTTTCAATACGCTGCGTGAAGCGGCGGCGCGGATGAACAACGGCGGGCGCATCGTCAACTTTTCGAGCACGACGCTCGCGCTGAACATGCCGGGCTACGCGATCTACAACGCGACGAAGGCGGCCGTCGAAGCGTTCACGCATGTCTTTGCCAAAGAACTGCGCGGCCGCGATATCACCGTGAATGCGGTCGCGCCGGGGCCCGTCGCGACGGCGCTGTTCCTCGAAGGCAAGACGGAAGAGCAAATCCAGAACTTTGCGAAGATGCCGCCGCTGCAACGCCTGGGACAGCCGGAGGATATCGCGTCCGTGGTCTCGTTTCTGGCAGGGCCGGATAGCGCGTGGGTCAATGGGCAGATTCTGCGGGCGAATGGGGGGGTGGCTTGAGGCGGTGGCTGGACTTCGGTTGATCCTGCCCTTGTCCTTGCTCTTGCAACTGTCGCGACGGGCACGCGCATGAAAAAACACCCCGCTCGAAGGCGGGGTGTTTTCCTGTTCGTTCGATGCGCGATGTTTCGCTGCGCCGGACTGTTTTTGCGCAGAGCGCGTCTAGAACGGAATATCGTCATCCATCTCGTCGAAGCCGCCGCCAGCCGGCGCGCTCGGACGGCTCTGACCGCCACCGCCACCACTGCCGCCACCCGACACACGGCCGCCACCGCCGCCGCCCGACATGCGGCCACCGCCACCGCCGCGCTCCATCGACTCGCCACGGCTATAGCCGCCGTCGTCGCCACCGCCGCCGCCCGAACCGCTGCGGCCGCCGAGCATCTGCATCTGATCAGCGACGATTTCCGTCGAGTAACGGTCGGTGCCGTCCTGCGCCTGATACTTGCGCGTGCGGATACGGCCTTCGATATACACCGACGAGCCCTTCTTCAGGTACTCCGACACGATCTCCGCGAGACGCCCGAAGAACGACACGCGATGCCACTCAGTCATTTCCTTGAATTCGCCCGATTGCTTGTCCTTGTAGCGATCGGTCGTGGCAAGGCGGATGTTCGCCACTGCGTCACCGCTCGGAAGGTAACGGACTTCCGGATCGGCGCCGAGATTGCCGACGAGAATGACCTTGTTCACGGATGCCATGAGTTTCTCCTGTTGATTTCGTTTCCGGCGACGCGGCACCGATGGCCTTCTACGCCATGGCCGCCTGAGTCAATGACCGGAAAGCGCGCCCCCGCGCCCCGTTTGACCGCCGCCTTTAAATTCGTGCCGTAAAAGATTTATGCTTTGCGCGGCGGCTGCTTCATGCTCGCGGCGATTATAAGCCAGCAAGCTACGAGCCCCGAGCATGCAAAAAACACGACGCTTTGTCCATCCACTTTCAGCAGCCAGCCGCCGATCACGCCGCCCATTGCGAGGCCGATCGACTGCGTGGTGTTGTAGACGCCCGCCGCTGCGCCCTTGCGGTTGCCCGGCGCCAGTTTCGACACCAGCGAAGGCTGCGATGCTTCGAGAATATTGAAGCCGAGAAAGTAGATAAACAGGATCGCCGCCACCGACATAATGGTATGCGCTGCGACGCCGAGAAGTAACTGGCCGATCAGGATAAGACCAATCGCACCCAGCAGGACCGCCTTCATCTTGCCGCGCTTTTCGGCGGCGATGATCGCAGGGACCATCATCACGAACGCCAGCCCCATCACGGGCAGGTAAATCTTCCAGTGCGACGCGACGGGAAGACCGCCCGCTTCGAGAATGCGCGGCACGACGAGGAAGAGCGCCGTTTGCGTCGCGTGCAGCACGAGCACGCCGAAATTGAGGCGCAACAGTTCCCGGTTGTGCAGCACTTCGTGGAATGGCGCGGGCACGTGGACGGGCTTCGGCGCATCGGGCACGACCCACAGCACGACGCCGATCGCGAGGATCGAGAACACGCCGACGAGCGCGAACAGGCCGCTCATGCCGACCCAATGGAACACGATCGGCGCGCCGACGATCGCGACCGCGAACGACACGCCGATCGATCCGCCCACCATCGCCATCGCCTTGGTGCGATGCTCTTCGGCCGTCAGGTCCGCGATGAACGCGATCACCGCTGACGACACCGCGCCCATCCCCTGAATCACCCGCCCGACGATGATCCAAGTCATGTCGTGCGCGAACGCGGCGACGAAGCTGCCGAGCGCGAAGATCAGCAGGCCCGTCGCGATGACGGGCTTGCGGCCGACCTTGTCGGAAATCCAGCCGTAGAAGATGTAGAGCAGCGATTGCGTGACGCCATACGCCCCGAGCGCAATGCCGACAAGCAGTACGTTCTCGCCGCCCGGAATCGTCTTCGCGTAGATCGAGAAGACAGGCATGATCATGAAGAGACCCAGCATGCGCAGCGCGAAGATCGCAGCAAGCGACACGGTCGCGCGCAGTTCATGCGCGCTCATGCGTGAAGAGGTGGCGGACGGATTGGACATCGGGAGCGATATTCGAATGAACGGACGGCGAACCGCGTGGGCCCGCATGCGCAGCTTCTGACGCGTGCAGCGCTCGCGCCGGCCACCTGTTGCCTTGCAGACGACGGAAAACGCCTCACATACAAGCAGTTCACCGCGACGCTGGACCGCAAAAAACGACGGTTTCGTATCTGTCAGCACGCCGTTTGCGGGCTGTCAGGAAGCCGTAACGGCGGTCTGGAAAAGTCGTTATAGTAGCAGGTTTAGCCTTCTCCTCTTCCCGCCGGTTCATGGAACAAATCCGTATCCGTGGGGCTCGGACCCACAACCTGAAGAACGTCAATCTCGACTTGCCGCGTCACAAGCTGGTCGTGATTACCGGCCTGTCCGGCTCGGGCAAATCGTCGCTGGCCTTCGACACGCTCTACGCCGAAGGCCAGCGCCGTTATGTGGAGAGCCTGTCCGCGTACGCCCGCCAATTCCTGCAACTGATGGAAAAGCCCGACGTCGATCTGATCGAGGGCCTGTCGCCTGCCATTTCGATCGAGCAGAAAGCGACGTCGCACAACCCGCGCTCGACGGTCGGCACCGTCACAGAAATCCACGACTACCTGCGGCTTCTTTACGCACGTGTCGGCACGCCTTACTGCCCGGACCACGAAATTCCGCTCGAGGCGCAAAGCGTCTCGCAGATGGTGGACGCCGCGCTCGCGCTGCCCGAAGACACGAAACTGATGATCCTCGCGCCCGTCGTCGCGAATCGCAAGGGCGAGCACACCGAGCTGTTCGAAGACATGCAGGCGCAGGGCTTCATCCGCTTTCGCGTGCGCTCGGGCGGCGGCACCGCGAACGAGGGCGCCGCGAAGATCTACGAAGTCGACTCGCTGCCGCAACTCAAGAAGAACGACAAGCACACGATCGACGTGGTCGTCGACCGTCTGAAGGTGCGCCCCGACGCGAAGCAGCGTCTCGCCGAATCCTTCGAAACGGCGCTGCGACTCGCCGACGGCCGCGCGATCGCGCTCGAAATGGACACGGACAAGGAGCATCTTTTCAGCTCGAAGTTCGCGTGCCCGATCTGCTCGTACTCGCTGCAGGAACTTGAGCCGCGCCTCTTCTCGTTCAACAACCCGATGGGCGCGTGCCCGGAATGCGACGGCCTCGGCCAGATCACCTTCTTCGATCCGAAGCGGGTGGTCGCGCATCCGTCGCTGTCGCTGGCGGCGGGTGCCGTGAAGGGCTGGGACCGGCGCAACCAGTTCTACTTCCAGATGCTGCAAAGCCTCGCGGCGTTCTACGAATTCGACATCGATACCGCGTTCGAAGACCTGCCGGAAAAGGTGCGCCAGATTCTGCTGTACGGCTCCGGCAAGCAGACCGTGCCGTTCTCGTACATCAACGAGCGCGGGCGCACTTCGGTGCGCGAGCACGTGTTCGAAGGGATCATTCCGAATCTGGAGCGGCGTTATCGCGAGACGGATTCCGTCGCGGTGCGCGAAGAGCTCGCGAAGTATCAGAACAACCAGGCGTGCCCGTCGTGCGAGGGCACGCGTCTGCGGCGCGAAGCGCGTTTCGTGCGCATCGGCGCGGACGGCGATGCGCGCGCGATCTACGAAGTGAGCGGCTGGCCGCTGCGCGACTCGCTCGGCTATTTCCAGACGCTGCGGCTCGAAGGCGCAAAGCGCGAAATCGCCGACAAGGTCATCAAGGAAATCGTCGCGCGCCTGATGTTCCTGAACAACGTCGGGCTCGATTATCTGTCGCTGGAGCGCAGCGCCGAAACGCTGTCGGGCGGCGAGGCGCAGCGCATCCGGCTCGCATCGCAGATCGGCTCGGGGCTGACGGGCGTGATGTACGTACTCGACGAGCCGTCGATCGGCCTGCATCAGCGCGACAACGACCGCCTCATTTCGACGCTCAAGCATCTGCGCGATCTCGGCAACTCGGTAATCGTCGTCGAGCACGACGAGGACATGATCCGGATGGCCGACTATGTCGTCGACATGGGACCGGGCGCGGGCGAGCATGGCGGCATGGTGATCGCGGAAGGCACGCCCGTCGACGTGCAGGCGGACCCGGCTTCGATGACGGGCCAGTATCTCGCGGGCACGCGCCGCATCGAATTCCCCGATGACCGCAAGCAGCCTGACGAGCGCCATCTGCGCATCGTCGAGGCTTACGGCAACAACCTGAAGCGCGTGACGCTCGATCTGCCCGTCGGTCTCCTGACGTGCGTGACGGGCGTGTCGGGCTCGGGCAAGTCGACGCTCATCAACGACACGCTCTATCACGCCGTCGCGCAACACCTGTACGGCTCGTCGACGGAGCCGTCGCCGTTCGAGGCGATCGAAGGCCTCGAGCATTTCGACAAGGTCATCAACGTCGACCAGTCGCCGATCGGCCGCACGCCGCGCTCGAATCCCGCGACGTACACGGGCGTCTTCACGCCGATCCGCGAACTGTTCGCGGGCGTGCCTGCCGCGAAGGAACGCGGCTACGATCCGGGCCGCTTTTCGTTCAACGTAAAGGGCGGACGCTGCGAGTCATGTCAGGGCGACGGCGTGCTGAAGGTCGAGATGCATTTCCTGCCCGACGTGTACGTGCCGTGCGACGTGTGTCACGGCAAGCGCTACAACCGCGAGACGCTCGACATCCAGTACAAGGGCAAGAACATCAGCGAAGTGCTGGAGATGACCGTCGAGCACGCGCACGAATTCTTCCGCGCGGTGCCCGTCGTCGCGCGCAAGCTGAAGACGCTGCTCGACGTCGGCCTCGGCTATATCCGCCTCGGCCAGTCGGCGACCACGCTGTCGGGCGGAGAGGCGCAGCGCGTCAAGCTCTCGCTGGAACTGAGCAAGCGCGATACGGGTCGCACACTTTACATCCTCGACGAACCTACCACGGGCCTCCATTTCCACGATATCGCGCTGCTGCTCGAAGTGATCCATCGGTTGCGTGATCAAGGAAATACGGTTGTCATCATCGAGCATAATCTCGATGTGATAAAAACAGCCGACTGGGTGATCGATCTCGGTCCTGAAGGCGGCGCGGGCGGCGGTCAGATCATCGCGCAGGGCACGCCGGAGCAGATCGCGAAGTCGAAGGCAAGTTTTACCGGCCGGTATCTCGCGCCGCTGTTGCTGCGCGGCGCCGTAAACGGCGTATCGGCATCGGAAGCACAGGCCGGATCGGTTGAACGGGCGGACGCGGAATCAGGCGAACAGTCCGACGATGAAACCGGCGAAGCCGAGGCAATCGGGAACAACACCGCTGCAGAATCCGCAAAAACAGCCGTAAAACCGGCGAGGGCAAAGAAGGCCGTCGCCGCCGACGCACCGAAACGGGCTTCGAAATCGACGGCGAAGCCAGCGGCAGGAACGGCGAAAGCGACAGCAAAAGCCGGCAAGCCGAGCGTAAAAACCTGAGGTTGGAGACGATAGAAAGCCATGGCCAAGCGTAATCCGGCCCGCGACGACGGGCAGGTGCAGGATCTGCGCCCTCGCCCGGTCAGGCTGACCAGCGACATGAGCCTGCCGAAACTGTCGGCGGTCGAAATCGGCAGCTATGTCGTGGCGCTGCTCGCGATGTGGGCGGTGCTCGAACTGAGGCTGCTGGGCGCGCTGCTCGCCGGCATGCTCGTGTTTCAGCTCGTCCATATGCTCGCGCCGCGCATCGAAAAACACATGTCGAGCTACCGCGCGCGCTGGTTCGCCGTGGTGATCCTGTCCGCTGTGATCGTCGGCGTGCTGACGGGCTTCACCGTCGCCATCATCGAGCACTTCGAGAGCGACGTGCCGAGCGTCCAGAAGCTGCTCGACCAGGCGATGTCGCTGATCGACCAGGCGCGTGGCCGCCTGCCGCAGTTCATCGCGCAGAACCTGCCCGTTTCCACCGAGCAGATGAAGGAAAAGGCCGCCGTGCTGATGCAGACGCATGCGAGCACGCTCTCTCAAGGCGGCAAGAACGCGGCGCGCATCTTCACGCATGTGCTGATCGGCATGATCATCGGCGCGATCGTCGCGGTCGGCGCGCAGAAGCACATTCACCGGCTGCCGCTGTCGACGGCGTTCATCACGCGCGTCAGCCGTTTCGCCGATGCGTTCCGCCGCATCGTGTTCGCGCAGATGAAGATCTCCGCGATCAACACGGTGTTCACGGGCATATTCCTGCTGTTGCTGCTGCCGCTCTTCCATGCGCCGCTGCCGATGGCGAAGACGCTCGTCATCATCACGTTCATCGTCGGCCTGCTGCCCGTGATCGGCAATCTGATCTCGAACACGCTGATCGTCGCAGTCGCGCTGTCGGTGAGCTTTCCGGCGGCTGTGACGGCGCTCGTGTTCCTGATCCTGATTCACAAGCTCGAATACTTCCTCAACGCGCGCATCATCGGCGGACAGATCGAGGCGCGCGCATGGGAACTGCTCATCGCGATGCTCGTGATGGAGGCGGCGTTCGGCATCCCCGGCGTGATCGCCGCGCCGATCTTCTATGCGTACATCAAGCGCGAACTGATCTATCTGCGGCTCGTGTAGCGCAACAGGTGCATCAAATGAAAAAGGGCGACCGCGAGGCCGCCCTTTTTCATGTGCGCATCGATGTCCGCAACGTGCCGCGATCAGAAGTCCATGCGCGCGTTGAGCGACAGCGTGCGCGGATCGCCCGGCGAGATATAGTCCGCGTACTGGTATTCCCAGTACCGCTTGTTCGTGATGTTGTCGATCGCGGCACGGAACGTCACGCCATAGCCGCCGATACGCGTCGCATATGACGCACCGACATTGAACAGCGTATAGCCGCCCGCTTTCAGATCGCCGGCCGGACGCACGGTCGTGTTGCCCGTGAACTTCGCGTCGGCGCCGAGTCTGAGCCCAGGCACGTAGGGCACGTTGTACGTGACATGGCCAGCCGCGACGAAACCGGGCGCACCCGCGACGCGGTTGCCGTCGAATGACGAGCCGCGCTCGTACTTCGTATGCAGCCACATCAGGTCGCCGCCGACCGTCCAGTTCGCGCCGAGCCGCACATCGGCGCCCGCTTCGACGCCTTCGAAGATCGACTCGCCATCCTGAACATAGACGTTCGCGCTGTTCGCGTACTCCGCGCCGCGCTCGATGCGGAACAGCGCCGAGCTCGCGCTCCAGCGCGCATGCTCGCTCTTGATGCCGATTTCGTACTGCTTGCTGCGCAGCGGCTTGAGCATCTGGCCGGCATTCGCATAGGTGAAGTCGACGATCGAGCCGGGTTCAAGCGATTCGACATAGCTCGTGTAGAGCGTGGTCGTCGGAGCGAGCTTGAACATCAGCGCGACGGTCGGCGTGAGCACGCCGCTCTGGCTGTAGTGCGAACTCGTCGCGCCCGTCAGCGTGTAGCCGTTCTGCTCGTAGTTCGTATAACGGACGCCGCCGAGCACCGACCAGCGTTCGGTCAACTGGATCGTATCGCTGGCGAAGAGCGCCTTTTGCATGATGTCGCCAGCGCGATAGGTCGACAGTCCTTCGGGGCTGTAGAACAGGTTCGTGTTCGGCGAATAGAGATTGCCCGTGCCGATCTGCTCGTAGACGCTGTTCGCTTCGTACTCGTTCACCTGCTTCTGCCATGCCGCGCCGAACACCAGTTGATGCTCGAACGGCCCCGTCTTCACGTTGCCTTCGACCATCGCCTGCCAGAGGCTCAACCGATGTCCTTCCTTGCCGGCGAAGCGGAATTCCGTATAGTCGCCGGCCGGGTTCTCGAGGAAGAACGTGCTTTCGTTGCGATCGCGAAAACTCTTGCTGAAGCTGTATGTCAGATGCGCGGTCCAGTCGGGGCTCAGATTGTAGTGAACGCCCGCTGTGTAAAGCTGGAGATTCGTGTTCAGGTGCTGCGACGGATTGCCGAGGTTGTCGGTCGAGCCGCTGAGTGTCGTCGGTAGCGACGTGCCGACGTATTGCGCCGTCGAGATCGAGCCGCCCTGCCCTGTCGCGTGCTGGTCCTGATACAGCGCGCCGAACGTCGCGCTCAGGTCGCGCGTGATGCGGGCGTCGAGCGCGAGCGAAAACGCGTTGCGACGAAGCGTGCCGTCGTTGTACGTCTGCCCTTCTTCGTGCGTCGCGTTGAAGCGATAGCCGAACATGCCGTTCGGGCCGACGCGGCCTCCGAGGTCCGCGTGCTCCGCCCATACGCCCTCCGTCAAATAACCAACGTCGACGCAGCGAATGGGCGTGACCGAAAGCGGCGGCTTCTTCGTCACGTAGTTGACGACGCCGCCGGGCGCGCCAAAGCCGTACATGAAACCGGACAGTCCCTTGAGCAGTTCGACGCTCTCCAGCTGTGCATACGGCATCGTGATGCCGTAGCTGTTGAACGGCAAACCGTCGATCTTGAAGCCGTTCTGCCAGTCGAGCTGCATGCCGCGCACGCTCAAATACGTGGCCCATGCGCTATACGGATTGCCGTTATCGGAGACGGACGCGTCGCGCGCGAATACGTCGCCGAGCTTTTGCGGCTGCATGTCCCGCAGCTCCTCGCTCGTCACGACCGTCGTCGAGAACGGCGTGTCGAGTTGCGTGCGCATGCCGAGCGCGCCGCTGCCGACGTCGGCGTTCAGATGCTGCGGCGAGTCCTGCGCAGCCGTCACCTTGACGGCGGGCAATGACTTCTCGGCGGCTGCGTCGTTCGCTGCGCCCGCGGATGCCGCGGCAGCACCCGACGCATTGACCGGCGCGTCCGTCTGCGCATTGGCGTTTCGGCTCGCAGCAAACGCCAGCATCACGGCGATATGCACGACGCCGATCATCGGCCCTTTTGTCTTTCCGCGTTGTTTCTTACTCACTCCTTGGTCAGCAGCGTTTTTCATTGTTATTCCCAACAGTCAGTCCACTCATTTTAACAAATAAGAATCATTCTTATTTACAAAAAAAAACGAATGATGCCAACTACCACCGGATTTCTATAAGTGTTTAGGCGCGACATTTTGTCGCATGTGCGTACAGCTGAAGCCGAGAATTTAACGGTTGCCCGCAAAGTTATCCCTGATAGAGGGAATACGCGCCGCTAGCGCTTACGACACTCTTGCGACATCGTCGCCTGCCTCATAAGATGCGAATAATTCGTATTTGCAGAGACGCCACGCCGTCATGTCTGTCACTTTTTTGCCGTCGACGGCCGTCGCTTTCGACGGAAACGGCGCATGAGATCCGCGCTCGTTCGACTGCATCGCTGGTTCGGCATCGGGACAGCGCTGTTTCTGTTCGTCGCGGGACTGACGGGCGCGCTGATCGCGTGGGATCACGAAATCGACGCGGCGCTCAATCCGTCGTTCTTCGACGCGCGCAGCGACGCCGCGCCGTTGCCGTCGCTGGAACTCGCGCGCCGCGTCGAGTCGGGCGACCCTCGGCTGCAAGTGACCTATCTGCCGCTCGCAGCCGAAAAAGGACATACGCTGCAAATGATGGTGATGCCGCGCATCGATCCGAAAACGAACCAGCCGTATGCGCTCGACTTCAACCAGATCGCCGTCGATCCCGCCACCGGCGAAATTCAGGGTCAGCGCGATTGGGGCGCGTTGTCGGTCGCGCGGATCAATCTGCTGCCGTTCATCTACAAGCTGCACTACACGCTGTTTCTGTCGTTCACACATGGCATCGACATCGGCACGTGGCTGATGGGCATCGTCGGCATCGTGTGGATTTTCGATAGCGTGATCGCGCTCGTGCTCGCGTTTCCCAGCGCGAAGGCGTGGAAGAAGTCGTTTGCGTTTCGCTTGCGGCGGGGCGGCTACGCACTCACGTTCGATCTGCACCGCTCTGGCGGCGTATGGATATGGGGGCTGCTGCTGATCGTCGCGGTGACGTCGGTGTCGATGAATCTGTCGACGCCCGTCGTGCAGCCGATCGTCAAGCTGTTCTCGACACTCACGCCGACGCCCTTCACCGATCCGTCGATGCTGCCCAACGCAAAACCCAACGACGAGCCGCTGCCGCGCGAGCACATTCTGAAGGCGGCGCAACAGGCGCGCATCGAAAAGCATATCGATGCGCCGCCAGGCGCGATCTATTACGTGCCGGCGTTCCATGTGTACGGCGTCGGCTATTTCCGAGCCGGCGACGACCACGGCGACGGCGGCCTCGGCAATGCATGGACGTACTGGAATGCGCAGACAGGCCAGCCGCTCGGCGCGCAGATTCCCGGCCAGGGCACGGCGGGCGATCTCTTCATGCAGGCGCAATTCCCGCTGCATTCGGGGCGCATCCTCGGTATCGGCGGACGCGTTCTGGTCAGCTTCGTCGGCGTGATGGTGGCCGTGCTGAGCGCAACGGGTCTGTTGATCTGGCTAAAGAAGATGAACGCGCGCCGCCACCCGACGAACACGCGCGACGCAAAGTCACGCGCCGTTCGTACGCAAACCGAAAGCGCGACGCAATAAAAAACCGGCGCGGTCGATCACGATCCGCGCCGGTCTTAGCGAAAAGAAAAACGATTCAGCGGAACACAACCGTCTTGCTGCCGTTCAGCACGATACGGTGCTCGACGTGCCACTTCACCGCGCGCGCGAGCGTCACGCATTCGACGTCGCGGCCGATGCCCGTCAGCTGATCCGGCGTCATGCTGTGATCGACGCGCTCCACTTCCTGCTCGATGATCGGGCCTTCGTCGAGATCCGTCGTCACGTAGTGCGCCGTTGCGCCGATCAGCTTCACGCCGCGATCGAACGCCTGATAGTACGGCTTCGCGCCCTTGAAGCTCGGCAGGAACGAATGATGGATGTTGATCGCGCGCCCCGCCAGCCGCTCGCACAATTCCGGCGACAGAATCTGCATGTAGCGCGCGAGCACGACCAGGTCCGCCTTGCATTCGTCGATCACTTCGAGCACGCGCGCTTCCTGCTGTGCCTTCGCATCCTTCGACGTCAGCGGGAAGTGATGAAACGGAATGTCGTAGCTCGCGGCAAGCTGATAGAACTCCTTGTGGTTCGAGATGATCGCGGGAATCTCGATGTTCAGTTGCCCCGTGCGATAGCGGAACAGCAGATCGTTCAGACAGTGGCCGATCTTCGACACCATGATCACGACGCGCGGCTTCACGTTCGCGTCGTGCAATTCCCAGCGCATGCCGAACTGTGCCGCGAGCGTCGCGAATGATTCGCGCAGCGCGTCGAGACCGGGATCGCCGCCCACCTGCTGAAAATGGACGCGCATGAAAAATTCGCCGGTGTGACTGTCGCCGAATTGCGCGGAGTCGAGGATGTTGCTGCCGCGCTCGAATAGAAAACCCGACACGGCGTGAACGATGCCGGGCCGATCGGCGCACGACAGTTTGAGAATAAAGCTGTGTTCGGTCGACATGACCTCGGTGACTCCCTTCTTCAGTGCGTGTTTCGTAGAGTGTGATGCGGTGCTTCGGGTGCGCGTGCGCGTTCGTCCGTCAGTGTCAATCGAAGACGGGCGGCTCGAACAGCGCGTCGATGCCGGCGCAGGCGTCTTCGTCGATCCAGCGGCGGCGCAGCAGGCAATCGAGCGTCGCGAGGCTCGCATCGACCGTCATCGCGCCTTCTTCGATCGACTGCGCGACATCTTCGATGCGCGCCAGCCGATGCTCGCCCACTTCGCCATCCTGATTGCGTGGCGCGAAGTCTGCCGGCAATGCGAGGTCGTAGATGAAGATCTGCTCGGCCTGCGTGCCTTCGGGCAGCGATTGCAGCACATGTGCCGTGCGTCCCGCGACCGCGCGCGCGGCGATCTCTTGGGGAATGCCCGCTTCTTCCCAGCACTCCTTGACGATCGTTTCAGAGAGACTAAAGCCCCAACCGACGCCGCCCGCGACGACGTTGTCGAGCATGCCAGGATCGGTGGCCTTCGTGTCGCTACGGCGCGCGATCCACAACTGCGGCGCGCGGTCTTCGTATTCTACGACGCCGTTCAGATGCACCGCGTACGTCATCGTGCCGAAAAAGCGTGACGCCGCGCGCTCGATATACGCGAGCGGCGGCGCATCGAACGCATTGCGGATCGCGTAGGTTTCGTCGCGCCAGCCGGGAATGCAGCCGTCGGCGGCGAGCGCGCCGATCACTGAACCCAGCGCGGCGCTACGCAGCTCGACCGTGTTGAATTGCGGCGCAAGCGTAACGCTCTTCGCATCGATGTCGAACACATCGGGCCAGCGCGCGAGCAGCGGCACGTCGGTCGCACGAACCCAGCCGACGCGTTCCCCGCCGATCACGAACGGAAGATGCCGCGCAGGATCGAAGCGGCGCGCGGCGGCGATGCAAGGCAAAGACATGAAAGCTCCAGACAGCGTGACAACGTGTAGACGATCCAGCCGACGACTCAAACGGCAAACAACGAATCGATCGAATCAGTCGCGCAGCGCGACACGGATACCGATCGCGATGAACGTCGCGCCCGCGAGCCGGTCGAGCCACACGCCCGCGCGCGGACGACGCCTCAGCCATCCGCCGATCACACCCGCGCACACGCCGAACAGCGAAAACACGACGACCGTTTGCAGCATGAACAGCGCACCCAGTTCGAGCATCTGCAACGTAACGCTCTGCGCGCCGTGCGGATCGACGAATTGCGGCAGGAACACGACGAAGAACAGCGTCACCTTCGGGTTCATCATGTTGCCGATCACGCTCTGCCGGAAGATCGACGAGAGCGGCTGCGGCGGGCGCTCGTGCGCCGTCGCAAGACCGTTGCTGCGCAATGCCTTGATGCCGATCCATACGAGATACGCCGCGCCCGCGAGCTTGATCGTCTGAAAGGCGACAGGCGACGAGCGCAGCACGGCGGCGACGCCGAGCGCCGCGAGCGTCGTGTGAAACGAAATGCCCGCGGCGAAACCGAGCGCGGCGACGAAGCCCGCCGCGCGTCCTTGCGAAATGCCGCGCGCGAGCACTTGCAGATTGTCGGGACCAGGCGCGAAAGTGATCGCTATCGACGTCGCGAGAAAGAGCAGGAAATTCGGCATTGCTCAGAAACTCCGTTGGAAAGAATCAGTGACCGCCGAATCCCGTCACGGTGAACAGCGGCAGCCCTGCATCGCGCAGCAGCTTCGAGCCGCCGAGGTCGGGCAGATCGATGATCGCCGCGCCTTCGACCACCGTCGCGCCAAGACGCTCGAGCAGCTTCTTGCCCGCCATCATCGTGCCGCCCGTCGCGATCAGATCGTCGACGATCACGATGCGGTCGCCAGGCTTGCACGCGTCCTCATGAATCTCGACGGTCGCCGTGCCGTATTCGAGCGCATACGATTCGGACACCGTCCTGTACGGCAGCTTGCCGATCTTGCGGATCGGAATGAAGCCGAGGTTCAGCTCGTACGCGAGAATCGGCCCGATGATGAAGCCGCGCGCGTCGAGCCCCGCGATGTAGTCAAGCTTCTGGTCGATATAGCGCTGCACGAACATGTCGATCAGCACGCGCAGCGTTTTCGGGTTTTGCAGCAACGGCGTGATGTCGCGAAACTGCACGCCGGCTTGCGGCCAGTCGGGCACCGTGCGGATCTGGCTGTTGATGTATTCGACCGGATCGAATGGCTTGTTCGCAGGCGCGTTGGACATGATGACTCCAGACGGGTCGTCGAAGACCCCGATGTTTCCAGTGAGTTGCTTGAATACGGCGCGCGTTCGTCGAGCGCCGCCGCGTGATCGATGTCGATGGATGGCAGCAAACGTCAGGCCGCCGCCGCGCCCGCGCGCCGATGCTTCGACAGACGCTCCTCCGCTTCCGCCAGCGCTTCGGGCAGGCCGCGCAGCACGACGATGTCGCTTGCGCGAAGTTTAGTCGATGGATCGGGCTCGACGCCGCGAATGCCGTGTCGCCGGATCGCCGTCACTTCGACGCCGAGATCGAAGAGACCGAGTTCTTCGAGCGTGCGCCCGACGGCATCGGCCTTCTCGTCGATGGGGACCGATTGTAGCCGCACCTGCTCATGGCCGTCGTCGTCATCCACGTCGTCTGCGCCGTGGAAATAGCCGCGCAGCAGGCTATAGCGTTCGTCGCGCAACTCCTCGACGCGCCGCACGACGCGCCGCATCGGCACGCCCATCACGACGAGCGTGTGCGACGCAAGCATCAGACTGCCTTCGACGATTTCCGGGATCACTTCCGTCGCGCCCGCGGCGAGCAGCTTTTCGAGGTCGCTGTCGTCGACGGTGCGCACGATGACGGGCAGCGTCGGCTCGAGTTCGTGGATGTTGTGCAGCACGCGCAGCGCCGACGGCGTATTCGCGTACGTGATCGCGACGGTCGCCGCGCGATGGATACCCGCCGCGAGCAGCGACTCGCGCCGTCCCGCATCGCCGAACACGACCGATTCGCCCGCCGCCGCAGCCGCCGACACGCGATCGGGATCGAGGTCGAGCGCGACATACGACAGCCCTTCGTGCTCCAGCATCCGCGCGAGGTTCTGTCCGGCGCGGCCGTAGCCGCAGATGATCACATGGCCGGTTTGCTTCAGGCTTTGTGTCGCGATGCGCGTCATCTGCAACGACTGCATCATCCATTCGGTCGACGACAGCCGCAGCACGATGCGATCCGCGTTCTGGATCAGGAACGGCGCGGCGAGCATCGACAGCAGCATCGCGGCGAGAATCGCCTGCAGGAACGTCGCGTCGACGAGGTGCTTATCGAGGATCAGATTGAGCAGCACGAAGCCGAACTCGCCCGCCTGCGCGAGCCCGATGCCCGTGCGCATCGCCACGCCAGGCGTCGCGCCGAACAGCCGCGCGAGCCCGGTGATCATCACGGCTTTCAGCAGCAGCGGACCGATCAGAAACGCGAGCACGACGAGCGGATGTGTCCAGATCACGCGCGGATTCAGCAGCATACCCGTGGTCACGAAGAAGAGACCGAGCAGCACGTCGCGAAACGGTTTGATGTCCTCTTCCACCTGATGCCGGTACGGCGTCTCGGCGATCAGCATGCCCGCGATGAACGCGCCCAACGCGAGCGACAGGCCGAACCTGTCGGTGATGAACGCCGCGCCCAGCGTGACGAGCAGCAGGTTCAGGATGAACAGTTCCTGCGAACGGCGGCGCGCGACGACGTTGAACCAGCGCGTCATGAATTTCTGCCCGACGATCAGCAGCAGCGACAGAGCGATCACGATCTTGATCGACGCGATGCCGAGCGCTTTCATCAGATCGTCGGAATTGCCGCCCAGCGCCGAGATGATGATCAGAAGCGGCACGACGGCGAGATCCTGGAACAGCAGCACGCCGAAGATATTGCGGCCATGCTCGGTCTCGATCTCGAGCCGCTCCGCGAGCATCTTGCTGACGATGGCCGTCGACGACATCGCGAGCGCGCCGCCTAGCGCGATGCTGCCCTGCCACGAGATATGCACCCAGCGCTCCAGCGCGAAACCGACCGATACAGCGACGGCCACCGTGCCGAGCACCTGCAGCAGGCCGAGGCCGAACACGAGCCGGCGCATCGAGCGCAGTTTCGCGAGCGAAAACTCCAGCCCGATCGAGAACATCAGGAACACGACGCCGAATTCGGCGAGATTCTGCGCGCCGACGGAATCGGGCACGATGCCGAACGCGTGCGGCCCAACGACGATCCCCACCGTCAGATAACCCAGCATCGGCGGCAAGTTCAGATAGCGGAACACGACGACGCCCACCACTGATGCCAGCAGCAGGAACAGCGTCATTTCGAGCGGGGAAATCATCGGCAAAAGCGCATCGGAGAGAGCGTCCTGGGTCGTCAGCGAAGCCACGCGCAAACGCCCGCGCAGCAAGGTCGAAGGGCCGGTGAGGGCAATGTCCGGAACGGTCAGTCCCGGCGCGGCGAACATACGCCTTTGCTATACTCCCCGGATGATAGCGAAAATCAATGGCGATCGGGCACTTGCGCTCGCTCGTGACGTGCTCGACATCGAAGCGGACGCCGTGCGCTCCCTTCGCGATCATCTCGACGACTCCTTCGTCGAAGCGATCGATTTCATACTCGGCTGCCGTGGACGCGTGGTCGTCTCAGGCATTGGCAAATCCGGTCATATCGCGCGCAAGCTGGCGGCGACGCTCGCCAGCACGGGCACGCCCGCGTTCTTCGTGCACCCCGCCGAAGCGAGCCACGGCGATCTCGGCATGGTCACGGCAGAAGACGTCTTCATCGGTCTGTCGAATTCCGGCGAATCCGAAGAACTGGTCTCAATCCTGCCGCTGATCAAGCGCCTCGGCGCGAAATTGATCGCGATGACGGGTCGCCCCACTTCGAGTCTCGCCAGGCTCGCCGACGTCCATCTATATTGCGGCGTCGAAAAAGAAGCGTGTCCTCTCAATCTCGCGCCGACGGCGAGCACGACGGCAGCGCTCGCGCTCGGCGACGCGCTCGCGGTGGCCGTGCTCGAAGCGCGTGGCTTCGGAGAAGACGATTTCGCGCGCTCGCATCCGGGCGGCGCGCTCGGCCGGCGCCTGCTCACGTATGTGCGCGACGTGATGCGCACGGGCGACCAGGTGCCGATGGTCCTGTCCGGATCGACCGTGCGCGACGCGCTGTTCCAGTTGACGGCGAAGCGCATGGGCATGACGGCCATCGTCGACGAAAACGAGCGGGTCAAGGGCATCTTCACCGACGGCGACCTGCGCCGCGTACTCGAACGCGACGGCGATTTCCGCGCGCTGCCGATCGAATCCGTCATGACACGTGGCCCGCGTACGATCGGTCCCGACCGGCTCGCCGTCGAAGCCGTGGAACTGATGGAGCGTCATCGCATCAATCAGATGCTGGTCGTCGATGAAACGGGCAGCCTCATCGGCGCGCTCAACATGCACGACCTGTTCTCGAAGAAGGTGATCTGATGGCTTCTTCCGCCCTGACCGCGGCCGAACGCGCGAGCCGCGTGAAGCTGATGATTTTCGACGTCGACGGCGTGCTCACCGACGGCGGCCTGCTGTTCACGGCCGAAGGCGACACGATGAAGGCGTTCAATTCGATGGACGGCCACGGCGCAAAACTGCTGCGCGAAGCCGGCATCGACACGGCGATCATCACGGGGCGCAAGTCGGGCATCGTCGCGGCGCGCGCGCGGGAACTGCGCATCACGCATCTCTATCAGGGCGTCGAGCATAAGCTCGAAGCGTTCGCGCAGCTGCTGGACGAAACGGGCCGGACGCCCGAAGAATGCGGCTATATGGGCGACGACTGGGTCGATCTGGCCGTAATGCTGAAAGTCGGCTTTGCGGCCGCGCCGGCCAACTCGCATCCCGAAGTGATCGCCCGTGCGCACTGGGTCAGCGAAGCGCGCGGCGGCCACGGCGCCGTGCGCGAAGTATGCGATGCGCTGCTGCGCGCGCAAGGCCGCTATGACGCGCTGCTCGCGGCGGCGTGCAGCGGCGAGATGCCGCGGGGCCTCGTCGGATGAACCGGTTTCGCTGGACTTCGCTGATACCGCTCGTCGCGATGGCGGCGCTCGCAGGGATCACATATTGGCTGCTGCAAGCGACGCTGCCGCGTCAGAACGAAGGCGCGGTCAAGCCGAAGCAGCACACGCCCGATTATTTCGCCGACAGCTTCTCGGTGTCCGAGCTCGATCAGTCGGGCGCGACGCAATACCGTCTCACCGCAGCGAAGCTCGTTCACTACGAGGACACCGAAGTGAGCGACTTGACGAAGCCCGCGATCCGCGCGTTTCAACCCGGCAAGCCCGTCGTCACCGCGACGGGAGATCGCGGCACGGTGAACGCGGACGCGTCGATCGTCGATCTGTACGACAACGCGCGCATCCTGCGCGACGCGGGCTACGGCGATCCGCAAATGCAGGCCGATTCCTCGCATTTCCGCGTGCTCGTCAACGACGATGTGATCGAGACAGAAAAGCCGGTTAAACTGCAGCGCGGCCAGTCGATCATGACGGCCAGCGGCATGAAATACAACAATGTCACCCGGGTCATGCAGCTATTCGGCAACGTGCGCGGCGCCATCGCCCCCGTCGACTCCGGCGGCTCCCAGAAGCAACCCGGGTAATCCAATTCCAGGCGTGACTGCATGAACGAATCGTTCCCCCGTTTTGAGTCCGGCCGCATGCGCGCGCTGTGCGCGAGCCGCGCCGGACTTGCGGCACTGTTGCTCGCATTACCGCTCGCCGGTTTTGCGCCGCTCGCGCACGCCGAGCGTGCCGACAAGGACAAGCCGCTCAATATCGAAGCGGACAACATGACGTACGACGACCTCAAGCAGGTCAACGTTTTCACCGGCCACGTCGTCGCGACAAAAGGCACGATCGTCATCAAGGCGGACCGCGTCGAAGTCTCGCAGGACCCGCAGGGCTATCAGTATGCAACGGGCACGTCGACGGGCAAGAACCTCGCGTATTTCCGCCAGAAGCGCGACGGCGTCAACGAATATATCGACGGCGATGCCGAACGCATCGACTACGACGGCAAGCAGGACCTCACCACGCTGACGACGCGTGCAACGGTGCGCCGTCTGCAAGGCCTCACGACGGTGATGGACGAAGTGCATGGCAGCGTCATCACGTATGACGGCCAGAACGATTTCTACACGGCGAAGGCCGGCAAGGACGTCGCGGGTCCGGGTAATCCGAATGGCCGCGTGCGCGCGATGCTGTCGCCGCGCAATGGCGGCGCGCAACCGATCAGCGGGCCGTCCGCGACGCTGCAACCGACCAACCAATTCCAAGGACAAGGAACGACGAAGCCGTGAGCGCCCCTGCCCTTCCCAACCGAAAGCCCGCCGGCACCAGCAGTTCGCTCGTCGTACGCAATCTTAAGAAGCGCTATGGTTCGCGCACGGTCGTCAAGGACGTGTCGCTCGACGTGAAAAGCGGTGAAGTGGTCGGCCTGCTCGGCCCGAACGGCGCGGGCAAGACCACGTCGTTCTATATGATCGTCGGTCTCGTGCCGCTCGATGCCGGCGAGATCGACCTCGACGGCAAGTCGATCAGCCTTCTGCCGATTCACAAGCGCGCGTCGCTCGGACTGTCGTATCTGCCGCAGGAAGCTTCCGTTTTCCGCAAGCTCTCCGTCGAGGAAAACATTCGCGCCGTGCTCGAACTGCAGATCGGCGAAGACGGCAAACGGCTGTCGAAAGATGCGATCGCGTCGCGCACGGAAGCTTTGCTCGACGAACTGCAGATTGCCCATCTGCGTGAAAATCCTGCGCTGTCGCTGTCGGGCGGCGAGCGCCGCCGTGTCGAAATTGCACGAGCGCTGGCAACGAACCCGAGCTTCATTCTGCTCGACGAGCCGTTCGCGGGCGTCGACCCGATCGCCGTGCTGGAAATCCAGAAGATCGTGAAGTTCCTGAAGCAGCGCAACATCGGCGTGCTCATCACCGATCACAACGTCCGGGAGACGCTCGGGATCTGCGATCACGCATACATCATCAGCGACGGCAGCGTGCTCGCGGCTGGCGCCCCCGGCGACATCATCGAAAACGAGAGCGTGCGCCGCGTCTATCTGGGCGAGCACTTCCGCATGTAAAGCGCGCCCGCGCCGGGCGGCGGCCGCGTTCGGCTCGCCCTTCTTCGCCCAACCCTGCAGCCGTTTCAGGAACAGGTCCAGTAATTTTGACGCCGGACTGGCTTGTTTCCGCCGTCCGCGCCAAAATCTCATGCACACGCGTTTTTGCGGGTGTCGCAATGTATCGCGGTCGTGGCAAACTCTCTACAATGATTCACAACTTGCCATGAAAGCCAGCCTCCAACTCCGCCTGTCGCAGCATCTTGCGCTGACACCTCAACTGCAGCAGTCCATCCGGCTGCTTCAGCTGTCTACGCTTGAGCTGCAACAGGAAGTCTCGATGGCGATCGCTCAGAATCCGCTGCTCGAAGCGGAGGACGACTGGATCGCGAGTCCGTTGCGCGTCGCCGCCGACGGAACCGTGATCGCGCAGGCGCCGCAGGGGGCTGCGCCGGAGCAAATGTCGAACACGCCGCCGTCCGCTTCGTCGACGTCGACCAGCGAGAGCGCCGATGGCGGCGAACCGCAGAGCGTCGACGAGTACAACGGCCTGGGCGCGGATGCGAACGCCGATTCGAGCCAGTGGAACCTCGACGACTACGGCCGTTCGGGCAACGCATCGGACGACGACGATCTGCCGCCGCTGCAAATCCACGAATCGACTACGACGCTGCGCGACCACTTGACTGCGCAATTGCGCGTGACGCAGGCAAGTCCGCGAGACCGCGCGCTCGTCACGTTCCTGATCGAATCGCTCGACGACGACGGCTATCTGACGGCCACGTTCGACGAAATTCTCACGGACCTTCCCGAAGAGCTCGAAGTCGATACCGACGAACTGAACGCTGCACTGGCGTTGCTGCACAGCTTCGATCCGGCGGGTGTCGGCGCGCGTTCGGCGTCCGAGTGCCTGCGTCTGCAATTGTGCCGGCTCGAACCATCGCCGACGCGCACGCTTGCGCTCGACATCGTCGCGCATCATCTGGAACTGCTCGCCGCACGCGATTTCACGCGACTGCGCAAATATCTGAAGGCCAGCGACGACGACCTGCGCGAAGCCCACGCGCTGATCCGCTCGCTAGAACCTTTCCCGGGCGCCGCGTACGGCAAGGCAGAAGCAGACTACGTCGTGCCCGACATCATGGTGCGCAAAACGGCACAGGGATGGCTGGCCGAACTGAACCCTGAAGTCGTGCCGAAACTACGTATCAACCATCTGTACGCGAATATCCTGCGCAACAATCGCGGCGATCCGGGCAGCGGTTCGCTGCGGCAACAACTACAGGAAGCGCGTTGGCTGATCAAAAATATTCAGCAGCGTTTCGAGACGATTCTGCGTGTCGCCCAGGCGATTGTCGAACGTCAAAAGAACTTTTTTGCCCACGGCGAAATTGCCATGCGCCCCTTGGTTTTGCGGGAAATAGCTGATACGCTGGGTTTACACGAGTCGACGGTTTCGCGTGTGACAACCGGCAAGTACATGCTCACCCCGTTCGGGACGCTTGAATTTAAGTACTTCTTCGGATCGCACGTGTCCACCGATACGGGGGGCGCGGCCTCTTCCACGGCCATTCGCGCACTCATCAAGCAACTGATAGGAGCAGAAGACACCAAATCTCCTCTTTCAGACAGCCGCATTGCCGAACTGCTGGCAGAACAGGGTTTCGTGGTCGCGCGCCGTACAGTTGCGAAGTATCGCGAAGCACTGAAAATCCCAGCAGTCAATCTGCGCAAGTCTCTGTAGCCCGCTGCCTCCTGTGGCGGGTATTTTCCGGCCGCGCCGCTGTATGGCGGAGCAGGCTGGCCGATGCGACCTGCCAGTAGCCTGTCAACGGGGGACGGCGTGGCAGTCGCGAGAATCGACCGGCGCTCGCGCGATTCATGCGGACCAAGCGGCCACTAGCTTGGAGAAGCACTATGAATCTGAAGATCAGTGGACACCATCTCGAAGTAACGCCAGCGTTGCGAGAATACGTGATCACCAAACTAGACAGGGTGCTAAGACATTTCGATCAGGTGATCGATGGCAATGTGGTCCTCTCGGTCGACAACCACAAGGAAAAGGAAAAGAGACAAAAGGTTGAAATCAACCTGCATCTGAAAGGCAAGGACATTTTCGTCGAAAGCTGCGATGGCGACCTTTACGCCGCGATCGACCTGATGATCGACAAGCTGGATCGGCAAGTCATTCGTCACAAGGATCGCCTGCAGGGCCATCAGCACGATGCGATCAAGTATCAGCCGGTGGCGGCGCAACCTGAAGTGCCACCGCAATAGGCAGATCCGAAAGTTGCTTTACCGCCCCGCGAGACCGCCCGACATCGGGCGGTTTTTCGTTGAGAAGCCCTTTGCAGTCGATTGCCAGTGCGCAACGTTGCATGCGAACGTTCGCCCCCGCACACGCGATACGGGACGACTCGTCTTTTCACTCATGGCGCGGCGCACCATATGTTGCAACCCTGTTCTATAATGAATCGGTTGCCTTTCGGGGTTTTGTCCAGCCCGAGTCCTGCACAAAGGGATCGTTTGCGGATCTCAGGGGCGGGGCTCACTGCGCATCGTTGTGTCCGCTATGAGCAGTTGCCACGCATGGAACGCTTTTCAAACGCCACAGCGAGGAGAATCCAGGCGACCTTTGCGCCTGCCAACATGAATCGTTTAGCCAAATATCTTCCCCTCGAAAACGTCGTCGTCGGTCTTTCGGTTACCAGCAAGAAGCGCGTATTCGAGCAAGCGGGCCTGATCTTCGAAAATCAGAACGGCATCGCCCGCAGCACAGTGACGGACAATCTGTTCGCGCGCGAGCGTCTCGGTTCGACGGGACTCGGCGAAGGCGTCGCGATCCCGCACGGCCGCATCAAGGGCCTCAAGCAGCCACTCGCAGCGTTTGTACGCCTGTCCGAACCGATCCCATTCGAATCGCCCGACGGCCAGCCCGTTTCGCTGCTGATCTTCCTGCTGGTCCCCGAACAGGCGACGCAGCAACACCTTGAGATCCTGTCGGAGATCGCCCAACTGCTGTCTGACCGCGAAGCACGCGAACGGCTGCACACGGAACAGGACCGGGAGGCATTGCATCGCCTGCTCACTCAGTGGCAACCTTGACATATCGGCGTCGCGCGGCGTCCGTGAGAAGAGCATGAGGCCGCCTCCGGGGCACGCGGCGATCGTCCGGTGAACAGGGCGTCGCGGCGAGCCGAACACATCCCGTGCGAAGCGTGGCAGAACGCGCAACGAGCAGGCAAACAGGCGGGGCAACGGCCAGAGCGCACCGAAGCGGCACTACGGCAGCACCAGGGCGGCACCACAGCGGCACATATGAAGTCAGGGAGTCAGGGATTCATGGATACGTCCAGCATCAACGCCCAAAGCATTTTCGACGACAACGCCGCCGCGCTGAAGCTCAGCTGGCTGACGGGGCATGAGGGCTGGGAGCGAGGCTTCTCGGCGGAAACGGTTGCGACCGCAACGTCCAGTGCCGACCTCGTCGGCCACCTCAACCTGATTCACCCGAACCGGATCCAGGTGCTCGGCGACGCCGAAACCAATTACTACCAGCGTCAATCCGACGAAGACCGTTCGCGCCATATGGCCGAGCTGATCGCGCTCGAACCGCCGTTCCTCGTGGTCGCGGGCGGCGTCGCAGCGCCGCCGGAACTGGTCCTGCGCTGCACGCGTTCGTCGACGCCGCTCTTCACGACGCCGATGTCGCCGGCTGCCGTGATCGACAGCCTGCGCCTCTACATGTCGCGCATTCTCGCACCGCGTGCAACGTTGCACGGCGTGTTCCTCGACATCCTCGGCATGGGCGTGCTGCTCACGGGCGACTCCGGCCTCGGCAAGAGCGAGCTCGGCCTCGAATTGATCAGCCGCGGCCACGGTCTCGTCGCCGATGATGCCGTCGACTTCGTGCGCCTCGGCCCGGATTTCGTCGAAGGACGCTGCCCGCCCCTGCTTCAAAATCTTCTTGAAGTACGCGGTCTTGGCCTGCTCGACATCAAGACGATCTTCGGCGAAACGGCCGTACGCCGGAAGATGAAGCTGAAATTGATCGTGCAGCTGGTGCGCCGACCGGATGGCGAATTCCAGCGTCTGCCGCTCGAGAGCCAGACCGTCGACGTGCTCGGCCTGCCCATCAGCAAGGTCACGATCCAGGTGGCGGCCGGCCGAAACCTCGCAGTGCTGGTCGAGGCGGCCGTGCGCAACACGATCCTGCAACTGCGCGGCATCGATACTCTGCGTGACTTCATGGACCGCCAGCGTCTCGCGATGCAGGACCCCGACAGCCAGTTTCCCGGCAAGCTGATCTGACGCGATGGACGAGAAGCCGCAGCGGCACAGCGGGTGGCACCGGATGCTATGATGAACTCAACGGATTCCTCGACTCCATGCGCATTATCCTGATCACCGGCATCTCCGGCTCCGGCAAGTCTGTTGCGTTGAACGCGCTTGAAGACGCGGGCTACTACTGCGTCGACAATCTGCCGCCGCGATTTCTGCCCGAACTCGCCGGGTACATCGCGAGCGATGGCCAGGACAAGCTCGCGGTCGCGATCGACGCGCGCTCGGGCGCCTCGCTCGAAGACATGCCGCAGATGATCCGCGATCTCGCCGGCCGGCACGACGTGCGCGTGCTGTTCCTGAACGCCAGCACGCAAGCCCTGATCCAACGATTTTCCGAAACGCGCCGCCGTCATCCGCTGTCGGGCTCGCCCGCGCACGATGCCGACGTCGGCGTACTGACATCGCTTGCGGAAGCGATCGAACGCGAGCGAGAACTCGTCGCAGGTCTTGCGGAGTTCGGCCATCAGATCGACACCAGCAACCTGCGAGCAAACGTCTTGCGCGCGTGGGTCAAGCGTTTCATCGAACAGGAGCACACGGGTCTTGCGCTGATGTTCGAGTCGTTCGGCTTCAAGCGCGGCGTGCCGCTCGATGCGGACTTCGTGTTCGATGTGCGCGTGCTGCCGAACCCTTACTACGACCGCGAGCTTCGTCCGTTGACGGGACTCGACAAGCCCGTCATCGATTTCCTCGATGCATTGCCGATCGTCCAGCAGATGATGGCCGACATCGAGTCGTTCCTGCAGAAGTGGCTACCGCATTTCCGCGACGACAATCGCAGTTACCTGACCGTCGCAATCGGTTGCACGGGCGGACAGCACCGCTCGGTATTCATCGCCGAAACGCTTGCCGCGCGTTTCGCGAGCGAAGCGAACGTGATAGTGCGGCATCGCGATGCGCCGATCGACGTCGACGACTCATCGAAACTGGTCGCCTGAGGTTTCCGATGGTGGCTTGACCGGCCGCTCGAGGCGGCCCTAACCGAAGCGTTGCGCCATGTCCTCTACACCGTCCGTGCTTGCCGATGTGCCGCTGTTCCCATTGCACACCGTCCTCTTTCCCGATGGGCTGCTGCCTCTGAAAATCTTCGAGGCCCGCTACCTCGACATGGCGCGCGACTGTCTGCGCGACAAGACACCGTTCGGCGTGTGTCTGCTGAAAAGCGGTGCGGAAGTCGCGCAGCCCGACGAACCTGCTGTGCCGGAAGCGATCGGCTGCCTCGCGGAGATCGACGTGTGCGATGTCGACGAGTTCGGCATGCTGCTGATTCGCGCGCGCGGCACAGAACGGTTTCGCCTGCTGTCGCATCGCGTCGAATCGGGCGGCTTGCTGGTCGGCATGGCGGAGCTGATCGGCGGAGACTTGCCGCTTGAAGGCACGGGCCACATGGAGAAATTCGGCGCGTGCGCGGAAGTGCTCGAACGCATCATCGCGACCATACGCGAGCGCGATCCGGAAAGTCTTCCGTTCATCGAACCGTTCAGGCTCGACGATCCCACATGGGTATCGAACCGCTTGTCGGAAGTGCTGCCGATCGCATTGAAGGCGCGGCAAAAACTGATGGAGTTGCAAGACGCCGGCGCGCGCATCGACGTCGTGCATCACTACATGCAGCAACATCAGCTGCTGTAGCTCGCGGCCGATCAGATCAGCGAACCCTGCAGGCCTTCTAGCAGCTTACGCACGGGAGCAGGCACGCCAAACGCGTCGAGTTCGTTCAGCGACATCCATACGGTTTCGGCGTCGCGTGCGTTCGCGGCGTTTGAAGAGCGATCGAGTTCGGCAAGACGCGGCTCGATATCAAGCCTGAAGTGCGTGAACACATGCGTGAGCGGCGCAAGCGGCGACACATCGGCGCTCGCGCCGAAGTCGCGCGCGAGTTGCACGAGCGCCGCTTCATCCGCCGCTTCCGGCAAACTCCACAAGCCGCCCCAGATGCCCGATGGCGGACGCTTTTCGAGCATCACGGTATCGCCGTCGCGCAGCAGCAGCATCCATGTGCGGCGCGTCGGCACGGTCTTTTTCGGACGCGCCGCCGGCAATTCGCGCTGACGGCCCGTCACCTTCGCCACGCAGTCCACCGCGAACGGACAGCGCGCGCAATCGGGTTTGCCACGCACGCACAGCGTCGCGCCGAGATCCATCAGGCCTTGCGTGTAGGCGCTCACGTCATCGTCGGTTACGTTCACGGGCAGCAGCGATTCCGCGAGCAGCCACATGCCGTTCTCAACCTTCTTCTCGCCCGGAAAACCTTCGACGCCGAATACGCGCGCAAGCACGCGCTTCACGTTGCCGTCAAGAATCGTCGCGCGCGCGCCGAATGCGAACGATGCAATCGCAGCCGCCGTCGATCGTCCAATGCCAGGCAAGTCCGCGAGCGCTTCCACTGATTCCGGAAACCTGCCGCCGTGCTGTTCGACGACGACCTGCGCGCAGCGATGCAGATTGCGCGCGCGCGTGTAGTAGCCGAGGCCGGCCCACAGCGTCATCACGTCGTCGGCGGGCGCGCAGGCGAGCGCGGCGACATCGGGGAAACGCGCGAGAAAGCGCGCGTAGTACGGAACCACCGTCGACACCTGCGTCTGCTGCAACATGATCTCGGACAGCCAGATCCGGTATGGATCGCGCGTGTTCTGCCACGGCAGGTCATGACGGCCATGTTCGCGCTGCCATGCGATCAGGCGCACAGAGAAATCGGACAGAGCGGGTATTGTTGAAGATGCGATCGAAGTGGCGGTCGCAGATGCGCTCAAAGAGGCAGCCGAAGAAGCGGTCGAGGAAACGGAAGCGGACATGAATGATTCAGCGCTGACAGGTCGGACAGTAGTAAGTGGAGCGTTGCCCCTGCACGATCTGTTTGATCGGCGTGCCGCACACGCGGCATGGCAGACCCGCGCGATCATAGACGAAATAGTCGAGCTGGAAGTAGCCGCTCTCGCCGTTGCTGCCGACGAAATCGCGCAATGTGCTGCCGCCCTTTTCGATCGCGGACGCGAGCGTGGCGCGCACGGCATCTGCAAGCAGATCGTAACGAACGAGCGAGATGCGTCCAGCGGGCGTGGTCGGCCGGATGCCGGCGCGGAACAGGCATTCGGATGCGTAAATGTTGCCCACGCCGACGACGATTTCACCTGCGAGCAGCACCTGCTTCACTGATACCTTGCGCCCGCGCGTCTTACGATGCAGCAGCGCACCGGAAAAAGAAGGTGCGAACGGCTCGACGCCGAGCGCTGCCAGCAAGGGATGATCAAGAATGTCGCCTGCCGAGCGCGGGTGCCATAAGACGGCGCCGAAGCGGCGCGGATCACGAAAGCGCAAAATGAAGTCGTCGAAGACCCAGTCGACGTGATCGTGTTTTGCGGCTGCCGGCGGATGCGGCACGTTGCGCAGCACTCTGAGCGTCCCTGTCATGCCGAGATGCACGATGAACCAGCCCTCGTCGATCTCGAACAGCAAATATTTGCCGCGCCGTTCCACTTTGTGGACCAGCCGGCCATGCAGCAGGCGCGCGAAACCGGCTGGAATCGGCCAGCGCAACGCGGGCGTGCGTACGTCGACGCGCTCGACGCGCCGCCCAGCGACAAACGGCTCGATTCCGCGTCGCGTAACCTCAACTTCTGGCAACTCTGGCATGTCTAACTGGTCTGCAACTTGCGTCCGTGGTTATGCGCTTATTGTAGCGAGCGCGTTACAATCGTCCGAAACATTGAACGGATCTGTATGAACCTGTCCTTCGTTACGCAGTTTTTTAAGCGCCGGACTGGTGTGAACAGCGTGCCGCACGCTGTTTCCCCACGCCGGCTGCTCGGTGTGGCCGCTCTGGCTGTCTGGGCGCTCGCCGCATTGCCCGCGCATGCCCAGGATCCGTCGCCCGATACGGATGACAACGCCGTATCCGTGCAAGACGCCTTCGGCCCTGAATCCGCCGAAGAAAAGAACAATCTGCCGAACGTTGCGCTGACGAGCCAGATCGTCTTCCAGGTGCTCGCAGCCGAAGTCGCGCTGCAGCGCAATCAGCCTGCGCCCGCGTATCAGACCTATCTCTCGCTCGCTCGCGACACGCACGATCCGCGCATGGCGCAGCGCGCGACTGAAATCGCGCTCGCTGCGCAGAGTCCGTCGGATGCGCTGACGGCCGCGCAACTGTGGCAACAATATGCGCCGACGTCCGAGCGCGCCGCGCAACTCGACGCATCGCTGCTCGTGCTGTCGGGCAAGCCCGATGACGCAAAGCCGATGCTCGCGAAAGAACTCGCGAAGATCGCGCCGGAAAATCGCAGCAACGGCATTCTCGCGCTACAGCTGCTGATTTCGCGCGGGCCGAATCGTGTAGGCGGATTGCACGTGCTGCAGGATCTGCTCGCGAACGACATGAACCGCCCGGAAGCGCAATTCGCGATGGCGCGTCAGCAGCTTCTCGCCGACGATGCGCCCGGCGCGCGCAAGTCGCTCGAACAGGCACTCAAGCTCAAGCCCGACTATCTGCCCGCTGCGCTGCTGCTCTCGCAGATGGGACCGGAAGAACGCAAGGAAGGCATCGAGTCGCTGGAAAGGTATGTCAAGGCCAATCCGAGGTCGCATGAAGCACGGCTCGCGCTCGCGCAAATGTATCTCGCGAGCGATCGCCTCGACGACGCGCAGAAACAGTTCGAGTACATGCAGAAGGACAACCCGAACGATCTGACGCCGCTGATGGCGCTTGCGCTGATCAAGATCCAGCAAAAGAATCTGCCCGAAGCGCAGAACTATCTGCAGCAGTACGCGCAGAGAGCCGAAAAAATGCCGGGCGCGGATGCCGGTCAGGCGTATATCTATCTCGCGCAACTGTCGCTCGAACAGAAGGACAACGACGCAGCCGGCCGCTGGCTGGACAAGATTTCGCCGACCAGCACGCAGTACGTCCCCGCGCAGATCACGCGCGCGCAGTTGCTGGAAAAGCAGGGCAAAGTCGATGACGCGCGCAAGCTGCTTGCGGGCATTCATCCGCAGGACCCGCGCGATCAGGCGCTGATCGCGCGTACCGACGCCGCCATTCTGTTCGACGCGAAGCGCTATTCGGAAGCCGAAACGCGGCTCGCGCAAGCCACGAGCGATTTCCCGGAGGACCCCGATCTCACCTACGACTACGCAATGGCTGCGGAAAAGAACAGCCATTTCGACGTGATGGAAACGCAACTGCGCAAGCTGATGCGCACGCAACCGGATAACGCGCAGGCATACAACGCGCTCGGCTACTCGCTCGCGGATCGCAACCAGCGTCTGCAGGAAGCGGACAAGCTCGTCGAAAAGGCGCTGTCGCTGGCGCCGAACGATGCGTTCATCATGGATAGTGTCGGCTGGGTCAAGTACCGGCTGGGCGATACGACGGATGCGATCAATCTGCTTCGCAGGGCCTACGATCTGCAGCCGAACGCCGAAATCGGTGCGCATCTGGGTGAAGTGCTGTGGAAGAGCGGCGATCAGGACCAGGCGCGCGCAGCATGGCGCGATGCGCGCAAGCTCGAACCGGACAACGACACACTCGTAAAAACGCTCAAACGTTTTCAGGTGAACGATCTCTGATGCTTTTTCCCCATCTCGTGTTTTCAACTCCGGCGCCGCGCCGCGCGGCGCTGGGTCTCGCAGCCGCAGCCGTCGTCGCCCTGGCGGGCTGTGCTTCCGTCAAGCCGCAGGGCCCATCCACGTCGAATGCCGCAACGGCCGTCACCGCGCAGACGGCCCGCGCCTATCACGGCCGTTTCGCCGTTCAGTACGTCGACCAGAACGGCCAGCAGCGCAACGCATACGGCAATTTCGACTGGCAGGAACACGGCGACACCGTCACGGTGCAATTGCGCAATCCGCTCGGACAGACCATGGCGATCGTGACGTCATCGCCGGCGACCGCCACGCTCGAACTGCCGAACCGTCAGCCGATGACGGCCGATAACGTCTCCACGCTGATGCAGAATGCGCTCGGCTTCACGCTGCCCGTCGAAGGACTGCGCTACTGGCTGCAGCCGTCCGTCGCGCCGACGTCGAGAGCGACGACCGAAAGCGATCCGCAGCAGCAATCGCATCTGAAGCAGATTCAACAGGACGGCTGGACGATCGACTATCTCGCCTATGCCGATGCGCCCGCAACCGGCGTGAAGCGCCTGAATCTCGAACGCTCCGAACCGCCGCTCGACATCAAGCTCGTGCTCGACCAGTAATTGCGCGCACGCGCTCCTTGCAAAGACTCATGATCGAAACGAACGACTCGCTGCGCGACTGTCTCGCTCCGGCGAAGCTGAATCTCTTCCTGCACATCACCGGACGTCTGCCGAACGGTTATCACGCATTGCAGACGGTGTTCCAGTTGCTTGACTGGGGCGACACGCTGCACTTCACGCTTCGCGACGATGGCGCGATCACGCGTGGCACCGAGATCGCCGATGTTCCCGCCGACACCGACCTCACCGTGCGCGCAGCGAAGCTGCTCAAAGAGCACACGGGCGCGCGCCTCGGCGTGAACATCGAGATCGACAAGCGCCTGCCGATGGGCGCTGGCCTGGGCGGCGGCAGCTCCGACGCGGCGACGACACTGCTCGCGCTGAACCGTCTTTGGAAGGTCGCTTTGCCGCGCGCGGAATTGCAGGCGCTCGCAGTCAAACTAGGCGCCGACGTGCCGTTCTTTATCTTCGGAAAAAATGCCTTCGCAGAGGGTATCGGAGAGGAACTTGAGCAGGTACAATTGCCGCCGCGCCACTTTCTGGTGGTGACACCGAGGGTTCACGTTCCAACCTCAGCGATTTTTTCCGAAAAAACGTTGACAAGAGATACGAAAGCCCTCACAATAGCAGACTTTCTTGCACAGCATAGCTGCAACGCAGAATGGCCAGACAGCTTCGGCCGGAATGATATGCAGCAGGTTGTCGCGGGAAAATACGCGGAAGTCGCGCAGGTGCTTCGATGGTTTGGCGACATCGCGCCAGCGCGGATGACGGGATCAGGTGCTAGCGTTTTTGCATCGTTCCGTAGCAAAGATGAAGCGGTGGCGGCGCAAGCCAAACTGCCAGTCGAATGGAACAGTGCAGTAGCAGCAAGTCTGGATACGCATCCACTCTTCGCTTTCGCGGCATAAGTTTCGCGGCACTGAATGGCCTACACATTCAGTGAAGCTCAAAGTTAGTGTAGGGGAGTCGCCAAGTTGGTTAAGGCACCGGATTTTGATTCCGGCATGCGAGGGTTCGAGTCCTTCCTCCCCTGCCAAAAATTCTCGCAGTTCCTCGCCTCCCACAGCCTGAAGCAGGTGCATGATGAGCAGCCATGACGGCCTGATGGTTTTTACTGGCAACGCAAATCCGGCGCTTGCACAGGAAGTCGTCAAGATCCTCGGTATTCCCCTCGGTAAAGCAATGGTCTCCCGTTTCTCGGACGGCGAGATTCAGGTCGAGATTCAGGAAAACGTTCGTGGCAAGGACGTCTTCGTCCTGCAGTCCACGTGCGCGCCGACCAACGACAATCTGATGGAACTGATGATCATGGTCGATGCGCTCAAGCGCGCATCCGCCGGCCGGATCACGGCAGCCATCCCCTACTTCGGCTATGCGCGTCAGGATCGCCGCCCGCGTTCGGCGCGCGTCGCGATCTCGGCGAAGGTCGTGGCGAACATGCTGGAAATCGCTGGCGTCGAGCGGATCATCACGATGGATCTGCACGCTGACCAGATTCAAGGCTTCTTCGACATCCCCGTCGACAACATCTACGCAACGCCTGTGCTGCTCGGCGATCTGCGCAAGCAGAATCACGAGAACCTGCTGGTCGTGTCGCCGGACGTCGGCGGCGTGGTCCGCGCCCGCGCGCTGGCAAAGCAGTTGAACTGCGATCTGGCCATCATCGACAAGCGTCGTCCGAAGGCGAACGTCGCCGAAGTGATGAACATCATCGGTGAAGTCGAAGGCCGCACCTGCGTGATCATGGACGACATGGTCGATACGGCCGGCACGCTCTGCAAGGCAGCGCAAGTGCTGAAGGAGCGCGGCGCGACGAAGGTTTTCGCGTATGCGACGCACCCGGTTCTGTCGGGCGGTGCTGGCGCGCGCATTGCGGCTTCGGCGCTCGACGAAGTCGTCGTTACCGATACGATCCCGCTCGGCGAAGAAGCCCGCTCGTGCCCGAAGATCCGCTCGCTGACGAGCGCAGGTCTGTTGGCCGAAACGTTCTCGCGCATCCGTCGCGGCGACTCGGTGATGTCGCTGTTCGCGGAAAGCTAAAGTATCCGCGAAAGCGCCGCATGACGAATGCGGCGCTTTTGCATATCGGCGTGAACGGACGAAGGTTCACGCCGTCGTGTCTGGGGCCGCTAATCCAGTTTTGGGTATGCAAGCCTCGTCTTACTGCCTGGTCGCGGGCAGATAATGGAGAATCAAATGAAAGTCATCGCTTTCGAGCGTAATCTGCAAGGTACGGGTGCGAGCCGCCGCCTGCGTAACTCGGGCAAGACCCCGGGTATCGTGTACGGCGCCGGCGAACCGCAACTGATCGAACTCGATCACAACGCGCTGTTTCACGCACTGAAGAAAGAAGCATTCCACTCGTCGATTCTCGATCTGGAAGTGGCAGGCAAGTCGCAACAGGTTCTGCTGCGCGACGTGCAATACCACCCGTTCCGTCAGCTCGTGTTGCACGTGGACTTCCAGCGCGTCGACGCGAACAAGAAGATTCACACGAAGGTGCCGCTGCACTTCCTGAACCAGGAAACCAACCCGGCTGTGAAGCTGGGTGGCGCGGTGATCTCGCACGTCATCAACGAAATCGAAGTCGAATGCCTGCCGGCCGCTCTGCCGGAGTTCATCGAAGTCGATCTGGTGAAGATCGAAGCGGGTCAATCGCTGCACTTAGCGGACATCGTTCTGCCGGCTGGCGTCGCACTCGTTGCGCACCTTGCAGCAGAAAACCCGGTGATCGTGTCGGCACCGATTCCTGCTGGTACCGTGTCGGAAGAAGCATCGGCTGAAGGCGAAACGCCGGCTGCCGAATAAGGCCGCTATCCTCTCGATCCGTTTCAATGGAACGGTCGACGTAACCCGCCGCGGTTTACCCCCGGCGGGTTTTTTTTCGATTTTTTCCAGGCTGCGTGCGTGCCGCGCAGCTCACTCGAACATGATCAAGCTGATCGTCGGGCTCGGCAATCCGGGCGCCGAATACACCGCGACCCGCCACAACGCCGGCGCCTGGCTCGTCGACCAACTCGCGCGCGAAGCAGGCGCGACGTTGCGCGACGAACGGCGCTTTCATGGCTTCTACGCGAAAGCACGTCTGTATGGCGAAGAGGTGCATCTGCTCGAGCCGCAGACGTATATGAACCGTTCGGGTCAATCGGTCGTCGCGCTCGCGCATTTCTTCAAGATCCTGCCGGATGAAATTCTCGTCGCGCACGACGAACTCGATCTGCCGCCCGGCACCGTCAAGCTGAAACTCGGCGGCGGCAGCGGCGGACACAATGGCCTGAAGGACATTTCCGCGCATCTGTCGACGCAGCAATACTGGCGACTTCGTATCGGCATCGGCCACCCGCGCGACCTGATTCCCGAGAGCGCCCGCGCGGGCGCGAAACCGGACGTCGCGAACTACGTGCTGAAGCCGCCGCGCAGGGAAGAGCAGGACGTGATCGACGCGTCGATCGAACGCGCGCTTGCCGTGATGCCAACTGTCGTCAAAGGCGAACTCGAACGCGCGATGATGCAGTTGCATCGCAATCCTTGACGCGAGCGTCTAAAAAGGAGAGAAGCTTGAGCCGCTACTGGAGCGATATCGTTCATCGGCTGACGCCATACGTGCCGGGCGAGCAGCCCGCGCTTGCGCATCCCGTGAAGCTGAACACCAACGAGAATCCGTATCCGCCGTCTCCCGGCGTGGTGAGCGCGATCCGCAACGAACTGGGCGAGCACGCCGAATCCTTGCGCCGCTATCCCGATCCGACTGCGCGCGCGTTGCGTGAGACGGTCGCCGCGCATCATCGTCTGAACGCCGATCAGGTGTTTGCGGGCAACGGCTCCGATGAAGTGCTCGCGACCGTGTTTCAGGCGCTTCTGAAGCACAATAAGCCGATTCTCTTTCCCGACATCACGTACAGCTTCTATCCAACGTACGCGCGTCTCTACGATGTCGCGTATCGGACGATTCCACTCGATGACGCCTTTAAGATTCGCATCGACGACTACACGCAGCCGAACGGCGGCATCCTCTTTCCAAATCCGAATGCACCGACTGGCCACACGCTGCCGCTATCGGACATCGAGCGAGTGGTCGCATCGAATCCCGATTCGGTGGTTGTCGTCGATGAAGCGTATGTGGACTTCGGCGCGCAGTCTGCGATTTCGCTGATCGGCAAGTATCCGAATCTGCTCGTCGTGCATACGACGTCGAAGTCGCGCTCGCTCGCCGGCATGCGCGTCGGCTTTGCGTTCGGCGATGCTGCGTTGATCGATGCGTTGAATCGCGTGAAGGACAGCTTCAACTCGTATCCGCTCGACCGTTTGGCACAAGCCGCCGCAACGGCCGCGTACGAGGACGACGCGTGGTTCCGCGATTGCACCGAAAAAGTGATCGCGAGCCGCGAGCGGCTCACTACGCAATTGACGGCGCTCGGCTTCGACGTCGTGCCGTCATCAGCGAATTTCGTGTTCGCACGACACGCCGGATACGATGCCGCGACGCTTGCAGCGCGGCTCAGGGAAAAAGAAATCTTCGTGCGGCACTTCAAGGCGCCGCGCATCGATCAGCATCTGCGTATTTCGATCGGCACCGATGCCGAGTGCGATACGCTCGTGAACGCGTTGAAGGAGATCGTCGGCTGATATAACGCCGGGAACAAGACAAGCGGCGCGTCCCGTGTGCCGCTTTTGTGAGATCACGCGCTCTTTGCGGCCTGCAGCGCGTTGTACTTCGTCATCAACTGTTCCGGCGTCTCAAGATGCTCCGGATTGCGCGGAATACATTCGACGGGACACACCTGCACGCATTGCGGCTCGTCGAAATGGCCGACGCATTCGGTGCACTTCTTCGGGTCGATCACATAGATTTCCGGGCCCATCGAAATCGCGTCGTTCGGGCACTCGGGCTCGCAAACGTCGCAATTGATGCACTCGTCGGTAATCATCAGGGCCATACTGTTCTCACTTCATGCCGGCGCGCGTCGCGCGCATGCCGGCTAACATTCCGTAATCCACGATTCTACGCCTGTCGGATAGACCATGCGCCGCATCCGGTTATCGACTACGAGGACGCAGCACTCCGTCAGGCGCCGAAGATCACGGTTGCGCCGCCCGAGCCTGCTCCATCGCCGCGACCTTGTCCTGCAGCCGCTTTTCCACCGACGGGAACACGAACTTGCTCACGTCGCCGCCCAACTGGGCGATCTCGCGGACGATCGTGCCCGAGATGAACTGATACTGATCGGATGGCGTCATGAACATCGTCTCGACGTCCGGCAGCAGATAGCGGTTCATACCCGCCATCTGAAACTCGTACTCGAAATCGGATACGGCGCGCAGACCGCGCACGATCACGCGCGCGTTGTTGACTCGGACGAAATCCTTCAATAGCCCCTTGAAACTCATTACCTGCACGTTCGGATAGTGGCCGAGCACCTCATTGGCGATGTCGAGCCGCTCTTCGAGCGAAAAGAACGGCCTCTTGTTGCGGCTATCGGCCACTCCCACCACCAGCGTGTCGAAAATGCTCGATGCGCGACGCACGAGGTCCTCGTGACCACGCGTGAGCGGATCGAACGTACCCGGATACACGGCGACTACCATGGGATTTCTCCTCTCTACAGACTAGAAGCGTGCCGGAACGCCCCGCAGGACCCGTCCGGCAACGACACCGCGCGTTCAGCGGCAAGCCGCCCGGCGCTTGTTATGAACGCGCATTATTCCTCATTTTCGCGTTGCAGCAAATGATAGCGGACGGCGCCCGCCTTGCCCTCGCGGATCACCGACCAGCCTTCGAGCGCCGCGCTTCCGGCCGCGTCGAGCGATTCTCCGGATTCGACATAAAGAAAGCCATCCGCGCTTACCAGCGGTGCGGCGACCTCGAGGGCGCGGCCGAGCAGATCCTCGCCGAATGGCGGATCGAGAAAGACGACGTCGAAGGAGCCGGGCGCGAGGCTTGCGGCGAGACGCAACGCATCGGCCTCGGCGATTTCGATCGCGCTCGCCGACAGCCTGGCCTGATTGGCGCGCAACTGCGCCGCCGCGCGCGCGTTGCGCTCCACCATCAGCACACGTGCGGCGCCGCGCGATGCCGCCTCGAAGCCAAGCGCGCCGCTGCCGGCGAAAAGGTCCAGACAGCGTTGGCCGTCGAGCCGCTGGCCGAGCCAGTTGAACAGCGTTTCGCGGACGCGGTCGGGTGTCGGACGCAGCCCGTCGATGTCGATCACGGGCAGCGGTGTGCGTTTCCAGTCGCCGCCGATGATGCGAATGGTGCGCGCCTGGCCACTGCCGGACGGCGCGTTTCTTGCGCGTGCAGGGGAAGTACGGGACATGCGGTTCGTTTATTGAGCGTGCGCCTGCCTGTCGCGGATGCGGTCGATACGCGTCAAGATATGTCGATCGCGCAGGTTTCGTCCACGGGCGGGCCGGAGCGCCCACGTTACCACACGCGCGCGGCGGCCTTCGCCGAAGTTCACGGGGGCGGTGCGCGATGACGCCCGTCGCGGTGCCCAATGACGCGCCATCACGACGGCGCCGGACGCGCCTGATAAAATGTCGGGCTTCCAGCGCCTCGCATCCCGCACTGCCATGCCCCGCCGCCAGAACCGACGCGTCGACGTTCGTCGCCACGCGCCATCCGGTAAATAGCGGGAATCCAGCGCATTCTCACGCAGCTCAGACCATGTTCAGCTTTTTCAAACGATTCAAGGGTTCGAAGACGCCCGACGGCACGCCTGAGGCGTCGCAGACCGATTCAGGCGGCGACGTCGATACGCAGGACGCGGCCGCGCCCGAAGCACCCGAAGCGCCCGCCGCTTCCGGTACTCCCGGCGCTTCGTCGAAGCCTGCGCGCGACGCGCAGCCGGTGCCCGACTCAGTCGACGCGCCCGAATTCGACCCCGACTATGTGCCCAGCGCCGCCGACTTCGAAGACGCGGACGAGGAAGTCGAAATCATCCCGCCGCCGCAACCCGAGGCAGCAGCGAAGCGCACGTGGCTCACGCGTCTGCGGAGCGGCCTGTCGAAGACCAGTTCGAGCATTACGGGCATTTTCGTCGGCACGAAGATCGACGAAGAACTGTACGAAGAGCTGGAGACGGCGCTGCTGATGTCCGACGCGGGTGTCGACGCGACGGAGTATCTGCTCGAAGCGCTGCACGAAAAAGTGCGCACCGAGCGCCTTACCGATCCGCAGCAGGTCAAGGGCGCGCTGCGCGCGCTGCTCGTCGACCTGCTGAAGCCACTGGAGAAGTCGCTGACGCTCGGCCACTACCAGCCAACCGTGATGATGATCGCGGGCGTGAACGGCGCCGGCAAGACGACGAGCATCGGCAAGCTGGCAAAGCACATGCAGAACTTCAACCAGTCGGTGCTGCTCGCCGCGGGCGACACGTTCCGCGCCGCCGCGCGCGAACAGCTCGCGATCTGGGGCGAGCGCAACAACGTGACGGTCGTGCAGCAGGAAAGTGGCGACCCCGCTGCCGTGATTTTTGACGCAGTCGGAGCGGCGCGCGCTCGCAAGATCAACGTGGTGATGGCGGACACGGCGGGACGCCTGCCGACGCAGCTTCATCTGATGGAAGAGCTGCGCAAGGTGAAGCGTGTGATCGGCAAGGCAATGGACGGCGCGCCGCACGAAGTGCTGCTCGTCATCGACGCGAACACGGGTCAGAACGCGCTCGCGCAAGTCAAGGCATTCGACGATGCGCTGAACCTCACCGGCCTGATCGTGACGAAGCTGGACGGCACGGCGAAGGGCGGCATTCTCGCGGCGATCGCGCGGCAGCGCCCGGTGCCCGTGTATTTCATCGGCGTCGGCGAAAAGGTCGAGGATTTGCAGCCGTTCAGCGCCGAAGAATTCTCGGATGCGTTGCTGGGCTGATTCGTCGGGCCGCTAAGGCTGGCCAGGCACCAGGTACAAAGGGCGTCATGTGTTTGCATGACGCCCTTTTTTCGTTGCCGTCACCGTTCGTGCATCGCGATAGCGGGCTGCTCGAACGCCACGACTTCACTCGGCGTCGGGCTGCACGCCAGGCTCCGCGCGCGCGAACGCGTCGAGCGTGTTCGCGTAGTCGCAGATGCGCCGGATGGTCGGATACGGACTCATATCGACATTGAAGCGCGTCGCGTTGAACACTTGCGGCACGAGACAGATATCCGCCAAAGTCGGCATATCGCCGAAACACAGCTTGCCCCCGCGCCCATCCGCGACCAGATATTCTTCGAGCGCCGCAAAGCCCGAACTGATCCAGTGGCGATACCACGCGTCCTTCACCTCGTCGTTCACACCGACGGTGCGCTTCAGATACTTCAGCACGCGCAGATTGTTCAATGGATGAATCTCGCATGCGAGTTGCAGCGCGATCGAGCGGACGTACGCGCGGTCGGCGGGATTCGACGGCAGCAGCGCCGGTTCGGGATGCGTCTCCTCCAGATACTCGACGATCGCGATCGACTGCGTCAGCACGGTGCCGTCGTCCACCAGCGTGGGCACGACGGCATCGTGATTGAGCTTGCGATACTCGGGCTTGAACTGCTCACCGCCATCACGCAGCATGTGCACCGGCAAGTACTCGTACGGCAGGTTCTTCAGGTTCAGCGCGATGCGCACGCGATACGACGCGGAACTGCGAAAGTAGCTGTACAGCTTCATCGTGTTGTCCTCCCCAACCTCACTTCTACATCATCAAACGACGCGCACGCTGAACTCGCCCAGCCCGTCCACGCCTCCTTTCATCAGATCGCCTTGCACAATCGCGCCGACGCCTTCCGGCGTGCCCGTGAAAATCAGGTCGCCCGGTTGAAGTTCGAAGAAAGTCGACAGATAAGCAATCGTCTCCGCCACCGACCAGATCAGTTGCGACACATCTGAACGCTGCTTCTCCTCGCCGTTGACGGTGAGCCAGATCGCGCCCTTGCCGACGTGCCCGACTTTCGACACGGGATGAATCGGGCCGAGCGGCGCCGACTGGTCGAAGCCCTTTGCCGTGTCCCACGGACGGCCCAGCTTTTTCGCCTCGGCCTGCAGGTCGCGGCGCGTCATGTCGAGGCCGAGCGCGTAGCCGTAGACGTGGTCGAGCGCGTTGTCGGCGGAAATGTTCTTGCCGGCCTTGCCGATTGCCGCGACGAGTTCCATCTCGTAGTGCACGTTCTTCGACTGCGCCGGATAAGTGAATTCGCCCGTCGCGCCCGGCGCCACGTACAGCACGGCGTCGGCGGGCTTCGCGAAGAAGAACGGCGGCTCGCGATCGGGATCGTGGCCCATTTCGCGCGCGTGCGCCTCGTAGTTCCGGCCGACACAGTAAATGCGGCGCACCGCGAATTGATCGTCCGATCCGACGACCGGCACTGCCGTCACCGGCGCTGGCGCAAACACGTAACCCATTCCCTTCTCCGTCTTCTATTGATTGAGCCGCCCGACGCGGCGAAACATTGAGTGTAACGCGACGCTGTCACGCGCGTGGCCTGGCCGAACGGCCAGGTGGCGAGCCTCGCGGCCATGCTTTAACGTTCGATGCAGGCCGGCGATTTGCTCGAATTCTGGAGGCACGCGCAGCGTGCGATACTGGACGGAATCAAGACCAAACGGCCGACGACGCCACGCGATCCGCGCCCCGCTCGCTCACGAGCCAGTGCATAGCCTCGTTGCCCGCTGTCCCCACGAGACCGATTTGCCCGATGACCGATTTCACCGACACTGCCGCCCCTTTCCCCTGCGCCCGATTCATCAAGGAAATCGGGCGCGGCCCCAATGGCGCGCGCGCGCTCACGCCCGACGACACGCATGCGCTCTACGCCGCGATGCTCGACGGACGCGTGTCCGACCTGGAACTGGGCGCGATTCTGCTCGCGTATCGCGTGAAAGGAGAATCCGCCGATGAACTGGCCGCTATGCTGGCGGCGGCCCATGCGTCGTTCCCGCCCGTCAACGTGACGCACGACGCGCATCAGGCCGTGTCGATTCCGAGCTACAACGGCGCGCGCAAGCAGCCGAACCTCGTGCCGCTGCTCGCGTTGCTGCTCGCGCGTGAGGGCGTGCCCGTGCTGGTTCACGGCGTGACGGAAGACCCTGGCCGCGTGACAAGCGCGGAAATCTTCGCCCATCTGAACGTCGCGCCGGCGCAAACGCACGCCGATATCGAAGCGGGTCTTGCGAACCGGCGCATCGCATTCGCACCGATCGAAACGCTCGCGCCGAAGCTCGCGCGGCTGCTGTCGCTGCGTCGGCGGATGGGTGTGCGCAACTCGACGCATACGCTCGTCAAGATCCTCCAGCCGTTCGCGCCCGCCGGTCTGCGGCTCGTGAACTACACGCACCCGCCGTACCGCGAAAGCCTGACGCAGCTGTTCGTCTCGCATCCCGACGCGGCCGTTGGCGGCGCATTGCTCGCGCGCGGCACGGAAGGCGAAGCGGTTGCCGATACGCGCCGCCAGGTGCAGATCGACTGGCTGCACGACGGCATCTGCGAAACGCGCGTCGCCGCCGAGCGCTCCTCGCCGGATGCGCCCGAAGTCGAACTGCCCGAGGGCCGAGATGCGCCCACGACGGCGGCCTGGATCGAGTCCGTTCTGCGTGGCGAAGCGCCTGTGCCGGCCGCGATCACGCGCCAGGTCGAACTGATCGTCGACATCGCCAGAAAGGCCGCCTGATCAAGGCATGCAGCGGCTTCACGCACGTTGTGAACCGCCGCGGCGAGCGCAGTCAGAAGAGCATCAAGTGACCAGGGCGTGTTGACAGCCACGCGCGGCCTCGCTTACCCTTAAAAAATGCGTTCTCACCCGAACACCCTCCGAATTACCCTCGGCCGCCTAGCGCGGCCCCTATCGCTAAGTCTAGCGTAAGCCAGGCGTAGCGCCGCACGCAGTCGCCATAGCGGCTCGCGCGGTCCTCCCAAGCAGTTCCCGTAGTTCCTGTTTCACCCCAGTCCGTAGTTCCTTCAAAACCTGTAGTCGTCTGTATTCGTCCGTTTACCACTCGGACGAATCGCGAGGGTCAAATGCACGTTGCATGGGCTTCAGTACCGATCGTTGCCTTCGTCGTCGTCCCGATGGCGTTCTTCGTCCGCGCCCGTTCGTTGCTCCCGCTAGCGCCCGGCTTGCGGGACGTGCATCCGTGGCACCCCGCCAGCCGCTCGACGCCACATCACCCAGCACACGACTAAACGAAACGAACGAGGCTCACCATGTTGCGCAACCCTGCCGAGAAGTACCGTCCCTTCCCCACCGTCCGTCTGACCGGACGCAAATGGCCCAGCCGCACGATCGAGCGCGCGCCCATCTGGATGAGCACCGATCTGCGCGACGGCAACCAGTCGCTGATCGAGCCGATGAGCATCGAGCAAAAGACCGAGTTCTTCGAGATGCTCGTCCAGATCGGCTTCAAGGAGATCGAAGTGGGCTTTCCGTCCGCGTCGCAAACTGACTTCGACTTCGTGCGCAAGCTGATCGACGAGAAGCGCATTCCCGACGACGTGACGATCGAAGTGCTCGTGCAATCGCGTGAAGAGCTGATCGCGCGTACGTTCGAGGCGCTCGAAGGCGTGCCGCGCGCGATCGTCCACCTGTACAACGCGATCTGCCCGTCGTTTCGCAAGATCGTGTTCGACCAGTCGAAGGAAGAGGTCAAGGCGCTTGCCGTCGAGGGCACGCGCATGATCCGCGAGCACGCCGATGCCCGTCCGCAGACGCACTGGACCTATCAGTACTCGCCGGAGACGTTCAGCATGAGCGAGCTGCCGTTCGCGCGCGAAGTCTGCGACGCCGTCGCGCAGACGTGGCGCCCGACGCGCGATCACAAGATGATCGTGAATCTGCCCGCCACCGTCGAAGCCGCGACGCCGAACGTCTTCGCCGATCAGATCGAGTGGATGGACCGCAATCTCGGCTACCGCGACAGCATCGTATTGTCGGTGCATCCGCATAACGATCGCGGCACGGCAGTCGCGGCGGCCGAGCTCGCGTTAATGGCAGGCGCGGACCGCGTCGAAGGATGCCTGTTCGGCAACGGCGAGCGCACCGGCAACGTCGACATCGTGACGCTCGCGATGAACCTGTACACGCAAGGCGTCGATCCGGGGCTCGATTTCTCGGATATCGACGGAGTGCGGCGCGTCGTCGAGCGCTGCAACCAGATTCCCGTGCATCCGCGCCATCCGTATGCGGGCGATCTCGTCTACACGGCGTTTTCCGGCTCGCACCAGGACGCGATCCGCAAGGGTTTCGCGCAGCAGAAAACGGGCGCCGTATGGGAAGTGCCGTATCTGCCCGTCGATCCCGCCGACGTCGGCCGCAGCTACGACGCGGTGATTCGCGTGAACAGCCAGTCCGGCAAGGGCGGCTCGACGTATCTGCTCGAGCGCGGCATGGGCTTCGCGCCGCCGCGCCGCGTGCAGATCGAATTCAGCCATGCCGTGCAGACGGTCGCCGACCAGTCGGGCGAAGAAGTGACGGGCGACGCGATCTGCGCGCTCTTCGCGCGCGAATACTTCGAGACGGAAGGGCCGGCGCAGCGCGTGAACGGATCGACGGTCCGTTGGAACAAGCGCGAGATCGGCGTGCCCGCGACGGCGGCGGCCCGCGCCGACGATCACGAGGCGCATGCAAAGGCTGTCGCGCAGGAAATGTCGGCGGCGGCGACACAGCCTGTCGAAATCACGTCCTTCGAGACCGTGCGCACGACGGACGGACGCACGGCCGTGTTCGTCGGCTGCCGTGTCGGCGAGCAGCCGATGCGGCACGGCGTAGGCGTCGCGGAAGACGAAATGACGGCCGTCGTCGATGCCGTAGTCAGCGGCGTCAATCGCTCGGGCTGGCCAACGGTGGACCGCCGAGTTGCGGCGTAGCAACCGGACAGGCATAGACGCACACGAGCAGGAACGCAGAAAACGCCAGCGCCGACGGTTCGGATCACCGCGGCGCGCACGGCCCACTCACGAGGTGGCGCCGTCAGGAAAAGAGTGATCGCGCGATCCGTGTCACTCGATCGCGCAACGCGTCGCTTGCCAGGCGATCAGCCGCCACTTCCCGTCCTCCTGCGCCTGAATCGCGGTGTAAGCGATCGGAAAGAGCAGCGCGCCGCTGTTGGCCTCCATCTCGATCAGCGCGCGTCCCGTGACCACGCACGTCTCGCGGCCGACGGGCAGCACGTCTTGCGACTGGATCTCGATCTGCCGATAGCGGCGGCGCCCGGCCGTGATTGCGTCGATGAACTGCTGCTTCGACTCGCGCTTGCCGTTCGTATGGACGTAAATGACGTTGTCGGAGAGCAGCGCGTCGAGCTGCTGCCCGTTGCCTTCGACCATCGCGCGAAAGCGATCGCGCTCCAGCCCGCGAATCGCCTCGATCACCTTTGCCGCCATTGCATTCGCCCCCAGGACGACAGTGCCTGCAACGGCGGCCGTCGTCAGAAGTTGTACTGCACGTAAACCTGGTGGAAATTTATACCAGGATTCGGCTCTTTGATACCGCCGTTCGAGACATGCTGAAAACGGTAGCCGAGCTGATACTGCTGATGCGAGCCGAATTGCGCGCCCGCGCCCACCATGTCGGCAAACTGGAACGCGGAGCCCAACGTAAAGGTCGAAGAGATTCGCGGACTGGTCAGCACGCGCACGCCGACGCCCGCCTCGACGAACGGCCGGAACGCTCCCGTGCCCTTGATGAACCGCACAATGGGCGTGACGCCGAATTCGCCGATGTTGTTGTGGACGTTGCCTTCGTCCGTGTGCCACCACGCGGCGTGCGCTTCGCCGATCAGTGCAAAGTGCCAGCCGCCGATTTCCCACCAGGTCAGATTCGGGTCCCAGACAAAGCCCAGATCGAGCTTGCGCACATGATGATCGGCGAGGCCGCCCGTGATCTGCACGCCAAACTCGTCCGCCAAAGCCGACCCGCATACGCCCCAAAACGCCATCGCCGCGGTGCACCTAAGTACCAGACCACACCAAGCCTTATTCTTTTCCATCGTGTGTCCACTGAGATTTCAGGGTTGAGCGGCGAAAATCGCGCAGCGACATTTTAGAGACAGAGACAATTAAGTGTTCCTGGGCAACTGATTTGAATTTCGCTATCCTGGCGCCTTCGTGATGCCGGGATAGTGAATGAAGTGTGTCGTAGAGCTGAGTGAAGCTGAGAAAATTACATTGCAACAGCTGTCGATCAATCACAAGCATCGGGATATACGCACGCGAGCGGCGGGCCTGCTGATGCTTGGGCGCAAGATCAAGCCAAAGGCCATCGCAGAGCAGCTCGGCGTGAGCGGCCAATCGGTTTATAACTGGTCCCACGCGTGGCGCGACAGCGGGGTGTGCGGCCTGACAGGCGGTCACTGCG
>NZ_WHNP01000029.1 GCF_009362735.1 Paraburkholderia franconis | reverse complement strand
GATTGAACAGCAGATCCAGGAATCACGGCGCCACGGAGCGATGCAAAGCGAACTGTTTCTGGTCATCAACCGGCTCGAGGAATTTGCAGCCGCTGTCACTGAAAAGCTTGATGCGATTGATCTTGAAACGAAACGCAAGATCGTTCTGGGCCTGGTCAAGCGCGTCGAAATCCACAAGGACGAAATCGTCGTTGTGTTCCGTGTCGATCCGCAGCCCCCGGTTCGCGGCAGCGAAAATTCGAACGACTCAGACGAAGGAGCGAAAAGTATGCAACATTGTAGGCGGCGTAATCAGCCCGATCTTGATGAATCTGTTTATGCACTATGCGTTCGATACGCGGAAGCAACTCTGGTATGGAGTGGTAGGTTTGCTCGCGTTTCTCGCGATTTTAAAGATATTCTTCTGACTGCCTGCCCAAGGCCAGCGCAATTCGCATCTTCATCCATCCCGCCAAGGGTTCACGTCGTCGGGCCGTGGTGGCCGCGTGGTCACTACCCGATTCGGACCTCGGATCGCACATGCTCGGCTCGACCTTCAGCATCCTATGCGCGTCGCCGGACTACGTGAAGCGACACAGCGTGCCTGTCTATCCACGTGATCTCGGTGCGCATGCGTGCCTGTCGTTACAGACGCCCGCATTCCCGACGCACGAATGAGTGCTTGAAGGGCCCGGTGGTATCGATCGGATGCACGTATCGGGACCAGTACAGACCAATACGGCCGAATCGCTTGCGCTCGCGATTCGAGACGGTATCGGGGTCGGCATACTACCGGTGTACTCGGCGCTCGATGCGCTGCGCGACGGTACGCTCGTGCGAGTATTGCCCGACCACGTCCTGCAGAAGATGAACGTGTATGCGTTGCATCCATCGCGCAAATTCACCGATGCGAAGGTGCGGACTTGGGTGGAGTTGCTTCGCGCACAGGTGCCGGAGATGATCGCGCGCGACGTCGAGGCTTTGAACGCGATTGCCCGCGAACCGAACGCGGCCTGACCGTGAATACGTCGAACGCCGGTTACAGCAATCCGATTTGCCTTGCGACGATTTTTCGTCATGGGTGGTGGCAACTCGGTCATTTTTCGACGGTTACACGAGAGTGCTGGACGTCGCGCGAAGGCCTCGCTGCCGCCGCCGCGCGATGGAAGGCGTTAAGCACTCTTCTGAGCATGACTTTCCTCAATTCGGGCGTGGGCTGGATGTCGGTGTAGGTCCCGATGGGGTGTGCGCAAGCGTTCTCCACTCATGGAAGGGATTAAGGGAGAGCACGACCCCAGGAGTGCCAACGAGGTAGTCCACGACCCACCTTGGTCGGGCCACCGCGAGCGCGCAGCGCGGAGCGGCCTTTGATAGACTCCTTCGTAATTGACTAAAATTTTGAAAGGAGCTTTCATCGTGGACCCTCTTGACAGAGTTGACGCTGAGATTGTTCAAAGATTGCAGATGGACGGGCGTCTGTCGAATACAAAATTAGCGGAGGAATTGCATCTAAGCGACGCTTCATGTTGGCGGCGTCTGAGACGGTTAGAAGAGCAGGGGGTAATTCAAGGGTATGAAGCGATCGTCAACCGTCGGAAGGTCGGATGTGGGGTCGTAGCATTCGTGCAGATTGTATGCACGCAACATGGCGATGAGGTAACTGCGGCCTTTGAAAGAGCAATTCTTGCCTGCCCACAGGTGCTTGCCTGCCACAACACGACTGGCGAGGCTGATTTCCTTCTACAGGTTGTTGCTAGGGACCTTGATGATTACAGCCGCTTCGTTGAGCGAGTGTTGCGAAAGTTGCCGGGCGTTTCAAGCATCCGGTCGAATTTGTCTTTGCGGGAATTGAAGGAAACGCACCAGCTGCCTATCGCGAATCTGATCGGATTGTGAGTAGGCCGGCGACGCGGCTGCGCGGCGGCCTCGACGTTGAGCTGAACCGTCACAATTCCAGGCTGGCGCCCAACGAGGCTGCAAGAAACTTTCAGCCGACGGGATGCCGTGAATGATTCTTTCATAATCTGACCCGCCTCCGACAAAATCTGAAAAGCTTTTTCCACGGAAGTCTTCAAAATATCTGCAGCATTCCTTTGGAGACAGCGAGTATGAAAGCGGTAGTTTACGAGTCCTTTTCCACTGCCCCCCGGCTGCAAAACGTCCCCGATCCTGTTCCGGAAGACCACGGTGTCGTGGTGAAAATCATGGCGACCGGCGTTTGCCGGAGTGACTGGCACGCTTGGGTTGGGCACGATCCTGATATTGTGCTGCCCCACGTTCCGGGACACGAACTGGCCGGCGTCGTCGCGGCCGTCGGCAAAAACGTGAAGCGCTGGAAAGCAGGTGACCGCGTGACCGTTCCGTTCGTGGCAGGGTGTGGGCACTGTCCAGAGTGCCACTCCGGCAATCAGCAGGTCTGCGACCACCAGTTTCAGCCGGGCTTTACGCACTGGGGATCGTTTGCCGAATACGTTTCTATCCACCGTGCAGACCTCAACCTGGTGGCACTGCCGGACTCCCTTGGCTTTGACACAGCGGCCAGCCTAGGATGCCGCTTTGTTACGTCCTTCCGTGCCGTCGTCGATCAAGGAAAAACGTCCGCCGGGCAATGGGTGGCAGTTCATGGCTGCGGGGGCGTCGGTCTCTCGGCAATCATGATCGCGAACGCTATTGGTGCCAATGTAATCGCAGTAGACATCGCAGAGGACAAGCTGAAACTCGCTCGCGAGCTGGGGGCCGTGGCCACGGTCAACGCTGCAAATGGCGGGAATGTTGTTGAGCAGGTTCGGGAACTGACGCGCGGTGGGGCCCACGTATCACTTGACGCACTCGGCCATTCTGCGACCTGCGCAAACTCGATCAACAGCCTGAGGAAGCGCGGAAAACACGTTCAGGTGGGTTTGATGCTTGCCGAGCACAGCACGCCAGCAGTCCCGATGGGCAAGGTGCTGGCCAACGAGCTCGAGATCATCGGAAGCCACGGCATGCAGGCGTACCGCTACGACGTGATGCTCGACATGATTCACTCGGGCAAGCTTGCACCCGAGAAGTTGATTGGAAAGCGGATCAGTCTCAAGGAGTCCATCGAAGCTTTGATGCGTATGGATGAATTCCAAGCCGCTGGCGTGACAGTCATTACAGAGTTCCAGTAGGCTGGCCGATTGAACCGCCTTCGGGCGGCGTTAGTTCACTGAAGGTAGCGTCCACGACCACTCGTTCAGGAAAGCCGGCTGCATGGCTTAGCGCAAAACGCGAGCCCGCGTTCGCGGCGTGCTGCGGCGGCTGTCTCGACTACGCGCTCGCGGACGCCCCGGCCGTCCTGCCGGGGCTGACGGGCGAACGCAACACCTACGCGCTCTCGGTGCGCGGAACGGTGCCGTGCGTGCCACCGACGGCGCACGCTCACCAACGGCGACGAGGACTGCACGCTTGAGCGCCTGCTCAGAGAGCGTTCGGTGACCACGGCAGCAGGAGGCTATGAGGCCTTGATGACACTCGCATAGGCGCCAAAAACCAATCGTGTCGGAGCGGTCAGGGGTTTGTGCTCCTGTAAGTTGGAGAAGCTATTTGGACGGGTCCCTCGCGGACGAGGGAGGCATCAGTCAAACTATGGGAGAGAGAGCTGTATGGCAAGAAGCATTGCGTTTGTCGGTGGCGGAAATATGGCCCGCGCGCTCATTGCGGGTCTCGCATCGAGTGACCAGTGGCAAATTCACGTGGTTGACCAGGAAGAGCCATTGCTTGAATCCTTGCGCGCGGAATTCAAGTGCTCAGTATGCAACGTCATCGACGAGCAGATCGGCGAGAACGACATCATCGTTTTGGCTGTGAAGCCGAATGTGGTGCCGGATGTTTGCCTCAAGCTTGAACCGCTGCTCAAAAATCAATTGATAGTGAGCGTTGCGGCTGGTGTCAGCACGAGCAGTACCTCCGGTTGGTTGGGGGGCTACTCCAGAATCGTCCGGGCAATGCCCAATACCCCCGCTCTTGCGAGGGCTGGCATGACTGGACTGTTCGCGACGCCACAGGTTGAGATCGCATGGCGAGCTGTCATGGACGAATTGTTCTGCTCCGTTGGGGAGATACTCTGGTGCACAGCCGAATCCGATATCGACGCCGTGACAGCGATCTCGGGCAGCGGCCCCGCGTACGTTTTCTATTTCGTAGAGGCTATGATTGAAGCCGCTAGGCAGTTTGGTTTCTCCCAATCTGACGCTATGAGCCTTGCGACCCAGACCTTTTGTGGCGCCATGAAGTTGCTCGCGGTCTCGGAAGAGTCGCCCGAAATCCTGCGTCAGCGTGTAACTTCGAAGGGAGGCACTACAGCCGCGGCGATTAGCGCGCTGGAATCGCACGGAGTGAAAGATGCGATCGTCAAGGCCGCACAAGCGGCGCGCCATCGAGCAATTGAATTGAGCGAGGGAAAGTAAATCTTGGCACGTCGCGGCGAGACCATCCTGAATGGAGCCGCGAGTTGCGGCGATCCGGATTGCAGAGCAACGACTGCATGTGGAATAAGCGTTGAAATGCAAACAAGGAGCGTGCGGACAACTGCGTTGAATCTTGACAACTGCCGAACTTCTCCAAATTGAACAATAACACCGACTCCTCACCGTCAGAATGATGACCGGATATGGACCGGTCGATGTAGCGCTCTTGATACGCGGGTGATCCTTAATGCGCCAGACCCGCCCAATCTCATCTCATCACCAATGCTCACAGGAAGGTCGTCATGACACTCGACACTCAATTCAATCAGGTTTCCGTTATCAAACGCGCCAACGTTTACTTTGACGGCAAGTGTGTTTCGCATACTGTGCTGTTTGCCGACGGGACTCGGAAGACGCTCGGCGTCATCTTTCCCGGAACGCTAAATTTCGGCACCGAGGCACCCGAAGTTATGGACGTGCAGGCCGGCAAATGTCGCATCCGCATAGAAGGCGACGGCGAATGGCACACCTACAGCGCCGGTCAGTCGTTCGCAGTGCCCGGTAACAGTCGCTTCGACATCCACGTGATCGAAACGCTTGACTACGTCTGCAACTACTTGTGACGTCGAATGCTCGTGCGGAGCGCGTCGGTAGTTTGGGACTTTACATCACGGATGCTGGCCGTCGTAGTGCGTCACCTAGGTTCACTGCCAAGCCAGACGTCCCACTCACATCGCTGGAACGGTATTCGCGTATCGTCGACGACAGGTTGCCCGCAGTAGCGCGGTATGCGGCCCGTCGCGCGCCGGTTCGGCTTTTTCACAACCTATGCAGCGCGCGCTAACCGTACAATCCCTCGACAAAACGGACGCGAACCAGGAACGCGACGCACGCGTCGGAGAGTGAAGGAAATGACACCGGTATTGTTTCACGTGGTAAGGCATGCGTGCACTTTGCGACGTATCTCGACGCGGGCGGCACTCACAAGTAGGCGGAAGCAATCAGGTCGGAGTTGATAGACAACGCTTTGTTCGGTCGGCAGGCGCGCAGGTCGTGGTCGACAGCCAACCTGATCGAGCAACTGAAGGCATTTTTGGAGAATCGAAAACGGTGGAAGCGGTTGCAACCGTCGCCGTATTCAACATGGTGTCGCGATTCATCGTCGCGCTCGCCGTCTGAAACCCTTCTCACACAAGGCCGACCGGCATTCATGAGCTATGCTCACTGCTCCATGAGAACATACCATTGTTGCCCAGAATTTCGCGCTGCTACTCTAGCCGCAATTCGAGGTCACGCCGCCGGCGTGCCGTCTATTGCGGATGGAAGTCATCGTGAAGCTTCATTGTGAAATGCCCGTAAGCGGCGCCGCAGGTGCCGGAAAAGTCGGTTCGATTTTCGACGAAGTTATCGACCGCAAAAGCTCCAATTCGCTGAAGTGGGCGTTTAGCGAAAGCTTGCTCACAGCAGAGGAGTTCGCGGCCGACCCGTTGCCGATGTGGGTCGCGGATATGGACTTCCGGGCGCCGCGAGTCGTCATCGATGCACTGCATGAGGCCGTCGAGTTCGGTGTATTCGGGTATTCGCGCGGAGCGACCGAAAGCTACGTCGCCGCGGTAACGGGCTGGCAGGCAAAGCGCTTTGGCTGGGAGGTCCCGAGCGAATGGGTGCTTCAATCCAGCGGCATCATCACCGCGTTGAAAACGGCCATTCAGGCATTTTCTTCACCGGGCAACTCGGTCCTGATTCAACCGCCCGTGTATGCGCATTTTCACGACGATGTCCTGCTGAACGGGCGCCAGCTGACCTATGCGCCGCTCGAGCGCACGGGAACCGTATATCGCTTCGACGAAAAGGCGTTCGAGGCAGCGATCAGGCACAACACGAAACTCTTCATTCTGAGCAATCCGCACAATCCGACGGGCAACGTCTGGTCAGAAGGCGAACTGCGTACGATGGGGGAAATTTGCCTGCGGCATGGCGTGCTCGTGGTCTCGGACGAGATTCACCAGGATCTCATTGTGAATCCATTCAAGAAACACATCCCATTTGCGTCGCTCGGGAAAGCGTTTGCGGAGAACAGCATCACCTGCACGGCGCCGAGCAAGACCTTCAACCTGCCGGGACTTCAGAGCGCCAATCTCTTCGTACCCAACCGCTGCGTTCGCGAGGAATTGCGTCGGCAGTTTGACAGGAACATGTACTCATCCGTCAACACGCTGGGGATGGTCGCGGCCGAAGCTGCTTATTCTCGCGGTGAGCCGTGGCTCGAAGAATTGCTGCGGTATCTGCGTGAAAATCACGCGTACTTCCGAAATGCGGTCCACGGCCTCACGTCGAAGATCGAGGTTCTACCTGCCGATTCGCTCTACCTCGCCTGGATGGACTGCCGGGGACTCGCGATGGACCCTGATGTCCTCAAACATTTCATGTTGATCGACGCGCGGCTCTGGCTGGATAACGGGCCGAAGTTCGGCATCGAGGGGCATGGGTATATGCGTGCAAACCTTGGCTGTCCGCGTTCCACGCTGGACGAAGCAATCCGCCGCCTGACGACCGCGCTCGCTGAACTCTGAACTGCTGGAGCGCGCCAGATCTCGTCCCATGAAGGCGCGCGACCAAAACACAGTGCTGAAAGTAGCCCGTGGCACACGACCATCGTGCACGGTGCGCTCCTTTAGACGACCTGACTCGAACAGCCGCGATTGACCCTGACCATCGGGGCTAGAGAACCGATGTATGCCATGACCTGAGAGAACACGGCATGCAGTCGGGACATCGGCTTCACAAATCACGAGGTCGATGCAACGGGAGATGAGGTTTGAGGTTTGAGGTTTGAAAAAAATAGTAGTGCGTAGCGGTATTCGCACGGACAAACACCACATCTGAGATCAGCGTTTCAACGATCTTTAAACCTAAAAAAACTACAAACGATTAATTTCTTTGGAGGTGACATGAGCAAGAGCATCGAGGTACAGACATACGAGCGGGAAGATCTGAAAAGAGATCTTAAGAACCGCCATATCCAGATGATTGCCATTGGCGGCGCAATCGGCACAGGACTGTTCTACGGATCTTCCTGGGCAATCAGAACAGCTGGCCCGGCCATTCTGCTGGTCTTTCTGCTTGCCGCTATCGCCATCTACTTCGTCATGCGCGCACTCGGTGAAATGGCCGTGGAAGAGCCGGTGTCCGGTTCGTACGTGTCGTATTCGAACCGCTACATTCACCGCTTCGCAGGCTTTCTGAACGGTTGGAACGCATTCATCTTTCTGCTGGCCACCAGTGCGGCCGACCTGAATGCTTTGGGCAATTACGTTCATTTCTGGTTCCCGCACATTCCGATCTGGGTGACGGCCGGCACCGCGGTATCGCTGATGTTTGTCGTCAATATCATCGGCGTCAAGATATACGGCGAGGCGGAGTTCTGGTTCTCGCTCGTCAAGGTGATCGCGATCGTCGCGATGATTATCTTTGGCGTCGGCATGATCGTGTTTGGCATCGGCAACAACGGTGTGCCCATCGGTTATCACAACCTCGTCGGCCACGGCGGATTCTTTGCCAAGGGGGCGAGCGGCACATTCCTCGCGGTGGTGATGGTCGCGTTCTCGTTCGGCGGCGTCGAAAATCTCGGTCTTGCGGCCGGCGAAGCGAAGGACGTCAAAACGACGATGCCGAAGGCCGTCAATGCGACGTTCTGGCGACTGCTGATTTTCTACGTCGGTGCGATCGCAGTTCTGCTGATGGTTTTCCCGTGGACGTCGTTGACGACGAAGGGTAGCCCGTTCGTCGAGGTCTTCACGAAGATCGGCATTCCGGCCGCAGCGAGCATCATGAATCTGGTCGTGATCATGGCGGTGCTGTCGGCAGTCAACGCGAGCGTGTTCACCAACAGCCGCACGTTCTACAACCTGTCGCTGCAGAAGAACGCGCCGGCCTTTCTCGGCGTCACCAATTCACGCAAGGTGCCGCACCGTGCAATCCTTATGGTGTTTGCCGCGATGTTCGCGGGCGTGCTGCTGAACTACATCATGCCTGAGCAGGCGTTCGAACTCTTTTCTTCGGTGACAGTGTTCGCGCTGGTCTGTGCATGGGGTTCCATCGTCATCAGCCATCTCAGGTTCCGGAAGCTGAAGATCCAGAACGGCGAAGAAGACCAGATCGCGTACCGGATGCCGTTCTACCCATACAGCAACTACATCGCGCTCGCGTTCGTGGTGGCGGTGCTGGTCGGTATCGCGATCCTGCCGGATATGCGCATGTCGCTGGTTGTTTCGGCCGTCTGGGTGCTGGTCGTGTATGCGGCCTACCGGTTCTACGTCCGCAAAGACACGTCTCAGGCGCGTGACGAAGTCGATGCCGTCAAGCCCGAGGATCAGCTGGCCTGACGGCCACCCGACCCCCGCGCGGAGCGTCGAATCGATTTCGCGACTTCATTAAGCCTATGAGGGCGGACTGCCACGGACCACCGTGGCAGCCGCCCTCAATGCATTGGCGCATGCCGTGCACTTGTTTGCCATCATTCGCTGCCGACCCGGGCGGTCGGCGACGCGGACCGGTTTCCCACTTCCTCGCCACGACCGCGCATATACGCCTGCGGGCTACTGCCCATCTCGAGACGAAACGCATATACGAACGCCGATGTCGAGCCGTAGCCAAGCTCCATCGCTGTGCGGGTGACGCCCATGCCGCCGCCAAGCAGTTCGATCGCCCTGAACAGCCTCATTCGGCGGCGCCATGACCGCAAGCTCATGCCCGTCTCGCTGACGAAACGTCGCGCCAGCGTACGGGCCGACATTCCCAGGACGCACCCCCAGTCTTCCGGTCCACGCGGGTCTGCCGGATCTGAATAAAGCGCTTCGCAAAGCGTCGCGAGCGCGCCGTCTCTCGGCCACGGCAACGCCGTCGGCAGAGGCCGCGTTCGCCGGAGCTGGTCGAGAATGAGATGGGTGATTCGACCGGCGTAGCCGTCATCGTCTTGCCGTCCCTCGATGGCCGCCGCTTCGATGATGAGTGCCTTCAGCAGCGGCGAAACAGCGAACACCATCGGAGCCGTGCCTGAGAGCGCGCGACCGGTCTCTTCGGCTATCCACAGACTGCGAAACTCAGCGCCGAGAAGTGAGCCCACTTTGTGACGGAGCCCGGTCGGCAGCCACACGGCCTGCTCCGGGGAGATCACGAGCGACCCGCCTTCCGATATCACCGTCAACGCTCCGGAAATCGCGTAGACCATCTGATGCCAGCGATGCGAGTGCTCCGGAAAGAAGTGACGCGCCGGGATGAACTGCGCGCGGACTGTCAGCGGTGCAGGGGATATGGCGTCCGCCGGGGCTTCGATTGTTTCCCAGTTCATGTCGTTCGTCCGATTGGCAGATGTTCTATACATTTTGACTACCAGTCGAAATACTGTCACGGGAAAACCTGGTTTAATGACAGTCCCGCGTATTGATGCGCGACAGGGCCGACCGCAGCCGACAGCCGCGCCCGATTGCTAACAAATTTCCGGAGTAACCGATTTATGGGCCGCCTCGACCGCTACGATCTGCCGCTTTCGACAACATCCGACCTCGCCGCAGAGCGATACCGTACGGGTGTCGACCTGCTGCTGTCGCTGTGGCCGGGCGCCGGCGAAGCACTGGAAGAGGCGATCGCGGCCGACCCCGATTTCGCGCTGGCGTACGCCGCCCGCGCGCGCCTGCATGCGATCAGCGTGCAGCCGGCTCAGGCTCGCGCAAAGATCGCGAAGGCGCTCGATCTCGTCGCCCGTAACGGGACGGAACGTGAGCGCAGCCACGTCGACGTGCTGTCGCTGGCCATCAACGGACAGGCGGCCAAGGCACTCACTGCCGCGCTCGCGCACACCGACCGCTGGCCGCGGGACATCGTCATCCTGTCGATGCCGCTTGGGGCGTTCGGCCTCTTCGCGTTTTCCGGCATGGCCGACCACGACCAGGCACGCGTCGACCTGTGCGAACGCCACGCGAAACACTTCGATGCCGACGACTGGTGGTTTCTGACCTATCGAGGATGGGCGCACGGCGAAAACGGCGACCTCCAGCTCGGACGCGCGCTCACGCAACGCGCGCTGCAATTGCGGCGACACAACGTGAACGCGGCGCACGCCGTCGCCCACGTGCTGTACGAGTCCGGTGCGAACGACGAGGCGCAAGACATGATCACCGGCTGGCTGCCGGAGTACGACAAGACAGGCGTGCTTCACGGCCACATTGCATGGCATAGCGCGCTCATCGCACTTGAGCGGGCAGACACCGGGCGGGCGCTCGCCATCTACAACGAGCATGTCGCGCCGGCTGCGTCGCTCGGCACGCCGATCAACATCGTCAGCGACACGTCGTCGTTTCTCTGGCGCATGCAGGCCTACGGCCACGCTGTTCCGGCGGGCATGTGGGACGCCGCCGCAAAGTACGCGTCAGATTACTTCAAGGAAGCGGGGTTTCCATTCGCTGACTTCCACATGGCGCTGGTAGCCGCGGCGACGGGCGACAGCAAAGCCGTCGAACAACGCGTTGCCGTGCTCAACAGGCTCATCGACGGAGGCAAGCTTCCGGCCGGCCCCGTCGTCCCGGCGATCTGCCGCGCGTCGTTGGCCTTCGCCGAAGAAAAGTACGCACTCGCCGCGGAGATCCTCGAGCCGGTCGCGCGAGACGTCGTGCGAATCGGCGGAAGCGGCGCGCAGCGCGAGGTCGTCGAGGACACGCTTCTGGTTGCGCTCATGCGAAGCGGCGAGGCCGGGAAAGCGCATGCGATCCTCAACGAGCGGCTGCATCGTCGTCCGTCCCCTCGCGACGAGCGGTGGCTCGACCAGTTGCGCAGCGCTCAGGCGCCCCTCGCGAATCGATGATCGGGGCGACTTGCGTGCGGAAACTGCTCGTTCAAGGGATAGGCCCGGTCGCCGCAATCTCGATCGCGCAACTCTTCGGTACTGCACTGTGGTTCAGTGCAAACAGTACTGCCGGCGACCTGGTGAAAATCTGGCACATCAGCGCGGCTGACATCGGCTGGCTGACGAGCGCAGTGCAGCTCGGTTTCATCCTCGGCACACTCGTCGTCTCGCTGAGCGGCGCCGCCGATCGTTTTCGCGCGAGCAGGATCTTCGTCTGCAGCGCCGTCGTCGGTGCGCTGTTCAACCTTGGCTTTGCATGGCTGTCGACCGGTCTCGTGAGTGGCGCGCTGTTCCGGTTCGGCGTCGGTATCTGCCTCGCCGGTATCTATCCGATGGGAATGAAGCTGATCATCGGCTGGGCACCCAATCGCACGGGTCAGGCGCTCGCGCAGCTTGTCGGGATGCTCATACTCGGCACCGCACTACCCCACGCGATGCGCGTACTGGGAGCGGGTCTCTCATGGCAGCTGGTCATTTCCGCGTCGTCGTTGCTTGCTGTCGGTGGGGCCGGCATTATCGGCGCGCTCGGCGATGGGCCGCACTCTGTCGTGTCGCCCCGTTCCGCGCGCAACAAGGAGACACCAGCGACGTCGCCGCCATCCCTACTCAGCGCGTTTCGCGTTCGCCGGTTCCGGGCCGCGACGCTCGGATATTTCGGCCACATGTGGGAGCTTTACGCGTTTTGGACCGCTGTGCCGCTGCTGATTTCCCATACGTCTCTGACGAGTGCATTTGCGGGTCTCAGTGTGTCGGCGATGTCATTCATTGTGATCGGGATTGGCGCATTGGGCTCCGTGCTCGGCGGCGTTCTGTCGCGATACCTCGGCAGTGCGAAGGTGGCGACAGGCGCACTCGCGATATCCGGTCTATGTGGGCTCGTCTTCGCTTTGGGCTGGCGTCACCTGGCTCCCGAAACGATGGCAGTGCTTCTGCTGATCTGGGGCGCGTCGGCCCCCGCTGACTCGCCGCAGTTTTCCGCGCTCGCTGCCGACGCATGTCCGCGCGCGCTCGTGGGAAGCGCGCTCGCGATCCAGAACTCGATTGGCTTTGCGATCACGGTGTTATCGATTGGAGCGAGCACCTCGCTTTTCGAACATGTCGGACTCGATGCGATGTGGCTGCTGGTGCCGGGACCGGTGCTGGGTCTGGCCGGGTTTGCGCTCACTTTGCGAAAAGCGAGATCGTCGCGGGAGCCGATGCAGTGCACCGATAGCGTCGATCGCCCGCGAAGCACCGAAGCGTTGCGCTGATGGAGAACAGGGATGCTAGACCTCCAGTACCTCTCGATCGTGATGGAAGTGGATCGCCTCGGCAGCGTGACCGCGGCGGCCGACCGGTTGAATGTGACGCAGTCGGCGCTCTCTCACATGGTTCGAAAATTCGAAGAGCGGCATGGCGTCAAGCTCTGGACCAAGAACGGCCGCGGACTGCGGTTCACACACGCCGGCGAATATCTGCTTGGCCTCGCCGGGCGCGTGATACCGCAGATGGAGCACGCGGAACGGACGCTGACGAATTTCGCGGAGGGTCGCCGTGGAGCGCTGCGCGTGGGCATGGAATGTCATCCGTGCCAGAAATGGCTTACCCGGCTCACGCCGCACTATCTCGCGGCCTGGCCCGATGTCGATTTCGATGTGCGCACCGCATTCCGTTTTGACGGCGTTGCCGCGCTGCTTGGGTACGAAATCGATCTGCTCATCACGCCCGACCCGATCGACGTGCCGGACATCACGTTCGCTCCCGTCATCGACTATGAGTTGATGCTGGTGGTGCCGGAGCGCCATCCGCTCGCCACACGGGAGTTCGCTGTGCCTCAGGACCTGATGAGCGAGGAACTGATCACGGTTCCCGTGAGCAAGGAGCGCCTCGACATCTTCACGCGCTTTCTGGTGCCCGCGCACTGCAAGCCGAAATTTCATCGGACGGCCGAGCAGACTGAACTGATGCTGCAACTGGTTGCAGCCGGTCGCGGCATCGCCGTCTTACCGAACTGGCTCGTGGCGGAGGAGGGGAGCGGGTTGCCTGTGCGGACCATCCGGCTCGGCGAGCATGGCTTGAGCAAGAGCATCAATGTCGGGGTCCGCAAGGGCGAAGAAGATGTCGCCTATATCGCCGGGTTCCTGAAGATGGCGCACGATCTCTGGGCGCCAGCGCAACGGATGGTGGCCGACCAAACGGACCGGGAGTGACCCAATGAATACAGAAGCCTCGCAACGGGGTGACTCGCCTCACGAGATAGCCGATGCCGGTAGCAACATCGCGGGACTGACGCGATCGCGCTAGCGCTGGCTGGCGCCCATTCGATAATCGTATATCGACAAAGCGGTCACTCGAAATGAGCGGATGACCAACCTAGTTCGTATGCCAGTCGACGCAAGCCTCGCTAAGGAGCCAATCACGAAACGCGAAAAGTCTCGGCAACGCAGCACATTCCTTCCGGTAGACGACGTAAGACGCGAGCCCTGCGCACGCTGACGATTGTCGACAACTACAGACGTGAGTGTCTGGATATCGGTGTCGGGGCGTCGCTAAAAGGCGAAGACGTAGTTGTCGCTTTCTATCGCATCACATCAGATCGGCCAATACCGCGCCTGATCAAGGCAGATAGCGGGTCCGAATTCATCTCGAAGGCGCTGGGATCGATGGGCATACGAGAACGTCGTAGAGATCGACTTCTCACGTCCCGGCAACGCTGCACACATCAATCGACTTCCATGCCGCCTGTCGACTGGGATGCGGCGGGTCGAGCGTTATGCGCCTGCGGGACGAACCCACCGCCCGGGCGGATGCGGGGAAAGACGCTCGGCTTGGGGGCGCCCCGAGGGAGTTGAGACAGTAGCGGGCGCTGTCGGTGAGCCGGCAGTAGCTGAGCAATGCCGCCGGTTGTCGGAAGGACAACCGGGAAACGAGCGTCTTGTCTCGGTGGATATCAGTTACGGCCAGCCATCACACCGCCGTCGACGTCCCAGATGGCGCCGGTTACCCAGCTTGCCTTGTCCGAGAGCAGGAAGGTGACCGCTTCGGCGACATCCTGCGGCGTGCCCACGCGGCCGATGGGATGAAAGCTATTGAAACCCTGCAGCGCGCTGTGCACTTCTGCCTTCGGAATGAAGCCTTCGTAGATTGGCGTCTGGACTACTGCTGGCGACACTGCATTGACCCGGATGTGCTTGGGTGCCAGTTCCATTGCGAGGTGCTGAGTCAGCGAATGCAGACCAGCCTTGGCCATGGAGTATGCGGACGACGGGGTTGCTGCGATGGCTTGCTTTGCCCACATTGAGCCGATATTTACAATCGCGCCGGGGCGAGCCCTGGCGACCAGGTTGGCGGCGACTTTCTGCGTGATGAAGAAAAACGCCTTGTTCAGCTTCATGTACTGATCATAGTCTGCGTCCTGATGCTCCAGGAACGGCTTGGGAAAGAAGATTCCGGCCGCATTGACGAGCAGATCGATATCCGGGTACTGCTCGTCGATCGCCTTGAGCAGAGCGGCCAGCCCGTCGTTGCTCGATAGGTCGGCCATCAATAGCGTTACCTGGCCCAATGTGGCCAATTCCTTGCGCGCCTCTTCGGCCTTGTCCGCGCGGTGGCCCACAATTACCGCGCTGCCGCCTTCGGCGAGAACCATACGGGCCGTCTCCAGCCCCATTCCGCTGGTGCCGCCGACGACCAGCAGTTTCTTGCCCTTGAATTGATTGCTCATTTGAAATGCCTCCGCCCGCTACTTGGCAGGCTTAAGTTTGAATGAATTGGACTCGCGCTCACGGCCGGGAAGAAACGGATCTCAGTTGCGCCGATGCGACGGAGCCGCAACGTTCGAACGACCGCTACCTCTTTTCTCACTTGGCAAGGACACTATCAAAGCCAACAACAACTAGAAGCAAAACTAGTCGCAGTCGTGCATCGGACGTCGGTCCAGGAACAGGCCTCACCATCGTCGACCCAGTGCGGATTCTTCGCTGAATTGTTCTTGTGGGCAAATGAGATAAAGTGTGTCGAATTGACAGAAAAACTTTCTATTGCGGGCGCCACAGAAAGCGATATCCTGTGCTCAAACTGCAACGTCGGATCTGAAGTGCCTCCATAGGGCGAATACTATGACGCACTGGTCCCGCACGGAAACGTCAGTAGAGACGTGCCCTGGGATAGTCCTCGGGCCCTTTTTACCCTTGAACTCCCAATGAAGTTTATCTTTGCATGAAGGGTCCCGTACATCTCAATGCGCTTCGAGCGTTTGAAGCGAGCGCTCGGCACCAAAGCTTCTCGTCTGCGGCAGCGGAACTGAACGTGACGCCTGCGGCAGTGGGTCAATTGGTTCGCTCGCTCGAAGAGTGGCTCGGTACACCATTATTTCATAGAGGAACAAGCGGCCGTTCCCGCCTCATTCCGACCGAGACGGCGGAGCGTGCGTTGCCTGATATTCGCGCAGGGTTTGATCGGCTTTCACTCGGATTGGATCGCTTGCGCGAAGGCTCCAGGAACGGTGTGTTGACGGTCGCGGTTAGTCCATCGTTTGCGGGGAAGTGGCTGATGCCGCGGATAGAGCGGTTTCACGAAATGTGGCCGGAGACCGACGTTCGGCTCGACACGAACCTCAAGCTGGTCGACTTCACCGCTCAGGGCATCGATATCGGTGTGCGGTATGGGCGCGGCTCCTGGCCAGGCCTCGTGGCGGAAAAGCTGATGGACGAGCAAGTCTACGTCGTTTGCTCTCCCGCATGGCTCGCCAAAAACGGCAAGCTCAGGACACCCACTGACCTCGCCGGCAAAGCACTGATACACGATCTGTCGGTCGATACCCACCTCGGATTCGCATCGTGGAGCGATTGGCTTAAGCGGGCGGGAGTAGAGAACGTCGATGCGAGGCGGGGGATGCGGATCAATAACTCGGCCGCAGTGTTGCAAGCAGTGGTGGACGGTCATGGCGTAGCGCTGGCGCGGAGCGTCTTGGCCCGCGACGATCTGGCCGCCGGCCGGCTGGTCCAATTGTTCCCAAAGGTAAAGTGGACCTCCGAACTGGCTTACTACATCGTTTACCGCGGAGAGTGCTCGTCTCTGCCCAAGCTTGTGGCATTCCGCGAATGGTTAATCCAGGAGGCGGCATCGGCACAGTAATCGGTCATTGCCTCGCGTCGTAGAGCCGATCAACTGACGACGCTGCGCCGGTATGCTGTCGCCGAGACGATCAGAGCAAACATCGCCAACGCAAGAGGAATGAATGACAACGAGAGCACCATGTTCCAGCCATATGAGGTCAGGAGACCGCCCGACAGCAAGGAGCCGAAGGTCATCGTCCCGAAGACAATGAAGTCGTTGAGCGACTGCACGCGGGCCTTTTCTTCCGGTCTATGGCATTCGAGTACGAGAGCCGACGCCCCCACGAAGCCGAAGTTCCACCCTACGCCGAGCAGAATTAACGTGAGCCAGAAATGCGCGACATCGACGCCCGCCAACCCGACGACGGCGGAAAGAGCGATGAGTATCAGGCCCGTCATAACAACCTTTTGTGCCCCGAAGCGCGTGATCAAACGCCCGGTAAAGAAGCTGGGACCATACATCGCGATGATGTGCCATTGAATCCCAAGGTTGGACGACGTCTGCGGCAGGCCACACATTTGCATCGCAAGTGGTGCCGCCGTCATGAGGAAGTTCATCAGCAGGTATGAGACGGTTGCGCAGACAACTGCGGTCACAAACCTGGACTGGCGAGCGATGATGCTGATTGGACGGCCACCGGGCGCCGCCGTCGTCGAAGTCTTTGGAAGACGCACACCAAAAAGGATAAGTGCCGATATTGCGGCGACGGCTGCTTGCGCCAAGAATGTCGCAGCGAACGCATGAGGCGCCCACAAGTTCACGGTGTAGGTGACGAGTTGCGGGCCAATCACGCCCGCGAAGACACCGCCGGCCATGACGAACGATAGTGCACGCGGACGCCGCTCTGACTGGACGCAATCCGCGGCCGCGAAGCGGAAGGACAAGACCACCGCGGCGTAGGCCCCGCCGAAGAAGGTTGCTGCGCAAAAGAGCCAGAAAGCGCTCACTACTACCGCCAAAGCTGCAAGCAAGCCGGCAAGCATGCCGCATCCTGTGCCGGTCAGAAAGGCTGTCCGGCGGCCATAGCGCTGCGCGATGGCGCCGCTGGGTAGCGAGCAAGCCGCCATCCCCACTACGAAGATGGAGATAGGGAGTGTCGCCAGCGCGTGACTCGGGGCAAGCGCATTCCCGACGATTGCGCCCGTCGAGTAGATAATCGCCGAGTTCGCGCCGGCAAATGCCTGCGCGACGGTGAGCCTTGTGATATTGCCTTTCGCGTGAACGTAAGAGGACGACAATGGCGACGTGGTCGGGGGGGAGGATTGGCCGTGTGGCATAGGTTCGGTCTAGATTGCCCGGACTGGCGAGCGTTGCGAAGCGAAGAAGCATCGGCTATGTTCGGCGACCGCTGGGCTAGAACCCCGGCTCAGCGGTCGGCATCGCGATTATGGGTGGTGCCCACTAACATGCGTTTTTCTATCGCATGACTAAGACCATCCTGAACTTGACATCGCCGCTCTTCACTTTCTCATAGGCGGCAAGCGCGTTTTCCAGTGGCATGGTTTCGATCATTGGCCGAACGTCGGTCAGCGCGCTGAAATTCAGCGCTTTTTCGTTCTCGTAGGGAGTGCCTGTCATTGACCCGATGACACTCTTTTCTCCGGAGACCAGTTGGCCGCTTGCGACAGGTAACGGATCTTTGCCCACGCCCAGCACGATCAATCTGCCCTGTGGGGCGAGGCCCGCAATGCACGCGGATACAGTGGCGGCGTGGCCTATCGTCGTGACGATAGCTTGCGCGCCTCCCATCTCCTGGAGTTTGGCAGCGGCGTCGTCTTCATTCGTGTCGATATAGACATGCGCGCCCAGTGCCAATGCATCGTCGACAATCTCCCTCCCGCGGCCGATGGCTACGACCTTGAAGCCCATTTTTCGCGCGTATTGCAACGCCATGTGCCCAAGCCCACCGATGCCCAGCACGGCCACGAGATCACCCGCTTCGGCCCCTGACTTCTTGAGTGCATTGAAGGTGGCAAGGCCCGCACACAAGATGGGCGCCGCCTCTTCGGAGTCGAGTTCGTCGGGAATCGAAACCAAGCCAGTGCTGCGAGCGATCATCACTTCGGCGTAGCCGCCATCGGTCGTTACGCCAACGACCGGCTGATTCCGACAAAGTTGGAATTCCCCGCGTCGACACTGGTCGCATTCGTTGCAATGGCCGCCGAGGCGGCCGACGCCTACGCGCTGCCCCATCTTCCATATCGTTGGTACTGCCGCCCCGATGGCAGCAATTCGTCCGATCACTTCATGTCCTGGCACGCGCGGCTTCGATTTGGGATCGGCTCGGTCGATCTGGCCGATGTCGGCGCCGCAAATTCCGCATACCTCCACCTCGATCAAAACTTCGCCCGCTCCTGGAGTGGGTCTCGGTCGTTCGACCAGTTCAAGAAATCCAGGCCGGCTCAACTGCATTGCTCGATATGTGCTGTTCATGCTCGTGTCTCAAAGAGTAGGGGGATTAGACGATTCCTGGTTGCGACGCCCGGCTATTACACTCCGACGCCCCAACCGTTTACTGCCGCGGTACGGATTGCCTCGCGTACGCCGATGGTTGCGGCATCGATGGCGCCTGCCACATAACCAGGAAACCGAACTGACCATTCGCTGGCTATTCCCACCAGACGTCCATGCCACGGTGACGACGTGACGGTCGCCTGCGGCGCCGCGCCATGTCCTGCTGCGCCTTCGAGGTCGACCGCCGTCGCGGTCAGAGGATCGGCGGCCCAGTCTTTGATCAGCTCCGCTTTAGGCTGCTCAGCCTCTGCGCCAAACATGCGCTTGAACTGCGCTCGACAGTGGAGCAGTAATTCTTGCTCCGGCACACGCTTGCGCGTGTGGGCGGGAACGCCGAAGAAGCCGAACAGTGCGGCGCTGCCGCCCGGCATCGAGGCATCGTGGACTTCTGCGAGCGGTCCCACAGCGCTACGGGCTTCGCCGGAAAGTCCTCGATCGCGCCAGAATGGCCTGTCGTAGACAGCGACATATTTGGCGTGCGATGCCATCCAGGTAGCCGTATTGCTCCAGGCGCGCGAGATCGAATCCGGCAATGGCGGCGTGAAGTCGATCGCGGATGTCGCCAAGCGTGGGGGGACGGCAAGCAACACGAATTGCACGCGGTAAGTGATAAGCCGTTCGCGCGAATCCTCAGCATCGACTTCGATTTGTTGACCGCTATGGCGGACGCGCTTGACGCTGTGACCGACAGAGAGGCGGTCCTGCGGGAGCTTTTTGCACAGGGCCGCTACCAGTGCGTTCATCCCACCCACCAGACGCATCGACCGGGGCGATGCAGCGTGGCCGGAGTGGACCCGCAAAGGCCCCTCGTTTGACGATCGCTCGATAATCATGCTGCCGACGTCATGCTGTTCGAACCGTTCAAGTTCTAGACTGCTGACGAGACGATCGAACTGAGGCTGAAACTCGGGCCAGAACCACGTTGGCCCTAAGTCAAAGCGGTCGAAGGTATCGGATGTATCTTGGCCTGATTCATCCATTCCGGCGGGCGACACGGAAAGAATGCGACCGCCAAACGTGGAGCGTGCTTCCAGCAACACGTAGTCTTCGATGCCCTGTTGCTCGAGAAGAAGAGCCGCATACAGACCGCTTAGTCCACCCCCGATAATGGCGATGCGCGCTGCTCTCATGCCTATGCCTCCGCGGCCCGATTAGCCAGGTGACCGGTCTTGAGGTAGCAGGTCGCTCCTTGTGGGCCGGCGACGATCTCGGGATACTTACCCACGGGTAATCGTACCCAACTGCCCCGATCACAGGGCCGTTTCCCAACTACTAGATTTCCGGCCAATACCAGCAATTCGGCGCCGTCTATCTGGCCGTCGAATAATGCTTCGCCTGCCGATAGGCGTTGCAGACAAACTTGCTCGGTATCCGATGAGAACAGAGGACATACCTCGCGCCGACCTTGGCGCTGCCAGAATCCGGGATCGCGTGTGTCGATGCGAACTCGGTGGTGTTCTCCCGGGTGCATTTGCCGAAGCTTGACGAAAATGATCGCGCCCTCGGCGCTGGACGGCTGATGGATGGATCCTGGCGGGTTGCGCAGATACCAGCCGGCCGGATAGTGGTCGTCGCGCTCGGAGAACGTGCCGGACAGGACGAAGATCTCCTCTCCTCGCGGGTGCGCATGGCCGGGGAAGTGTGAACCGGCCGCATACCGCACGATGCTGGTTGCCCGGGCTTGTTCCTCGCCAATTCTGTCGAGTATCACGCGCTCGACGCCGCTCTGAGGGGAGGCGACCCAGTCGTAACGGTCTGGTGTGACGACGACTGGGCGCGAAAAATCTGCATTTACAAGCATGGATGTCTTACCGCAAACGCCGAAAATGAACGGCCGGCTTACCCACTATCGGCGGCCGACCGCGTACAGAGGTGATTCAGGTATTCGTATTGACCAGTTGCGCGTGGGCTTCGAACACGTGCGCCGTGTAGACCAGGGCGGGTCCTGCGTTCATTGCGATGGCCACGCTCAGCGCTTCAGCAATTTCCTCGCGTGTCGCGCCCAGTTCGACGGCTTTCTTCGTATGCACCGAGATGCAACCGTCGCAGCGTGTGGTGACGGCCACGGCCAGCGAGATCAGTTCGTGAATCTTTGGGCCGAGCGTGCCGTTTTTTTCGGGCGAACTTTCGATCATGTGGAGGCCCTTCATCACTTCCGGGCTAAGCTCCGCGTAGTCTGCGACGCGCGCGAGCAAAGAAGCACGGTAGTCGTTCCAGTCATTCATCATTTTGGTATCTTCCCAGAAGGTAATAAGAGGTTAGGTGCCAGCGCAGCACATTGCTGTATGGGGATCAGGCGACTTGATAGATACGCACGTCCGGCGCTGCATCCAGCAGGGGTTTGAGCCCGCCGACGACGTCCGCGGTGAACAACTCGCTCTGCAAGTAGGCATTCGCGTTCGCTTCGCTATCGAAACCGTGCATCACCTGCACGTCCTCATCGCGCACCAGCAGTTGCTTCGACTTCGCGCCGGCGATGGTGTTGAGGAAGGGGGCCTTGTATTTCTCGTAGACCCCCGCGGCAGCTGCCCGATTTGCATTTGCGACCTTGAGAATAATCTGCAGATAGACCATTTCGTTGCTCCTGTCCTGTTTATGCAATGGGTGACCTTCGTGTTCTGCGATTGCAGTGCAATGAATCGGCAGCACGACGCCGATAAAGTCTGCCTACGGAAAACGATACATACCGATTCATATCGCGCCGAAGCGATGCTGGCTGCGTGTCCCTTCCGTAACGCTGCGTTTCGCTGAGGTGAATTCTTCGCTGATTTATGGGGCGCCGCAAACGAGATTTAGTGTCGCTGATGGAAAGAAAAAATTTGCGGTGGTAGATTCGCCACCTCTCAGATCGCTCTCAGTTCCTGCCTGACAAAGTGTTTGTTGTAGTGGCGAATAGAAATGGTGCCGTGTGCGGCGATGGTTCGATGGCGACGCATGCGGCTATTGAGGGCGATCGAGTTGCTTGGCAGGAGGAGTGACCCAGTCCACAATGGAACTTAGATATGGCTCAACGTCAGCTTTTGTGTGCGGTTTTTCGGGCACCGATCCGCAAGCACATATGCGGCGGCGCGAAGAGCACGCGAGTGTTCGGTTGCCACCGAAGGCTCGCGCAAAACCTTCGGGGCCAGCGAGCGAGGATGAACCCAGCCGGCGCCGAATCAGTCCTCAGAGGAGGGTACCCCGCTAATGGGATGACCACGTTTTGATGAGCAGGCGGACCGTCCGTATCGCAAGGTAGCCAATGAACAGGTTGGCGCCGACGAATACGGGTATAGCCAGCAATTGCGCCGATCGCACGCCCGACTGCGCTAGCTTGAGGCTGCAGACCGTTGCGGCGGCGATACCGAACGTATAGGCCCAGTAGGCGGGGATAAAGGACTGCACGCCGAGCCACAATCCGAGGCGTAGGCCAAGCAGCAGTTGGAAAAGTCCGTAACCCCAGAGCATGAGAAGCCAGTGGTCCGTGCTACCAGGGGACAATGCCAGCCAAGCCATGGCGCAAACGACCGGCGGGGCGAACTGAATGCCAATGAGAGGGCGCTGACACGCGGGTATCGCTGTTGAATGCCATAGCCGATGGATTACCAGGGATTCGAGGGCCAACCATGAGAACAGTCCGGCACCTAAAAATAGCCAACCCCAGTCCGGGGACCCTAACGAACCAAGCGCCGCTGCGCTAGTGAAGTTGCCGGCAACGGTCGGCAGATACAGGGTCGGCACCATGTCCTCCGAGTTCCTGCCGCCCTGCCATAGCGTGCCTGTGTGCCAGAGGGAGAAGCCCAGGTGCCATGCGATGCCGCTTATGGCTAGAAACCACGCCACGGTAATCGAGTATGGAAGGACTGCCATGGCAACGAGCAAAGTGGATACCGCCAACAACGCAGGCGTGCCTCCCTGCACAGGATGCAGGAACTCGGCTTTGACGGCTTCGAAGTTCCGGATGGCTTGCCACAAGTAGCCGATGGCGAGTATGGTCCAGACCAATCCCGCAATGGCCAGAAGCGCTTCGGCAACGGCGGGCGGGAGGTCCCATAGGCGTGCCGCCATGCGCCACGCCTGCCCGAGACCGGAGACACCCAGGACTGTGCCGAAGTGGGACGCCGGAATGTGAGTCCGGCATATCTGCATAAGGCGTGTCGTCGTCGGCGTCGCCGTATCGCAATGATGGTGTTCATCGCGAGAGGGCGACGCTGTGAGCGAGCAAACCTTATTGCTGTTGTCCACAGCAGCTCTTCGCCTGAGTGCAGGCGTTGGCGTTCGCATCATCGATCCGCACGGGCGTGTAACCGGCATCCGCAATGGCATCCTGCAGCTCGTTTGGATCGGCGTCGGTCGATTCGATCGTCACCAGGTGCTTGGCCGGGTCGACGGTGAACTTGGCATCGTTGTCCACGGCCTTCAGCGCTTTCGTGATCAAGCTGACGCAGTGACCGCAAGTCATGTCATTTACTTCAAAGGCAATCATGAGATTTCTCCTACAGGGGTTTGTCGATGAGACGTTGGAACTATCCGGCTTCCAATCATCGGAATGTCAAGGGGCTTTGTTGCAGCTAATACCAAATGCGAATGCCGGCGACCCAGTGTTGATCGAAGACGGCTTGATGATCTTCACGGGCGAAATCGGCTGTGCCGCCGAAGCGGCGCTTCCACTCGACCCCGATGTAGGGCGCGACGCGCCGATTAATCTCATAACGCAAACGCAACCCGAGCTGGGCGTCGGAGATTCCAGCGCCGATGCGCCTGGCAGGATCCGACCGCCCATACGCGTTGATCTCGAGGTCCGGTTGCAGGATCAGTCGCTGAGTGAAGCGCATGTCGTACTCCGCGCGCACGCGGGCAGCGGTTCGGCCTGTTGGATCCACGTAGCCGGTGGCTTCGATATCGAAGTTGTAAGGCACTATGCCCTGTACACCGAATGCGGCCCAATGGCGAGACGGTCCATCACCGAAGTCCTGGCGTATGCCGAGTTCCGTGTCCCAATATGCCGCGACTGCATGACTCCAGAGCGCCTCGACATCAGCATCTTCGAAGCGGCCGCCACTACGTTCTCCTTCGCTGCGGACCCACAGCTTATTGCTGTCGCTGCCGTACCATCCGTGCATTTCCCAAGCCAGTCCATTAGTGTCCTTGTCGTGGAATGCTTCCAACTGGTCGAATTGCAGCATGCCCAGTGGCGCGGCGTCGTCCATGTCCATGCCCGGCTCGGAACTGGCGCTGGCACCTTCGGAGTAGTCGGGGCTGCGCGCGTTGGGCGGTGCGCTGCCGCCCTGCATGGACCCCATTCGCATGGGCATCGGATTCTTGCCGTTGCCATGCGGCTCAGCGTTGCTGTTTTGCATGGAGCCCATCATGGGCTGCATCTGCATGCCGGGCATCGAATGCTCGTCGCGCGTCGCCGCGTCGCCGTTTTGCATCGAGTTCATCTTGGGAGGTATCTGCGTGCCGGGCATCGAATGCTCGTCGTGCGTCGCCGCGTCGCCGTTTTGCACGGAATTCATCTTGGGAGGCATCTGCATGCCGGGCATCAAATGCTCGTCGTGCGGCGCTGCGTCGCCGTTTTGCATGGAGTTCATCTTGGGAGGCATCTGCATGCCGCCCATCGAATTTTCATCATGCGACGAAGCGTTCGTCGAGGGCATCGAACTGCCGGCGGGGGGCTGAGCCACCTGGGCGATGGATAGGGCCGGCGCGGCCAGCAGTCCCGCCGCGAGCCACAGAAAGCGCCGCGGGACCATGGCGGTAGTTTGTCGGGTTTTAATCATGACACGACCACCTCGCGGAACATGCCCGCAAACATGTGATAGAGCATATGGCAGTGGTAGGCCCAGTGTCCCGGCGTATCGGCCGTCACACCATAGGCGATACGTTGCGCAGGCTGCACGTTGATAGTGTGCTTGCGCACCTGGAAACCACCGGACGGATTTTCCAGCTCGCTCCACATGCCATGCAGGTGGATCGGATGATTCATCATGGTGTCGTTGACGAGCACGACGCGCACGCGCTCCCCAGTTCTTAAGTGAACCGGCTTTGCATCGGAGTACTTCACTCCGTCAAACGACCACATGAACCGCTCCATGTTGCCGGTAAGGTGCAGTTCGATTTCGCGGTTCGGCTCGCGCGGGTCCAGCGACCCGCCGATCGTATGCAGATCGGCATAGGTGAGGACGCGGCGACCGTTGCCGCGCAGACCTGCGCCCGGGTCGTCGAGATTGGTGCGTGGCATATCGACACGCATGTCGACACCGGGGCCATATTCGGTACGAGCGTGATGCGCGGGCGGCGTCGCGGCCATCATGCCCATCATCCCCATCCCGGGTTTCCCCGACATTCCCCCTTGCCCATGCATCCCGCCCATCATCATTGCGCCCATCATGTCTGCCTTGTCCAACCAGCCGACCGGATCCATTTTCGGAATGTCCGCCTGCATGCCTGGGCGCGGAGCGAGCGTGCCTCGCGCGTAGCCGCTGCGGTCGATCGATTGGGCGAACACGGTGTACGCGCGGTCGTCTTCGGGCTGGACGATCACGTCGTAGGTTTCAGCAATGGAAATGCGGAACTCATCCACGCTCACCGGCTCCACGTCCTGTCCGTCGGCGCTGACCACGGTCATCTTCAGGCCAGGAATGCGCACGTCGAAGACCGACATCGAAGAGCCGTTGATAAAGCGCAGTCGCACCTTTTCGCCGGGCTTGAAAAGTCCCGTCCAATTGTCGGCCGGCGAGTGTCCGTTCGTCAGATAGGTATAGATCTGTCCCGACACGTCGCTGTAGTCGGTCGGATTCATACGCATCTGCTCCCACATCTTGCGCCTCGCTAGAGCATTACTCAGCCCATGCTCTCCCACGTCGCGGAAGAAATCCGGGGCTGTGGGCATGGCGTAGTTGTAGTAATCGCCCGACTTCTTCAGCGTTGCGTAAATGTGCTCGGGGTCATCGTCGGACCAGTCGTTGAGCATGACGACATAGTCGCGGTCGACCGCAATGCGATCGGGTCCAGCGGGTTCGATAACCAGCGGGCCGAACACCCCCGTTTGTTCCTGAAAGCGTGAATGCGAGTGGTACCAATAGGTGCCGGCCTGCCGCACGGGGAAGCGATAGACGAAGCTCTCGCCCGGTGCGATGCCAGGAAAGCTGAGGCCAGGCACCCCATCCATTTCAGTTGGAACAAGAATGCCGTGCCAATGAATGGAAGTTGGCACCCGTAGCCGATTGGTCACGCGCAGCGTCACTGTGGTCCCCTCCTTCCAGCGGAGCGTGGGCCCGGGAAGGCTGCCGTTGATGGTCGTGGCCGGACGTGAATGGCCAGTGTAGTTGACGGGGGTCTCGGCGATATCCAGTGCGAAATCGGTACCGCTCAACACGGTCGGCTGGTCGGGGCTGTTCAGCGCCCAGGTGCGCGAGGACTGGAGTAGGCCAAGTGTAGCAGCGGCACCGCCCAAGGCCACGCCTTGAACGAAGCGCCGCCGCGACGTACTGGTTGGTGGATTACGACTTTGCATTTAATTCTCCGTGATCTACGGCAGTCGGTAAGCCATGAGATTTCTCGACTGGTTTTTTCGATGAGACGGCGGGACTGTAGGGCTTCCTATCGTTGGAATGTCAATAGAGCTGTTGCAAACGCTGTCACGTGGTCGATTTTTTTTCATGCACCGCTTGACCTTCCGATGATGGGAACGATGAAGCTGCTCTCCATCGAAACACCAACGAAACGGAGATCACCCTCATGAGTACGACCGCTTCAACACCCAAATTCCAGGAATTCAAGCTGCCCATCGAAGGTATGACGTGCGCGAGCTGCGTCTCGCGCATTGAGAAGGCGCTGGAGGCGCTGCCGGGCGTCGAAAGCACGGCGGTCAACCTCGCGACCGAGGAAGCCACGGTTCGGGCGTCTGCCGATGTGAACGTCGGGGCGCTGGCCGACGCCGTCCGCAAGGCCGGATACGATGTCCGCTCCACCGCGATCGAGCTCGGGATCGAAGGCATGACCTGCGCATCGTGCGTGGGCCGGGTGGAAAAGGCGTTGCTGAAGGTCCCCGGCGTCTCGGCCGCATCGGTAAACCTGGCGACCGAAAAGGCGACTATTACCGCGAATGGCGGCGTGTCGTTCGCGACGTTGGCCGCGGCTGTCGAAAAAGCCGGTTACGCCGCTAAACCGGTCGAGGCCACATCAGCGGCATCGGCTGCACCGGCTGCGGCAAGTCTTCTGCAATGGTGGCCGGTGCTCGCCGGTACGTTGCTGACGCTTCCGCTGCTGCTGCCGATGCTGCTGCAGTTGGTCGGCATCGAGTGGGAACTGGGGGGCTGGGTGCAATTGGCGCTGGCGACCCCCGTGCAGTTCTGGCTCGGCGCTCGTTTCTACCGCGCCGGCTGGAAAGCTGTGAAGGCGGGCAGCGGCAACATGGACCTGCTGGTCGCGCTGGGCACAAGTGCGGCGTACGGGCTTTCGGTTTTCCTGTTGTGGCAGCACCGCAACGGCGATACACCGGATCTTTATTTCGAGGCATCGGCCGCGGTCATTACTCTGGTGTTACTCGGTAAATGGCTCGAATCGCGTGCCAAGCGGCAGACGGCCGATGCAATCCGCTCACTGAATGCGCTGCGGCCGACTGTTGCTCGCGTCCTGGTGGATGGCGTCGAAGTCACGACGCCGGTTGAGCAGGTTGCCGTAGGTGACGTCGTGGTTATCCGTCCCGGCGAACGCGTACCGGTGGATGGTGAAGTCATCGACGGCCGCAGCCACATCAATGAGTCGCTCATCACCGGCGAGAGCCTGCCGGTCGCGAAGGCTGTCGGCGACAAGGTGACCGGCGGTTCCGTCAACGAGGAAGGTGTATTGCAGGTCCGCACGCTGGCCATTGGCGCCGAGACGACGCTTGCCAGAATCATCCGCATGGTGGAGTCGGCGCAGGCGGCAAAAGCTCCGATTCAGCGCATCGTCGACCGCGTGAGTGCGGTCTTCGTCCCCGTCGTCCTCGGGCTGGCGCTGTTGACCTTCGTCGGCTGGTTTATTTACAACGGCGATGTGCAGCATGCGGTGATCAGTGCGGTCGCCGTGCTCGTGATCGCTTGCCCCTGTGCTCTCGGCCTCGCCACGCCGACGGCCATCATGGCCGGCACCGGCGTTGCCGCCCGTCAGGGAATTCTGATTAAGGATGCGGAAGCACTCGAAGTGGCCCACTCGGTGACGGTCGTAGCGTTCGACAAGACGGGCACGCTGACCGAAGGCAAGCCGTCGTTGGTCGCGATCGAGGCAGCCGACGCCGGTGATTCGAAAGAGGTGCTGCAGCTTGCGGCCGCACTGCAGAAGACCAGTGACCATCCGCTCGCACATGCGGTGATGGAGAAGGTCCGCGATGAGCGTATCGCGGTGCCGGTGGCACAGGACGCTCAGGCTCTGCCCGGTCGCGGTGTGCAGGCCGTCGTGCGCGGGCGGCAGCTCCTGTTGGGCAGCACGCGGTTGATGAAGGAGTCTGACGCGGCTCCGGGAGCGCTGCTGTCTGAGGCCGAGCGCCTCGAGGGGGAGGGGCGGACTATCTCATGGTTGCTGGCGCAAGAGGAAAGTCGGACTCGCATGTTGGGACTGCTGGCGTTTGGCGACACCGTCAAGCCCGCGTCGTATGCGGCCGTCAAGCGGCTGCGCGAGCTGGGCATCAAGACGGTGATGCTGACCGGTGATAACCAGGGCAGTGCCAATGCCGTGGCGCGGGACCTGGGCATCGATGAAGTCCATGCCGAATTGTTGCCTGGTGACAAGGCGTCGATTGTTGAGGGCCTGCGCAAGCAAGGCCACGTCGTGGCGATGGTCGGAGACGGATTGAACGATGCGCCGTCGTTGGTGGCAGCGGACGTTGGCTTGTCGATGTCGACAGGCGCCGACGTGGCGATGGAAGCGGCAGGGATCACCTTGATGCGCGGCGATCCCCGCTTGGTGGCGGATTCGTTTGATGTGTCGCGTCGTACTTACTCGAAAATCAAACAAGGCTTGTTCTGGGCGTTTGCGTATAACGTGCTGGGTATCCCGCTGGCGGCTTTGGGCTTGCTGAACCCGGTCATTGCCGGGGCAGCCATGGCCTTCAGCAGCGTCAGCGTCGTCAGTAATGCACTGATGCTGCGTCGCTGGCGGGGCGCGGCAGCCGCCGCCGGCGCGCTTGGCCCGACGCAAGGAGCTTGACCATGAACATCGGCGAAGTATCGTCCGCGACCGGCATATCGACGAAGATGATTCGGCATTACGAAGGCCTCGGGCTTTTACCGCGGGCGATCCGCACGAGCAGTGGTTACCGGCAGTACAGCGACAAGGACGTGAGCAGGCTGCGGTTCATCCGCCGCAGCCGGGACCTCGGCTTTTCGTTGGAACGAGTCGGAGAGTTGCTTGAGCTATGGCAGAACCGCGAGCGTTCAAGCCGGCAGGTTAAGACACTGGCGCAGACACACATGGCCGAACTCGATGGAAAATTGAAAGAGCTCCAAGAGATGAAGGCTGCGGTCGATCACCTGATACAGAGCTGCAATGGAGACGACAGGCCCGATTGTCCAATCATCGATTCGCTAGCGTCCGAAGCGGCGGTGCGAGACGGGCGCTGACAACCCCCTTCCTGAAAGACGCTACCCAACAAGCGGCGGCGGGAATTTCGGCGTGGATTTTGGCATCTGATTTCTCGTGAGGAGTGTTGCCCCGCTGTTGTGAAACCGGCAGTGCGCATGTTCGATCAATCATCGCTTTCGATCAGCGGTCCTCACGTGATGAGCGCATCGTTGAGAAAAATCATTCTCCAGCGTCAACTGGCCGATCTTCCCGCGCATCCCGGCGGGTTGCTCGCCGGCGTGCTGAAAATGCATGGCCACCTTGGTCGGGATGTCGTGCCTTACGACGACATGGCTTGGACGCGCCGCTTTGACGGCACTGCTGCTCATGCCCGCGACGATCATCAAGCGGCCCCTCCTCAATCAGCAGTGGGTTGCCGGCAACCGCATTTGGTATTAGCTGCAACAAGCCCCTTGACATTCCGATGATTGGAAGCCGGATAGTTTCGACGTCTCATCGACAAAACCCATTAGGAGAAGTCTCATGCTTGCCTTCGAAGTACACGACATGACCTGCGACCACTGCGCCGGCGCGATTACCGCAGCGCTGAAGGCCGTGGACGACGATGCCAAGTTCACCGTAGACCCGGCCGGGCATCTGGTGACGATCGAATCGACCAATGTCGATCCGAACAAGTTGCGCGATGCCATTGCGGATGCCGGTTATACGCCCGTGCGAATCGATGATGCGAACGCCAACGCCCGCACTCAGGCGAAGAGCTGCTGTGGGCAACGGCAATAGGGTTTTTGCGCGCCCGACGTCGCCCGCTCGCGATGAACATGTTGATGACGCGCAGTTCATCCGTTGATTCACTCATTTTTTCAGACTTGAAGCGTTCTTTCCAACCTAAAATTAAAGGATCAGATCATGAAACTTCGGCAACTCGTTTGGAGCAGCGGTCTTGCTTTCGCTGTTGCGGCCATGGCGTACACCCCGGCGTTCGCCGCGGACGCGGCGGCGGCTGCGTCGGGCACAACCATCACGTAAGCAGGCCATCACGACCAAGAAGTCGATTCGCGCAGCTAACCGCGCGTTCTCCAGGACCGTTCAGAAAGCAATTTTCAGAACCAAAGGCCTCGAGGCAGCGTCGATCGCCGTATTCGGCGACGCAAAAACGGGGCATGTGACGCTGGCTGGCCAGATTGACAGTGAGGAGCAGGATGGTCTGGCCGTGGATGCGGCGCAGAAAGTGCAAGGCGTCACTTCAGTTAGCAGCAAGCTGACGGTGCGCGAGCAAGGCGGAGGCTAAAGCGGTCGGCGCGGTGGCCGGATCTGGCCGCCGCGCACATGAACGTGCTTATCCCAGTTATCGCACTATGGTCACACAAGCTACCGGAGATGGATCGATGACCGCGCTATCCAAAGACAATATCGTGATTCTCACATTGTTGAACGTCCTTGATCCATCTGCCGATCAGCTCAATGCGTGTGCGAAGAAGCAATGGGTAGCGCTCAAGAAGCGCCGCACCGGTCCATGTCAAGCTGTGACTGGAGATCATCGGCGCCTGTCGAAGCGGCCTTCCAATATTGTGGTCGTGGACCGATTGTCAACATGCACGATCAGCGTTTCGTGGAGCGATCCGTGTGTCGGTCGATACACAGAGCAGATCTGGCGCAGCGGCCGTGCTAACGTCGCCGCGATCTGCGTACTGACGGGGCGCGCCATCAATCGCGGCGACCGGGTGTTTCGCCCCCGCTCACACGAATGGCGCGTGCCGACGAATTGCCATCAGATGATTCTGGCGGCAACGATCGGAGATTGCAGCGACCTGACGACCGCTGGCGCATGACATGCTGTTTCATTACAACTCGGGCGGCCGCTCGCATTTGATTCTTCGCGCCCAAGCCAAACCTCCCTTGTGAGGACTGTTAGCTTTCCCGGTGAGCTCAATCTTGGATACCGGATCAACGTTTGCCCAAGGATGGAAGCCCTGAATAGCCGGCTGACGATGTCCGAGACATGCCCGGCATGACCCGTCATTTGCGCTATCTCACGAATAAAAACGGTTTGCATATTCCGTCTTATGTCAGGGGCGTCACTTTTGCTGCCGATAAAGTATCTATTCTTGTCACGGCACGAACTGGCTGAGGGCGAGATGGAAAGTCATTGGGTCAGATCTCCTGCTGGATTTGACTGTGGGGCTGCAGGCCCTCGTGATCTTCCAAGATGTCGGAATGTCAATGGACCGGCGCAACTCTGTCGTGCGATGAGGATTGTTGAGTAAATTTACCTTGACCTTCCGACGAGGGAAAGGTTGAAGATGCAGGTGTGCGGACAGGCAAATTGGCTGGAGATCCTTGAGTACAGTCCCAGCATCCCTATTACTGAAAGGCAATGGCCCTATGAAGGTCCGGGCTGCGCGAGCCGGGGCTCGCATATGGAGAAGGCATCTCAGCGCTGCCACGCATCGAACGTATCGCAGATCGGCGTCGGCGCTTGGTATGTCGTTGATGTCGATACGAGGTTCAACGCTGTTGGCAGAAAGCGGGAACAAAGTCCGGTCCCATCGGTTAGAGGAAAATTGCTGTAATGGATACCCTTCAAAACATGCGGGTGTTTGTGCGTATCGTCGAGGTTGGCAGCTTCACCGCAGCCGCTCAATCGATGAATGCGACTACAGGTGTGATGTCGCGCGCGGTGTCGGAGCTCGAGGAGCGATTGCGCACCCGGTTGATGAATCGTTCGACGCGTCGCCTTGCGCTAACGTCGGCCGGTGAGAGCTATCTGCGACGCTGTCGCCAGATCCTCGCCGATATCGACCACGCCGAAGAGGAGGCGAGCAGCGCTCACAAATGGCCTGCCGGCGTGCTACGCATGCGCAGCTTTCCGAGTGTAGGCCATCGCTATGTGTTGCCGGCGCTGACGCGCTATCACGCGCAATATCCAAACGTGTCAATCGAGCTTTCGCTATCGCAGCAGATGCCCGACCTGTTTGACGGTACGAGTGACATGGCGGTGGTGGCCGCGTTGTCGCTACCTGATTCGGACCTGGTATCGCACACGCTCGGCTCAACCTTCAGCATTCTATGTGCGTCGCCTGACTATGTAATGCGACATAGCGTGCCTGTCTATCCGCGTGATCTCGGCGCGCATGCGTGTCTGACGCTCAGTACACCCGCGTTCCCGACGCATGAGTGGGTGCTTGAGGGGCCCGGTGGCGTCGAGAGGATTCACGTATCGGGGCCTGTACAGACCAATACGGCCGAATCGCTCACGCTCGCGATCCGAGACGGCATCGGGATCGGCATACTGCCGGTCTACTCGGCGCTCGATGCGCTACGCGACGGTACTCTCGTGCGCGTGCTGCCCGACCACATCCTGCAGAAGATGAATGTGTATGCATTGCAACCATCGCGCAAATTCACCGATGCGAAGGTGCGGACTTGGGTCGAGTTACTGCGCGCACAGGTTCCGGCGATGATAGCGCGCGACGTCGAGGCTCTGAGCACAATTGCTGGGGAACAGCAGGCCGCCTGAAGATGGTCACGCTCGATTCCGACAAAATACCGGGAGCTCATCGCGCTGAGCGTCGCATTTACCACGCAATGCCCGCTTTGCGTTGACCTGCATACAGCGGGGGCTAAAGCACACGGCGCCACTCGCGAGGAGATCGCGGAGGTGTGCATGATCGCGGCCGCCATGGCCGGTGCAGCATATGGACAGAGACTGCTCTCGTTGAAGCTGTATGATCAGCGGTAACGACCACTGAGGCGGTATAGATCTGCTAAGCGGCGCGGTCCGCAAATTTCCGATATTGCTTTGCGGACCGTTTATGTCAGGTCCGGTCTAGGCTAATACATGTCCACCTGTGACTGAAGATCATCAGCGCCTGTCGAAGCGGCCTTCCAATATTATGGTCGTGTACCGATTGTCAACATGCACGCTCAGCGTTTCGTGGAGCGATCCGTGTGCCGGTCGATACACAGAGCGGATCTGGTGCAGCGGCCTCGCCTCTGTCGCCGCAATCTGCGTACTGACGGGGCGCACCATCATTCGCGGCGACCGGGTGTTTCGCCCCCGTACACGCGAGATGCGCGTACGGCCTGATTGTCATAATATGATTCTGGCGGAAACGATCGGAGATTGCTCCGACTTGGAGTTCACTGGCGCATGATATTCCGCTTCGTACCGCTCACGTCTCGCATATCTCTTTGCTTGAGTGTGAACTCTCAGGAAGGGATTGGTATTTTGTTCGAAGGCAACCGCCAATTTTTGTCGTGCGCTGCTTGACATTCCAATGATGGTAAGGATCAAGCTGTTATTCATCGGAAGACTGAAAAACAGGAGCTTGACCCATGAACATCGGCGAAGCAGCGGCCGTCTCGGGCGTCTCGACGAAGATGATTCGACATTATGAAGGCCTCGCGCTGCTGCCACAGGCGAGCCGCACGAGCAGCGGTTACCGCCAATACAGCGACAAGGATGTGAGCAGGCTGCGGTTTATCCGCCATTGCCGCGACCTCGGTTTTTCGCTGGACGAGATCGGCGAACTGCTCGATCTGTGGCAGAATCGCGAGCGCTCCAGCAGGCAGGTCAAGGCATTGGCGCAGGCGCACATCGCGGAACTCGACGAAAAACTCAACGAGCTTCAGGAGATGAAGGCCGCGCTTGAGCATTTGATGCACTGCTGCAATGGAGACGACCGTCCCGACTGTCCAATCATCGAGTCCCTCGCGTCCGAAGCAGCCGTGCGAAACGTTGCTAAGAACGCTCCGGCCCGAAAAGCGCTGCCCGACAAACGACGAAAGCCGACAGGCTGACCCGAACGTCGCATTGACTGCCGGGCGAGAATCAGGGCTTAAAAGGCGGTAGCCTATGAATTACGGTCAAGGCTTGGATCACAATCCAGATGGTTTTCTTACTGGAGTACAGGTGAGTAGTTAAGGCGGCCACGTTATCAAAAAGGGGTGCTCACCCTACGCAGATCGGTACAGGCGGACGCTTCCGTCGGCGCAAGCTCAAGCCTTTTTTGCCGATCTCGCGGGGTAGCCTGTCTTTGATCTTTGCCTCGTCGCCGCACACACGCTTCGTATCTATCCCCTCCCGGTGAATCGCTCACACCGATGCCGACGACGGCTCTTCCTTTGCATCGACTCGAAACTGAAAGGTCTGAGCCCCGTGCAACACAGAACTCAGCCTTTCTACGCCTGACCTTCCGCTGTCAAATTTGGTGAAAGCAGTCTCACGGCGCTCTTCTTCTCGCAATTTCAGACTTGCCTGCTTTAGCCCATCGATGTCGCCGGGCGCGGTGTCATACCGCCGTCGCGCCCACTGCTCGCGTTTCGCGTCTTTCCAAATCTGAGGAGACGCAAGGCGTTGAGCGTGACGAGTGCCGTTGCGCCGGTGTCGGCCATTACCGCAACCCAGAGCCCGGTCACACCTAGCACGGTGGTGATGAGGAACAACACTTTCAGGCCGAGCGCGAAGGTCACGTTCTGCTGAATATTCGCCATTGTGGCGCGTGAGATGGCGACAAGGTGAGCAACATCGGTGACGCGACTCTTGAGCAGGGCGGCGTCAGCCGTCTCAATGGCGACGTCGGTGCCGCCCGCCATGGCGATGCCGACGTCGGCGGTTGCAAGTGCCGGGGCATCGTTGATGCCGTCGCCGACCATGGCAACCTTAACGTCCCGCTTCATTTTGTCGATGTGGCGTAACTTGTCTTGGGGCAGCAATTCGGCTTGCCATTCGATACCAAGCTGCGAAGCGATGGCGTGCGCTGTCCGGCTGTTGTCGCCGGTCAGCATGACAGAACGGATTCCGAGTTGCTTCAGGCGTGCCACACCTTCCCTTGCGTCACTTCGGGGTTCGTCGCGCAGCGCTAACAGGCCGATGATTTCGCGGTCCTGCTCGTCGAACAATACCGAAACCGTCTTGCCACCATCCTCCAGCGCTTCAATGCGCTGGCGCAAGTCGGGTGCGAGCTTTGCTGCCTTGGCCGCGTGCGAAGGAGATCCGACGGTCAGATTACGACCATTCACCGTTGCATGCACCGCCTTGCCGGGCGTCGCCGAGGCGTTCTGGGCGGAGGGGATGACGATGTCGGCATCTTCGGCATGCGCAACGATCGCCTTGGCGAGCGGATGGTTCGATCCTGATTCGACTGCTGCCGCGAGAGCGAGGACATCGTTTTCACCGCCGGGGCAGAGCGAGACGACGTCGGTGACGCGCGGCTTGCCTTCAGTCAGGGTGCCGGTCTTGTCGAATGCAACGGCGCCTACGCGTCCGATCGTTTCCAGAGCATTGCCGCCCTTGATCAAAAGCCCGCGACGCGTTGCGACCGCGAGTCCGGAGGCGATGGCGGCGGGCGTTGATAGGACGAGCGCGCACGGGCAGGCGATAAGCAGCAGCGACAGGCCCCGATAGAGCCAGGTTTCCCAAATGCCGCCAAAGGCGAGCGGCGGAAGGACGATAATCAGCGCGGCGATGCCCATCACGGCCGGGGTGTAGTACCTGCTGAGTTTCTCAATGAATCGGGCGGTGGGGGCTTTTGCAGATTGCGCCTGTTCCACCAGTTGGATGATTCTCGATATGGTATTGTCTGCGGCCGCTTTCTCGACACGCACCTGGAGCGCACCTTCAACGTTGATCGATCCGGCAAAGATGCTCTCTCCGGAGGTTTTCGGGCGCGGAACCGATTCGCCCGTCACGGGAGACTCGTCGAGGCTCGATGCGCCGTGGAGAATCACGCCGTCCGCGGGAACACGGTCGCCGGGACGTACCAGGACACTGTCGCCGACGCTCAAAGAGGCTGCAGGCACGGTGCGCTGCCTACCGTGCTGATCGAGCAGGACTGCAGTCTTGGGCACGAGATTCGCGAGCGCCTTAATGCCCGCCCGGGCGCGGCCAGCTGCCACGCTTTCAAGCAACTCGCCGATTGCGAAAAGGAATACAACCGCAGCGGATTCCTCTGACTGACCAATCATGAGCGCGCCGAGCGATGCGACGACCATCAGCATCTCGATCGAGAAAGGCGACCCCGAGGTTGCCAGTGCCAACGCTTTGCGCGCGAAAGGGAGAACGCCAACAATCACCGCGGCTGTGAAGATCCGGCCTGCATACTCCGGGATCAAATGGGCTACGGCGTAGGCGATGCTCATCAAGATGCCAAGGCTAATGACAAGTTTCCCTTTCTTGGTCTGCCACCAGCGCTGCGTGCGGGAGGGTGCCTCGACGTTTCGCGGTGCGTCTGTGCGAGTGCTGTCGTACTGGGCGCCGGATACGCCAAAGCCTAGATTCTTGATCGTCTTCTCGATGTCTGATACCTGCGTGAACGCACCTGATGCTAGCGAAAGCCCCAACGTTTCCGCATTGAAATTGATCTGGACATCCGAGACGCCCGGCATGCGCGACAGGGCTGTCTCAATCTTGCCTACGCAGCTTGCGCAATCCATGCCTTCTACGCGCATAGTGAGGTTTGGCCCGACAGATGCGTGCTCGGATGGCTTCTTGCTGGTCGATGCATGCGACTTACACGACTCGTGACTGTGGTCACGGTCATGCACCTGGCTCTGATGTTGATGGTCATTGCAGGCATGTCCCTGCTGATCTTTATGGTCGCCTCCATCGTCATTCCCAAACGACTCGTGATCGTGTGCCTCGCTGCACTGAAGACCGCCGTGTTTGTGGGCATTTCGACGGTGTGCTTGCTTACCGTTTGATTGAGCGGCATTGGCAAAGGCCGACTCGGTCGAATCTGCGCTCGCCGGTAACGCTGTCGCATCGAAACCGAGATTGCGGATCTTTTTTACGATGTCCCGAGCCGTCGTTTTGCCCGACAAGCTGCGGCTAACAGACAACGTCTCGCTGGTGAATTGGACACTGATGTCAGATACGCCATTCAGACGACTCAGTGCCGTTTCAATCTTGCCTACACAGCTCGCGCAATCCATTCCTTCGACGCGAAATGCGAGCTGTTCGTTATCCGCCAGTGCGGTGCCAACTGACTTTAAAGACATATTAATCTCCAGTGTTGCCGGTACAGCCAACGCGAATCGATACGTTCGAATTGGGAGCGCTCATGGCTAGCTGCCGACAGTTTGTTCAACCTGTTCTGTAAGCTAGCCTTTCCAATCGTGGCAAAGTCAAGCCCAAATCGGTCCAAATTGAGGATCATGCTCAGTTGCACGCAGGGCATCGATCACATCGTCGCAAAGGACTGCACGCGGCAAAGATTTTCTTTCGACTCAAGACACTTTCTCTCGTTTGCCGGCGGAAAGAAAACGGTGAAGAATCCCATAGAGCAGGGTAGTGTCCAGCAAAACGTGATCCACAGTCGATAGTCGGGGTCACCGCCGCGCTCGCGAGCATGAATAGCTTTCCTTCCAGTGCCTCGCGGGGCTTCGACGGGTCGTTCCCGCATTAAGTGACGCCGGGGGGGCGCCGCACGGTGGTAGCTCTATCCTGCTTTTCTTCAATCGCATCCTGCCAAGCAGCAGGTAGAGAGATTTCAAATGAGCAATCAATTCAAGGGCAAGAAACTGTTGGTCGTCGGTGGAACCAGCGGAATGGGGCTGGAGACGGCCCGTATGGTCCTCGCCGAGGGCGGCACTGCGGTCATCGTCGGGCATCGTGCCGATAAAGCAGAGGATGCGCGCAAGCAATTGGCGGCGCTGGGCGAGGTGTCCGCGTTGACGGCGGACCTATCGAGCAACGATGGGCTGACCGCTCTGCTCAAGGCGATCGACGAGCAGCATCCGGATATCGACTTGCTCGTCAATGCGGCCGGCATCTTCTTTCCGAAGCCGTTCCTGGAACATCAAGATTCGGACTACGACCAGTATCTGAAGCTGAACAAAGCCTTCTTTTTTATAACGCAGAAGGTTGCCGCGAACCTCGTTGCGAACGACTGTCCGGGCGCCATCGTCAACATCGGTTCGGTCGGGGCGCAGCAGGCCATCGCTGCGATGCCGGCGTCAGCGTATGCCATGGCCAAGGCGGGTCTGCATTCGCTGACCCAGCACTTGGCCATGGAGTTGGCGCCGAAACGCATCCGTGTCAACGCGGTGTCGCCGGCAGTAGTCCAAACCCCGATCTACGAGAAATTCATCCCGAAGGCCGAGGTGAATAGTGCGCTGCAGGGCTTCGACAGCTTCCATCCGATAGGGCGTATCGGGACTCCGCAGGACGTTGCCGAAGTCGTGATCTTTTTGCTGTCGGACAAGGCAAGCTGGGTGACCGGCGCAATTTGGGACGTGGATGGAGGCGTGATGGCCGGACGCAACTGATGCTTGCCGGGTAGGGGCCACGCGCTTGCCCTTACCCGGCGTTTGTTTTACCCGGGAACCTACCTCGACTCTCCTGGTTGCCGACTTACTCTCCGGTCATCCAACCCCAGCGGGCGTAAATTGCCGCACCCGCTTTGGACCGAAGAAAATCAACGAACTGCTGGGCGGCCGGATTCTCTGTTCCACGTTTGGTCACTGCTACGCCTGTATCGCGATAGATCGCGTAGCGTGGCTCGATCGACACTGTCTCGGCAAGAGAAGGGTTCGATACTTGCCAGATGTTCCAGATAAGCCACGCGTCGATGTCGGGCTGTGCGATCCAGGTCTGTCGCGCGGTAGCGCTATTACCCGCGTAGCTCACGATATTGCCGCGCATCGCCGCAACGGTGCGAATATCGCCGAGGCGACCTGCAACGTCTTCCCATACGCCGTTTTGTCCCGCGCCATTGACCACCAGAATCTTCACGCCCGGCTTGAGCAAGTCCGCTAGGCCACGGATATGGCGAGGATTGCCGGGACGAACGAGGATCGCCATTGGACGAAGGTACAGCGGAACCGGTGCTTGAGGTGTGAGTTGGTCGCCCATTGCGACGACAAAGTCCGACATCATCGTTTCGGAGCCGCTGAAGATCAGGTCAGCGTCGGCGCGCGCGTGGTCGATCCATGATGGCGTTGGTCCGGCCGTGACGTCGACATGCGTACCCGTCTGCTTCTCGAACGCTTCGGCCGCCTCCTTCATTGCCGGAGCCGGACCTCCGGGACCATAGACATGCAACACAAATTGTGGTGACGCGTGGACTGACGAGATAGACAACGCCAGCACGGTGGCAAGGCGCGTGGAAGCTCGCAGGGCGAACCCCTGATAGAAACTGTTCATAAATTCTCCTGAAATACCAAGTCCTGGGTGCGGTCGCTGATCGATTTGGTTTTCTTTCCCTCTACACCGACATTGTTCGATGACTTCGCAGGCTGTCGCAAACAAGATGTTCTGCTGATGATCGAAAGAAAACCTTGACCGCGTATTAGCGTTACCTCTGAGTCGCCGCATTACCGGTGAGGGAGTTTGCAGGCCGCGGCCTCCAAGAGGCGCCATGCGTACATGAAACTCACGCGTCATGGAGGTCAGGCGGGGTTGAATCCACCTTGAAGATGGAGATGGCGGTGCGCAGTCCGATCGCCTGCTCCTCCAGCGACCGTGCCGCTGCCGCCGACTCCTCCACGAGGGTGGCGTTCTGCTGGCTCATGCGATCTAGCTGATTGACCGCGGTATGGACCTGCTCGATACCATCCGTCTGCTGCTCAGATGCAGTCGAAATTTCAGCGACGATTTCCAGCACCTTGCGCACCGCCTGTTTGATCTGCTCAACACTGGCGCCGACCTCTCCGGCCTGACGGGCGCTATCTTGGATCATGCCGACCGATGTCTCGATGATTTCCTTGATCTCCTTGGCCGCCGCCGATGAGCGCTGCGCCAGCGAGCGCACCTCGCTCGCCACCACGGCGAAGCCGCGTCCCTGCTCGCCGGCGCGCGCGGCTTCAACCGCGGCGTTGAGCGCCAGGATGTTGGTTTGGAACGCGATGCCTTCGATGAGGCTGGTAATCTCCGAGATCTCGGCCGCGCTTTCGTTGACGCGCCCGATCGTCCCGAGCATCTTCTGCACCGCCGAGTGGCCCGTATCCGCAATGTCGCTTGCGTTCGCTGCGAACGCCTTCGCCTCGTGTGCATTTTCCGCGTTCTGTTTTACTGTTTCGGTCAATTGCGTCATGCTCGCTGCGGTTTGCTCTAGTGAGGCGGCTTGCTGCTCGGTGCGGGTAGCCAGCGAGGCGTTCTCCGAGGCAATTTGACTCGCTGCCGAATTGATGGTCTCAACGCTGGTCCGCACGCCACCGATGATCTGTGCGAGGCTTCCATTCATTTTCTGCAAGGCTCGCATTAGCTGTCCCATCTCGTCGTCTGTCCTCGTGTCGATGCGCACCGTCAAATCTCCGTCCGCGACGCGATTGGCTGATTCGACGGCCGCGCGCGCCGGCTCGGCCACCGAGCGGGTGATCGCCCAACTGCACGTAATGCCAAGCACAATTGCGATGAGGGCGGACACTGCAATCGTCAGTGTGGCGTCACGGGCGGCCGTCGCGGCGTCATTGCCGCTTTGCGCCATCAGGTCGGTTTGAAATTTCACGAGATTGTCGATCGCGTCGAAGTATGCTTGTTGCTCCTTGCGTAGATCGCCAAACATGAGATCGATGGCTTGGTCCTTTTGCCCCTGCCTTGTGAGACCGACGACCTTGTCGCGCGTATCCCGGTAACGCAACTGTACTGCCCGCATCTCGTCGAAAAGCTTGCGTCCCTCCGTGAAGCGAATGAGCGCATCGAGCCGCTTGACCACTGGCTCGTACTTGCTGCGCGTTTGCTCGACTTGCTCCAGGTCCCTCGTGACCTCGTCCGTGCCGCGGGCAAGCAGCGCACTGCGCATTTGGCGCGCCGTGAAGTTTGCATAGTCTTTGAGTTGATGGGCAAGTTCGACCTTGAGATAGGTTTCATTGACCAACTCTTGGGTGCGCTGGCTTGCCGCACGAAGCTGAAGCACCGCGAGAGCCGAGATTCCGATCAGCAGCACGATCAAGAGACCAAAAGCTGCCGACAGACGAACACCGATCTTGAGGTTATTCATTTTTTTAATGAGAAATTGAACACAAAGAAATTCTCGCTCCTGAAATGGTGCTGGCGAGCGCTCTGCGGGCGATGGTACGGAAACGGATTACGGCTATTTCCGTCCACCTGGCATCCACTTCCAAAAAAAAAGGTGCCGTGCTAGCACGGCACCCAAACGATCCCGGAGACAGGGGTGGAGGAGGATCCGGGATCCCTACGAGGTGGTGCGACAGGCCGGAAGAAGCTACCCCGGCAAAGCGTCTTGTGGCTCGCTGGGTAATCAAGAGAACGTTGGTCTGACTCAGCAGCGCCTCGTGGTACTCGGCAGGCAGCACCGCGAGCAGCCCGCCAAAGCGGGATATCGCCTCGGCGTTCCACGTCAACGCTTTCTGTTACGCCTCAGCTCTTCTCCGCAAGTGTTTGAGATTATTGCCAGCATCGCAACGTCTCTCACCCTTGCGTCCAAAGCCCTTAGCCGGAGCGAGCGTACCGGCAGGGCGTCTCGAACCGATCTAATGCGGTAGCTTGTCTTTGATCTTTGCTACCGCCGCCAGCGCGCAGGCTTCATCTTTGTCCCCACCCGGCGAACCACCCACGCCAATGCCGGCGATGATTTCGTCCCCGACCTTGATGGCGACACCGCCCGGCAACGTCGTCACATTCGGCGTGGATGCCAGGGACTGTGCAGCAAGTGGTGGAAATTTCGACGTAAGTAAATCCAGGAACTGGCTGGTGCGATCGAAATGGAAAACCGACCCCATCGAAACTGCGGTATATGCCTTCCGATATGAGGAGTCCCTCGTATGAACCGCGGCGTGATCGCTCCGCAAGACAGCTTGGGGCGTTCCCGCTACGTCGACTACAGTTGCCGTCACGGCATAGCCCTTTGCGTTGCACGTTTGCACGGCTTCGAGCGCCGCTTCGAACGCGAGATTCATCGGTAGGACGTATCCGCTCGTCGAAACTTGCGCGTACGCCGCCGATAGCGAGCTGAGGCCTGCGACCGCGATCGCGCCGAGCGTGATCGCATTTTTTGTTTTCGACATCTGATCTCTCGTGAGGAGTGTTGTCCGTCCAGGCTTGCACTGTGAGCCGGGTGAAACATAATTTCTTCGCGGTTGAAAATTCTGACGTCGCTAGACGCGCGTCGGTCAGAACAGGCTTCAAATAACTCAGCTATTGTTCAACTTACAACGCTCACTCGCAAATGAGATATTCTGTTTTCGATTGAAAGAGAATCTTTAGATTGGTCGCGCATGACGCGGTACATCGCGCCAGACCAAACGGTTCCTCGCCTGTACGAGCCTGCTTCGGTTGGCGACAACTCGGTGCGACGCAACGAGATTTGAGCGCCCTCACAGGGTTGAAGGCTTGAAACTGACCTGCCTGTGCAGCTCGTCAGCGATGGGATGCAGGAGATGAGGCGCTTCAGCGCCGACCACGCTGTAGCCACATCCCGCGCAGCCCAAGCAGTCTGCTGCATCGATCTGTCTGGATCCTAGAGGGAATTATTTGGGAATGCGCTTGCCAACACGCGCAGTCACTGGCGTGCCAGTGGACGGGCAGCGCTCTTCCTTTGCAGTTGAGCGTCTCATGCCGCTCGTCGGGGTAGCGGAGCTCGTGCATGTGAATCGCGGGCTTTAGTCCAACCAATTTATCGAAAATCTCAGACTAGGGATGTTCGAGACTGCGCAAGATAAAGATTATCTATATATCCGACAAAGCACGTCTGCCTTGCGGAGCCGGCATGGTCACTTTACTGTTGTTAACGCGCTCTTGTATGCGCTCACGTTAACGCTGGTATCCAAATAGGAATTGTGAAAAATGAGCTACCAAGAAAGATCGGACCTTAACCTGTCAGAAGAACTGTTCCGGCTCGCCGGGCCAGATGGGAAGACGTTCAAAGCGTTTCACCACGACGCCATTGCGCGCGCAGATGGGCACATTCCCAACAAGTATCGGGAGCTCGTCGCATTAGGTGTTGCCTTTACAACACAATGCCCGCTCTGCGTTGATTTGCATACAGCAGGGGCGAAACGGCACGGTGCCACTCGTGAGGAAATTGCTGAGGTGTGCATGATCGCAGCTGCCATGCGTGCCGGCGCTGCATATGGGCAAGGACTGCTTGCGTTGAAGCTGTATGACGAGCGGTAGCCTCCACTGAGGTCGCAAATCTGCTAAACGAGGCGGTCTACGAAGCCCAAGGATTGCTCCGGAACCGCCTCGCCCCGGATGGATTGGTGGCCAAGGACTTGGACCATAGGTGCCCAATGCGCCTAGCTTCGAGACGTGTCGGCGGCGACTGCCGCGGCCGTTGAAGCGGCGGGTAGCGCGTTGATGCGTGCGAGCCCACGTCTGAAGCCAGATTCGTTCGACGTCTCGTGTCGCACGCTAGCAGCTTGGGCTCAGGCGACGTCTGAGTTCTTCGGAAATAGGAACAGCCATGGACGATCAGGTTGAAGTGTTGGTCATAGGGAGCGGGTTTGGGGGAGCCATTGCTGCGAAAAAACTAGCGGAAGCGAACAGAAACGTTCTGATGCTAGAGCGCGGTCCGTGGCGAGACACGGTTCCGATGCAGTCGACTGACATCGAAGACTTGGCTCCTCTCCCGCAAGGGCGGCATGCATTTACCTATGGCTTGAGATCCGTTAGGGCTAGTCTTTTTGCAGGCGAGATGGTTATTAATAAAAGAGGGTTTGTCGAGGCATATCTCGGTGACGGCATCAATGTGATTTGCTCTTCAAATGTTGGGGGAGGTAGTCATATCTATGCGGCAGTGTTGGGTAGACCTTTCGACCCCACGTACTGGGATAATCGACATCCGCGGATTTCTCAAGAGCACATGGAAAGCTACTATGACGAGATTCTTACCCTGCTCAACGCAAGGCCCATATTTCCCGATGATATGGTCCCAAACAAACTTGATCAAACCAATTACAAGGGCGAGCTGTCGAATGCAGGGCTAAGAAATGCACCCATTGGCATCCTTTTGCCCAAGAAACCTGGACAGGCGACGAAGGTCACGGCGGAGCACGGGGTTGAGCGGTGGGAGTGCGACATGCGGAATAATAGCTTTCTCGGATCTCCGTCCGGGGCGAAAACAACTTTGGATTTCTCGGTCATCTGGCCAGCAATACAGTATGGCTTGGTTGTACGCGATCTGTGTGAGGTCAAGTCGATTCACAAACTAAGAGGGGAAGGTGAGCGCAAGATGCGATATGAAGTCCGTTATAGAGACCATCGAAGCGGACAGGACGAACGAGTGCTCGCGGAAAGCGTCATCCTGGCGGCCGGTGGCGTAAATACTGTACGTTTGCTAATGAAGAGCCGCGATGTTGATCATGGCCTGGATGGCATGCCACGGTTGGGCTATGGATTTGGCACGAATGGCGGGTTTTTTGGCTTTTGGAAGGAGAACAGCGACAGGGATCTTAGTATTGGTACGCCGCTCTGCGGACCTTTCAGAACAAAAGACTCACTAAGCAAATCTGCACAAATGCTCCGTGCGAGCATTCAGGGTATCGAAGAGGTGCCACTTCCGGAATTTTTAAGAAAGTGGCTGCGCAAGAACTCCTTTATTGTTGCTATTGGGGGAGATGAGGGCAATGGTTTAATGACGATGAGGCGGGGTAAGTTCAAGATCCGGTATAACAAAAATGATAATAATGTTTATCAGGAGATTTCCGATGAAATACGGAGTATAGAGGCTTCAACGAAAACAAAGGTGTACGCTACTGGTGCTCCCATAACAGTTCAGCCCATCGGGGGCGCTTGTTTGGGTAGGTCGAATCTGGATGGTGTCGTCGATGAAAACGGCGAGGTTTTTGACAATCCTGGGCTATATGTGACAGATGCCGCCGCGCTACCCGAGCCACCTGGAGCTCCACCGAGTCTGTCGATCGCAGCATGGTCTGCCCACGTCGCTGATAGGTTGTTGGAATCGCTGCAATGATCTGCGAAGACGTATTTCAGGCTGCAGTGCGCCCATAGCGCTCGCCTATCCGCGGTGTGCTAGCGCGGTTGAATGGAGGCGATCTCTTGGCTACTATTCCTCCCGGAAACCTGCTGTTGCATATGCCCCACCCACTTTAAGTACCCCGGCACGGACTAGCATTGCAGCAGCAGCCGGATAGTGCACTGCTTCTATCCAGAAGCATGCAGCGAGCGAGGGGCTCTTTTCATGTCAGGATGAGCGACGGGTTGTCAAAATACGCCGTATTTGGTCGCAGGCTCCAAGCCGCATTAATCGGGCTTACGTATTAGGATCTTCGTTGAAAGCATCGCACTGTCAGCAACGAACGGCGTTCCGTCGCAACGTGTCCCCAGTGTCGCTGGACAGAGGTCTCGTTTCGTTAAGCTAATGACCGGGCCGAACATTTCACGCAGGCGCGATAGCGAAGGCACGCGCTGGGAACCCAGTGGCATCCGCGACCTTTGGAAACGCGACGACGACAAGAGCTCCGGCTTCCGGCAGCTCGCATAGATTAGCGAGCAATTCAATCTGGTATCGATTTTTCGAAAGAACAAGTCCTTCGAGCGAGAAATCGGAGCGAGATGTCGCGGAGCCGGGGTCTGTGTCAAGTGTTTCATGGCCACAGGCGGTTGCGCCGCAGACATCAAAGAGATAATCGATTACCTCTTTGCTCCAACCGGGAGTATGGGAGACACCTTCGGCATCGAGGTTTTGCATGCTCGCGTGATCGGGCCATCGCTTAGACCAGTCGGTACGCAGTGCCACGAACGCTCCCCGAGGGATTGCGTTGTTGCGAAGCTCCCACTCTCTGATGTCGTCCATCGACACCGTGTAGTCCGCATCATGCTCAACTTTGGCATGGATGTCGATTACAACGAGGGGCAGTAGTTGTTCGCGCACTTCCAATTGGTCCAACGTCCGTAGGTCACCATGAAAATGAGATGGCGGATCCACATGCGTTCCCCACTGCCCCACGTGAGTGAACACGTGCGCCTGGAAACCGTGTTGATCAAGGTTGAAGAGGCAGCTCCTGCTCATCTTGGTAAAGCCGGACCACAGTGGGCTTGACTCGTCGGCTGTGTGGCTAAGGTCAATCCAGCGCCCGGCCTTAAGGATTTCGTGAAGGGTCCAAAACGGATTCGGATCAAGTGCCGCAGCCGCTTCATTTCGGGATGTAAAACTCATTTTGGGCTATCCTGGAAATAGGTGTATATCGTAAATGACCGGATGACCATGCTGCTATTATCACGGGCCAGCGTCTGTCAGGTGAAACGGTTCTGGAGGAGGAACTATGAGAGGGACAACTGAGGGCTTGGAAGATAAGATGCGTCTGTCTTATTGACTCAGCCGGTGAGCTTTCCGATAATCGACAGAACACCACTTGCCAGGCAAAACAAACCAACAGCCAACACTAGGAGATTTGTGGGTTTGCGTCTGTACGGAGCCAATGCCTCAATTTTAAAAAGAGCGTAGAGCGGGAGGAAATAGACAATAAAGACGTTTGCGGGTACGAACAGCGATGTTATCAAGTTGATTACGTTCAGGTTATAAATAGCCGCCCCGACGGTAATCACAAAGACACTAATGATCACAAGCCACGAGAAGCTTTTGCCGCTTACTGTCGAATCGGATAAGCGCAGAAAGTTTTTCCCGAAGCTTCGCGCGCTTTCCTCCGTTGCGAGGTAGTGCGCAAGAAACGCTTTGATGATTGCGGTAAAAACTATCAGCTGCGAAGCGATCGCCAACGCCGGTGTGTCGAACTTTCTGGCCAAGAAAGAAAGAATCGTGAGATTGCTGGCTTTGAGCGTTACGAGCTCTTGCGGCGACAGTGCGAAAATGCAGCTCCAGGAAAAGAAAGCCATCGTGGAAACGGCCAGGGCAGTTGCAGCGAAGAGAATACGGGGGACTTTAGTCCGCGCAGCTTGACCGTAGTGTTCCTTCTGCGCAACGACGAAGCTTGAGACGATGGAGGTGAAAGCGAACGCAAAAACTGTCACTGGCAAACCATCCCAGATACTGCTCGAAAGAAGCTTGATAGTCGGCACCTGGCTGGCTGTTGAAACGATTGAGAAATTCCAATGTGCGGCAGCTAGGAATCCGAAAAACACAATCGATATGATGAACGGGGCGACAATCATGCTCATAGTCCGAACGATAACATTCGTGCCGAAGCGCACAATCAACATCAATGCGGCAATGCTGACCGGCGCAACGACCCACCTCGACACGTCGTCTATGTGCAGTTGAGTTTTTGAGAAATCGATCAGTGTGTTGGTGATGGTGATTGCATAGATCATCATCACCGGGAAGACCGTAAAGAAGTAGGTCGCAGTGAGAAATCTTCCCCACTTAGGCCCCAAAAATTCGTTTGTGGTATCCAAAACATTTCCAGAGTGCTTCCCATGCGTCGCACCCGCAAGAACAAATCTAGCCAGTGCGAGATAGGGGAAGTAAGTTACCGGAAATGCCAGCAAAGTTAGCAATACCATTGGCCAGAAACCATGTGCACCCAACGTAACCGGCCAAAAAAGGGAGCCACCACCAACTGCACACCCATAAATACCAAGCGTCCAAACCGTGTCGTGACGGGTCCAACCGCGGCTGGACGTCTCCACGGTTTTGCTCATAGCGACTGTTTTCATGAAATGGTTTCTCACTGAGTGAAAATCGCGGACTTTGCCGCCATTGTTCAGATTCGATAATTCTGGATAAAAATGCTTGCAGCAACTCGGCAGAGCCCCTTGAAGCGGTTGCGATTTCGACTCATCTGAGATGGATAGCCATCTCGATGACTGCGGGACGATTGAAACATTCCGCGTAGCCCTTCGGACGCTCGGTTCCGACTATCGAAACTAGTACGTAGAAATCCTGACTCGCGGGCCGGAAGTTTCTAGTCCGCCACAGCACCTTGATAAGACCGCGAAGGCGGATCGCTTGATCGCTGGCAGGCCAGCACTCGAGTGAGACGCCGATATGAGCTGCGACTTCAAGGCGGACGTGCAGTGCACCAATGTTGGAAGTGACCGAAGATCGACGGTGCGGCACTCCGGTGTTTGATCGGAGCGGGCACGCTTCGGCGCTTTTCAATTGAGTATCCAGTGCTGATAGAGGGACTCTCCTCTCGTCGCCAGAACGGGTGCGCCTTGTCGAACCCGTACTTACCCTCGACGGTTCCACGTATCGAAACGTGTGATTTCGGAATCCATTATCGATGTTTCAATAGGACTTGCGAATTCGCCCGCTACTTAACAGAAGACGTTTGACGTCGATCGATTGGAGGTCGTTGTGGAAACCAAAATCAGTGATAATGTGGATAGGCAGAGCGGCAACGCTGAACAGCTCCTGAACGAAGGCTGCGCATGTTTGAAGAAGTTTTTGGACACATTCAACTCTGGAGATGCAAAGGCTTGGGCCGAAACACTGCACTATCCGCATGTGCGGATTGCGGGCGGCCAGATTCAAACGTGGGATACCCCTGAAGAATACGCTGCTTCTAACGACGCCAAGCAGCTCGCTGATAGTTCCGGCTGGAGCAGTTCCTCGCACACGAAGTTGGAGATGGTGCAAGCTTCAAATGATAAGTTGCACTTCATTGTCCATTTCGATCGCCATGACGCCAACGGGGCTTTGATACTTCACGCGGAATCGCTTTATATTTTGACTAAAGTTAACGGCAAATGGGGGGCCGCGGCCAGATCCAGTTTTGTCGGTATTGCGGGTACGAACACAGCGTTTTGACGATTCCGGGTCTGCTTTTAAGATATAGACGTTCGGTCGCGGCGCGAAGAATATTGAATTGCGAGATTTTGCGCTATTCTGTTTCTTTCGCTCTAAAAGCAGACCTATCATTTTCAGTCGCACAGATCGCTTTGATGGCGATTACGCTAAACGGCCAATGATAAGTCATATCCTTCTCTCGCGCCGAGCTTCTGTCAGAAGCATCTTTTCTTCCAATGCGTTGACCTTTTCTCGAAGGTGCGGCAACACTTTGTTTCGAAGGCGGATACCTGCTTCCTTACCTCCAAAAAGCGTACAGCTCATCGCTATCGGCGTTTCAGACGCGGGACAGCGCACGGGCATAGCGATAGCGTAATCGCCCTTGAGCCAATCGCCTTCTGACTCGCAGTAACCAAACCGCCCGTGACGTCTAATATCGGCTTCCCAGATCGAGCTATAGATCTCGAACAATTTCGGTTCTTGCACTTTTGACTGATTTACCAGCGATTCCCTGGATCCTCTTGAGTAGCCAAGGATCAGTGCTCGTCCGATAGCAGCCGCAATCCAGGGAACATGCATGCCAATATCAGGAGTGAACCGATTTCCCTTATCTCCGCGAACGCTCTCGATATAAACGACGTCATTTCGGTCACGGATCCCTAGGTTTACAGTGCACCCTGTTGTCGTGGCCAGTTCTTCCATTAATGGGCGTGCTGCCTGGCGGATTTGAATTTTTCCGAGAAGCGGATGACACATCGCAAGCACGCCCCATCCCAAGACAAACTTTTGAGATATCGGATCGCGCGTCAAGCATCCGAGTTGAGTGAGCGTATAGCATAGCCTCGATACGGTCGCTTTAGGGAGTCCCGTTCGCTCACATATTTCTTTATTTCCCAACGCACGATCTGCAATCGTAAATACCCTAAGAATGCTGATTCCTCGTGCTAGATTCATGGAGAAATCTGCATCGTCCGCAAAGGACTGCAATAGTTCGCGAATTTTTCCAAATTCGAGTGCTGCCGGCGGATAGTCGAGATCTTTGTGCGAGGGTTGCTTGGGTGGTCGAAGGCTAGTCGCCGTAGACAGCGCGCTTGCAGTCAGTGCGTTGCTCCTGTTCATGATTTTCTCCAACTTTCAACGTCACTATGCAACGCATCGCTGCGCAATCCCGTTCAACGTTCGACGAAACGCCTGTGCAGATGAAATCCTGGAACGCACTCGCGACATGATCGTCCACGCTATGGTATAGGGCTCGTACATCGCAGCAAAGTGAAAATCATTATTGAATAGATGAAAACCGTTCATCTTTCTTCCCCGGGCGCGTGCGAAACAGCGTCCTTCGCTGCGTTTTCATGAAGTGGCCGCAATTTAAAGAGATGGCGCGTACGGCTCGATACAGTAGTACTGATCGATCATGCTAGCGTTCCGTCCCCTATCCACCGGTCGCCTTGGCGAGCAGCACAACTGTCGCGGTCGCGTTTCGACAATCGACACGGGTTATGCCGCGCTTTTCGGCGAAACTGCCGAGCGGCTCGTTTATGGAGGTCTGGCCCGGACTCACGCGTCCGGTGAAGTGCGCCTGTCGGTGCCTTTGCTTGCTGGGCCGTTAGCGCCCATTTCGGTGATCTTCCGCCTGCTGAGGCTCGCGCATGGACTGGTCGACATAGGCACTTCCACTGAGCGATTTGCGCTCGTACGTGCGAAGCACACTGCAAATCAACTGTGGACAGGTGAGCAAGCGGTGCGATCCGGCACGTGTCCCGCAGTCCTGCGACGCACCGACGCGCGCGCCGACTCTTTGCGTCGCCTGCACCTTACCCGCGACCAAACACCAGGCTGATCTTCGTATGCGTCATTTCAGCGAGGCGCAGAACGCGTCGCACGCGGAGCCGCGTGTCTCGCGACCAGCCCGGCTGAACATGGCCCCTCCGTCGAGATTCTAAAGGGATTGAATCTGACATTGATCCCACTTTCGGACGAATGGGCGGTGCGGCAGATGTATCTGTGCGTTCGAGACCAACCGCTTTCCCGCTCCGTGCAGCGACTATTGGAACACCTTCTCGCGGATGGACCGGCCTCGATTTGCGCATCCGATAGCAACAAGAAAAGCCGCGACACGAATCTTGAGATTGAGACAAGACTTCGTTTGCTTTCAGACGACGGGCCTGTTTGTGTTCTGCTCACGAGACAAGGTAGGCGGCGGTTTCCTTCGCCACCGACGACGTTTGGTTGGTCGCGTCGTTTCGCAGGGTCCCGTCTGATCCTTGGTTCAGCGGAGTCGAAGTGACGAGCCTGTGCGTGCAGATTGGTATGCTTGCGCTCTCGCTCAACGGCGCGCCCGTATGCAGGTGAACTATCAGATCGAATGAAGTCGAACGTCTGGAGAGCATAAAGGCAGTCGTCGGACCGGAGAGTGTTCTCGTAGCATGCCAACACCACGGGCGAATGCACGTGCCCATTCCCACGGGGATCTCAAACGCCCTTAGCGAACTCATTTCTGGAATGCGAGTCGCCTGTGAAAACGCAACGATTTGGATGAGCGATCCAGTCAGAGGTACCATCGCCTCCTGCGTTAATCGCCGCACCTCTAACTGTTGGACAAGGTCGCTTTTGTCTCCGAAGCTGGCCCACAATATTTCCGTTTCGTTAGCTGTTCCTGCATCGAAGAGATGTTCGCACCACATCGAGAGCGATTCGCTCTGGAAGAGAGGGTCTTCCGCAGACGCCGATAACCGCTTACCAAGGACCCAACCATAAGGAGAGAAGGCTTCAGGGGTGAGTTGTTCGACGCGGAGAAGAGGAACTGTCATCGGGAGGCTCGCAGTGCTGGGTTCAACCGGCGACAACTCCTAGCGGTTGCGCCTCGAAGAGGCGACTCCGGAACCGAGCTTGGAGTCGCCACGTGGTCATTACATCTTCACTTCATCAATGAACGACTTCTTGCCGCCTTTATAACTGTAGATCGAGATCACCCCGTGCTTCAGGTCACCTTTCGGGTCGAATGTCGTCTCTCCGGTTACGCCTTGAAAGTCCGTGGTGGGCATCGCCGAGAGGATCTTCGACGCGTCGGTCGAGTTCGCACGACGCATAGCATCGACGACGATATACACTGCGTCGTAAGTAAAAGGTGCGTAGATTTCCATGCCCTGACCGAAGCGCTTTTGATATTTCGCCTTGAAAGCGCTCCCGCCTGGCATCTTTTCTGGTGCGGTTCCCGGCTGTGAGCAGACAACACGCTCTGCGCCGGTACCGGCAAGATCAGGCAGTTTGTCCGAGCAAACGCCATCGCCAGCGAGGATTTTCGATCGCAAGCCAAGTTGCGCAGCCTGCTTGCTGAACGGTCCACCGGTCGCATCCTCCCCGCTATACATAATCGCGTCCGGATTTTCACCCTTGATTTTCGTCAGAATTGCGCGGAAATCGACGGCTTTGTCGTTGGTGGCATTCCGCGACGTTACGTTTATGCCAAGGCTCTTGACCGTTTTCTCGAACTCGTTTGCCAGACCTTGGCCATATGCCGTTGAATCATCGACGATCGCTACGGATTTGATCTTCAGTTGCTTAACCGCATAAGTGGCCAATGCGGGTCCTTGCTGTGCGTCAGTCGCGACCACCCGGAACGTCGTCTTGAACCCTTGCTGGGTGAAGACGGGATTGGTAGACGAAGGGGAAATTTGGGTGATCCCCGCTTCGCTGTAGATTCGGGAAGCCGGGATGGAGGTTCCGGAATTAAGGTGCCCCACCACAGCGACGACCTTGTCGTCGACGAGCTTCTGCGCGACTTGGGTTGCCGTTTTGGGATCCGCTGCGTCGTCTTGTGCGTCGAGTCGCAGGCTGACCTTCTGGCCAGCGATGACAAGACCTTTGGCATTGATCTCTTCCACCGCGAGACGGGCGCCGTTTTCGTTGTCTTTGCCCAAATGGGCGATCGCACCTGTAAGCGGGGCGACATGGCCAATTGTCACCGTCTCATCGGCGTACGCGCTTTGCATAAAAGGTGCAATTGCCGCAACCGCAATCGACGTGGTGGTCAGAATTCTTGCCTTCATCCTACATCTCCTCCAGTGTTTAACTTTGACTCGGTTGCGTAAGAGCTTGTCCGGGCCCCTGCATTTGTACAGCGATGTCTCGGCAGTGGGCATGAGTTTCACGCCACTACAACATCACCGGGTTGCATGATTGCCGATCCATAACTCGACGAACATCGATTGCTACGGGAACGATAGGGATGGCGACCGTTTTAGAAAAAAGGCGTCCGATCTGAGATAAAACTGTGCGGCCGCTTCGACGCATCCGCGCAGCCTTTCATTTGCTCACTTCCATTCGTCTTCGAAGTTTGCGAAGCTACGTTGTCGACGTTCCAATTCCGGGAAGGTCGGCGCTCGCATAGAATTGGAGAACGGGACGCCTAGTGGATCGCCCAATGGGCACGTTGTCCGTAGTTTGGAAAGCGCACGTTGCAATCTTCCTGCACCGATTGAGACAGATTGAGCAGGCCACCATCGCCTTGCGCTCCCCACTGTCTGCACTGTGAGTCGCTGTACAGGTCCGTCCGCAGACGAACAGAAGGACGCGCCGTTGGGGGGTGTCCGCAAAAATCATGGAGAATCGTGAAGACAGCTAACGGACGGGAGATTCCCGCTTCAATTCCCGGCTACGGAATTGTGAGCCCTTATGTGGGCCCAGCAACTACCCGCACTTTCGTCACGCGAGCGACTAGGCAGGTTCATCCTGTAGGGCATGGCCGGTCAAAGCGCCTTGAGGATATCTCGGCCGCAATTGACGCGTGCGAACTGAAGAGCGGTGACACCATCTCCTTTCATCATCATCTGCGAAACGGTGACCAGGTGCTCAACATGGTTCTCGCCGTTGCCGCGCGTAGAGGAATCAAAGATCTGACGATCGCCACGAGTTCGATATTTGGTGTGCATGCGCCGTTGGTCGAGCATATTCGCAACGGCGTTGTAGCTCGGATTCTTACCGCGTATATGTCGGGTCCTGTGGCGGACGCCGTGTCGTCCGGGCTTCTTTCGAATCCCGTCGTGTTTCAGACGCACGGTGGCAGAGCCCGGGCAATAGAGTCGGGTGAATTGCATATTGACGTAGCGTTCATCGCCGCGCCGGCAGCGGATCCCTACGGCAATCTGAACGGCGTCGACGGTCCGGCTGCGTGCGGTCCGCTGGGATATGCAATGGTTGATGCGCAATACGCGGATCGCGTCGTAGCGGTAACTGATTACCTTCAACCCTATCCGTTATGTCCGGTCGATATTTTCCAGGATCAGGTAGATTTTGTCGTGGTTGTTGATTCCATCGGCGATCCGGCCGGTATTCTTTCTGGGACGACAAAACCCACGACCGAGCCGGTCGGTCTCCAGATCGCACAATCGGCCGCTCGCCTTATCGAAGCCTCAGGATTGCTTGAACATGGATTCTCATTCCAGACCGGCGCGGGTGGAGTATCAATTGCGGTAGCCGAGTACGTGAAGGGGCTAATGCAGCGCAACCAGGTGCAGGGAAGTTTTGCGGCAGGCGGTGTGACCGGCGCGCTTGTGGAAATGCTAGAGTTGGGGCTGTTCCGCACAATTTTTGACGTTCAGTGTTTCGACTTGCGCGCGGTGGAATCCTACAGGCGTGATTTCAGGCACCAGGCGATGTCAGCGTCCATGTATGCGAATCCTCATAGCCGTGGAGCAGTTGTCAACCAGCTTGACGTGATGATTTTGGGGGCGTCAGAGGTAGATGTTGATTTCAATGTAAATGTTACCACCGGCTCCTCCGGCATGATCCTCGGCGGCTCAGGGGGACATGCTGATACGGCCGCCGGGGCGAAGCTCGCGATTGTGACGACTAGACTGTCTTCTCGGGCGGGTGCCAAGGTTGTTGGGAAGGTCGACTGCTTGACGACGCCCGGCGAGACCATCGACGCGGTGGTAACAGAGGTCGGTATATCCGTTAACCCGGGGCGAACGGATCTAATCGACCGGTTTCACGCCGCGGGAATCGAACTGATGCAGATAGATGAGATGCTTTGCGCCGCCCGTGCGCTGGCAGGCGAGCCCACATCGCGCGTGCAAGGAGCGGAAGTCGTCGGAGTAGTCGAGTATCGCGACGGAAGCGTCATCGACTTGATCCGGGCATCGCGATGAGATTGGCGACCGCTCAATTCTCTGGACGCGGCGGCCAGGGAGCCGAAGTGAACGGCAATTTCCTCTATCAATAGGAGTGTTCTTCGCCGGGGAACATGCCTTCTTTTACTTCTCGAACAAAAGCTTGAATGGCGCTCTGGACGGTTTGTTGGCCATTCATAAAATTCTTGACGAAACGCGACGCCTGCCCGGGGTATATGCCCAGCATGTCATGGAGCACAAGCACTTGGCCTGAACATCTTGGACCAGCGCCGATGCCTATGGTAGGAATTCGGATTTGGTCAGTGATGGTCGCGGCGACACCAGATGGCACGGCTTCCAACACAAGGAGCTGTGCACCGGCCGCTTCCACAGCCTGTGCGTCTTTGCTGAGACCCGCGGCGGCCACGTCCGTCTTGCCTTGCACGGTAAACCGCCTAGCGCATGAACCGATTGTGGCGTGAGACCGATATGGGCACACACAGGAATCGAGCGTTCCACGAGGAAACGGATGGTACTCGACAGGAAAGCTCCGCCTTCCAGCTTGACCATATGTGCACCGGACCTTATCAACTGAACCGCGTGTCCGTAGGTCTTTTCTGGAGAGCCCAGGCAGCCGAAAGGAATATCGGCGACGATCATGCAGCGGCGAGTACCCCGCGCGACACAGGCAGTGTGATAGGCGATGTCATTGATATCTACGGGAAGCGTGTTGGAATGTCCCTGCAGCACGTTGCCGAGTGAGTCACCTATAAAAGCGATATCGACACCGGCACGATCCAGGAGCGCCGCGAAGGTTGCGTCATAGCACGTTAGCATCGTGATTCTCTCACCACGCCTGCGCATGGCTATCAGATGAGGTACCGTAATGACGGAGCGCGCTTCGTCCCGCAGGTAAGCCATGAAGTTTCAACCAACTAGATGAACATCCAGAAATTGTATGTTCAGCGAGTCGTGTAGTGTCTCCAAAATGGAGAAGCCAACGTCGCTAAAATAGATGGTTGCCTCAACTGCGGTAAAAAATGCACACGTACGGTCGTTGTCGACCGCAACGTGTGCGAAACGCCACTCGCAGGCAATCTCAAGCTAAGGCGCGGAGATCCAACGATACTGAGACGGGAAAATCAGAAGCTGTGGCGCAATCCCACGACGGTGATGACTTGCGACGATTTCCCGGCGTCGATGTCATAGGAACCTACAACCGCTTGGGCCTCGCCTGCACCGTTCTGTCCCGAGGCATGCGTATAGCCCGCGATTGCGTAGACGTCGGTACGCTTGCTCAGGTTGTAGTCTGCGCCGAGGCTGAACATGTGGTATTTGGCAGACGAGTCACCACTCGACTTCGTATAGTTATATCCCGCGCCAAGAGAGAAGTTCGGGGCGACCTGCCAGATGCCAAATGCGGATGCATTCTGGTACTTCTCGGACGACGTGAAAGCCGACGAAGCGTCAGGATTGTACTCGGTAAAGCTGTAGGCCGCGCCGAGTGTCACGCTCCCCAGTACATATTGGCCGCCGACCCGCGTGCTGTTCACGCTTCGGGCAGATGCATAAGCGCTGTTGACGGCGCTGTTGAACAAAGAATCGGCCGAGCTGGCGGGGCGCGTGACCAGACGTGCGTTGCCGTAGTCTATGTGCATGTAACCGGCAGCGATGCCCAGAGTACCGTTGTTATACCCGGCGGAAGCACTGTAGGTCTGCCCCGAGCCAACGGAGCCCGCGACACCGCCGAAAGAGTAGAGAGCTTCAACGGTAACCCCGCCCCAGGAGGGGCTCACCCACTTCACTGAATTGTTGATGCGAATGCTGTTGTCGTAGTTATCGAAGTCGCCGGGCGGAGCGAACATTGCGCCGAAGTAGTTGTCACCCGTCAACGGCTGAACCTGGTCGACGATCGGGTCATACTGACGCCCCAATGTCACGGTACCGAGCTTCTCGTCGCTGAGACCGATATACGCCTGACGTCCGAACATCCGGCTACCCTGACCCAACGTTCCATTCGTCGGGTCGAAGCCGTTTTCGAGCTGGAAAATGGCCTTCAGGCCGCCGCCGAGATCCTCGTTACCCTTAAGACCCCAGCGGGAGCCTGCGAGACTGCCGGACATTGTCGTGATCTGAGTGCTGTTTCCACCAGAGTTATGTACGTATGCAATCCCCGTGTCGATGATGCCATAGAGCGTCACGTTATTTTGTGCATGCACGGGGGAACCGAGCACTGCCAGACAAAGGGCTGACGACTGGAAAACGAACTTTTTCACTTGGCAAATCTCCAGATACTTTTTGAATGTCGTTGTTTATTGAAGTTTTGACTATCACACCTGGGCGCGCCGGAAAGACGCTTCGCATGCCCAGGCAAATCCGCTTTAATCTCTACACTTCGAGACGAATGTCGCGGCGCAGAACGCGGGTGAGGACTAGGTAATACACGATGCCTACGCCGAACCAGCTCACACCCAGCTCCCAGGTGGCTGCGCCCATCGAATAGAGGACATAACCGAGAATGCAGAAGCCAGCTACAGGGGAGACCAGGTGTTTGAACAGGGACCGGGAGTGTTTGCGGCCGACGTAGTGGACAACCACAGTAATGTGCAGGATCATGAAGCCAGTCAACGCACCAAAGTTCACGAAGTTCGTCAGCGTGTCGAGGTGATCAAGAAACCCGAGCGAGATTGCCAGCGAGATAACAGCGATCAGGATCAGCGCGACATTCGGTGTCTTATGCTTCGGATGGATGGACGCCAAAATCGCAGGCATCTTGCGGTCACGAGCCATCGAATACAGAAGGCGGGCGATTGCAGCCTGGGAGACGATCGAGCACGAGAGGCCGAACGTGATGGCGGTGGCCAGGGACGTCAGCATCGCAAGCGGCTTTCCGCCAGCCAGTTCTGCGATTTCATAGAACGCCGTATCAGCTGACTTGAACTTCATGCCGTTTGCGAGGTCACCGGCAATCCAGGTTTGCAATACGAAAAGCGCGCCGGCCAGCAAAAGTGCTGCGATAGTCGCATTACCAACGGTCTTCTTGCTATCACCCTTTACCTCTTCGGCAAGCGTGGAGATTGCGTCAAAGCCGAGAAATGAGAGTGCGCAAACCGAGACTGCAGAGAAGACGAGTTCGCTTTTAAAGACTTCAGGCTGGAAGAGCGGCTTAAGCGTGAGATGTCCAGCTCCTACGCCGTGATAGAGTGCCCAGAGGCCGACGAAGGAGAAGATGACCAACACAATCATCTGCGCATACATGAAAAACTTGTTGACTGCAGCGGTAGCTTGAACGCCGAAGTAGTTCGTGATTGTGCCAATCCCCAGAAACACGACAATCCATACCCATCGGGGAATCATCTCGAACATCTGCGAAAGAGCAGCTGCCGCGACGACATAGGTGAGAGCTGGAATCAGGAGGTAGTCGAGGATGAGCATCCAACCCGCGATAAAGCCCGCGGTTTCGCCGATACCGCGCTGAGCATAGGCGTAAGCCGAGCCGGCGATCGGGAAATCTTCGGAGAGTACTTTGTAACTCAGTGCGGTGAAGAACATGGCGACCATCCCGATGATGTACGCGAGCGGAACCATCCCGCCCGACGCATCGGAGACATAGCCGTAGATCGCAAAGGGCGCAATTGGGATCATGAAGACGATCCCGTAGATGACCAGGTCAGCGAAGGTAAGGCTTCGCTGAAGTTCCTGCTTGTAGCCGAAAGAATCTGTAGACATGATGCGTTCCTTCAAGGAAGGTGAGTCGAATTACGACGGTGCTGGATCGTGCTCAGAGTGGTGCGATGGCAAATACCCGTGCGGGGAAGCCGGTAGCCCCCGCGACTTTCGGGAATGCGACGACGACAACCCCGCCGGCCTCAGGCACATCGCTCAAGTTGGCAAGCAGTTCGACCTGGTACCGGTCCTTAGATAGGACGAGAGTCTCGAGAGAAAAGTCCGAGCGGGAGGTTGCTGCGCCAGGGTCTGTATCGAGAGTTTCATGACCGCAAGCCGTCGCGTCCCGACTGTCAAACAGGTAGTCGATGACCTCGCGACTCCATCCTGGTGTATGCGAGACACCGTCCGCGTCGAGGTTCATCATGCTAACGTGGTCGGGCCAGCGTTTCGACCAATCGGTTCGCAGAGCAACAAAGGCTCCGCGCGGGATCGCGCCATTGCGGAGCTCCCAATCCTTGACGTCATCCATTGAGACCGTGTAATCGGGGTTCGCAGCGACTTTAGCGTGGATGTCGATAACGACTAGCGGCAGGAACTGCTCACGAACCGCCAACTGATCCAGAGACCTCAAATCGCCGTGGAAATGCGAGGGCGGATCGACGTGCGTGCCCCATTGTCCGACATGGGTAAAGACATGTGCCTGAAAGCCGTGCTCCTCCAGATTGAAAAGCGTACTGCGGCTCATTTTGGTGAACTTGGACCAGAGCGGGGTCGATTCATCTGCCGTGTGGCTCAAGTCGACCCAGCGGCCAGTCTTCAGGATTTCGTGAAGCGTCCAAAACGGATTGGTACCGAGTGACGCGAGAATTTCGGTGGCGGTGGTGGATCCCATCTTTGTCTCCAAGACTTCAGGTATTGAATGGCTGTTTCGACGATGTCTTTGCCAGTCTGATAATAGGACTACTAACTACGGCTACTTTAACGCTACATCTGATCGTGCTAGGGGTCGGAAGTCATCGCGCGCTGGGATGTGGTCTGAAGCCGAAAATGCTTCTACAAACGAACGTTTTGAACTGACGTCGCTTTGTTGGTCACCGTCGAGGGGAAGCAGCGACTCTTTGCTTACAGCATTCGAAGATTTATTGCCGCCCGAGCAGTGGAATTGAACTTAGAGGATGGCGACGAAGCGCGTCAATGTGCCAAAAGGCATTTTTTGAAAACGACGTCCAGGATGGCTGAAACGTCAAAATGACGACCGTTTTAAATAAATCGGAAGTTAGGGAAGACCATTATTTCCCTATATTTGGTAAAAGGAAAACGTAAGATAAACCTTTCAGTTCATACGTTGCGGTTTTAAGTAGTATGTAATCGACACGGCGGTGAGCAGGCGCTTGACAGCTTTCGTTGGCTGTGTTGCGATTCGCCAGGGTGGTGGATTCCCGCGCCACATAGGAACAGGCATCATGAGGCAAACCGAAGACTGGATTCGATATGCTGACTTCTACCGGAAGTCGCCGTACTCAATATTTCCACAAGAACACCGTGACTCTCCGGGTCGTTTGAACTTTCACATGATCACCGTCGAACAGGGGGATCATGAGTTTGTTGATCCTAGCGTTCCAGAGACAGTAGTTGCGTTGCCGCTCTCGGCTTCACCCAACAACACTTGGGCGTGGGACATGGGATATGGCTGGCGCAATGACGCAGCGGCCCCGGGTCGGATGCTTGTTCTTCCGGCAGACAACACCAGCCGATGGAGAGTTACAGGCTCGCGCCGATTGCTCCTCCTGACCATCCCGTCGTCAACGGTTCGTCGGATCCTCGGTCCCGCCGCACCCGACCAGCTTACTGAAACGTTCCTTCCTCTTTCGCAATCGACCTGGGAAGACTCATTTATGCCGCCTTTGATGACGCGGCTGTGGGAGGGGACTGCTAGAGGTCACGCCACTGATCGGCTTTTGGTTGACGGCGCGTTGACCACACTGGTTGCACACCTTTTGCAACTGGCTGGAGCTCTTGATCGTCCGATGAAGTACATTTCGCTTCCTAACTGGCGGCTGAAACGTATCTTCGAGTATGTCGAAGCACACTTGCATCAGGAGATTGATATTGCTGCTTTGGCGGAAGTCGCGGGCCTTAGCGTAAGACACTTTGCGCGCGCGTTCAGGGAGGAAGTCGGTGAAACGCCGCATCGCTGGCTGATGGCGCAGCGCACGGAACGGGCGATGACCTTACTGAGAGCAGATCAGTTACCGCTTGCGGAAATCGCAACTGCTTGTGGATTTTCAAGCCAAAGCCACTTCTCGAAGGTGTTCAGGCAGGTCACCGGGGATACGCCGACGCGCTGGTCGCACGTAATGAAAGGGAACTGACGACGCGCCGTGACTCGTGCCTTTGCGTTTTTCTGACGGAATTCACCCACCGAACGGCGCGCGCCGAGCGCTACGCCCATTGTCTTCCCGACTTCATTTGGCCTTACGGACCGAGTAGGCACGGCTGAGCCGGCTTCGTGCCCGCGTCTCGCGTGATCCTGCCCACTACCAGTGCAGGCCGACCGGGCGAGTTCCGGAGTGAAAAATTTGCATGTAATGATGAGGCGGCCTTGATCGTACTGAAAATAGTCGCCGCTGTCGCGAGCATTGAGTTGCGCGGCATCCCGTGCTGTATCTGCGTCGCTCGATAGAGGCCGAGATTAGGGTTAGTATCTACCGACGGCTTAGATGCAACTTTTGCATCTATAGATAAATTTAAATCTCTTTTTCCCATGATGGAGCGCCCGTAAGATTTCTTCGCGAGGTGGCGAAGTCCTCCTGCAAGCGAAAGTGCAACGCAGCGCGCGGGAACGCGGCGCTAATGGCGGAACGGATAGGAGAGAGAGTGAACGCAATCAGTGCAAATGCCCAAACCTACGATTATGTGATCGTCGGCGGCGGGTCAGCCGGATCAATCCTGGCGGCTCGGCTCGCAGAGGATCCGCAGGTCAGGGTTTGCGTGCTCGAGGCCGGACGAAGTGATCTGCGGCCGTACGTTCGAATTCCTTCAGGTTTCGTCAAGACGTTGACACAACCGGAAATTACTTGGCAATTCAAAACGGAGCCGTCGGAAGGCAGCGGCGGCCGGAAGATCTCCACCACGCAAGGGCGCGTCATCGGCGGGTCAAGTTCGATTAACGGCATGATGATCGTACGCGGCCAGCCCGAAGACTTTGACCACTGGGAATCGCTGGGCAACCGGGGGTGGGGCTACAACGACGTATTGCGCTACTTCAACCGATTCGAGCGCTATACCGGCAATGGGACGAATGGTACAACTCGCGGTCGGTCGGGGCCGATTCCCGTGACGCCCATGGATTGGTTTCATCCTATCTCGGAAACGTTCATAGAGGCGGCCGTTGCGGCCGGTCACAAGCGCAACCCGGATTACAACTCGGGTGATCAGGAAGGCGTCGGCTATTTCCAGCGCACGATCGAGAACGGCTACCGTGTGAGCGCAGCCGTAGCATTCCTGGCGCCGGCACTGAAGCGCGGCAACGTTGAACTGCTTTCGGGCGTGCGTGCAAAGCGCATCCTGTTCGAAGGTAAGCGTGCTGTCGGCGTCGCGTTCATTCGGCGTCAGGGTGAGGAAGAAACAGTCGTAAAGGCACGCCGCGAGGTGATCATATCGGCGGGCACGGCAAACACGGCGCGCCTGCTGCAGATCTCAGGAGTGGGGCCGGCTGCGCTACTGTCGGAGCTGGGCGTTCCCATCGTTCATGACCTGCCGGGCGTTGGCGCAAACTTGAGCGACCACTATTCTGCGCGATTAGTCATGCGCGCCCGGCCGGGTACCACGACCCTGAACGAAATGGCGCGCGGGATACGATTGGGCTGGCAAGTGATGCGCTGGCTGGCGAAGAAGCCCAGCGTGCTGACCTTGACGCCTTCCCAGGCTCATCTCTTTTGTAAGTCAGCGGCGAACGTAGAGACGCCCGATTTGCAGTGTGTATTCGTTCCCGGTAGCTATAAGGAAGGCAAACACTATGTACTGGACGATTACCCCGGGGTCACTGGCGGATGGTGGCAGCACCGCCCCTTGAGCCGTGGCTACGTGCACGCTCGATCGACCAATGTATTTGAGGACCCGGTCATTCAACCCAACTATCTTCAGCACACTGTGGATCAGGAGGTGATGGTCGCGGGGATGAAGATCATTCGCGGACTCCTTCATTCTTCAACGCTCTCGAAATATCTCGTCGAAGAAACTGTCCCGGGAATTAACGTAAGCACCGACGAGCAGATGTTGGAGTTCTGCAAGCACAACGGATCGACAGGCTATCACCTGGTCGGAACTGCCCGTATGGGCCCGAAATCCGATCCGATGGCAGTCGTCGACGATACGCTGTGCGTACATGGGCTTGAACACCTCCGCGTAATCGACGCTTCGATCATGCCGTCGATTACATCTGGGAACACCTACGCTGCAACGTTGATGATAGCGGAGAAGGGCGCGGACCTGATTCTAGGCGTGCGTTCATAGGGCAAGCAACCCTTCCTCAATTTGAAAGATCGCCGCGATGATCCTGGCACCCATTCGAGGCACATTTCACGGGCTCAGCGAACATCGCCGCGACGAAATAGAGCAACTGCGGTCGTTGATGGAACGATGACTGGCTAGCAGTTCTGCCGCGTGCGGAGAGATTCGCTACGCAAACCAGGCTTCTCAGTCGACAGAGCTCGGTGAGCTCATTCACACGCCAACCGGCGATGAAATTTGGCGGACGCGCGATAAGGCTGCACGCGCTGTGCACTCTTCGGCCGAGCGCGCTCGCCCATCTGCAAAATAATTATCCGGAGACGGCATATGAAAAGTGAGCATGGCGCGTTGCACCGCGGCCTCGGAAATCGACATATTCAATTAATGTCCATTGGCGGGGCAATTGGAACAGGGCTATTCATGGGGGCAGGAAAGACGATCAGTGTATCTGGGACGTCAATCTTGCTCACGTACATGGTTATTGGCTTCTTCCTTTTCTTTACAATGCGGGCGATGGGAGAGATTCTGCTCTCCAACCTGCAGTTCAAATCCTTTTCTGACTTTTGCAGCCATTACATCGGGCCGTGGGCCGGGTATTTTATCGGTTGGTCATACTGGATGACTTGGGTTGTCGTAGCCATTGCAGACTGTACGGTGATCGGCGGCTATCTGCGCTTCTGGTTTCCGGATCTACCGTTGTGGCTTCCAGCACTGGTCGTACTCGCTACGCTTCTTACCCTAAACCTAGTGGCTGTCCAACTGTTCGGCGAACTTGAGTTCTGGTTTGCCCTCATCAAGGTGCTTGCTATCACTGCGCTAATCGTGGCGGGTGTTGTGATGGTCGGGAGCGGCTATGTTGCTCCTACCGGCGTTCGTGCGTCGCTGACCCACGTCGTTGATCCAGGAGTTGTCTTTCCATTCGGTGCGTCGGGTTTTTTCGCAGGTTTTCAGATCGCTATTTTCTCCTTCGGTGGTATCGAGCTAATTGGCACTACTGCAGCCGAAACGCGTGATCCCGGCCGCACGCTTCCACGTGCGATCAATGCTGTTCCCCTCCGAGTGATATTTTTCTACGTACTTTCGCTGGCGTGCATTATCTCTGTATCCTCGTGGCCGGCGATCGCCGCAAACAAAAGCCCGTTTGTGCAGCTGTTCTTACTGGCAGGATTCCCGGCGGCAGCGGGAGTCATCAACCTAGTCGTCATCTCGTCGGCTATGTCTGCTGCGAACAGTGGTGTCTTCGCCACCAGTCGGATGCTTTTCGGACTAGCAGCCGGCCAGCACGGGTCAAAATACTTTATGAAACTCTCGCGCTCGTCGGTTCCGGTTCGTGGGCTACTCTTTTCTTGCGCCTGCATGCTTGCCGGATTATCCGTGATTCATTTCATGCCTGAGGTTATGGGCGCTTTTACGGTCTTAACGACAGTTTCCGCAATTCTCTACATCTTTGTATGGGGCATGATTCTGGTTGCCTATCTGCGTTATCGGAGCCGAGATCCACAACTCCACCGTGAGTCCGCCTTCAAGATGCCGGGTGGTCGTTTGATGGCTTGGGCTTGTCTCGGCTTCTTTGCGTTCATGATCTATCTTCTCGCGCTTGAGCCCGATACCGCGGAGGCACTTAGTGTAATGCCCGCGTGGTTCGGTGGGTTGGCCGTCATGTATCGCTGGCGGAAGGTGAAAAAGAGTCGACCGCAGACGATCAAGGTGCTCAACTAATATATGGCCCGCAACGAAAGAGATCTTCACTGCAAGATCTCGCTTTCGTGATCACGAGTATTCTTAAAAAAGAGGGGCGAAGCGATGGGTAATCGCGACGCCCCTAAACTCTCGTGGACCGCAGAGAGGAGACAACTGCTGAAGGACGAAAAAGGGTTCGTGAAACTACGAGATGATTGTCGACTGCATGCGACGCATCTCCGTTCTTCTTCGTTTGGATCGTTGAATTAGTGTTGGGATAGATAGTCGCTCTTCCGGAGAAGCATGGAAGTTGCGTTCGGCACGCTGATGTGCCGCGACCAATTCAACGAGCGGGGCCGTCTGAAGTTGATTATCGTAGACCGCGAGCAGTCGAGCGGTAGGCTCCTCCGCATGTGCTCCCAAACTGTAGTGAGCGTCAAGCTTCGCGGACGTTGCAAGCTCACTCAACATGAGATCCACTTCAGAATATATCAACACATTCTCGTCACCGTAGCCGGCGTCGAACAGAAAAAACGATGCAAACATCGTGCGAACGATTGTTCCCAGATGGAATGCGGCGCCATGCTCGGTCCGCAATGTACTGAGGCAAAGGTGATTGCGAAGCGATAAATCAATAAGGGCAGCAGTGGAAAGCGTGCCATGCCCCCTTTGCGGGATGCTTCGAACGCGTAATGCCATGTCGAGGTGAAAGGAAAAGTTGCGTGATGACAGAGGCTCAATTTACGACACGTTATGTCTATCGCCCATTTGATCGTGTTCCGAACTCTTGTGCCGCCCGCTGCCGCCAGGACACGCACGCCTCCTACAGGAATCGCAGGTCCTGGCTGTCGACGGACACCGGGACACGAGGGGCCAACGCGCACATAAGTTCATAGCCGATCGTGCCGGCGGACGAAGCTACGTCGTCAATCTTCACTCGTTCACCCCAAAGCTCGACTTTAGAACCGATGGTCGCGGACGGACACGGGGTGAGGTCGATGGTTAGCATATCCATCGATACTCTGCCAACTGTGCGTGTCAATATTCCGTCCACAGCGATGGGTGTACCGGTTGGCGCGTGTCGAGGATATCCGTCGGCATATCCGCACGCGACGACACCGATGCGCATTTCACGGTCGGCCGTGAATGTTCGTGCATAGCCAACCGTATCATTGGCTTGCATTGTCTGAATACCGATAATTTCACTGGACAATGTCATGGAGGCGCGCAACGGAACCTCCGCGATGTCACACGCACGGCCTGAGGGTGATCCGCCATAAAGAACGATCCCAGGCCTGACCCACTCGCGATGTGCTCGCTTGTGCCACAGCACACCGGCGGAGTTTGACAGACTACGATCGCCTGGGATGTCTTTCGTTGCCGCGTCGAAGCGATCCATCTGCCAGTCGACTTCGCCCTCGTCGGCGTTCGCAAAGTGACTCATCAGCGTGATAGCACCGACTCCGTCGGATGTGCGCGCGCGCTGCCACGCTCTGCCAAATTCTTGGGGTGTGTATCCGAGGCGATTCATGCCTGAGTTCATCTTCAGGTTAATGTCGATGCAACGGGCTGGATTGGCTGCCGCGATGAGTTCAAGTTGCTCGTCGCAGTGTACTGCCACAGTCAAGCCAAATACTTCAGCCGTCTTTACATCATTCTGCTTGAAAATACCCTCCAAGAGGAGAATCGGCTTCTCCCAGCCCAGTTCGCGAACGCGTACTGCTTCGTCGAGATCGAGAAGTGCGATGCCATCTGCTGCATCAAGGGCTGGATAGATGCGTTCGATGCCGTGTCCATAGGCATTCGCCTTGACGACCGCCCAGACACGCGATCCGGATGCTTTCTGCCGGGCAATCTGGAGATTATGTCTGACAGCTTCAGGGTGTATATATGCGGTGATCGGGCGCGGCATAACTTCCTCATTTGCGGGACGCAACCTGCAATGAGAATTGCGTTCCGTTGTACTTCGGTCGAGATGTGAATGTGTTGCTCTGCCGGCATTCGGTGATTCGCGATGTCGACAACGGCGCTCAGCTGAACTGGAAGCCGGCGGGGACCGGCTTTTCGTCCATGTACCGGAAGACATTCAGGTCGTCGTAACGGATTGTCGGTTTGTTGCCGGAGATCAGGTCCGCAAGTAGTTGCGCAGAACCACAGGACATTGTCCATCCGAGTGTCCCATGTCCGGTGTTGAGGTAAAGATTCGGCAGCGCAGTATTGCCGACGATCGGGGTGCCGTCTGGGGTCATGGGTCGGAGGCCCGTCCAGAACGAGGCGTTTGCCGTGTCGCCACCGCCTGGGAATAGGTCGTTTACGCACATCTCGAGTGTGTCGCGACGTGCTTCGCGCAGACGCTTGTCAAACCCGACGATCTCTGCCATTCCTCCGACGCGGATGCGGTCGTCAAAACGCGTGATCGCGATTTTGTACGTCTCGTCCAGTACCGTTGAGACAGGCGCGCACGCTTTGTCGAGGATGGGTGCGGTGATTGAATATCCCTTGAGCGGATAGACGGGTATCTTGACGATGCCGGAGAGAAAGTTCGTGGAATAGGAGCCGAACGCAACGACATATGCATCGGCGTGTACGAGTTTCGCCCCGTGCCGCACGCCCATGACCTTGCCACCCTCGACCACAAGTCCGTCTACCTGCGTGTTGTATCGGAAACTGACACCTTCCGCTTCCGCCAGGCTTGCGAGACGAGTTGTAAACAGCTGGCAGTCACCTGTCTCGTCGCCGGGAAGACGCAATCCACCTGTCAGCTTGTGTGAGGTCGCGGCGAGCGCAGGCTCGGCGCGTGCTACTTCCGATCCCGTCAGCAGTTCGTATGGCACATTGGCTTCCTTCAGCACCGCGATATCTTTGGCTGCGCCATCGAGTTGCTGCTGCGTGCGGAATAGCTGGGTCAACCCACCTGTACGTCCTTCGTACTGAATGCCGGTGCTTGCCCGCAATGCTTTCAGGCAGTCGCGACTATATTCAGCGAGCCGCACCATTCGGTTCTTGTTGATCGCATATCGTTCCGCATTGCAGTTCTGCAGCATCTGCCACATCCACTGAAGCTGGAACTGCTTGTTGTCGTCGTCAGGGCGGATCGCCAGCGGGGCGTGCTTCTGAAACATCCACTTCATCGCTTTCAGTGGAATACCGGGTGCAGCCCATGGCGCCGCATAGCCCGGAGAAATCTGACCGGCATTAGCAAAGCTGGTCTCAAGAGCGGGCCCTTTCTCGCGATCTATAACGACGACTTCATGCCCGGCGCGCGCGAGATAGTACGCACTCGTTACCCCAACGACGCCGCTCCCAAGTACGACTACTCGCATATCGACTCACTCCACCGTCAAATTACTATAAGGATTGTTAATTACTGCAAGAATCAAGCTATCTGGTTGATGCTGCTATCGTATCGTCAACTGCGCAGTTTTAAACAACGAAATTGGAGATTTATTTAGTTGAATGTCCTGATAGACTGCGCGAAGTGCGAGTGAGAGAAGTGTGTTCGCATTGGTTGGTCGCGACTACGGGAAGCTGGTAGACGCGTTGCGAATGTGGCCAGTAATGAAGCGACTGCTGTACTCCCGGAAGCGAATAGAATAGACGCCTCAGTTTGCGTATTAGGCTAGGCCGCTCTCCAGTGTGAGAAGCCAGAAAGCCGCATCGCTTCAGCACGGTTCCGTGCGACGACTTCACTTGGACTCAACTACATGTTGCCGGATTTGGTCTCCCTCTCCCTGTTTCTTCGAACGATTGACAGCGGCAGCCTTTCCAAGGCGGCGGAGCAATCGCACATCGCTTTATCCGCTGCAAGCAGACGCATTGCATTGTTAGAGCAGCAGTTTTCCGTCAAATTGCTTGTGCGCACACCTCGCGGAACCGAACCAACGCCGGCCGGAGAGGCACTCGCGTTTCATGCTCGCCTGATGCTGCGGGAAGCCGATCGCCTGAAGACCGACCTGTCGGACTATGCAAAGGGGCTACGCGGCATTGTGCGCATTCACGCCAATACGTCAGCACTAAGTCAATATCTTCCATACGGACTTGCTTCATTCGCGAAGAAGTGTCCCGAGATCAAGGTGGAAGTTCAGGAGCGACTAAGTATTGAGATCATGCGTGACCTCCACGAAGGGGCGGTCGACGTGGGGGTTGCGTTTCCGGGACGACACGCAGTCGACGGGCTACGATGCTATCCATACAAGGTCGATCGGCTTGTGGCGGTCTTTCCTGGGTCACGCGATACAAAAGCAAAGGATCTGCGTCTGGCGGATCTTCTTGACGACGATCTTGTCGTCCTGGAAAGCAACACGGCCATGCTGACTCTACTCGAGGAAGCTGCAACGATTGAAGGTAAAGCACTGCGGTTACGTGTCCAGGTCAAAAGCTTTGAGGCCATTTGCAGGATGATCGAAGCCGGGATGGGGGTCGGCATACTTCCTCAGATCGCGGCCCAAACTTTTGGGCAGGGATTGAACCTAACCTTGATCCCCCTTTCGGACGACTGGGCTGTGCGGCAAATGTTCGTCTGCGTCAAGGATGAGCCGCTGTCACTATCAGTCCAACGCCTGGTTGACCACCTCCTGATTGACGAATCAGATCCTTCGGTTGCTGCACCCGGGCGTTAGAGCGATCCTGTCCAGTCATCGCTCCTACCACGCCGACATCAGCGCATAAACGGAAGCTGCTGCGCGATCGTCTTCAGCCTCGGCGGCAGGAGAACGCGTAGCAATCTTGTGTGGCCAGATGGGCATTTCTGAGCTTTCAGCCGTCGGCGCTCCTGTGTGAAGATGGACAACACGGTCGAAGGTTGTGGAGCGACTTGAAAGCATGAGTGCTGTTGTCCTGCCTGCGAGCACGCGTGTCGCTTGCCAACAGCCTGGGCGGATACAAGTTCCCAGGCCGACTGGAATCTCATATGCCCTAAGGGAGCGCATATCCGGAAGTCGGGACGTCAACGGAGCGGCGACGATTTGAATCAGTGGGGCTGTCAGGGGCACCACAACTTCTTGCGTAAGCAGACGTGTCTCCAGCGTTCGAACGAATGGGTTATCGTCGCCGATGCGGGTCCACAGGATTTCCACTTCGTTTGGCGTCCCCGTTTCGAACAGATGGGCGTGCCAGCGCTTCAAAGCACTACTTTCAAAGTACGGTACATCGCTTTGTTCTCCGGGGGGCTCTCCCAGTACCCATCCATAGGGTAAAAATGCATCGGATGTTAAGCGTTCGATGGTGAGTAAGGGGACGGTCATTGGATCTAGTCGAAAGGCGAGGGTTACACGTACAACCTGAAGAGGGGCGGGAGATGGGGATCGTTGCGTAAGCGATATCGCGCGGACCCTCTTGCGCGGTTGTGGAACATTCTATCTGGCTATCTGGCGTCGGAGATACGAAGTTCGGCAATCCGGCTTCGCGTCTTTAGAAGCTTGAGGGCCGCCATTCTTTACTGGACGCTGGGTTTCGGCGGCGTGGCGAGCACAACGAACCGGGTGGTCGGCGGAAGCAAGTAATGAAAAAGGGCACACGCAGCGGGTATGAAAGCCGCGTGTGCCAACCACCCCATGCGGGCAGGAGATTCTGTGAGTCGAACCGGTCAGAAACGGTGGCGCAACCCTACGACTGTGATTGCTTGCGACGTTTTTCCAGAATCGATGTCGTATGAGCCAACGACGGCCTGGGCTTCACCGAGACCATTCTGGCCCGAAGCGTGTGTGTAACCTGCGACCGCATAGACGTCAGTGCGCTTGCTCAGGTTGTAATCGGCGCCGACGGTGAACATATGATATTTCGCCGACGAATCACCGCTGGTTTTCGTGTAGTTATATCCGGCACCAAGCAAAAAGGTCGGTGCGACTTGCCAGACACCAAACACGGAAGCGTTTTGGTACTTTTCGGCCGTCAAGAAAGCTGAAGCCGCGTCCGGATTGTACTGGGTGAAGCTGTACCCGGCGCCTAGAGTTACGCTGCCGAGAACGTATTGCCCCGCCACTCGAGTGCTGTTGACGGAGCGTGCAGAAGCGTAGGCGCTGTTCACAGAGCTATTAAACAGCGAGTCGGCTGAGCTGGTAGGACGCTTGACGAGACCAGTGTTGCCGTAGTCGAGGTGCATGTAACCGGCAGCGATACCAAACGCACCCGTATTGTATGCGACCGAAGCGCTGTACGTTTGCCCCGACCCGACCGAGCCGGCAACGCCGCCGAACGAATAGAGGGCTTCAACCGTCAGGCCACTCCACGATGGGCTGACCCATTTCACGGAATTGTTGATGCGAATGCTGTTGTCGTAGTTGTCGAAGTCCCCCGGCGTCGCGATGATGGCACCGAAGTAGTTATCGCCGGTGAGGGGTTGGACCTGATCGACGATTGGATCATATTGACGACCGAGCGTCAAAGTGCCGAATTTGTCGTCGCTAAGGCCAACGTACGCTTGCCGTCCGAACATTCGACTCCCTTGCCCAAGCGCTCCCGTCGTCGGATTAAAGCCGTTCTCAAGTCGGAAGACAGCCTTCAGCCCGTTGCCCAGGTCTTCACTTCCTTTAAGGCCCCAACGGGACCCGGACAAGGCGCCGCCGCCAAGTGCGAGCTGGGTAGACTGTCCTCCAGAGTTGTGCACGTACGTGAGGCCCGTATCGATAACGCCGTAGAGCGTAACCGTGCTTTGAGCGTGTACGGGTGATGCGAGTGCTGCGAGGCAGAGTGATACCGAGGGGAGGGCAATTTTCTTCACTTGGCGAATCTCCAAACAGTTTTGTAACGTTCGTTATTGGTCAGATAGTCGAACTGCTTTTCATATAGGAATGCGAAGCGAGCACTGCATCTGGTGAGATTTTGAGCGGCATTGAGTTACGTCTGAACCTTGCGAATTGCCAACCACGTGCTAATTTTCGAACCCTCGTTAGGCTCGAGAGCGACATTCGATGTCGTGTTCAGCGGTCGCTGTGCTGTTCAGCGGACTCGAAGTTAGACGATCGGAACGGACAGCGTCAACGCGCCAAAAACCTTTTCGGCTGCTTGACGTTCGGGATGGCATAGAGGAGCAAAGGAAGGCCGGTTTGTGCAATGTCCCAGCCTGAATTCGTCACATGCAAAGCTTGATGGACCGTTCGTAGCGAGGTAGCGGGGCGATGGGCCACTGCGTGGCCGTGTAGGAGGGCTCGAGTCTGGCTCGGTGGGGCACTACTTGCCAGCCATGCGATTTATGATGCACAGAAGCTACTGGATTGTACTCACGATCTCGCAAATACGCGCGTGTGGCATTGGGGAAGAGAGGTTCTCCAACAATCTGGCTGCTAAGCTTGAATTCTTGACGGGCTTCCGGTCGCGAACGCAGAAAATCTGCGCATGAATGGTGTCAAACGCAGATTTTCGACGGTCAGTCGGCGCTATCATGCGGAAGAAATCGCCCGCGGAAGACTTGGGTTAGCCGGGCACTGAGATGGAGTCAGGTTCAAAAGGTCATCCATTTTTCAGAATTTTCGGCGGCATCTGGTCGGCGGTGTACTCGTAGACAAGGGTGCAGCTAGCCTGCCTGTCGGGGTGGTGTTAGGTGTTACATGGGAAGGTGCATTATGGACCACGGAGACAACTGGTCGAGATACGCCGACTTCTGCAGGAAGTCTCCGTACGCAATGTTTCCACAAGAACACCGCGCTTCTCCGGGACGCCTGCCTTTTCACATGGTCACCATCGAGCAGACGACGGACCACGACTTCATGGATCCTTGTGTTCCTGAAACCGTCATAGCTCTTCCACTGTCGGCCGAGCCAGATAACAGCTGGGAGTGGGACATGGGCAACGGCTGGCGACGGGATGGCGCAGTCCCCGGCCGCATGCTCGTGTTACCTCCGGATAATGTCAGTAGATGGAGGGTAAAGGGCGCGAGACGCTTGCTTCTTCTAACCATCCCGACTGTCACGGTGCGTCGGATTCTGGGCGGTGCCGCGCCTGATCGGCTGACTGAGGCATTTCAGCCGTTGTCGGAGTCGACGTGGGAAGACGCTCTACTCACACATCTGATGACGCGGCTATGGGACGGTACAACAGGCGGACATGTTACCGATCGGCTACTTGTTGACGGGGCACTGACGACACTGGTGGCCCAACTGCTGCAGAGAGCTGGCGCCGTGGCGGGCCCCATGAAGTATGTTGCTCTGCCGACGTGGAAATTGAAGCGTATCTTCGATTATGTCGACGCAAACTTGCACGAAGAGATCGACATTGTCGCACTGTCTGAAGTTGTCGACCTTAGTGTCCGACACTTTTCCAGAGCATTCACGGAAGAGGTCGGGGAAACGCCGCATCGCTGGTTGATGACGCGACGTGCCGAAAAGGCTATGGAGCTTCTAAAGAGGGACAGCATGACTCTCGCCCAAATCGCGGAGGCCTGTGGCTTCGCAAGCCAGAGCCATTTCACTCGCGTTTTTAAGCAGATGACGGGCGCGACGCCAAAGCTCTGGTGCAATTCTGCCAAAGTAAGCTGACCAAGGGTCACCATCGGACGACCTTGGTTGCCGACACGGCCTACCGTATTGATGGCGTGAATACCCCGCGACGCCGACCAAGCACGATTCGCATGGTGCCACCTAGCTCTGATCGCCGCCCTCGCGCTTTGTCCAGGCGGCAATTGAATCCGCGATGTGTTTATGCATCGCTTTTGCGGCCGGGGCTAGGCCTTCCTGACTGAGCGACGCCAGGACGATTGCCCGGCTTTCCGCTGGATAGAACGGAAAGGCTTGAACAGAGCTACGGTAGTTGAGCATTGCCAGTCTGGGCATGACACTGACGCCGAGCCCGCTCTCGACAATCGCGATAATGGCGGCATCGTCGATTGCTCGTGCGCTCGATTTGACCGAAATCTTATGGGACATCAATAGTTGTTGGGTTTCCTTGCCGTAGTCTTCGCCCTGCAGGACGACATTATGTTCGGCCAGTTCGGCGACCGTCATATACGCTTTGCTTCTCGGCTCGAAACCGGGTGGCGTAATGCATAGCAGCGGGTCCGCGTACAACGGAGTGACGTCAAGTCCTGGCGCAGCAGGCAGGGTAATGAAGCCCAGATCGACCTGGCTTTTGAGGATCCATTCGGCGACGTCGTCATATCCGCCTTGCTCAATCACCACCTGAATGTTCGGGTAGAGCTCGGTGAACGTTCTAATGATATTCGGCAGCCACATGACACTCACACTGCTGAACGCGCCGATGCGTACGGTTCCCGATTCCAGTCCCAACAGTTTCGAGGCCTGTTGTTTTAACTTGTCATTGCATTGCAGCACTTCCCTCACCGTTGGTAGCAGTGCCTCTCCTCCGGCCGTTAGCCGCACGCCACTGCGGTTCCTCATAAAGAGCGCGAACCCCAGTTCCTGCTCGAAAGAAGCCAGTGCGTGACTCACCGCTGACGGCGACAGGCTCAACTGATACGCCGCTGCGGCAAAGCTGCCGCGTTCAGCAATTGCCACAAATACTTCGTAGGCGTTTAAAGACATATGGTGCTCGATAGATGAAATGTTTGCATCTAATATTCATATAGAACAAATTATTGCACATAATCAGGCAAGTTGGGCTGACTCTACGCCCGGTTGATGGTCGCGATTGCGGCTCGAAGATGCCTATATTGGCTGGTTTACAGGCGTCGATGTCCCGCCGTGACCCGATACATGAAAATTGTGCATCTTTGAATAAATATAAATCTCTTTTTTTGCCGGCACGGCATCCATACCATTTGTCTTGAAGGCACAAAAGTGTCCCGTCGGGCGTGCGGTGATGCCGGCGTGCGCGCCAATCGAGCCTGCATGGATTTGCAGCCAAGATGGGGCCGCTAGCAATGATGCTGAGATGGAGTGGATCACGGATGCGGGCGGCAACGAGGAATCTCCGAAGGCTGCGACTGCGTCACCGTCGGTGCTTCGATCCTTCCATTCCCGTCCGGCGCGTGCGTGCCTCGACCGATCTAACTCAATCTTAATCCGCAGGAGACGGCAATGGCCGCAACGAATCTAGACGCACACCTCTTCATTAATGGTCGATGGGAAGAGGGTCGATCCGGTTCCCAACCGAATATTGATCCTGGTACCGGCGAAAAGGTCGGTGTCGTGACGTTGGCCGATTCGACCCAGGCTCAGTCGGCACTGGACGCAGCTCATCATGCGTTCCCTGCCTGGAGCTCGATGACGGGGCAGGCTCGCGGGGCAATCTTGAAGAAAGCTTCTGCCTTGCTGGCCGAACGCATCGAGGAAATTACGCTTGGACTGCTGCTCGAATCTGGCAAGACCAAGGCTGATGCGACTGGAGAAATTCGACGCACGATCGAGACACTGGCGTGGAACGGCGAGGAAGCGAGCCGTATCAGCGGGAAAGTGCATCAAGGGATCGTTGAAGGAAGCACGCGCCTGTCGCTGCCCACGCCTTTGGGTGTTGTGGTGGCAATCACCCCATGGAACTTCCCGGCTGTATTGGTCGGACGCAAGCTGGGTGCGGCGTTAGCGGCCGGCTGCACGGTGGTACTGAAGGCATCCGAATTTACGCCCTACAGCGCGCGTGCAATCGTCCAGACACTGGTCGACGCGGGCTTGCCCGACGGCGTCGTTAATCTGCTCTTCGGCGACCCTGCGGCGCTCAGCAAGCAATTGCTCGCTTCCCCCGTGGTTAAGGCAGTGTCTTTTACCGGCTCGACCCACGTGGGCAAACAACTGGCGGCGCTGGCCGCACCGAATCTGATCCGTCCGATTTTCGAACTGGGCGGACACGCGCCGGTAATCGTCTGGAGCGACGCGGACGTCGAGAAGGTAGTGCAGGTCACCGCGCCCGCTAAATTCGGATCAGCAGGCCAATCGTGCGTCGCACCCACCAGGTATCTGGCTCACCATTCCGTTCATGACGCGCTGGTCGAAGCGCTGGCGGCAAAAGCCACGTCGTACAAACTCGGCCACGGCGAGTTGGACGCTGCAACGCTCGGTCCGGTTGCTCATGGGGGACGGGTCGCGTCATTTCTCAGTCTCGTCGACGATGCCGTTTCCAAAGGTGCAGTGATTAAAACGGGTGGCAAGAAGGTGGAACGCCCGGGGTTCTTCGTTGAGCCCACCGTGCTGTCTTCGGTCTCACGGGATGCGGAGATTCTGACTGAAGAGCCGTTCGGACCGGTCGCAACGGTGCAGTCCGTCGAAACGGTCGACGAGGCCATAGAACTTGCGAATGCGACGCCGTATGCATTCGCCGCTTACGTGTTCACCGATTCGATACGTGTTCGTGACGACCTGGTGCGCCGTTTGAACGCATCAAACATCGGTGTTAACCAGACAGCGCCATCGTTGCCGGATGTGGCTCTCGGCGGACTCGGCAACAGCGGCTATGGCTACGAAGGCGGAACCGAAGGCGTGCTTGCGTACATGCACCTCCGTCTGGTCAGCCAATCCGCGGGCTGACCAACTCTTCTCTCCAATAGAACGTATCGATACATCAACACCATGATCACTATTCAGAAAGTCATCGCGAGCCCCGGCGTTGGTTCATTTTTCTTTGACGACCAGGCCGCCATTAAAGCCGGTGCCCAGCGCGACGGTGCAGCGTACACCGGCAAGGCGATCACGCCGGGTTTCAGTGCAGTTCGTGAACCGTCCGAATCAGTATCGGTCATGCTGGTGCTAAGCGACGGTTATATCGCGAAAGGCGACTGTGCAAGCGTTCAGTACACGGGTGTTGGCGGTCGAGAGCCGCGTTTCCATGCCGGGCAACTGGCGGCGCAGATTGAACAGCGCTTGGCCCCGCATTTGAGTGGTCTGGATGTCCGATCGTTTCGCGAGTCCGCGATGTTTGCCGAACAGATTATCGACGAGATCTTTGTGGCCAAGCGCGCAGCTGCCTATGGTGTGTCACAGGCGCTGCTTGATGCTGCAGCTCACGTTGCCGGCCATCACCTGATGGCACAAGTCATCAAGGATGAGTGGCAGATCGAGAAACCGCTGGCGGCGGTGCCGATTTACGGTCAAAGCGGCGATGAGCGCTATACGAATGTCGACAAGATGATTCTGAAGCGCGTCCCGGTTATGCCGCACGCCCTTATCAACACGCTGGACCTGGTTGGTGCTGACGGCGCGGCGCTTGAGGTGTACATCAACTGGCTTCGTGCCCGAATCGCGCAACTGCGAACGAGCGACGATTACCAGCCGGTTATCCACATTGACGTCTATGGGCTGATCGGAGCTGCCGCGAACGGTTCCATCGAGGCAACCGCCAACATCATCGAACGGCTCGAGAGTGCAGCTGGCCCGCACGAGCTGCGAATCGAGCATCCGCTGGATGCTGGCAGCCGTGACGCGCAGATTGACGCGTTGGGAAATCTGCGTCGAACGCTCAAGAAGCGCGGCAGCAAGGTGGCCATCATCGCTGACGAATGGGCGAACACGGCCGAGGACGTGCATCTGTTTGCTGAGGCCGGGGCGGTCGATATGGTGCAGATCAAGACCCCCGACCTCGGCTCTCTTCACAATTCGATCGACGCTATCCTCGATTGCCATCGATATGGCGTTGGACCGGTGCTGGGTGGAACGTGCGCCGAGACTGACCTGTCCGCGCGTGCGACGACAAATATCGGTGTGGCGACGGGTGTTACGCAGATGCTTGCCAAACCGGGCATGGGGTTTGATGAGGGTTTCAATATCGTCTTTAACGAGATGAGCCGAGTACTACGCGTCGCACAAGCGCTTTGACAGGCAGCAAATCGCCAGCCAATGGGCTGCGTTTCCTGAAAGACGAAGATAAGTCGAGTCTCCCGGAACGTGGCCCGTTCGGGAACGCGATAGTACGCGGGAAGTTCGCTCTCTCGGACGGACTTCGAGATTGTTGAAGACCAGTTGCAAAAGATAGCATTCCGGTGAGCAAAAGCACTACGTACAATTTCTAGGTTCATTGAGGAATTGTTTGACCCATATGTGCGAACTGCCTGGTCTATCAGGAGTGCAACGGTGTGGTCTGCAAGCCTCTAGGGTCAACCTGTACGTTGGTACAAGATAGTAGGGAAGGTTCGATATGAAAGGTCCGCTCGACGGAGTAACAATTGTCTCGCTGGAGCAGGCTATCGCCGCGCCGTTCGCCACTCGGCAGCTTGCAGATCTTGGTGCGCGTGTCATCAAGATAGAGCGTCCTGGGGTTGGGGATTTTGCGCGCGCATACGACGACAGGGCAAAAGGCCTCTCGTCTCACTTTGCTTGGACGAATCGGTCGAAAGAAAGTCTTACGTTGAATACCAAGCATGAAAACGCAAATGCCGTTCTGAATGCGTTGCTAGCGAAAGCTGATGTCCTCGTCCAGAACCTCGCACCGGGTGCAACCGCACGCATCGGACTCGACTTTGAATCTCTGAAGGACCGCTTTCCGGGACTCATTGTCTGCGATATCTCCGGATATGGGGAAAATGGGCCGTACACGGAGAAGAAGGCCTACGACCTGCTGGTACAGGCTGAGTCGGGATTCCTGTCCGTGACAGGCACGAACGACGAAATGGTCAAGGCTGGCTGCTCAATTGCCGACATCGCTGCAGGAATGTACGCGTATTCCAACATTCTTGCCGCGCTGATCCAACGCAGAAGAACGTGCCGAGGGGTCCGGATCGACGTGTCAATGCTGGAATCGATGGTTGAATGGATGAGCTTTCCGCTGTACTACGCGTACGACGGTGCTTCTCCGCCACCCCGTGCCGGCGCTTCGCACGCAACGATCTATCCGTACGGGCCGTTCACGGCGAACGACGGGAAGACCGTCATTCTGGGTCTGCAGAATGAACGCGAATGGGCGAAGTTCTGTCAGGTTGTCCTTCAGGCACCGGATCTCGTCGCAGATGAGCGCTTTGCGACGAACGCAAGCAGAAGCAAGAATCGCGACGAACTGCGTAGCATCATCGATCAGGTCTTTGCCGACATGGATAGTAACCAGCTGGTGGCCAGGCTTGACGCTGCCGACATCGCAAACGCAAGATTGAACGACATGCACGGTGTATGGGAACACCCGCAACTTAAGGCGCGCGATCGCTGGCGGGTCGTGGACTCGCCGAATGGCGAGATTCCGGCATTGCTGCCACCTGGTGGGACGGCCTTTGAACAACGGATGGATCCGATCCCGAGTGTTGGTCAACATACCGATAGCATCCTTGCTGAGCTTGGTTTTAACCCCGCGGACGTCGACAACCTTCGGACCACGGGGGGTATCTAGCGATGGCCGATATGAAATCCTTCGACAGCGCCGTTACCTATCTGTTTGTCCCAGGAACACGTTCAGAGCGGTTTGAGAAAGCGGTTCGCTCGGGTGCGGATGTCGTGATACTCGACCTCGAGGATGCAGTTGCACCCGCGGACAAGCCAATTGCTCGAAGTGCGGTGCTCGAGTCGTGGGCGTCGCTCAACGAGGTTGCAAATGAGATCGGTGTGGCGCTGTGTATTCGAGTTAACAGCCCGCGGGAAAAAACCGGGCGTGATGATCTCGCTCTGTGTCATTTGCTAAAACCGTCCTTGATTATGGTCCCGAAGGTCGAATCGGAGGCCGAGCTGGTATCGGTTTCCAGTGAAGTGCCCTCCGCGCGTGTACTTGCTCTTATCGAGACGGCCAATGGTGTAATGGAAGCGAGGAAGATTGCGTCGGCACCTAACGTCGCTCGACTCGTGCTCGGATCGGTCGATCTCATGGTGAACCTGGGTGTCACGGATGACCGGGAACCGCTGGACTGGACGCGCTCAATGCTTGTCCTTGCGTCGGCCGGCGCGGGAATAGCGGGTCCGGTTGACGGGGTGTGCACTTCCATTAATGATCTCGAACGCGTACGTCTGGATACCGAACGTGCACGCACTTTTGGGTTCACCTCGAAACTCTGCATCCACCCCAAACAGATACCGGCGGTAAGTGATGCGTTCAAGGTGACTGACGAAGAGGTGGCTTGGGCGAAGCGGGTGATTGATGCTTCAGAGAGCAGTGCGGGTGCCGCCACGGCCGTTGATGGAGCGATGGTCGACGTGCCGGTCCTGCTACGTGCGCAGCGGATCGTTTCGCGTCACGACGCCATCCGGCGTACTGCGCCGGACTGAGACCCGGGGGTCCTGATGTGTCGAATTGCATTGCCTCCTGTGATTGCAGTTGAGATCGGGGGGGGGCTTTTAATCCGGTCAGACGGAGGAGGCATCTAGCTCAACAGACGCTCCAGATATCGGCGAAGTCCGAAATGCTAGCTATGAATGCGGCCGCGCTCCCAAGTTGTGAGGGGAGTAGGCCGCATAGTGCATTGAGAGAGCTTTTCATTGTTCGCGGGATCTGTGCGGAGAGGCACGAGCAGTGACTGGAATGGTCGCTGGAGAGATGGCAGATAATGTTGATTCTTCGCTGAGGGAGGAATCGTATGCGTTCTGCGAAGCGAACGCGCGGCATGGCACACGTGAGTGTGTTCAAGTGAATGTTTGAACCTCGCAACTCGTTAATTGCGGTACTGTGACAATCATGGATCTCGATAAAATTGACGCTCGTCTTCTCGACCTCGTTCAACGCAACAACCGTCTGACGAGCGAAGAACTCGGTGCGAAGGTTGGACTGTCAGCAACCGGGGTTCAACGTCGCCTTAAACGACTTCGGTCTGAACGTGTGATTGAATCTGACGTTTCGATTGTTTCGCCCAAAGCGGTTGGTCGCACAGTGACCACGCTGCTGTTCATTTCGTTAGAGCGCGATCGGACAGACATCGTGGATAGGTTTAAGCAGACGATCTGCAGCATGAGCGAAATTATGAGCGCGTTCTATGTCACCGGAGAAGCCGATTTTGTTTTGCTCGTTACAGCCAACAACATGGAAGACTATGAGCGTTTCACGAGGCGTATCGTCTACGAAAATGCTGATATCAAGTCGTTCAAAACAATGGTTGTTCTGGACCGGGTTAAAGCGGGCTTCACGGTGCCGATTCCTTCGCTGATCCCGGCATAGCATAGGCTACGCGCTACCTTAAAAAAACTCCTTGACATCGGATGATGCCAAGGAGCCAACCCTTGGAGCCCACTAAACTGTCACTAAATCAGCTTAAACCCGTGCGGACATAACTTCGTTCGCAACTTGTGCAACGGCCTGGCGCGTGATGCCGACGATATCGTCGACGTCCGTTTTGGTCAAGACGAGCGGCGGCGTAAAACCGAGGATGTCCCCATGCGGTAACGCGCGAGCAATAAGACCGCGTTCACGCGCCGCTGCCGATACGCGTGCACCGATCTTCAATTTGGCGTCGAACCGTTGCTTGGTTGCCGGATCTGCAACGAACTCGATCGCTGCCATCAGGCCAACACCGCGTACTTCACCCACGATCGGCGAGTCCTTGAATGCTTCACGGAGGGACGCGAGGAAGTATTCCCCGACGCTTGCTGCGTTGCCAGAAAGGTCTTCGCGTTCAAGGATGTCGAGCGTTGCATTTGCCGCCGCGATGCCGATCGGATGTCCGGAATACGTATAGCCGTGAGAAAACACTCCGACCTTTTCGGATCCCGCATCAAGAACCTCATACACCTTTTCGCCAACCATGACCGCCGAAAGCGGAGCATATGCCGAGGTCATGCCCTTCGCCACGGTAATAAGGTCCGGCTTGATATCAAACTTGTGCGAGCCAAACATAGCACCCGTGCGACCAAAGCCCGTCACGACCTCGTCAGCAATCAGCAGGATATCGTATTTGGTCAGCACTTCCTGGATTGCCGCCCAGTAGCCCGCGGGAGGAGGTGTCAAGCCGCCGGATCCGAGCGCGGGTTCTGCGATAAACGCACCGATTGTTTCGGGGTCTTCACGCAGGATCAATTCCTCAAGCTCGCGTGCGCGACGTGCCGAAAACTCGAGCTCGGATTCGCCCGGATTCGCGCCCCAATAATAGTGAGGGGCGCCGGTCCGCAAAATGCCGGAGACGGGGAGATCCATATTGTCATGGTAAAAGCTCATTCCCGTCAGAGAGCCGGTGACAATCGTCGAGCCGTGATAGGCGCGCTCGCGTGCAATGATCTTCTTCTTCTTAGGCTTACCGCGAAGATTGTTGTAATACCAGACAAGCTTGACCTGCGTTTCATTCGCATCCGAGCCAGACTGACCGTAAAACACCTTGCTCATCTTGCCGGGGGCCATTTTGACGAGGCGATCGGAAAGCTTGGCGAGTTCGTCGGTCGTATATCCTGTGTAGGTATGGTAATAGGCGAGCTTGTATGCCTGCCGCGCGATCGCCTCTGCAATTTCTTCGCGACCGTAACCGACATTGACGCAGTAGAGTCCCGCCAACGCGTCGATAAATTCGTGACCTTGAGCATCGCGAATGCGAATTCCCTTGGCGCCCTCGATGATCACGGGATTATTCCCGTTCTTCCCGCGCGAAAAATCGTGAAGGTGGGTGAACGGGTGGAGCGTCGATCCGCGGTCCATCTCCGAAATTTTCTGGATATCCATGTCTAATACCTCAATGTCTCAATTTATCGGAGCACCGATTCCGCTCCATGGGAATTCACGCATCGGTCCCGCAAATCAAATCTCGGAGGATCGATCCTGGGTCGCAACTGCGAGGCCACTGATCGTTCTCGTGTCGAAAAATGCATCGGCGGTGGCGACATCGATAAGATTTTTACGAATCGCATTCGGTCTATCGATGTAGAAATGTTAGCTTCGATGTGCAGCCGAAAAGCCGCATTCGGAGCAATGGTCGGGCCGAAATTCTGCGATGTTTCAGAAAGACGCGAGGAATTTCTGCGTTTAGGTGAGGCGAAGCCGTGGCGACCCGGAGGTGTTCAGATTTCCCGGGCGCGCGTCGGCCCAAGCTTCGCACGAGAGGACCGCATGGGGCGGGGGTGAGGTATTGAGAATTAGTGCAATAGCTCATGCAGACCATCACGCAGAAAACCGATGATCTGGACTAGAAAAACGCAGAATTACTGCGCAAAAGCACTGCTAAACGCCGCTTTGCGTTTTTTTGACTATTGAAACTATCTAGGAGCAGCAAAAATACAGAACACGGAGAAGGAGGAAAATGAGCATCGGTCCACGTCGCAGTTTCGATCAGTTCGAGTTACCGGCGTCAGGGCAGGACTTAGACGGTGACGCAGTGACTCGGGCAGCAGATCATGTCCTGGTAGTCGAGGACATACATAAATCATTTGGTGAAAACGAAGTGCTTAAGGGTATTTCCCTAACCGCAAAAAAGCACGACGTGATCTCGATTCTGGGGAGTAGTGGCTCCGGTAAAAGCACGTTCCTTCGGTGCATTAACCTCCTCGAAACACCGGACACTGGGACGATTAGGGCGAACGGTGAAGTGATCTCCTTGCGTCGAGACGGTGGCGATCGCCAAGTTGACGCGCGAAAAGTTCGCATGCTTAGGCGGAACATGACGATGGTGTTCCAGCAGTTCAACCTCTGGGCTCACATGACTGTATTAAGAAATGTGACTTTCGCCCTGACGCATGTTCTTCAGATGTCGCGTAAGGACGCAGAGGACGTGGCCATAGCCAATCTCGAAAAGGTCGGTATGGCTCACAAGCGTGACGCTTACCCTATTCAACTTTCCGGAGGGCAACAGCAGCGCGTAGCGATTGCCCGTGCCTTGGCCATGGAGCCGGAGGTGATGCTTTTCGACGAACCTACATCTGCCCTGGATCCTGAACTCGTTCAGGAGGTTCTAAAAGTCATGCGCGCCCTAGCTGACGAAGGGCGCACGATGCTTGTGGTCACACACGAAATGGACTTCGCTCGCGAAGTAGCGAATCGTGTTTTGTTTTTCCATGAAGGGCGCATTCTGGAGGACGGATCGCCAGACGATGTGTTTAACCGACCGGCGAGCGACCGGTTCAAGGCATTCGTCTCCCGCCGGCCAATCTCGATCATCAACACCCAAGGCAAATAACATGAATATCCTGACCAAGATCCTCGCAGTGGTTCTCTGTTCGACGTTTGGCGTGCAGATGGCGAACGCAGAGCAGGTAGTTCGGATCGGCACCGTGCTGGACCAGGCGCCGTTTGAGTATCGCGACAGCGCCGGCAAGGTTGCTGGCATTGAGGTTGCCCTCGGTAATGCCATGTGCGAAATCATGAAGGTCAAGTGCCAATGGGTCACGATGGACTTCGACGCTCTGATTCCGGCACTGAAGGCGAAAAAGATCGATGCAGCTTTCGCGCAAATGACAATCACCAAGGAAAGGCAGAAAACGCTGGATTTTTCGAATCCGGTGACTTCAGCACAGGTACAGTACGTCGCGAAGACCGGTTCGGGGATTACTGAAGATCCCAAGACACTGAAGGGCAAAACGGTTGGTGTGCAGAGCGGCTCTATTCAGGAGGCATATATGCGCGCCCGGTTATCGGAGGTTAACACAAAGGTGTACCAGACCGTTAACGAGGCCTACCTCGACCTTCAGGCAAATCGGATCGACGCTGTGCTAGATGATAAATCTGCTGAATACGACTGGATACAGAAACAGGGGAAGCAGGCGGGATACGACTATGCCGGAAAGCCTATTACTGACGCGGAGATCTTCGGCCCCGGCACCGGTATCGCCGTTCGCAAGGGCGACACACAATTGCTTTCGATGATCAACGGCGCCCTCAGCAAGATTATGGCAGACGGGACGTTTGCAAAGGAAACCGGGAAGGTCTTTCCGTTCTCAATTGCCCCGACGCAGTAACGTCTGCCACGCCTTTTATAGATAACCGAGGAGCCCATGAACCCGCTTCTTCTGTACGGTGCACAGCTCGCCCAGGGCGCGCTGGTGACTTTAAAACTCGCAGTTTGTGTTCTTGTTCTGGGCCTGTCTTCTGGACTTGTTCTGGCCTGGCTTAAAGGTTCGCGGCACAGATTTGTGAGAGTCCCTGTCGACATTGCGACGAGCATTATCCGAGGTATTCCAGAATTTCTTATCATTTTGGTGATCTACTTCGGCCTCTCGATGCTCGCTGATAACTTCGGCGGAGCGCTGGAGATAACGCCGTTCATGGGCGGTGTGATAGCACTTGCTATCGTGGTCGCCGTATTCTCGTCGGAAATCTACCGGGGCGCGTTCGCCGCTGTCCCGAAAGGACAACTCGAAGCAGCTGATGCCTACGGCGTATCGAAAATCGCGACGTTCATGCTGATCCGTTTGCCGCAGGCATGGCGAATCTGCCTGCCGAGTATCAACAACATGTGGCAGTCGGTGATCAAGGACACTTCGCTCGTGTCTGTGATTGGACTGGAGGACATGCTGAAGAAGGCGGACATCGCTGCGCAGTATACGCGGCAGCCGATGCTCTTCTATTGCGCAGCGGCGGTCATTTATTTTCTTATGTTGACGCTTTCGGTTCCTCTCTTCCGACATCTGGAAATGCGTGCGTCACGTGGTTACACGAGAGGTTAATTCGATATGGACATATTTCAGGGTTATCTCGACCTCGTTAGCGATTACGGGACGAGGCTCGCGTTCGCAACGCTAGTGTCGATCGAATTGCTGGCCATCTCGGCTGTGTTCGGATTTCTGATCGCGATTCCGGTTGGCGTTGGGCGTACCTCTAGATACAAGCCATTCTACTGGGCAAGTTCGACGTATTCGTCGGTGTTCAGAGGCACGCCGCTCCTAGTGCAGCTATTTGTGATCTATTACGGAATCGCGCAGTTCGAGAGCCTACGCTCGTCGTTTGCATGGCCATTTTTTAGCAACGCGTTCTGTTGCGCAGCGCTTGCCTTGACCCTTAACCTCGGAGCCTACATGGCGGAGCACATCAGGGCGGGAATCATTTCCATACCTGAGGGCGAGACGGAGGCGGCGCTGGCGTTCGGGTTCGGGAAGTTGCGTATGTTGGCCGGCATCATCGTTCCGCGCGCACTCAGGGTGGCTACACCCGCGCTAACCAACGAAGTCATCGTCCAGCTTAAGGCCACGGCGCTTGCCAGCACAATAACCGTATTGGATCTAACGGGGCTGGCGAGACGACTTTCAGCACAGTCGTACACCTTGGATCCCTTCATTTTCGCCGCCGTGATCTATGCCAGTTTGACCCTTGTTATCGCGACAGTCTCGCGCATGCTCGAGAGTCGTGGAAATCGATACCTCGCGCTATCGCCGAAGCGCGCGTAGCTGATCCAGAATATCCCGACGCCGCGTCGGGTGTCCGCAGCCCCGCACGCAGGTAGCGTCCGGGGCTGCAGTTGCTTCTGGCTGCTTCATCTGGACAAACAATAAATAGGGGCTGACCATTCGGTAACGCCGAAGGCATAACTGATGGCATCTTGATGCAAAAGCAGTCCGTTCTGGTCAAAAGCAAATTTTTTGTTTGGTCAAGAATGCATCACAGTTGACGCGATTCGTTACTGCCTTCCTGTTGACAGGGATTGCGTCGGCTCACTGCAAATCGGACCCTTACGACGGCCATGAAGACTGTACCGCTGCTCAATATCGAACCCTTAACACCCGACGCGTTTGCTCGTTATGGTTGGGTGCTGGGAAATCCCGTGGCGTACGGTAGTGACCAGCCGTTTTACAACAGCGATACGTTCTCGATATGGCGGGAGCATTTGTTCGATGCAGGTGCGCCCAACGAAACAGAGATCCTTTGGAGCCGTTTTAAGGATGGCGATCTGACGGTCCGAAGCCTTGAAACGCGCTGGTTAACACAGGAGGCGGTGGTTCCTCTCACTGGACCCTTGATCCAGATCGTTGCGGTAAGCGACGAGTCGGGTGAACCCGACATCGATTCCGTCAGGGCATTTATCGTCCCCGTCGGCATGGGGACTTGCGTGCGACCGCAGTCGTGGTACGCGATCCGTATTCTCGGTGATGAGGTCGAAGCCTTCGTGCTTTCGCGACGCTCGGCCACAAACGATTTGATCGCGCATCGCCGCGCGGGTCGCCCGACGGCACAGAGCAAGCTGAGATCAATTGCTGCTCGGGAAGTGGTCAGATATTTGAAGTGACTTACTTGCGGAGACACAGGTAAGTGGATGTGACGTTAGTAAATTTACTCTTAATAACACCCTTTTAAGGTGATGGCATGCGAAACGTAAGTTCAATCCGATACTTCATGGCCCTCTCTGCGGTTTCTGTGGCAACTGCGGCTCTCTATTCGATGCCGGCCGTAGCTGATCAAACCGTGATAATCGGTCATGTCGCACCTCTGACAGGTCAGGTTGCTCAGCTCGGCAAGGATAACGAAAACGGCGCTCGGCTCGCGGTGGAAGAAATCAACGCAAAGGGTCTGGTAATCGGCGGTCAGAAAGTGACCTTGCAGCTGGACGGGGAGGATGACGCAAGCGACCCCAAGACGGCGACTCAGATTGCTCAAAAACTGGTAGACGAGAAAGTAGTGGCAGTCGTCGGCCACATGACGTCAGGCACGTCCATTCCGGCATCCCGCATCTATAGCGACGCAGGCATCGTGCAGGTCTCGCCGTCTGCTACCAATCCTACCTTTACGCAGCAGGGCTTTAAAACAACGTTTCGACTTGTAGCGACCGATGCGCAGCAAGGCCCGGCGCTGGCGAAATACGCGAGCGCACAGATGAAGGTAAAGACTGTTGCGATCGTCGACGATTCGACGGCGTACGGCCAAGGTCTGGCGAGTGAGTTCGAAAAGGCGGCGAAAAGCCTTGGCATCCAGGTTGTGTCGCGTGATGCCACGAACGACAAGGCCGTGGACTTTCGCGCGATTCTGACGAAGATCAAATCTGAAAAGCCTGACGCAGTCATGTATGGCGGCCAGGATGCTACAGGTGGGCCGTTCGCCAAACAGGCGGCACAGCTTGGTTTGCAGGCAAAAATTCTTTCGGGTGACGGAGTCTGTTCTGACCGACTGGCGTCGCTCGCAGGTCCAGCAGCCAATAACGTCGTATGTTCACAGCCTGGCATGTCGCCGGAAAAGATGCCGGAAGGAACTGCGTTCAAGGCGAAGTATCAGAAGCGTTTCGGGCAGCCGATGGAGATCTATGCTCCTTTCACCTACGACGCCGTGTACATCCTTGTCGATGCCATGCGCCGTGCCAATTCGACCGATCCGGCGAAAATTCTTGCTGCAATGCCGGCGACCGATTACAAGGGGGTCACGGGCGAGACGAAGTTTGACCCCAAGGGAGATATCCGGAACGGTGCAATCTCCATCTTCACGTATCGAGGCGAGAAGAAGACATTCGTCGACCAGGTTCAGATGTAAGAGAGGCGCACCGGCCGTAGCGCCGGTGGTGCTCACTTCTTCGAGCACTGCGTTTCAGCTATTCCTGCACACCGACACTTTCATGAACGAGCCCTGAGGGTTGAAGGGCAGGGCTTCGGCTTGCCAAACGAGTTGTGCAGGTAACACACTTTTAACGAAAGAGATTAGCAATGTCAGATTCCTTTTCCTCTACCGGTCAAAACATTGGGACAGGCGCACTGCCGATCTCGCTCGATTGGGTCAAGCGACTCGTGTCGATCGATACCGTCAGTCGGAATTCGAATCTCGGGTTGATTGAGGAGGTTCGCGATTACCTGACCAAACTCGGGATCGTCTGCACACTCACGTATCACAAGTCCCAGAACTGGGCGAACCTTTTCGCTACCATCCCCGCCGCAGACGGCCGCGCTCACGGCGGCGTGGTGCTCTCGGGACATACCGACGTGGTCCCTGTCGATGGTCAAAACTGGTCAACCGATCCCTTTGTACCGGAGATCCGGGACGGTAAGTTGTACGGCCGCGGCACCTGCGACATGAAAGGGTTTATCGGCGCGGCACTGGCGCTTACCCCGGACATGCTTGCGACCAGGCTGAACAAGCCGATCCATTTTGCATTCTCCTTCGACGAGGAAGTGACATGTGCGGGCGCCCCGATCATGATTCAGGAGATGATGGAGCGAGGCATCAATCCTGACGGATGTATCGTTGGCGAGCCGACCAGTATGCGTCCCATCGTCGCCCATAAAGGCATCAACGCTTATCGCTGCTGTGTGCGCGGTCACGCCGCGCACTCGTCGCTCACGCCGCGCGGTTTGAACGCGATTGAGTACGCAGCGCGTCTCATCTGTCACATCCGGGATACGGCGGACAGCTTTAAAAAGAACGGTCCGTTCGACGAACTGTACGACGTACCGTTCACGACGGCTCAAACTAGCACGATTTCCGGCGGGATCGCGATGAACATCGTGCCGGCTGAGTGCAACTTCGAATTCGAGTTTCGAAATCTTCCGACGATGGATCCGAAGCCGATTTTCGCCGAAATTGAGAACTATGCCCACTCGGTGCTGCTACCGAAGATGCGCGCAGAACATCCGAACGCGTCGATTGCTTTCGAACTCATCTCGGATGCGCCCGGTCTGGACGAGGCAGAAGAGGCCGCGGTGACACAACTGGTGCAGGCGCTGACGGGCGACAGGGAAAAAAGGAAGGTGGCTTACGGTACGGAGGCCGGCCAGTTCCAGCAGGCAGGTGTTCCGAGCATCATTTGCGGTCCAGGCGACATCGACCAGGCTCACAGGGCGGACGAATATCTCTCGCTCGACCAGTTGGGGCGCTGCGAGGATTTCATGAGGAAGTTCATGCACAGCATGTCTGTCGCCTAATAGCGAGATCATAGGGAAGAGGGCTGGAAAATAGCAAAATCAAAGACCCAGCCCGAGACATTGGGGATTGATACATAAAGGAGGGGGCATGAGGAATGAGGCAAATGCGGTAGCCTCGTCAAGCAGTTCGTTTGTGAGCGGTGTCGGACATAAACCCGGCCTGCATCGAGGGCTTTCCAATCGGCATATTCAGCTCATCGCAATTGGTGGTGCGATCGGAACCGGGCTGTTCATGGGCGCAGGAAAGATGATCTATGTTTCAGGCTCATCTATTCTGCTTACCTACATGATTATTGGGTTCTTTCTTTTCTTCGTGATGAGAGCGCTGGGTGAACTGCTCCTGTCTAATTTGGAATTCAGAAGTTTTGCAGACTTTGCGTCGTATTATCTGGGCGATTGGGCGGGATTCTTCGTGGGCTGGTCCTATTGGATGACGCTTGTTATCGCCGGGATCGCGGACTTTATCGTTGTGGGCGGATACTTTAAATTCTGGTTCCCGGAATTATCTGGCTGGATTCCGGGGATGGCCACGCTCGCGGGGCTTTTCTTCGTCAACGTCCTTGCGGTAAAGCTGTTCGGGGAATTGGAGTTCTGGTTCGCCTTGGTAAAAATTGTTGCCATCGTGGCACTTATAGTGACCGGGATTGTGATGGTCACTACGGGATTTGCTTCACCTAACGGCATCACGGCATCCTTGACTCACGTTGTTGCGCCGGGAACGATGTTCCCGCATGGTGTGATGGGGTTCTTCGCCGGGTTTCAGATCGCGATTTTCTCGTTCGCCGGGATCGAGCTTCTCGGAACGACGGCTGCGGAGGCTGAGAATCCGCACAAGACGCTTCCCAAAGCCGTCAACGCCGTGCCTGTGCGAGTGCTACTGTTCTACGTACTTTCGTTGACCTGCATTATTGCAGTGTCGTCGTGGGCGAAAGTCGCACCGAATCGAAGCCCGTTTGTGGAGTTGTTTTTACTAGCCGGTCTGCCGACTGCCGCGGGCGTGATCAACTTCGTGGTAACCACGTCTGCCATGTCATCAGCAAACTGCGACGTCTTTTCAACGAGTAGAATGCTTTTCGGTCTTGCTGAGGAGAATGATGCACCCCGCGCATTCCGTCGGCTTTCGAAAACATCGGTCCCAGTAACAGCGTTGATTTTCTCGTCACTTTGTATGCTGGTTGGAACAGCGCTCCTGCTCGCAATCCCGGACTTGATGACCGTCTTCACGATCATTTCGACTATCGCAGCGATTTTGTTCATATTTACGTGGTGCATGATTCTGATCTCGTATCTTGCGTATCGACGTAAGCGGCCAGACTTGCATTTGAAATCGACCTTCAAGATGCCGGCAGGCATTCTGATGTCATGGTGCTGTCTCATATTCTTCGCATTCGTTCTGGCTCTGCTTGCGCTTGAACCGGATACACGCGATGCCATGGCGTTCATGCCAGTTTGGTTCGCGTTCCTGTCGGTGATGTACGTGTCTCGCTTGATAAAGAAACGGCAAAGGGAGGGATTGCGCACGTCGATACAATCGTGAGAGCCTGACTTGGTACTTGACGTACGCGCTCACCGCGTTCCTGGCAGCCGGAATGCCTTCTTTGTAAATTGGCACGTCGCGACTGCTTTGTCTTAACTTGGAGTAGGGCTGATGAGTGATACCTCAGGGTCCGGCCATTTCCCGAAGCTGCGAAAGTATTTCAGCCGAGGGGAGTTTCTGGATCGATTGAAGAAAGTGCGCGACGCGATGGTCGCAAAAGACATCGAGTTACTCATCGTATCCGACCCGTCCAATATGGCATGGGTATCTGGCTACGATGGATACTCGTTTTACAACCATCAATGTGTGGTTGTTTCCCTTGATTGCGAACCTGTATGGTATGGCAGGGGCCTTGACCTTAATGGTGCCAAGGCGACGGTCTTCATGGATGATGAATCTTTGGTGGGGTATCCCGAAGAGTACGTTCAGAGAGACTTGCATCCGATGGAGCACTTTTCCAGCGAAGTGATTAAGCGTCGCGGCTGGGAAGGTCTGACGGTCGGTGTGGAAATGGACAGTTTCTATTTCTCGGCGGCTACCCTTAGGACGCTGGAAAAGTTTCTGCCGAAGAACACCTGGGTGGATGCAACTGGTCTCGTCAACTGGCAGCGAGCCGTCAAGTCGGAAACCGAGCTCGAGTACATGCGCATCGGAGGCCGGATCCTCGAGAAGATGTACGATCGGGTTGTGGAGGTGATCCAGCCAGGTCTGAAGAAGAACGAACTGGTTGCCGAGATTTACGCAACCGCCATCAGGGGTATAGAAGGCTTCGGCGGCGACTATCCTTCTATTGTCCCGATCGTTCCAACAGGTGTGGAGGCGGCTACACCGCATTTAACATGGGATGACTCGAGGTTCGAGCTGGGTGCCGGCACTTTCTTCGAGATCGCGGGCGTCTATCGGCGGTACCACTGTCCTGTCTCAAGAACCGTATATATCGGCCAGCCGCCGCAGAAATACCTGGATGCGGAGAAGGCTGTGGTCGAAGGGATTGAGGCAGGACTTGATGTAGCGAAGCCGGGGAATACGTGTGAGGACATCGCTCAAGCATTCTTTTCTGCGATGAAGCGGCACGGTATCCAGAAAGGTGGCCGGGTAGGGTATCCGATTGGGATGAGCTATCCCCCCGACTGGGGCGAGCGCACGATGAGCTTGCGTGTGGGGGACCGTACGGTCCTCGAGCCAGGCATGACGTTTCACTTCATGCCTGGGCTATGGTTCGATGACTGGGGATTGGAGATCACAGAGAGTTTTGTGATTACTCCCACGGGCTCTGCATGTCTGAGCAACGTGCCTCGAAAGCTGTTTGTTAAAGATTAATTGACTATCAAGGGGATGAGTCTGTCTCCTATGCCGGACGAGTTCGGCATGCAGATTCCGACCAGATCCGGTCGGAATCGGAATAACGGAAATTATGAAATCGGACTCGTGACAGGGCTTAATGACTCACACCGTTCGATCAGTCGACCCAACGGAATGCTGCGCTCGTCGAGGAAATTACCGCGGTATCGGAGTCGTTGAGCGAGAAAGGTTAGAGATGCAGTCGACGGTAGGCTTCTTCAAGCTGCACTGATGACGGTTGAATGTGCGTTGCGCCTTGACAATCGTCGGCCCACCCAAAGCCTCGCATAGCATTGTAAGATTAGAAACTGAAAAACATCGGGCGGGTGGCGTCTGCCCGAGAGTCTTCTTTTGAGAGTTACTGTGTCGGACAAGCCATGCCGCCTGCAGACCAGCGCCTAACGCTCCTGCGACGTCAAGTTCGTAATCGTCCCCCACGTGAAGCATTTGGGCGGGCTGCACGTTAGCGAGTCTCGCAGCTTCGAGGAAGATGGCCGGGGCCGGTTTAGCCGCGCCGAAAGTTTGGGCGCTCAGTGTCGTTTGGAAGAATTCCGCACCGCCTGTAAGTCGAAGGTCAGCATTGCCATTTGTCACGGCGACCAGTGGAAAGCGCGCTTTTAGCCAGGTCAATGTGGGAACTACATCCTCGAAAAACTCAACTTTGTGGCGGGCAGCATAGAAAACTTCGTAGGCTGCTTCTGCCAGTTGTGGGTCTTCCCCGGCGCGCAATAGGGCAAGACGAATCGAGCCCAGACGCAAGCCGCGATAGTCGGAACTCAAGTCCGGCCGACTCTGATGAAATTCGTCTCGAAATGTGCGTAGGAAGTCGGGTCCGAGCAGCACGGTTGCGATCTTGGGCGCATGCTCCAGCAACCACGAATACAGCTCTGCCTCGGCGTGCTCGACCGCCGGGAGAAACGGCCAGAGTGTGTCGTCCAAGTCGAATGAAATAGCTTTGATGTTCTCGAGATACATTGCGGTCGCCTGACTGATACGCGTAATGATACTCGCAACGGGCTGCCGCGCTGTAGTTGGCAGGGGCGTACTCGGTCATCGAGAAGCGCTTATCGATACATCGCAGCCAAACGATGGTTGGTGGCCTGGTGAGGCGGGCGCGGTTGATGCTGCGGCATGGTAAAGGTCTATCGCGCAGAGGGACCGTGATCGAATTGTGATGCGCTTCGCACTTCTTCACGACGTGGCAACTTCCCGTTCGCTTGTGAACCTCCGGGCAGCAGTATGGCAGGCACCTAGGTCGCGCGCCGCGCCGTGACTTGACCTGTATCTAAACCCGCGGTTGCACGCAGTGGTGTTCTTATGGATGAGGAAACGGCTATACAGGCACTTGATCGCACCTCCGCATCGCTTGAGTTCGAGTAGATCCCAGTGACGATGAACTGGTGAGTGATATATCGCAGCGCAAAGCTTTATTTTTGGAAAGGCATCGCGGCGACGATATGTCGCCGCGAGTCTGAAAGCCAGAGTCTGTTACTACTAGGAAATTTGCGATCCAAGATACTTCAACATTGCGTCTGGATCACTGGGCCGCCGCTTCCGTCGACAGGCTTTTCACAACGCGGCTGATGAAACGCTCGCACTCGACCAACTGCTCGAGCGAAACAAACTCGTTAGCGCGGTGCGCCTGCTCAATGTCGCCAGGTCCGCACACCACGCTCGGAATACCCGCCTGCTGGAACTGTCCCGCTTCCGTTCCGTACGCCACCTTTCGGTGCTCGTTGTCACCGGTCAGTGCCCTGACCAATTTGGTAATTGCGGCTTCTTCGGAAGCATCGAACCCTGGTGCATCCGAGATAAGCTCGAACTCGATCGCCGCGGCCGGATTTTCCGCTCGCATTTTGGGCAACAGGGTCTCTAGCGCGTAAGCGTTGATCGACTCGAAGATCGGTTTCGGATCCATCGCCGGCAGATTGCGGAACTCGAATTCGAACTTGCATTCCGCTGGCACGGTATTCATGGCGTTACCGCCGACAATGGTACTGGTTTGTGCGGTGGTGAAAGGCACGTCGTAGAATTGCTCGAAGGGCCCCTGTGCACGATACCGATCCGCCATGTCGCGGATGTAGCAGATGAGGCGTGCAGCATACTCGATTGCGTTCAAGCCCCGCGGTGTGAGCGACGAGTGGGCAGCATGACCGCGCACGCAGCAGCGATACGCGTTGATGCCCTTGTGGGCCACGATCGGACGCATGCTGGTAGGTTCCCCGATGATGCAGCCGTCGGGCTTGATACCTCGACGTCCAAGATCCTCCAAAAGCAGGGGGGCGCCCAGACAGGTCACTTCCTCATCAAAGGAAAACGCAAAGTGAATCGGCTTCGCAAGTTTGGTTCGCTGCATTTCGGGCACCAGAGCCAATGCAGTGGCAATAAAGCCCTTCATGTCGCAAGTGCCACGGCCATACAAGCGACCGTCGCGCACCTCGGGCTTGAACGGGTCGCTGTCCCAATTCTGACCGTCCACGGGTACGACGTCAGTGTGACCGGATAGGACGACACCCCCGCTTGTGGATCCATCGTGAGCAGGGATGGTGGCGAACAGGTTCGCCCAGTTTCCGGTGGAGTGATATGTGAGCAGCGATTCGATGCCGGCTTGCTTGAGATAATCACGCACGGTTTCGATGAGGCCGAGATTGGAATTACGGCTGACCGTATCAATCTCAACCAGTCGTTTGGTCCACGGGAGTGAAATAGGCGATGCCGAGTCGGCGCTCGCCGATGTTTTGGACGTATCTACGCTTGACATTTTGGAACTCCATTCAGTATTTCGACGACGCGCAAACTAGCGATGCAACATACGTGATTCGCACAGTTTGAAGTCGGGAATATCGCCCGATGCGTCATTCATCGCATTGAACAAACGGTGATTTGGACGCACCTATTCGAGATGCCCAAATACGCCTCGGTTATCAGATTTTGGCGACGCGGCGCGCCTCGGCTCGCCGTGGAAACAGGCGAGTCGGTTGATACGATTTCGATCAATTAGTTCTTGACGAAAATGTCACGCGGGAAGTTCGCGAGTGTCTCGCACCCTTTTTCGGTAATGTGAATCGTCTCGCTGATCTCGATACCCCATCCGTCCATCCACATGCCGAGGATTGTATGGATGGTGTTGCCCTTCTCGAGAACCGACGTGTCACCCTGCCGCAGGCTGATGGTGTGCTCACCCCAGTCCGGGCTGTACCCGATCCCAATCGAATAGCCGATCCGAGACACTTTCTCGAAGCCGTGCTTTGCTATGGTCGCGCGCCAAGCACATTCCACTTCCTGCGCTTCAACGCCAGGACGGGCAGTGTCAAGGACTGATGCCATACCTTCGAGAACCGCCTTCTCTACGTCAGCAACCTTTTGCTGCTTTTTGCCAAGCTGCATCGTTCGCGCGAGGCCGGCAGTGTAATGGTGACAGGCGCCAGCGATTTCAAGGCTGATAGTCTCCTCTTTATCGAAGCGTCGATTGGTCCACAAAATGTGCGGTGCTGCACCGTTATCTCCGCAAAGCAGGAGAGGGGGCAGTGCGGTGGTGTCGCCTGCGTCATCTTTGAGGCCATTTGATTGCGTAGCCTGGATGGCCGCAGCTGCGTCACACTCGCGTACGCCCGGAGCGATGACCTCATAGGCGGTACGGACCGCTGCCTCGGACAGCTTCGCTGCTTTTCGCATGTAGGCAATTTCGGCCGGAGATTTGACTGAGCGCAGCCAACTGACCAGAAGATCGGCGTCGATGAACTCCGCGTCAGGCATGGCGGCGACCAGGCGCGCATGCGCCTTGGGCGAGTAATAGTAGGCCTCAAGTTCGATGCCGACTCTGCCCTTACCCCAGCCACGCTCGACAATGTGCTGGCCCACCCAGTCCATCGGATGACGGAGGGGAGTTTGCACATATGTTTCCGGAAAGCCAACGACGTTTTCTGGCTTCATCCACGCGGTCAATCTTCCGCCGACCGCGTCAACGGAGCGGCCGATCCACACCGGCTCGCCCTCCAACGGGACAGCAACGACTTGGGGCGTGTAAAAGGACCAGCCATCATAACCAGTCAAGTAATGCTGATTTGCAACATCGGTCACGATCAGCAGGTCGAGCCCGCGCTCCATCATTTTCTGGCGGGTTTTCTCCAGGCGCGATGCGTATTCGTCGCGACCAAACGGCAGAGGCACCATCTTTAGTCTCCTTTGGACTTGTGGAAGGACTACGATGTGGGCCACTCTAATCGCGGACAAAATTGATTACAGATGATCTAGATCAATCCGGTAAATTAAACGAAATCGTGGATCTGTGGATACTGGGCGAAGACCTCTGCGATGGTCTCAAGAGCAGTTCGATAAGCGGTATCTGTAGCCTCAACGCCGACACAGACTCTGATCTTGCTTGGTCTGTCGATATCGCGTACCAAGAATGGATCCGGCGGAGTGACCGCGATGTCGCGCTTGCTCAGCTCCTGCACGAGTCGGTTCACTTGCCAATGTTCCGGCACGGAGAGCCAGGCTGACAGCCCCTGGTGGTGCGGCTCGTCGGCATATTGACCCAAGACCTCGTTGAGGATTCCATGCCTCGTTGCCAACCGTTCACGCTGGATGGCGACCAGCTTGCTCGCGGTGCCATCCAGAATCCATCGTGCCGCAATTTCCGCCAGAGCTGGGGAGGTCATCCAACTCGTGACACGAAGGACGCTTTCCGCTCGGAGAGCAAGGCGGCGCGGTACCGCGAGGTAACCTACGCGCAGGCCAGTTAGAACGCACTCCGTCATCGCGGTGAGATAACACGACAGCTCTGGAATCAAGCTACCGATCGGCGTCTGTGTATGTTCGACGAGTGGTCCGTGTACATCGTCCTCGATGACATAGACCCCGTAGCGCTCGGCGATTTTGGCGATGGTCTGGCGTCTGTGCTCGGACAAGACTGTGCCGGTCGGCTTGTGCAGTGTTGGTGTGCAAACGAGCGCGGTGATCCGATGCGTGTCACACATTTCCTCAAAATGAGCAGGACGGATCCCGTATTCGTCGATTTCGACGCCCTTGAGCGTAAACCCCAAGATATTGGCCGCTCCGATGATTCCGTGGTCGGTCAACGCCTCGGTCAATACAATATCACCGTGCTTGGCGACCGAAGCGAGCGCTACGAACAGAGCCTGTTCTCCGCCATTTGTGACAAGCAGGTTTTCGGGACTGGCCGAAAAGTTTAGCGCCTGCATCCAGGTCGCGCCCGCCCGTCGATGACGCTCAAGGCCGACTATCGGTCTGAAGGCATGTATCCACGGTTGTTCGTCCACTGCTGCGAGATCAGCACATGCACGCTGCCACTCGGCGTCGTGTGCCGGCGTGCGTATGATCCGCCCGGTGGAGAAGTCCATCCTCACCCGGTCGGCTGTGTCCAGGATGAAATTCGACATGCTGTCCGACACGCGGGCAGCCACGAAGCTACCTCTGCCGACGTCGCATCGAATAAAACCCTGGCGCTCCAGTTCCTTGTATGCGCTCTGAACGGTTTGAACGCTGACACCCAAAGTTTCAGCGAGCGTGCGCTGTACGGGTAAACGCTCCCCAATCTGCATTGCGCCGGTTTCGATGTCCGCCGTGATGGCCTTAATCAGGCGAGCGTGCTTCGATCCAGTCACATGCGATCCATTGATTGCATCTTGCCAGCTACTTCTAACCTTCTCGTCGTGTCGCACCGTTCGGACCTCCGTTTAGGGTCACGTTACACTTTGGCTGATTCGAAAAAATTGCACTAGATCAAGTCACAAAATAATTTTAGCTTCATACGCTGCGTTTACGGACTTCGCATGACCGGGCAGGTACAAAAACCTGCATCAAGCCGGTGCAGTCCGACACGCGGCGCGTCCAGGCGTCTACAAGTTATCAACGCGGGAGATCTTTCGTGAAACGCTACAAAGCAGCAGGTTCATTTGGAGTCTGTGCGGCGCTGTTCGCAATGTTCGCGACAAACGCCAGCGCGGAGACCACGCTCGAACGGATTCAGCGCACCGGAGAAGTGCGCATCGGCTACGCGAACGAAAGTCCATTCGCGTTCACAAAGCTGGACGGATCGGTGACTGGGGAGTCACCCGAGGTGGCTAAGAAAGTATTCGCAAAACTCGGCGTCAAAAAAGTAGACACGGTGCTTACCGAGTGGGGTTCCCTCATCCCAGGGTTGCGGGCGGGGCGGTTTGACGTGATTGCGTCGGGCACGTATGTCACGCCGGCACGTTGCCAGCAGGTGGCGTTCTCCGAACCGATCGACAGGATTCAGGACACGGTGATGACCCTGCCTGGTAATCCGAAGGCAATTCATAGCTATCCCGACGTCGCGAAGAATCCCGATCTCAAACTGGCAGTGATCGCTGGCTCTGTCGAACTGGTCTACGCGAAGGAAGCCGGGGTTAAGGAGGCGCAGCTTTTGCAGGTGGGCGATTCGCCCGAACTCGTCCAGGCGGTGCTTACGCGCCGGGCGGATGCGGCAGCGAGTACCAACCTGACCATGCGCGAATTCGCTGGTAAATATAACGGGAAGGTGTCTGCTGAGTCTAACTTCACGGACGACCCGAAACACAACGGCTATTCCGCGTTCGCGTTCCGTCCCGAGGACACCGACCTGCGCGACGCCGTCAACAAGATCCTCAAGGGATACGTCGGCTCCGAAGATCATCTTTCGACCATTTCGGTGTTCGGTTTCAACAAACAAAACCTTCCGGACAAGACGACCAAGGAGCTTTGCGCCGGCAAAGCTCAGTAACGCGCTAGGTCTTTTGATAAGTATCGGATTAAAGGGAGCCGTTCCATGGAAACTGTACGCGCGATCCTGCCTTTGCTGTTGCAGGGAACACTGGTGACGCTGAAGATAGCTGTCTGCGCCGTCCTAATCGCTATCTTCATGGCTGGTATCGCGACAGTCATGCGTGTCTCACCTTGGCGAATTGTGAGATGGGCGGGCACCACCTACGTGGAGGTATTTCGCGGAACGTCCCTGCTTGTGCAATTGTTCTGGCTGTTTTTTGTACTTCCGCTGCCTCCCTTCAATCTGAACTTTTCGCCGTTTACGGTTGGGATCATCGGATTAGGCTTGAACTACGGTGCATACGGGTCAGAAATTCTGCGCGGCGCGCTCGGCTCAGTCCCGTGGGGGCAGTTCGAAGCCTCTGTCGCTTTGAACATGACCGCGTCGTTGCGGATGCGCCGTATTATCCTGCCCCAGGCGATGCGCAATGCCTTGCCTCCGTCAACCAACCTTATGGTCGAACTCATCAAATCTACCTCCCTGGTTTCCTTGATCACGCTTTCGGATCTCTCTTTTCGTGCAAGTCAGGTCAACTCAATCACGGCAGATTCGACCGTGGTCTATGGTACGACCTTGGTGATCTATTTCGTACTTGCGCAGCTTCTCGTGGCAGCAATGCGAAAAGTCGAGCAGCGAACCGCGCGTGCTAACGGCTAAGGAGTTCTCCACAATGGCCCCGCTATTTGATGTTTCGTATGCAGTCAAGATTGCGCCCGAGCTTCTACGCGCGTGTACCTACACAGTGGGGATTACGATCTGCGCATTTGCAATCGCTCTGGTGCTCGGTCTCGTGCTCGCCGTGCTCCGTCGCAGCAAAAGCCGGCCGGTTGCGAAATCCAGCGCTTTCGTAATCGAGTTTGTCAGAAGCACGCCGCTTCTAATCCAGGTATACGTGCTCTTCTATGTCGCTCCGATCTATGGCCTGACGATGACGGCGCTCACGGCTGGGACCTTGGGCCTTGCCATTCACTATAGCTGTTACCTGTCCGAGGTATATCGGGCAGGGCTGAACGGCGTGCATCGTGGGCAATGGGAAGCGGCGACCGCGCTGTCGTTGTCACCCGGAAGGACCTACTCGGATGTAATTCTTCCGCAGGCAATCCGCACAATCACCCCTGTGCTGGGGAACTATCTCAACAGCATGTTCAAGGAAACACCGGTCCTCTCTGCAATCACTGTGGTGGAGGTCATGCAGCAGGCCAAGAATATTGGAGCGGAGTCGTATCGCTATCTTGAACCAATCACCATGGCTGGACTTTTCTTCCTCATGGTCAGCTTGTGCTGCGCATACGGCATACGTCACCTTGAACGACAACTGAAGCTTCCGTGATCCAGCCGGACCGTGAAGAAACTACAGATAGCATCTATTCGAGTAAAGGAGACATCAGTGAGACGTGATGCCGACACCGCAACAGTAAAGGTTGCGGATTCTTCCCAAAGCCCGGATCCGATCGTGCGTCTCATCGACGTCACGAAACGGTACGGAACGTTAACGGTTCTCGATGAATTGAACCTGGAAGTAAAGAAGGCCGAGAAGGTGGCAATCATCGGGCCCAGCGGATCCGGAAAATCCACGCTTCTGCGGGTGCTCATGACACTCGATTCGGTGACGGACGGGCGCATCGAGGTCGATGGGGAGTACCTTACCCATATGGAATCGCGCGGTAAGCTCGTTCCCGCTTCATTGCGGCATCAACGCCGGGTGAGGTCGAAAATCGGGATGGTTTTTCAGAGCTTCAATCTCTTCCCGCATATGACCGCGCTGCAGAACATCATCGAAGCACCTCAGCGGGTCTTGGGGATGTCGAAGTCGGCGGCAAAGGATCGCGCAATGGAACTGCTATCGCTCGTCGGTCTCAGTAACAAGTGTGATCACTATCCGTCGCAACTTTCAGGAGGCCAGCAACAACGCGTGGCGATTGCCAGGGCTCTAGCGATGCGTCCGAAGATCATGCTGTTCGACGAGGTCACGTCGGCGTTGGACCCTGAACTTTGCGGGGAGGTGTTGAACGTCATCCGCAAGCTTGGGGAAGAACACGACCTGACGATGCTGATGGTGACCCATCAGATGGGCTTTGCGAAGGAGTTCGCAGACCGCGTCTGCTTCTTCTCTAACGGCAAGATCATCGAAGAAGGGCCTCCCGAAACGTTCTTCTCAGCGCCAAAACATGAGCGCACGCAACGCTTTTTGAGCGCGGTGAGGGAGGCAAGCTGAGCCGCTTGTGCCAGACGAGCCGAAGGGTTGCATGCGTAAAAGCGGGATTGATCGAATAAAAATCAAAAGATCACGTCCGCTGCCTTGAACGCGAGTTTTCGATGACGGTGCGGGGCGGCCTTGGCGATAATTTCCGCCGCCATGGCGCGCGTACCCGTGCCGAGGTAATCACGGATCGCCGGTTAGGTTGCTGTTGATGTATCAGCATCCATAGTAGTAGATGCAACTCGCTAAGTGGGACAGACAGATGCAGGCCGGTGGGTCCTGAATGCGGCTCGGGAAGTATGATGTTTAAGTTTTAAAATTATCATAAGTAGTTTTAAAAAGATTTGGAGACCGTAATGAACAAAATTTTGACAGGTTTAATCATCTCCGCTATTGCGGTCCCCGCGATGGCTCAGAATTCGGTGACGCTTTATGGTGTTATCGACGAAGGCTTCGACTATACCAATAACGTCGGAGGTAGCAAGGTTTATGAGCTTCAGAGCGGCTATGCACAGGGGAGCCGATGGGGCCTGAAAGGCTCGGAGGACCTGGGGGGTGGGATTAAGGCAGTCTTCCAGTTGGAGAACGGATTTAACGTGAACAACGGCCGTCTTGGCCAGGGCGGACTGATGTTTGGTCGCCAAGCCTACGTCGGAATCGCGTCGGATCAGTTTGGTACAGTAACACTAGGTCGGCAGTATGACTCTTTAGTTGACTATCTGGCGCAGACCACAGCCAACGGAAACTGGGCAGGCTATCTGTTTTCGCACCCGTACGATAATGACAACACGGACAATACGTTTCGTGTGAACAACACGATCAAGTACGCGAGTCCGAGTCTTGCAGGCTTCCAGTTCGGAGGTACTTACAGCTTTAGCAACGACACGAACTTTGCCAATAATCGCCAGTACAGCGTAGGCATGCAATACCAGACGGGCGGTCTGCTGTTGGCCGCCGCGTATCTGCAGGCAAACAATCCGTCGGCTACGGCTGGCGGCGCAATCAACAACGGCGGCGACGAAAACTTTCTTGGCAAAAGGCTGCAGGTTGTCGGTGCAGGTGTCAACTACACTTTCGGCAGTGCGACGCTGGGCTTCGCATATACCAATACATATGTGACACAGCCAGTTAGCTCCGGGTATGTTGGCGCAATTACGCCTCCCGGTGGGGCGACGCTTTCGTCCCTCCGATTCAACAATTTCGAAGTCAATGCCAAGTATCAGTTCACCCCTGCCTTATATGTAGGAGCAATGTACACGTACACCCGGACAAACTTCGACGCGACAAGTGGCAAGGCTCATCCCAACTATCAGTCAGCGGGCTTGATGGCGGATTACAACTTGTCGAAGAGGACCGACGTGTACGTACAGGGTGCATATCAACACGTTGGGGGCGACAAGACGGGCACGGTACTCGATGTGGCCTATGTTCCGGGGGCGGACAACGTGTCATCCACCGAGAACCAGTTTGTTGCGCGTGTCGCCCTGCGACACAAGTTCTAGCGCGTGACCCGTTGTGTACGGAGCGGTCGGCGCGAGTCGACCGCGGTTGTGAAGCTGAGATGCAACACGCGATTCGCTTCGGGGCCGGCTCACAACCTCTGTAAGCGCGACATCGTCGAAAGGATGCATCGCGAGCGCTTAAAGGAGTTGTGATATGCAGAGAGATAAACCTTTTGCTCTTCAGTGAGCGGCACCTATCCACCGGTTGAATCCGCCCCAGCGTGCGGTCATTCAGCATCATTGACTGAGAGTCGGGCTCGTAAACCGGAAATGCGCAGCCTGCAATCACGGCTCGGCGTTTCATTGGCAGGCGCTTTGCAAGCCCACGAAGAAGTGCCATCGAGTCCTCCGCCACTGCCACGCTATTGCAGCCTCGAAGATTGGTGACTTGAACATTCATCGAGCTAAGACGAGCGAGCGGAAGTTCGTCACAAAACGCGTGAACCCAAACGATCATTTTGAGGTTGGGAGCAAGATCAAGGGGGCCGACTGGAAGCACATATCCTGCTATGGCGTCGACGCCATCGACCAACGAGGAAATGGAATTAAGGGTGGCATCGAACTGCGACAGGCAGTGAGATTCAGGCTGCGCGACGATGGTAGTTTCTGGCAGATCATCCTTGAATTTTATGATCTCTGATGCAGTCGCTTGCCAGGTTAGATACCGGCGCAAGCCGGGGCTTCTACTTTTTCGAAGTTGGATTGCCGATGTTGTGATGCTGGCGTGACAGTGTTCCCCCGTAGAATTTCTCACTTGGCGAAGAGAATCACACTTCGAACCTTGGGCGATGTCGGTGCTCGAGGCCGACCACGGTCATTGTGAGTGCTTTCTCCGTTTGTCGTGACGCAACTGGTCACTTCGGCTGCCGTCTTTCATCTGAATCCCGCGCGGCTCCGGTTGGGATTTTCATATGGCAACCGTTCGGACCCAAGAACCGGGCTCACGACAGTTGCAAAGTCATGTCTTGACAGACAATTCGATTTTCTGTGTTTTAAGTCTTTTCATATTGATTGGGGGATAGAGCGATGATTTGCGGTGTGGAAGGAGCGTCATGCGGCGAGAGCGTTGACTGCACTACGGAAGGGGAGGCAGGTGTTCAGAAGCCTCTGGGAATCGACAGTAGCTCCACGGGTTCACGCAATTGGGCATGGTCCAATAGTGACCGTTCTTGGGATTGGATGGATTCCCATATCCTTACCTTGGATTTTGCCTAGTTTCTCGCGTAAGGATTCTTAAGGCTTGGCCAGTCTTCAGCGCAGGTTGGTCGGAGCCGTCTTTTCCCCGTAGTTTCGATGTGTCCCGAATGACTAACCTCTCGATCAAATCCCTGTTAATCGCCAACCGGTCCGAGATAGCAATCCGTGTGATGCGCGCGGCCGCCGAGATGGACATCCGCACGGTTGCCGTCTACTCGAAGGAAGACCGGCTCGCGCTGCATCGCTTCAAGGCTGACGAGAGCTACCTGGTGGGTGAAGGAAAAAAGCCACTCGCCGCGTACCTCGACATCGACGACGTTCTGCGGATCGCACGACAGGCGAACGTCGACGCCATTCATCCTGGCTACGGCTTCCTCTCGGAGAATCCGCATTTCGCGCAGGCCGTGATCGATGCTGGCATACGCTGGGTCGGGCCCTCGCCGGACGTCATGCGCATGCTCGGCAACAAGGTGGCAGCGCGCAATGCGGCAATTGCGGCCGGTGTGCCGGTGATGCCCGCCACGGACCCGCTGCCACGCGATCTCGACGAATGTAAGCGCCATGCGGCGGGAGTTGGCTATCCGTTGATGCTCAAGGCAAGCTGGGGTGGGGGCGGGCGCGGTATGCGGGTGCTCGAAAGCGAGCAGGACCTTGAAGGCGCGCTTGCCGCGGCCCGGCGGGAAGCGCTTGGCGCGTTCGGTAACGACGAAGTCTATGTGGAAAAGCTGGTGCGCAACGCGCGCCATGTCGAAGTTCAGGTGCTAGGAGACACTCACGGCAAGCTCGTGCATCTCTATGAACGTGACTGTACGGTGCAACGACGCAACCAGAAGGTCGTCGAGCGCGCTCCCGCGCCGTATCTCGATCATGCGGGTCGCGCGGCGCTCTGTGAATCCGCGCTGCGGTTGATGCGCGCCGTCGGCTACACTCACGCGGGCACCGTCGAGTTCCTGATGGATGCGGACTCCGGCAAGTTCTACTTCATCGAGGTCAATCCGCGCATCCAGGTGGAACACACGGTCACCGAGATGATTACCGGCGTCGACATCGTCAAGGCTCAGATCCGCATTACCGAGGGTGGCGCGATTGGACTGACCGAAGATGTGCTCGATCCGGACGGCGCAGTCAGCACCCGCGCGGCAGGGGTGCCGGCGCAGGCGGAGATTCCGCTTAACGGCCATGCGCTTCAGTGCCGGATCACGACCGAGGATCCTGACAATGGCTTTCTGCCTGACTATGGACGGTTGACCGCGTACCGGAGTGCTGCGGGCTTCGGTGTGCGGCTCGACGCCGGTACAGCCTATGGCGGCGCGGTGATTACGCCGTATTATGATTCGTTGCTGGTTAAGGTAACCACATGGGCGCCCACGGCAGCCGATTCGATCCGGCGGATGGACCGGGCGCTGCGGGAATTCCGTATTCGTGGGGTCGCATCGAACCTGCAGTTTCTCGAGAACGTCATCAATCACCCGTCCTTCGGGCGAGGCGATGTCACGACGCGCTTCATCGACCTGACACCTGAGCTGCTGGCTTTCACGAAACGTCGAGACCGTGCGACCAAGCTGCTGCGCTACCTCGGCGACATAAGCGTCAATGGACATCCGGAAATGACTGGCCGGTCGCTGCCCGCGTTGCCGCTACCACGACCCGTCATGCCGAAAGTGGACACAGCGAGCCCCATGCCTGCGGGTACGCGAGATCGCTTGCACGAACTGGGTGCCGAGAAATTTGCGCAGTGGATGCTCGACCAAAAGCAGGTGCTGCTGACCGACACGACGATGCGCGATGCGCACCAGTCGCTGTTTGCCACGCGAATGCGTACTGCCGACATGCTGCCGATCGCACCGTTCTATGCGCGCGAGTTGCCACAGCTCTTTTCGATGGAGTGCTGGGGTGGCGCGACCTTCGACGTGGCGCTGCGCTTCCTCAAGGAAGACCCTTGGGAGCGCCTTACGCAGTTGCGTGAGCGGGTACCCAATATTCTTTTCCAGATGCTATTGCGCGGTTCGAATGCAGTGGGCTACACGAACTATGCGGACAATGTCGTTCGCTTTTTCGTGCAGCAGGCTGCAGGTGCAGGCGTCGACGTGTTCCGTGTGTTCGATTCCCTGAACTGGGTGCGCAACATGCGCGTGGCAATCGATGCCGTACGCGACAGCGGAGCACTGTGTGAGGGTGCGATTTGCTATACGGGTGATTTGTTCGACGCTTCGCGTCCGAAGTATGACCTGAAGTACTACGTCGGCATCGCGCGGGAACTGCAACAAGCAGGCGTGCATATTCTCGGCATCAAGGATATGGCGGGCATCTGCCGTCCGCAGGCGGCTGCGGCGCTCGTGAAGGCCCTCAAGGAAGAGACGGGCCTGCCCGTTCATTTCCATACGCATGACACCAGTGGAATTTCGGCCGCGTCGGCACTCGCCGCGATCAATGCCGGCTGCGATGCGGTCGATGGCGCGCTCGACGCGATGAGCGGCCTCACGTCGCAGCCGAATCTGTCGAGCATTGTCGCTGCGCTGGCCGGTAGCTCACGCGATCCCGGGCTCAGTCTCGAACGCCTACACGAGGCGTCAATGTACTGGGAGGGCGTGCGTCGCTACTATGCACCGTTCGAATCGGAGATTCGAGCGGGAACGGCGGATGTCTACCGTCACGAAATGCCTGGTGGTCAGTACACGAACCTGCGGGAGCAGGCACGCTCGCTTGGGATCGAACATCGGTGGACAGAAGTGTCGCGTGCGTATGCGGACGTCAACCGGATGTTTGGCGATATCGTCAAGGTAACACCGACCTCCAAGGTGGTCGGCGATATGGCCTTGATGATCGTGGCCAATGACGTGAAGGCGGCTGATGTGTGCGATCCCTCCAAGGAAATCGCTTTTCCGGAATCGGTCGTGTCGTTGTTCAAGGGCGAACTCGGCTTCCCGCCCGACGGCTTCCCGGCGGAACTGTCTCGCAAGGTCTTGCGGGGCGACGCGCCTTCGCCTTACCGGCCCGGGGATCAGATTCCGGCTGTCGACCTGGAAGTGGCGCGTGCGCACGGCGAGGCCGCCTGCGAGCTACCGCTCGACGACCGGCAACTCGCTTCGTACCTGATGTACCCGAAGCAGACGGCCGAATACCACGCACATCTGCAGGCATACAGCGACACTTCAGTGCTTCCCACTTCAGCTTTCCTGTATGGGTTGCAGCCGCAGGAAGAAGTAGCCATAGATCTCGATGCCGGAAAGACACTGCTTGTGTCACTGCAGGGACAGCACACCGATGTCGAGGATGGCATGGTCAAAGTCCAGTTTGAGTTGAACGGGCAGTCGCGGACCACGCTAATTGAGCCGCGCGTGCGCTCTGAAGCTATTGTGGCGCGCGCTGGCAGGCCGGTTGCGGACCCGTTAAATCCGCTGCATGTCGCCGCACCGATGCCTGGTTCAATCGTAACGGTGGCGGTTCAACTCGGGCAGAGAATCTCCGCCGGCAGCCTGTTGATTGCCATGGAGGCCATGAAGATGGAGACGAACATCACGGCCGATGGGGAGTATGAAGTCGCCGCAATTCACGTCCACCCAGGCGACCGCGTGGCAGCAAAGCAACTGCTCGTTGAGTTGAAAAAGTGGCCTGAAGTTGCTTAGGTGGGCGCTTGAGAATTCGGTACTTCGACGCCCCGATTTAGGGTTCTGACGACTCGCAGGCTGCCAAAAGAGGAGACGACGTCATGTCGGTCGAGGCCTTCATTTTATGTCTGGACGACGTCCTGATCGACTCAGTTGCTGAGCCAAAATCCGTCAGATTGGTCACGATCCGGGACGATATTAACGCTGCTATTGATGGGGCAGTGCAAAAAGGAATCAAGTTGGCCTTGGTTAGTGGAATGGTTTCTCACAATGTCGTGGTGGCTTGTGAGAAAGCATTCACTAGGGACTTCATCAAGATCTTTTCCGTGGTCGTTCCCTGCGACGGCTTGGGTTTGTCAGAGCTTCCTCTGATGGAGCGGGCACTTTTATATCTAGGCGTATCCGCAGAGTGTGCGATAGCAATTATATGCAACGAAGTCGATGCAATAGCTGCTAAGGACGCAGGGATCAGTCGACATTGGCATCTGGACGTTCCTGAGGAAAGGGATGCGTGGTGAGCCAATCCCGGAGTTGCTGAGAATGGGACGAATCCGTTGCTTGACTCTTCAAGACTCCGCAACTAGCGATTTATGTATGCAGGAATTGGTTCAGGGTTGCGCAGGGCAGCGAATTGAGCAGGCTCCAACACTGTTCGATTCAATAGCGCCCGACGCGCAATTCGCTGCATACCCACCCATGCCGCAACCGGTGGGAACGAATGAGCAATCGAGGAAACGATGAAACTTCATGCCGACTCTCTGAGTGTTCTTGCGCACGCTTGGCTTGGCTCCAATGAGATCTTGAGGGTCAAACGGCTGCCGAAATCGCGAGACATGCCGTGGCGCGTTGTAAGGGTCGAGGTCGTAGGTTCGTCGAGTACATTCGCTATAGTCTTCTTTCGACACGGTCTTGGATTATGGTGCGTCTATCCTCCGCCGACGCACAGACCATCAATTGCGGCGATCGCGGGATAGCCGCCTTCGCCGTTTTCGAGTTTTCAAATCTGCGCAGCGGCGTTGCCAGGCTTCGAAACTCATTCAAAGCCTTGCGCGATACAATTTATAGATGCTTCGTTGAAGCCTGCAGCGCTTGTGTCGGGATGTCGACCTGGTTCATGAGTTCGCAGACGCGCCGAGGCGACATCACGAGTGACTTGCCATGACCGTCATCAAACAGGAAGAGCTGATCCAGAGTATTGCGGACTCGCTGCAGTACATCAGCTATTACCACCCGCTCGACTACATCGAGGCGCTCGGCCGCGCGTACGAGCTCGAAGAGAGCCCGGCCGCGAAGGACGCCATTGCGCAGATCCTGACCAACAGCCGCATGTGCGCCGAAGGCAAGCGCCCGATCTGCCAGGACACGGGCATTGTCACGGTGTTCGTGAAGGTCGGCATGGACGTGCGCTGGGACGGCGCCACCATGAGCGTCACCGACATGATCAACGAAGGCGTGCGCCGCGGTTACCTGAACCCGGACAACGTGCTGCGCGCGTCGATCGTGTCGCCGCCCGAAGGCGGCCGCAAGAACACGAAGGACAACACGCCCGCCGTGATCCACTACGAGATCGTGCCGGGTAACACCGTCGACGTGCAGGTCGCGGCGAAGGGCGGCGGCTCCGAGAACAAGTCGAAATTCGCGATGCTGAATCCGTCGGATTCGATCGTCGACTGGATCCTGAAGACCGTGCCGACGATGGGCGCGGGCTGGTGTCCGCCGGGCATGCTCGGCATCGGTATCGGCGGCACGGCTGAAAAGGCGATGGTCATGGCGAAGGAATCGCTGATGGACCCAATCGACATTCAGGACGTCATCGCGCGCGGCCCGCAGGACTGGATCGAAGAACTGCGTATCGAGCTGCACGAGAAGGTCAACGCGCTCGGTATCGGCGCGCAGGGTCTGGGCGGTCTCGCAACCGTCCTCGACGTGAAGATCATGGCTGCCCCGACGCACGCGGCATCAAAGCCGGTCGCGATCATCCCGAACTGCGCGGCGACGCGCCACGCGCATTTCACGCTGGACGGCGCGGGCGTCGCGAAGCTCACGCCGCCGCCCCTCGACGCATGGCCGAAGGTCACATGGGAGCCGAACACGGAAACGAGCAGGCGCGTCGACCTGAACACGCTGACGCCGGAAGAAGTCGCATCGTGGGCGCCGGGTCAGACGCTGCTGCTGTCGGGCAAGATGTTGACGGGCCGCGATGCCGCGCACCAGCGTATCGCCGACATGCTCGCCAAGGGCGAAAAGCTGCCCGTCGACTTCACCAATCGCGTGATCTACTACGTCGGCCCCGTCGATCCGGTGCGCGACGAAGCCGTCGGCCCGGCAGGCCCGACCACCGCCACACGCATGGACAAGTTCACGGAAACGATGCTCGCGCAAACCGGCCTGATCTCGATGATCGGCAAGGCCGAGCGCGGCCCCGTCGCGATCGAGGCGATAAGGAAGCACAAGGCCGCATATCTGATGGCCGTGGGCGGCGCGGCGTATCTCGTGTCGAAGGCGATCCGCAGCGCGAAGGTACTCGCATTCGAAGACCTCGGCATGGAAGCCATCTATGAATTCGACGTGCAGGACATGCCGGTCACGGTAGCTGTCGATTCGAACGGCACGTCTGTTCACCAGACGGGACCGAAGGAGTGGCAAGCGAAGATCGGTAAGATCCCAGTGACGATGGTCTGATTCACTAATCGGGATCTGTCAGTGAGCTGGTAGGCCTTGGCGCGAGCCTCTCAGGTAAGCGCGTTCATGGCTTGTCGATGGACTTGGTGTGAGCGACAAAGCACCATTTCCTTCCAGTCGTTTGCCTCAGGATTGTAGTGAAGTTTCGCCTCTTGGCGAATCCGGACCCCAAGTTCGAGATTAATTTCGTCCCGTCGATAGCGATAGAGCCAGTGATCGTTTCGAATGACTTCCCTTCCGCGCTCTGCGCCGTAAGTACCGAATTCCAATGCCACGTACGTATGCCGATCCCCGAGGATTCGTTGCCACAATTCATCCTGTGTGCCGCGCACTACTACCGACGATGATGTTCCGAGATCCGGAGACGTTACAGACGGTCCGAATACGCTGACGGCCCTCTGAAAACCCGCGATGCCTGATGGCTGTTCGGACTGCAGTTCGCCGTAGCCGTACGGACCAAGTCCGGTGTGGTAGTCGACGATGATCACACTTTCACGACCTGCGATATCGAAGTCCTTCACGATTTGCTCGAGTGTCTGTCGAGCCTCAGTAGGACCAGACCCGCCATAGAAAACGCCCTCTGGGTGAGTGTACTGCCCAGACTTCCGCGCCTCATCAAATTTCAGCTCACCGTGCAGTTTGCGAAATGCAGAAATTGCGTCATCGGCGCGCCGAATCGTGTCTTCGGTCAAATCTGGTGGCACAAGGTGCTCGGCTAACTCGGTGTAGCCAGGATTCGTCGGAGTGGGCCGAGAATAATCGACGAAGTTGCGATTCGGTGTTTGTCAACATAGTTGTCGTGTCACTTCACGCGCACTGCTTTAATTCGACCGGCGGCATCCGCTCCGGATTGAGCCAGACTTCATCCTTCAATTCCCAATTGCGAGTCGAGCGGGACCAACGCTGCGGATTGCGTGCCTTGGCCTGAGCGTACAAGACTTCCCGTTGTGCCAGCACCGCAGTGGCGACGCCGCTATGACGCTGCGCCGGCGTGACGAATTTCAGGCCGCTGTGTTTATGCTCGTGGTTGTACCAACGCACAAACTGCTGCGTCCAGGCGCGCGCCTCTTCAAGACTCGCGAATGCCTTGCGCGGATAGTCGGGCCGATACTTGCACGTGCGAAACAGCGCCTCTGCGTACGGGTTGTCGTTGCTCACGCGCGGTCGGCTAAACGAGGCCATCACGCCCAGGTTTTCCAGTGTGGCGAGCATCGTCGCGCCCTTCATCGCGCTGCCATTGTCCGAATGCAGCACCAGCGGACGTCCCGCCAGGCCCTCTGCGAGACTCGCACGCCGCATCAGCAACGCAGCAAGTTCAGCAGACTCCGCTTCCTGCACTTCGTGACCCACGATCTTGCGGCTGAACACATCGAGCATCATGTACCAGTAGTAGTACTTCCCTTTGATCGCCGCAGGCAGCCACGTAATGTCCCACGACCAGACCTGATTCGGCTCCGTCGCACAATGGCTGGTGACCACGCGCGTCGAGGGCTGGCGCGCACGACCCCGGTGATGCTGCTGCGACGCGCTGTGCAGCACACGGTAAAAGCTCGATTCCGACGCGAGGTACACGCCGCGGTCCGCCAGGCTGGGCACGATCTGGCTGGGCGGCAAGCTGGCGAATTCGGCGCTGTTGGCCACCTCCAGAATCTGTTGCCGTTCGGCCTCGCTCAGCTTGTTGCACGGCGGCCGCCTCTCGGTCGTGGTTCGGCCATCAGCGCGCACCGCGCCATCATCTCGGCCCCAGCGCTGGAATGTGCGCAGGCTCAGGCCCAGCTCTTCGCAAGCCTTCTCCAGGCGGCAGCCCGACTGCACCGCCTCGCGAATCAACGATATACACAACAGGCGATCCGGGACGTTGATCAATCGTCCTCTTTGTCCCCCCAGACCGCCTGGGCTTTTTTTCTGAGAATCAGCAGCGCCGCCGCTTCCGCCAGGGCTTTCTCCTTGCGCTGCAATTCCTTCTCGAGCTGCTTGATGCGCTGCTTGTCCTCTTTGGACTGGTGACGCTGCTCGCGCGCCTGCTCGGCAGCATTCGCGTTGGCTGCTTGACAAGCAGCCCGCCACGCGGCGATCTGCTCGGGGTATAGACCTTTGCGACGACAATACTCGGCCAGCTCCGCTGCGTTGAGCGGGGCTGCTTCCAGCACTACGGCAAACTTGTCTTCCGAAGACCATCCTTCGGGGTTCTTCCCGTCGCCCGGCACTGCCAGCCCTTGTCCTTTCGCCTGTCGGCGCCACGTGTACAACGTCTGTTCGGTAATCCCCGTTTCTCGTGCTAGCGCCGACACCGGCGCATTCTCCGGCGGCATCATGCGACGCACCAGCGCTTCTTTTCGTTCTTCTGGGTAAGGTTTCATTCATCCCAATTCTACCGCCCCCGGACCATGTCTAAGAATCAGACAACACGACATCTATCCTGACACCGGGGGGATTCAGATCACATCCTTCCGCGGTAACGCGTCTATCCCACGCAAACCCGTAACAATTCAATGCATGGACTAAGAGTACGGCAGTGGATGCGGGCAATGCATCCTGAAGCCCGGCCCGCAAGAAAAGAAGCTGCGAGGCCGACCCTGAGTATCCTTCAGGACCGTGTGTGCCGGAGATCAAAATCAAAAGACGACTTGCATTCCGGTCGCCAAAATATGCAACGTCCGTGTAAAGAGGCTCGCCAGAGGGGCCTAAGCTGCTGCAGGCATATGGCCGGGCTGCGGGTGCTATAGCGAGAAACTTCGCTCTAGCTTCAACATAACTCTGCGAGAAAACCTCGGGAAGGATCTTATATACGCTGTCGAAGCCCATCTTGAACCTTTGGTCAGTCATTTGTAACGCGCATCTTGCCCGGTTTAGCGATAACAATGCAAGGATGCAAGCTACAGGACTATCCGTGCTGGCTGACAATCGGGCATTTCAAATTATCGTTGGCATTGAGTTGGACGTTCGCAGCCCGCTGCACTGCGCAGTGAGCTTCTTGCTTTTAGGGAACCCTAAGAGCGAAGACTTGTGCTGCAGCAAGTGTTCGAGTCCCAAGGTCGAGGCGTGCGTTTGTACAAACTGGGTTCTGAGGAAACATCCCTAAAAGTGCACAAATGCGCAGATTTTTGACGAGAAATTGAGAGCATACGCAGAAAAACTGCGAACGTTGCTCCGTATAATCGGAGCAACGCTTGTGACTGCGACTACTTGCTACGCGGGACGATCTAGCATTCGACGTCATTTCTTTGTGACCATACAGCAGTTTCGCCGGACAAGGCATATAACGACGTAGGGGTTCGGCCCTGAATCAGGTGGGTATTAGGTCGCGGCGCTTGATTGTAGACAAAGGCGCTCAGAGGCTCCCGAACCTTTGGTGTGAGATGGGGAAGTTGACCCGGCAGGTATCGTTCGCTTACTTGATCTTATATGCATAGCGTTGTACGTGGGAGAGGGCGATTTACTAATTACTCATTGGTCAGTAAGTTAGGGAACAAATTCGACGAGTGCTGATCTATCGTGTCGTGTCACTCGATGGAGCCACGGACTGTGAAACGAGACGGGAGAAGTCTGGCGCACAACATCCTCGAAGAGATGCGCATGCTGGCACTTGAGCGGATGAACGATGGGGAACATCCCGATGCGGTTTCGGCGTCGTTTGGAATGCATCGTTCGTGGGCGTACAAGCTGCGAGCGAAGGCCCGGGGGCGAGGACGAGGTGTGCGTGCGTTGAGGTCGACCCAGGCGACAGGCCGCCCGCGCA
>NZ_WHNP01000028.1 GCF_009362735.1 Paraburkholderia franconis | reverse complement strand
CGGGCTTCGCGCCGTGCGTGAGGTGGCCGCCCGCATCGAGCGACATGCCGAGGATCGTATCGCCGGGCTTCGCGAGCGCGAGCATCACGGAGCCGTTCGCCTGTGCGCCCGAATGCGGCTGCACGTTGGCAAAGCCTGCGTTGAAGAGCGTCTTGATCCTGTCGATCGCGAGTGCTTCCACTTCATCGACGAACTCGCAACCGCCGTAGTAGCGCTTGCCCGGATAACCTTCCGCGTACTTGTTCGTCAACACCGAGCCTTGCGCTTCGAGCACCGCGCGCGACACAATGTTTTCCGACGCGATCAGCTCGACCTGTGATTGCTGGCGTTCGAGTTCTTTCAGGATGGTGTTCTGGACCGACGCATCGCGATGGGCCAAGGGCTGCGAGAAGAAAGGGTTGGCGTTCGACATGGCGTCCGTTAGAAGTCCGTTGATAGCTGAAAGCGAAAAGAGTTGTGCGAGGCCGGCTGTCCAATTCCGCGCTATCCCTTGACTGGACTGGCTTTGCACCACCTCCACCGACGGCTCTATTCTTGTCTTTCGCCCGATTCGTCAATTTATGATTTCAGACGCGTTCTTTACCTTTTCCGCCATACAGGTCCGTTTTGGACAAGTGATCGACCGTGCTAATTGGTCCAGCCAATTCGTCGGATTGAAGTGGAGTTAAAGCGGCGCTGACGTTGCGCTGATGTTCTTTAAAGGCGCCGGTTGAATGGTGCAATGCAGCGTTTTATCGGCGCCAAAGAACACGAATGGCACCGCTAGCGAGCGCGAGAAGCCCGCCCGCAGTGCGGAGAATGCACAGCGGCAGTGCGGCTTGGGCAAAGCATTGCCAAAACCTGGGTCGTAGCCAGGGTTTAGCCGTATGGCATGCTTGTTGCCCTCGCTCTCAGAATAAGAAGGCCGAATTCCCCACCCGGCTGCAATAAAACATCGAGCTGAAGGAACGCCCGAATCATGTCGCCTGATAGAACCGCGTCGTTATCGCACTTCGCGTTCATGCCGCTGCCGAACTTCACGATGATCGCCTTCACGAATGCGATCGAAGTGTTGCGCATGGCCAACTATCTGAGCGGACAGTCGCTCTACCGGTGGTCGATCATCAGCCCGAACGGCGGCCCGGTCACGGCAAGCAACGGTCTTTCAGTCGATACAGGCCCCGCCGAATGCGTCGGCACGCCCGACATCGTGTTCGTCTGCGGCGGCATCGACGTGCAGCGCGAAACCACACCCGAACATCTGTCGACGCTGCGCCGCTTCGCGCGCGCAGGCATCGCGCTGGGCAGCCTGTGCACGGGCACGTATGCGCTCGCGAAGTCGGGCCTGCTCGCGGGCTATGCGTGCGCGATTCACTGGGAGAACATGTCGGCGCTCAAGGAAGAGTTCCCCGACACGCGCTTCCTCAAAGAACTGTTCGTGATCGATCGCGACCGCGTCACGTGCACGGGCGGCGTCGCGCCGCTCGACATGATGCTGAACCTGATCGCCGCGCGTGTCGGCACCCCGCGCGTCACGCAGATCGCCGAGCAGTTCATCGTCGAGCACGTGCGCGACAACAGCGCTCAACAACGCATGCCGCTCGTCGCGCGGCTCGGCTCGGCGAACAAGTCGCTGTTCGAAGTCATCGCGCTGATGGAGAACAACATCGAAGAGCCGCTGTCGCGCGAAGAACTCGCGCGGCTCGCGAACATGTCGCAACGGCAATTGCAACGGCTCTTCCGCGAGCATCTCGGCATGACGCCGACGCACTACTATCTGACCTTGCGTCTGCGCCGCGCGCGCGAACTGCTGCTGCAGACCGACATGTCGATCATGCACATCACGATGGCATGTGGCTTCCAGTCCGCATGCCATTTCAGCAAGAGCTATCGCGACGCGTTCGGCACCGCGCCCACGCGCGAGCGCCGCAAGCAGGTTGCACCGCTCGCGCATCCGGTGATGGACGGCCTCGCGACCCTTCCCGCGCACGCCTGAGCGCGTGCTTTCGCCGCAATCAATCCAGCGGGTCTTTGCTCTCGGGCAGGCATAGCACCTGCTCGCGCCTCGTGCCGTTTGCAGCATCCCGTTCGCTGCGCTATGGTGAGGCTCAACGCGGCGCGGCGTCGCGCAGTTCGCGCGTATCGCTGGAGCGCCGCCCTTCGAGGCTGCTCATGGCTGACACCGACAACGAACTCACTCCGCTCGATTCCACCTCCATCGCGCCGCAGCAATTCTCGCTCGACGTGCTGCTCGAAAAATACGCAAAGGGCGACGAACGCATGGCCGACGACGTGTACGAGCGCGTCGCGCGCGGCGTCGCGATGGCCGAGCCTGAGGCGTTGCGTCCCGTCATCGAGGCCCGCTTTGCGGAGAACCTGAAGAACGGCGCACTCGGCGCGGGCCGCATCATGAGCGCGGCGGGCACGGGCATCGCGGCGACGCTGATCAACTGCTTCGTGCAGCCTGTGGGCGACAGCATTCAGGGCGCCGACGATCAGGGTCTGCCGGGCATCTACGTCGCGTTGCTGCAGGCAGCCGAAACGATGCGGCGCGGCGGCGGCGTCGGCTACAACTTTTCGGCGATCCGGCCGCACGGCGCGCGCGTGAAGACGACCAGCTCGTCGGCGTCCGGTCCGTGCAGCTATATCGACGTGTTCGATGCGTCGTGCCGCACCGTCGAAAGCGCGGGCTCGCGGCGCGGCGCGCAAATGGCCGTGCTCGACTGCACGCATCCCGATCTGCTCGAATTCATCGAAGCGAAGCATTCGAAGGGCCGCTGGAACAACTTCAACGTGTCCGTCGCCGTCAGCGACGAGTTCATGCGCGCCGTCGAAAACGACGAGATGTGGCAGCTCGTGCATCGCGCCGAACCGTCGCCCGCGATGCGCGCGGCCAACGATGTGCATCAGCGCGAAGACGGCATGTGGGTCTACAGCGAACGGCGCGCGAAAGAAATCTTCGACCGCATCATGCGGTCGACCTACGACATCGCGGAGCCCGGCATCGTCTTCATCTCGCGGATGAACGAGGACAACAATCTGCGCGCCGTCGAAACGATCCGCGCGACCAATCCTTGCGGCGAGCAGCCGCTGCCGCCTTATGGCTGCTGCAATCTCGGGCCGCTCAATCTCACGCGCTTCGTGATCGATCCGTTCGCGCAGCGGCATGGCGGCAAGCCGTCGTTCGACTGGGACGCGCTTGCAGAGCGCACGCGCACCCACGTGCGCTTTCTCGACGACGTGCTCGACGTGACGCTGTGGCCGCTGACGCAGCAATACGACGAGTCGCGTGCGAAGCGGCGTATCGGTGTGGGCTTTACGGGCCTGGGCGACACGCTCGTGATGATGGGCTTGCGCTACAACTCGCAGGAAGGGCGCGACTTCGCGGTGCGCATCGCGCGCCTGATGCGCGACGAAGCGTATCGCGCATCCGTCGAACTCGCGCGCGAGCGCGGCGCGTTTCCGCTCTTCAACGCGAAGCACTATCTGGAAGAAGGCACCTTCGCATCGCGCCTGCCCGACGACGTCAAGGATTCGATCCGCAAGCACGGCATTCGCAACAGCCACCTGCTCTCCATCGCGCCGACGGGCACCGTCAGTCTCGCGTTCGCGGACAACGCGTCGAACGGCATCGAGCCCGCGTTCTCGTGGACGTACACGCGCATGAAGGTGATGGCGGACGGCAGCCGCGAGCAGTTCGCAGTCGAAGATCACGCGTACCGTCTCTATCGCGAGCTGGGCGGCGACGTCGGCAGTCTGCCCGAGTATTTCGTCAGTGCGCTGGAAATGTCGGCGCGCGACCACCTGGACATGATGGCCGCCGTGCAGCCGTTCATCGACACGTCGATTTCGAAGACGGTCAACGTGCCCGCCGATTATCCGTTCGATGCATTCGAAACCCTCTATTTCGACGCATGGAAAAGCGGACTCAAGGGCCTCGCGACGTATCGCCCGAACGAGACGCTGGGCGCGGTGCTGAGCGTGACGCCGGAGCCCGCGGCCACGCCCTCCGACGCGCTCGCCGAAATCGATCTGGACCCGCTGCGCATCGCCATCGATCATCGGCCCAAGGGCGAGCTGCCCGCGATCATCGAGAAGGTTGAGTACCTGACGGCAGCCGGCAAGAAGTCGCTGTATCTGGCCGTGTCGTTCATCGAGGTGACGGGGCGCGTGGGCGGCGAGGAAGTGACGATCGAACGGCCCATCGAGTTCTTCATTCCCGCCGGCCAACGCGACGAGTCGCAGCAATGGATCACGGCGACGATGCGTTCACTTTCGCTCGCGGCCCGCGGGGGCTTTGTCGCGCGCAATCTGCAGGACTTGCGCAAGGTTTCATGGGATCGCGGCCAGGTGCGGCTCGGCGAAGTGCAACGGCTCGACGGTCATCGCTCGCCGCGCTGGCACGATTCGGAAGTCGCGGCGCTTGCGTATGCACTACAGCAGATCCTGCACCGGCGCGGCTTTCTCGATGTGGAGGGCAATCAGGTGCCGTCGCGTCTGCTCGCACGCTTGCCGAGCGGTCAGTCGAATCCGAATGCGTCGAGCGCCGACAACACGCTCTCGTCCATTGAAGAAGGATCAGCGGAAGAGCGCGGCGTTCAGGCACTGCACACGATGCACGGACGCAAGTGCGGCAATTGCGGGGCAAACGCGGTGATCCGCAAGGACGGTTGCGACTTCTGCACGGCGTGCGGTGAAATCGGCGCGTGCGGCTAGCCGAAAAGAACCGGAGAACCGAAAAGGCATCGAAAGAACTAAAATGTAGTATCAATGTTTTGACAGGCAAAGCTTCTGCCGAGCCAGGATGATCCGCGGTGTGATCATTTCCGTTGTTTATTGGGTTCTCTCCGCGACGCGCCGCAATCCCCGCAACTGGATTGCGGGCGCGTTGCTTCTCCTGGTCAGCGGCGCGTTATTCGCCAAAGCCGTCGCCACTGATCACGCCCGTTTATTGCCCGAAAGAGAATCCACATCGATTCTTTTTTATTCGTATCCGCAGATTCCGTCGACGGCTTATGCGCCGCAACGGCGTCTGCATCGATACGTCGTCGCAAGCCCATTGCATATGGGAACTGCGGCTTACGGGCTCTATAACCAGTACAGCATCGCGCCGGATTTCGAGCGCTTCCGCTTTGGACAGCGCCTGTCCAGGCTCGATGGCCTTCAGACGGGCCAGACACCGGGTTCGCCTGACTATGGACTCACTCCCGATCCTCAAAACGGCTCTTCAGGTTCATCGACCGACAGCGACGAATGGAGCTTCAGAGCCAATCCGCTTTTGAACCTCAATCACTCACACGAGAGAGGCGCGACGTTTTCCATTCGACATGATTTTTGACTTCAAGTGAATTCAATTGGAGTCCGCGCGCGCAAAGCAAAAAAAAGCTGCGTTCCCTGTAAAAGGAAAACGCAGCATCGTCCAAAACGGGACAGAGGAGACTTCGATCTGCTACCCGCTCGTTGCAGGCGAACGCGCCTGCACTAAGCGGCCTTCAGCAAACCATGCGGATCGATGACGAACTTGCGCGGCGCGCCGCCATCGAACTTGCGATAACCCTCGGGCGCCTCGTCCAGCGACACCACCGTCACGTTGACGATGTCCGCGATGGGGAGACGGTCCCACAGAATCGCCTGCATCAGGTTGCGGTTGTACTTCATCACGGGCGTCTGTCCCGTGTGGAACGAATGCGACTTCGCCCAGCCGAGGCCAAAGCGGATGCTCAGGCTGCCCTTGCGAGCGGCGGTATCGACGGCGCCCGGATCGTCCGTGACGTACAGACCCGGAATGCCGATCGCGCCCGCCGGCTTCGTGATATCCATCAGCGAGTTGAGGACCGTTGCGGGCGCCTCTTCGCGCGAGCCGCTGGTGCCGTGGCCGTGCGCCTCGAAGCCCACGCAATCCACGGCGCAATCCACTTCGGGCTTGCCGAGAATCTGCGCGATCTGCTCGCCGAGCGTCGCGTCCTTCGACAGATTGACCGTTTCGAAGCCGACGGCGCGCGCATGAGCGAGCCGCTCTTCGTTCATGTCGCCGACGATCGTGCACGCCGCCCCCAGGATGCGCGCCGATGCAGCCGCCGCCATGCCGACAGGGCCCGCGCCCGCGACGTACACCGTCGAGCCTGGCTTCACGCCCGCCATCACGGCGCCGTGATAGCCCGTCGGCAGAATGTCCGAGAGACACGTGAGGTCGCGGATCTTTTCCATCGCGCGATCGCGATCGGGAAACTTCAGCAGATTGAAGTCCGCATACGGCACCATCACGTATTCGGCCTGCCCGCCGATCCAGCCGCCCATATCGACGTAGCCATACGCGCCGCCGGCACGCGACGGGTTCACGTTCAGGCACACGCCCGTATGCTGTTCCTTGCAGGTCTGACAGCGGCCACACGCGACGTTGAACGGCACGGAAACGAGATCGCCGATCTTCAGCGTTTCGACATCGCGGCCCACTTCGATTACTTCGCCCGTGATTTCGTGCCCTAAAACAAGGCCTATTTCGGCTGTCGTACGGCCGCGCACCATGTGCTGATCGGAGCCGCAAATATTCGTCGATACCACCTTGAGGATCACGCCGTGACCGATCGCGCGTCCGCGCGGATCGACCATCTTCGGGTAATCGATCGGCCGTACTTCCACCTTGCCCTGGCCCAGATATACGACACCGCGATTGTTGCTCATCGTCTCGTCTCCACGTTGGTCTGAATGCGCAAATGGCGCTGATTCGAGGTTAGTCCCTTTGCCCCGTCCACCAATGTTCAAAACGCGACACGCGTTTTCCTCAAACCGACAAAGCCAGATTGCCCCGTTTTTGTTGATTGAACGTTCAATAAAAAAAGACTAGAGTGACGACTTTCGGCAAGCATCGCGAGACACCATGCCCAAAGTCGGAATGCGCGAAGTGCGTCGCGCGCAGTTGATCGACGCCACGCTGCTCACGATCGACCAGGCCGGTCTGTCGGGTACGACGCTCGCATCCGTCGCGCAGCGCGCAAACATTTCGACAGGTATCGTGAGCCACTATTTCGGCGACAAGGACGGCCTGCTCGAAGCCACGATGCGCCACATTCTGCGCGATCTGTGGGCCGCTACGACGCGCCGCCGCATCGCCGCGAAGCCACAGCCGCGTGCGCGTTTGCGCGCGATCGTCGCGGCAAATTTCGACGTATCGCAGGTGAGCGGCCCCGTGATGAAGACGTGGCTCGCGTTCTGGACCGAGAGCATGCACGAGCCCGCGCTGCGCCGCTTGCAGCGCGTCAACACGCGCCGCCTCTATTCGAACCTGTGCGCGGAGTTCGCGAAGGAGCTGCCGCGCGCGTCCGCGCGACGCGCTGCCAGCGGCCTCGCGGCGATGATCGACGGGCTGTGGCTGCGCGGAGCGTTGTCGGGCGATCCGTTCGACACGAAAGCCGCGCTGCGTCTCGCCAACGACTACATCGACCTGCTGCTCGCGCGCAACGGCTCATAAAGCTCACAGCGCTGCGCCACGAACACCCGCATTTCAAGGAGAAACCCAGATGCCCGTCTATGGCCTGCAACGTCTCTATATCGGCGGCGAATATGTCGACGCCACGAGCGGCGTCACCTTCGACACATTCGATCCCGCCACGGGCGAAACACTCGCAACCGTCCAGCAAGCAAGCGAGGCCGACATCGAGCGCGCCGTGCAAACCGCGCGCGAAGGCCAGCGCGCGTGGGCCGCGATGACGGCGATGCAGCGCTCGCGCATCCTGCGCCGCGCGGTGGAACTGCTGCGCGAGCGCAACGACGAACTCGCCGAACTCGAAATGCGCGACACGGGCAAGCCGATCGCCGAAACACGCGCCGTCGATATTGTCACGGGCGCTGACGTAATCGAGTACTACGCGGGCCTCGCCACAGCCATCGAAGGCCAGCAGATTCCGCTGCGCGCCGAATCGTTCGTCTATACGCGGCGCGAACCGCTCGGCGTCACCGCGGGCATCGGCGCATGGAACTATCCGATCCAGATCGCGTGCTGGAAGTCCGCGCCGGCGCTCGCGGCCGGAAACGCAATGATCTTCAAGCCGAGCGAGGTCACGCCGCTCTCCGCGTCGAAGCTCGCGGAAATCTATCTGGAAGCGGGCGTGCCGGCCGGCGTATTCAACGTCGTGCAGGGCGACGGACGCGTCGGCGCAATGCTGGCCGCGCATCCGGGCATCGCAAAGATCTCGTTCACGGGCGGCGTCGAGACGGGCAAGAAAGTGATGTCGATGGCAGGCGCTTCGTCGCTGAAGGAAGTAACGATGGAACTCGGCGGCAAGTCGCCGCTGATCGTCTTCGACGATGCCGACCTCGACCGCGCCGCCGATATCGCCGTGACGGCCAACTTCTTCAGCGCGGGACAGGTGTGCACGAACGGCACGCGCGTATTCGTGCATCGATCGGTGCAACAGGCATTCGAAGAGCGAGTGATCGAGCGCGTGAAGCGCATTCGCATCGGCAAGCCGTCGGACCCGTCGACGAATTTCGGGCCGCTCGCGAGCGCCGCGCAACTGGACAAGGTGCTCGGCTACATCGAGAGCGGCAAGCAGGAAGGCGCGCGGCTCGTTCTGGGCGGCGCGCGCATCACGGACGGCGACTACGCGCGCGGCCAGTACGTGCAGCCGACCGTGTTCTCGAACTGCCACGACGGCATGAAGATCGTGCGAGAAGAAATCTTCGGCCCTGTGATGAGCATTCTGAGTTTCGCCGACGAGGACGACGTGATCGCGCGCGCGAACGACACGATCTACGGTCTTGCGGCGGGCGTCGTCACCGAGAACCTGTCGCGCGCGCATCGCGTGATTCATCGGCTCGAAGCAGGCATCTGCTGGATCAACACATGGGGCGAGTCGCCCGCCGAAATGCCCGTGGGCGGCTACAAGCAATCGGGCGTGGGCCGCGAGAACGGCATCACGACACTCGAGCACTACACGCGCATCAAGTCCATCCAGGTCGAACTGGGCCCATATCAGCCCGTGTTTTGAGGGAGCGCAGCATGGCAGCGAAAGAGTACGACTACATCATCATCGGCGCGGGATCGGCGGGCAACGTGCTCGCGACGCGTCTGACGGAAGACCGCGACGTGACCGTGCTGCTGCTCGAAGCGGGCGGCCCCGACTATCGCTTCGACTTTCGCACGCAAATGCCCGCCGCGCTCGCGTATCCATTGCAGGGACGCCGCTACAACTGGGCGTATGAAACGGACCCCGAGCCGTTCATGAACAATCGCCGCATGGAATGCGGACGCGGCAAGGGGCTGGGCGGCTCGTCGCTGATCAACGGCATGTGCTATATCCGCGGCAATGCGCTCGACTATGACGGCTGGGCCGAACGAAAAGGCCTTGAAAACTGGACCTATCTGGATTGCCTGCCGTATTTCCGCAAGGCGGAGACGCGCGATATCGGCGCGAACGACTACCACGGCGGCGACGGCCCTGTGCATGTGACGACCAGCAAGTCCGGCGTGAATCCCCTCTTCGAAGCGATGGTCGAAGCGGGCGTGCAGGCCGGCTATCCGCGCACCGACGATCTCAACGGCTATCGGCAGGAAGGCTTCGGCCCGATGGACCGCACCGTGACGGCGAACGGCCGCCGCGCAAGCACCGCGCGCGGCTACCTGGATCAGGCGAAGCAGCGCGCGAATCTCACGATCGTCACGCACGCGACCACCGATCGCATTCTGTTCAGCGGCAAGCGCGCGCAAGGCGTCGTGTATCTGGATGGTCAGGCGCAGATCACCGTGCATGCGCGCCGTGAAGTGCTGCTCTGCAGCGGCGCGATTGCATCGCCGCAGATCCTGCAACGCTCGGGCGTCGGCCCCGGCGCGTGCCTGCGCGAATTCGACATTCCCGTCGTCCTGGATCTGCCCGGCGTGGGCCAGAACTTGCAGGATCATCTCGAGATGTACATGCAGTACGAGTGCAAGGAGGCCGTGTCGCTCTATCCCGCGCTGCTGCTGCGCAATCAGCCCGCGATCGGCATCGAATGGATGCTGAAGGGCACGGGCATTGGCGCGAGCAATCATTTCGAAGCGGGCGGCTTCATTCGCACGCGCGATGACGACCCGTGGCCGAATATCCAGTATCACTTCCTGCCCGTCGCGATCAACTACAACGGCACGAATGCGATCAGGATGCACGGCTTCCAGGCGCACGTCGGCTCGATGCGCTCGCCTAGCCGCGGCCGCGTGAAGCTGCGCTCACGCGATCCACGCAAGCATCCGTCGATTCTCTTCAACTACATGGCCGAAGCGCTCGACTGGCGCGAGTTCCGCGACGCGATCCGCATCACGCGCGAGATCATCGCGCAACCGGCGCTCGACCGTTTTCGCGGCCGCGAACTGAGCCCCGGCGCGGAACTGCAAACCGATGCGCAGATCGACGCGTTCGTGCGCGCACGCGCAGAGACTGCGTACCATCCGTCGTGTTCGTGCGCGATGGGCTACGACGACATGGCCGTCGTCGATAGCGAGGGTCGCGTGCATGGTCTCGAAGGCCTGCGCGTCGTCGACGCATCGATCATGCCGCGCATCACGACGGGCAACCTGAACGCGCCGACCATCATGCTCGCGGAAAAAATCGCCGATCGCATTCGCGGACGCAAGCCGCTCGCGCGCTCGACCGCGCCCTACTACGTGGCGAACGGCGCACCAGCGCGTGGCGCGAATATCGTTGCACATGCACAGGCACGGAACATGGCGACGCATACGTAATGACGGGCATTCACGGGCCGTGTGCTTCATCCGCCGATGACGCACACGTTCCACTGCAATGCCGAATCTGTTCTATATGACGGATTAATGGCGGCGTCTACTGGAACGGACCGGAGCAACAGAACACCGGCCTATTCCTTCATCCATTCGAGGATGCCATGCCGACCAACGCTTCTTCATCCGTCTCTTCGTCCACGAAAAGAGCCAGCGCCGCAGCGCGTCTCGAACGCCTGCCTTTCTCGGGCTATCACCGCACCATCTTCATCATCATCGCGATCGCGTTCTTTTTCGACTCCGTCGATCTGGGCACGATGACCTTCGTGCTCGGCTCGATCAAGACCGAGTTCGGCCTGTCGAGCGCGACGGCCGGGCTCGTCGCCAGCGCGAGCTTCTTCGGCATGGTGCTGGGCGCCGCCGTCGCGGGCCTGTTCGCCGATCGCTTCGGGCGCCGGCCCGTGTTCCAGTGGAGCATGGTGCTGTGGGGCGCCGCATCGTATCTGTGCTCGACGGCGCAAAGCGTCGACGCATTGATCGTGTATCGCGTGCTGCTCGGCATCGGCATGGGGATGGAGTTCCCGATTGCGCAGACGCTCCTCTCCGAGTTCGTGCCGACGGCGTCACGCGGACGTCTCGTCGCGCTGATGGACGGTTTCTGGCCATTGGGCTTCATCGCGGCGGGCTGCGTGTCGTTCCTCGTGCTGCCGCAATTCGGCTGGCGCACGGTGTTCGCGTTGCTCGCGATTCCCGCCGTCTTCGTGCTGATCGTGCGCCGCATCGTGCCCGAGTCGCCGCGCTGGCTCGAACATCGCGGACGCCACGCGCAAGCCGATGCCGTGCTCGGGCAAATCGAAGCGAAGGTGATGAAGTCGAAAGGCATCCGTTCGCTGCCCGCGCCGTCGATGCTCGCCGATCCCGCCCCGCGTTCGAAACACGGCGCGTTTCGCGAAATTTGGAGCGGCGCGTACCGCCAGCGCACGATCATGGTGTGGGCGCTGTGGTTCTTCGCGCTGCTCGGCTTCTATGGCCTCACGTCGTGGCTCGGCGCATTGATGCAGCAGGCGGGCTTCGCCGTGACGAAATCGGTGCTCTATACGGTGCTCATTTCGCTCGGCGGCGTGCCGGGCTTTCTGTGCGCCGCATGGCTCGTCGAACGCTGGGGCCGCAAGCCGACCTGTATCGCGTCGCTGGCGGGCGGCGGCGTCATGGCCTATCTGTACGGACAGACGGCGCTGCACGCGGATAGCGTGACGCTGCTGATCTGCACGGGCCTCGCGATGCAGTTCTTCCTGTTCGGCATGTGGGCCGTGCTCTACACCTACACGCCCGAGTTGTACGGCACGGGCGCGCGGGCCACGGGTTCGGGCTTCGCGTCGGCGATCGGCCGTGTCGGCTCGCTGATCGGCCCCTATGCAGTCGGCGTCGTGCTGCCCATCTTCGGACAAGGCGGCGTGTTTACGCTCGGCGCGCTGTCGTTCGGCGTCGCAGCGCTCGCCGTGTGGGCGATGGGCATCGAGACGAAGGGCCTGTCGCTCGAAACGCTCGTGTCGAAAGTCGATGACGACGCAGCGGAGTACCGCGTCGCCGTCGACGACGCCCGCTGATTTCGAGCCTCGCATCGCCGCATCGTCGCATCGCTCGCGTGTCGTCTCGCGGGTCGTCTCGCGTGTCGTCAATCGTCAGCGTGCTTTCCGTTTGCTGTATCGGGCTTACCCGCGCGTAAGCCTGTTACAGCCACGCGCCATCTGTCGAGCCCCATTCCGCGCATGACCGCGCGCGCACGCGCAAGCCGCGTCCTTTCACGACCGTCAAACCTGTCACGGCGTAACGTCATGAAACACATCCGTAGTCAAACTGTAGCGACGTCCGATTAGCATGTGCGGGACTGATCGCTCACTCGACTATGGAGGTGTCCCGATGTTGAGCCCTCACGAAATCGCGACGCTCATGCTGGTGAACAGCAATGAACACCGTCTCGAATCACTTGACCCCGACGTGCTCGCTTTGCGTCATTACGAACTCATCGAAGTGCGTGATCGCGGCGGTGCGGCAGCATTGCAGATCAGCGCGCGCGGCCGCGATCTGCTCATACGTCTAGGGATGCATGCGGTGCGCTGAATGCCGTCGATCGCGGCCGGCGTCACACTCGCAAGACGGCATGCGATCCGGTGTCACGGCATCGGGCTACCGCCGATGCGGGTCGGAGGTATCGGCCGTTGAACGCCCGTCGTTCACGAAGCTGTGCAGGCTCATGCGCACTGTGATGTGCATGCCTTGCGATGCAAACGACGTCAACGGCTCCTGTTTAGGCTGGGATTCGGGCGCGAGTTGCGGCGCGTCGTCCGCAATCTCCTGCTCGATGACGGGACTTGCAGTGGCCGTCGTCGCAGGACTCTGCGCGGCAGCGAAGCTCTCTGCCATCACAGGCGACTCCGCCGCCACGGGTACCGCTTCGGCCACGGCATTTTCGGCCATCGGCTCGGGTGCGAAGCCAGGATTGCGTCGAATCAAACGCTCCGACATCGCAGGCTCATGAAGCGCTGGCTCTTCGCGATCAAGCTCCCCATGAGCCGGTTGCTCATGAACGGGCTGTTGTCGAACAGGCGCTGATGCACCCACGGACGAACGGTCGAACACTTCGACCCACTGCGGCACGTCCGCGAGATCCATGATCGTGAGCTTGCCGCCGTATACGGCGCCCGTGTCGATATTGATCACGTTGTCTTTCGCGGTGACGCCGGACACAGGCGTATGGCCGACGATCACGGCCGTCACGTTGTCGACGTGCCCCGTCGCATGCGCCTGCGAGCGCACGCTGCGCTTCGCCCTGTCGAGCAGGCCTCGCAACGTGCTGCGCGAAGGCTCGGAATGCGGCTGATACGTCTTCCAGCGTGTGCGCGCCCAGATGGCCTTGCGTCGCATCGTGCCGTTGGGCGACTCGCGTTCGATTTCACGCACGAACGTCGCCCAGTCCGACACGGGCGAATCCGCGTGCACGATGCCGATGATTCCGTGTTCCGTTTCGATCTCGATCACATACGGCAACGACGCCATGTAGTCGGCGATGTGGTCGATCCAGTCCATGTCCTCGGCGCGATCGAGCAGCCAGTTCGCGCCGTTGCCCAGCAGCGAGAGCGCCTGCTCTTCGCCGTGATGCCAGCGCACGATGACATCTTCGTGATTGCCCTTGACGGACTTGATGCGATAGCGCTCGACGGCTTCCAGCACGCAATCGGATTCCGGCCCTCGGTCGACCAGGTCGCCGACGGCGAACAGCCGGTCACGTTTCGGATCGAAACGGCGGGCTTCGAGTGCTGCGCGCAATTGCCCGAAGCAGCCGTGAATGTCGCCCACGACGAAGTCACGACCTGAGTCATTACGCGGATAACGGATAACAGCGCGATAGGGCTCTTTCATGGCTCACAGTGAACGAAATAACGACAAAATACAATGGTGAATTCCGCAAAAAAGCGGCATCAAAATTAGCAAAGAATTCCTTTTGAAAGTAATGGCAAAGAGCGCCGCTACGCGCGAGCGGCATCGATAAGACGAAGCATAGCGCGTGGAAATGTCGCCAGGTGCTACACAAAAATGGATTGTGTAACTGTTGGTGAAGCGCATTTCAACATGCGCACAAGCGGTTTTGCTTCGGCTTACGCGGAATCCGCCTGTAGCACGGCGTCCGTCGGCGCGACCCGCTTGTAGTCCGACGCGAGCATCCGCGAGAGCAGGACTTTCGAAATGTGCAGCTCTGTCGCGGCCGCATCGAGCCGGCCCTGATTGCGTGCGACGGCGAGTTCGACGGCGGCCCATTCGGGAACCTCGTCCGTCTCGTCGGCTGACCTCAGCAACGGGACCTGCGCGACCTTGTCGAAACCGAGATCAGCAGCCGAGATCAGCTGACCTTTGCCGACGACAATCGCGCGCCGGATGCGGTTGATCAATTCCTGTACGTTGCCGGGCCATGTGTGCGTGTCGAGCGCTTCCCATGCGCAGGCGGAAAAACCTTGCACGCCATGCCGCGAATCGGAGCGAAAGCTCATCAGCAGCCAGGATGCGAGCAGACGGATATCGGCGCCGCGATCGCGCAGCGCCGGAAGCGTGATCGTATTCCCCGCGAACAACGCGACAAGGCGCGGATGCAGACGATGTTCTTGCGTCGCGCGTTGCAAGTCGAAATGTGTCGAGCAGATGATGCGCACATTGCGCGGCCCACTGTCGAGCAGATCTGCGAGACGTTGTTGCGCCGCAAGCGGTAGTTCGCAGATGCCGTCTATATACAGTGAACCGCCCTCCGCCATTTCCAGGCGGGATCGCTGATTGCCCCCTTCGACTTTGCTCTCCCCGTCGCCAAATAGTTCTGCTGCGATCCGCTCGGGCGCGTACGCTGCGCAATGGATCGATACCCATGGTCCATCGCGGCGCACGGAACCCGAATGGACCGCCGTTGCCGTCATCGTCTTGCCGCTCCCCGATTCGCCGACGATCATCACGGGCCGCTCGTGCTCGCACGCGCGCCGGATCGCCGCGCGCGCGTCGGTCATCGCAGCGCACGCGCCAATCATCGCCGGCGAGTCGTCGTCCGTGCTCTTGCGTTCGTCACCGTCGCCCGTCGAAGTTTCATACACGCGATCGATGGTCTGCGCGATCAGCTCGGCGGCAGCGGGCAGCGTGATGTAGCTCACGCAGCGCGTGCGCACGATCCGGCGTATTTCCGGATCGTTCAGGTGCGCCTTGGTCACGACGGCGACCCAACTGATTTCAGCACTCGCTTTTGTCAGTACGTCGACTTCGTTCAGATCATCCGGAATGGTCAGAGACGAGAACTCGATCAAACCGGCAGCTCGATCATCGGCTAGCAATGCAGCGCCTTGCCTCTCGCGAACATCGATGCAGCGAATACGCCATAACTCCGCCGGCAGATTGCCGTCGAGGCACGCCAGTTCAGGGTTGCACACGTGATAGAGCCGCTTTAGCTTGAGGTCCATGATGTAATCGGTTTTCCCGCCTCGATTGGTCGACATGCACCGACAGCATTACGTCCCCGGGAACTCGTTCGCGATCGGTTACTCAAAAATTAACGGAATCGCGACCCGTTATGCATCAGCGGTTGTTACTGTTTGAAAACGTCGAATCGCGACTACACGTTGGCGATTTTGAGCGCTCTGCACACGCAGTCCGCGCGCAAACGCACGTTTCCAAAGGGGAAAAAAGTTTCGCGGCACGGATCGCGCAGAGGCCACGGCCGACCTCCAGGTAACGATCCTTTACATAAGACACGATTGACTGTGGCGAGCGGGACACAGCGTCAGAAGGCTGTGTATGGGGCGCGGAAGTTCTTCCCCATTCGATTGCCGCATAGCGAGAAAAATACTGAATGTGGCGCGCGATGTGCAGTGGGGGTCGGTAATTCCGAATTGGTCGAGTCAAAAAGTGACATGCTTACCAATTGAAACGCACAAAATTTTAGCGCGCAAAACTTAAGAGACGCTGATGCGGTGAAATCGACCGCCCATACAGGGATGAAGAATGTCACAGTTGCAACCAGCACCTACCAACTGTTTATGTGCGCGCAGTTCCCCACGTCGATGAACACGCGCGTATTGAACGCGATCGTGTCGCCAGGTGTTGAGCGAGTGGCGTCGCAGTTAAGCAAATCTTCAGGGGTGTGCGGGACAATGGCGACTCTCTCGGGTTCTGGCAATGGCCCTCGGAATGGCCAGAATCCCTTTCGCGCCGGCCTCATGGCACCATGTGGAGCCGGCTTTTTTCATTGCTTGCGCGCCGCAATGCTCAATGCGCCGCGTCGAAGCTCCAGCTTCCCTCGACGTCGATCGCCGTCTTCACCGAGTTCGCCAGAAAACACGCATCGTGCGCGAGATGATGCAGATGGCGAAGCGCATCATCGCTCGGCGCTTTCGAGCCCGCAAATGCAACGGCCGGTTTCAGCACGACACGCGTCACCACTTCCTTGCCCGCGTCGTTCTTCGCCATCGTGCCTTCGGCTTCGTCGCGATACGAGGTCACGACATAACCCTCACCCGCTGCAATCGACAGAAACCACAGCATGTGGCAACTCGACAATGCCGCGACGTACGCCTCTTCGGGATCGACAGCTGCGGGATCGGAGAACGGCACGCGCACCACGTGCGGCGAACTCGATGCGGGCACGACCGCGCCGCCGTCGAACGTCCAGCGATGTGCGCGGCTATAGCGGTTGTCGGTGAACGGGCTGCCGTTGCTGCTCCATTCGATCAGTGCCGTATGTTTGGCCATATGCGTGGGGTCCTCGCCTGGTGAGCAATCCGATGAGCGTAAGGTGAGTCAGATGCGGGTCAGATGGGCGTGAGCACGTCTTCGCCCGCGAAGTGGCGCGTGGCGTTCGCGACGAAGGTATCGACACAGGCCGCGTTCGCTTCCGGCGACGTTCCCGCCACATGCGGCGTGAGCACGACGTTGTTCAGATGCAGCAGCGACTGCGGCGGATGCGGCTCGCTTTCGTACACGTCGAGCCCTGCTCCCGCGATCACGCCATTTTTCAATGCATGCGCAAGCGCATCCGTATCGACGACGCTGCCGCGCGACACGTTGACGAGGAAGCCTGTCGGCCCCAATGCTTCGAGCACGTGCGCGTCGATCAGATGATGCGTGCCCGCGCCGCCCCGCGTCGCCACGACGAGATACTCGCTCCAGCGCGCGAGTTCGCGCAGGTTGTCGAAGTAGCGCAGCGTCACGCCATCGCGTGGCTTGCGATTGTGATACGCGACGTCGATATCGAAACCGGCCGCGCGGCGCGCCACCTTCTCGCCGATATGCCCAAGGCCGACGACGCCAAGGCGCTTGCCCGACACCGAAGGCCGCAACGGCAACGCATCGCGCCAGATGCCGTCTCGTGTCGCGCGGTCGCGCTGGGGCACGTCGCGCACAACGGCCAGCAGCAATGCAAACGCGTGATCGGCGACGCAATCGTCGTTAGCGCCCGCGCCGTTCGTGAGCACGATGCCGCGTGCGCGCGCATGGTCCGTCGCGATGTTCTCGTAGCCTGCGCCCAATGCGCTCACCAGTTCGAGCGCGGGCAACCGGTCGATTTCATCGGCGCTCAGGCCTGTGGTGCCACTCGTCAGCACCGCGCGAATCGTAGCGCCGTGCTTCGCGATCGATTCGGCGCGCGCTTCGTGCGTGGGCGCATAGAGGATGTCAAACGACGCGGCGATGCGCTCGCGATTGTCGTCGAGAAGCGAGGTCAGTACGAGCAGGGACGGTTTCATGAGCGAGACGCGAGCAGGAAACGGGGGTGCCGCAAAAGAGACGCTGCAAGAGAGGTGCTGCAACAAAGTACCGGCAACGCGCAGTGTAGCAACAAGCGGTATCGGCCGCAGCGGGCCGGGCCATCGCTCGTCATCATTGCGCGGCCCATTCGGCGAGCGTCGCGATCGTGTTGATATTGCGCGCGGTCCCTGTTTTCGCGGCAGGAATCTTCAGTTTCGAGTTCGCCATCCCTTCGCCGTAATGCACGTAGATTTCCTGCTTGCCGAGCGCGACCTTTTCGTTTTTCTGGCCGGTCATGTGTTCGAGCGTATCGACAGGCGGCGCGCCGTCGAGAAAGATCGCGACGGTACGGTTCGGCGCTTCGTCGCTGAACGGATTGGCGTGCAGCACGTCCGCCATTTCCTTGCCCGTGCGGATCAGCACGCCCACAGGCTTGCCCGCATAGGCTTCGAGACGGCTTTCGAGCGCCGCTTGCACCGCGCGCCGCGCGAGCTTGCTTTCGAACACGACATTGCCGCTCGCAATGTACGTGCGTATGTCGACGAAGCCCGCTTCTTCGCACAGCAGGCGAAGCTCGGTCATCGGCAGCTTGCCGGTACCGCCGACATTGACGGCCCGCAACAGCGCAACGTAGATGGTCATGTTCCGTTCATGGAGTCGCGATGGATGCAATGTTATCGCGTCGGAAACGAAGCGCAAACGCCGGCGTATCCGTATCACGCGATAGACCGTGCCGCTTCAACAAAAAAAACGGCGCATCCCGCAAAGGATGCGCCACCATGGCAACGGCCCGCGTGCGCGCTTAACCGTTGATGAACGCGAGCAGATCGGCGTTGACCTTGTCCGCCTCCGTCACGCACATGCCGTGCGGGCTGCCTTCGTAAACCTTGAACGTCGCGTTCTTCACGATCTCCGCGGACTTCCTGCCCGCTGCATCGATCGGCACGATCTGGTCGTCGTCGCCGTGCAGGATCAGCGTCGGCACGTCGAACTTCTTCAGATCTTCCGTGTAGTCGACTTCAGAGAACTCGCGGATGCACAGGTACTGGCCATGAATGCTGCCCGCCATGCCCTGCGCCCAGAATGCGTCGATCGTGCCTTGCGACACTTTTGCGCTCGGACGGTTGAAGCCGAAGAACGGAATCGCGAGGTCCTTGTAGAACTGCGCGCGGTTGTCGGCGACGCCCTTGCGAATGCCGTCGAACACATCCAGCGGCAAGCCGCCGGGATTCGCTGCCGTCTTTATCATCAATGGCGGCACCGCGCCGATCAGCACCGCCTTCGCGACGCGCTTCGTGCCGTGACGGCCGATATAGTGCGCGACTTCGCCGCCGCCCGTCGAATGCCCGACGAGCGTCGCGCCCTGAATATCGAGTGCGTCGAGCAGCGCGGCGAGATCGTCGGCGTACGTGTCCATGTCGTTGCCGTTCGACGGTTGGCCCGAGCGGCCATGTCCACGGCGATCGTGTGCGATCACGCGAAAGCCCTTTTGCAGCAGGAACAGCATCTGCGCATCCCATGCGTCCGCGTCGAGCGGCCAGCCATGCGAGAAGACGACGGGACGGCCCGAGCCCCAGTCCTTGTAGAAGATCTGCGTGCCATCCTTCGTGGTGATCGTGCTCATTGAACTTCGCTCCTTTTGGGTCGTGACACATTGCGCCGCCGATGCGGCGGGTGGATCGACAGGAAAGCAATGGGCAAGCGGAGTGCGCCATACCGATGCGCGTGCAATCTCACCCATCAACGTCGTTTCGATCATCGACGCCGATGGTACAGCGCGATAAAATTCCCTTCAGCAGAGGGGCCGCGCGGCCATACGAGACCGTGGCGCGCAGCGAAAAAACGCGCCGGATCGAAGGCAAATCGCAGCTTTGGCCCGCTGTCGGGGCCAGCCCGTTTCGCCCTGTTTCGACTCGATGAAGAGACGCAATGCGTGGCAGTTTGCTTTGCCGCGGTGCTCCGTCAATGCTCATTCCTGGGCGCGGCATTGGCAACCGTGCCGTCTTGCGCGACGAGCGTTTGCATCTGCGCGCGAGCCTCCGCGCCGCCCGATTCCGTATCGTCGTGATGGGAGACGATCGCCTTCACGCCGGCTTCGGCAGCGGGTGTCGCGACATAGGGAATGAAGGCCGAGATGGCCACCACGATGACGTAAGTGAACATGACGCTGCCCCTGTTCTTTTCAGGCATGAAGAGACACACCGGGATGCCGGTGCGCCGCAGACAGATCGTCGCCCGCTTCACGGCGAAGCGCTTCGAATGGCTTCGCCGGAAAACACGTGTTCCCCGTATTGCTGTGCCGCTCGCGTGCTGTGACGCGATGCGCGTTCACGTGGCCAATGCGCGAATTGCGTGTACCCTCCGTACAGATTCCGGTGACTCGTATGATCATTTGCACCGATAAACCGACGACCGGTTAAATCGATTCGTAGGGCATCGCAATGCGAAAGTCAAATGACGCGGCAGATAAGCCATTACCCGTCATACTGTTCGGTGCATTCGACCGGCACAATCTGGGCGACATGCTGTTTCCGCACGTCGTCGCAAGCATGCTTGGCGCGCGCGACGTGCGCTTCGCGGGACTCGCGGCTCGCGACCTGCGCGCGCACGGCGGCCATCGCGTCGAAGCACTTGCGCAGATGCACGAACGTGCGGTCGATCTGATCCACGTCGGCGGAGAAATTCTCACGTGCGATGCATGGGAAGCCGCCGTGATGCTGCAATCGCCGGCCGACGCGCAACGGCTCATCGCGTCGCATCAACGCGACCGGGATCGCCTTGCATGGGCGCATCGCGTGCTCGGCACGCGGGCGCATGCGCCGTATGTGTCGTCGAAGGAAGCGCTGCCCTCTGCCGCGCGCGTGCTCTTTCACGCGATCGGCGGCGTGGGCCTGAGCGGCCGCGACGACGCGCTGCGCGGCGAAGTGCTCGCGAAGCTCGCCGCCGCTGACGATGTCACCGTGCGCGACGTGCGCACGCAGGCATGGCTCGCGCAGTCCGGCATCGAAGCGCGGCTCGTGCCCGATTGCGCCGTCATGGTAGCGGACCTGTTCGGCGCTACGATCCGCGAGCGCGCGTCGACGCCCGCCATCGAACGGATACGCTCGGCGGCGCCCAACGGCTATCTCGCCGTGCAGTTCAGCGCCGATTTCGGCGACGATGCGACGCTCGCGCAGATCGCCGCGCAACTGGACCACGTCGCGCGGACGCATGGCCTCGCCGTCGTGTTCTTTCGCGCGGGCGCTGCGCCGTGGCACGACGATCTGTCGTGCTTCGAGCGTACCGCGGCCTGCATGCAGGCTTCATCCGTCCACGTGTTCGATTCGCTGAATATCTGGGACATCTGCGCACTGATCGCGCACAGCCGCGGGTATCTCGGCAGCAGTCTGCATGGGCGGATCGTCGCGATGGCGTTTGCGCGGCCGCGCATCAATCTGCTGCATGACGAAGACCTCGCGCGGCCCTGCAAGCAGACCGCCTTCGCCGAAACATGGGAAGACCCGGATTCGCCCAAGGCCGTCACCGTGAGCGGATTGGCCGACGGCGTGAGCGACGCTTTTTCCGTCGAACAGAAGCGGCTCGCGCAGACCGCGGCGCGGCTCGTCGCGCTTTACCGCAACGATTTCCCGACGCTCGCGTCGTTTCTCGCCTGATCGGTCCGCGACGCAAGTGCCCCGCAGATTCGCCGCGATCTGCCGATATCCCGTGTGCGGCCGAACTCATCCGTTCCAGGGCCGCATGCCCGCTCTTTTTGCCGGGCATCGCGATTCGGCACCGTAGAATAGCGAGACTTTCGATTCTGGACCCGTCATGCCCAACTCCTCCAGCCCGCGCAGCACAGCCGACGACGACTCCGAAATGTTCGACCTCGCCCCCGTCGCGCTGTGGCTAGAAGACTTCAGCGGCGTGAAGGCGCTGTTCGAAGCGTGGCGCGAGCAGGGCGTGACCGATTTGCGCGCCCATATCGGCGAGGATGTGCGGCGCATCGCCGAATGCGCGAGCCGCATCCGCGTGATCAAGGTGAACCAGAAGACGCTGTCGCTGTTCGAGGCCGCCGATTTCAGCTCGCTGACGGACAGCCTTTCCACCGTCTTCCGCGACGACATGCTGAAGACGCACCTCGAAGAGCTGTGCCAGCTTTGGTCCGGCCAGCCGCACTTCACGAGCCAGACGGTCAACTACACGCTCGGCGGACGGCGCCTCGACATACTGCTGAAGGGCAAGATCCTGCCGGGGCACGAGGAACGCTGGGATCGCGTGCTGGTGTCGACGGAGGACATCACCGAGCTGGAAAACGCGCGCCATCGCGTGACGGCCGCCGAACAGCACGTGCGCGGGCTGTTCGAGCATTCGCCCGTGTCGCTGTGGGTCGAGGATTTCAGCGCGGTCAAGCGTCTGCTCGACGAAGCGCGCGCCGCCGGCATCAGCGATTTCCGCACGTTCACCGACGTCCACCCCGAGTTCGTCGAGCGCTGCATGGCGGAGATTCACGTGATCGACGTGAACCGGCACACGCTGGAGATGTTTGCCGCGCCCGACAAGCGAACGCTGCTCTCCCGCCTGCCCGAAGTGTTCCGCGACGACATGCGCCCGCACTTCCGCGAGCAGTTGATCGACCTGTGGGACGGCAAGCTCTTTCAACAGCGCGAAGTGCTCAACTATTCGCTCGAAGCGAACGAGGTGCACGTGCACCTGCAATTCTCGGTGCTGCCGGGCCACGAGCGCACATGGGACCTCGTGCTCGTCGCGCTGACCGACATCACCGCGCGCAAGAAGGCCGAGGCGTATCTGGAGTTTCTCGGCAAGCACGACGTGCTGACGAAACTGCGCAACCGTTCGTTCTATGTCGACGAGCTGAACCGGCTGGAGCGCAAGGGTCCGTTTCCGGTGACGGTCATCATGGCCGACCTCAATGGCCTGAAGCGCGTGAACGACCAGTTGGGCCACGCCGCCGGCGACGCGCTACTGCGCCGCGCCGGCGAAGTGCTCGCGAAGGCAATGGAGACGCCGTTCAACGCGGCGCGCATCGGCGGCGACGAGTTCGCGATCCTGCTGCCCGGCACCGACGAGCGCGGCGGCGCCGCGATGATCGAGACGATCCGTCAGCTGGTCGAGCTGAACAATCAGTTCTATTCGGGCTCGCCGATCAGCTTTTCGATGGGTGCCGCGACGGTGCAGCGCGGCGAGCGGATCGAAGAAGGCGTGCAGCGCGCCGATCTGCTGATGTACGAGGAAAAGCGCGCGCACTATACATCGCAGGCATCGCAAGAAGCGGGCAGCGAGTGAGCGGCGTGGTTGCGTGCTCGGTTGCGCACGCAGTTGCTCGTTCAGTCGCGCACTGGAACGCCATATGCGCTGACGATGCGGCGATCCTGCTCCGCCGCTGAAAACAGCTCCCATTCGAGCCCGTTCACATCGACGCTGCTCGAATAGCCCTCCGCCGAGTCGTCCTCGAAGCCGACATGGCGCAATTGCCCTGCTTTTTCGGGCTTTTCGTTGATCGAGAAGTTGAGCAGACGGGTGCGCCACATTGCGTACTGTCCCGGCACCACGGCCGACGGAGGCTGGCCGAGCCGGCGGCTATAGTCGGCAATCGATTCGTCGAGGTTTGCAACGGCCAGCGCGATGTGAAAACGCTTCATGATGTCGGGCTCCGTGTGAGGTTGTTTGAGTTGACGACGCGACCATCGTAATCACCGCGCGCACGCGTAGCCAGATCAGCAGCCATGCTGGTATCGGCGTTACCTGTCTCTCGAGTTGTGTCGGGCTTTGATCCGAAAGGAGCCGCTTTCGATGCTTTCCCACGTGTTCATCGGCGTCAACGATTTCGAACGCGCGTATGCGTTCTATTCGGCTGTGTTGCGCGAGCTGGGACTCGTGCCCAAGTTTCGCGAGGACGACAGGCCGTGGGCGGGATGGATGACACCCGGCGTCGCGCGGCCGCTCTTTCTGGTGGGCAGGCCGTTCGACGGGCAGCCGGCTGTCGCGGGCAACGGGCATATGGTCGCGCTGTTGGCGCCCGATCGGCCCACTGTCGATCGCGTGCACACGGCGGCGCTCGCACACGGCGCGATCTGCGAAGGACCGCCCGGACTGCGCCCCGAGTATCACGCGAACTACTACGGCGCGTACTTTCGCGACGCCGACGGCAACAAGCTCTGCGTCTGCTGTCACGACCCCGCTTGAGAGCGACGCCACGGCGCGGCCACAGCGCGGCCGATCGCAACGCTTCAGTTCGTCGTCACGTACTTCCCGAATTTGCGCGCGGGCGCGGCGGGCCGCTGCGGCGGGATCGAAACGGCCGGGTCCAGCGTGCCGCGCATGCGCTTCACTTCATCGACGGGACTGAGGCCGAACAGCCGCTTGAACTCACGGCTGAACTGCGACGCGCTTTCGTAGCCGACGCGCGCGGCCGCCGCGCTCGCGTTGAGCCCATCCTGCACCATCAGCAGGCGCGCATGATGCAGGCGCGTCGTCTTCACGTACTGCATCGGTGAAGTCGACGTGACGTTCTTGAACTGCGCATGAAACACGGCGAGGCTCATGCCGGACTCGCGCGCGAGCGTCTCGACGTCGAGCGCGCCGTCGTACTCGGTGTGAATGCGGCGCAGCGCCTTCGCGATGCGCCCGAAGTGATGCTGATGCGTGAGCGCCGCGCGGATCGCATCGCCCTGCACGCCCGTCAGCACGCGATAGCAGATTTCGCGCACGACCGACGGCGCGAGAATCCGCGCATCGAACGGCGACACCAGCGCCTCGAGCAGGCGCAGCACGGCATCGCTCAACGGCTGGTCGAGCGGCGTCGAGTAGATGCCGCGCGGCTCGCTGTCGACGGCGCCATGCGTTTCGTTCAGCAGCATCAGCAGTTCCGCGACCATCGTCAGGTCGACGCGAATCGAAATGCCGAGGAACGGCTCTTCGATGCTCGCTTCCGTCTCGCATTCGAACGGCAGCGGCACGGACAGCACGAGGTATTGCTGCGCATCGTAGATGTACGAGTGGCCGCCCAGGTACCCGCGCTTTCTGCCTTGGCAGACGATCACGATACTGGGCTCGTACATGACGGGCCGGCGCGGCATCGGATGATTCGCGCGCAAGAACTTGACGCCTTCGAGCGGCGCGTCCGTCATGCCCTCGTTCGGCGCGAGCGTGCGCAGCAGTTCGACCATGCGCTGCTGTGGCGTGTATTGCACGAGCGCGCTATTTGAAAGTTTTGTGTCCGACATGATTAAATCCGTTCGACGCGAGCATGGTGCGCCATAGAATATGGCTTGAAATCTAGCATTAAATGGCCTACCGCGGACGGCGTCAGGAGAAATAGGCAAGTCTTCAAGACGTTCAGGTATTCCCTGGGGCGCGCGTGATCCCTACTATGGGAACCCTGTCGCAAAGCCCGCTTTCTGTCCGCAACACCACCGTCCATCGCCTCGCACGAGGCATGCGAAGCGCGCACCGCCGCCTTCCCGTTCATCGGACGGACATTCCAACGGACTCCCGCGTGCCTCGGCGCACGACAGATTCGCCCGCTGCGCGTATTCAACGCGCGTGGCGCCTCGCTGAATTGCATCACCAGGATTGGAGCTTTCATGACCACGACCCACGCTTATGCCGCAACCGACGCGCAATCGAAACTCGCGCCGTTCGAATTCCAGCGTCGCGAGTTGCGCGAACACGATGTGCATATCGAAGTCCTGTTTTGCGGCGTTTGTCATTCGGACCTGCATCAGGCTCGCAACGAATGGAAGAACACGATGTACCCCGTCGTCCCCGGCCATGAGATCGTCGGCCGCGTGACGAAAGTCGGGCCGCAAGTGTCGAAGTACAAGGCCGGCGATCTCGTCGGCGTCGGCTGTCTCGTCGATTCGTGCCGCACCTGCGCGAGCTGCCAGGAAGGCCTCGAACAGTATTGCGAGAACGGCTTCGTCGGCACGTATAACGGCAACGAACGCGAGACGGGCGCTGTCACTTACGGCGGGTATTCGACGCAACTCGTCGTCGACGAAGCGTTCGTGCTGCGCGTGCCGGAGAACCTCGATCCCGCGGGCGTCGCGCCGCTTCTGTGCGCGGGCATCACGACGTACTCGCCGCTGCGCACATGGGGCGCGGGGCCGGGCAAGAAGGTCGGCATCGTCGGCTTGGGCGGCCTCGGTCATATGGGCGTGAAGCTCGCGCATGCGATGGGCGCGCACGTCGTGCTGTTCACGACGTCGCCGTCGAAGATCGACGACGCGAAGCGCCTCGGCGCCGACGAAGTGGTGATCTCGAAGAACCAGGCAGAGATGGATGCGCATGCGAACAGCTTCGATCTGGTCGTGAACACGGTCGCGGCGCAGCACGATCTGAATCCGTTCATCAACCTGCTCAAGCGTGACGGCACGCTGACGCTGGTGGGTGCGCCAGAGCACGATCATCCGTCGCCGCAAGTGTTCAACCTGATCATGAAGCGCCGCCGTCTGGCGGGCTCGCTGATCGGCGGCATCGCCGAAACGCAGGAAATGCTGGACTTCTGCGGCAAGCACGGCATCACCTCGGACATCGAGATGATTCCGATGCAGAAGATCAATGAAGCATATGAGCGCATGTTGAAGAGCGATGTGAAGTACCGCTTCGTCATCGATCTCGACTCGCTCCGGAAGTAACGGGCAGCAGGACCCAACCGCTTTACCCCTTCCACCCGGGCCGCGCAGGACGGCGGCCTGTCCCTGCTTCCCGCGTTGTATCGCTCGTGCATCTGCAGTACCGGCGCGCCTTCCCGACGGGACGGGGCATGTCGCGGCTTTTCTTGCTGTTTTGTCTTTTTGTGGAATGTCCCGTTTTTGAGCTTTGCATGGGACCGGAGTGAGGTGCTCTCCATGGGGCTGGAGTAAGTGCTAAAGCACTAGCTCCGGCCGACAGCTAAAGTGCCAACTCTGGTCGACCGCTTTGCATGGGACCAGAGTAAGGCACTAAAGCGCCAACTCTGGTCGACACAGGAGAGTTTCGTGATCGATCGTATCCAGGCGATGCGTACCTTCATGCGCATCGTCGATACCAATAGCTTTACCCGCGCCGCGCAATCGCTCGACATACCCCGCGCGACGGCGACGACGATTGTGCAGAATCTGGAAGCGATGCTCGGCACCGCGCTGCTCGTGCGCACGACGCGGCGTCTGAGCCTCACGCCGGAAGGCGCGGCATATTACGAACGCTGCGCGCAGATTCTCGCCGACATCGACGAGATGGAAGCGAGCTTGCGTCAGACGCAGGACAATCCGAGCGGACGGCTGCGCGTCGAAATGCCGGGCGCGGTAGCGACATCGATTGTGTTGCCGGCGCTCGATGATTTTCATGAGCGCTATCCGGCCATCGATCTGGCGATTGGCGTGAGCCATCGCAATGTCGATCTCGTCGGCGAGGCGGTGGATTGCAGCATCCAGTTGGGCGAGTTGCCCGATTCAGGGCTGGCCGCGCGGCGTCTTGGCTCGCTCGAGCATGTGACGTGCGCGAGTCCCGCGTATCTGGAGCGCTATGGCGCGCCGGAGAGTCTCGACGATCTGTCGGGCCATGTCGCGGTGAACTGCATGTCGCCTCACAACGGCCGCGCCGTCGATTTCGACTTCGATGTCGGCGGCAGCCCGTTGACCGTGAAGGTGAATGGCTTCATCAAGGTCAGCGACGAGCATGCATACCTGACTTGCGGTCTGCAAGGGCTCGGGTTGATTCAGCCCGCGCGGATCGCAGCGCAGCCGCTGCTCGAAAAGGGGCTGCTGCGCGAAGTGCTGCCGCAGTGGAAGCCAGTGCCGATGCCTGTTTCTGTTGCTTATGTCAAAGGGCGCCGCGTGTCGCCGCGCGTGCGGGCGTTCGTCGATTGGCTCGCTGAGTTGTTCGAGCATCAGGGGCACGTCGAGGCGGATATGTCGCGTGTGCGGCAGTTGATGCGTGGGGGGTTGCATGCGGCGTGAGGGGTGAGGCTCAAGCATTGAGCGCTAGTCGACGTACGCCCGCCGTGTTGTTCTAGTCACGGCGTTCGTCGCGCGCGTGTCTCCCCGCCCTCGCCCGCGCCTCCCCCACCACCCTCGCCAGCGTCGCAGGACTCATCCGCGCGGCAACCTCCCGCACATACTCGTGATGCCTTGCATCGAGCGGCGCATCCAGGTGTTGCGCCTGCAAATAGCGGATCAACGCGATGCGCCGATGCCCGAGCGCCATGCTCTGATCGAGCAGCGCGACAGCCGCATGCGCATCGCCGGCCGCATACGCGCGCTTGAGCAGTTCGGACGTATGCACGCGCGACATATCGGACGCTCGCTCAACGCCCCGCAGCAGAAGCCGCGCGATGCATGTCGTAATCGGCACGCGTCCAGTCCAGCTCGACACCGATCCGCTTCGTGCCCTCACGAATCTTCGGCTTATGCAAACAAAGCGTGAGCGCATCGAGCGCGGGCCACTCGTCGAACGAAAGCTGCGCGATCTCGACGGCGAGCGTTTCGAGCATCCGCGTATGCGGCTTCGTCGCAAGAAACTCACTCACGCGGTTGCAGTAACGCTCATAGTCGATCATCGCGTGCGAACCTTCTTCCGAAGGCTCGCAACGATACGCAAGACTCGCGTCGATCACGACAGGCTGCGGCGCGAGATGCTCGTGCGCGTGAATGCCGATGCGCGTCGACACGACCAGTTCGTCGATGAAGACGCGCCAGCCCCTGCCGCGCGCCCCATGCGAGCCGCGCAACGGCTGCACGTAAGCCACCAAAGGTTCTTCGAACGGCTTCACGACATCAGCGGCTCAGCCGCGTCGAGCATGATACGGACGAAGTAATCGGCAAAGCTGCGGCGCACGACGATTTCATACGTATTGTCGGCGACGGGCACGAGCACGATCGATGCCTTGAAATAATGGCTCTGCGCGCACTGGCCGGGCGCGAACATACGCGGATGCAGATCGAGCGGACAGCCGCGCGCGATCACGTCGCGCACTTTCTCGCCGCTCACTTCGAGCACCGTCCAGCCGCTGCCGATATCGACGGCCGCTGCGAACTGCCCTTGCAGCGCCTCGACCAGCTTGTCCTCGGCGACGGGCGCCTGCGGCTGCTGCGAACGCACGAGCCACTCGTCGGGGCCGAGCCACAGCACGTCATAGCCGTTGCCGCGCGCAACCGTATTCGGCTTCACAGGCAGACGGCAGCCCGTCACGCTTTCGACGGCGCCGAGAAACGCCGCATCGCCCGCATCGCCACGCAGATTCACCAGATCGCAAAACGCCTTCTCGCGCAGATGAAATTTCGTCGACGGCGCGGCCGCGTGCTTCTTCACCAGTTCGCCCACGCCGACGAGCGGCGACTCCTGCCAGGACTGGCCCGCCCCCCGTTGCACGACAGCCGAGGTAGCGCCCGGTGCATTGTTCCTTGTTTCATTCCACATGTTGACGCACTCCTTCGGTGTCGTAGAAAACCGGGCTCGCGATCTTCGCAGCGATCTGCTTGCCGCTCGACAGCGGGATCGTCACGCTCTGGCCCATCTTGTTCAGCCCGCCCTTGACCACGGCGAGCGCGATCGAACGCTTGAGAATCGGGCTGTAGTAGCTCGACGTCACGTGCCCGAGCATCGGCGCCGTATCGCCCTGGAACGGACCGGCGACGATCTGGCTGCCTTCCGGAATCACGAACTGCGGATCGTCGGAAAGCAGGCCGACGAACTGCTTGCGTCCATCCTTCGCGGTATCCGAGCGCGTCAGCGAACGGCGTCCGAGGAAGTCCTTCGACTTCGCAACCAGTCCGCCCATGCCCAGATCGTGCGGCGTGATCGAGCCATCGGTGTCCTGGCCGACGATGATGTAGCCCTTCTCCGCGCGCAGCACGTGCATCGTTTCCGTGCCGTACGGCGTGATGTCGAACTCGGCGCCCGCGGCCATCAACGCTTCCCACACCGCGCGGCCCATGTTCGCGGGCACGTTCACTTCATACGCGAGCTCGCCCGAGAAGCTGATGCGCATCACGCGCGCCTTCACGCCCGCGACCGTGCCGTTGCGATACGACATGAACGGGAACGCTTCGTTGGCGAAGTCGATGTCGCTGCACACCTTCTGCACGACCTTGCGGCTCTTCGGGCCGACGACGGCGAACGTCGCCCAATGATCAGTGACGGACGCGAGCCGCACCTTCATGTCGGGCCATTCGGTCTGCAGCCAGCGCTCCATCCACGTGAGCACGCGCGCCGCGCCGCCCGTCGTGGTCGTCATCATGAAGTGCTGTTCGCCGAGGCGCACGGTCACGCCGTCGTCGAACACCATGCCGTTTTCGTCGAGCATCAGGCCGTAGCGGCACTTGCCGACTTCGAGCTTGCTCCACGGATTCGTGTAGATCCAGTTCAGCAGCTTCGCCGCATCGGGGCCCTGAATGTCGATCTTGCCGAGCGTCGACGCATCGAGAATGCCGACGCTGTTGCGCACCGCGAGGCATTCGCGCTTCACGGCCGCGTGCAGATCCTCGCCCTTCAGCGGGAAGTACCAGGGGCGCTTCCAGTTGCCGACGTCCTCGAACATCGCGCCGTTCTCGACGTGCCATTCATGCACGGCCGTCTTGCGGATCGGGTCGAGCAGATCGCCGAGCTCGCGGCCCGCGAACGTGCCGAAGCTCACGGGCGTGTAGTTCGGGCGGAACGTCGTGGTGCCCGTTTCGGGAATCGACTTGCCGAGCGCGTCCGCGAGAATCGCCATGCCGTTGATGTTGCCGAGCTTGCCCTGATCGGTGCCGAAGCCCATCGCCGTATAGCGCTTCACGTGCTCGACGGATTCGAAGCCTTCGCGCGCGGCAAGCAGAATGTCCGCTGCCGACACGTCGTTCTGGAAATCGACGAACTGCTTCGGCCCGCGCGCCGCGTCGACGCGGCTGCCGACGAGCCACAGCGGCTGGATCGGCGACTCCGTGACTTCCGCGACCTGCGGCACTTGCGGACGCGTCACCGCATAGCCAATCGACTTCACGGCTTCGACACCGGCATCGACGGCCAGACGCAAGCCGCGCGCGAGGCTGAACTCGCCCGCCGCCGCGCCGATGCTCGTCTCCGGCTGCATGCCCTTGCCCGGCACGAAGCAGACCTTCGTGTCGTTCCAGTGCGCCTTGCCGCCCGACTGCGCGAACAGGTGCAGCACGGGGCTGAAGCCGCCCGACATCGCGACGAGATCGCATGGCAGATCAGCCTGCTTTGCGCCCGTCTTGCCGTTCGCATACGCGACCACTTCGACCGACGTCACGCGCTGCTTGCCGTGTGCCGTCATCACGGCCGCATTGTTCATGATCTTCACGCCGTGACGGCGCGCGGCTGCCTGCAATGCGCCGCTGCCGTGCGCGCGCGGATCGACGACCGCGACCGTCGCGCCGCACGCCTTCATGTCGAGTGCGCACTGATAGCCCGCGTCGTTGTTCGTGAACACGACTGCGTTGCGGCCCGGCATCACGCCGAATCGCTGGATATACGTCGACACCGCCGACGCCAGCATCACGCCCGGCAGATCGTTGTTGCCGAACACGATGGGACGCTCGTGCGCGCCCGTCGCGAGAATCACGCGCTTCGCGCGGACCTTCCACAGCAACTCGCGCGTGCCCTTGCGCATCGACACGGGCAGATGATCGGTCAGACGCTGCGTCACCGTGACGAGGTTGTGGTCCTGATAGCCGAACGCCGTACTGCGCGTGAGAATCTTCACGTCCGGCATGCGCGACAGTTCCGCTTCGATCTTCTCGACCCAGCTCATCGCCTGGCGTCCGTCGATCTCCGTCTTGCACGACAGCAGGCTGCCGCCGAGCTCGCGCTGATCGTCGACGAGAATCACGCGCGCGCCGCTCACCGCCGCCGCATGCGCAGCCGCGAGACCCGTCGGCCCGCCGCCGACCACCAGCACGTCGCAATGCGCGTAGCACTTGTCGTAGCGGTCGGCATCGAGCACATCCGGCGACTTGCCGAGACCCGCCGCCTCACGAATCTTCTCTTCGTACTTCGGCCACCATTTTTGCGGCCACATGAACGTCTTGTAGTAGAAGCCCGCGGGCATGAAGCGCGAGAACTTCTGGTTGATCGCCATGCGATCGTGTTCGAGATTCGGCTCGGCGTTCACGCTCGTCGCAACGAGTCCCTGATACAGCTCGATCTCCGTCGCGCGCGCATTCGGCACCGTGTACGCGCCGCGCTCGAGTTGCACGACGGCATTCGGTTCCGCAACGTCGGCCGTGACGATGCCGCGCGGACGGTGATACTTGAAGCTGCGCGCGACGAAGTGCACGCCGTTCGCGAGCAGCGCCGACGCGAGCGTGTCGCCCTGAAAGCCCTGATACGTGCGGCCGTTGAACGTGAAGGTCAGCGGAATCGCGCGGTTGATGCGCCCACCGGCGCCGAGACGATTTTTCTGGCTCATTGCTTGTTGCCCTCGTGAGCGTCAGCGGGCGTATGGCCCGTCTTGAACGTGTCGTAGCCTTGAATCTGATAGGAGACGGTGTCGCGCGTCGCCATGAACCAGCGGCGGCAGCCCTGCGTGTGCATCCATTGCTCGCGGTGCACGCCGCGCGGGTTCTTGCGCATGAACAGGTAGTCGCCCCATTCCTTGTCGGTGAGCTTGTCGGTGTCGAGCGGACGCGCGATGTCGGCTTCGCCGCCACAAGAGAATTCGGATTCGGCGCGCGGCCCGCACCACGGGCATTCGATCATCAGCATTGCGTTTCTCCTCGTGAGTGCGTTTAGTGGGCCACGGCAGCAGCGCCGTGTTCGTCGATCAGATGGCCGGTATAGAAGCGGTCCAGCGAGAACGGCGCGTTCAGCGGATGCGGTTCGTCGTTCGCGATCGTGTGCGCGAACACCCAGCCCGATCCCGGCGTCGCCTTGAAGCCGCCCGTGCCCCAGCCGCAGTTGAAATACAGGCCCTTCACGTCGGTCTTGCTGATGATCGGGCAAGCATCCGGCGACACGTCGACGATGCCGCCCCACTGGCGATTCATCCGCACACGCGAGAACACCGGGAACATTTCGACGATCGCCTGCAGCGTGCCTTCGATGATGTGGAAGCTGCCGCGCTGGCCAAAGCCCGTGTACTGGTCGACGCCCGCGCCGATCACGAGATCGCCTTTGTCGGACTGGCTGATGTACGCGTGCACCGCGTTCGACATGATCACCGAATTGACGACCGGCTTGATCGGCTCGGACACGAGCGCCTGCAACGGATGGCTTTCGAGCGGCAGACGGATGCCCGCCATGTCGGCGAGCGTCGTCGTGTTGCCGGCTGCGACCACGGCGACCTTCTTCGCCTTGATGAAGCCCTTCACCGTATCGACGCCCGTCACGCGGCCGCCGTCGCGGCGAATGCCCGTCACCTGGCAGTTCTGGATGATGTCGACGCCCGCCTGGTCCGCGCCGCGCGCGAAGCCCCATGCAACGGCGTCGTGACGCGCGACACCCGCGCGACGCTGGATCGATGCGCCAAGCACCGGATAGCGGCTGTTCAGGTTGATCGTCGGCTCGATTTCCTTGATCTGCTCGGGTGTGAGGAACTCGGCATCGACGCCGTTCAGCCGGTTCGCATTCACGCGGCGCTCGGTGTCGCGCACGTCCTGCAGCGTGTGCGCGAGGTTCATCACGCCGCGCTGGCTGAACATCACGTTGTAGTTGAGGTCTTGCGACAGACCTTCCCACAGCTTCATCGCCTTCTCGTACAGCGCCGCCGATTCGTCCCACAGATAGTTCGAACGCACGATCGTCGTGTTGCGCGCCGTATTGCCGCCGCCGATCCAGCCCTTCTCAAGAATCGCGACGTTCTTCACGCCGTGTTCCTTCGCGAGGTAGTACGCGGTCGCAAGACCATGCCCGCCGCCGCCGACGATCACGACGTCGTATTCCTTCTTCGGTTCCGGGCTCCTCCACTGTCGCTCCCAGTTCTCGTGATACGACAACCCGTTGCGGAACAGACTGAATATCGAATAGCGGCTCATCGTGCAGACCCCTTCGTCGTTGCCTTGCTGGTTTCCATTAGCATTCGATGACGTTCACGGCGAGACCACCGCGCGACGTCTCCTTGTATTTCGTTTTCATGTCGGCGCCCGTCTCGCGCATCGTCTTGATGACGTTGTCGAGCGTCACGTAGTGCTGGCCGTCGCCCTTCAGCGCCATGCGCGAAGCGTTCAGCGCCTTGATCGCGCCCATCGCGTTGCGCTCGATGCACGGAATCTGCACGAGGCCGCCGACGGGATCGCAGGTCATGCCGAGGTTGTGCTCCATGCCGATCTCGGCGGCGTTTTCGACTTGCGTCGGCGTGCCGCCCATCACGGCCGCGAGCGCCGCCGCGGCCATCGAGCACGCGACGCCCACTTCGCCCTGGCAGCCCACTTCCGCGCCGGAAATGGACGCCGTTTCCTTGTAGATGATGCCGATGGCAGCCGCCGTCAAAAGGAAATCGACGATGCCGTTCTCGTTCGAGCCCGGCACGAACTTCACGTAGTAATGCAGCACGGCGGGAATCACACCGGCCGCGCCATTGGTCGGCGCGGTGACGACGCGGCCGCCCGCGGCGTTTTCTTCGTTGACGGCCATCGCGTACAGATTGACCCAGTCGAGCATCGACAGCGGATCGCGCAGCGACTCTTCGGAGCGCGTGCGCAGTTGCACGGAGAGATCGGCGGCGCGGCGCTTCACCTTCATCGGGCCAGGCAGTTCGCCGTGCATCTTGCAGCCGCGCTCGACGCAAGCGGCCATCGTGCGCCAGATGGTCAGCAGGCCTTCGCGCACGTCTTCGGGCGAGCGCGACGCGCATTCGTTCGCGAACGTCACCTGCGCTACCGACAGACCGCTTTCGCGGCATACGCGCATCAGGTCGTCGCCAGTGCGGAACGGATACGGCACTTCGCCGCCCGCGCGCACGCCGTTCACGCGATCGCCTTCGCGGTTCACGACGAAGCCGCCGCCGACCGAGTAATACTCTTTTTCGACGAGCAGCTGGCCATTCTCGTCGAAGGCCTGGAAGCGCATGCCGTTCGGATGCACGACGCTGCCCGTGCCGCTCATCAGGCGGCGAAAGAACGCGATGTGCTCCCTCTCTTCGAAACCGATCTCGTGCTTGCCGAGCAGCGACAGCTGCTTGCCCTTGCGGATCTGCGCGAGACGCGGCTCGATCAGGTCGGGGTCGATGGTGTCGGGCAGATGGCCTTCGAGGCCGAGCAGCACCGCCTTGTCGGTGCCGTGGCCCTTGCCTGTCGCGCCGAGCGAGCCGTACAGCTCGATTTTCACGCGGCGCACGAACGCGAGCAGATTCGCGTCCTCGATATGCGAAGCGAAGCGGCATGCGGCGATCATCGGACCGACGGTGTGCGAACTGGATGGGCCGATGCCGATCTTGAACAGGTCGAAAACGCTGACGTTCATGGAAACCTTGCTCAGTTGAGTGGGCGGAAACGCGAAGATTGCGAAGTGACGCCAGTACACCAAAGCGTAAAATCCGCAGATAGAACAAAAACGGCATCGACGTGGGATGGCGACGCCAGCGCCCGCTCCGGCTGCGTTTCTGCGCAACTCGGCGACGGAAAAACGCAAGTCGGCGCGGCGTGCAGGATCGCCGGATCGCACGCCTGTCGAGAGCCGACGCGCTTCGCATCCGCGAAAGTCGGTGTCGGAAAAGGACAAGAGGCGCGAAGCCGGATCGGCGACGCTAGGGTTATCCCCACGCGCGCGCGTTGTAGTGCTGCATGTTTGTGGTGCGTGTTGGGTGCCGTTTCGTGTTGCTTCGTCGTCAGCCCTTGTTCAGCTTGCCGGACCTTATGACGTTTTCCTGCGCCATCGCGCCATGACCATCGTTGATTCGCTACCGCTGACTTCCATCGATGCGCTGCCCAAAGAGCGCATCCGCTTCGGCATCATCCTGTTGCCCAACTTCACGCTGACGGCTTTTTCGGGCTTCGTCGACATGCTGCGTCTGTCCGCCGACGAAGGCGACTACAGCAAGCCCGTGCGCTGCTCGTGGAGCGTGATCGGCGAATCGCTCGCGCCCGTGCGCGCGAGTTGCGGCATCCAGATCACGCCATGGGAAACGTTCGCCGATGCCGAGCCGTTCGACTATGTGGTCGTCGTCGGCGGGCTGCTGCATTCGGGGCCGCAGGCCAGCGACGAGACCTTGCAGTTCATCCGCAACGCCGCGCGCTCGAATGCGACGCTGGTCGGCATCTGCACCGGCGTGTTCGCGCTGATGCGCGCAGGCGTGCTGGACGAGCACCGGATCTGCGTCAGCTGGTTTCACTACTGGGATTTCGTCGAGCGCTTTCCTTCCATCAATTCCGATGCGCTGATCGCGGACCGGCTGTTCGTGATCGACCGCCGACGAATTACGTGCTCGGGCGGGCGGGCGTCGATCGACGTCGCGGCTGCCATTCTGCTGCGGCACTTCGAGACGGCGACGGTGCAGAAGGCACTACGGATTCTGCTCGTCGGCGAAATGCAGAAAGGCAATGCGCCGCAGCCGCATCCGCCGGGTCTCGAACCGGCGACGCATCCGAAGGTCAAGCGCGCGATCCTGCTGATGGAGCAGCACGTCGGGCGCACACTGCCGCTCGAGGAACTGGCTTGCAAGCTGGATCTGTCGCCACGTCAGTTGGAGCGGTTGTTCAAGGCGGAGACGGGCAAGAGTCCGCAGGCGTTCGCGAAGCAGGTTCGCCTGAGAACGGCTGCGTGGCTGCTGACGAGTTCGGATCGTACTGTCGCGGATATCGCGTCGAGTTGCGGGTTTTCTGACGCGTCGCATTTGGGACGCGAGTTCCGAAAGGAGTTCGGCATGCCCCCGGTGATGTTCAGAGAGCAACGCGGCGGAACGCCTGTTGAAGGCGATGCAGCTGTGGCGTATGAGGAGACGTTTCCGGGGAGAGTGGATGTGTTTTGAGGCTGTTCTGATGCAACAGCGTCCAGTCTAGGAATACATCTTCTATACCGGCCCTATCGCTCAATTCATGGTTTATTTCGCATATCGTACTGTTTAGGACCGTTCTTATTTTCGAGCAGCTCCATTTCCGTCTCAATGTTGACCCAATCCCCGAGCCTGTGTGGGTTCGCTAGCCGCACCCTCTGTGCGACGGCAAAACGGATTGCAACTGCGGAGCAGAGAAATGGCGCAGGACATTTTCATCAAGATCAATGGCATTGATGGCGAATCGCTGGATGCATTTCATCCAGACGAAATCGAAGTAATCGGCTGGCGCTGGAAAGTCACCCAGCAATCCACAATGCATTCGGGCTCAGGAGGTGGAGCGAGCAAAGCCACTGTATCGAATCTGGAGTTTACGCATTTGCTGGATCGTGCAAGTCCTAACCTTGCGAAATATTGCTTTACGGGCAAACACGTCTCCGAAGCCAGACTCACGATGCGAAAGTCTGGAGGCAAACCTCACGAATACGCCCGGATTACCATGTACGACGTGATCGTTTCTCACGTCGAACCTGTCGGCACTGGAGATAGTTGCTTCGAACAGGTGCAGCTCTCGTTTGCGAGAATGAAACAGGAGTACATCTTGCAAAACAGGCTCGGCGGGAGCGGCGGTACGGTGACCGCGCTCATCGATGTCAAAGCGAATCGCTCCGATTGAGCGAGGAGACTATGCCGGTTACCTGCACCTTCAATCTGAACCGACGGCCAATGTCGACGCTTGTATGTCCTGGATTCGGCAGCATTCAGGCGTTCTCGGGCAACAGAAATTCTATTGACAACCCTGATTCTGTGACTTTGAAAGAGTCAGGACCGCTTCCCAAAGGCCTCTATTACATTGTCGACCGGGAGAGTGGTGGACATTTGGGATGGCTCTGGGATGCAATAAAAGACGCTGCGTCAGATACACGGCGGAGTGAATGGTTCGCGTTGTATCGCGCCGATGGGAAACTCGACGACTGGACGTTCATAAATGGAGTGCAGCGCGGCAACTTTCGTTTGCATCCGGTCGGACTTTCAGGAGAAAGCAAAGGCTGTATAACACTTCCTTCGCGCGAGGAATTCAAGGCACTACGCTCCTATCTAAAAGCACAGCGACCGGCGTTCATTCCGGGAACCTCAGTCCGCTACTACGGCACAGTGGAAGTGGAATGAAAAAATTTCTAATAGTTCTCGGACTCGCGATCGTTATGACGTGGCCCGTCGCTTTTGCTATTTCGCGCGTACCAGGACTGATCGAGTCCTGTCTTGGTGGCGCTGGATATGAGTTGCTAAGGCCGCTCTTTGACGCTTATGGTGCTATTGGGGTTGAAGACGACATGGACGTGGTGATAACCATACTACTGACAACCAGCTTTGCACTGTCGATTTTGTTCGCAACCTTTTTCTTACTAGTGCTGCGACATTACCGCATCAAAAAGCGGACCATTCCTTAATGTCCGCTCGTATTTCTCCTAAATCGCCGTCTTACAATGCAGGCGACGCATCCAGCGCGTCGCTCGCATCGGTTAAGGGAAGGTGAATCACGTCTCCTCCGACCAAACCATATTCTCCCTTGCCATCATCGCCGTCGAAGCCCCCGGCCCGAACGTCCCGGCCGTGTAGCCACGCGGCTTGTCGCCATTGCGCTTCCAGCCTTCGATGATGGGATCGACCCACGTCCATGCCGCTTCCAGTTCATCGCGGCGCATGAAGTGCGTGAGCCTGCCGCGCACGACGTCGATCAGCAAACGCTCATACGCTTCCGCGCGACGGCTCGTGAACGCCTGCTCCAGATCGAGATTCAGGTTCACGGGCAAGGTGCGCATGCCGCTGCCCGGCTCTTTCGCGAGCATCTGCAACTGGATCGATTCGGCAGGCTGCAGCTGGATCACCAGACGGTTGCCGCAATTGCGCGGACCGCATGGACTGTTCGGCATGATCGAGAACGGCATGTCCGCGAATTCGATGACGATCTCCGACACCTTCTTCGCCATCCGCTTCCCCGTGCGCAGATAGAACGGCACGTTCGCCCAGCGCCAGTTGTTGATATGCGCGCGCAACGCGACGAAGGTTTCCGCGCGGCTATCGGGCGGCACGTTCGCTTCTTCCAGATAGCCCTTGACGGGCTCGCCGCCGACTGCGCCTGCCGTGTACTGGCCGCGCACCGTATCGCGCGCAATGTCTTCCGCCGTCATCGGACGCAGCGAGCGCAGCACCTTCAGCTTCTCGTCGCGCACGGCATCCGCATCGAGCGAAACGGGCGGCTCCATTGCGACGATACACAGCAGTTGCAGCAGGTGGTTCTGCACCATGTCGCGCATCGCGCCCGTATGGTCGTAGAAGCCCGCGCGCGTGCCCACGCCGACCGACTCGGCCACCGTGATCTGCACGCTGCGGATATACGGCGCCTGCCACAGCGGCCCGAAGATCGCATTGCCGAAGCGCAGCACCATCAGGTTCTGCACCGTCTCCTTGCCGAGGTAGTGATCGATACGATAAATCTGGTGCTCTTCGAAATGCCTGCCAACCGAGTTGTTGATTGCCTTCGCGGATTCGAGATCGTGGCCGAGCGGCTTTTCGAGCACGACGCGCGCGCGCTCGTCGACGAGATCGTGTGAAGCGAGGTTGTCGCAGATCGCCGTGAACAGTTCCGGCGACGTCGACAGATAGAACACCCGCAGCGCATCCTTGCGCGACGCTTCGGCGAGACGCACGTAATCGGCGGCCTGATCGACGTCGACGCGCACGTACTCGAAGAGCGCGAGAAAGTGGTCCCATGAGGCCGAGTCGAACGCCTTCGACTCGATAAAGGGCCTGCTCTGCTCATCCATCCATTTCAGATAGTCTTCGCGCTGCCATTCGCGGCGGCCGATCGCGAGGATGCGCGTCTCGGCGGGCAGATTGCCGTGCGCATGCGCCATGTAAAGCGCGGGCAGCAACTTGCGGGCTGAGAGGTCGCCGGCGCCGCCGAAGATGATCATATCGAGCGGGAGGTCCGGCGAGGCAGGGGCGTTGGAAGTCGTCATAGCGCGGTCGCGAAAGATGAACTGCTGGGAGAAACGCAAGCCCGTCCGGGCCACCCTTTCAGGCAGCGCTTATGCCGGACGCGTTTGCGCGAGACGACTATGGTGCAACGTTTTCGGATTGTTTGCACGCATGCTGTCGTGACACGACACGCACGTTCGTTCGTGCCGGATCACTCTCCCTCGCGAAACCGAAAACACGCGCCGCGATCGCAGACGCGAGCGCGCTTGCGGACACTCAGCCCGCGCCCAACGTCGATCGCGCGACGCGTCCCGCTGCCAGATCCCACGCCGCGCAGCCTACCGTCTTGAACACGATTGGCCCGTCGAGCGCAGGCTTGCGCTCGAGCGCATCCGCCATGCCCGTCACCGTCGACCAGTCGATGCCGGCCTGGATGAAATCGCCCGCCTCGTGCTTCGCGCCCGCCAGATCGTCGACGTAAAGCGCGCTGCCCGCGAGCGTGCGCGCACCGATCTCGCACATCTGCGGCGTGAACGCGCCGACGCCGATCACGAGCCGCCCCGCGCGCGGCGCCTCGTCGTAGACGGCCTGGCGGCTCGTCGTCAGCGCGATCACGACATCGACGGAAGCGGGCGTCGCCGTTTCGGCGAGCGGTTGAAGATCGCGCACGCTGCCGCGCTGCGCATCGCAGAACGCCTGCGCGCGAGCCGCTGACGTGCCCCGCACGCGCACGCGCGCATCCGGATACAGCTCGCCGATCGCCCGCAGATGACTCGCGGCCTGCGTGCCCGTGCCGATCAGCAGAAAGTCCTTCGGCACGGCGCGCGAGAGCGTCTCGATGCCGAGCATCGTCATCGCGGCGGTGCGGCGTCCCGTGACGGTCGGACCGTCGAGAATGAACAGCGTCTTGCCCGTGTCGGGGTCGAACGTCATGACCTGGCCGTGGATCGTCGGCAGCGCGCGCTCGCCATTGCGCGGGCACACGTTGACGAGCTTGTGGATCGCGAGATCGGGCGCGGCGGCCGGCATCGACAGCATGATGCCGTTGTCGTTCATCGGCACCACCAACCGCTCGGGGCTCGCGACGCGCCCCGCTGCATAATCGGCGGCGGCCGTCTTCAGCGCGTCGACGAGCGCGCGAAAGGGAATCAGGCGGGCCGTTTCGGCGGCATCGAAAATCGGCATGCTGCTCATGGCGGGGCGTGCTCCTCGTACGTTGAGTCGTGCGTTCGGTTCTGTGTTCGGGCCGGCGCTCGGTTCTGCGCTCGGTTCTGCATTCAGTTCCGCATTCAGTTCCGCATTCAGTTCCGCGTTCAGTTCCGCGTTCAGTTCCGCATTCAGTTCCGCGTTCAGTTCCGCGTTCAGTTCCGCGTTCAGTTCCGCGTTCAGTTCCGCATTCAGTCGTGCTTTCAGTCGTGCTTTCAGTCGTGCTTTCAGTCGTGCTTTCAGTCGTGCTTTCAGTCGTGCTTTCAGTCGTGCTTTCAGTCGTGCTTTCAGTCGTGCTTTCAGTCGTGCTTTCAGTCGTGCTTTCAGTCGTGCTTTCAGTCGTGCTTTCAGCGGACCAGAAATCCGTAAGTCAGCGGATCGCGCTCATCGACGATCCAGTTCGCGAAACCGCAGATATGCGCGTCGCCTTCGATCTCGGGAATCACGGCATCGAAGCGGTCGAGCTTCGTCTCCGACAGAACGCGTCCTCGGAACACCGTGCCGATGATCGACTCGTTGACGAGCGTTTCGTCCTTGCCCAACTGCCCGCGCAGATACAGTTGCGCGACGCGTCCCGCCGTGCCCGAGCCCGTCGGCGAGCGGTCCACTTCGCGGTCGGCGAACACGCAGCAGTTGGCCTGCGTCGAGCCCGCATGACGCGGCGCGTTATCGACGATCGTGCCGTAGATGTGGTTGATCTCGGGAATATGCGGATGCTGGACCTTGAATGCTTCGTTGGCCGCGCGCTTCACTTCGGCGCCGAACTGGATCAGGCGGTCCACCTGCTCTTCGCGCACGTCGAGCCCGAACGGCTCGCCCGACGTGTAGAAATAAAACGCGCCGCCGAATGCGATATCGCCGCACACGGTGCCGAAGCCCGGCGTCTGAACGCTCACGTCGCGCAGCCAGATGAACGACGGCACGTTCACGAAGCGCACGCTGCCCGCGTGATCGCCGTCCCATTTGACGAACGCCTCGATGAAGCCGCACGGCGCATCGATGCCGACGCGCGTTTCCGGCTCCGTGCGCTCCACCCAGCCGAGCGCAACGGCCGTCGTCGCGAGCGCGATCACGCCGTGACCGCAATGATCGCTATAGCCCTCGTTGTGGACGAAGATGATGCCGAAGTCGGCGCCCTCGGTGACGGGCTCGGTCAGATAGCCGCCGTACATGTCGGCGTGGCCGCGCGGCTCCAGCATCAGCGCGCGGCGCAGATGATCGGCATGTTCCTTCAGCCACGCGCGCCGCTCGACGATGGTCTTGCCAAGCATCTTCGGCAACCCGCTTGTGACGATGCGAAACGGCTCGCCGCCCGTATGCACTTCGACCGTGCTGATCACGCGGTTCAGTTTCATGATGCGCCCGCGCCTCGCGTCACGGGCCTGGCCGGCTGCATATCGAACATGTCGTCTCGCTCCATCATTGGCTATATTGGACCAGAATGTAGACCAGCTTTGGTCGACCATCAACCAATTTCAAAATTGTCGCGCTAAACTGGTCGGAATTCGGCTTACGTCATCTTGCCGTCCATTCCTCGCAACGCACCTATGGCCACGACTTCATTCGCACTGGAACGCGCGTTTCGCCCGAAGCAGATTTACGAGCAGGTCGCGGAGCGGATGCGCGCCGACATCCGCAGCGGACAGTTCGCGCCCGAAGCGCGGCTGCCGTCCGAGCGCGATCTCGCCGCGCGCTTCGGCGTGGGCCGGCCCGCCGTGCGCGAGGCGCTGGGCGCGCTGCAGAACGAAGGACTCGTGGTGACGCGGCGCAACTCCGGCACCTATGTGTGCGCGGACGCGTTACAGCGCCTGTCGGCGGCACGCGCGGACGATCGCGCGCCGGGCGACGCCGATATCAGCCCCACTTCCGCGCTTGACGTGCGCCTGATCCTCGAACCGGCGATCGCGCGCCGCGCGGCCGCGCATGCGCAACGCGACGAACTCGCGGAGCATTACCTCGCGCAGATGGATTCGATCGACGACGTGTCGGACGCGGTGCAGCGCGCGCTCTGGAACGACAGCGACCGTCTGTTCCACCGGCAACTGGCCGTGATGACGGGCGACGCGCTGCTCGTGAAGATCGCCGACGAAGTCGCGCAGGCAATGGACCAGCCGCTGTGGAAGCGCCTGAAGGACGACGGCATTCATGATCCGGGGCGCATCCGGCTGTATGTGTCGGAGCATCGGCTGATTTACGAGGCGATCATCAACGGCGATGCGGATGCGGCTGCTTTCTATGTCGAGCAGCACATCTTGAGGGTGAGGCGCGATATTGCGCCGAAGTAGGGTTTTGTCTGCGACGCTGATTGTTTTTTTGCTTGTCGCTGGCATCCGCGAGGCGCCTCGCGGCGCGGGCGTTGCCCCTGTGCGGGGCGGCACCTACTCTTCTTTGCCGCGGCAAAGAAGAGTAGGCAGAAGAAAGCCGCTCACACCGCCAGTGCTTGACGATTACCCACGGGCTCTCAACGTCCCCATCCGTCACACCGCAGCATGCTGGTCCATGTTCGTTGCCAACGCACTACTTAATCGCCTCACCTGCATCGTGCACCCGAACTACGGCTCGCGACATCGTAGGTCCCAGCGCCCCTTTGCGGCAAACTGTGTGTAGGTGTTCGCGCCGCACAGGAGGACACCCTCGCTACTGGATACGCCAATACAGTGCGGGCGTTGCCCTGTGCGGCACAGCAACTTCGTTCACAACCGAAATGGGGCGCTGAAACGTTCGATACCCTCGATCGTGGCACGGGCGCATGAAGCAGGTGAGGCGATTAAGTAGTGCGCTGGCAACGAACATCAGCGAGCACCCTGCCGTAAGAAACACGGGGACGCTGAGAGCCCGTGGGTAAATGTCAAGCACTGGCGGCGTGAGCCCGCTTTCTTTGCTTACTTTCTTTGCGGCGGCAAAGAAAGTGAGTGCCGCCCCGCACAGGGGCAACGCCTGCGCCGCGAGGCACATGCGCGGATGCCAGCGGCAAGCTAAAAAACAATCAGCGTCGCAGACATCAAAAAACACAGGTCACAACATGCTCCGCGGCCGCTGCATCGTCCCATCGAAAAACCGCCGCAAGCGGAACGCAGCGAGATCCAGCGAAGGCTTGCCGTCGTCGATCCACTCGGCCATAAGCCGGCCGGCGATCGGTCCCATCGCGAAACCATGTCCGCAGAAGCCGGTGGCGATCAGCAGACCCGGCGTCTGCGAGGGCGCGTCGAGCACGGGAATGCCGTCGGGCAGCACGTCGATCAGCCCCGCCCACGACTCGACCACCTGCGCATCCTTCAACGCCGGAAAGAGCGTGCGCAGCTTCTGCAATGCGCGCGGCGCGTGCGCGCGGTTCGGCTGCGGATTCGGGTCACGCGGATGCAGCACGCGCTCGTCGGCGGGCACGACGCCCGGCATACGGTCGAGCACGTCGCGCACGAATGCGCCGTTCAGATGGAAGCTGAACTTCTCGCGCTGCGTCCATAGCTCCGGCAGGAACCACTTCAGCGCGCGGAAATGGCCGAACGTCATGTCGACGTCGACCTGCATGTCGTCGGCGAGATTGATCGCGCCGTTCGCGCGCTGACGGATGCCTAGGCCATGCCCCCAGAACGCCGACGCCGTGACGGCAGGCAACGGATTCGTGCGCATGCAGGTGCCGCGCACGGCCTGTTGCGGCAACGCGATGCCGAGCGTGTCCAGCAGCCGCCAGCTGCTCGCACCCGCCGCGCAGATCACATGCCGCGTGCGGATCGTCCCGCGCTCCGTGGCGACGCCCGTCACCGCGCCCGCCGCCCGTTCGATGCCGATCACGCCGCAGCCCTCGAAGAAGCGCGCGCCCGCCTCGACCGCGCGCGCGGCAAACGCGGCCGCCGCGCGGCGCGGCTCGGCCTGGCCGTCGCTAGCCGTGTACAGGCCGCCCAACGCCGCGCCGTGCATGCCACGCACATGCTGGTCGATCTGCGCGCGGTCGAGCACGCGCGTGTCGAGCCCGTACCGCTTCGCGACATCCATCCATTGCTGGAACGATGCCCAGTCCTCTTCGTTGTCCGCGACGTAGAGACAACCGCCCTGCCGCCATTCGAGATCGAAGTTCAGCTCGTGTTCGAGCTGTTCCCAGATGCGCATGCCCGCCATCATCAGGGGCACTTCGGCGGCCTCGCGGCCCTGCTGGCGCACGAAGCCCCACGCGCGCGTCGACTGCTGGCCCGCGATGCGCGACTTGTCGAGCACGACAGCCTTCACGCCGCGCTGCGCGAGGTAGTACGCGGCCGCGCAACCCATGATGCCCGCGCCCGCGATGACAACATCGGCCCGATCGGGAAACGGCGCGTCGGCCGGACTCAGGTTCGCGTGCAGCGGATAGGTCGTCGTCATCGGAAAGCGGGTTGCGCAGCGTGGCGGTGTCGAGGGTCTGCATCTTCTCAGGCCCGCGCGGATGCCGCAATGCCGGTCATAAAGCGATCCGCTGCGCACCGTCTTTTGCGCGCCGGCAACACGCGCCGTCCGCATCGGCGAAAGACCATCGACACCCGAGACGATGCGTTACGCATACGTTTTCGCCGCTAAAATAGAAAGGCCAGGCAACGAGCGAAGCTGTGCTGATCCGCGCGGGCAATCGAATTTAACAGAATGGGCCGTTTTCACGGCCAGGAGCGGCACGCGGCCATGCGGGCGCGGCGCGATACCAGGCGCGCCGCGCGTTTTGCGGTACATTGGCTGTCCCGCTAGGGGGCGCGCCCATCCGGCGCGTCTGGGAGACCCGCGCTACGCGCCGTCGAAACGACGCTTCGTCATAAACAACGATTCATACTGACAGACAGAAACTTCGCGCATGTCCAACGAAGCCACCTCAACCGACTCGCTCGCCGTCGCCGAACGCGTGCGCGAATTGATGAGCCGTCACGGCATCGGCAAGCGTCAGCAGACCAGCGAGCTTTGCCGCATCCTCGATTTGAGTTTTTCGCAGGGCCACCGCAAGCTGCGCGGCAACAGCCCCTGGACGCTCTCGCAGATCAAGAAGGTCGCCGAGGTCTTCGGCGAGCCGGCCGCGCAACTGTTCGGCGCGCAGACGCTCGACCCCGGCATGGTCGGCGCCACCGCGCAGGAGGCGGTGTTCGCGATCGGCTCGATCGAGCTCGCGTGCACCGCATGGATCGGCGCGCCGATCGAAGCGGGCAGCCGGCCGGAATTCATCGCGTGGTCGAAGCTCGACCAGTGGCGCGTCGTGCGCTACGACGGCGCGCTCTATCAGAACGCGCACGAAGTCCACAAGATCGAGATCTATCCGCGCCGCGCCGAAACGGACAAGCCGCTGATCGCCGTCGTCGACGACGACCAGGCGTCCGCCGACAACCTGCGCGACTACCTGGAGCGCAGCGGCTTTGCAGCCGTGGCGATCTACGGCCTCACCGCGTTCGCCGAAACGCTGCAGACGCAGGTGTTCGACGGCGTCGTGATCGACTGGCTGTTCGGCCCGCAGACGTCGGCGGAAGCGATCCGCGCGGTGCGCGCATCGGAAAACCCGGACGCGCCGATCTTCGTGCTGACGGGCGAACTGCTGACGGGCAAGGCAAGCGAATCGGAAATCAGCGACATCGTGCGCAACTACGACGTGGCCTGCTATGAGAAACCCGCGCGCATGGCGATACTCGTCGCCGATCTGTCGAAGCGACTGAGCCGGGCTTAAGCGCAGCGCCAGGGTTGCCGGGACGGGACGATCCAGCCTGCCCAGCCCGCGTCACCCTTCCACCGACGCCCCGTGCCGCGCCGCCAGCGCGCGCTGCACGGCGTCGCGCAGCACTTCGTAGTGAACGGGCTTGCTCAGGCTGTCGAAGAACGGCGCGTCGCCCAGGCGTGTCGGTCCGTCCGGCGCATACGCGCTCACGGCGATCACGGGCGTGCGCGCCGCCGCGTCCTTCGTCGCGGCGTACTCGGCCATGAACGCGTAGCCATCCTTGTCCGGCATGTGCAGATCGAGCAGCACGAGATCGCAGCGCCTCGATGCCAGCCACACGTGCGCGTCGTCGGCGTTGGCGACGGCGGCCGCGTCGCATTCCATGTGCTCGAGCATTTCGCACAGCGATTCGCGGATCAGCTGGTTGTCGTCGACGATCAGCACCTGCGGGCGGCCGTCGCCGTGCGCCTCGTGCGGCGCGGCCGCCGGAACTGCGGGAGCCTCGACGGACGCGACGGGGATCGTCACCGTGAAGCGCGTGCCCTTGCCCACTTCGCTTTCGACGCCGATCGTCCCGTTGAACAGCGCGACGAGCCCCTGCACGATCGCGAGCCCCATGCCCGCCCCTTCGAAGCGCCGCGTGCGGGATGCGTCGAGCTGCGTGAACTCCTTGAAGATCAGCGGAATCTGCGTGTCGGGCACGCCCGGTCCCGTATCGGTGACGACGATGACAAGCGCGCCCGCGTGCTGCTCGAAATGCAGCGTGACGTTGCCGCGCTCCGTGTAGCGGATCGCGTTGGTCACGAGGTTGTTGACGATCTGCCGGATGCGATGCGGGTCGGAATCGACGAGACCCGTGCGCCCGCTCGCGCTGCCTTCGAACGCCAGCCCCTTTGCGCGTGCGGCCGTCTCGTGCTCGTCGACGACGGACGCCAGCAGCTCGCGCGGATCGAAATGCTCATGGCGCAACTCGAGCTTGCCGGCGCCCAGACGCGCGTAGTCGGTCAGGTCCTTCATCTGCGCCTCGAGATGGCGCGCGGCCGTCTCGAGGCGCTGGATCACCTTGCGATCGGCCTCCGTGTGAAAGTTGAAGCCGAGCAGCTCGATCGACGACACGATCGCGTGCAGCGGCGTGCGCAACTCGTGGCTGATCATGCCGAGAAACGCGTCCTTCGCGAGGCTCGCTTCGCGCGCGGCGCGGCTCGCCTGATGCTCGGCGTCGAGCGCGGCGCGCTGCTGCACGATCAGGTTCGTGCGGCGCCGTCCGTTCATCACGAGCAGCACGGTCGCCGCCGCCGACAGCAACAGCAGCACGAGCCCGCCCGCGAACAACATCCGGCGCTTCGCGATGAAGTCGGAGTTCATCGCCTCGCGATCCTGCACGTCGACGAAACGGCGGCTCAGCGCGAGGGCGTTCACTTCCTTCCAGTGCTGGCGCAGTTCTTCGACCATCTGCGAGGCAAGCGTCGGCGAATTCGGCAGCGCATCGAGCATGGGCTGCATCGCGACGAGCATCTCGGACAGACGCGCGATCTCCTCCTGCTGACGCTGGACGGCCTCCGCCTGCGCGGCGAGGCGCTGAGTCGAACCCGCCATCACGCGCAACTTCGATTGCAGCACCTGGAAATGCAGTGTGAGCCGCCGATAATCGCTGTCGACGCCCGTCTGGTACAGCAACAGCTGGCTTTCGAGCCGCGCATAGGCGATCTGGAGCTGCGCGGCGTCCCAGTAGAACCCGTCGTAGGTGCCCGTGACCTGCTGGGTCTCGCGGGGATTGAGCAGAGCCGAATAGAGCAGATAGGTGATCGCCGTGGTCGGCGCCGCGAGCGCGGCGATCCAGATGACAACGAGTACGACGCGGCGCAGCGGGCGCCGTCCTATTTGACGATGAGTGCCTTGATCTGCCATACGAATTTTGCGTCCGCTGCCCCTCCCGCCAGCTCGCCGGGGAATTGGTCGCGCGGGTAGATGAGAAACAGCGGGCCGAAGTCGCTGACCTGGAGGCGCTTGCCATTCATGCTGTACGCGACGATCACGCCATAGCGGCTCGTATCGGACACAGGAACGGTGTACGTGTAGTCATCGAGCGTGTGGATTTCGATCTCGTCGCCGTACGCGCCCACTGTCTTGAGAATATCCGCGAGCAGCGGCCCCGTGAAGGTCGATTTTGCCGTCCATGTCGTCGAAGTCGTAATCGTGTGCGTCGGCAGCGCGAGAATCTGCGCCTCCGAAAAATGGAACACGGAATGGTCGGGGTCGCTGGTCTTCGCGATCTTGCCTTTCACGTCGAGTTCGAGCGTCGTCGTCATCGGCGCGGCAGGCGCGTCCGGCGCGACGAACGCGAGCGCCAGCACAGGCACGAGTGCGAGCGCGCGCAACCATCCGTATTTGTTGTTCTGCACTTTTGGTCCCTTTCGTGTGGTCTTGTGTGTCTTGTTGTGCGTCTTTTTCCCAGCCGTGGCTCGCATTGTGCCTGACATCGCCGTCAGACGATAACGACAGCGCGGTCGGATGCCACGACACAGAATCTTTACACGGCGTGCATAATATCGGCTCAATCTCAAAAAAGCCGTTTCGCCGACGCGCGTCCATCCGGCCCAACACAAACCGCAAGCCGTCATGAAAAAGCCGGTTCTACCGTTGACCTACGAACAGCTCGACCACTGGATCGATTCGCTGCAGCCCGCCCTGCTCGAAGAGCGCTTCGCGGCCGCTGTCGGCATCTTACGGGGCGGTGCGCCACTTGCGTTAATGGCTTCGCATGCGATCGGCGTGCCCGTCGCGTTTCTCAGCTACGACCGCCGCGCGCGCCATGTCACGTGGGACTCGGCGCAGCCGCTGCCGCCGCCGGGCTCCAAGGTGCTGTTGTGCGAGGACATCGCGGGACGCGGTTTCACGCTGGTCGACTGCATCGCGTTCCTCGAACAGCACGGTCTGATCGTCAAGACGCTGACGGGCGCGTTCGACGAAATCAGCCGCATTCGCCCGGACTATGCGAACGACGCGTCGGGTTTCTTCGCGCTCTTCCCGTGGGAGCGCCAGGCCTACACGGACGATTACCGCGAGGACTGGCTGAAGGTCGAGGCGGGTTCCGCCGAGAAAATGGCGCAAGACCACGAGTACGCGACGTACGCAATCGATCTGGACGGCATCCTTTTGCCCGACGTGCCGCTGTCGCGCTATGACGAAGACCTGTCCGCCGCGTTGAACGAACGCGACGCGCTGCTGCCGTTCGAGATCCTGCCCGACGTCGATCTGGAGAAGGTGCACGCGGTGATCACGGGCCGGCCGCACGTCGATCTGAACCGCACCCGCGCGTGGCTGGAGCGGCACGGCTTCGGCCATCTGGAGCTGGTGATGCGCGCGCCGGACATGCACGACGAAACGCCCGCAGGCGCCGCCGCGCACAAGGCGCAGGCCGCGCTGCGCTGCGGCGTCACGCACTTCATCGAAAGCGATGCCGTGCAGGCGCTCTTCATCGCGAAGCAGGCGCCGCTTTTGCGCGTGATCTGGTGGGATGCGCTCGCGCGCAAGGGCACGCTGATCAGCGCGTCGGCGTGGCGCTGAGCTCTGACGCCTTCGAAGCTTTCAAAGAAGCAAAGCTGCCCGGCCGCGCCCGTCCCGTGGCGCGCTACGCCGCCGCCTGATCCTTCGGTTCACCCAGCTGCAAGTGCCGCGCGGCGCGCTGTGAAGCGACGACGATCAGCTTCATCGTCGCGCGCGTCGCGCCGACGAAGAGCTTGCGCGCATTGCGCTCGTCGAACTCGTCGAAATCGACTTCGCTCAGGATCACGCACGGCGCCGACTGTCCCTTGAAGCGGTAAATCGAGTCGAGCAGCACGTCGCCGTCGCGATACGCCGGGTTGCCGAACAGATCGTACTTGCCCGTGAAGCTGCGCAGCCGGTGCGGGCCGAGCTGATCGAGCGGCCAGAGCACCGAGCCCTCGCGTCCGCGAAACGACAGCACCGCGATGTCCTGCTTGCGAAAGCCGAGCGCGAGTGCCTGCGTGATCGCGCGCTTGGTCGCATCGATGCAGCTTTCGGGCGTCTGCGCTTCATCGTAGGTCGACAGCAGGATGTCCGAGCCGTCGAACGGACTGCCCGCCGCAAGCGCGCCCGCAAGCGGCACCGTCGCGCCGACCACGTCGCGCAGATAGTCGAGGATGTCACGCGGACTGCGATAGTTGGTCGACTCGCGCAGCACCGTCCAGCCAGGCAGCGCGACGCTCTCGCGCATGTACAGGTTCTGCAGCGGATCTTCGAGCCACCACCAGGCGCCGCCCGGCTTCAGCAGCCGTTCGAGCGCGGGCACCCACGGCTGCTGGAAATCCTGGCCCTCGTCGACGATCAGCACGTCGTATTGCCAGCGCGCGTCGATCGGCGTGGCGGCAAACGCGCTTTCGAGCTTATCGAATACGTCGTTGCTCTGGAAATCGGGCGCCTCGCCGTTTTCCCGCACGACCCAATCGCATAACTGGTGATAGTTCGCGACCTTCGCCTCGGGCGGCGCGACACGCGCGATATGGTCCGCGAGCGGCCGGTTGAAGCACACGTACAGCGGCCGCTCGCCGCGCGCGACGGCATCGTTCATGACCTGCACGGCAAGCTGCGTCTTGCCGGAGCCCGCCGTGCCGATCACGCGCAGCCGGAACGGCGTGAATTCGAGCCGCCGCGCCCATGTGGCAAGCCCGCCCGCGAGCCGCGTGACGAGCGTGCCCGCCTGGCCGACGAGCGCGCTCGCGTCGGGCGTGAGCGCGAGTTCGTCGGCGAGAAAGTGGTGGATCTTCGATGCGCACGCGAGACGCGGCTCGTCGGCGGGCAGCGCGTCGAGAATGATGCCAATGAGCTTGTCCTTGCGGTTCGCATCGACGATGCGCGCCGGGTTCACGCCCGCAATCGCCGCATCCCTGACGATGTGGTCCGGGCAATACAGCACCTCTTCGATGAAATACGTGCCCGCGCCGAAAGCGGCCGTGAAGCGCCGGTGCAGCCCCTCGATCGTGCGCGCGAGCGCGATCGCCACGTTGCGCTCGGTCTGCATGTAGACCTTGACGAGCCCTTTCGGCGTCTCGCGCAAAAAGCCCGTCTTCTGCTCGACGATCATCACGCGCCCCGACGGGCTGACGATCACGAAATCGGCCTCGCCGAACACGGAGAAGCCTTCGTGCAAGCGCGTCCAGTGCAGGCCGTGATAGACGGTGTAGTCGCGCGGCAGCGCTTCTTCGAGGAGCGCCAGCGTTTCGCGCTCGCGCGCGGCGGCGCCCGTGGCGGCGAGACTCTTCCAGTCGTCGGGGACAATGCGGGCCATGCGATGCCTCGTCATGTTGGGTGCGCTCATTGTACGCAACGCGTGCATACGAACAGGCGGCGCCCGGAAAGAAAAACCCGCATCGTGTATCGTTACTGGTTGAACGCCGCGCACGACGCGCGGCTTGCCACTGAAGACGAATCAAAGAGGATTACCGGATGATTACAGTCTGGGGACGCGCCAACTCGGTCAATGTCCAGAAAGTCTTGTGGGTGTGCGACGAACTCGTCGTGCCTTACAACCGCATCGACGCCGGCCTGCAATTCGGCCGCAACGACGAACCCGACTACCTCGCGATGAACCCGACGGGCAAGATTCCGACGCTCGTCGACGGCGATTACGTGCTGTGGGAATCGAACTCGATCCTGCGCTATCTGGCGATGCAGTACGGTGCGTCGAGCCTGCTGTATCCCACGGAGCCCAAAGCGCGTGCGAGCATCGACCGCTGGCTCGACTGGTCATTGTCCACGCTGCAGCCTGCCGAGCGCCCCGTGTTCTGGACCATCGTGCGCACGCCCGAGGCGGAGCGCGACGACGCGAAGCTCGCCGCCGACATCGACAGCGTCGCGAAGCTGTGGAAGCTGGTCGACGTGCACCTGCAAGGGCGCTTTCACATCGAAGGCGATCACTTCACGCTCGCGGACATCGTGCTGGGCGCGTATGCGAAGCGCTGGTTCGGGTTGCCGGGCGTCGAGCGTCCGTCGACGCCGAATCTCGAACGCTGGTATCAGCGGCTCGCGACGCGCCCGGGCTTCAAGAAATACGTCGACTTCGATCTGACCTGAACTCATGACGATCACGCTCTATGCATGGGGCACGCCGAATGGCCGCAAGGTCAGCGTCGCGCTCGAGGAAATGGAACTGCCGTACGTCGTCAAGCCGATCAACATCACGCAGGACGAGCAGTTCGATCCCGACTTTCTCGCGATCAGCCCGAACAACAAGATTCCCGCGATCGTCGATCCCGACGGACCGGATGGCCAGCCGATCAGCGTGTTCGAATCGGGCGCGATCCTGCTGTACCTCGGCGAGAAGACGGGCAAGTTCCTGCCGGAGAGCCTGCGCGAGCGCGTGCCCGTGCTCGAATGGCTGATGTGGCAGATGGGCGGCTTCGGCCCGATGCCGGGACAGGTGCATCACTTCGCGGCTCTCGCTTCCGAGGACGACAAGCGCTATGGACTCAAGCGCTTTTCGGCCGAGACGCGAAGGCTCTATGCGGTGCTAGATAAGCGGCTGGGCAAGACGGAATATGTGGCGGGCGAGTTGTCCGTCGCGGACTTCGCGATCCTCGGCTGGGCGTGGCGGCACGAGCGCCACAAGGTCGATCTCGCCGACTACCCGAACGTCAAGCGCTGGTACGGCACGCTGTTCGAACGTCCTGGTGTCAGGCGCGGGTTCGACGCGAAGCTCGACTGACGCGACCGATCAATCGTGCGAGCCGCTGACCGCCGCGCATGCAGAGCGGCGACGGCGGCTTGGGTTCGACTGCAGGGTTCAACTGCTGCGTTCAACCTTATAATCAGCGGATGAAAAACGCCAAGCCAACGGCTGCCGCTGCTGCTTCCGCAACGGCAGGCGCATCGAATCCAGCGCATCGTCCGCAGCACGACGAACATCGCGCGGACCACGCGCATCCGCACGATCCGCGTCACGAGCATGCCGGGCATTTGCAGGGTACGCAGGCGTCCGCAGAGGCGGCACTCGCGCTGGCGGAGGAATACTGCCGGGAGCGCGGCGAGAAGCTCACGCCGATCCGCCGCAAGGTGCTGGAACTTCTGTTGACATCGGGCCGCGCGACCAAGGCCTATTCGCTGCTCGACGACATGCGCCATATCCACCCCGGCTCCGCGCCGCCCACGGTGTATCGCGCGCTCGATTTCCTGCTGTCCGCGGGGCTCGTGCACAAGATCGAATCGATCAACGCGTTCGCCGTTTGTCACGACCTGACGCAATGTCAGCACGGCATTCTCGTCGTCTGCCAGCAGTGCGGCAATGTCACGGAACTGCATCAGCCCGCGCTGCGCGAGGCGCTCGTCGCGCAAATCGAAAACGCGGGCTACCGGCTCGCCGGAGACGGAATCGAGCTGAAAGGGCTGTGCTCGGCATGCCAGGCCGCGCAAGCCGCCGGCAGCTGAACCCACCCGTCTTCGTCAGACGAGGCGCCGCAGTTCGAACGTCAGGTCAGGCCGGCGGCGCGCGCACCAATCGCGTCGCGCAGCAGCGTCACCAGCGCATCGGGCGGCGCGGGCTTCGTCATGAAGTGCTGGAATCCCTCGCCGATGCTGCGCAGCCGATAGGCTTCATCGGTATGGCCCGTCACGGCCACTGCGACGCAAGGCGCGTGATCGCCGCGAATCTCGTGATCCCGCAAACGCTGGATCAGATAGAAGCCGTCCATCGCGGGCAGGTCCAGATCGCAGACGACGGCATCGGGCAGCACCCGAATGGCGGCTTCGACGCCCTCTTCGGCATCCGCCACGGCGATGACATTGGCCCCTTCTGATTCGAGCAGAATTTTCAACGATTCCCTGTTTTGCGGGTCGTCTTCGACTAGCACGATCGTGGCCTGATCGAGCCTCAATACTCCGTTCATCTTGATGTTATTGCTGTAAAAGCTGGTTATGCACTCTGACGTGGCCATGATGTTACGTACTTGTGTACCGCGCCAGCGCCGGCAGCGGAAAAGAGTTCAACGTTTCTACTCTCGTAGGGTCGCTCTTACCAACGGACGACGGACGCGCTGTCCGTCCGCCAACCGCTCCCGCCTCGCGTAGTCGTCACTGTGTGCACGGCGCGCGTCCGCCGCCGCGCACATCCCCTCTTCGGACTCGATTGTCCGCATCGAGTTGCACGCGACTGTACGCTTGCGAGCATGTCCCGCCGTATTCAAAAAAGCGCCAGGACAGGCGCGACAACCGAGCCGCGTGCTGGCGGGCACCGCGCCATCTTGACGGCCGCGCAAGGCGCTCGCGTGACCATCCGAAGGCATGCAGATAACGAGAAGAAGCTTGTGAAGCGCGCGCAGGATGAAAAGCGGGCCAGCCGGCCGAAACGGTCGAAGGCAAGGCACTGCGATGCATTGCGATCTTCTTCCTGTTCCTCGTTGTCTTCGTCGTCAACCTGTCGATGCGTGCGCGGAAGATGGCTGATTGCCGCGCCGGTGCAAGACAGCATGGCGGACGTCGAACTGCGAAACACACGGATGGATCAAGCACATTGCGTGCCGCCGGCAAATGGTGCCAGGCGACGGCGAAGCGCCTTGCACGTCTGAAGAAAGCGCTTCGCCGGCAAGCGATGCACGACCGACGCGCGACTCACGCGCGCGGCTTCGACCCCACGCCGTGCATGAGCAACGCGACGGCATGACGCGCGATGTCGTCCGCCGTCAGCTTTCTGCGCACAGGATCGTGGCGCCACATCGCCGACGTGGCGAGCGGCAGGATCGCCAGCCCGATCACCGACAGAAACACGAGCGACGGCTCCAGATCCGGATTCAGCCGCCCTTCCTTCTGCCACCGCTCGATATACGCGATGCCGCGCCGCTGGTTCGCATCGCCGAAACGCTCGTGCATGCGCTGCTTGAGCAGGCCGCCCTCGCTGATCACTTCGCGAATCCACAGCGACGGAAACCACGGATAGTCGCCCGCGACATCGACGAGCCGCTGCGCGAGCGACGTGATCGCCGCGATGGGATCGTCGGGATTCGCTTCGAACGAACCGGCGAGCCGCGTGCGCAGCGGCAGGAAACGCTCGTCGATCAGCACGTCGAGCAGTTGATCGCGGGTCTTGAAGTAGTAATGCATCATCGCGGGCGTGAAACCCGCCTCGCGCGCGACCTGGCCGAGCGTCGTATCGACGATGCCCTGCCGCGCGAACAGCGCAAGCGCCGCGTCCAGCAGACGGGCGCGCTGCTCAGGACCGCGTCCGCTGCCCGACGGGCGGCCGGGACGGCGCCCCGCCACGGCGGGCGCCGACGTGCCCGCGCTTACGTCGTCCGCATGCCCCGCCTGATCCAGACCCGATACCGATTTCCGTGCCATGACAGTGAGATTGACGAATGATCTGATGTCGCATATATTAATCTGCGTGTTAATTAATTTCAAGGCAACTTGAAAGCATTGGAAGCCGAGATGGAAACCCAGACCCTTGCCCACGACGCCGCGCCCGGCACGACCGGACGCCCGTCGCTGCGCGTGCTGTTTCCGGCGCTGCTGCTGGTGATGCTGCTCGCGGCGCTCGACCAGACGATCGTGTCGACCGCGCTGCCGACCATCGTCGGCGATCTCGGCGGGCTGGACAGCCTGTCGTGGGTCGTCACCGCCTATCTTTTGACGTCGACGATCGTCGTGCCGCTTTACGGCAAGTTCGGCGACCTGTTCGGCCGCAAGATCGTCTTGCAGACGGCGATCGTGCTGTTCCTGATCGGCTCGGCGCTGTGCGGGCTCGCGCAGAACATGACCGAGCTGATCCTGCTGCGCGCGCTTCAGGGACTCGGCGGCGGCGGACTGCTCGTCATCACGATGGCCGCGATCGGCGACGTGATCCCGCCTGCCGAGCGCGGCCGCTATCAAGGCGTGTTCGGTGGCGTATTCGGTCTTGCGACCGTGATCGGCCCGATGATGGGCGGCTTTCTCGTCGACCATCTGTCGTGGCGCTGGATCTTCTACATCAACGTGCCGCTCGGCATCGCCGCGCTGCTCGTGATCGGCGCCGTGTTCAAGCCGCGTGTCGCGCACGTGAAGCACACGATCGACTACATGGGCGCGGCCTTCCTCGCGGGCGCCCTCACCTGCGTGATCCTGTTCACGAGCCAGGGCGGCACGGTGCTCCCGTGGACCTCCCCGCAACTGTGGTTCACGCTCGTGCTCGCGTTCATCTGCGTCGGCGGGTTCATCTATGAAGAACGCCTCGCCGTCGAACCGATCATGCCGCTCGAGCTCTTTCGCGACCGCACGTTTCTGCTGGCAAGCGCGATCGGCTTTATCGTCGGCGTGTCGCTGTTCGGCTCGGTGACGTTTCTGCCGATGTATCTGCAGGTCGTGAAGTACTCGACGCCTTCCGAAGCCGGCATGCAGATGATGCCGATGATGGGCGGCGTGCTGGTGATGTCGATCGTCACGGGGCGCATCATCAGCAAGATCGGCAAATACCGGATGTTCCCGATCATGGGCACGTTCCTCGTCGGCGTCGCGATGGTGTTGCTCACCACGCTAAAGCTCTCGACGCCCGTTCATGTGATGTATGCGTATATGGGCGTGCTCGGCTGCGGTCTCGGCATGGTGATGCAGGTGCTCATTCTCGCCGTGCAGAACGCGGTGCCGTTCAGGCATCTCGGCACGGCGACGTCGGGCGCGACATTGTTCCGTTCGATCGGCGGCTCGGTCGGCGTCGCGGCATTCGGCGCGATCTTCTCGAATGGGCTCGCGGCTCGCCTGCAAGCGCTGATTCCACCGGATACCGAACTGCCGCACGCGCTCGGCCCCGCTGCGATTCACAACTTGCCCGCCGTCTTGCGCGACGATTACTTGCAGGCATTCGCGAGCGCGCTGCACACGGTGTATCTCGTCGCTGCCTGCGTGGTCGTGCTCGCGTTCGCGCTTGCGTGGCTGCTTAGAGATCATCCGCTGCGCAAGCATTGAAAAGCGCATCAGACGCTAGCAAACACAAGAACGACAAGACGCGCGAAAGGCGTCCGATGACTGGATAAAGGCGTGCAACGTCTCTATGACATGCTTGTGCATAACGGCCGGTGTGCATTGCGCGCCGGCCTTTTATTTGATCGATGCGTTTCCTATGATCAAAACGTAACGGGCGACGTTGCAATTCGGCCTATGCATAAACCCTGATGCATGATCGTTTACCCCTTTAATTCAAGGGCCGACGCGACGGATGTGTGCGATAGGTAGCAACGGCGATTGACGCGCCGCGAGAAAGAAACCATATTTGCTCACACACAGCGGCCCCATGATGAAAGAACTGGGCCGGCTGCTACCCAGCGCATGTGGATCGAGTTCCGCCAACTCGCTCGTTTGCTTCAACTTCGATCCTGAGCATGCCGAAATGGCATCGCCTACAACTGGTTGGGGTTCAAGCATGTCTGCCGAATCGACATCTGCCCAGGGCTTCCCCACGCCATGCACACGTTGCGGCGGCGTGCTGTATCAGCATGCCGAATTCTGCCCGTACTGCGGTGCGGATCATCCTCTCGACAGAGCGCAGCGCAAGCGCGCCGGAACCCAGTTGAGAGCCGTCGATACGCAGGCGCCGCATTTGCCCGCGATTGCTCCCGATCCTTCGGGACTGCCTGCGCTCGCATCACCCGACATGCCGATTGCGCCCCTCGCCGTGCCGCACGCGGCATGGCAGGCGGCCGGCCGGTGGATGGTCACGAAAGGCGTCGTGATGCTGCTCTTCGTCGCGGCGTTCTGCTACGCGGCCTGGCTGCTGCTCGGCGACAACCGCCGGCAGGACACGAGCGGCGACGAAACGACCAACAGCGCGAGCACGGCGGGCGGATCGATTTCGCCTTATACGCCGCCACCTGCGCCGCGAGCGACGCCGCAATCCGTGGTGCAACCGGCAGCGCAGCCGGTAGCGCAAATGGCGCGCACCGCGCCGACGGCAACGACTGTGAACGCGCCCGTCGCCGACATCATGCCGACACGCGTCGCGCCGCCGAGGCCACCCGTCGTCCAGCATTACCGTGACCTCTCCGAAGCGCTGCGCGCCGCAAACGCGGGACTCGCGCACAACAACCTCGCGGAAGCGAAGTCGGCGCTTGCGGATGCGATGTCGATCGAGCCGAACAACGCAGACGCAGCGCAGATCCAGGGCGAAATCGGCGACCGCGAGAAGAGGCGCGACGCCGCGCTCAACGTGGCGAGCAACTGCGCGAAGGACAAGCTGTGGAGCTGCGTGCGCGAGCATGCAGCGCACGCGCTCGCGATCGACGTCAGCAGCGCGGACGCGCAGTCATTGCTCGAACGCGTGATTCTTTCGACGGGCTGGAAGCCGCTTGCCAGCGCGGCCGCGCCCGCGACCGCCGCCACGAAAGTCAACAACGCCGACGCCAATGCCAATGTGAATACGAATACCAACGGCACGCCGGCGCTGCCGCCACTGCCGCCCGCCATCGCAACGAAAAGCGCCGTGACGGCAACGAGCGTCACCGCGAATCCGACGGCGACGAACGCGGCGACGAACGTGACGAACAGCAACGCGGCGAGCGCAGCCAGCGGCGTCGACGCCGAGATGCGCGCAATCATCGATTCGGGCTGGAAGCACTCGCCATCGGCGAACAAGTGAACAAATAGCAGAGCACGTCACGCAATCGAGAAGACGCAGCACACACGTATTGCAAGCCTGAAGTAACGGAGCATGCGTGCTATCCGTTAGGCGCATGCGTTTCAACACACCACAAGGTAGGTAGACCATGCTCAGAACAATACTGACGGGATTGACGGCGCTGGTGAGCTTATTGGTCGCGTCCGTCGCCATCGCTGCTGGGGCGACGGGGGCAGCGGCGGCAGCCGGCGTCGCCGCGCACTACAAGATCGTCACGGGACAGGAGCGCGGCACGTACATCCAGATCGGCGCCGACCTCGCGAAATACGTCGCTCAGCCCGCGGGCATCGACCTCGAAGTGATGCCGTCGAAAGGCTCCGCGGAAAACGTGCAGCGCATGCGCTTCGAGCCGGGCGTCAAGCTCGCGCTCGTGCAATCCGACGTGTATCAGGCCTATATCGACATGGCGAACTCCGGCAACGCGGATGCCGGCACGACGATCCGCCCGTTGCGCCTCATCATGCCGCTCTATAACGAAGAGATCTATTTTGTCGTGCGCAACGACTCGCCGATGAAGACGATAAACGAGATCAAGGACAAGGTGATCAGCATCGGCCCGATCGGCAGCGGCACCGCGCAATCGGCAACGACGCTTTACCGGCTGATGTTCAATCAACCGATTCCCGAGCAGAACGTGCAGAGCCTGAGCAACGAGGACGCGATTGCCGCGCTCGTCGTGAAGAAGATCGACGTGGCCGTGATCGTGGCGGGACAGCCGGCGAAGCTCTTCACCGATATGAACCCCGATCTTCTGTCGCAGATCCGCTTCCTGCGACTCGACGCGAACGCGCCCGAAACGGCGCGCGCGAAGGAAACGTATTTCCCCGCGACGATCCGCCAGGGCAGCTACCCGAACTGGCTTAAAGAAGACGTACCGACGCTGACCGTCAAGGCGTTTCTCGTCACGTACGACTACGGCTTGCGCGATACGGTCAGCAATCTGAACCGCTTCGCCGATTCGCTGTGCAACAACTTCGATGTGCTTCAGGAGAAAGGACATCCGAAGTGGAAGCAGGTGAAGCTCGAACTGCCGCCGCTCACGAAGGGCTGGCAATACTACCCGCCCATCGAACGGCACTTGCGCGCGTGCATCGCGCACCGCGCGGCTGGCACGCCGACGACGGCCTCCGCGCAACAGCAGCCCGCGCCGCCTAAAGTCAACAAGCGTCCTTGCTCGGATCAGGAGCGCTTGCTGCTGTTGTGCGGGAAGTGATGCGTTCGAACCGGGGCGCTTCTTCATCGACGCGTAACGCCACGGCTTGCTGGACGCCATGGCGTTTTCGTTGCACATGAGAACATGTGAGCGACGTAGCGCTTAACTGTCCTTCACTCAGGTCACGCCTGCGCCGACGCCTGACGCGCAGCTGGCGGAATCGCCATGCCGCCTTCGGCCGCGCTCCATTGCACGACCCATTCGGGCAGCACGGGCGAAGCCTGCGTGACGCCCGCGAGTTGCAGCAGATCGTTCGTCGGCACGGTGCCTCCGCTGCGCTTGAGAAACCGCGCGCGCACCACGCCCAACGCGACCTGCGCGCCGTCGCGGATAAAAGCCTGTTCGATGAACGTGTGCTTGTCGTCCCAGCCGATCACGCGCGTCGCCACGTCATAGCGATCCCATAGCTCCAGCGATCGGTGAAAGCGTATCGTCTCCAGCGTGACGACGGGATACCAACCTTGCTTCCTCAGTTGCGGCCACATGCCCGAGCGCACCATCAGATCGACGCGCGCCAGATCGAGAATCGTGAAGTAGCGGCCGTTGGTCATATGGCGCAGCACGTCGAGATCGTTCGGCCACACGCGAAACGGCGTCACGCAAGTGTCGAGCACATGCAGACGGCTACGCTGCGGACTCAGCAGCAGGGTAAGGAAGAGACGCAACAGCAGGTTCATGGCAAAGCCCGTATCGGCGACGCTGACCAATGGATGAGGTTGACGAAGGAGCCTGCATGTTAATCGACGGCTGCGCGGCCGGAAACAGCAGAAGCGGCGTCTGGTGATAGAGCACCTCTTCGCATCGCGCGTGCCTTCGTGAGCGATCTGTATTTTCGTCCCCGGCGCGTGTCGGTGGCGGGAAAGCCGCGCCTCCTGGTTTTCCTCACCATCCTGGATCGGCTCACCTCGCCGTCCGTCGACGCAGATTTTTGAAGCGCTTCATTTCCGCACGCGCCGCAGGCATAGTGAGAGGTTTCCAGCTACGACACCATCATCCGACACAATGAGCGAGACCTCTCCGGCCGCCGCGCCCGTCGTCCGCGACGCGACGGACGCCGACTTTCCCTTCATCCAGTCTATCTATGCGCATCACGTGCTGACGGGCGTCGCGTCGTTCGAAGAAGCGCCGCCGTCCGTCGACGAAATGCAAAAGCGCCACGCTGCCGTGCTCTCTCACGGTCTGCCGTATATCGTCGCGGTGCTTGACGGCAAGGTCGCCGGCTATGCGTATGCGACGCTGTACCGGCCGCGCATCGCCTATCGCTACACGATCGAAGACTCGATCTACGTCGACGATGGCTGCCGGGGACGCGGCGTCGGACGCTCGCTGATCGCCGCGCTGATCGAGCGATGCGAGCAAGGACCGTGGCGTCAGATGATCGCCGTCATCGCCGACGGCGGACGCGGCGGCTCGTTGTCGCTGCATCGGGACGCGGGATTCGAACTCGTCGGCACGTTGAAGGCGGTCGGATTCAAGCACGGACGCTGGCTCGATTCGACGATGATGCAGCGCGCGCTCGGACATGGCAGCGATGTACTGCCAGCGGACGCCGACACTACGAAGTAAATCGCACACTCACGCGGATCGACGGCTTCGTCGCCGAACGCGAAGCGCAGCTTCAGGCGAACGGCAACGTGCGCGTGAACATCATCGGATAGTCGATCACGAGTCCGTCTTCGTCGACCTTCAACTCGGCCGCGAAGCCCGTATCGATGCCTTCATAGCGATACTCGATGCCCGGCTCGGCGCAGGTGTATGCCTGCTCGGCGCGCGAAACCTGCAGATCGGGCGTTGAGATAAACGCGACGGCAATCGTCTCGCGCGCGCCCTTCGCGAGTTGCAGACGGCGAATGGGCAGCGTGTTCGTATAAGGCGTCGCGGCGATGTCGATATCGATGCAGCCCGCCAGCGACGCAAGCACCAGGCCGTGACCATCGTGCCAGTTGCCTTCGCCGTCGCCGTGCAGATCGAGTTCCGGGCCGCCGATTACTTTCAGCCACGCATGCACGGTGCGCCACTGCAGATCGCATTTGACGCGGTAAAAGAGGCCATACGGATGGCCGTTGCGCTCGCCGATCAGCACGCTTTCGGCATAGAAGCCGTCGGCGCGCGCGTCGAACGCGAGATGCTCGACGCCATCGCCCTCTTCCGGGGTCCATCGCACTTCACGCATGAATCCGTCTCCTTCGTACGATCGTTATCGGTGACATCGTAGCGCGAACGCGCCGCGATGAACGCCGCGTGTTCCGTTCGCGCCGCATTGGCCGCGAAATGGACCGGCGTCATGCGCCTGGAAGACACGCGCCGCAAATAGCCGTTATCAACGCGCACGCATGCCGTACCCCGTCCGCCTCGCTACGCTCGCGATACGTCTGCTTCGAATCTCGCTGGCCGCTTGAGTTCCGCCTCATACGGCATTGTCACGCCCGCTCCAATCGATATCGCCATGCACGCCGCGCCCCATGAAGAGCCGCTCACCGCGCTGCGCACGCTGCTGCGCAGCTTCGGCCAGATCGTCCTGCAACGCGATGCGTCGACGGGCGCATGCGTGCTCGCCGCATGGCTCGTGTGCGATCCACGCCTCGCGTGCGCTGCGTTGACAGGCGCGATCGCCGCGAACGTCGGCGCGGTGCTGCGCGGCTACGATCCGAGCGAGACGCGCGACGGGCTGCACGGTTTCAACGGCGCGCTGGCCGCGCTTGCCGCTTTCACGTTCGTCGCCGATGACGCCACGGCGATCGCCATCGCGATACTCGCGGCAACGGCCGCCGCGTGGCTCCTCGGCCCGTGGGCGCGGCTGCTGCGCTCGCGCGGCCTCGGATACTATTCGAGCCCTTGCCTGCTCGTCACGTGGGCGTGGCTGCCGCTCGCGCATGGGGCGTTTGCGCATGTCGGCGTCGGCGTCGGCGTCGGTGCGAGCGCAAGCGACACCGTAGCGTGGATGCCGTTTGCGCGCGCATTGCTTGCGGGCATCGCGCAGACATCGTTTGGGTCGACCGCGTGGGCCGGTCTGCTGATTCTCGCGGGCATCGCGATGTCGTCGATGCGATGCGCCGCATTCGCGCTGGCGGGCGCGGCGCTCGCGACGGCGGCGCACTGGTTCATCGGCACGGATGCAGCCGCTCTCGGCGCGGGCCTGTCGGGCTTCAACGGCGCGCTCACCGCGCTTGCATTGGCCGATTGCGGCGCATTGGCCGCGCTCGTTGGCGTGTGCGTGTCGGTATTGCTGCAACAGGCTGCTGCGTTTCCTGGTGTACCGGCACTGACCGCGCCCTTTGTCGTGGCAACGTGGACGGTGAGCCGTTTCATGCGCGATACTCGCGACACGCACATTTCGCGCAACACAAGCCCGTTCGACGTCGCGACCTCGCGCAGCGCGAACATCGGGCACCCAGAAAACACGACCCGCGCCGCTTTGCCGGAACGCTGAAGCGGCGAGTCACAAGCAACCCTGTTGAATGAGACGGGAGACATCATGTCATTTGCACACACGCCTGCAGGCCGCGTCGCGCAGTCAACGCCGATGTCGGAAGCAGAACGGCGCACCCGCGTCGATCTCGCGGCCGCCTACCGGCTCGCGGCGCTCAACGGCTGGGACGATCTCGTCTATACGCACATCTCCGCGAGCGTGCCCGACGAGCCCGGCCATTTCCTGATCAATCCCTTTGGCCTGTCGTTCGATGAAGTCTGCGCGTCGAATCTGGTGAAGATCGATATCGACGGCAATATCGTCGGCGAAAGCGAGCATCCCGTGAACGCGACGGGCTTCGCGTTGCACGCCGCCGTGCACGCGGTGCGCGCCGACGCATTCTGCGTCATGCATCTGCACAACACGGCGGGCATTGCCGTGTCGCTGCAAAAGGACGGCCTGTTGCCCGGCTCGCAGCACGCGCTGCGTTTTCATGGCTATCTCGCGTATCACGACTACGAGGGCCTCGCGTTCACGCCCGCAGAAGGCGAACGGCTTGTCGCCGATCTCGGCGACAAGCCCGCGATGCTGTTGCGCAATCACGGCACGCTGACGGCGGGCCGCACCGTCGCGGAAGCCTATGTGCTAATGGCGACGCTGATCAAGGCGTGCGAGATCCAGTTGCAGGCGCAGGCGGGCGGCGGGCCGCTCGTGCTGCCATCGGAAGCCGTCGCCGAACGCACGGCCGAACAACTCTATGACGGCGGCGCAATCGAAGGCGCAATCGAATGGCCCGCGCTGCTGCGCAAGCTCGATCGACTCGATCCGTCGTTCAGGAACTGACTTCGACACTCTTCGTTTCAACCCACTTCAAGGAACACGAGACATGCCTACTTTTCATATCGAGCTTTTCGAAGGCCGCACGGTCGAGCAGAAGCGCCAGTTCGTCGAGGCTATCACGAAGGCGACGTGCGATTCGCTGAACGTCGAGCCGGGTTCCGTCGACATCGTTCTCATCGATGTCAAACGGGAGAACTGGGCGACGGGCGGCCGTCTGTGGTCCGATCCGGCCTGACGAAAAAACCGCCAGACGGCTCGCACAAAACCCCAAGGCCTCTTCCGCGACAACGGGCCGCAAGTGCACTTCCGCGCTTGCGGCCTTTCTGTTTTCGACGCCGCCATGAACCGCCATGCGAACCGTCGCGCGACCGTCACGCACACGATGCTGCGACGCGGTTGATTGACGCACTTCCCCCTTGAGCGCGCGCAACAGGCGAGCCGAGCGACGCAGCAAAAATCTGATCGCGATCAAGGATTTATCTCGCCAGATCGATCGCGCGGAAGCGCAGTTCCGCGCCATATCGACGCAGCCCGCACCGCAGCAAACCCGTCCGCAATCCCCTACGCTTGCCTCACCTGCACGACGCAGTGCGCCCGGCATCCGCCGACGCGCGCCGTGTCTTTCTTTCGGATTCGGACACATGAACACCGCAATCTCAGCCTTCGACCTCGCGCGCATGCAGTTCGCGTTCACGGTCTCGTTTCACATCGTCTTTCCTGCGCTCAGCATCGGTCTCGCGAGCTTCATCGCCGTTCTCGAATGGCGCTGGCTGCAAACGGGCAAGGCCTACTACAAGGATCTTTGTCTGTTCTGGTCGAAGATCTTCGCCGTGGCCTTCGGCATGGGCGTCGTGTCAGGCGTCGTCATGAGCTACGAGTTCGGCACCAACTGGTCGGGCTTCTCCGCGTTCGCCGGTCCCGTGACGGGCCCGCTGCTGATGTACGAAGTAATGACCGCGTTCTTCCTCGAAGCGGGCTTCCTCGGCATCATGCTGTTCGGCTGGCAGCGCGTGAGCCCGCGCGCGCACTTCGGCGCGACGCTGATGGTCGCGATCGGCACGCTGATCTCGACGTTCTGGATTCTCGCGTCGAATAGCTGGATGCAGACGCCGCAAGGCTTCGATATCGTCGACAACCGCGTCGTGCCCGTCGACTGGTTCAAGATCATCTTCAATCCGTCGTTCCCGTACCGTCTCGCGCACATGGCGATGGCCGCGTTCATCGTGACGGCGCTCGTCGTCGCGGCCGTCGGCGCGTGGCATCTGCTGAAGGGCCGGCGCGACAACGCGGTGAAGAAGATGTTCTCGATGGCGCTGTGGATGCTGCTCGTTCTCGCGCCCATCCAGGCGTTCGTCGGCGACGCGCACGGACTGAACACGCGCGAATATCAGCCCGCGAAGATCGCGGCGATCGAAGGCCTGTGGGACACCGAGAAAGGCGGCACCGCGTTGAACCTGTTCGGCATCCCCGACATGCAGGCCGAGACGACGAAATACGCCGTGTCGATTCCGCATCTCGGCAGCCTGATCCTCACGCATAGCTGGGACGGCGAAATCCGCGGACTGAAGAGCTTCCCGAAAGAAGATCGCCCTGACTCGACGATCGTGTTCTGGAGCTTCCGCGTGATGGCCGGTCTCGGCGTCGCGATGATCGGCTTCGCGGCGGCGGCATGGGTGCTGCGCCGGCGCGGCAAGCTGTATGACGCGAAGTGGTTCCATCGCATCGCGATCGCGATGGGCCCGACGGGCTTCATGTCGCTGCTCGCGGGCTGGGTCACGACGGAAGTGGGCCGCCAGCCGTGGGTCGTGTACGGCGTGAAGCGCACCGTCGAAGCGGTGTCGCCGCTCTCCGCGCAACAGGTCGGCATTTCGCTGATGGCGTTCGTCGTCATCTACTTCCTCGTGTTCGGCACGGGCATCTACTACATGTTCAAGCTGATGCGCACGGGCCCCGCGCTGCCGGGCCACACGCCGGACGGTGTGCCCGCCCCTTCGTCCGGTCTGCCGGAACGCACCGCGCGCCGCCCGCTCTCCCGTCCCATGCAAAGCCCGTCGACCAGATGATCGACGCCTGAACCCCCTTCGATATCAGCGAGAGAAAAAATGGATGTGACCGTAGTCTGGGCCGCGATCATCGCACTGGGCCTCTTCATGTATGTCGTGCTGGACGGCTTCGATCTGGGCATCGGCATCGTGTTTCCGTTCTTCCCCGACGAAAAGGAACGCGACCTGATGATGAACACCGTCGCGCCTGTTTGGGACGGCAACGAGACGTGGCTCGTGCTCGGCGGCGCGGGCCTCTTCGCAGTGTTTCCCGTCGTCTATTCGACGGTGCTGTCCGCGCTCTATCTGCCCCTCGTCGGCATGCTCGCGTGCCTGATCTTTCGCGGCGTGTCGTTCGAGATCCGCGCGAAGGCGAACCGCACGAAGCATCTGTGGGACCTGGCGTTCATCGGCGGCTCGGCGGGCGCGGCGTTCTTCCAGGGCATCGCACTGGGCGCGTTCCTGCAAGGCATTCCCGTCGTCGACGGCAGCTTCGCCGGCGATGCGTTCGGCTGGCTCACGCCGTTCTCGCTGCTGACAGGCCTCGGCCTCGTCGTCACCTATGCGCTGCTCGGCTGCTGCTGGCTCGTCGCGAAGACGGAAGGCGATCTGCAACGGCGGCTGCATCGCGTCGTGTGGCCGCTGACGATCGTGCTGCTCGGCTTCATCGTCGTCGTGAGCCTGTGGACGCCGCTGCAGGAGCCGACGATTGCGCAACGCTGGTTCGACGGCGGCCTCTTCTGGCGCCTCGCGCCCGTGCCGTTGCTCGTCGCCATCTGCGTGTACTTCATGCGCCGCGCGGTGCGCGGCCGGCATCACAACACGCCGTTCCTGCTGGCGCTCGGCCTCGTGCTGCTCGGCTATGCCGGCCTGCTGGTGAGCCTGTGGCCGTACGCGATTCCGTCGAGCGTCACGCTCTGGGAAGCGGCCGCCCCGCGTTCGAGCCAGGTGTTCACGCTCGTCGGCGCGGCCGTCATCATTCCGATCATCATCGCGTACACGACTTTGGGTTACTGGGTTTTCCGCGGCAAGGTGCGCCATGGCGACGCCCACTACCACTGAGCCCGCCCGCCCGCGCTCGCGCCTGCCGGGCTGGCTCTGGTTCATCGCGCTGTGGTGCGGCGGCGTGGGCAGCGCGATGATCGCCGGCTACGCGTTCAAGGCACTGATGAACGCGACGCTCTTCGCGATCACCTGAACGGCTGGCACAAAGGAGCCGAGGCATGCGCGGCAGTTCGCGCATGTCGCGCCCGCCTCCCAAGCACGTGCCTCATGTACGGAGGCTCGCTTCCAGCGCCAGAGAACACCCGAACGCCACTGCCGCGCATAGCTCGCTGCCGCCGGCTCCACCCGACCGAGCCGCCGCTTCGCCTTCAAAATCCTTCCGCCCGGCTCGTCTACGTAGCAGGCCGCGACATGGACGTACGTCCGGCCACCGATGCAGTGCCGTACAAGCCAAGGAAAACCACACGCGCCAACCGCGTCGACCGGACCGGACTCTCCGGCACGGCCGCAGCGGCAGCGCGAGCGAGACCAGACCGATGCGCGCCGACGCCGTTGCGTTCCGGACGGCCCGCGCAAACAATGACAGGCGGACGCACGCGCATGGGCCGCGAGGCCCGCGCAGGCGATCTGCGGCGAGCATGACCACGCCGACGATCAGGCATATGATCGCGGCGTAGCAAGCAAAAAAGCTGTTGCTGCATGGACGGCCCGTCGCTGACGCGGCCGCAGGGAATGCAGCGGGTTGCGTCACGCAGCGGGCGGTTTCGCGCACGCGCGCGGCGCGGCCTTGCGGACGGATGGCGCACTTCGGGGAGCGCGCCCTCCGCTCCCGTCCCGACCGACAACGCAGGCACAACATCGGCAGGGCCGAAAGCGGAGACATGATGAAGTTTCTCGTAGCCGACGATCATGAACTGATCCGCCAGGGCGTCAAAGGTCTGTTGCGCGGACTCGATCCCGACGCCGTATTCGACGAAGCCGACACGTGGGAAACGCTGGCCGCCATCGCCAAGCCCGACGCCGACCACGATCTCGCGATCGTCGATCTGCATATGCCCGGCATGACGGGCGCCTCCTCGCTGCAAAGCCTGCTGACGGCCAACCCCGCGCTGCCCGTCGTCGTGTTGTCCGCGGAGGAGTCGCCCGACGAGATGCGCGCCGTGCTCGCGGCGGGCGCGCTCGGCTTCGTGCCGAAACGCCAGCCCGCGAGCGTGATGCTCAAGGCGATCGAACTGGTGCTTTCCGGCGGCGCCTACGTGCCGATGGAAGCACTGAGCCTGCTCGGCAACCGCGAAGCCGCGACGGCAACGATGGAGCCGGCGTCGACGGCAAGCGCCGCGACGGCCACCGCGCAAGCAAAGGCGTCCGCGCCGCCCGAAGCCGAGCCCGTCGTCCGCGTCGAAGCGCTGCAGCCGCATCAGCAGCATCTGCTGGAAAACCTGTCGCCGCGTCAGCAGGAAATCATGCGCCTCGTGCATCGCGGCTGGACCAACAAGATGATCGCGCGCGATCTCGGCGTCGCCGAGGGGACGATCAAGGTTCATCTCTCTGTGATTTTTCGCGCGCTCGGCGTGCACAATCGCGCGACCGCGATTGCCGTGATCAACGGCTGGCTCGAAGCGGGAAAAACGCTTTAGCGGGAGCCGCGTCGGCGTTGAGATTCAGCGTGGGAATTGCAGAGGACGGCGACATCGGATGCCCCATCGGATGCCGCATTTCGGAAGGACGCGGCCCCGCCTGGAGCCGCGAAGGCGCGTTGCCCGTTACAGCAGTTCGGTCGCGAGCGTGACGCCGAGCGCGACGCCGCCGATCACGCCGATCGCGCGGCCGATCAGCAGCGCGTTGAGGTCTTCGTCGAGTACGAACAGGTTGCGGCGCTCGCGCAGGACCGTACGGTGCAAAAGCGGCACCGGAAAAAGCAGCGCGCACGATAGCGCGACGGGCAGGCCGAGCCGCATCGCCATATGTGCGTGACGGCCGGACGGAATGCCGAAATACAGCATGCCGATGACGATAGCGCTCGTCACGACCGCGCCAAGCAGGACGCCGGCGACGAGCCGGTCGGAAGGATGTCCATTCACTTCGATACCTCGTTGATTCGATAGCCGCGCCAGCGCGGTGGGCTGGGCGCGGACGGTTGGCGGGAGAATTCGCTGCGGACAGCGGATGAAGCGGTCGGCGCGATGCCTGCCGATCGCCACGCGACGCCGGTGGCTCGACGGCCGCCGCTATCGCGAATCGGCGCGATGCCTGCCGATCGCCACGCGACGCCGGTGGCTCGACGGCCGCCGCTATCGCGAATCGGCGTATTTCAGCAGCCAGGCCTGGGGCCGGTCGATCAGACACTTCTCAAAGAAGGCCGGCGAGCGGGTGCGGAAGCGCAACGCGGCGCTCTGGCAGCAAATGAGTCGCGCGGAAAAAGCGAGGAAGAACAGAACGGACGTCGGCATGCCGACGCGGCGAACGCGGCGCCAGAGGAATCAAACGGCAGGGAAAAAGCGAGCGCGAAACACGACCGCCAGCCAGCCGGAGCGCCGCGGTCTCAACTACGCGACGTCACCGGCTGCGGCGCCGCGCCTTCCACGCTCGTGGCGCCATCGGCATCGGCGCCCGTGTCGGCGCCCGGCTGCTGCCATAACAGCTCCAGCGTGCGGCGCAGGCGCGCCGGCGTCACGGGCTTGTGCAGCACGGGAATCCCCTGCAACGCGAGCGCCTCCAGTTCCACCGACGCCATATCGCCCGTGATCAGCAGCGTCACGACGCGCTCGCGGCCGCGCCGCCGCAGCGCGTCGCGCACGGCGCCGAGCGCCTGCGCGCCCGTCCGGTGGTTCGCCAGCTGGTAATCGCAGAGCACCGCGTCGGGCATGAAGCCTTCGTCGATGGCGCGAAGCGCCTGACGCTCGTCGGGCACGCCGCGCACCACGCAGCCCCAGCGCCCGAGCAGGTTCTGGATGCCTTCGAGAATCGCCGGCTCGTCGTCGATGCACAGCACGTGGCGACCGAGCGCCGCCGCGCTGCTCGCGCCCGAGTCGTTGAGACCGGCGACGATCCGCGCCGGATCGCCCGCCCGCACCGGGAAGCGGAACACCGAGCCGCGCCCCGGCGCCGAGCGCAACTGCAGCTTCCCGCCGAGCATTTCGACGAGCCGCTTGACGGTCGGCAGGCCGAGGCCGTGCCCTTGCCGCGCATCGCGATGCGGATTGGCGACCTGATAAAACTCCTCGAAGATGCGCCCCTGCTCGGCCTTCGGAATGCCGATGCCCGAATCGCGCACTTCGATATAGCCGCCGTCGAGCCGTCCCGCGCGCCGGTAGCCCATCCAGATCGCGCCGCCCTCCGTGTAGCGCACCGCGTTCGACAGCAGGTTGCTCAGGATGCGCTCGAGCAGCACGGGATCGTCGTGGATGACGGCGTCCGTCGGCGCGATGCGCAGCGCGAGGCCCTTCGCGGCCGCCTGCGGCCAGTACTGGCTGCCGACACGGTCGAACAGTTCCGAGAGCCGGAAATGCAGCTTGATCACCTGCGTGACGCCGCTTTCGAGCCGCGCGAGATCGAGCACCTGGTTGAACAGCTGGTTCAACGCCTCGACGTTGTTGGCGATGTTGCTGGCCGTCTTGGCATGCTGGACGGATGTCGCCGCCGGATCGTTCAGCGATGCCGCGAGCAGCCCGATCGCGTGCAGCGGCTGGCGCAGATCGTGGCTCGCGGCCGCGAAGAAGCGCGTCTTCGCGAGACTCGCCTCTTCGGCGACGAGCTTTTGCGCGGCGAGCGATTCGGCGAGCGCCTGCTGATCGACGCGCGCCTGCACGACCCGCTGGAACAGCTTGCGGTAGCTGAGCGCGTAGACGTTGATTGCGCAGAAGAAGAATGCGAGGACGATCGCGAGAATCGTGCGGTCGAACGTGTGCGTGCCGAAGTGCAGCACGATCGCGGGCAGCAGCAGGAACGGAATCGCCGTCACGAAGTTGATCACGTCGAAGCCGTTCGACATGAACACGCCCGCCGCCAGCGTGACGAGCATCACCGTGTGCAGGATGGGCAGATCCGTGTGCGGGCTCTGGAACGCGAACCAGATCGCGAGCCCCGGCGCGCTATAGAGCAGCGCGCCGCGCGCGGCGTGCAGGTTGATCCACGTGCGCGGCGAGGCCGCATCGGGCCAACGGCGGTTGCACATCCACAGCGCGAGGCTCGCGCAGTTGGCAAAGCCGTAGAAGATGAAGCACGCGGCAAAAAGATGCGGATGCGGGATGTTATTCCAGTAGATCGCCACCAGCACCGCGATCGAAAACCAGTGCGTGAAGAAGGCAATCGGGTCTTGCGCGTACAGCACGCGCACGAGATCTTCGTCGATCGCGCGCTGGATTGGATCGGCCCGCATCGTGCGGTTCTCCTCACGCATGGTTGCTTTCGAGTCCGGCCATGCCGGCCCGCTGTTCGATGGTCGTTCCGCTTTTCATTCAGGCGCCGCCGCTTGCTTCGAGTCTGGAATAAAACCCGGGCGACGCTCGTCTTACACCGGCACCGGTACGGCAGTCTTAAGACAGTTTACCCGTCTTGCCGGCGGTTTACCCTTCAGCTATGACTTAATCCATATAGGCGGAGCCGCGTGCAAAAAGCATACTGGTCTCAACGATTCAACAATCAAGCGCGGCCAACAGCCTCTGAAGGTTCAGCTTCACGACCTGTTTTATGCCTGTTTGTCGAGGCTCCATCGGCGGGACCACTCGCCCCTACCGCGCACCTTGCCACTTCCGATGGAGGCCTTCATGGGCGCAGTTCCGAGCCAGGTTTTCGCACGCACTCTCGACGATGCCGTACTTCCCGACCTTTGGCGCCGCCGCACGCAGCTGACCGATAACGAAATGATGTCGATGTACGACCTCGTGAAGCGCGCGCTGCGCACCTATCATCCGCTCGAATTGCACGCGCTCGGCGAAGACAAGGAAGAGCTCGTGCACCAGTTCATCTATACGAAGGTGCTGCGCCTCGCGCCCGGCCACGTCGAATCGAAGGCAGCGCCCGAAAGCGCGCCGTCCAACAGCTACGCGATCTGCGCTTACTTCCGTCGTTACCTGATCGACTGCCTGCGCAGCGCGAGCCATCAGCGCAACGTGTCGATGGAGCACGAAGGCATGATGCAGGAAATCGATCTGCGCGCGCAGGCGCTCGAAGATCCCGTCGAAAGCGTGCTGATGCAATACGGCCTGAGCGAGCGCCGCGTGCGCGAAGCGGCGCGCGAGTTCATCGCGTCGCTCGACGCGCCGGAGCGCATCGTGCTGGCGGGCAGCCTCGGCTGGTGCTCGGAAGCGAAAGGCGGTCTGTCCGCGGTGGCCGCGCAGCATCGTGTGCCCTCCTATCACTATCGCGCTGTGAAGCTCGGCGTCACGATGAAGAAGACGGACGACGCCAGCCAGTTTTCCAACACGAAGATCGGCCAGTGGCTGCGCGAAGTGCTCGGCATCGAAATCCACGCCGACAACCGCGACGCGATCCTCGTCGTGTTCAACCTGCTGGCGACGGAAGCGACGGAAGCCGCCACCGCCCCGGACGACGAGATGATCGAAGTGGCTGCGTGAGGAGTTGGCGTTTGACAATCGGCGTTCGGTCGGCCGGCCTGCACGGCGGCTCGATCGACGATGGTGCCGTGGTGCCGTGGTGCCGGGGTGCCGTGGTGCCGGGGTGCCTTGATGCCGTGATGCCTTGATGCCACGCCCCGTCCGCAGCCGTGCTTCATCCCGCGCACCGTTCCGATGCACGTTCCCACAACCGTGGTCCGCCTGCGCCCTTTCGCGCCGAACGCATCGCGCGCCCGAAAGCGCCTGAAAAACACGCCCTTTTTTGAATTGCGCACCCGACCGCGCGTTTTCCCCTTGCATTTCGATGCGCGCCGTCCAGGATAAATAAGCTACGAGCGCGAGCCGTCTTCATCGGGGTTCCCCCGCCCTGCTGCACACTCAAAAAGAGGTGGTCGAATGAACCGCTTGTCCAGCGCCCTTGCGGCGATGAAGGATCATTACGAGGTGGTGGTCGTGGGTTCGGGCTATGGCGGCGCGATCGCCGCGAGCCGCATGGCGCGCGCGAAACGCAGCGTCTGCCTGCTCGAGCGCGGCCGCGAGTTCATGGCGGGCGACTTTCCCGCGACGCCGTTCCAGGGCGCCGAGCAGATCCAGTACAACACAAGCGTCGCGCAGATCGGCTCGCCGCTCGCGCTGCTCGAAATGCACGTGAACCCGGAGGTGAACGTCGTGGTCGGCTGCGGGCTGGGCGGCACGTCGCTGATCAACGCGAACGTTGCGCTGAAACCCGACGCGCGCCTGTGGGACGATCCGCGCTGGCCCGCCGCCGTGCGCGCGGACCAGGCGAACCTCGACATTTGCTACGAGCGCGCAACGACGATGCTCGGCGCGACGCCCGTTCCCGACGACTATCCCGATCTGCCGAAACTCGACGCGCTCGCGCTGTCGGCGAAAAAGCTCGGCATGAGCGAGCGCTTCTACCGGCCGCCCATCACGGTGACGTTCAAGGACGGCAAGAACGCGGCGGGCGTCGAACAGCAGCGCTGCAACGGCTGCGGCGACTGCAACTCGGGCTGCAATCACGGCGCGAAAAACTCGACGCACATGAACTACCTGCCCGACGCCGTCGCGCACGGCGCGCAGATTTTCACGGGCGTGGCCGTGCATTCCGTCGTGCGCGACGCAGCGCGCGGCGTCTGGTGCGTCCGCTATCAGCCCGCCGACCTGAAGCGCGAACTGTACGACGCGCCCGAACTGTTCGTGACGGCCGACGTCGTGATCCTGTCGGCGGGCACGCTCGGCTCGACGGCGATCCTGTTGCGCTCGCAGCAGGCGGGCTTGAGCGTGTCGAAACAGCTCGGCCAGCACTTCACCGGCAACGGCGACGTGCTCGCGTTCGCGTTCAACACCGACAAGGTGATCAACGGCGTCGGCTGGGGCACGCATCCCGCCGGCGACATTCTGCCCGTCGGCCCGTGTATCGCGGGCATCATCGACCATCGCGACACGGCGAACGTGAAAGACGGCTTCGTGATCGAGGAAGGGTCGATCGCCGCGCCCATCGGCGCTGCGCTGATGGGCGTGCTCGGCGTCGCGGCGCCCGTCGAAGGCGTCGAGATGCCCGACCCCGAAGGCGAGCCGCCCCTCGCCGACGAAGCGCGCATCGCCGAAAGCATTCTGCGCGGCCCGTATCACGGTGCGATGCACAACACGCAAACCTGGCTCGTGATGGCGCACGACGAAGAAAGCGGGCAAATCACGGTGGAAAACGGCCGTCCGCGCGTCAGCTGGCCGAACGCGGGCAAGCAGCCGATCTATGAGACGGTGGAAAAAGCGCTGATCGACGCGACGAGCGCGCTCGGCGGCGCCTACGTGCGCAACCCGATTTCCACCGAGGCGTTTCAGAACCGCATCGTCACCGTGCATCCGCTGGGCGGCTGCGCGATGGCCGACGATGCGACGTATGGCGTCGTCGATCAGGCGGGCCTCGTGTATTCGGATACGCAAGGCCATGCAGTGCACGACGGGCTGTATGTGATGGACGGCTCGGTGATGCCGCTTTCGCTCGGCGTGAATCCGCTGCTGACGATCTCCGCGCTTGCCGAGCGCAACTGCGCGCAGCTTGCGGCGTCGCACGGCTGGCAGATCGACTACGACGCGCCGGGAAACGCAGCCCCGCCGCCCGCGCCGAAAATCGGCCTGCGCTTCACCGAGACGATGATCGGCACGTACTTCGTCGGCGATGCGAAGCCCGCGGGACAAGCCGACGATCCCGCCGAAGGCACGCACATCAGCTTCACCGTGACGGTCGCATCCGACGACCTCGAAGACATGCTCGCGAATCCGCAGCATGAAGCGCACATGGTCGGCACGCTGACATGCAACGCGCTGTCGGCGCAGCCGATGACCGTCAGCGACGGCGTCTTCAACCTGTTCGTCGTCGACGAAACCAATGTCGAGCGGCGCAACATGAAATACCGGATGACGCTCGATACCGTCGACGGCAAGCGCTTCTATCTGACGGCCGAGAAGATCATCACGCATACGTCGCTGCTCGAACTGTGGACGCAGACGAATACCGCCTATGCGAAAGTGCGCGAATCGGAGGCCGAAGATGCGCCCGTCATCGGTCACGCGACGCTCATCATCACGCCGGAGAACTTCCTCAAGCAGCAGCGCACGACCGAAGTGACGAATGCGCCCGATATCGAAACGCGGCTCGCGTGGACGCTGAAATTCGGCCGCTTTTTCGCGGGCGTGCTCTATACGGAATATGGCGGCGTCGCCGCGCCGTTGCAGTACTTCAATCCCGAAGCGGCGCCGCGCCTGCGCCGTGCGCTGCGCGCGCCCGCGCCGCACATCACGTACTTCGACACCGAGGACGGCAAGACGCTGCGACTCGCGCGTTATCACGCCGGCAACAAAGGCCCTGTGCTGCTGATTCACGGCTCGGGCGTATCGAGCCGTATCTTCTCGACGGACCTGATCGGCACGAACCTCGTCGAGTTTCTGTGCGCCGCGCGCTACGACGTGTGGCTCGTCGATCTGCGCGTGAGCATCGAACTGCCGAGCGCGACCGAGCGCACGACCGCCGACGAAATCGCGCGCTACGACATACCCGCCGCCGTCGCGAAGGTGCGCGAACTGGCGGGCGTCGACGACATTCAGGTGTTCGGCCATTGCCTCGGCGCGCTGGCCTTCACGATGTCGCTGATGTCGGGGCTCAAGGGCGTGCGTTCGGCCGTGCTGTCGCAGGTGTCGGCGCATCCCGTGCCGGGACTCTTGCAGCGGATCAAGGCGGGCCTGCATACGCCGCAGATTCTTCAGCATCTGGGCATCAAGGATCTGACCGCTTACACGCAGCATGAAAATTGGCCGCACAACCTGCTCGACGCAGCGTTGAAGTTCTTCCCTGTCGAGCACGACGAATCCTGCAACAGCCCCGTGTGCCATCGCGCAACCTTCCTGTATGGCCTGCTGTACGAACACGCGCAACTCGACGAACAGCTGCACGCGAATCTGCAGGAGCTATTCGGCATTCACGACGTCGAGCTGTTCAATCAGCTCGCGGCGATGGTGCGCGCGGGGCATCTGGTCGATGCGAATGGCGTCGACGTGTACATGCCGAACATCGAAGGAATGAAGCTGCCGATCGCGTTCATTCACGGCTCGGAGAATCTCTGCTATCTGCCGACCAGCACGCAGATGACGTTCGACATGCTGGTCGAGCGGTTCGGATCTGAACACTACGAACGGCACGTTATCGACGGCTATGGACATATCGACTGCGTGTTCGGCAAACGCGCGGCGCTCGATGTATTTCCGACTGTCGTCAGGCATCTGGATGCGCATTGCCGCGCCGACGTTGCGTGACAAATGCCGGGGCATTCGTCACTCATCCGTCACTGCGCGTCAGAACAGCTTGCCCGGATTCAAAATACCGTTCGGATCGAGCGCATGCTTTATCGCTTTCATCGCGGCCAGTTCTTCCGGCGAGCGCGAGACCGCCAGAAACTCGCGCTTGAGCAACCCGATGCCATGCTCCGCCGACACCGAGCCGCGCAACGGCGCGAGCATCTCATACACGAGCGCGTACACGTCGTGATGATCGACGCCGGGCACCGAGCGCCCGTCGACGGTGACATGCAGGTTCGAATCGCCGATATGCCCGAAGAAATACGATTCGTTGCCAGGCCACGCGCGATCGAGCGCCGCGCGGCAACGATCGGCGAACGCGCCGATCTCGCCGATCGGCAGGCTCACGTCGAAGTTGATCGGGTCCAGCTTGACGGGAAATTCCGCCGTGCATTCGCGGATCGCCCACAGCGCGCGCGTATGCGCAACTGACTGCGCGATCACCGCATCGCGGATCGCCGATTCGTCGAGCGCATCCGTCAGCGCGTTCGAAAAGCGCGCGCCGTCGTCATCGGCATCGAAGCTCGCGTGTTCGATCAGCGCATACAACGGATGTGGTTCCGCGAATGGCGCGCGCGTGCCCGTCAGCTTCACACCGAAGTCAAAGAAGTCCGGCCACATGATTTCGAATGCGCCGATGTCGTTGCCAAAACGCGTCGAAAGCCTTCGCAGCAAAGCGACTGCCTGCTCGTAGCCGTTCAACGCAACGAGCGCCGTATGCCGCGACGCGCGTTGCGGCTGCAGCTTCAGCACGGCGCGCGTGATCACGCCGAGCGTGCCCTCGGAGCCGATGAACCAGTGCTTCAGGTCATAGCCCGTATTGTTCTTCACCATCTTGTTCAGCGAACTGAGCACTGCGCCGTTCGCCAGCACGACTTCGAGCCCGAGCACCTGATCGCGCGCCGTGCCCGATTGAATCACGCGATTGCCACCCGCGTTGGTCGCGAGATTGCCGCCGATCTGACACGACCCGCGCGCGCCGAGATCGAGCGCCAGCTCGAAGCCTGCTTGCGCCGCTGCTTCCTGTGCCGTCTGCAACGTCGTGCCCGCGCGCACCGTGATCGTCGCGGCCGCGCTGTCGATTTCCTCGACGCCCGCGAGACGGTCGAGCGACAACGCAATGTCGCCCGCGCGCGGAATCGAGCCGCCCGCGAGGCCCGTCATGCCACCTTGCGGCACCACGGGCTGACGCGCGTCGTTGCAGATCATCAATGCGCGCGCGACCTGCTCCGTCGTGCGCGGCAAGAGCAGCGCGGCGGGCCGCGTCGGTTCGTGACGCGTCCAGTCCGTCATCGGTCGCTCGCCGATCGCGTCGCCGACGCGCACGGCGTCGTCGCCCAATGCGTCACGCAGTGCAGCCAAAGTCGCAGCCAATGTCGATTCAAGCGCTGCCGGTTCTTTCACTGTCATGCGGCTCCCTAACCTGTTGTGCCTTGCGTCGCCGCGAGCTTCTTCCGGTAGCCCATCGAACTGTTGATGCGGCCCAGGATGTAATCGCCGGCCGCGACAGGCTCGTATTTGCTGTCCGCCGATGTCGTGCCGAGATCGCGCGGATCGACGGTCGACGTATAGGTCGGATCGTAGAACGTCGCGATCGAATAGCGCTCGCGACCCGATGCGTTGATCACGCGATGCAGCGTCGAGCGAAAACGGTCGTTGGTCCAGCGCGCCAGCAGATCGCCGACGTTCACGACGAAGCTGCCTTCGATGGGCGGTGCTTCGATCCACGTATCGTTCGCGATCTCGCGCACCTGCAATCCGCCGACGCGATCCTGCCACAACAACGTGATGCAGCCATAGTCGGTATGCGGCGCGACGCCGAACTGGTCTTCATCGGATTGCGGTGGCTGCGGCGGATAGTAGACCATCTGCGTGCGCTGCATCCGCTTCGTGTAGCGCGATGCGAAGAAGTGCTCGTCGACGCCGAGGCCTATGGCCACTGCACGCAGCAGATCGGCGCCGCATGCGCCCACTTCCTCGTAATACGCGTACAGCAAGGGCTGCAATTCCGGCATGAAGTCCGGCCAGTTGTTCGGCCCGCGCAACGCCTGTCCCGCGAGCACATCGGGATCGTCCTCGGGCAGCTCCAGACCGATGCTGAAGAACTCCTTGTAGTCGGGGCGCTTCGCCTGATACATCGTCGCGTCGCCGAGTGCATTGAAGCCGCGATGCCGATGATTCACCGCCGCGCGCCGTTTCGTGTCGACGGGAAATGCAAAGAACGTGCGCGCCGCCTGTTCCGCGCGATCGATCACCGCTTGCGGCACGCCATGATTGACGATGTAGAAGAAGCCGATCGTCGTGCACGCGTCGCGTATCTCACGGCCCGCGCGCATCAGCGCATCACGGTCGCCGGCGCGCACGCCGGCCAGATCGACGATCGGAATGCGAGTGACTGGCTGCATCGCGAGGCTCCTTCATCATGAAGATTGAACGGACGATTCGACATGCCGCCCGCAGCACGCGAATCGGCTCGCGAATCAGCGAGCGATTTCACGTTGTATATACCGCCAAAAGCGCAATCGCAAGTTGCGCTGCACGCGCCGTCATTCATCTGCGGAAGGAACAGCCGCTGCATTAGGGTTTGACAGCATGCGAATATTTTTTTCGCGCAAAAGCAGCGGTATATACTGCCCCGCATGACTCGCGCCCTATCGCTTTCGAGCGCGACACCGCTTTGCCAACGGGAGAATCTCATGGGTATCTTTGCAGGCTGGAAGTGTCGTCTCGCGATGGTGGCGTTCTGCGCCGCCGCATCCGTGGCCAGTGTGAGCGCGCACGCGGAAGACCAACTCGCGAAGGTCAAGAAAGCGGGCGAACTGGTCGTCGGCACGGAGATGCAGTTCGCGCCGTTCGACTTCCTCGAAAACGGCCAGCAAGCGGGCTTCAACAAAGACCTGTTTGCCGAAGTCGGCAAAGAACTCGGCGTGAAGGTGCGCTTCATCGATCTGCCGTGGCCGAGCGTGCTGCCCGGTCTCGAAGCGGGCAAGTTCGACATGGTCGGCGGACCGCTCACCGTGACGAAGGCGCGCATGGAGCGCTACACGTACACGCTGCCCGTCGCCGATGCCACCGACGCACTGCTCAAGCGCGCGAACGATACGTCGCTCAAGCAGTCGTCGGATATCGTCGGCAAGACTGTGGGCGCGGGCAAAGGCTCCGCGCAGCTCGATCAGCTCAAAGCCTACATCGCGACATTGCCGAAGCAGCCCGAAGTGCGCGAATACGTCGACAACAACCAGGCGTATGCAGATCTCGCAGCGGGCCGCATCGCCGCCGTCGCCAACTCGATGACGAATATCGCGTACGTCGCGAAGCAGCGGCCCGAAACGTTCGCCGTCGTCACGCCGCCGTTCGGCGCGAAGGTGTACTTCGCGTATTGCTTGCGCAAGGACGCGGACAGCAAGCCGCTCGCTGACGCGTTCAACGCCGCGCTGGTCAAGATGCACAACGACGGCCGCCTCGCGTCGCTGCAAAAGAAGTGGTTCGGCGTGACGATGGATGCGCCGACCACGATGCCCTCGCCCAACTATTGATGTCCTGAATCGCGCGGTGCGCCGGCGGCAATCACGCACGCGACGCGCCGCCCACATGTCCTTTGTTGCAGGTATCAGGCCATGTTCAGCGCCCACGTTTTCGCTCAAGGTTTTCCGCTGCTGTTGCAGGCCGCGCTCGCGACCATCGGCATTTCGCTGACAGGTCTCGTGATCGGCTTTTTCGTCGCGATTGGCGTGTGCTCGGCGCGGCTGTCGTCGAATGCGTTCGCGCGACGCTTCGGCGGCGCGTACGTGTTCTTCTTTCGCGGCGTGCCGATGCTCGTGCAACTGCTGCTCGTCTATTACCTGCTGCCCTTCGTCGGCATCAACGTGTCGCCGATCGTGGCCGCGATCAGCGCCGTGTCGTTGTGCTCGGCGTCGTATATCGCGGAGATCCTGCGTGGCGGCTTCATGAGCATTCCGCCAGGACAGATCGAAGCGGCACGCATGCTAGGCCTCTCGCCCATCGATATGCTCCGGCGCATTCAGGTCCCGCAAGCGTTCCGGATGACGCTGCCTTCGCTCGTCAACGAAATGGTGCTGCTGATCAAGGCGTCGTCGCTGATCTCCGTCGTCGGCGTGGCCGAGCTCACGCGCACCGCGCAGAACATCGCGGCGAGCACGTACCGGCCGCTCGAAGCGTATCTCGCAGCGGGGCTCATCTACTTCATGATCTGCGGCGCGCTCGCACTCGTCGCGCACGCCGCCGAGCAGCGCCTCGCGCAGATCTGAGGGCCGAACGATGCAGCAATTCGATCCCACCGTCATCACGCACAATCTGCAACCGATCGCCGCGGGTCTTGCGACGACACTCGGCACGTGGCTCGTTGGCGTCGCCATCGGTATCGTGCTCGGCTTTCTGATCGCCGTGCTGCAACTCTTTTGCGGCCGCTGGGTGCGCGGCGCCCTGCGCGTGTACATCGAACTCTTTCGCGGCACGCCGTTTCTCGTGCAACTCTTTTTGCTGTACTACGGCGGCCCGTCCATTGGGCTGACGCTTGAACCGTTGACGGCCGGCGTGCTCGGCCTTGGCCTTTACGGCAGCGCCTATTTCGCGGAAGCGTTCCGCTCCGGCTTTCAGTCGATACCGCATGGCCATCTCGAAGCCGCATCGTGTCTTGGCCTCACGCGCTGGCAAGCGGTACTGCGCATCCAGGTGCCGCAAATGCTCGTGCTGATCGTGCCCGCGTTGACCAACCTGATCATCGTGCTCAGCAAGGAAACAGCCGTGCTGTCGATCGTCACCGTGCCCGAGCTCACGTTCGTGCTGACGGGTATCGGCTCGGCGACGTTCGCGTTCGTCGAAACGCTGCTCGTGTTGTGCGTGTGCTATCTCGCGCTCGTCGAGCTCACGTCGCGCGTGGGCATGTGGGCCGAGGCGCGCATCGCCCGCTTCATGGCCTGAACGTCAATCGCAAGCGTGAACGGAAATCAAGGTTCATCATGAATGCACTCGTCGACATGCCTGCTTCTTCCAATCTCGGTTCGATGCGATCCGGCAATGCACCGCTGATCGAAGTGCGCGATCTGCGCAAGCACTTCGGCGATGTCGAAGTGCTGCGCGGCGTCGATCTCGACATCAACCGCTCGGAGGTGGTCTGCATCATCGGACCGTCGGGCTCGGGCAAGAGCACGCTGCTGCGCTGCCTCGCCGCGCTGGAGACTTACGACCAGGGCGATGTGCGCATCGAAGGCGAACTGCTCGGCTATACCGAACGCAACGGCAAGCGCGTGCGCGCTTCGCAAGGCGAGATCAACCGCGTGCGCCGCAACGTCGGCATGGTGTTCCAGCAATTCAATCTGTGGCCGCACATGACGGCGCTCGGTAACGTGATGGAAGCGCTGCTGCGCGTGCGTCATCTGTCGCACGACGCTGCGAAGCAGCGCGCAAACGCGATGCTCGAAACCGTCGGCCTCGCGCATAAGGGCGATGCGTATCCGGCGAAGCTGTCGGGCGGCCAGCAGCAGCGCGTGGCAATCGCACGCGCGCTCGCGATGGAGCCGCACATCATGCTGTTCGACGAGCCGACGTCCGCGCTCGACCCGGAACTCGTCGGCGAAGTGCTGCAAGTGATGAAGCAGCTCGCGCGCGACGGCATGACGATGGCCGTCGTCACGCACGAAATGGGCTTTGCAGCGCAGGTCGCGGACAAGGTGGTCTTTATCGACCAGGGGCGCATCGCCGTGCAAGGCAAGCCGCACGACGTCTTTCACGACGCGAATCAGCCACGCCTTCGGCAGTTCCTGCAAAACTACTTCGACCGCAATGCATTCTGGTCGCGCGGCGGCGATAGCGCCGAGCCGGCATGAACACGTTTTGACGAGACGCCGCGATGCCCGCCCCTGCCGTCCGCGACAAACTCCGCGCACGAGCGCTTGCGAAGACGCGCAAGCCTCGTGGGTCGAATGCGCGCACGGCGAATGCGGCGGCCGCAATCGCAACGGCTTTGACGTCCGATGCGAAGAACGCGCAACCCGCCGCGCGATACGAGCAGGTCAAGCAATACATCCGTCAAACGATCGAATCGGGCGAACGCCGCGCGGGCGATCGCATTCCATCGGAACTCGATCTCGTCGCCTCGCTCGGCGTATCGCGAATGACGGTGAACCGCGCGCTGCGCGAACTCACGGATGAAGGACTGTTGACGCGCGTATCGGGCATCGGCACGTTCGTCGCCGAGACGAAGCCGCAATCGACGCTGCTGATGATCGCGCATATCGGCGACGAGATCCGCTCGCGCGGTCACGAATACAGCTATCAGACGGTGCTCATGCGACGCGAGGTGGCGCTCGTCAACGTGTCGAATGCGTTGGGCTTGCCGCCCGGCGCTTCAGTGTTTCATGTGATTTGCGTGCATCGCGAGAACGGTTTGCCCGTGCAACTCGAAGACCGCTACGTGAACCCTGCCATCGCGCCGGATTTCATCGAGCAGGATTTCTCGGCGGTACGGCCTTCCGAATATCTGTTCAGCGTCGTGCCCGCGCACGATGTCGAGCACATCGTCGATGCCGGCCTGCCGACGCGCTCCGAGGCCGAGCTGCTGCAGATCTCAACCGAAGAGCCCTGCCTCACGCTCATGCGCCGCACGTGGACGAGCGGCGTCGCGGTGACGTTCGCGCGCTTCGTGCATCCCGGCTCGCGATATCGGCTGGGGTGCCGGTTTGCGCCCGATACGTCGCAGCGACAGGGCTAGCCCGGAGAAAAAAATCAGACGTTCCCGGCCAGATGAAAGCGCGACGCCGGATGCCATAGCTGCACCGAAGTCGCGACATGCTCGCCCACCCAGGTTCTGCGCCACAGCATCAGACAAGGCTCGCCGATCTCCATCATCAGATGGCGGCGCACATGCGCGTCCGGCTTCTGCGCATAGATCCGAAACTCCGCGCGCTGGATCGGCGCAAGACGCACCATGTAGTGATTCGGCGTTTCGGCCGTGAAGTCCTGATCCAGATACTCGGGAAATACGCGCGGATTCACGTAGCGGTCTTCGTATTGAATCGGCTCGGCCTCTTCGTAGTGCACGATGCGCGAATGAAAGATGGGGCCTTTCGCGAGCCCGAGCGCATCGACGGCCAGAGGGTCGTCGCTCGATTCGAGCGCAAGCACGCGCGCTGAATGCCGGTGCCCGCGCGCAGCGATTTCATCGGCGATATTGCGGATTTCGAGCACCGTCGATTCGTAACGCTGCGGCGCGACGTAGGTGCCAGAACCCTGCACGCGCGTCAGCACGCGTTCCGTCGTGAGTTCACGTAGCGCGCGCGAAACCGTCATCCGCGCGACGCCGAATTCCTTCACCAGCTCCGCCTCCGAAGGGATCAATCCGCCCGGCTTCCATACGCCCTCTTCGATCTGCGCGATCACGTAGCGCTTGATCTGCTCATACGCCGGCAATGCTTTGGCTGGCGTCGTGCGCATGGCGGCCGCTCTACTATCCTCTGTCTCCAGGTGCCCGTTTATCGTCATGTTTTCATCACCTCGTGGGTTGAACTCGCGAGCTTAACGCATCAGTTCAATGCGGCAGCCGCGTCTCGTTGCGACACACCGATAAGCGCGCCGCCGAATCCTCCGTGTGCGCCGATGCGCGCTCATCATGCAGCCGACTGCGGCGCCCGTTGCACGATCGAAGTCGGATCATTCGCGGCATGCGCGGCAAAGCCGCCGTGGTCGTCGAGCGCAGCGCGATTGCCATGCGTCGCCGTCGAATGCAGATCGCCCGAGTTCGGCGGCAGCGGCGGCGCTGCTTCGCCGATCATCCGGAATGCGGCCGCCATGTCGTCGGCAAGTGGCCGGTCGTCGCGATACGTCGGCACGACTGCACGCACGCGGCGCCACAATGCATCGGTGTGCGGCGCGCGCGGCGCATCGACGGATTGCAGATCGTAGGCTTGCGCCGCCGCCAGCAACTCGATCGCGATGATACGGCCCGTGTTGTCGACGATCTCCAATGCCTTCAGCGCGGCGGGCGTCGCGTGACACAGATGGTCCTCCTGCAAGCCCGACGTGATGCCGCCATCCAGGCTCGCGGGCGCGGCCAGCCGCCGGTTCTGCGCGACGAGCGAAGCGGCCGTGTACTGCGCGATCATGAAGCCCGAGCACGTGCCGCCCGGTTCCGCGAGAAACGCAGGCAAGCCGCTCACGAGCGGATTCACGAGCCGGTCGAGGCGCCGCTCGGCCATCGCCGCGACTTGCGCGATTGCCGTCGCGATGCTGTCCATCGCGAGCGCAATCGACGCGCCCACGGCATGCGCCTGCGAATACACGCGCGGCGCATCCGGCGTGCCCGCGACGATCGGATTGTCGGTAATCGACGCCAGCTCGCGATTCACGACATCGGACGTTGCGTCGAGCACATCGCGCGCCGCGCCGTGCACGTGCGGAATCGTGCGCATCGACAGCGGGTCTTGCGTGCGCTGCCCGACCACGGAAGCGAGAATGCCGCTATCGGCGAGTGCATTGCGCATGCGTTCGCCGACGAGATTCAAACCCGGCGACACGCGCAACGCGAGCGAGTCGGCGTCGAACGCGGCGAGTTGTCCGCGCAGATTTTCGAAGCTCATCGCGGCGATCGCGTCGGTCCAGTCGAGCACACGTTCGGCGCGCGCCAGCGCGAGCGCCGCGAGGCCCGTCACGCACGGCGTGCCGTTGACGAGACTCAGCCCTTCTTTCGCTTCGAGCACGAGCGGCTCGCGCTTCAGACGCCTGAGCGCCTCGCTTCCCGTCAGCCGTTCATTGCCGCAACGCACATGACCTTCGCCGATGCACACCAGCGCGATATGCGCCATATGGCTCAGATAGCCGACCGAGCCGAACGCCGGCACTTCGGGGATATATCCGGCATCGAGCAGCGCGACGAGCTGATCGGCGACTTCGAGACGAACGCCCGAGTGCCCGTGCGCAAAGTTGTTGACGGCGGCCGCGATGATCGCGCGCGTCTCCGCGACGCCGAGCGGCGCGCCGACGCCGACGGCATGGCTCATCAGGATGTTGCGCGACAACGCGCGCTGTTCCGACGGCGACACGATCACGTCGCACAGCGCGCCCACGCCCGTATTCACGCCATACGCTCGAATGCCGCGCTCGACGATCTGCTCGACGAGCACGCGCGCCGCCGCAATGCGCTCGCGCGCGGTATCGGAAAGCACGAGCGGCTCACCGGCCGCAACCGCGGCCAGTTCGCGCCAGTGCAAGGGACGGTCGGTACGGGTGATAGCCATGATGTTGCCTTTATCGTGCGCTTTCGTGCGTGTGCTCTTGTGTTCGTATGTCTCAGGTTCCGGCGCGGCGCTCGCCCTAGTTGGTCGTGCGCGAATGATGGCTCGACACGAATTGCCGGAAACGCTCGGACTTCAGTTCGCCGAACACTTCGTCGGGCGTACCGTCGCATTCCGTTTGCCCTTGATGCAGGAACATCACGCGATTCGACACGTGCCGCGCGAAGCCCATTTCGTGCGTGACGACGAGCATCGTGCGCCCTTCTTCCGCGAGCGAGCGCATCACGCGCAACACTTCGCCGACCAGTTCGGGATCGAGCGCTGAAGTCGGCTCGTCGAACAGCATGACCTTCGGATGCATCGCCAGCGCACGCGCAATCGCGACGCGCTGCTGCTGACCGCCTGACAGATGCGCCGGATAGTGCCCGCGCTTTTCAGCGAGACCAACTTTCGCTAGCAGCGCTTCCGCCTCTTCGACGGCTTCCGCGCGGCTTCGCTTCTGCACGCGCATCGGCCCTTCGATCAGGTTTTCGAGCACCGTCATGTGCGACCACAGGTTGAAGTTCTGAAACACCATGCCGAGTTGCGAGCGGATGCGATCGACCTGCTTGCGGTCGTCGGGCTGCAGCTTGCCGTCCTTGCGGCGTTTCATCGTCAGCGTCTCGCCGGCGAGCGCGACGCTGCCGTCATCGGGTGTCTCCAGCAGGTTCAGGCAGCGCAGAAACGTGCTCTTGCCCGAGCCACTCGCGCCGAGAATCGAAATGACATCGCCTTCGTGCGCGTCGAGCGAAATGCCCTTCAATACGTGATGGTCGCCGAACGACTTGTGGATGTTCTTGACCGACAATGCAACGGGTGCCGTAGCGTTCATGTGATTCTCCGGAATGGGCCGTCAGGGTGCGGCACGACGTGCTTCGGTAGCGGGCGGCATCGCGCGCGGCGCTGCGTTCACGGGCATCGCGCGCAGATGGCGCGACAGACGCCGTTCGAGCAAGCCGAGCAGACGCACGACGACGAAGTTCAGGAACAGATAGATCAGCGCGGCGCAGATGAAGACTTCCGTCGTGCGGTACGTCTGCTGGATGATCTGCTGCGCGACGCCCGTCACTTCCCACACGGTGACGAGACTCGCGAGCGCCGTCGACTTGACGAGCAGCACGGCTTCCGTCGAATACGCGGGCAGGCACTGGCGCAATGCAATCGGACCGATGATCCGGCGCAGAAGCGCAAAGCCCGACAGGCCGATCGAATAGCCGGCTTCGATCTGTCCGACGGGCACGGCCATCAGGCCGCCGCGAATGATCTCCGCCGTATAGCCCGCCGTGCACAACGCGAGCGACAGCACCGCGCACACATACGGCTCGCGCAGCACGGGCCACAGGAAGCTCTCGCGGATCACGCCGAACTGGCCGAGCCCGTAGTAGACGAGAAACATCTGGATCAGCAGAGGCGAGCCGCGAAACACGAGAATGTACGCGCGCGCGAAGCGGTTCGGCAGCCAGTGCGGCGACACGCGCATCGTGACGATCACGAGCGACAGCAGGCCGCCCAGCACCAGCGACGAGAAGAACAGGCCCAGCGTGGTCGGCACGGCGGCGAGCAACTGGCGCAGCGTGTCGAACAGAAAGTCGAAATCGAAAGACATGTTGGCGCTCCGTCGTCAGTTGCGCGCGAAGTTGCGCCGGAAGGATCGGCCCACGCGAGCCTCGGCGTGATTGAAGACGCGGTTCGAGATGCCCGTCATCACGAGATACAGCGCGCCGCCCACGACAAAGAACAGGAAGTACTGATGCGTCGAGCCCGCTGCGATCTGGCTTGCGCGCAGCAGTTCGGCGAGACCCGTCACCGAGATCAGCGCGGAGTCCTTCAGGCTCAGTTGCCACACGTTGCCGATGCCCGGCAATGCGAAGCGCAGCACTTGAGGAATGAGGATGCGGCGCGCCATCGTCATGGTCGGCATGCCGATCGAGCGCGCCGCTTCGAGTTCGCCTTTCGATACGGCGAGCACGGCCGCCCGATACACCTCGGCCTGATACGCGCCCGAGATCATGCCGACGGCCAGTGCGCCGATCACGAACGGCGGCACGCCGACGAAGCCTTCGGCGCCGAACCACTGGCCGACCGTCGTCACGAGCGTCGAGCCGCCGAAGTAGAACAGGTAGATGACGAGCAGTTCGGGCACGCCGCGAAACACCGTCGTGTACAGATCGCCGAGCACGCGCGCGGTGCGAAAGCGCGACAGCTTCGCGGCCGCGACGATCGCGCCGAATACCGCCCCGACCGCGAGCGCCGCGAGCGTCAGCGCGACGGTCATCAATGCCGCGAGCAGCAGTACGCCGCCCCAGCCTTCCTGCCCGAAGCCGAGCGTCTCGATCAGAGCCATGCTCTACCCCTCATCCGTGCTTTCGTTGACAGATCCGCTTGTTCATACGACACAGCGGATCGCTCCAGCGAGTGCGCGCGCCGCTCGCGCAGCGACGCGCAACCGTCGTCGATCAAGGCGTGACGTCGGTCTTGAACCACTTGTTCGAGAGCTTCTTCACAGTGCCGTCGGCGAGCGCGGCGGCAATCGCGGTGTCGAACTTCGCCCGCAGATCGGCATCCTGCTTGCGGAACGCGAGGCCTTCGCCCGGCCCCCAGATCGGGCCGCCGATCTTCGGGCCCGCCATTGCGATCTGCGCGGATTCCTTCTTGTCGGCGTTCGCGGCGTAATAGGTCACGTCGTCGAACGATGCGTCGATGCGGCCGTTCGCGAGGTCGAGATCGCGTTCCGGCGAGGTCTTGTACACGCGGATCGTCGCGATGTCCTTGAAGCCCTCGTTGATGAACTTCGTATAGACCGTGCCCGACTGGATGCCAATCGTCTTGCCCTTAAGCTGCTTGCGCAAGGCGTCGACCGTCGGCTGGTCGGCCTTCGCGTCGCCCGTCAGCTTGACGACGGGTGCCGTCGGCGACGCCTTCGGCAAGACCTTCGTATCGGAGACGGCGAACGTCGCGGGCGTCGCCGCATACGGACGCGAGAAGGCGATGATCTTTTCGCGCTCGGGCGTGATCGAGATCGCGTCCATCAGCACGTCGAACTTGCCAGCCTGCAGGCCCGGAATCATGCCGTCCCAATCCTGTGCAACCAGGTTGCACTGGAGCTTGATGCGCTCGCACAGGTTCGCGACCAGCTCGGGCTCGAAGCCGCCCAGCTTGCCGCCCGGCAACGTGAGATTCCACGGCGCGTAGCCGCCTTCCAGCGCGATCGTCACGGACTTCCATTCCTTCGCCTGGGCAGGCGCTCCGATCAATGCCGCAGCGCTCAGAACCGCGCCCAACACTGCTTTAGACAACGTAGTGCGGTTTGACTTCTTCACCTTCACGTCGAATCTCCTTTTGGTTTGAGCGGGTGCCGTCGCTTCCCGCGTGCCGGACATGTATAGACAAGTTTGCATGAGGTCAAAAATCATCGCAACTGGATTCACAGAAATAATTGAATTATCCGGGTAAGCCCCTACGAACATGGCTTCTCAGGCGGACATGCGCACCGGCATACGTATGAAGGGTTGGCGTCAGGCTGGTGCAGCTGACTAGACAGGTTCGCGATTTTCGCGGTGCGCGCATGCACCGCGAGCGTGCGCCGCAAGCCCGCGTCGAGATCGCGCGCCGCGGCTCGAGCGCGACACGAACGATCGGTTCATAGCTTCGTATGACGGCGCCGGCCTGCTCATCTCCAGGGCGTTGATTCATCGGACGCGCGCATTGCCTGCGCGCGTGTGCGTCATCCGGACGTTCATAGCACGCAACGATAGTTGATCTCCTTTCGTGCATTCGTAGGTCTGGAGCGGCGAGCGCCTCCGCACTACATTGCCCGCACGCGCGATCGGTCGTGTCCGCGAGACAAAAAATTTCCGCGTATCGGGAATGAAATTCGAGGCTCCCGTGTTTGTGTGGATGTAGCAGGCAGATTCAGATTCGAACCCGGGATTCATCGCAGGACCAAAACCAGACAGACGTAAATTCAGCAGTTGATCCGGCCGTTGAAGTAGCGTTTTGCAGCCGGACCTTTAGCCTGATCCAATCGGTCCATATCGAGCTTTATTATTTCGGATGTCGAATTGATTTTCGATCCATTCATTCAAGGAGTTTCATCATGAAGAAGACCTTCGTTTGTCTCGCAGTCGCAGCCGGCGCACTGGCCACTCCCGCTCTGAGCTTCGCGCAGTCGAACGGTCCCGTCACACGCGCGGAGGTTCGCGCCGATCTCATTCGCGTCGAACAGGCGGGCTATCAGCCGGGCCGCCCGAACGACATCGACTACCCCGCCGACATCCAGGCCGCCGAAGCGAAAATCGCCGCGCAGGACAACCAGAAGCCGGGCAACGAAGCCGTCGGCGGCGTCATGCAGACGGGCACGTCGTCGGGCAAGCCGGCGCGCACCGAGATGGGCAACAGCAACAGCAACTGCGTCGGCCCAGTGAGCTACTGCAACATCTTCTTCGGCAACTAGGTGAGGCGCACATGACCAACGGTGATGATTCAGAGCGCGAGCCATTCGGTATACGAGTCGCGTCCGCAGCAGGTAGCGGCCGTCATCGAGGACGCGGCAAAACACGCGCAGCAGTAATCCCGGGGATCGAAGCAATCGCAGCCGGCGCTTCATGCACGTCATGCAACATCGTGCGCCGGCCTGCGCATTGCCTGGGTGAAAATCAGTGAGGCAGCGGGTTATCGCCTCGGTTGCCGCTCAGTTGCCAAAGTAGACGTCGCATTGCGAGCCCGTCGAGCACTTGCGCGAATGTGGCATCGCCTTGCCCGACGACGTCATGCCCGTATCCATCGAGCCCCCGTACGACATATCCGTCGTCGCCTGCGCCGACGCATTCGCGTTGTTCTGCATCGTCGCTTTCGATGCATCGCTGCTCTGCGCCACTTCATCCGCCATTGTCGCGACAGGCACGGCCAGCAACAGCGCGCCCGCCACCGGTAACGCCATCAGGATCTTCATGTCGAACTCCTTCCATGCAGACGGAACGCGACAGTCGTCCGTCACGATCCGCCGGATGCTCATGCACTGCTCGCGTGACCGGCATCGTTTCGATCGTTTCGCGCGAGCGCGAAACCGCGCGCAGCAGCCATCCGCGCCGCAGCGTGCCATGTGTTGTGTACGCGATTGATGGGACAGCCCCCGAGTCTGTCGGGCGGCGCAGCACGGCGCGAAAAGGCCGGGATGGAGTGGTTCGAATGCCGGCTGCGCAGAGAAGATCCGCGCTGCTGCTTCTGTTATAGACCTTCGTCGCGAGACTGCAATGCTGTGTCGCTGCATTGCAATGCGACGCGCATCGGCAAGCGTTGCACGCCGCGTTTGTTCCTTTTATCGCAGGTTCGTCTTCGCCAGCTCGACGATTTCATCGCCGCGTCCGTTGAGAATCGCGCGCAACATGTAGAGGCTAAAGCCCTTGGCCTGCGAAAGCTCGATGGTCGGCGGCATCGCGAGTTCGTGCTTGTCGGTGACGACATCGACGAGCGCCGGCCCCTGATGCGCAAATGCCTGCTTCAGCGCGCCTTCGAGTTCTTCCGATTCCTCGACGCGAACCGAGAAAATGCCCGCACCTTTCGCGATTTGCGCAAAATCGGTCTTGCTTAAGTCGACGTTCGTGTCGAGATAGCCGCCCGCTTTCAGTTCCATCGACACGAAGCCGAGCAGACTGTTGTTGTACACAACGACCTTGATGGGCAGATCGAGCTGGCGCGCGGTCAGCAGATCGCCGAGCAGCATCGACAGGCCGCCGTCGCCCGACAGCGATATCACCTGCCGCCCCGGATGCGCCGCCTGCGCGCCGAGCGCCTGCGGCATCGCATTCGCCATCGACCCGTGATTGAACGAGCCGTGCAGCTGCCGCTTGCCGTTCATCGTCAGATAGCGTGCGGCCCATAGCGTCGGCGTGCCGACGTCGGCGGTGAAGATCGTATCGTCGCTGGCGGCTTCGTCGATCATCCGCGTCAGATACTGCGGATGAATCGGGCGGCCCGGGTCGGAAGGCGTCGCGAGCTCGTCGAGGTCGCGGCGCGCTTCCTGGTAGTGCGCCGTCGCCATGTCGACGAACGTGCGATCGTCCTTGCGCTTCAGTTTCGGCAACAGCGCGGCGACCGTTTCCTTCACCGTGCCGACGAGCCCCATCGCGAGCGGCGCGCGCCGCCCGAGCTGCGAGCCATTCCAGTCGATCTGCACGATCTTCGCATCGGGCGGATAGAACGGCCGGTACGGAAAATCGCAGCCGAGCAGCAGCAGCACGTCGCACGACATCATCGCGTGATAGCCGGAGCTGAAGCCGAGCAGCCCCGTCATGCCGACGTCGAACGGATTGTCGTATTCGATGAACTGCTTGCCGCGCATCGCGTGGACGACGGGCGCGCCCAGCGTGTCCGCGAGCTTCACTACTTCATCGTGCGCGCCCGCGACGCCGCTGCCGCACATGATCGTCACCGCTTCGCAGTCGTTGAGCATCGTCGCGAGGCGCGCGATTTCGCTGTCGGGCGGAAGGACCGCGGACGGCGCAGTGGGATTCCACACGGGCGCCTGCGCCGGCCCTTCGCTCAACGCGATATCGCCCGGCAGCACGATCACGGCGACGCCGCGTTGCTCGATCGCCGTGCGCATCGCCCGTTCGAGCACGCGCGGAAACTGCGATGCGTTCACCACCAGTTCGGCGAAGTAGCTGCACTCCTTGAAGACTTCCGTCGGATGCGTTTCCTGAAAGTACCCGAGGCCGATTTCCGTCGACGGAATGTGCGCGGCAATCGCGAGCACCGGCTGGTGATTGCGATGGCAGTCGTAGAGTCCGTTGATCAAGTGCAGGTTGCCTGGACCGCAACTGCCCGCGCACACGGCAAGCTGCCCGCTCGAAGCCGCCTCGGCGCCCGCGGCGAATGCGGCCGCTTCTTCGTGACGGGTATGCATCCAGCGGATCGAGCCGACCTGATCGAGACTGAACGCCAAACCGTTGAGACTGTCGCCTGTCACGCCCCAGATGCGTTTGACGCCTGCTGCGGCGAGCGTCTTTGCTAGGTAATCCGCAATCGTGTTCCTGGCCATGAACGTTCCTCGTTTGCGATGAGTTTGCGATGGCTGCTGATACTTCGGTTCGTCATGTCTTGTCGGCACGCGAGCGGAACTTGCAACGGCCTGACAAGGCGCGATCACCAGACATGCGGCAAGAACCGATAGCGCACGCGCGCCGCGTATTGCGCATAGCCTTCGAGCTGCGCGCACAGCATGCGTTCTTCGAGCACCGCGCGATACGCGAGCGCCGCGACGAGCAGCGGCACGCATGCGAGGCCCCACCACGAGCCGAGCATCAGCGGCGTGCCGGCGAGAAACAGAATGGCCCACGCATACATCGGATGACGCACGTACGCATACGGCCCGCTGTCACTGACCTTGTGGCCACGCTCGGCCTGGATCTTCACGACGGGCGCCGCAAAACTGTTCGCGCGAAACACGGCGCGCATCGCGACCATGCTGACCAGAATAGCAAGCGCACCGGCGGCCTGCAGCCAAGGGCCCATCGACGACCAGTGAAAACGCCGCGCGTCGAGTCCCATCAGCACGAGCCACGCGCACCACCCGATCGCGACGCATACGAGGAATATCTTGTCCCATGCGCTCTGGCCGCGCTGCGAGAACGAGCCGAGCCGCTCCGCGAGCAGCGCCGGGTCGTAGCCCGCGAGCCACACGCCGATCCACAAACCGAGGCCGCCGAGCTCGATCAGATAGCACCATGCAGCCGGCCACGCGAGCGTATGCGCCGCGCCGAACAGCAGCACGCCCATGAAGGCGATCCACAGCACGTTCTGGATGACGAGACGCGCGATCATCGTTGATGCCCCGCTCGAATGTCGGACGCGTGTCAGCCGGATGTCAGGCGGGCTGGGCCGCCGTCGACACGCGCCTGTAGATGTCCGCGACGTCGATATCGCCGAGCTCGATCAGGAACGTGTCGCGCAGGCACGTTTCGAGTTCGTGCGCGCTCTCGATACGGCGCTCGATCGCTTCGCTGTCTTTCGAGCGCGCGGTGAGCCGGTCGTTGAACAGCGTGAGCCGCCCTTCCGGCGTCACGCGGCAGACGACGAGACTCGTCGTGAAGAACGACGAGGGATGCGTCGACGTGTACCAGTTCGACACTTCGTAATCGATCCACTCCGCGCGCTGCAGATCGAAGCGATAGATCTTGAGCCACGTCTCGCCCGATTGCACTTCGAGATCGAACGAACCTTGCGACGCATCGGCGAGACGGAACGGCTCGTGTGTGGTCTGTTGCGCGACGCCTGTTTGCAGACGCAACGGCGATGTCAGCGTGACGGCGCCGAAGCCGACGTCGGCGATCCACGGCTGATCGTCGACGCTCACGCGCAGCACCATATGCGTGCGCGGCGTGATCGCGTCGGGCTCGCGGTTCCACAGCACGCGCGCGATCATCGGCGTGACGTCGAAGCCGAGCTGCATCAGCACATGCGCGAACAGCCCGTTCTGCTCGAAGCAATAACCGCCGCGCCGACGCTCGATCAGCTTGTCGACGATCGCGGGCAGTCCGAGATCGACACGCCGGCCCGTCAACGGGTCGAGGTTTTCGAAGGGAATCGACAGCGGATGCAGACGTTGCAAATCGCGCAACACGTCGAGCGTCGCGGCCCGCGGGCCCGTGTAGCCGATGCGCCTGAAATAGCGGTCGAGATCGAGTGTGGTGGACATCGGGTTCTCCTTGTGTCGGCCGGAGTTAGTGCTTTAGCACTTACTCCGGCCCCACGCCTTTCTCTGGTCCCATCCAAGATGGTTGCTGTTGTCGTCTATCACGTCGCCCATCGTGCACATGCTGCGTGAAGTGCACGCCTCATGCAGTACGATGCGTCGTGCGGCATCGAATCGAAAGCGTACCTTCATTGCGGCGTGCGATGCGTAAAGTCCCTAAACGCATACGCCCATTCACGACGACCCCGCCCGTCACAAACCTCAAAAGCCCTTGAGCGCCGAAGTCGCAATGGACGGCACGCTGATGCCGTGGCTCGTCGCGTACTGCACGGCCGCGCTCAGCGTCGATGCAAGCGACTGCAACTGCCCCTGCGCCGACTGCGCGATATACGACGCCGCTTGCGCCGACTGCGGATTCATGCCCGATTGCAGCAGCGACGAGGGGCTCATCTGCCCGATGCTGCCGAGGCTCGACTGCAAGCTCGAATACTGGCTTACGCCCTGCCCGAGCGACGCGAGGCCGTTGGAGAACGCCTGCTTGTCGACGGGCTTTGACGATGCCGATGACGACTGGCTCGCGAATGCCTGCGTGAGCGTCTGCGACAGCGACTGCTGCGTGCTGCCGACCTGCGACAGCTGACTGACGGAAGGCGTGCCGCCGCTCAACAGGCCCGACGCCTGCTGCGCCCGGCTCGCCGCGCTCGACAGCCCCATCGCCGATGCGAGGCTCGACTGGCCGCTCAGCACCTGCTGGTTCGCGCCGACGTAGTTCTGCAGAAGCTGTGAAATGCCGCCCGACGAAGCGGCCGCTCCCGCGTTGCCGCCTCCATTGCCCGACGAGTTGCCGCCGCCGATGCCGAACTGTTGCAGGTTCAGCTGCGCAAAAGCGGCGCTGCTCACGAACAGACCCGTCGCCAGTAGCGCTGTGGAAAGAATGCGTGTCTTCATGGGTGGCCCTCCTGTCATGTGATCGATGCGTGACGTTCGTCGCGGATGCTGTCGGGTTCGTCCCGACGAGTTGGTCCCGACGGGTTCGTCCGGATTGTGTCGCTTCGACACGCGGACCCGGCTCGCGTTCGCGTGTTCGTCAGACCCAAGGCCGCGTGGCAAATCGCGAGCCTGCTCCTGGAAAGCCTCACCCGACGCGAGCAGCAACATCCCAGACACACATATGACGTAAGCACAGCCTGCAATGACCACACTTCACGCCCTGACACGCGCCTCTCGCGGCTCTCTGGCCGGCGCGCGCACCGACAGGTCCTGCACCATCTGCGCGGCGAGATAGTCGCAGGTCGGCCGGTCCGACTTTGCGCTGCGCGCCACGACGATGTCGAGCGGCTCGATCGTCGGCAGGCCCTGCTCGGCGCCGAGGATCGCAAGCCGCGACGGCACGCTGCAACGCGCGAGCGCGATCACCGAGAGACCCGCGTCGACCGTCGCGACGAGGCCGCTCAGGCTCGCGCTGCTGTACGCGGCCCGATAGCGGACGCGGGCGCGGTCGAGCGCGGCCAGCGTGTTCGCGCGCGCGACGCAGCCGGGCTCGTAAAGGCCCACAGGCAACGGCGAGATGTTGAGCACGGGCGTATCGGCGGATGCGCCCACCCACACCATCGGCTCGCTGCGCACGAACTCGCCGCGCAGCTTGCGGTCGCGCGTGACGAACGCGAGATCGATCTTGTTGTCCGCGAGCATCGGCGCGAGCGCCGTGCTTTGCGCGCAGACGATCTCGATCTCCACATGCGGATACAGGTTCGAGAAGCGCCGCAACACCGGCGACAACAACGACGACACGTAATCGTCCGGCGCGCCGAGCACCACGCGCCCCGTCACTTCGGGCCGCACGATCGCCGACCACGCCTCCTCATGCAGATCGATCACGCGCCGCGCGTATTCGAGCAGCGTATTGCCCGGACGTGTCAGCGAAAGATTGCGCGTGTCGCGGGCAAAAAGCGTCGTGCCGAGCATGCGCTCCAGCCGCTTGATCTGCATGCTGACGGCCGCCTGCGAGCGATGCACGGAGACAGCCGCCTTCGTGAAGCTGCCCGCCTCGACGACGGCCACGAAGGTGCGCAACAGATCGACGTCAAACTCGGGATGCATGATTCATCAATCCGGCTTATGGAATTTCTCAATTTTATTCGTTTGTCACGTGAAGGCAAACGCACCGATACTCGGATGCATTCGACCACTCAAAGCAGTTCACAGTAAGGAGCCGTTTGCCATGCCGTCCCTGTCGCCGCTATCGCTCAGCCGAAGCCAGCAAGGCGCGCTCACGCTCGCCAGCGGCGGCCTGTTGATGGGCACGATCGGCGTGTTCGTCGAGGAGGCGCGGCTCGGCGCGCTGACGCTCGTGTTCTTCCGCTGTCTGTTCGGCTTCATCTCGCTCGCCGCGTACTGCGCGTGGCAAGGCTATTTCGCGCGCCGCCATTTCACGCGGCGCACCGTGCTGCTCGCGATGCTGTCCGGCGTGCTGATGGTCACGCAATGGGTCTGGTTCTTCGATGCGATCCATCGCACGAGCATCGCCGTCGCGACCGTCGTGTTCCATGTGCAGCCGTTCTGGGTCGTGCTGATCGGCGCGGCGCTGTTCAACGAGCGGCTCGGCATCGACCGGCTCGGCTGGATCGCGACGGCGTTCGTCGGACTCGTGCTCGCGTCGGGCGTCGCGGCAACGGGCGCGCTGCAAGGACATGCGAGCTACCTGATCGGCATCGGCGAGGCGCTGGCGGGATCGGTGCTGTATGCGAGCGTCACGCTGATCGCGAAGAGTCTCGGCGAGCTGCGCCCGCATCTGCTGACACTCGCGCAATGTGCCGTCGGTGTCGTGAGCCTGCCGTTCATCGCGCCGCTGGGCGCCGAGCATATCGCGCCTGTCCAATGGTTCTGGCTGATCGGCATGGGCGTGCTGCATACGGGGCTGTCGTACGTGCTGATCTACGGCGCGCTCCCGAAGCTCACGACGCCCGTGATCGCCGTGCTGTTGTTCGTGTATCCGCTGACGGCGATCGCCGTCGATGCGATCGTCTACGGACGCGCGCTCAGCATTCCGCAGATGGGCGGCATGGCACTGATCGTGGTCGCGAGCCTGGGCGTGAATCTCGGCTGGCCGCTGTTGTCGGCGTTGCGCATCCAGAAGCCCGGGCACGCGCGGCGCTGAGCGAAAGCAGAAAAGCAAAACGCGGCGCCCGCAAGCGTCGCGTTTTGCATGGACAGAGACCCACCGGAAAGCGATGTCGTTACTGCGGCGGAGCACCGCCGGACAGACCCACCGGACAGAGCGATGCCGTCACTGCGGCAGCTCTTCGCCCTTCGTTTCCGGCGCAAGCGGAATGATGAACAGGCCGACGATGAACGCAAGCGCCGTCAGCGCGACGGGCACGCCGAGCGTGTGCATGTTGAGCACGGCCGCGCCGAGCAGGAAGTTCACGCCCGCGCCGACGAAGCGGCCGAACGACGTGCAGAACGCAAACGCCGTTGCGCGCACGCGGGTCTCGAACTGCTCCGGCAGCCACAGGCTGAAGAGCGCGAAGTTGCCGCCGAAGAAGCCGAGCACGAAAAGCCACGCGATGAACGGCGCGAGCCCGTTCGGCAGATAGAACGCCCAGCCGAAGCTGCCGATGATCGACACGGCCATGCCCGCGAAATAGACGGCGAGCGTCTTCTTGCGGCCGATGCGTTCGGCGAGCGGCGGCAGCGCGAGACAGCCGAGAATCGTGCCGATCGACAGCAGGCCCGTCGCCATCGACGCCATCTTCGTCGCTTCGGGCTTCGACATGCCGGCGCGCGCCGCGAGCTGCATCACGGCCGACGGCTCATACACGGCGCCCGCCCACAAGCCGATGATCGCGATGGTCAACAGCGCGCAAGCGACCCACGTGCGGCGGCGATAGGTCCGCCCGAAGATCTCGCGCATCGGCTTGACGTGCACCACGTCGCGCGCTTCCGCCTTCTTCCATTTGTCCGACTCCTTCACGCGCGTGAGGATCATGATCGCGACGAACACGGGCACGGCGCCCGTCAGGAACATCGCGCGCCAGCCGAAGTGCACGCCGACCGTGTAGTTGAGCGCGGCGGCGAGAAAGAAGCCCGCGTAATAGCCCGTCTGCAGGTAGCCCGCGCCCATCTTGCGCCGGTCCTCGGGCCACGACTCCGCGACGTAGGTGCCCGCCAACGCCCACTCGCCGCCGATGCCGACGCCCGCGATGAAGCGGAAGATGCCCAGCTCCCACACGTTGTGCGCCGTCGCCGACAGCCCGGTGAAGATGGCGAACGTGAAGATCGTGCCCGCCAGCACTTTCGTGCGGCCGAAGCGGTCCGCGAGCGGCCCCCAGATGAACGACAGCCCCCACCCGACGAGGAAGAGCGCGAACAGGATCGAACCGGCCAGGCCGACGTTCGCAGGCGATGCCGCATAGCCCGAGCGCGGCAACAGCTCGGTGAGCGCGGGCGTCAGCACCAGCGCGTAGATGAACGAGTCCATCCCGTCCAGCGTCCAGCCCGCCCAGGCGCCCCAGAATCCGGCAATCTGCGACCGGTTGAGCGGTGTACGCTGCCGGAGGGTTCCTGCCCGGTCCGATATCGATGAATTCATGCTCCTGCTCCTCCAAGTGCTACGGTTGGATTGCGTGTCCGTCACGACGCAACAGCTCCCCCTGCATGCGTGAAGCCGCATGCGCGAATGGAAGCGCGTCAGCGCCGTGCCTTCTGAAAACCCCGGGTTTGTCCCGCTGGAAATTGTTCATTTTTATATATAATATTTGATGTCATGAACGACGCAACCGATGGTTTTCCCCTGGAGAGCGCTCAGCACGCTCCTCTTCTGCCGACGGCGCACACGCCGCGGGCCAGCACGCCGCGTGTGATCGCGGAAGCGCTGCGCGCGGCGATCATCGACGGCACGCTCGCGCCCGGCGCGCCGCTGCGCCAGGATGCGATCGCGCGCCACTTCTCGGTCAGCGCGATTCCTGTGCGCGAGGCCTTGCGTCAGCTGGAAAGCGAAGGCTGGGTCAAGGTCGAGATGAACAAGGGCGCGACCGTCGCGCGGCTGACGCCCGACGAAGCGCGCGAGATCTATGAGATCCGCTCGGCGCTCGAAAGCCTCGCGATCGCGCTCGCGATTCCGAATCACACGGCCGCGACGCTGGCCGAAGCAGCGGCGCTGTGCAGCGCGGCCGAGCGCGAGCCGGACCCGGCTCTTTACGTCACGCGCAACGAGGCGTTCCACACCTGCCTGTACGCGCCCGCGAACCGCCCGCAACTTGCCGAGATGATCTCGTCGCTGCACCGGCGCGGCGAGCGCTATCTGCGGCTCAAGTTCGGCCTGCCCGAGTACAAGGGCGCGTCCGATGCCGAGCACGCGGACATCCTCGCCGCCGTCGAGCGCAAGGACATCGCAACTGCGCAAGCGCTCGTGTCCGTGCACCTCTTGGGCACGGGCGAGTTTGTCTATCGTTTCTTGACGGAACGCGCGCAAGCCGAAGCCGCCGAGGCGGCCCCACGCCGACGGCGCGGACGGCCCGCGCGCACTCCATCCACTATCGGGAGTTGAAGCGCCGATGAATCAACGAGTCGAGTCAGCCAAGCTCGAATTGGCACAGGCAACGGGAGCGCCCGCCGCGCGCTCATGGACCACCAGGCGCGACGAGAAAAGACGCAGGCTCGCCGCGATCGAGCCCTGGCTCGAAGACGGCATTCTTCCCGCCGCGCGCATCGTCGATGCGCTCGAAACGCTGATCCGTCCCGGCGATCGCGTCGCGCTCGAAGGCGACAACCAGAAGCAGGCCGACTTCCTGTCGCGCTCGCTCGCAAAAGTCGATCCGCAAAAGGTGCACGACGTGCATCTGCTGATTTCGAGCATCAGCCGTCCCGAGCATCTGACGCTCTTCGAAAAGAACATCGCGCACAAGGTCGATTTCTCGTTCGCCGGTCCGCAGAGCCTGCGCGTCGCGCAACTGCTCGAAGACGGCCAGCTCGAAATCGGCGCGATCTATACGTACGTCGAACTGTATGCGCGCATGTTCGTCGACCTCACGCCGCACGTCGCGCTGCTGTGCGCGGAAAAGGCCGACCGTCACGGCAATCTGTACACCGGCCCGAATACGGAAGACACGCCGACCATCGCCGAAGCCGCCGCGTTTCGTCATGGCATCGTGATCGTGCAGGTCAACGAGATCGTCGATGAATTGCCGCGCGTCGATATTCCCGCGTCGTGGGTCGACGTGGTCGTGCAGGCCGACCGCCCGTTCGCCGTCGAGCCGCTCTTCACACGCGATCCGCGCCACATCGGCGACTTGCAGGTGCTCACCGCGATGATGGTCATCAAGGGCATCTACGAGCCGTATGGGATTTCGTCGCTAAATCACGGCATCGGCTTCGACACGGCCGCGATCGAACTGCTGCTGCCGACCTACGGCGAATCGCTCGGCCTCAAGGGCAAGATCTGCCGAAACTGGACGCTCAATCCGCACCCGACGCTGATTCCCGCGATCGAGTCCGGCTGGGTCGAGAGCGTGCATTGCTTCGGCAGCGAGGTCGGCATGGAGGCGTATATCGAAGCGCGCCCCGATGTGTTCTTCACGGGCAACGACGGCACGCTGCGCTCGAACCGCGTGCTGTGCCAGCTCGCGGGGCAATACGGCGTCGACCTCTTCATCGGCTCGACGTTGCAGATCGACGGCGACGCGAATTCGTCGACGGTCACGCGCGGACGTCTCGCGGGCTTCGGCGGCGCGCCGAACATGGGACACGATCCGCGCGGCCGGCGTCATTCGAGCGAAGCGTGGCTCAAGCTGCTGAAGGATCAGGGCCCCGTGTCGCGCGGCAAGAAGCTCGTCGTGCAACTGGCCGAAACGTACAAGAAAGGCGGCGAGCCGACCTTCGTCGACGAACTCGATGCCGTCGCCGTCGGCGCGAAAAGCGGCATGCCCGTCGCGCCCGTGATGATCTACGGCGACGACGTGAGCCACGTTGTCACGGAGGAAGGCATCGCGCATCTGCACAAGGCGGAAGGCATCGAAGAGCGGCGCGCGGCCGTCGCCGCCGTCGCGGGCGTGACGCCCATCGGCTTGCGCGCGAAGCCGGAAAAGACGGCCGAGTTGCGCCGCAGAGGCATCGTCGCGTATCCGGAAGATCTCGGCATCCGGCGCGGCGAAGCGAAGCGCTCGCTGCTCGCGGCGCGCAGCATCGACGATCTCGTTACGTGGTCGGGCGGACTCTATGCGCCGCCGGCGCGCTTCCGTAGCTGGTGACGCGATGGGCTTGCCTTCCACCTTGCGTTCGGATGCGGCTGCTGTTCGCCGCGCGCGCGTCGAAGACTTCGGCGGCCAGTGCGATGCGCTGTCCGACACGACACTCGCCGATCTCGCCGTCGCTTCGCTGATCGAAGAGGCGCAACTGACACCGAAGCCCGCGCTCGTCGACGCGCGCGGCAGCGGCGCGCATCGCGATCTCGACTTGCCGCTGATGCTGCGCTCGGCCCGCGCGCTCGAACCGACGTTCGCGGCGCTCGCACGCGCATCGCGTGGCCGCATGCCGTCCGCTACGTTACGCGCGGAACTTGCGCAGCTCGGCCGCGCGGGCGAACAGGACATGATGCGCGCGACGGACGGCAGCAATGCGCATCGCGGCGCGATCTGGATCGTCGGCCTGCTGGTTGCGGGCGCGGCCATCGTGTTCGACGAAGACGCTCCGCTTGCTTCGCCAGCGCTGCCGTTGCACGCATATGCAAGCGCGCATGCGCATGTGAACTCGCATGCCGCGCGCGTGTGCGAACTGGCCGCGCAGATCGCCTGCTTTCCCGATCGCTTCGCCGCGCCCGCCGACAGCCACGGCGAGCGCGCGCGTCGGCGATATCGCGTCGGCGGCGCGCGCCAGGAAGCGCAGGATGGCTTTCCGCATGTGATCGGCGTCGGCCTGCCCGCGCTGCGCGCGGCGCGCGCGAACGGCATCCGCGAGGACGACGCGCGTCTTGACGCATTGCTCGCGATCATGGCATCGCTCGACGACACGTGCCTGCTGCATCGCGCGGGCCTCGCGGGTTTGCGGGCGGGACAACGCGGCGCGCGCGCGGTGCTCGCGGCAGGCGGCGCATCGACGGCGGCGGGACGCGCGGCGCTCGATGCGCTCGACGACGAGCTGCTGTCGCTCAACGCTTCTCCCGGCGGCGCGGCCGATCTGCTCGCCGCCACCCTCTTCATCGACAGGCTGGCCCATCGTGCGGCCAGCGGGAGCTGAAACTGATGGAACAGATGACATTCGACTATCCGGCGCAACGCGCGATCACGACACGCGCGCATGTGGGCGTCGTCGGCTCGGGAGATCTCGAAGTGCTGCTGTCGCCCGCCGATGCGCTGAAGGCGACGGTGACGGTGCGCACCAGCGTCGACGGTTACGGACATATCTGGAAGAGCGTGCTCGACCGCTTCTTCACGCGCTATGACGGCGCCGCGCAGATCGAGATCAACGACTTCGGCGCAACGCCCGGCGTCGTCGCGCTGCGTCTCGCAGAAGCAGTCGAAGCGGCCGAAGCGAACGGCCAGGGAGCGAGCGCATGAGCACGATGACGACACCCGCCGCGCCCGCGCTGACGCTGCGCGACAGCTTCATCGAACTGCCCGCGCGCGAGCGCGCGCGTGCACTGCTCGACGACGGCACGTTCCGCGAACTGCTCGGTCCGTTCGATCGCGTCGAATCGCCGTGGCTGCCGTTGCAAGGCATCGTCTGCCAGGCCGACGACGGCGCCGTGATCGCGCGCGGCACGATCGACGGCGAGCCCGCCGTGATCGCCGCGATCGAATCCGCGTTCCAGGGCGGCAGCATCGGCGAGGTATCGGGCAGCAAGATCGCGGCATCGCTCGAACTCGCGCTGCGCGATTGCGAGCGCGGCAAGATCGTGCGGCCCGTCGTGCTGTTCGAAACGGGCGGCGTGCGCTTGCAGGAAGCGAATCTCGGGCTCGCCGTGATCGCGGAGATCCAGGCGGCGATCGTCGCGTTGCGGCGTCATGTGCCCGTCGTCGGCGTGATCGCGGGGATGGTCGGCTGCTTCGGCGGCATGTCGCTCGCGGCCGGGCTGTGCTCGTATCTGATCGCGACGAAACAGGGGCGGCTCGGCATGAACGGCCCCGAAGTGATCGAGCAGGAAGCGGGCATCGAAGAGCTCGATGCGAGCGACCGGCGCCGCGTGTGGCAGATGATCGGCGGCGAGCAGCGCGTGGCGACAGGACTCGCCGATGCGCTCGTCGACGACGACGCGCACGCGATCCGCGCCGCGATTCGCGATGCGTTTGCGCGCGGCGTGCCGGCGGCGCATCGCAGCGAGCAGGTGCCGGTGTATCTGGAGCGGCTTGCGCGGATCGATCCCGCGAACGTATCGCCGGAAACGATGCGTGAAGTGTTCAACGCAAACGCAATGGCAAACGCGGCAGCCGCGCCACGCAAGGAGCAATGATGAGCGCAACGAACAACGAACTCGCACTCACGCGCGGCATGCGCTGGTTCAAGGCGCTCGCGGGCGACACGACAGCCGTGGCCGCGCCCGTCTGGTCCGGCGACGGCACGCTCGGCGGTGAAGCGGCGCGTTTCATCGCTGTCGTGCCCGATCCGGACAACCGCTTTCCGCGCGCGACCGATAACGTCGTCGGCCTCGAACAGGGCTGGCGGCTCGCGCAAGGGGTGCGCGATGCGATCGCGCGTGATGCGTCTTCGGATCGCAAGCGCCCCATCGTCGCGATCGTCGATGTGAAGAGCCAGGCGTATGGCTATCGCGAAGAGACGCTTGGGATTCATCTCGCGTGCGCATCGGCCGTCGATGCGTATGCGAGTGCGCGCGATGCGGGGCATCCCGTCGTCGCGTTGATCGTCGGACCGGCGATGTCGGGCGCGTTCCTCGCGCACGGCTATCAGGCGAACCGGATCGTCGCGCTCGACGCGCCGGGCACGATGGTGCACGCGATGGGCAAGGAAGCGGCCGCGCGCGTCACGCGACGCACCGTCGAAGAACTCGACAAGCTCGGCGAAACGATCACGCCGATGTCGTACACGATGGCCTCGTTCGCGAAGCTCGGGCTGCTCGACACGCTGATCGAAGGCATCGATGCCGATGCGCCGACCGACGCGCAGATCGAACGCGTGCGCGGCGTGCTGGCCGAATCGGTGCAGAGCGCGCGGTCCGATGAACGCGGGCTGTCGCGGCGGCTGCAATCGGATACGGCGAAACAGACGCGCGCGGCGTCGATCGAAGTGCGGCGGCGGCTCGCCGAGCAGTGGGATGCTGCGTGATGCGTGTGTGCGCAGTTGCTCCATTTGCGCCCGACGATGCGACAGGTTCAGGCAATCCGCGTTGGCAAGCGCATGACATTCTGCGTTTGCATCGTCTCGAAGCGTTCGACAACGAACCGGCGTGGGTCCGCGATGCGTTCGCGCGCACGCCGTTCGTCGTCGTGAGACGGGCGCAAGTGGCGCCGGGCTTTGTCGCGGTGGGCGTGCGCGGCGCGGCGCGCAACGAGCGGTATGGAACGTGGGCGCGCTGCAACGATATCGAGGCTGTGGTGAAGCCTGAAGCGTTATTGTCGGCGTCGACGCTCGCTGCGGATCGGCACGCATTGCCTGCGCTTGTCGCACTGGATGCGTTGCGCAGCGATTCGCCGTCGATGCTCGACACATTCACATGGGGACCGACGGGAAGCGTCGGCTTCGAACTCGCGACCTTCAAGCCGACTGTCACTTCGACGAGCGATCTCGATCTATTGATACGGATACCGAATCATTTTCCACGCGACGAAGCGCAACGGCTGCAAGCCCTGCTCGACACGCATGCGGGAAGCGCCGGCATCCGCATCGATGCACAACTCGAAACGCCGGCGGGCGGCGTCGCGCTCGCCGAATATGCGTCCGGCAAGGCACGCGTGATGACGCGAGACGCGAACGGTCCACGGCTTGTCGCCGATCCGTGGGCGCGTGATCACGCGCAGGCGGTTCTCTGATGCTCGCGTATCTCTTTACGGGTCAGGGCGCGCAATCCGAAGGCTTCTTGCATCGTCTCGGCGATCATGCCGCGATTCGATCGACGCTCGATGAGGCGTCGCAGGCGCTCGGCATCGATGTGCTCACGCTCGACACGCCGACGGCACTCGAATCGACCGTCGCCGTGCAGACGGGCTTGCTGATCGCAGGCGTCGCGATGCAGCGCGCGCTCGAAGCCGAAGGACTCGTGCCGGAGATCAGCGCGGGCCTGTCCGTGGGCGCGTATGCGGCGGCTGTCAGCTGCGGCTCGATCGCGTTCGCCGATGCGCTGCTGATGGTCCGCAAGCGCGCCGAACTGATGGAAGCCGCCTACCCCAGCGGCTACGGGCTCGCCGCGATTGCGGGGATGACCGAACACGAGGTCGAACGGCTCGCCGATGCGCAAGCGCGCGAGCGCAATGAGCACGTGTACGTCGGCAATGTGAATGCGCCGCGCCAGATCGTCGTCGCGGGATCGAACCGCGCGCTCGATGCGTTCATCGGGCGCGCGCTCGCGGCAGACGCGCGCAAGGCGACGCGGCTTGCCGTCAGCGTGCCGTCGCATTGCGAACTGCTAGCCGCCGCCGCCGACGCGCTGACCGACTATGCGCGCAGCGTGCCGTTTCGCGCGCCTTCGAGGCTCTACATCGGCAATCGCGGTGGCCGCGCGCTGCACACGGCCGACGCCATCCGCGACGACCTTGCGACGAACATGCGCTACACGGTCCGCTGGTTCGACGCGTTGACGGTGATGGTCGAAATGGGCGCAACGCTATTCGTCGAAGCGCCGCCAGGACAGGTGCTGACCGATATCGTCCGCGAGCAGTATCCGGATGTGGCCGCCATCGCCGCGAGCACGCTGCCGTTTGACCGGCTCGCGCCGACCGTTCATCGCCGCATTGAATCCGCTGGCTGAAACCGGTTCCTCGTGCGTATAAATTTTTTCTAATTTTTAACGCGCGTGTAGCGATCCGGCGGGGGCTATCTTCCGGGCGTGATGAAGCGGAACGTCAGATTCACGCGCTCGCCCTGCACCTTCGGCTCTTTGGGCACACGATGCCGCCATTCGGCCTGCGTCCTTCCGCGCATCACGAGCAGGCTGCCGCCTTTCAGCTGATACGACTGCACGACGCCCGTCTTGTTGTGCTGCAAATCGAACCGGCGCGCCACGCCGAGACTCACCGACGCGATCACGGGCTCCTTGCCGAGTTCGGGCTCGCGGTCAGCATGCCAGCCCATGCTGTCCGCGCCGCTGCGATAGCGGTTGAGCAGCACGCTGTTGAACGGCGCATCGCAGGTTGCCTCGACGGCCGATCTCAGTTCCGCGACGGCAGGCGTCCACTGCTGCGGCACGTTGCGGATGCCCGAGTACACGTAGACGGCATCCCGCTCGCCTTGCCACGCAGTCAGGCGCGGCAACGGCACGCGGCCCGCCGGCGTGAACATCGAATCCTGCTGCCAGGCCACTTCCGCGACGATGCGCGCGAGCAACTGCGCGGCGGCGTCGGGCGCGAGCCAGTCGGGAAACCACGCGACATCGGGGGTCGGCAAATCGTCGAACAAATCGGCGGACATCGTATTGCGATCGCGAGCCAGCGCTCGCGAAGCCTCTCTTTCAAGGGAACAGCGTTATTATCGGACGTGCCGCTGCAACGCGTCAGCTATCGACGAGAGTTGGCGCTTTAGCCGTCGGCCGGAGTTAGTGCTTTAGCACTTACTCCCGTCCCATACAGAGCACTTGCTCGCGTCCCCTACACAGTTGTCGACGGGAGTTGGCGCTTCGGCGCTTACTCCCGTCCCATGCAACCTGGTTGCCTTCCAGCTTGCGCTTTCATCCGCATTCCAGAAACCGTACCGATCATCATCATGACTCTTTCCGACGACGCACTCGATCAACTGTTCCGCACCGCCCGCACGCACAACGGCTGGCAGCCGCGGACCGTCGACGATTCGCTGCTCAGGCAACTGGTCGAGCTCGTGCTGCTCGGTCCGACATCGGCCAATTCGAGCCCGGCGCGCTTCGTGTTCGTGAAGACGCCCGAGGGCAAGGCGCGGCTGCGTCCCGCGTTGTCCGAAGGCAATCTCGAGAAGACGATGTCGGCACCTGTCACGGCCATCGTCGGCATGGACATGGCGTTCTACGATCATCTGCCGAAGCTCTTTCCGCACGCCGACGCGCGCAGCTGGTTCGCGGGCAACGAAGCCGCGATCGCCGACACCGCGTTTCGCAATTCGACGCTGCAAGGCGGCTATCTGATCATGGCCGCGCGTGCGCTCGGCCTCGATACGGGCGCGATGTCGGGCTTCGACAAGGCGAAGGTGGATGTGGAGTTTTTCGCCGGCACGACCATCAAGTCGAATTTTCTGATCAATCTCGGCTACGGCGACCACTCGAAACTTTTTCCGCGCAGCCCGCGCCTTTCGTTCGACGAAGCGGCGCGGATCGTTTGATCGCCGGCGGTGCGGATCGCAGTTTGCTGGTCGAAGTTTGTTGATAGCGGCGCGCTGAAACGCGTCGCAAGCGAAAGGCGGCGTCAACTGGTCAGCATCGCGACGTAGAACACGATCGCGCCGACGAGCGCGCCGACAAAACAGAAGCCCTCTTCGGCCTCGTCGCCTCGCGAGCGCAGCCACGCCGCGGCAACGCCGAAGAGCCCTGCCACGCCCAGCGCGACGAACACCATCACGACATAGAACAGCGCGGTGCGGCCCAGCTCGGAAAAATCGATGCTGCGCACGCCGTAGTAGACGCCGAGCGCCATCAGCGACAGCGCGACCATCGGCAGCATCACGTGGCTGCCTTCGTGGCCGATGTGATGCTCGCGATGTGTGATCTTTGTCGTTTTCATGTTTGCCCCCCACCTCGATCCGATATGGCGATCAAGCGCGCGACTGTCGCTGGCAGGGCATACTCGCGTTCCTTGATGCCGTGAACGGAACGCGGTGACTGCCGACGGCAGTGCGCTTACTTTCAGAATAGTCCGTTAGCGCCTGCAATTCAATATCCATTTAATAGGCATGACGAAGAACTTGTCGCGTCCATCGTGCTGCATCGCAGCGCGCGGATATCGCTTGCGCCGCAACGCGAAAGCGAGTCTTCGGCAAGCGTGCAAAACTGCTTGTAGAATGACTGGCCGCCTTCCGTCCGCCTCTCTCGAACGGTCGGCGTGCTTCCCGCGACTCGTGTCCCGCGCTGCGCCAGCGCCCTGCTCCCACCTATGCGCCGCCTATCGTTTCTTGTCCGGATCATCGCCATCGGCATCCTGCTGCATGTGTACGTCGGCATTCGGATCATTCCCGAACTGCCCGTCGATAACGCCGTGAAGTGGCTGTGCGTGCTATGGCTCGTGCTGTCCGTGCTGCTGATTCCGCTCGGCATGATCGCGCGCACGATCGAACGGCAACCGCTCGGCGACCGGCTCGCGTGGGCGGGCTTGCTCCCGCTCGGCTTCTTTTCGTCGCTGCTCGTGCTGACGTTCGCGCGCGAACTGATGCTGCTCGTCGTGCTGATCGTCGAGACGCTCGCGCCGCAAGCGATTCACGTCGCGCAGTGGGAGATCGATAGCGCGACGGCGGTGCCGCTGCTCGCGCTGCTGTCGACGGCCGTCGGTTTCGTCAATGCACGGCGCCGCGCGCGCGTCGTGTCGATCGACGTGCCGATCGACGATCTGCCGCGTGCGCTCGATGGCTTCACGATCGTGCAGATCAGCGACATTCACGTCGGTCCGACCATCAAGCGCGGTTATGTCGATGCCATCGTCGATGCCGTGAATCGACTCCAGCCGGATCTGATCGCGGTGACGGGCGATGTCGTCGATGGCAGCGTCGAGCGGCTGTCCGAGCACACGCGTCCGTTGTCGCGCCTGAGCGCGCGTCATGGCGCTTATCTGGTGACGGGGAATCACGAATACTATTCGGGCGCCGATGCGTGGATCGCCGAGTTTCAGCGTCTGGGCCTGCGCGTACTGCTCAATGAGCATGTCGTCGTCGAGCACGACGGCGCGCAGGCGGTGATCGCGGGCGTCACCGACTATACGGCGGGCCATTTCGATCCCACGCATCGGAGCGATCCGGCCGCGGCGCTCGAAGGTGCGCCCGGCGACGTGCTGATCCGGGTGCTGCTCGCGCATCAGCCGCGCACGGCCGAAGCCGCCGCCAATGCAGGCTTCACGCTGCAATTGTCCGGCCACACGCACGGCGGCCAGTTCTTTCCGTGGAATTTCGCTGTGCGGTTGCAACAGCCGTTCGTCGCGGGGCTTTCGCGGCTCGATAACCTGTGGGTCTACACGAGCCGCGGCACCGGATATTGGGGACCGCCCAAGCGTCTGGGCGCGCCGTCGGAGATCACGCGATTGCGTCTGGTCGGCAGCGGCGGCGCCTGAACATCAACTTAGCTTCGACTGGACTTCAACCGGGACGCTTCGGTCCCGGTTCTATCACGCCGTGACCTTTTGCTCCGGCAGCATCGATCCCGTTTCCTGAAACCGCGCGTGCCATGCAAACGCTTCGCGCAGCACGTGCGGCGTCTGACCGCCGAAACGCAGCGCGTCGCGATAGTAGTCGCGCAACAGATCGCGATAGAGGGGATGCACGCACTTGTCGATGATCAGCGACGCGCGCTCGCGCGGCGCGAGTCCACGCAAGTCCGCGAGACCAATTTCCGTGACGACGATATCGACGTCGTGTTCGTTGTGGTCGACGTGCGGGACCATCGGCACGACGCTCGAAATCGCGCCGTCCTTCGCAATCGACTTCGTTGCGAAGATCGCGCACGACGCGTTGCGCGCGAAGTCGCCCGAGCCGCCGATGCCGTTCATCATGTGCGTGCCGCCGACATGCGTCGAATTCACGTTGCCGTAGATGTCGAACTCGAGCGCCGTGTTCAGCGCGATCAGGCCGAGCCGGCGAATCACTTCCGGATGGTTGCTGACTTCCTGCGGACGCAGCACGAGACGGTCGCGATAGCGCGCGAGATCGCCGAACACCTGCGCCTGGCGCTTCTCGGACAACGTGATCGACGCGCCCGAGGCGAACGTGACTTTGCCCGCGTCCATCAGATCGAAGGTCGAATCCTGCAGGACTTCCGAGTAGATCGTGAACGGCTCGAACGGCGACTCGACGAAGCCGGCCAGCACCGCATTCGCGATCGTGCCAATGCCAGCCTGCAGCGGCGGCAGCGGAGAGGGCATGCGTCCATGCGACACCTCATGCTGGAGAAATTCGATCAGATGACCTGCGATCCGCGCCGTATCTTCGTCGGCGGGCAGCACGGTCGACGGGCTGTCGGGCTTGTCGGTGATGACGATCGCGGCGATCTTCTCGGGCGGAATCTCGATCGCGGTCGTGCCGACGCGATCGCCCGGACGCACGATGGGAAGCGGCTCGCGATGCGGTCGGCGGCCCGGAATCCAGATGTCGTGCAAGCCCTCGAATGCGAGCGGCTGCGCGAGATTGATTTCGACGATGACCTTGTCCGCGAGAATCGCGAAGCTCGCCGAGTTGCCGACGGAAGTGGTCGGGACGATGCCGCCCGTCTCCGTGATCGCAACGGCTTCGATGATCGCGACATCCAGCTTGCCGAGCTGGCCGGCGCGCAGCATTTCGACCGTCTCCGACAGATGCTGGTCGACGAACATCACGTCGCCGCGATTGATCGCGCGGCGCAACGTGTTGTCGACCTGAAACGGCAAACGGCGTGCGAGCACGCCGGCATCCGTCAACAAGCTGTCGACGCCGTGACCGAGCGAGGCGCCCGTCATCAGCGTGATGCGCAGCGGCTTGCCTTCGTTACGCGCGCGTTCGGCCAGCGCGACGGGCACGGCCTTCGCGTCGCCCGCGCGCGTAAAGCCGCTCGCGCCGACGCGCATGCCATCGTGAATCAGCAGCGCTGCCTGCGCCGCCGACGTGATCTTGCCGCGCAACGCGGCACAACGAATCCGGTCTTCGTACATGAATGAAAGTCTCTCCGATGTCATGCTCGCGGCAGCCGAAGTGCACGTCTTTTTGTCGGTGTGCGTCGTCCCGTTGCCGCCTGATGCCAGTTGATGCTGTGTTGCAGGTGCTTCGCCGTGCCGCTCGGGTTAGCTGCCGAAGTACATCACGCAGTAGCTCACGGGACCGACACAGTCATTGGCCTTCTTTGCCGGTGCCGTGGCGGGACGCTGCGCTTCGGGTTGCGCGACGCGTGCTGCGCTCGCCTGGGCAACCTGTTGCGCGCTTTCGTCCGCCGGCGCCGTCTGCGCGTGCGCGAGGGCAGCAGCAGACAACGAACAGGCAATCAGGACCAACTTCAGCGCTTTCATTTCAATCTCTCCATTCGATTCAGTGACTGCGGGAGCAGTGGTTCCAACTATAGGACCGGGGTCGGCGCGGATTAAGAGGGCTTGGCGGAAGGCATTCTTCCAGGTTGCGGCAAGATCGGCGTTCGCGGGGCTACCGGCTAACGCGTGTCGAATGGCGCGTCCTTGTCGAGCAGCGTCGTGCGTATGAAGTGCAGGCAACTGAGAATGCGCTGCTGGTCGTGGCGCTTTTCGCGATCCGCATGGACGGCATCGAGCACCTGCTGCACGACACGCATCGCCGCGCGCACGGCGATCTGCGCGCGCTGTGCATTTGCCTTGTCGGGCCGCTCGAAAAGCCGCGCGAGGTCGCGCGTGACGTGATCGAGCGAAGGCTTCCAGCGCGTATGCAGTTGCGTCGCGTAGGCCGCGCGCTCGGCGTCGGTGCGCAGATCGATGACGGCATGACCGACTTCGAGCGTCACCAGCATCCACCTGAGTGCGTAACGGTGACGTCGCGAGCGCTTGGGCAACAGCATGCGCAACTGGTGCATCAGGTCGTGCGTGCTCGACTGGAAGCGCTGCGCGAGACCCGCGAGCGGCGCCGTGCAGGCGAGCGTGATCTGACTGCGCAAATCGCCTTCGATGCGCGCGATCAGCCACGGCATCTGCACGGGGAAGACGATCGCGGCGCCGACCGCGGTCATGAGCATCGATACGACGATCGCGATGCCGTTGTTGATCAGCAGGTCCGGTGCGTACGCGACGACGTTGTCGGGCGCGGCGAGCAGGCAGAAGAACACCGTGAAGCCGACGCCATAGCCCGAAGTCTTCGCGCGCGACGCGAGGAACGTCCCCGCCGCTAGCACGGGCGCGAGCATCGCGCATAGCAGCGGAAAGCCGTCGATGATGGGATACACGTAGCACGTGACGAGATAACCGGCGATCGTCGCGCACGCCGCGCCGACGGACATCTGCAGTGCGAGCTTGACCGGATTCGGCGCGGACGACGTCAGTGCGCAAGTGAGCGCGGCGCCGATCACGGCCATGCCGCCGCTCGGCCAGTTCGTCGCGATCCAGAACGAGCTGACGGCGCCAACGACAACCGCCGTGCGCGCGAACGTGCACGCGACGACGAACCCGTTGGTCCGGCTCACGTAACGCACGGGCGGCCGCTCGCGCGCCGGGTTGTGATTGGTCTCGAGCGACGCATAGGTATCGATGTATCGAATGAACTCGCCGACGAATCGATACAGCAACTCTCCCGCTGTATCGAAGTCCGGCAGGCATCGCGCCTCGCTCGATTCCAGCGGACGCCGCGTCGCGCGCATTCTGGCCGGCAGCGTCGCCTGGAAGCGCTTGAGTCTGATGGCGATGCGAGCGGCATCGGACGAATCGAGGCGTCGTTCCGTGCGAGCGCCGAGCAATTGGGAAAGCTCGCGAAAATACGGCGCGGTCGATTGCACGACGAGAATCGACTGGTTGTCGCGCAGACGCTTCCTCAACTGATGCAATGCATGCAAACGCGCGCAAACGTCCATGAACTCGTGGTTTAGCCTTGCAAGCACCTGACTGCGCGAGCGCATGCCGGGGTCCTCGAAGGCGGCAAACGCGCGGGTCGCTTCGAAGCCCACCACTTCGTCGACGAGATCCGCGAAATATCGCTCCGACGTGCCCCTCTCGACCGCCCCTTCCAGCACTTTCACGGCGAAGGCAGTAAAATCGACATGCCTCAGTTGCAGCGCGTTTTGCAGCGCCAGGCTCGACCGGCGCGGGACGATCAGCGCGCTCACTGCGGCCGAGCAGATGATGCCGATCGCCACTTCCGCCGCGCGCGTCAACGCGGCGAGGAACAGGCCGTTCGGCTCCATGACGGTCGGAATGCCGATCAGCGCAGCGGTATAACCCGCCAGCACGAAGCCGTACCACCGAAAATGCCGATATCGGACCGCCGCCGCCACGCAGGCGCCCATCCAGGCCGTGATGCCGAGCATGTAAAGCTCGGGCTGCTGCGCGAACAGTGCGCCGAGCAGCAGCGCGGCCAGCATCCCGACGAACGTCCCGACAATCCGATAGAAGCTCTTGGCGAGCACCATCCCGCTGAACGGCTGCATCAGGACGAACACGGTCGTCATCGCCGTGCGCGGCTGCTGCAATTCGAGCAGCATCGCGATACCCAGCGCGAGCAGCGCCGCCGTCACCGTTTTGAAGAGATGAAGCCAGACGAGGCCGTCGGTGGTCGTCCACTCTTCGCTCGCATCGGCGATTGCCCGCAACATGCCGGCTCGCCATCCGGGAGTGGTATCGGACGACGCTTGCTTCATCGCATGCTGGGGTTTCATTCGTTGAGACTGCGCTTGGCTGTTGTCGGAGGAGCGCGGCACCGGACATGCAGACTCCCGCCCTGAAGGCGCCGATTGTAGGAGCCGGCGTTGTGCGAATTAATGCGAGGCCTCGGGAACATCCCTTGCAGAACACTCAACAATGGCGGCATGCAATAGGCGGACAATAACGGCTTGATTTCAGTCAAGAAGAATTGATGGATACGTTACAAAACATGCGGGTGTTCGTGCGCGTCGTTGAGGCAGGCAGTTTCACGGCAGCGGCGCAATCGCTGAATACGACGACGGGCGCGATGTCCCGCGCGGTTTCAGAACTCGAGGCGCATCTGCGGACGCGTCTGCTCAACAGATCGACGCGACGCCTCGCGTTGACGACCGCCGGTGAGAGATATCTGAAACGATGTCAGCAGATCCTTGCTGATGTCGATAATGCTGAAGAAGAAGCAAGTGGAGCGCATGAGCGGCCGTCGGGCGTGCTGCGAATGCATAGCTTCGCGAGCATCGGCCAGCACTACGTGCTGCCGGCGATCTCGCGATATCGCGCGCTCTACCCCGAAGTTGCCGTCGAACTCACGCTTTCGCAGCAGATGCCGGATCTGTTCGAGGGCAGCGCCGATGTCGCTGTCGTGGGGGCATCGACGTTGCCCAATTCCGATCTCGTATCGCTTCTGCTCGGGACGACGTTCAGCATCTTGTGCGCGTCACCCGCTTACATCCACGCGCACGCTGCGCCGCAGACGCCAGCCGATCTGCTGCATCACGACTGTCTGTTGCTCAAAACGCCGGCCTTTCCGACCAGCGAGTGGACACTCGATGGCCCAAATGGCAGCGAAGCGCTGGAAGTGAGCGGGCCCGTGCAGGTGAATATCGCCGAATCGCTGATCGTGGCAATTCGTGAAGGCATGGGAATCGGGATGTTGCCGCTGTACGCGGCCATCGACGGACTGCGAACGGGATCGCTCGTGCGCGTGCTGCCGGAATACACGCTGCAGAAAATGAATGTTTATGCGCTGTATCCGTCGCGCAAGTTCATCGACGCGAAGACGAGGACGTGGGTGGAGTTTCTGCGGACGCATCTGCCGCAGGTCATTGCCCGCGATGTCGCGTTGCTGGGTGAAACCGGAAGCCAGAGTGTGCTCAGCGATGTGCTGCGTGCGGGTGACGTAGGCGTTGCTGCGCCGCAGATGAAGCATTAGGGGGAAGGTGGTAGTTGCGGCTGTGGCTGTGCGTTGGATGCGCAGTCCGGCGCGCCGCTCGGGTGTAGTGGTCTAATTTCCTCGGACAGGTCGATAGGAGGACAATCCTGAATCGAGGAGGAAAAGAGCAAGATGACAAGAAGGCGCCGACAATTTGACGCCAGCTTCAAGCTGGAAGTAGTACGGATGGTGCGAGACCAAGGGCTATCGGTCAGCGAAGTGTGCCGGTCGATGGACCTTGTTGAGACAGCCGTGCGCCGCTGGGTGGCGCAGTACGATGCGGAGCGTGCTGGCGGCGCCGGCGAGGGCAAGCCGCTGACGGCTGAGCAGCAGCGAATCCGGCAGCTTGAGGCGGAAAA
>NZ_WHNP01000027.1 GCF_009362735.1 Paraburkholderia franconis | reverse complement strand
CGAAGTGGCCGCTGACGGGCGAGATCATCCTGCTGATGATCGTGGCGCTGCCGGTGTTCTTCTACTTCCAGGCGAAGTCGGGCTTCACGGGCTTCAACGAGGACCTGAAGGCGGCGTGGTGGCTGGTGGCGTACCTGCCGGGCATGGCGATCCTGTCGCTGATCGGCAGCAGGCAGTTCGGCGGGATGGGGCTGTTGCCGTATGGCTGGGACATGCTGGTCGTGATCGTGTTCTCGCTCGTGTTCTACTACTGGGGTGTGCATACGGGCTATCGCACCGGGTATCTGGACGAGCGCGACACGATTCGTGCAAAAGAGGCTGAGTACGCGACGAGCGGTCTTTCAGGAGAAGAGTGGATGTCGGCGCGGTAATGCGCTCGACGTTGGCAGCGGATCACGCACGTCGTGATCCGCTTTGCGTTTTGCTTGCATCAAAACGCGATCGTTTCGAACACAAACATCGCATGCTAGAATCAATTTACGGAGATGGCATTCCTCCCGTAACCGCCGGTTTGCCGGCTAATGATGCCTACGGTTCCTGGGTCAGGAAGTCGTAGGTTCGTCCTTCAGCGTCCTGCTGCCCAGATTTGATCGTCGCTTTTCAGGTCTGGTTCGATGTCTCCGCTTTCTGTCTCCGGTCGATCTTTTTGTCGCCGATCGAGTGCTCGTCGTATAAACGACGGTCGCGGATTCACGTCTGGGGAAGTTCATTACCGGACCATCAGTGAAATTCACAGGAGGTTCTCGTGACGAAGGGCAGCCAACTCACACTCTACGCATCCAACGAGAGTCATCGCAAACTGCACTCGACGGTCGTCGAGTGGGTGCTCGATGAAATAGCGAAGGTTGGCATCCATGGGGCGACCGTGACCGAGGTCAGCGAGGAAATCGACGCCCACGGGAAGTATCACGCCGCCCGCTTTTTCGAGCTCGCCGATCAGTCTGTCGCCGTAATGATTGCGGCGGCGGATGAGCAGATCGATAGCTTGCTTGCGAATCTCGACGCCGGTGGCGTTCGAATGTTTTACACCCGTTGTCCCGTTGAATTCGAAATGCTCGGCGAGCCTGACAGCCCGCAGCCGAACCTCTAAGGGAACGACCACGGAATTCCGCAAGACGCTCGCGTGACCGAATGCGGGGCACGGTCCGGTCATTGCGTCGCACAATCCGCATGCTCGCGACGCCCTGCATTAGAATGAAATGGGTCATGGTTCCGCGCGCCTGTTGCCGGAAAGAATCGTGGCTTTGCGGCCCGGCTGGTCCGGTCCGTCCACGGAGATTCGTATGAACGGATATCAACTGACGTTCTACACCGAGCAGAATAAGCGGCACGGTCACAGGACGGTTTGCGAGTGGCTGCTGCACGAGGTGAAGGCGCTGGGCATACGAGGCGCCACGGTTATCAGCGGCAGCGAGGGCGTCGGACATGCGGGCGCTCATCATGCCGCGCACATGCTTAAGCTCGCTGACCAGCCGGTGCAGATCATCGTTGCCGTCACCGACGAAGAGGCACAGCGTTTGCTCGACGTCGTCCGCGCGGAGCGCGTGCACGTTTTCTATACGCGTATGCCGATCGAGTTCGGGTTGCTGGGTGAAGACGATCCGCAGCATCATCCGAAGAAGTTCTCGCTGTTTCACAAAGGCGGCGCAAACTAAGCGAGTGCGGCTGTGCAGATAGCGACCTCTCGCCTATACTCGAAAATGTGTCTGCTGGAGATGGCATTTCTCCCTAACCGCCGCTGATCGTGCGCGGCTGATGATGCCTGCTGGTCCCGGATGTGCCGGGCCGGTAGGCATTTTTATTTGCCGGCTTCCGTCTTGACGTCATCCGGGCGTTCAATTGCCATGAGGATGCGAAGAAGATGGGATGGACTGCCTGCCTCGATTGCGGTTCAACGTCGTTCGAAAGCATTCTGTTCGCCGACGGCCGCTCAACCGCCGACATCGACCGCGCGACTCAACCGGATATCTTTGGAGATCTGAACCTCGACCAGATCATCGATTCAGTTGTTCGCGGACGCGATGAATACAACCTGAGGCCATACTTTTATATTCCGCTTGCCGACACACAGGCGATCGAATATCGACACGCCGTGATGCGCGATCTCGAGCGCGGCGAAGTTCTGAATTCGATTTGCCAGTTTGCAGCGCAGATGCGGGCCATGCGTACAGAGCTGGCTGCGTCGCAGAAGATGCATTACGTGTTGCAGAAGCAAGCGTACTTCCTTGATGCGGTGGAGAAATACTGTGGTGCTTCTCTTGAACTTGCCCACGCTCTGGAACAGGTCACTCCGCACTCCACCGGTATTGCAGCATTTCTCGAGTATCTGAAGAGGTACGTGCAGGGGCACGCATTTGAAGAACTGAAAGCGGAGGAGGCCGGCATTCGGGCAGAGTTGAGCAAGCTGCGCTACAGCATCCTTATCAAAGGTAGTAGCGTGACGGTTCGCAGATATGCCGGAGAGGTCGATTACAGCGAGCAAGTGCAGAAGATCTTCGCGAAGTTCAGGCAGGGTGCCGTCAAGAGCCATAGCGTGGACATACGCGACTATCCGGAGATGAATCACGTCGAGGCAAACGTCCTGAACTTCGTGGCAAAGCTTCACCCCGAAGTGTTCGAACCATTGGATGCGTATTGCTCCGCGCATGCCGATTTTCTGGACCCGGTCATCGCACGTTTCGACAGGGAGATCCAGTTCTATATCGCCTTTCTCGAACATCTGTCGCGGCTCCGCTCTGCGGGACTGTCATTCTGTTACCCCGTGGTGTCTACTCAGTCGAAAACTGTGCGCAGCGTAGAAGGCTTCGATCTGGCTCTCGCTGAAGGGCTCAGACTCGACAACCAGCGCATTGTCTGCAATGACTTCTACCTGGAAGGGGACGAACGCATCGTCGTCGTAACCGGCCCGAACCAGGGAGGCAAAACGACATTCGCGCGCAGCTTCGGGCAGTTGCACTACCTGGCGTCCATTGGCTGCCCAGTACCGGGACGCGAAGCCCAACTCTACATTTCCGACCGCATATTCACGCACTTCGAGCGCCAGGAAGACATGAAGAACCTGCGCGGCAAACTGCATGACGATCTCTACCGCATTCACAACATCCTCAGTCGTGCGACGACAGAAAGCATCATCATCATGAACGAGATTTTCAGTTCGACGTCGTTGAAGGATGCGCTGTTTCTCAGTCAAAAAGTAATGGGCCGCATCATGGATCTCGATGCCCTATGTGTGTATGTGACCTTCATCGAGGAACTGTCCAGGTCAAGCAAACAGACGATCAGCATGTCGAGCGAGGTCAAAGGGGATTCTGTCGCGACGCGCACCTTCAAGGTCGTTCGCCGGCCTGCGGACGGACGTTCATACGCGCTCTCGCTCGCACGGCAATACGGGCTGACCTATGAGCAGCTGCGGGAGAGGATCAGATCATGAAAGCCTATCTGATGTACAGCAACCGGGACTTTCAACCTGGCGGGGATCTGCCTTGGGGTGCAGACACGCTGATTGCAGACCTGGAATTGAAGACGCTGTTCGCGACGATGGCGCAGGGTGACGCGTTTCTGTATGACGTCGCGAGGAAAGCCGTCATGACAAGCCTTTGCGAGCCGCAACAGATTCGCTACAGGCAGGATGTTCTGCGTGATTGCGTGAAGAATGCATCGGCAGTGCGATCGCTGTACGGTATCGCAGTCGAAGCGATCGAGATCGAGAAGAAGAGTTACTTTGGCTTCTTCAACCGGTATCCCGCCGCCATTTTGACTACTGCTCGCTCGCTGATGCAGTCGTTCATTGCCGTGCTCATGAAGGTGCGCACGATGGCAGACCAGGCGTCGGGACGGTTTCATTCGGAAGGCTTTACGCGGTTCTTCGCGATGATCCAACAGGAACTTGCCGACGACTATTTTCATACGCTGGACGAACATCTGAAGGAGTTGAGATTTCGCAGTGGCACGTTGATGAGTGCGGCACTCGGCAAGGGAAACAAAGGCCTCGCGTATGTGCTGCGCAAACCGGCTCAACGGGACCGGAATATCCTCAAGCGGCTCTTCGACAGAAAGCCTGCTTCGATGACCTTTCATATCGCCGAGCGCGACGAGGCGGGAGCGAGAGCACTCTCGGAACTCGAAGGCCATGGACTCAGCCTCGCGGCGGACGCGGTCTCCCAGTCTGCCGCGCACGTGCTGAGTTTCTTCCGGATGTTGCGTGCCGAACTGGGCTTCTATATCGGATGCCTGAACCTCGGCAACACGCTGAATGCAAGAGGCCATTCATTCTGCTATCCGGAACCTGTTCCGGCGAATGAACGTCACCACGTTTTCGAAGGACTGTTTGACGTTTGTCTGGCGTTGCGGCTCGGCGGCGAGATTGTCCCGAATGATCTGGCTGCGACGGACGCAGGACTGTTCATCGTTACGGGCGCAAACGAAGGAGGCAAGTCCACGTTTCTGCGCAGCATCGGGCTTGCGCAGATGATGATGCAGGCCGGCATGATGGTTGGTGCGACGTCGTTTGAAGCGAACGTGTGTGCAAGCCAATTCACGCACTACAAACGCGAGGAAGACGCTTCGATGACCAGCGGCAAGTTCGACGAAGAACTGGTGCGGATGAACGAGATCGCGGAGCATGTGGCGCCCAATTCAATCGTCCTGTTCAACGAGTCATTTGCCGCGACCAATGAACGCGAAGGTTCAGAAGTGGCGCGGCAAATCGTGCTGGCCTTGCTTGAGAAACGCGTCAAGGTATTCTTTGTGACCCACATGTACCAGTTTTCGCATGGCCTTCATGAAACGATGAAGACGGATGCTGTCTTCCTGCGCGCAGAACGGCAAGAAGGCGGAGCACGCACGTTCAGGGTATCGCAGGGTGAACCCCTTGAAACGAGCTATGGCGAAGACCTGTATGCGCAGATATTCAAGGAGGACAGGACCGTTTCCAAAGACCATGGACATACGCTATTCGAAGCCGGAAGTACATCCTCGGCCGTTTAGCTTTATAGCGAAGAGGGCGCGGACTTACTCCGCCTTCTGCCGTGTGCGCGAGCCTATTGCGCTTCGCGTCTTCCAGGTTACGCCGTGTTGCTCGAGGTACTCCCTGATAAGCTGCCGAACCACCTGGGAGGGCGTCAGGTCCTGTGCGGCGCAGAGTTTCTCGAACGCCTCTTTCTTGACAGGGTCGATCAGGACGGTCAATCGGGCACTTTTCGTTTCCATGGTGGGAGCGGGATCAGATATGTTAATCAAATTATAATGGATCGCTCGCCTGCGTAACATCAGGAGAATGCTGCCAGCGAATAATCGTCTGGTACGGCATTCACTATCGCGCACATCGCCATCTGCTGACGATCATTCGCCGACCCGATTCAATGCAGTCGCCGACCGACGACGTCTGAAAAGAAACTGCGCAACTGCTCATCCCAGGTTTCGCTGTCGAGCGTCACGTCTGCCGTTCCCGACTGCCGCATTTCGGCGTCCAGATACACCGCACGCAACGCCCGCGGCTGAACCGGCTTGCGAAAGAGCCGGCCATCGCCGTCGAGAAACAGGCATGTCTTCCCCCGATAGCGGGAACCGCGTACTGACATCGCATCGAACACATGTCGAGCCGACGCCTTCGGATAAACGAAGATGACGTTGATTCCCTGGGCTTCGAGACGGTCGCAGGCCTCCGCAAACCGGTAGAGCATCTGGAACCCGCGTTCCCCAGCCGTGCCGACGCCGATCACGATCAGACCGTGATCGCCGGTCACATCCCGTACGAGACGACACGCATGGTCGTATGACAGCAGAGCCGCGCCAGGGTCAATCACATTGAGTTCCTTGCTTTCGCGCGGACTTCACGAACCTGCGGTGCCGAATGTTTCATGGCTTGCCGCGGCAGGTTCAGTCCGTAGATTTCACCCGTTACCGATCAGAATTATATGTTAATGACATGATAATACCATGTGCGTGGCGAAAAGCCTCGCAAACGCCCATGCATGCCGCCCGTCTGCTCAACGAAGCCCTCACTCCGGCCTGCGGGCGGGCCCCCACGTTCGCTCGCGCAGATCGTCGAGCAGCGGAATGATCGCGAGCACCGTGAGCACGCCGGCCAACGGAATGGTCGCCGCATAGCCGACATGCTTGAAGCCCAATGCGCCCGTTACGCCACCCGCGAAAAAGCTCGCCAGCATGCGGGCATGCACCTTCAGCCGCTCCCGGTTGGCGAGAACGGGCGCCAGCGCCGTGTCGTCGCGAGACGCGTTCCAGTAACAGAGCTTGCCGAGTTCGATGCCGATGTCCGTGACGATGCCGGTCATATGCGTGGTACGGATTTCCGCGCCCGACAGTTTGGTGATCATCGCGTTCTGCAGGCCCATGATGAAACACAGCAGCATGACGGTTGCGGGGACGAATAGCGTGTCCCATAGCGCCAGATGGCTGCCGAGCAATCCGAAGCACAGCAGCAACGAGGCTTCCAGCAGAAGCGGCGAAGCGTATTGACTGTGCAGCCGCTGGCGGCGTCCCCAGTTGACGAGCACGGCCGAGCACGCGGCGCCCAGCAGAAAAGAAATCAGCGAGCCGATACCCGCGAGCACCAGCGCGAAATCGCCGAGCACGGCATCGTCGGCGATCGAGGAGACCACGCCGCTCATGTGCGACGTGTACTGCCTGACGGCCAGGTATCCGCCTGCATTCGCCGCGCCCGCGACGAACGCAAGTGAAAACCCGAGGCGTCGGTTTGCCGCGGTACTCCGGTCCCTTCCCGTCAATGTTCGAAAAAACTGTGCTGGCATGTGAGATCGACTGCTGTCGCCGCGTGGCGTGTACGCGTGTACGTATGGGGCGTGATCTCCTGCGCGTCGGATTTCACGCTGGCCCTGGGTTCAAAGCACGGATCGCAGTGGAGCAGCGGCGAAAACGGAGGTGCCGGCATGAAGCGGCGCACGTCATCGACGTTGTATGGAATCCTGCGGGCAAAGCTGATAGGATGATAACGCCATTATCATACTCTGATAACTGTATGTTCCTGACGCGGGACCGATGTTTCGGGTCCCGACATCGAGCGGAGACATCCCATGCAGTGCGGATTTGCGGCAGACGGACAGCCTGTTCAAACGGAAGGACGCGAAGGAAAGCGCTCGCGCCCACGGTGCACTAAAGGCTGTGCGAGAACCGTCGATCGCCCGGCGTGGACCGGTGTCATCGCTGTCCGCCCCTAGGGGCACAAGAAGAAACGACACGCGATGGCTTCTCCCACCATCCTTCAGGCCGTGCTGCTCGTGATTGCGGGGTGGCTCGCCATCGCGGTTCTGGGGCTCGCCAGCCTGCGCCGCACGCGCGTCGTGGCACACGGGCTGTTTCCGGCTGGCGCGGCGTTCGGGGTCCTGTTGTGCGCGCTGGGACTTGCCGGCGTGTTTTTCGCTCCTCAGGAAACGGTCCTGCCGCTCGGGCTGCCCGGCCTGCCGTTTCATGTGCGGCTCGATGGCCTCTCCTCGTACTTCCTCGCCGTGCTCGGCATGGTCGGCGCCGGCGTCAGCGCGTTCTCCGCTGGCTATTTCCGCAAGGGCGAAGGCACGCCACCCGGTCTGCTCTGCTTTGAATATCACGTGTGCCTCGCGGGCCTCGCGCTCGTGCTCGTGGCCAACGATGCCTACTGCTTCATGGTTGCATGGGAAACGATGACGCTGGCGGCAACGTTTCTCGTGATGAGCAATCATCGCATCGACGAAATCCGCCGTGCCGGCTACCTGTACTTCCTGATCTCGCACGTCGGCGCGCTTGGTTTGCTGCTGTGTTTCGGCTTGCTGCAGGCGAATACGGGGGACTACACGTTTGCCGGCATGCGGCAGCAGCATCTGGACACATTCTGGGCCTCCATTGCGTTCGTTCTTGCGCTGTTCGGATTCGGCGCAAAAGCGGGCATCTTTCCGTTGCATGTCTGGTTGCCGGAGGCGCATCCAGCCGCGCCATCGCCCGTATCGGCATTGATGAGCGGCTTTGTCCTGAAGGCAGGGCTCTACGGCGTGTTGCGCACGGTGTTCGACCTGCTGCACGTGCAGATCGCGTGGTGGGGCGTGGTGCTGCTCGCGCTCGGGCTCTTCACGGCGCTGTTCGGCGTCGTGTTCAGCGCGATCCAGACCGACATGAAGAGGCTGCTCGCGTATTCGTCGATCGACAACATCGGTCTGATGTTCGTCAGCATGGGGCTGGCCATTCTTTTCCGTGCGTTCGACATGCCGGCGCTCGCGGCGCTGTCGCTGACCGCGCTGCTCTATCAGATCGCGAGCCACGCGGCCTTCAAGAGCCTGCTGTTCATCGCGACGGGCTCCGTCTTGCATGCAACGGGCGAACGCAATCTCGGACGCCTCGGCGGACTGATCCGCTTCATGCCATGGACCGCATGGGTCGCGTTGCTGGGCGCGCTCGCGAGCGCGGGGCTGCCGCCTTTGAGCGGATTCGTCTCCGAATGGCTGTTGCTGCAGAGCTTCCTGTTCACGCCGGAGCTGCCCAATTCGTTCCTGAACATGATCGTTCCACTCGTCGCGGCGCTGATCGCACTCGTTGCCGCACTTGCCGGCTACACGATGGTCAAGTTCTTCGGGATCATCTTTCTCGGACAGCCGCGCGAAGCAAAACTGAGTGAGGCCCACGACGCTAGCCCGTGGGAGCGGGCCGGCTTCGTGTGGCTCGCGGCGATGTGCGTGTTGCTCGGGCTGTTGCCGGTGCAGTTCGTTGCGGTGCTCGACCGGGTGACACACGCGATGATCGGAGCGGGGATCGGCCAGACGGTCGCCCGCAACGGCTGGCTGCTGCTCGCACCCGTCAATGTCGAACGCGCGAGCTACATGCCCGTCGCGTTTCTGCTGTTCCTCCTTGCGTTCTGCGCGCTTGTCTGGATTCTCGTGCGCCGCTTCTATCACGGGCGGTTGCGTCGCGCGATTCCGTGGGCATGCGGCCATCCGTTCGTGAACGCGCGCATGCAGGACACGGCCGAAGGCTTCGGACAGCCGATCCGCGAAATCTTTGCGCCGCTCTTCCGGATCGAACGGCAGTTGCCTTCGCCTTTCGATGCACGCCCCGTGTATCGCGTGGTCGTAACGGACCGCGCATGGGCGCTGATCTACCAGCCGATCGAACGCATCGTCGCGCGTATCGCGGCGGTGGCGGGGTTGCTTCAGACGGGCCGTATCGCCGTGTATCTGATGTACAGCTTCCTTGTGCTCATCGTCCTGCTGATCCTGGTGCGGCGATGATGACGCCCTCCGGACTGCTTTCGCAGATGCTCGAAATCGTGCTGGCGCTGGCGGCCGCGCCGTTGCTGTCCGGCTGGATCACCATGTGCCGCGCGTGGCTGCAGAACAAACGCGCGCCTTCCATCTGGCAACCGTACCGGACGCTGCACAAGCTGTTCAACAAGGAATCGGTTGTCGCACAGCATGCGAGTCCCGTGTTTCGCGGCGCGCCGTATGTGATCTGCGCATGCATGACGCTCGCGTGTGCGATCGTGCCGACGCTGTCGACGGAGTTGCCGCTGTCGCCTGCCGCCGATGCGATCGCGCTCGTCGGGCTTTTCGCACTGGCACGCGTCGCGATCTCACTGGCGGCGATGGATGTCGGCACGGCATTCGGCACGCTCGGCGCGCGCCGCGAAATGCTCGTCGGCTTTCTCGCCGAACCGGCCCTGCTGATGGTGCTGTTCTCCGCGTCGCTGATCACGCATTCCACATTGCTCACGCACATCGTCGGCACGTTGAGCCATCAAGAGCTTGCGATCTACCCGAGCCTCGCGTTCGCGGGCATTGCGTTCACGATGGTGTCGCTCGCAGAGAACGCACGATTGCCCGTCGACAATCCGACGACGCACCTCGAGCTGACGATGATCCACGAGGCGTTGATCCTCGAGTATTCGGGCCGGCATCTCGCGCTGATGGAGTTGGCCGCGAGTCTGAAGCTGTTTGCCTATTCGTGCATCGGGCTTGCGCTCTTCGTGCCGTGGGGCATTGCCGAGGCCGGCAATCCCGTTGCGCTGCTGCTCGCAATTCCCGCGCTGTTCGTCAAGCTGCTGATCGGCGGCGCCGCGCTTGCGGTCGTGGAGACCACGAACGCGAAGATGCGCATCTTCCGTGTGCCGGAGTTTCTCGCCACAGCGTTCCTGCTCGCTGTGATCGGCATGCTTGTGCATTTTCTGCTGGGGGCGTGAATGCACGGTCTCGCGACGCAGATCATCAACCTGCTGGCCGCCGTTCTGCTGATGGTGTCGTTCGCAATGCTGAGCCAGCGGCGAATCCTCTCGCTGATCCACCTCTACACGCTCCAGGGCATCGCGCTCGTTTCGGCGAACCTCGTGCTCGGCTTCGTCACGGACGACGTTCACCTCTACATTTCCGGGCTGCTGACGCTCGTGCTCAAGGTCGGCGTGATTCCGTGGATTCTCTACCGGCTGGTGCAGCGCCTCAACGTGAAAACGGATGTCGAGACGCTGCTCAACATCCCGACGACGCTGCTGATCGGCATCGTGCTCGTGATCGTCGCGTTCAACGTCGCGACGCCGATCAGCCAGCTCGCGTCGTCCGTTGCGCGCGGCACGCTCGGCATCGCGCTCGCGTGCGTGCTGCTGTCGTTCATGATGATGATCACGCGCTCAAAGGCGATACCGCAGGTGATCGGCTTTCTTTCGATGGAGAACGGCCTGTTCTTCGCGGCCGCGGCAGCGACCAACGGCATGCCGATGATCGTCGAGCTCGGCATCGGGCTCGATGTGCTGGTCGGCATCCTGATTCTCGGTGTCTTCATGTTCCAGATTCGCGAGCAGTTCGACAGCCTCGACATCCATCACCTGGAAAAGCTCAAAGATGACTGACGCCTGGGTTCTGCTGCTCGTATTCGCGATTCCATTGTGCGCGGGAGCCTGTCTCGCGCTCGTTGGGCAGCATGCCGTGGCGCCGGAGCTGAACGTCGGATTCAGCTTCCTGACTTTCATCGCCGCGATGGTGCTCGCAGAGCAAACGGTCGCGCACGGGCCCGCGTTTGCGCTCGGCAAGCTCTTCTTCGTCGATCCGCTCAACGTCTTTCTCGTTGCATTGACGGCATTCGTCGGGTGGACGACGTCGATCTTCTCGCGACCGTACATGCGGATCGAACAGAGCCGCGGCAAGATGACGGGCGCGCGCATGCGCCTTTATCACAGCATGTATCAGCTGTTCGTGTTCGCGATGCTGCTGGCGCTGCTGACCAACAACGTCGGCATCCTCTGGGTCGCGATGGAAGCCGCGACGCTCGCCACCGTGCTGCTCGTCAGCGTCTATCGCACGGCGGCGAGTCTCGAAGCGGCGTGGAAGTACTTCATCCTGTGCGGCGTCGGCATTGCACAGGCGCTGTTTGGCACGATCCTGCTCTATCTGGCAGCGAGCCGGCATCTGAGCGGTGGCGACGCATTGCTGTGGAGCAGCCTGAACGCAGTCAAGGGCCAACTCGACCCGACGATCATGTCGCTGGCGTTCGTGTTCCTGCTGATCGGCTACGGCACGAAAGTCGGCCTCGTGCCGATGCACAACTGGCTGCCCGACGCGCACGCCGAAGGTCCCACGCCGATTTCCGCCGTGCTCTCCGGGCTGCTGCTCAACGTCGCGCTGTATGCGGTGCTCCGCTGCAAGGTGCTCGCCGACGGCGCTCTGCAAAACGGTCTGCCGGGCCGGCTGCTGATCGGATTCGGACTGGTGTCGGTGCTGGTCGCGACGTTTTCGCTGCTGCGTCAGAAAGACGTCAAGCGCCTGTTCTCGTATTCGTCGATCGAGCACATGGGCCTGATGACATTCGCGTTCGGGCTCGGCGGTCCTACCGCAACCTTCGCGGCTCTGCTGCATATGACGGTCCATTCGCTCGTCAAGTCCGCAATTTTTTTCACTGTCGGGCACGCGGCGCAGAAGGCGCGCACGCAGGTGATCGACGATATTCGCGGACTGTTGCGTGTGAGCCCGACGGTCGGATGGGGCATGATGCTCGGCGCGCTCGCGATCCTCGGCATGCCGCCGTTCGGCGTGTTCGCAAGCGAGTTCCTGATTCTGACGACGGCAATCAGCGAACTGCCGTGGGCGACACCGTTTCTGCTTCTCGCGCTTGCCGTGGCGTTCGCGATCATTTTCGCGCGCGTGCAGCACATGGTGTTCGGCAAGACCACGGCGACGGCGCTCGAGCATCCGCCGGCGCTGCTGCCCGTATTCGTTCACCTGGGCCTGGGTTTGATGCTCGGGCTTTACATTCCGCCTTACCTTGCGACGTGGTATCGGCAGGCGGCGGCGATGCTCGCGGGGTGATGCATGCGAATCGACGCACTCGGGCTTTCTGATGTCGTGCGGCTGTCGGTGTTCACCGGCAAGGCGTCGGCCTTTCTGGCACAAGTCGATTCCGCGACGTGGGTTCGCGTTGCCGGCACGGTTAGGGAACATGGCGGGCGCATGATTTCGCTGTGGGGTAAGGAAGCGGCGACGGGCGCGTTCGTCGTTTCGGCTGCCTATGCGATGGAAGATGGTCTGCTGTGGGCGCAATTGCCCGTCGCGCGAGACGACGACGGAGACGCCGGCTATCCGGACCTGTCCAGCATCTTTCCGTGTGCATCGCGGATGCAGCGCACGATCTACGATCTGCTCGGCGTGCGCGCGACGGGAGCCGCCGATACGCGGCCCTGGCTGAATCATGGCAACTGGCCCGCCGATTACTTTCCGCTTCAGAAGCTGTCGTCCGGAACCGAGCGCTTCGAGTCGCAAGAAGCGGACTATGCGTTCGTGCCCGTCGCCGGCGACGGCGTTCACGAGATAGCGGTTGGGCCGATTCACGCGGGCACTATCGAGCCGGGGCACTTTCGCTTTTCGGTCGTCGGAGAGAAGGTGCTGCGGCTGGAGGAGCGGCTGGGCTACGCGCACCGGGGCATCGAGCGGCTGTTCGAGCAGACGCCCGCGCTGCTCGGCCAGCGCGTCGCTGCGCGCATTGCCGGTGACACGACGGTTGCCTTTTCGTGGGCGTATTGCATGGCCGTCGAACGCGCGTGGAACGTCTTCGTTCCGCCGCGTGCGCAGTGGCTCAGAGCGCTATTGCTCGAACGTGAGCGCGTCGCCAATCACCTGGGCGATCTGGGAGCGCTCGGCAACGATGCGGGATTCGCATTCGGCCTCGCGCAGTTTTCCCGGATGAAGGAAGACTGGCTGCGCCTGAACGATCGGGTATTCGGTCATCGCTATCTGATGGATCAGATAGTGCCGGGAGGTGTCGCGCGTGACGTGGCTGCGGATTTCATCGCGGCCCTCGCGGACCAATGCGAACGGATCGAAGCCGAAGTCCGCGTGATGCAGCGCATCTACGACGACCAGTCGGGCTTGCAGGACCGCTTTGCGGGCGCAGGCAGGCTCGCCGCAAACGTTGCGACGCATTTCAGCGTGTGTGGCCTCGCGGCACGGGCGAGCGGGCTGAAAATCGATGTGCGCGCCGATCATCCGTATGCGCCGTATCACGAAGTCGAGGCGCAAGTCGTCACCGACAACCGGTGCGACGTGGCCGCGCGCGTCGCCGTGCGGTTCAACGAGGTCTACGAGTCGCTGCGGTTGATTTGCGCGTTTCTCGACGGCCTGCCCGATGGCGACATTGCAGAATCAATCGACGCTGGCCAGCCGCCGTCTTGCGGCGTGGGCTGGGTCGAAGGCTGGCGCGGCGATGTGTTCGTCGCGATCGAGACGGGCGAAAACGGGACGATCTCGCGCTGTCATTGCCACGATCCATCATGGCAGAACTGGCCGGCGCTGGAGCACGCGATCATCGGCAACATCGTTCCCGATTTCCCGTTGATCAACAAGTCGTTCAATCTGAACTACGCGGGACACGATCTCTAATGTGGCAACTTCTCAAGCAGATCGCGCGGACTGACATTCCGTCCCAGCGCATTCCCACCGACAACGACGCGTGGAGAACCGAGCATCAGCAACTGCACGCGGAGATTCTCGACGTGCTTGGCCGCGCGCTGTGCATTCGCCAGATCGACGCGGGCTCGTGCAATGGATGCGAACTCGAAATCCACGCGCTGAACAATCCGTACTACAACATCGAGGGTCTCGGCATCAAATTCGTCGCGAGTCCGCGGCATGCTGACATGCTGCTGGTCACGGGGCCGCTCTCGCTGAACATGAAGGAGGCCGTGCGCCGCGCGTGGGAGGCCACGCCCCATCCGAAGCTGGTGGTTGCCGCCGGCGATTGTGCGTGCACGGGCGGCATCTTCGGCGGCAGTTACGCGGTATGCGGGCCGCTGTCGAATCTTCTTCCCGTGGATGTCACCGTACCGGGCTGTCCGCCGCCGCCCGTGGAACTGCTTCGAGGCATTCTTACCGCGCTTCGTGCGACAAGGGACAAGTCCGCACCGTAGGCGGCGCATTGTCCGTGTTCCCGGCCGCAATCAGTCTTTGCTTTTCACTGACGCACGATCAGCACAGCCGCGCCTGAGACGCGGCCGCTGCGCAGATCGTCGAGCGCGCGGTTTGCTTCGGCGAGCGGGTAGCGCGTGACTTCGATATCGAGCTGCGTTTCGCCGGCGATTTTCATGAACGCTGCGCCATCGGCTCGCGTCAGATTTGCCACCGACACCACGCGGCGCTCGCCCCACAGGAACGCATAGGGGAACGCGGGGATGTCGCTCATGTGGATGCCTCCGCACACCACGATGCCGCCCTTGACGACGGTCTTCAGCGCGACCGGCACGAGCGCGCCGACGGGCGCGAAGATCAACGCGGCGTCGAGCGGATCGGGCGCGGTTTCGTCGCTGCCGCCTGCCCAAACGGCGCCGAGTCTGCGTGCGAGTTGTTGTGCGGTGGTGTCGCCGGGGCGCGTGAACGCGTACACGCTGCGGCCCTGATGACGCGCGACCTGCGCGACGATATGCGCTGCCGCGCCGAATCCGTAGATGCCGACGCGCTGCGCTTCGCCCGCCATGCTGAGAGTCCGGTAGCCGATGAGCCCCGCGCAAAGCAGCGGCGCGGCCTGCGCGTCGTCGTAGTTCGCGGGCAGGTGCAGGCAGTAGCGGCTATCGGCGACGACCTGCTCGGCGTAACCGCCGTCGATCGTGTAGCCGGTAAAGGCGGGCGCATCGCAGAGGTTTTCACGGCCGCCCGTGCAGTACGGACAGACGCCGCATGTCTTGCCGAGCCACGGCACGCCGACGCGATCGCCGATTTCGAACGCGGTCACATCCGCGCCACGCGCCGCGACTCTGCCGACGATTTCATGACCCGGAATTACGGGACGCTTCGGCTCGCTCAACTCGCCATCGACGACATGCAGATCGGTTCTGCACACGCCGCACGCGTGAACGTCGATCAGCAGTTCGCCTGCCGCGGGCGCGCGGTCAGGCAGATCGCGTTCTGCGAGTTGCGGACTCGAACCGTCGAAAACCATGGCGCGCATGATCAATCCTCCTCGCACGGAGCGAGCGATGGCCGCTACCGATTGAATCGCGCAACCGCGTCATGCGGCCCGTCGATTCACATGTGCAAGATGAATGTTAGCGCGCTGTGGCGGCGTGCGTTTGCGTCAACGCGTACCAGAGGCCGCATTGTCATCCGGCAGCCGTTTTTCGCGCGCTTGCGCCGCGTGCCCCGGCGCGGCGACGGAGGCGAGCCACGGTTGCCACGCGCGCATCCACATCGCCCACATCGAAACAGGAGACATGAGCGGAGACATCAGCGAAAAGAGGCTGGGTTGCAAGAACCATTGCGCGGCCGCTTCGACGGTCGGCACGGCCGTGATGTGAATCGCGATGCTTTCCGCTCCCAGATCGGGCAATTTGCGTCGTGTGATTTCCACGTCGACGGTCGGCAAATGGGCGGTCAGTTTCGTTTCCATGCTCAACCTCGCATTGATCGGTGAGGCCGCGAGTGCGGGTGTTTTTCGGCGGATAGCTACATGCTCGATCATCAGTTTATCGAAGGCTTTGCGGACTGTCCTCCCATCGATTCCTCTTCGTTCATATGCAACAGTGCTGCATGAAAAATGGAACCGTGCATAAAGAGATTTGCAATCCGAAATTACGATCGTTCTATTCATTGTCACCATGCGCGGCGATGAACATCGCACCACGAAAAATGAAAGAGACTGCACGGCTCGCACAACCTAAAGCGCGCGCAACCTAAAGGTAAAGCGCGCCGATGTCGCGGATTTGTCGGAAGTAGCTGCGCGTGTCAAAGCCGGCGGTTATTGCATTGCGACAACGGCCGCGCGCCCCTGCGCCCGCGTTACGTGTAAATCGACAAAAAGTTCGCACCTTATGCCCGCTTCGGTTGTCAAAGGAGAGGGCTGTCAGGCGTCGCGTCCTCGGCAGCCGGGCACGCCCGCGCCAACCGGCACAGGATGTGCACGTGAGCTCCTGCACGCATTCAGATCTGAACGAACAAGGAGGGCGGTCATGACCACGACTGCCAGTTTTCACATCGGGTATACGCAATACCTCGGCCGCGACGGCGAGCCCGTGCAGCCCTTGCCGGCCTTCGCGCGGGAACCGGCGGCGCTGATCCCGCTCTATCGCGCGATGGTGCTGACGCGTGCCTTCGATACCAAAGCGGTTGCGCTGCAGCGCACCGGCAAGCTCGGGACGTTCGCTTCGTCGGTGGGGCAAGAGGCGATCGGCGTCGGCGTCGCGAGCGCGATGCACGCCGACGACGTCCTGTTTCCTTCCTACCGCGATCACGCTGCGCAATTGCTGCGCGGCGTCACGATGACGGAAAGCCTGCTTTACTGGGGCGGCGACGAGCGCGGCAGCGATTTCAGCGGACCCCGTCTCGACTTTCCGAACTGCGTGCCCATCGGCACGCAGGTGTGTCATGCAGCGGGCGCGGCGTACGCGTTCAAGCTGCGCGGCGAGCCGCGCGTGGCCGTCGCGATCTTCGGCGACGGCAGCACGTCGAAAGGCGACTTCTACGAAGCGATGAACATGGCAGGCGTCTGGCAGGCGCCGCTCGTGCTCGTCATCAACAACAACCAGTGGGCGATCTCGGTGCCGCGCAGCATGCAGAGCGCGTCGCAGACGCTCGCGCAGAAAGCGATAGCGGCGGGCATCGACGGCTTGCAGGTCGACGGCAACGACGTGATCGCGATGCGTCAGGTCGTGCATGCGGCGCTTGAGAAAGCGCGGCGCGGCGACGGCCCGACGCTGATCGAAGCGCTCAGCTATCGCCTCGGCGATCACACGACAGCCGACGACGCCACCCGTTATCGCGACTCCGAAGTCATACGCCAGCAATGGGCGCATGAGCCGCTCTTGCGTCTGCGCACGTATCTGATGCGGATGAACGTGTGGGACAAGGCGCAGGACGAAGCGCTCGGCAAGGCCTGTCATGCGCAAGTCGAAGAGGCTGTCGAAGCGTATCTCGCCGTGCCGCCGCCCGATGTGTCCGCGATGTTCGATCACCTGTACGAGAGCCTGCCTCACGCATTGCGCGAGCAGCTCGAAGCCGCACAGCGCTTCGCGCCCGTTGCGGCGAATGGGCAGGCGAATGGCCGGGTAAATGGGCAAAGCAACGGTCAGGAGAACGGTCATGGCTGATCTCAACATGATCGATGCGCTCAATCAGGCGCTCGCCTACGAACTCGAACACGATCCCGCCGTCGTGCTGCTCGGCGAAGATATCGGCGTGAACGGCGGCGTGTTTCGCGCGACGGCCGGCTTGCAGGCGCGCTTCGGCGCGCAGCGCGTGCTCGATACGCCGCTCGCCGAAGCGGGCATTGCGGGCACGGCCATCGGCATGGCGGCGATGGGGCTCAGGCCCGTCGCGGAGATCCAGTTCAGCGGCTTCCTCTATCCGACGATCGATCACGTGCTGAATCACGCATCGCGCCTGCGGCACCGCACGCGCGGACGCCTCGCGTGTCCGCTCGTGATCCGCGCGCCGTGCGGCGCAGGCATCCACGCGCCCGAGCATCACTCCGAAAGCCCCGAGGCGCTGTTCGCGCACATTCCGGGCTTGCGCGTCGTGACGCCGTCGTCGCCGGCGCGCGCGTACGGCCTGTTGCTCGCGGCGATCCGCGATCCCGACCCGGTGATCTTCTTCGAGCCGACGCGCCTCTATCGTCTTTACCGGCAAACGGTCGAAGACACGGGCGAAGCGCTGCCGCTCGACACCTGCTTCACGCTGCGCGACGGCTCCGATGTCACGCTCGTCAGCTGGGGCGGCGCGGTGCAGGACGCGCAGGCCGCCGCCGATCTGCTCGCGCAGGAAGGCGTGATGGCCGAGGTGATCGACGTCGCGACGCTCAAGCCGATCGACATGAACACGATTCTCACATCGGTCGCGAAGACGGGCCGCTGCGTGATCGTGCACGAGGGTTCGCGCACGGGCGGCATCGGCGCGGAGATCGCCGCGAACATCGCGGAGCGCGGGCTTTACTCGCTGCTCGCGCCCGTGCAGCGCGTGACCGGCTACGACGTCGTCGTGCCGCTGTACCGGCTCGAGAATCAATACATGCCCGGCGTCGCGCGCATCGTCGCGGCCGTCCGGCAGGCTCTGGAGGCGTCGTGAGGCCATGAAGATCTTCAAACTGCCCGACCTGGGCGAAGGCTTGCAGGAAGCGGAAATCGTCGAGTGGCACGTGAAGAGCGGCGATGAAGTCCGCGCGGATCAACCGTTGCTGTCGGTCGAGACGGCGAAGGCGATCGTCGATATTCCGTCGCCGCAATCCGGCCGCATCGCGAAGCTGTTCGGACAGACGGGCGATATCGTGCATCTCGGCGCGCCGCTCGTCGCGTTTGAAGGCGAGGGCGAGGACGCCGCCGACGCGGGCACCGTGGTCGGCCACGTGGAGGTCGGCCAGCATGTCGTGCAGGAGGCGCCCGCGCCGCTCACGTCGGGTGTGGGCGCAGGCGGCGTGATCAAGGCGATTCCGGCCGCGCGCGCGCTCGCGCGCAAGCTGGACGTCGATCTGTCGATGGTGACGCCGTCGGGGCCCGAAGGCGTCATCACGGCGGCGGACGTGCAGCGCGTCGCGAAGATACTCGGCGAGCTCGGGCCGCCCGAAGTGCTGCGTGGCGTGCGACGCGCGATGGCGCACAACATGGCGCGCGCGCAGAGCGAAGTGGCCGCGGCGACCGTGATCGACGACGCCGACATCCACGCGTGGCCGCCGCACACCGACGTGACGATCCGGCTGATCCGCGCGCTGGTCGCGGGCTGCCGCGTGGAGCCGGGTTTGAACGCATGGTTCGACGGCCATACGGGGCGGCGTCACGTGCTGGAGAAGATCGATCTCGGCATCGCCGTCGATCTGCCCGATGGACTCTTCGTCCCCGTGCTGCGCAATGTCGCGCATCGCGACGCCGCCGATCTGCGCGGCGGGCTCGACCGGATGCGCGCCGACATTCGCGCGCGCAAGATTCCGCCCGAAGAGATGCGCGGCAACACGATCACGCTGTCGAACTTCGGGATGATCGCGGGCAAATACGCGGCGCCCGTGGTCGTGCCGCCGACCGTCGCGATACTCGGCGCGGGGCGCATCCACGAGCAGGTCGTCGCGGCGGAGGGCGTGCCCGCCGTGCACCGCATCCTGCCGCTCAGCCTCACGTTCGATCATCGCGTGGTCACGGGCGGCGAGGCGGCGCGCTTTCTCGCGGCCACCATTGCGGACTTGCAAAGCGCGCAATAGCGGTCCGCCGCAAATGTCGAAGCGCTGGCAGGCGCGTGCTTGCCAGCGCTTTTTTTTTGGCTTAACCAGAGGAGCAGACGTGAGCTTTTTCAGGTGTGTCCTGCTGCGAACGTTCGGCCGCCCGCAAGGCGTGCTGGGACGAATCGGCGGCAAGATCATGGCGAACATGAACGCAGCGTGCGCGGCGTGGGCGATCGATCTGCTCGACGTCCGCGCAAGCGACCGCGTGATCGAGATCGGCTTCGGACCGGGCGTCGGCATTCGGCTTCTCGCGCAGAAGGCGACGGCGGGCAAGATCGCGGGCGTCGATCCGTCGCCGGAGATGCTCGCGCAGGCCGCCGCGCGCAACGCGCAAGCGATCGCGCGCGGACAGGTCGATCTGCGCCAGGGCTCGGCCGGGCGCCTCCCCTTCGACGACGACACATTCGACAAGGCGCTCGCAATCAACTCGATGCAGGTCTGGCCCGACGCGGCTGCGGGTCTTGCCGAACTGCGGCGCGTGATGAGGCCGGGCGCAACGCTCGCGCTCGCCTTCACCGTCCATTCGGGTCAACAGCAAAACGGCCTTCTCGAACGCGTCACGGGCGCCGGTTTCGCCGACGCAAAACTGACACAGAAGGACGGCGATGCGTTCTGCGTGATCGCGAGCAAGCGTGATCAGAAGCCGTGACGGCTTGGCATTCAACGCACCTGAAATGATGGGCGTACCGGCAGCCGTGCATTCGCCGCACGCCAGGATTTGTACTCGCTGCAATTTGCCCGGCGCTTCCCTATAAATAACTCAGGACGAACGCTGCGATCTTCACAACGGACGAAGCCGTTGAGAATGCGCGTGCGAGCGAATCGTTCGCGTCCCTGATTGTCCATCGCGGGCAAACATGCAGCTGAATCTCACGTCGGCTTCGATCCGCCGAAAAACGCATAACGGGTCGATCTCATCCATACGCGCTCGCGCATGGAGCGCCTGGCTCTATCCGTCGCGCCGGCTGACGGGGCTCCTTTTCTTTTCGACTTCATCGGTGTGCTGCGTCACACTCGCTCGCCGCCGCGCGCGAAATAATTTCTTCACAGTGCCAGGCATAACGACCGCCATGGAGGTGCGCTGTGTTTCACTCGACCGTATCCCGCACCGGGTTTTACATCGCCGTGACGACGGCATGTCTTGCCGGTTATCCGTGCACCGACGCATTCGCGGCGACCGCGTCTCCCGCCGCCGCGTCCGCGTCCGCATCCGCGTCGGCCGTCACGCCAATGAAAGAGAAGCGGTCCGCACCGGCGAACACGTCCATCGACTTTCCGATGATCGTCGAGCGTTATGGGCCGGCTGTCGTGAACATCCGCGCGGTGGTGCAGGACAAGACGCCGGCGGGCGCGGTGCCCGCTTCGGCTTCCGCGCCGGCTTCGGGGCCTGGCTCCGAAGCGATCGACGGCGACGATCCTCTCTTCGCGTTCTTCAAGCAGGCCATGCCCCATTCGCAGGACGGCCAGAGTAGTTCGCCGCGCGCGATCTCGGGTGTCGGCTCGGGTTTTATCGTGAGCCCAAACGGCCTCATTCTGACGACGGCGCACGTCGTCGATCAGTCGGATGACGTGACCGTTCGTCTGACCGACCGGCGCGAGTTCAAGGCCAAGGTGGTGGCCGTCGATACGCAGAGCGACGTCGCCTTGATCCAGATCGACGCGACGAAGCTGCCGACTGTCAAGCTCGGCGACTCGACGCGCGTGCGAGTCGGCGAGCAGGTGCTGACGATCGGCTCGCCCGACAGCTACCAGAACACGGTGACGGCGGGCATCGTCAGCGCGACCTCGCGCACGCTCGCCGATGGCAGCACGTTTCCGTTCTTCCAGACCGACGTTTCGTTGAACCCCGACAATTCGGGTGGCCCCGTGTTCAACCGCGCGGGCGAAGTGGTCGGCATCGACGTGCAGGTGTACGGCGATGGAGAACGCTCCCAGAGCCTGACGTTCGCAATCCCGATCAATATGGCGAACAAGGTGCGCGCGCAGTTGCAAAGCCAGGACAAGAACGCGCGCGGCAGCCTGGGCATCCAGGTGCAGGATGTCGATCCGGGGCTGGCGGGCGCATTCGGCCTGCCGCGCGCGGCGGGCGCGCTCGTGATCGCCGTCGAGCCCGGCAGTCCGGCGGCGGCGAGCAATCTCAAGCCCGGCGACGTGATCGTAAAGCTCGCCGACAAGCCCGTCGAACACGCAGCCGATTTCGCCGCGCAGGACGCGGCGCTGCCATCGGGAACGAAAGTCCCGTTGACGCTCATTCGCAATCGCAAGCAGATGACGGTGATGGTCGGCGTCGGCGCATCGGCGCAACAGCCGGATGCAGCCGGGGGCACGGACGTGAGCACGAGCATGAGCGGTGCAGGTCCGCTGGATCGTCTTGGCCTCACGATGCATCCCCTCACGGATGACGAGCGGCGCACCACGGGCCTCGCCGAAGGCCTGATGGTCGACGACGTGTCGGGGACGGCGGGCAGCGCCGGCATCAAGCCCGGCGATGTCGTGCTGTCGCTGAACGGCACGCTGGTCGCATCGCAGGATGAACTCGCGTCGCTCGCGTCGAAGGCGGGCAAGAAGGCCGCGTTGCTGATCCAGCGCAATCACGCGCGCAGCTTCGTGACCGTCGATCTCAAGTGAAGCGCGAAGCAGGGCGGGCGATCGGCACACGATGCCCGCTCTGCACGCCGGTTTCAGGCGCGAGACCCGGCGCGCTGTGTCCCGTTCATCTCACTGCCGACGCACTCACGCAAGTTGGATAACACCTCGCGCTCGCGGTTTGCGTTAGAGTGATGCGCGCATCGCCGTGCATATCAACGCGCATCGGCGCAATCCGCAAATCCGGACTTCACGCCTGTTGGCGACCTTTATGGAAAGTGAAAGCACGTCGCGTCAGCAGACGCGCGCAGGCAACGCATTCGAAGTGCTATGGGTGTTCCTGCAAATGGGCTGCACCTGCTTCGGCGGGCCGATTGCGCACCTCGGATATTTCCGCCGCGAGTTCGTCGAGCGCCGCCGCTGGCTCGACGATACGACATACACCGATCTCATCGCGCTATGCCAGTTCCTGCCCGGACCGGCCAGCAGCCAGGTCGGTTTTTCGATTGGCTTGCTGCGCGCGGGATGGTGGGGCGGGCTCGCGGCGTGGCTGGGCTTCACGCTGCCTTCGGCGGTCTTGCTGACCGGTTACGCGAGCCTTGCGCGACTGCTCGACAACACGCTCGGCAAGGGACTCGTTCACGGGTTGAAGCTCGTCGCCGTGGCCGTCGTCGCGCAAGCGATCTGGGACATGGCGCGCCGCCTGTGTCCCGACCGGGCGCGCGCGGCCATCGCGCTCGCCGCGCTCGCGCTGCTGAGCGTGCTCGATACGGTGTACGCGCAGCTCATCGTGATCGGCGGTGGCGCGTTGCTCGGCACTGTCGTGTCGCGAATGTCGCCGGCATCGTCGTCTTCCGCTGCACCGGTTGCAAGCAACGCGTCCGCCGATGCGCGCGCATTCGCGTTGCCGCGCGCCGCAAGCGGCATTGCGCTCGTGCTGTTCTGCGTGCTGCTCGCAGGCTTGCCCGCACTGGAAGCGCTTCTGCCTGCCACGTGGACGATCAGGGTCTTCGACGTGTTCTATCGTTCGGGGGCGCTCGTGTTCGGCGGCGGCCATGTTGTGCTGCCGCTGCTTCAACAGGCGACGGTCGCAAGCGGATGGATTTCTGCGAATGATTTTCTTGCGGGCTACGGCGCGGCGCAGGCCGTTCCGGGTCCGCTCTTCACGTTCGCGTCGTACCTCGGCTGGATGATGAGCCCGTCATCCGCTCACTGGCTCGGCGCACTCTGCGCAACCGTCGGCATCTTTCTGCCGGGACTGCTGCTCGTCATCGCCGTGCTGCCGCACTGGCAGGCGCTGAGAACGCGTCCGTCCGTTGCTGCATTGCTTGCGGGCGCGAATGCCGCCGTCGTCGGTCTGCTTGCGAGCGCGTTTTATGCGCCCGTGTGGACGAGCGCGGTATTGTCGGCAACCGATTTCGCCGTCGCAGTCGTGTCGCTGTTGCTGCTCACGCGCTGGAATGTGCGGCCTTTGTTCGTCGTGCTGTTGTGCGCAGGTGCTGGAATCGTCGAGACGTTCGTGCGTTGAAGCACTGAAACCCAATCGGCAGCGAGACGCATCGCCTATAACGGTTAGCGATGCGCACGCTTTCATCTCGCCACGACACTATATTCATACGATAAAGATGGCCGCAAGCTGCGCGTAGGGATTCTGGACCATCCGGAAGGCACTTCACGCGCATGCTGATTCTTTTCATCGCTCCCGCAGGTCTGTTTCGCGATGGCGTCGCGCGTCTGCTCGGCGACCTGGCCGAGTGCGTCGAAGTGAAATGCGCGGACTTCGCCTCGAACGTACTCGACGATGAACGGCTCGCCGATCTCGTCGTGCTCGACGGCGACAGCGTGCCCGACGCGCTCAGCGTGGCCAACGCGTCGCAGCGGCTGCAGACAGGACTACCCGTGCTCGTGCTGCTGACGGCCGTCGATCCGCAGACCGTCGAGGAATTCGTCGCGGCGGGCGTCGCGGGCCATCTCGACAAATCGGAATCGGGCGAGGCGCTGCTGGATGCGCTGCGTCTTCTGCTCGCGGGCAGCCGTTATCCTGCGTCGACGCCGCTCGTGCCGGATGAAGCAGCGCTGCCCGCATCTGCGAACGATGTGCGCGCATCCGAAGCGCTCGCCGACGAAATCAAAGAGCACGTGCTGACGCCGCGCCAGATCCAGGTGCTCGCGCTGGCGGCGCGCGGCGAAACGAACAAGTCGATCGCGAAGCAGCTGAACATCACGGAGGGCACCGTCAAGGTGCATCTGTACACCGTGTACAAGGCGCTGAAGGTCGGCAGCCGCGGGCAGGCGAGCGTAGCGGCTGCGCGGCTGCGGCAGATCGGCGATGCGCAGTTGCATCGCGCGCTCGACGGCCAGCTTTCCGTCGGCAGGCTGCTCGCATTCACGACGCCCACGCGCTTCAAGTCCGGCGAAGTGCTCTTTCACAAGAACGATCCCAGCGATGCGCTGTACTACGTCGTGCGCGGCACCGTGAGTCTCGCGGAGATCAATATCGAAGTGGGACGCGGCGCGATACTCGGCGAGATCGGACTCTTCTCGCCGGACCGACGGCGCACCTGCACCGCGCGCTGCATCACCGATTGCGAACTGCTGATGGTATCGGCCACCGACGCGATGCGCCTCTACTACCAGGACCCCGAGTTCGCGACGTATCTGATCCACCTGATCACGCGGCGACTCGAAGCGGACACGCTGCGCTCGAAAAACTAGTTTCGTTTGCAGCGGTTTATTTACATACGCGATACCAATCGCTGCGCCCCGTTTCCCGCCCTTGCATGACGCAAGTGCTCTGGAAGAAAAAAGCCCGTTTTAAACGGTGCTTTTTGATCTATAACACATAGCAATCGCACGTCGATCCGAGGTGCCGGGCGTATTCCACAGCGCCCGGCAAGACAGGCGAACCATCCGTTTGTTCGATCAACTCTGCGCAGCGCCGCATGGCGCGTGTGCCGCAATTGCATTGCGAGACATTCGCAGAACTGCCTCATCGCCAGGAAACGGATCGTGAGCCGGCAGCAGGTGCTCTTTAAAAAGGCTTGAAGAAAGTGATCACAGATTCTTCCTGCCCATCCGACGGATTGGCGCGCGTCGTCCGCACGGTTCTGTTCATGGACCTCGTGGAATCGTGCCGGCTGATCCAGGACAACGAAGTGGAAGCAGCGGGACGGTGGCGCAAGTTCAAGGCGCACATCGAGAACGACATCGTACCCGCGCATCGCGGACGTCTGATCAGAACGGAAGGCGACGGACTGATGGTCACGTTCGTCGAACTGCGCGATGGACTCATGGCGACCTTCGAGATCCAGCACGCGTCGGGCGAAGCCAACACGGGGCTGCCGCCGCAGCAGCACATGTTGTTGCGCATGTGCCTGCACGTCACCGAGCTTTACGAAGACGAGCGCGACGTATATGGCCGTGGCGTGAATCTCGCCGCGCGGCTCTATACGCTCGCGGGGCCCGGAGAGATCGTCGTTTCGGCGCAGGTGCGGGACCAGCTGACACCCGATCTCGATGCCGACATCGAAGATCTGGGCGAATGCCACGTCAAGCATTTCGATCAGCCCGTGCGCGCGTATCGGATCGGCCCGCCTGGTCCGCGTCCCGTGATCGAGCGGGGGACCGCGTTCCTGCCCGAGCTGCGCCCCACGATCGCCGTGATTCCTTTCGTGTCGCGCGGCGGCGAGGCGGGGCAACAGGTGCTCGGCGAAGTGATGGCGGACGAGATCATCTCGTCGCTGTCGCGCACGGCCGAGCTGCAAGTCATCTCGCGTCTGTCGACGACGGCGTTTCGCGAGCGCGACGCGACGCTCGACGAAATCAGCGCGTTTCTCGGCGCGCGTTACGTGCTGTCGGGCGCGTATCGGACGTCGGGCGATCAGGTCGTGCTGGTCGCCGAACTCGCGGAAGCGAAGTCGCGCCACATTCTGTGGACGGCGAGCATCAAAGGCCGCGCGACGCACGTCATGCTCGGCGAAGACGAAATGATCGATCGCATCGTCGCCGAAACGAGCGGCGCGATCATCGACCGCGAGTTGCAGCGCGCGCGCTCGCAGGCGCTGCCGACGCTCGAAAGCTCGACGCTGCTGATGAGCGCGATCGTGCTGATGCATCGCGGTGTCTCGCATGACTTCAACCGCGCGCGCGACATGCTCGAAGCGCTGATCGAGCGCGCGCGCAGACAGGCCTTGCCGCATGCGTGGCTCGGAAAATGGCACGTACTGCGTTTCAATCGCGGCTGGACCAACGATCGCGCTGCCGAAGCGCAGGCCGCGCTTGGCTGCACGCGCCGCGCACTCGACGCCGATCCCGAATGCTCGCTCGCGATGACGATCGACGGCTTCGTGCATACGAACCTCCTCAAGCAGCTCGACGTCGGACAGCAGCGCTACGAAAGCGCGCTCGCGGTCAATCCCAACGATTCGCTTGCGTGGCTGCTCAAAGGCACGCTGCTCGCATTCGAAGGAGAAGGCGATGATGCCGTCGACGCGACCGAGCGCGCGTTGCGCCTGTCGCCGCTCGATCCATTGCGCTACTTCTACGAATCACTGGGCGCGACGGCGGCGCTGTCGGCCGGGCGCTATGAGCGCGCCGTCGAGCTCGCGCAGCGCTCGTTACGCGTGAATCGCACCCATACATCGACGTTGCGCGCGCTGGCGATCGCGCAATCGCTGCTCGGCGATGTTTATGCCGCGAGGCTGACGCTCAACGAAGTGCTCGCCATCGAGCCGACGCTGACGGTCACGAGCTATCTCGAACGCTCGCCGAGCGGCGCGTATAAGACCGGGAAGATATGGTCGGAAGCATTGCGGCAGGCAGGCTTGCCTGCGTAGAAGAAGGTTTGAATGCGGTGCAGGATTCCTGACAGAGGAGGCCTATCGTGAGCGGACTTGGCGGTGCAGGAGGAGCAGGCGGAGCGGGTGGTGCAGGCGGTGCAGGCGGGGCAGGCGGAGCGGGCGGTGCAGGCGTGCCTTCGGGCGGCGGCGGCGCGGGCGGTGTGTACGATGCGGGCGGTGGGTCGCCCGATGGGCCGCTTCTCGCCGGGGCGCTGATCGGGCATCGCGATGGCATTGTCGGCAGCTGGCATCCGCCGGAGCGCGTCACGGTCGATTTCGACAAGCAGAACTTCCGGACAATCGACGACTACCGTCAGCTATGGCGATGGGAGCCGTGGGTGCGCGCGACGGTGTTCGATTTCGAGCTGCTGTCCAACCTGCAATTCCGGATACAGAACGAAGGGAGCAAGTCGCTCGCGTATCCGCAGCTCTCGCACCGGCCGGCGAAGGGCGGCGCCGAAGTCGATATCGTGAGCCTGCATCGTCCGGACAAGGACGTGTTCGCGAAGCAGGCCGAATGGCTCGACTTCTATGCGGACCTTCGCGAGGATCGCTCTGCGGAAATACTCTGCCAGATGGGGCCGCAGGTGGCCTTCTGGAGCATGCTGATCTATCTGCATCCGAGCCGCACGCCGAAGACGATCGAATTGCTCGACACGGCAGTGCGCCTCGCGATTTTCGTCGAGATCCGCTTCAAGCACGCAATCGCGGCGGCAAGAGCGCTGGAGTACTCGCAGCAGGTGCAGCCGATGATCCAGACGCCGGGGCACGGCTCGCTGCCGAGCGGCCACTCGACCCAGGCGTTCATCATCGCCGTCGTGCTGTGCGCGCTGTTCAAGCAGGGCCGCGATTCCGTGTACTACCAGCAGGCGATGCGCCAGGCGTATCGCGTCGCCGTCAATCGAACGGTGGCGGGCGTTCATTTCCCCATCGACAGCATTGCGGGCCATGTGCTCGGCACCGCGCTCGGCGAGTACTTCGTCGCGCGCTGCACGCGCAACCTGAGGAAGCCGAAAGGTGGTCCGAATGCGAAGCGCGATCCTCTCGCAGACGGCAAGATCACGTCGCGCGAGTTCAAAGGACATGTGCTGTCGGCGAAGAGCCCGGACGGCAATCCCGATTTCGATTATCACGAGCCGTTGAGCGACGACGATGTCGATGCATACGCAAAGGCGCACAAGATGTCGAAGCCTGCCGTGGTGGCGAAGTTTCCGTTTCTCGGCTGGAAGAAGCCGGGCGCGCAATCCGTCGACGGTTCGAACATTCTGTCGTGGCTGTGGAATCAGGCCGAGAGCGAGTGGAATGGCAACGCCCTCGCGAACACGGCGTTCTAGCCCTTCGATCCTGTTCAAGCGAGGTGGGCGATGACCTGGCAATCGTTGACAGGCAAGGCCGGCGCGTGGAGCGGTCTGGACTGGACGGGGCGCGCGAACGGCGTAGCGCGGGCCGACCCGTATCTCGCATGGGCCGATGCGACGCTGTTCGCCGACCTGGGCGGACCGCCTGCGGGCTGGGTGCGCGTCATCATCGAACTCGAAGTGTTCGGACCGGATGGCACGCCGCTGACGGCACAGTCGTTCGCAGAGAGTCTCGAAAGCACGCACGCGGCGTGGAAAGCGTGGCTACGGGTGTCGTCGCTTTATCGCTATCCGCCGCGCGATCTCGCGCACACGCACTTCCTGACTGCCGCCGTCACGAAGGTGTTCTTTGCAAAGCTCGACACGACGCTCAAGGGCTTCGTGAAGCGTTTCGAACTCGGCATGCCGATCGTGCCCGACGATCAGCCTGTCGGCGCATCGCAGGCTGCGACGGTGCTCGCAACGGGCACGGGCCCGCAGTTCGCTGCCGCTTCTCAGGCAAAGACCAGGGCAGCGGGCGCGAAGCGCGAGCGCATGGTGTTCCTCGGCGTGATGGACGATGGCCTCGCATTCGCGCACGAACGCTTTCGTTCTTCTGGCGATCCATCGGCCACGCGGATCGAATACTTCTGGAATCAGGACGACGCGCCCGGCACGCTGGCCGGTCTGCACTATGGGCGCGAACTGTCGAAGGCCGGCATAGACGATATGCTCGCGCGTTACACGCAAGGCGGATTGATCGATGAAGACGCCGTGCATCGGGAGGCGGGGTACATCGGCGTGCGCAAGCGCTGGGCGCACGGCACGGAAGCGATGGACCTGGCAGGCGGCGTGCGTCCCGGCGATCTGCATGCGGCTTTCCTGCAGCGGCTGGGCGACGAAACGAAGGCGCTCGAGAAAGTGCGGCTGATCGGCGTGCAGTTCAGGACGCCTGGGCGAACGGTGCGCGATACGTCGGGACTCTGGTTCGCCACACACGCGCTCGATGCGATGCGCTACATCCTGCGCCGCGCCGACGATCTCGCCCAAAGTCACGGCCACGATTACTGTGTGGTGCTCAATCTGAGCTACGGCTATATGGCGGGAGCGCATGACGGCAGCTCGATCATCGAACGAGCCATCGACGAGCTGATCGATCAGCATCGTGATCTGTGCGTCGTCGTGCCCGCTGGAAACAGCAACGTGCTGCGCTGTCATGCGAACGTCGAGCTTGCGCATGGCGAATCGAAGAGCCTCACATGGCGTGTGCTGCCGGATTGCGCGACGCCCAGTTTTCTGGAGATCTGGTTGCCTGAGCATGCCGATCCGTCGAAGGTCAAAATCCAGGTGTGTCCGCCGACGGGCGATAAAAGCCCTGCCATGTCGGTGAAAAATTTCTACGCGTGGCAACCGGGCAGCAATGTGCTGTGCGCATCCGTGTATCTGGACCGCGTCGCGACGGGCGACAACAGGATGATCCTGATCGCGCTTGCGCCCACGATCACGCGCGATCCTTCGCGCGACGCAACGCCGGCAGGCAACTGGAGCGTGACCGTCTCGAACACGGCGCGCCGTGGCGAAGCGCTGAACATACACGCGTGGGTACAGCGCAACGAAACGGCGTTTGGCTACCCGATGCGCGGACGCCAGTCGCGCTTCGACGATCCGCTTTACAAGCGCTTCATCTCGGGTTCGCATGTGAGGGATTTCGACAAAGGCAACACGGAATCGTGGATAAGGCGCAGCAGCACATTGAGTTCGATCGCGACGGGTGACTATACCGTCGTGGTCGGCGCTTATCGGCGCACGGACGGCAAGGCCGCGCTCTATTCATCGACGGGACCTTCGCTTCGCACGAAGCAGAGAAACGGACCCGATGCGACTGCCGTCAGCGAGGACTCGCCCGCCTGCGCCGGCGTGCTGGGCGCGAGCACGCGCAGCGGGAGCCTCGCCGCCATCACGGGGACGAGCGCGGCCGCGCCGCAGGTATCGCGTTTATTCGCGCAAGCGAAGGTAACAGGAGAGGCCGCAGTCCTCACGCCGATGACGGCCGCGAAGAACGCGTCGAAGAATGCGTCGAAGAAAGCAGCGAAGATTGCAGCGAAGAATGCAGCGCAGATCGCGCCGACGACGAAGCCGCTCGCGAGCCGCAAGTGGATCGAGCAGAAGGCGACCGATGAAGACCCAGCCACGCTGGGCGCATCGCCGCATGAGCTTGTCGACACCTGTCCTGCCACGGCGCGCCCGCCTACCGTGCCCGTCGGAGAGCATGCGTGGCTGCCGAAATTGCCAGCGGAGCGGGGCGGCGCGGGCCGCTTTAAGTCACGCCGATCGAAGAAACGCGGCATCGATCCGTAAGATGAATGTGCAAAGGGGCCTGTCATCGCTGACGGGCCCCGCTTCGTGCCGGGCTTTCGAACGGCATGCAACCGTTTCGCTCAGTTGCCACCCTTGAAGAGTTCGTTCAGGCGATCGGCTTCGCCACTCTTTTGCGAGCGTACGAGATCCTGATAGACCTCAGCGCGCGTTTTTCCGTGCGAGATGGCTGCGCTGCCGGACATCGACGTTGCCGACATGCCGGGGCCTTCCGAGTTGAGAACGGTTTCCGGCGTGGTGGACGTCGAGGTTGCCGTGCCGGTAGCGCTTTCCTGCGCATACGCTTGCAAGGCTGACAGGCAGAGCGCGCCGCCGCAGAGGATGAGCATCGTCTTCATTTGAGTCTCCATCGAACAATTGCAGCGCATTACGCGGTTGCGCCAGACCGGGACGAAAGCGTGGGTCGCATTCGAAGAAAGCGGACAGCCACGCCGACCTTTAGACGTGCACAACCATCAGAATCTGTGGCAAGACAGGATTGAATTCGTTGACACGTAGTCAGCCTCGCGAAAGCTCGGCCATGCGAAAGATGACTGTGCGGCCACGCGGCTTGAACCCAGTATGGTTTTCGCAGGCGCTCAGGGCTATATGACTTTGGTGGTAAGCGGGAATATAAAGCGGGCACGCTTCAATTACTTCCACGCGTAGCGCAAGCCGACACACACGCCGCGCGGCGCGCCTATACCGAGAAACTGCTCGTTGGTGAGATTGTTCGGATCAAACGTATGGTTCGGCCCATTGAAGAAGTTCTCGCCGAGAATCGCGAAGTTCGCATAGTGCCTGTTCAGCAGATTCTTGACTGTCGCGAATACCTGTAGCTGCTTCGTCACGTTGTAGGTCGTATCGAGATCGATCAGGAAGTAGCCCGCCACCGTGCCGTTCACATCCTGATTGTTCTCGTCGCCGCGCGCGAAGATACCGCCCCGGTACGTGAGGTTCGTGCCGATGTTCCACTTCGCGATCGGCGTGTAGTCGACGCGTACTTTCACGGTATTGGCGGGAATGCCGGGAATGCGGTCGCCCGGCTTCACGGTGATGTTGCCGTTCGTGTCGGCGCTCGAATTGCTCGCGCTGCTTTCCGTCCACGTCGATCGATACGTCGCGTCCACATAGCTATAGCTCGCGCTCACGCCGACGGGGCCGTACTTCGTGCGCGCCGCGAGCTCGATGCCCTGACGGCGCGTCTTGCCGACATTCTGAAAGAAGCCGAGCGTACTCGACGCGCCATTGCTGCTGACGAATTGAATGTCGTCGTCGAGCGTCGTGCGATAGAGCGCCGCGCTCCATGTCGTATTCCTGCCGAGCCTTCCGCGCGCGCCGATTTCGAACGTCTTCGATATCACGGGTTTCAGAGCAGGGTCGGCGATGAAGTCGTTCGGCAGCGAGCATGGCGCGTCCGGGTCCGCGCACGCGAGCTCGATCGACGTCGGCGAGCGCATGCCTTCGTTGTAAGACGCGTAGGCGGTGAAGTTGTCGGTCGGATTCCAGTTGACGCCGACAGCGGGATTGAAGCGCGAGAACACATGGCGGCCATCGAGCAGCGGCTGCTGGCCGCTCTCGTCGCCGATCGTCGTGCGCGACCAGTTGTAGCGGCCTGCAAGCGTCATCGACCATTGCTCGTTGAACGAGAACGTGTCGTTGAAATAGATGCCATACGTTTCGTTGCGTGTCTTCGCATCGGTGGCCGGCACGAATGGACCCGTGCCGATCGTCGCGCGCGTGTCGGTGAAGAGCGCGTCCTGTGACGACTGCGTGAAATGCGAGTTCGCCAGATCGGCGGCCATGCCGAGCACCAGGTCGTTGCGCTTGCCGAAGAGCTGTTGCAGCAGCGACAGCTGCAGGCTGCCGCCGTAGCTTTCGGTGAAGATCGTCGATTGCAGGTTGGTCGCGGGCGACACATCGTCGGGATTGCCGGGATCGAAGTCGTCGTTGACGTTGCTGCTCACGTTTTCGTTGCGGTAGTGGCGATAGTAGAGATTGCCGCTCAGCTGGATATGGGGCGTGAAGTAATGCTCGCCTGCGATCGTCAGATAGCCGACCTCGTTCCGGTTCTGATCCGGAAACGTGTAAGCCTGCGAACGGTTGTCGAGGAACGAGCGCGGAATCGTCTGCGAGCCGTCGAGCGTGTTGTCCGCGCCGCCAGCGGAGATCGACAGCGTGTTGTCGGCATCGTGATAGCGCAGCTTGCCGAATGCCTGGCGCAGACGGCTGCCGTTGTGATCGGCCCAGCCGTCGTCGTTGGTCGCGTTTGCCGTGAAGTAGTAGTCGAGGTTGCCGCCGATCATTCCGCCTTGCTGGATCTGCGCGCTCTTGCGTCCCCACGAGCCGCCGCTGATCTCGGCCTCGCCGCCCGGCGATGTGCTGCCGTTCTTCGTCGTGATCGCAATCGCGCCGCCGAGCGTGTTGAGGCCGAAGGTCGGATTCGAGCCGGGAATCAGCTGGATCGTTTCGATTGCGGCTTGCGGTATCAGGTCCCAGTTGACGACGTCGCCGAACGGCTCGTTGACGCGCACGCCGTCGAGAAAGACAGACAGCCCCTGCGGCGTGCCGACCAGCGGCGAGGCCGTGAAGCCGCGATAGTTGATGTCGACTTGCGACGGATTGCCTTGCGCATCGTTGATATCGACGCTCTGCAGATTGCTCGCGAAGTAGTCGGTCAGCGTGTTCGGATGCTGCCCGTCGATCTCGCGTCCGCGTATGGTCTGCACGTTCGCGGGCACGAGTTCGATAGCCGTGCCGATGCCGACGAGCGGAGTCGTGCCGATCACGAGTATCGACGGCTGTTCGGTTTGCTGCGGAGGGTTCTGGTTTTGCGCGACGTCTTGCGACCCGCTTTGCGACTCGTTTTGCGCCGTGTTTTGTGGTGTTTCCTGCGTTGTCGCTTGCTGCATGCTGGTGGGCGTTGTAGCGGCTTCCTGCGACCACGAGGCCGCACAAAGACTCGCCAGCGCGCTGCCGACTACGATCTGAAACGCGCCGTTACGCGGATACAGGCGCGCGCGCCGCGATGTGCGCCGCGGATGTTTCATGGTTGTCCTCTCCAGCGGGTTGTTCTAGCGTTATCGGCGGCGGCCGGTCGTTCGGGCTGCGCATGAATGCCCTGTCTGCTGCTCGTTGCCTGCTTCTGCCCTGATCGCCGCTCAATGCAGAGTCGCATACGAGGGACGTGGATCGCGCGGGAAGCTTTCCCGATTCTTTCGGGAAGCCTTCCCTCACGCATCGACGATGCGAAAAGCGCCCGTCGGATGAGTAGAATGAGTCACTGCTTCCATCGATACGCTCATGCCCGAAGCTCTCTCTCCAGTGAATCCGGCCAACCCGGCGCCGGTCGCGCGGCAAGCAGCAGGCAGCCGGGCCGATGCGGCGAGCGCGACGCAAGCGCCCGCCGCGCAGCAGCGCGCGATGCCACCGCGGGATGAAGGCCACGCGAAAAGTCACGGCAGAGACCGCGCAAAAGAACCGCACTCAGCCGCATGGATCGAGTTCGCATGTGTCGTGACGCTGACTGCGATCGTCTGGGCGCTGTGTGCGACGTTCGATGTCAGCGAGCTCGCGTATCGCTGGAGCCGCAATAGCGAGCGCTATCAGCTCGACGAACTGCCCGTCACGATGTTCGTGCTCGCGGCGGGCTGCGCATGGTTTGCATGGCGGCGCTATCGGGAGTCACAGAGGGAATTGCTGCGCAGGCGCGCAGCGGAGGAGGAGGCCGAGCGGCTGCTGGCCGACAACCGGCGCCTTGCGAGCGAAGGCATCGAAGCGCAGGAAGCGGAGCGCCGGCATCTCGCGCGCGAGCTGCACGACGAACTGGGCCAGTACCTGAACGCGATCGCGCTCGATGCCGCGCGGATTCGCGATCTGTCGGCGGATAGCGAAGAGATTCATCGCGCGTCGCTTGCCGTGTTGCAAAGCGCGAGCTTCGTCTACCGGCAGATCGGCGGGATGATCCGCAAGCTGCGGCCCATCGGCCTCGATGACCTCGGCTTGCCGAGCGCGCTGGAGCATTGCGTCGAAGGCTGGCGCGAGCGGCTGCCCGATGCGTCGTTCAAGCTCACCATCGACGGCGACTTCGATGGCTTCACCGACGCGCTCAACATCACGCTCTACCGCTTCGTGCAGGAAGCGCTGACGAACGTGTCGAAGTTCGCGCGCGAGTCGAGCGTCGAGATCTATCTGGTGAGAGCGCCGCTTGACGGCGAGCGCGGCGGCGAGATCGTCGTGACGGTCGCCGACGACGGCCCCGGCGCCGATCTGTCGAAGCCTCGCACGGGGCTAGGGCTCGTCGGCATGCGCGAGCGCGTCGAGGCGCTCGGCGGCGAGTTCCATGTCGCGAGCGAGCCGGGACGAGGCTTTCTGCTATGCGCCCGCGTGCCGCCTCATGTCGGGCTGCCCGAGCCTAGCGTTCCGAGCGTACCCATCGAACCCGATGAGCCGAAGAGCTCGTGAGGCGCGGCGAGCTCGGAGAACTGAAGTCCGAGGCGTTGCGCGATCTGCACGAGCTGCACGCCGTTGTTCGCGCCGAACTTCTGCCTGATCGCGGACTGATGATTCGCAATCGTCTTCTGGCTCAGGCCGAGCCGCTCGGCGATCACGGGCAGCGTATAGCCCTGCACGAGCAGACGCAGCACTTCGAACTCGCGCGCGGACAACTGGCGTCCCGGTGGTCCTTCGTTGAACATCGTCCGCAACGCGAGCGCGTGCGAGACGTCAGCGCTCAGATAACGCACGCGCCGCGCGACGGCGCGCACCGCTTCGACGAGCACATCGGGCGCGCTCGCCTTCGTCACATAGCCGCTCGCGCCCGCATCGAACGCGCGGCGCACGAAGAGCGCCTCTTCGTGCACGCTGAAGATCAGCACGCGCGCATCGGGCTCGCGCGCAAGCATCCGGCGCATCGCTTCGATGCCGCTTGCGCCCGGCATCGCAAGATCCATCACGACGACATCGGGCTGCAACGCGCAGAAGCGCTGGTAAGCCTGCATCGCGTCGGCCGCTTCGCCCGCGACGCGCACATCGGGGCTGAGTTCGAGCAGACGTCGATAGCCTTCGCGCACGACGGCGTGATCGTCGACGAGAAGCACGGAGATGGCGGGCGTCGTCATGATCGCGCTTTCTCTTTGGATGGCGTCGCTGTCGCCGTCGCCGTCGTTCCCGTTGCCGCGCGCGTGCCGCCATGCGGACTGCTTTGCGCACCGCTTTGTGCATCGCCGACGAACCGCCGCGAGTTCGCGTCGTTGCGGAACGTGACGGGCTGTTCGTCGGGTGCAAGCGCCGCGCCGCGTCGGGCCGCATCGCGTACGACCTTCACGACCTGCTCGTGATGCTCCGATTTGTCGCAGACGGGGTCGGCATTGGCGGCGTCGTGTGTCAGCAGATACGCCTGGCAGCGGCAGCCGCCGAGGTCTTTGGTCTTTTCGTCGCAACTGCGGCACGGCTCCTTCATCCATTCGAAGCCGCGAAAGCGGTTGAACGCGTCGCTCGTGTACCAGATGTCGGCGAGCGGCATGTCCTTCACGTTCGGAAACGTGAGGCCGGGGAGCGAGCGCGCCGAATGGCAGGGCAACGCGGCGCCATCGGGCGCGACGCCGAGGAACACCGAGCCCCAGCCGTTCATGCAGCGCTTGGGCCGCGTTTCGAAGTAGTCGGGCACGACGAAGAAGATCTTGCAGCGGTTGCCGATCTCCTTGCGATAGCGTTCGACGACGGCTTCCGCTTCGCGCAGCTGCTCGGCCGTCGGCATCAGTTGCGCGCGGTTCGCGTGCGCCCAGCCGTAGTACTGCGTGTTCGCAAGCTCCAGATATTCGGCGCCCATCGCGAGCGCCATGTCGATGATCTTGTCGACGTGCGGCAGGTTGTAGCGATGCAGCACGCAGTTGAGCACCATCGGAAAGCCGTGTGCCTTGATCGCGCGCGCGACGCGGTTCTTCAGGTCGAACGTGCGCGTGCTGCTCAGAAAGTCGTTCAGCTCCTGGGTCGAATCCTGAAACGACAACTGGATATGATCGAGCCCGTTCGCCTTGAGCACGTCGAGCCGCGCATCCGTCAGGCCGACGCCCGATGTGATCAGGTTCGTGTAGAAGCCGAGCTTGTGCGCTTCGGCGACGAGTTCTTCGAGATCGTCGCGCATCAGCGGCTCGCCGCCTGAAAAGCCGAGCTGCGCGGCACCGAGCTTGCGCGCCTCGCGCAATACGCCGATCCATTGCGCAGTGCTCAACTCGTTGCGATGGTCGGTGTAGTCGACCGGGTTGTAGCAAAACGCGCAATGCAGCGGGCAGCGGTACGTCAGTTCCGCCAGCAGCCACAACGGCGGGCCGACGTCGCTGCGCGCCGCCTGCCGCGCGTGCTCCCGTTCCGCAATCGCGAGATCGCTCATGGTGTTACTCCAGCCAGCCACGCGAGCGCGCGTGGTCGACGAATGCCTGGACTTCGGGCGCGAGTCCTGTCGCGTTGAACGCCTGTTCCAGCTCGGCGACGAGCGTCGGCATGTCGCGCGTGCCGTCACAGCGCAACAGGATTTGCGCGGCGCTCTGGTTCAGCTTCACCATCCCTTCGGGATACAGCAGCACATGCGCATCCTGCGCCGGTTCCCATTGCAGACGGAACAGGCTGCTGAGCTTCGGGCCGCGTTGTTCACCGCCTTGCGCGGCGCTGTCGTGCGGCGTGTTCGTGGGCGTATTCATGCGGGGAAAGCCTTCTCGATTGCGTCGAGCATGGTCCACAGAATGTCGAGCTTGAACTGCAGGATGTCGAGCGCGCGTTCCTGTTGCTCGCGCGTGCGGAAATGATCGAGCGTGACGGCGAGGCCATGTTCGACATCGCGTTGCGCAAGCGAAATGCGCGAGCGGAAATACGCGAGTCCTTCGGGCTTGATCCACGGATAGTGCTCGGGCCACGTGGCGAGCCTGTCCTTGTGAATTTGCGGCGCGAAGATTTCCGTCAGCGACGAGCAGACGGCCTCCTGCCACGGCGCGCGGCGCGCGAAATTCACATACGCGTCGACGGCGAAGCGCACGCCGGGCACCACGTGTTCGAGCGACCACAGTTCGTCGCGCGACAGGCCGACGGCATCGCCCAGCCGCGCCCACGTTTCGATGCCGCCTTCGTCGTTGCCGTAGCCGTCGTGATCGAGAATGCGCAGCACCCAGCGGCGGCGCGTCGCGCGGTCGGGGCAATTGGAGAGAATCGCGGCATCCTTCAGCGGAATGTTGATCTGATAGTAGAAGCGGTTTGCGACCCAGCCGCGAATCTGCTCGCGCGAGCATCCGCCGCTATTCATCTTCACGTTGAACGGGTGATGAATGTGATACGCCTGACCCTTCGCGCGCAATTGCGCTTCGAATTCTTTGCGGGTCCATGCAGGGCCGGTGTCGCTCTTGAGAGTCATCGATCGATTCTCCGTTTCCATGTCTGTACTGGCAGCGCGCTGCCGCCTACAACTCGAACAGCATCCCGTCGTGCGCGACTTCGATGCCGTGCTGCGCGAGGATGCGCCGCTCGGGTCCGTCGTCGATCAGGATCGGGTTCGTGTTGTTGATATGTATTAGCACCTTTCGCGCGTTCGGCCTATCGAGCGAATCCAGCACGTCGATCATGCCGCCCGCACCTGTTTGCGCGAGATGGCCCATGTCGGCGGCCGTTTTCTTCGACAGGCCCAGCGCGATCATTTCGTCGTTCGTCCACGTCGTGCCGTCGACGAGCAACAGATCGGCGCTGCGCATCGCCTCGCGGATGTGTGGCTCGAGCACGCCGAGGCCGGGCGCGTAAAACACGCGCTTGCCCGAATCGGGCGCGGTGAGCAGCAGGCCGATGTTGTCGCCGCGCTCGGGCGCCGCGCGATGCGGCGAGTAGGGCGGCGCCTTGCTCGACAGCGGCAGCGCTTCGATGCGCACGCCGGGCAGCGCGCCGATTTCGAACGGGCCTGCATCGAGCGCGATCGTGTGGCGCTCGGTGCCGCAGTAGTGCGACAGGATCGAGACGATGGGAAAGCCCGTCGACAGGTCTTGCCACACGGCCCCGGTTGCATGCAGCGGGAGCGGCGCGCTATTCTCGCGCAGCATCAGCAGACCCGTCACGTGATCGATCTGCGCATCCATCAGCAGCACGGCGGCGATGCCCGTATCGCGGGCATGGCGCGCGGGCTGCATCTCCGGATTCGCGGCGATCTGCGCGAGGATATCGGGCGACGCGTTCACGAGCAGCCACGCGATGCCGTCGACGCTCACCGCAATCGACGACTGCGTGCGCCGCTGCGCGTTGAGCGTGCCCTTGCGCACGCCGTCGCAGTTGTGGCAATTGCAGTTCCACTGCGGAAAGCCTCCGCCCGCCGACGAACCGAGCACCTTGATCTTCATTGTCCGCGCGCTCCTGAATAGGCCGTGAAAAAGCGCTTCGACTGATGAGCGTTGCGTGTCATGGCAGTCATGGCAGCATCCTGCGCAACAGTCCGTCGCGGTCTATCAATTGATGCTTGATCGCGCCCGCGATGTGCAGCGCGATTATGACGATGAAGATCCATGCGACGATCTGATGAATGCCGAACCACAAGTCGCGCATCGGCTTGTCGTCCCAGCCCCACTTTGGCAGCAGGAGTCCCCAGAAGCGCGTGCCGTACGTGTTGAACGACGAGCCCAGATAGCCCGTCACCGGCATCGCGATCATCGAAACGTATAAAAGAACCTGCGTGGCGCTCGCGGCGGCGCGTTGCCACGCTCGCATCGGCGGCAACGGCGGCCTGCCGGATACCATGAGAACTCCGATGCGGATCAGCGCCAGCAGGAAAATCGTCAAGCCGAGCGACTTGTGAAAGTTGATCAGCGCGGCCTTGAAGGGCAGGCCGCGCGGCAAGCCGACCATGTACAGGCCGATCGCCAGCATCGCGATGATGCCGAACGCGATCAGCCAGTGCAGCACGATCAGCGGCATCGGGTAGCGCGTTGGCGCCTCCCTTTCCGTGCGCGCGACGTCGGTCGAGCGTGTGGCGTTCATGATGTCGGTTCCCTCGATCATTCGGCGGCGCCTGCATTATTCGACGATCAGCAGTTCGCCGCGTCCATCGACTGCAAGATCGCCCGCGTAGCGCTGCGGCAGCCTGTGCGCATCGAGCGCTGCAAACGGCGTAAGCCGTCGCTTTATTAACGCAGATGCAGGAGCCGTCCCGCTGCATTGCGCGCCAAGTGCACGCGCGAACAGCGACCAGAACACGTCGAAGCCGCGCCCGCCTGCCGTAAAAGTGGGCGGCACGCGTTCCGGCCGTTGCAGCAGCAACAGTGTGCCGCGCCGCATGCCATAGCCATAGTGTGCACCCAGACGGCCAGCGATGCCGATCGTGCCCGCGACGAGCCGCGACGCCGCGTAATCGCCCGTGTCGCCGCCGATCAGCACGGTGCCGCGCCGCATCCGGTCGGCAAGGCGCGCGCCCGCGTTGCCGGCGACGACCAGCGTGCCGCCCGTCATGCCTTCCATTCCGCCTGGCCTCGCGCCCGCGACGAAATCGCCGCTGTGGCCCTCGACCGTCAGGCGCCCGCCGCGCATCTCACAGCCGGTGAAATGCCCCGCGTCGCCTTCGATGTCCAGCGTGCCGCCCGTCATTCGCAAGCCGGCGTAATCGCCGACTGGGCCCGTCACGCGCACGCTGCCCGCATCGAGTTGCGCGCCGATGCCGTCCAGCCAGCGCGCATCGCCTTCGATCACGACGCGCGCTTCATCGTCGTTCGTCGCGAGCGATACGTCGAACAGATCGCCGACCGCACACGCTTCGTTGCCGGCAGACAGCAGGAGCCGCTCGATCGCGTCGCCCGACAGCGCCGACAACGCCGACGGCAGCAGCGGCGAGCCGTCGACGCGAAAGCCCGGCGCATGCTTCACGCGCAACGTGATGGCGGTCATGGCGCGCCGTCCTTCGCGGCGTTCGTCGCGCTACCTGATGTGTCGCCCGTTTCGCGCTGCACAATGCCCGCCGCCAGTTCGCGCAGCCTGAAATGGTAGGGCCCGAGCTTGCCGCCATAGTTCCCCGCGGAAATGCGCACGACACCACTGCCTGCCGCCGATGCCGCGTCGATGCCCGCCGTCATGGCCGCGCCAACGTCGGCATCCGTCAGTCCGTCGATCACGATTTCGAGCACGCAGCCCGTCTGCGCATCGAGTTCGCTGCGGTGCGACAAGCCGATCAGCGTCGGACAGAACGCATCGTTCGTCGACGCGACCGCGCCTTTGTATTTCGACCCGATCTTCGATCCCGAACGCACGACGCCGCCAGGAAACGGCGTAATCACATTCGCGAGGCGATGCATCGCGGCGACGGCGGCTTCCGCTGCTTCCAACGCGCTGTCGAGGTCGCGCGCGAGCAGCAGCAGATTGCCACCGCCGACGGCCTTCACCGTCTGCACCGTTTCCTCGCAGACGAACTCGCCGTCCATCACGGGCACGCGCCAGTAGCGCACGCCGTTCAGCACCTTTGAAATCTGCCAGCCGTCGCCGAAAAAGCGCAGCGAGCCGCCGAGCGGCGCAGCGTCCGACAGTGGCGCGCGCGTGGTCGCCGGATCGATGCCGTTGTAGACGGCCGTCGTCGGGCACGTCAGCACGCATTGGCCGACCCGCCGCACGATCTGCTTCGCCAGCTCCTTCGACGACACCGCGAAGATCAGCACCGAGATGCCGGGCCGGCCGTCAGGTGTCGCGTCGGCGGTTATTTCGTGCTCGATGCCAGCCTCGCAGCCGCAGTCGATTACCGACGTCGCGAAGCCTGTCAGCGAATCGGCCGCCGCACGCGCCCAGCGCGGCGTGTGCGCGGTGATGACGAGCCGCGTCGCCTTCATCGGGAAGGCTTCTGCGAACGTGTCGTCGATCAGGGTGTCGTTGATCTGCATCGCGCGTTGGCCCTGTCTGTCCTCGTCTTTGTCGTGCGACTCACGCCCGCGCGAAACATGCGACGGGCAACAGCCGTCCGCCGCGACAGCACGCGCAGATTTCATCGTCGCTGATCGCGGCATGGGCGAAACTGGTGGCCAGATTCGCTTCGCTGTACTGGCGCAGCGTCGTTTCAATGCTCCTGTCGAAATCGGGGGAGACGAAGTGGATGCCGCCCGTCGGCGTCGATACGAGGTTGCCGTCGCGCGCGACCAACTGGCCGTCCTTGAACACATACGCGGGCGACGTGAACATCCGCTCGCGATCGGCGTCGTCGCGATAGACGGCGATATCGGCGGCGGCGCCCGGCCCGAGATGGCCGCGGTCTTTCAGGCCGAGCAGTCGCGCAGGGCCCGCGCGCGTGACGATCGCGATCTCATACAGCGAGTACTCGCGCTTCAATTCCTGTAGCGCGCTCGCGACTTTCGCTTCGGGATGCAGCCGATCCAGCTGCGCGTCGCGGAACGGCTTGTCCATCAGCAGGCGAATCAGATGCGGATAGCTCGTGAACGGTCCGCCGTTCGGATGATCGGTCGTCATCGACACGCGCCACGGGTCGTTCACCAGCAGGAAAATTTCGAGGCCGATGATCCATTGCAGCGCATTCACATAGCTTTGCTCGCGATAGCGGAACGGCACCACGCCGCAACCGGCATCGCATTCGATATCGCCGACAATCCATTTATGCGGCCGTGCGAGCGGTGCGTTCTTGAACTGCATCATCGTGTCGCCGGATGCCGTGACTGTCTGCCCGAAAATGATCTGGCCCACGTCGATCGACACGTTGGGCCGCGCGTTCGCGGCCTCCGCGATCGCGCGCGCGCCCGACGAAAACTTGCGCGGGCCTTCCGTGCCGTAGCTATGGAACTGGATGTGCGTCAGATGGATGGGCAGGCCGTCGGCGGCATCCATCGTCGCGATCGTCGAATCGATGTTGCCCGGCACGCCGAGATTGCTAGCATGCACGTGCAACGGATGCGGCACGCGCAGTTCCGTCAGCGCGCGCGTCAGCGTGCGCAATACGTCGCGCGGCGTGATCCCGTAATGCGCGTGCGCCTCGTCGACATCGAGCGAGCGCTGGTTGAACTTGAACGCCGAAATGCCGCCGGGATTGACCACCTTCACGCCGAGCGCGCGGCTCGCGTGCATCGTCCAGCCGACGTAATCGCGCAAGCGCTCGAAGTCGTCCTTCGCGGCGAGCATTTGCAAGAACAGCTCGTCGTTGCCGAGCATCACGTAAGCGCCGTGATCGATGATCGGCGTGTCGCCCATTTCCAGATGCGCGTGGCGTGCATTCGACGCGATCATCGCGGGCTCGAACGCGGCCGTGTAGCCCATCTCCGCATAGCGATAGCCGGTGGCGAGCGTACCGGGCGTGCAGATCCCGCACGACGGCATGCGCAGATAGCGGCCCCGTTCGTCCTGCACGGCTTCATACGATGCATCGCGCGGCGCGTCGTCGCGATGATCTTCGGGCAACAGCAGCCGCGACAGGTTCGTCTTGCCGCCGCCGATGTGCGAATGCAGATCGATGCCGCCCGCCATCACGACCATGCTTTGCGCGTCGTAGTCCACATCGACGGCGCCATCGGCGGGCGGCGCGACGATGCGGCCTTCGCTGATATAGATGTCGCGCACTTCGCCGTCGATGCCGTTAGCGGGATCGTAGAGGCGGCCGCCCCGCAGTCGCGCGATGCTCATGACGGCCTCCGCGTCAACGCGGCGCGCGCGGCGAGGTCGTCGGCAAGACGCGCGGCGATCGTCGCGACGCTGGGCAGCGCAATGTTGCGCGCAGGATGCAACGGCATGACGACGGACGCATCGACGCGAAACAGATGGCCGTCGCTGTCGATCCCCGGCGTAGCGACGGGAATGAACACGGTCTTCGCGCCGCGCGGCGCGATCGACGATGCGAGCGTGGGCGCGCCGAGCACGACGACGGGCACATCGTCGCGCAGTTCGGCGGGCAGCGTGTGCGGCTCGAAGCTGGCGATCCACAACAGCACGTCGACTTCGCCTGCCTCAAGCAGGCGCGCCATCCGATAGCGATAGGGATCGTGATCGAGCGGCGGCGTGCCCGGCAGACGGTCAGGCTTCGACACGCGCGTGCGCAACGGAAACCCCGACAGCCACGTGACCGCCTGATTGACGCTCAATGCGCCGTCCGCGCCGCCGAGCGTCAGCACGCCAGCGCGGCTCGTCCGGTTGATCGCCTTGACGATACGGTGCAACGCTTCAATCAGCAGCGCCGCATGCGGCTGCGGCAAAGCGGCGGGCTCGATCACAAATGCGGTGTAGCGCGCCTCGTGTATGCGCGCGATCAGCGACGCAAGCTCGGTTGCGATGCCCGTACCGTCTTCGAGCGCTTCGGGCTTGCGGCCTTCGGCAATCGCCGACCACAGCGCTAGCACGTCGTGCAGCGACGCGGCGGAAAGAATCGAACCAGCGCGCGCGTCGTCGAGGCGGCTCGCGACGGGATCGATCTCGCAGCCGACGAAGCGGATTTCGCGCTGCATCGCCGTGCCGCTCGCGATGCGTTCGTAGAAGCGTGGATGCTGCGCGGATGGCTCGCAGCCGAACACGACGAGCAGGTCCGCGCGCGAGCGCACTTCCGAGAGCGTCGTGAAGAACGCGCCGCGATCCTGCAATGCGAGCGTCGCGGCCGTCATCGCGTCGCCCTGCAGCGAATCGACGATGGCGCCGCAGCCAGCCGCCAGCGCGTACAGCGCGCGCGTTCCCGCGATGTCCGTCGCGCAGCCGAACAGCGGGCGGCGCGATCGGGCGAGCACGGTGACGGCTTCGTCGAGCGCGGCATCGAGCGATGCGGGCGTGCCGTCGATCGAAGGCGAGCACACGTTGTCGCTTGCGTCGTAGCGCGTCAGCGCGTGCGCGAGGCGCGGGCAATCGGTGAAGGGCGCGGCGAGCGTCCCGTCGTTGCCGGGATGGACCTCGATGTCGTCGCACAGCAGCGGGCAGAACGGGCAGGTCCAGTCGGTTGTCGCCGCGGCGAACGTCAATGGCTCATCGGCGGGCGACGCCGCATTGGCCTTCGTGACGTGGGAGTCGGACTCGTGCATGGGAACCGTTCAGCAAGGTCCGTGCCGATTTCGTGCATGCCGCGCGTCGTGCACGCATGGGGGGCGGCTCGCATGGCGCGACGCGTGCGTACGCGTTATTGCGCTATTGCGCGTTCTCGCGGTGCTTGCCGATGGCCCACGCGTCACACGCTTTTGGGCCCGGCGCAGCGAACCGTCGAACGCAAGTGCGCACGTTCAGCGAATGAAGCGGCTCCGCGTTTCGCGCGGCCAGGCGCGTGCAGCACAGTATGTGCTCCGCGCTGCAACAGTGTGTCACTTCGGGACACGACGACGCGCAATGAGCAAGCGACGCGCGCCGTTGCTGCAACGCAGTCCGCGTGGCATGGATATTGTTTCGCCGATCACGCCGAAGCGTCCGCGTTCATCGTGCGCGTGTTGTATGCGTGTCGATGAGCCTGCCGTCATGAAGTGCCGACGCGATCAGCCACGCGTCGGCGCCACTGCGTGCCGCCGCATCGAGATCGTCGCGATGACGGATGCCGCCCGCGCCGATCAGCGTGCGCTGGCCCGCTTGCGCGCGGATCGGGCCGAACGTATCGAGGTCGGGGCCTGCATCGGCGCCGACCTGATCGAGCGTCATCACGATCACGCGCGCAGGCCAGGTCGACGGTGTACGCAGCGCATCGGCGATGTCGTGGGTTGCGATGAGCTGGCCGCCGCGATGGTCGAGCGACAGGATGGGCGCGTAGCCGGCCGCTTCGGCTTCGCGCAACGCATCGGGCGAGCGCAGCGATTCGGAGCCGAACACGGGCACGATGCGCGCAATCGCCTCGTGTTCATGCGTGGAGCCGATAGCGGAAGCGATGCGCGCGAAGTGGCCGAGCACCGACGGGAAGTCGGCATAGCCGGCGTCGAGCCAGATTTCGAGCGGCGCGCGCTGCGGGTCATGCCGGCGTGGATCATCGAGGCTCGTGGCAAGTGCGGCGAGCGTCGACGGGTCGGCATCGCGCGACATGATCGCGCCCAGGTCGGCGACGTAGAGTACACGCGTGCGGCTCGCGGCGAGCAGCGCGCGGGCGACGGCGAGCGGTTCGCTCGTCGCGCAGAGGGAAGACTGGATGGGCCGATAGTTTGCGCGGTCGCCGCGTATCGCGCGCACCGCGTGAGCGTCGAGCAGATCGAGAACCGGGATCACCTGCATGCGGAGACGTTCCTTGATGAAGCTCTGGGTTTATGAGTATCTCACCGGCGGAGGCATCGACCGGCAGTTCGCGGACAACAGCAGTCTCGCGGACCTGAGCGCGCTCGTCGTCGAAGGACGCATGATGCGCGATGCGATTGTCGGCGATCTGCGGCAGCTCGACGGCGTGCAGGTCAGCTTCGCCAGCTCGCGCTTCGAGACCGTCGACGAAGGCGTCGCGCATTGTCGCGCGAAACCCGGCGAAACGATGCTCGAATTCGTCGCGAGGGCGGCGCGCGAGCACGACTATGCGTGGATCGTCGCGCCCGAGTGCGACGGTCTGATGCTCGATCTCGCCGATGCCGTCGGTCCCGCGCGCTGGATCGGCTGCACGAAGGAAGCGATCGCGCTCGCGTCGAGCAAGCGCGCGACGGCGCAGCGCCTCGCGTCGCGCGGCATCGCCGTGACGCCCGCGCTCGAGGCCGCGCGGATCGACGCGCGCACGCAGCGGCGCTGGGTCGTCAAGCCCGACGACGGCGCGGGCGGTCTCGATACGCATGTGTTCGACGACGCGGACGGCGCGCGCGCCGAATATGCGGCGCGCTGCGCGGCGGGGCGCGATACGGTGCTTCAGGAATGGGTGGACGGCGATCCGCTGAGCGTGTCGCTGATCTGCGATGGCTGCGATACATCGCGCACGACGCTCGTCAGCATCAACCTGCAGCGCATCGGCGTGGCGGCGGCCGTGGCGGGGCATCCGGGTCAGGTCGTCGGCTTCGAAGGCGTGGACATCGGCTGCATCGACCGCAACGGCGCGCAAGGCCGCGCGCTCGATGCGCTGGCGCAGCAGGTCGCAGCCGCGCTGCCGGGACTGCGCGGGTTCGTCGGGATCGATGTCGTGTGGCACCCGAGCCGTGGCCCTGTCGTCATCGAAGTGAATCCGCGCGCGACCGTTGCGTATGCGGGTCAGTCCGCGCGGCTGGGCCGCAATCTCGCCGCCGACGTGCTCGCTGCGCACGGCCTGCATGTCCGCGCGCGTCCCGCTGCCGATAACGCGCTCTCCACTTGCGGAACGGCAACATGAGCCCATCCTCTGCTTCGAGCGAATTCGCGATCTTCGGTTGGGATGTCGGCGGCGCGCACGTGAAGGTGTCGCGCGTCGATGCATCGGGCGCCGTCGCCGATATCGCGCAATGGGCCTGTCCGCTGTGGCAGGGGCTGGAACATCTGCATCGCGCGATCGACGATGTCGCGGCGCGCTGGCCCGATGCGCTTCACGCGCGCTCGCGCCATGCGGTGACGATGACGGGCGAAATGGTCGATCTCTTCGCGGACCGCGAGCACGGTGTGCGCGCGATCGTCGGTGCGCTCGCCGCGCGCATCGGCAGAGCAACGGTCTTCTTTGCGGGCGCTTCCGGTTGGCTCGACGCCGCGTACAGTGTCACGCAGTGGCGAGCGGTGGCATCGGCGAACTGGCTCGCGACGGCGCAATACATCGCGACGCGCATGCGCGACTGCGTGCTGATCGACATCGGCAGCACGACGACGGATATCGTGCCCGTCGTCGCGGGGCGCGTCGCGGCGCGCGGCTCCAACGATGCGGCGCGGCTCGCGACGGGCGAGCTCGCGTATCACGGCGTCGTGCGCACGCCGCTGTGCGGCATCGCGCATCGGATTGCGTTTCGCGGCGAGACGACGGGCGTAATGAACGAATGGTTCGCGACGAGCGCCGACGTGTACCGGCTGACGGGCGAGCTGTGGGCACCGCATGACCAGCACGCAAGCGCGGACAACGGGCCGAAGACGGTGGCCGCGAGTTGCGCGCGGCTCGCGCGCATGATCGGCCGCGATGCCGCCGATGCGCCCGAGCACGAATGGCGCGAGTTCGCGCACGCATGGCGCGACGCGCAGTTGCAGGCGATCGGCGCGAGTTTCGCGCAGGTGTATGAAGCGCATCCGTCGTTGCAAGGGGCGCCCATCGTCGGCGCGGGATGCGGGAGATTTCTGGCGGCGTCGCTGGCGCGCGCGAATGCGCTTGATTACGTGGACTTCGGCACGCTGACGCGCACGGCGGCGAGTGCGCCCGAGCACGCCGCCGAATGGATCGCGACGTGTGCGCCGAGTGTCGCCGTCGCATTGCTGATGGCGAACGGGTTCGAGGAGCGGCGGGCGTCGACGCGCGCTGCGTGAATGTTTTCGCGAGCGTATGCGGCTGCGCGAGCATGGGGCGCGCCGCGTGAGTGTTTCCCCACGTGCGCGTCCGCGCGGCATGCGGCGCGCTTCGGTGCGCTACACGCGTGGCCGCATGCAGGCTCGCGGCATCGGGCGGGTGACGCGTAGCAGGGCGTGGACGGGCATCAGCGGGGGCCATCAGCGCGGCACAACGCCGCCGTGGAGTCGAACGAGAGCGAGGTAACGGACATGTGGGTGGTGAAGATCGGGGGAAGCCTGAGTCACGACCCGTCGCTGCGGGACTGGCTCACGCAGCTTTGGGAAGTCGGCGGCGGGCGCGTCGTGATCGTGCCCGGCGGCGGGGACTTTGCGGACTGCGTGCGCGCGTATCAGCAGGAATGGCAGTTCGACGATCTCGCCGCGCACAACATGTGTCTGCTCGCGATGACGCAATACGCGCTTCTCATGCAGGCCGTCCTGCCCGATCTCGTGCTCGCGACGAACGAGGAGCTGATCCGGCGCGCGTTGCGCAAGGGCAAGGTCGCCGTGTGGATGCCCGTGTGCCTGATGCGTGTCACGCCCGATTCGATGACCAACTGGGACACGACGTCCGACAGCCTCGCCGCGTGGCTGTCGACGACGCTGAACGCCGAGCGCCTGATGGTCGTGAAGTCATGCCCGATCGGCGAGGGCGTGCCGCTCGTCACACTCGCGTCGAAGGGCGTGGTCGATCCGGGCTTCGTCCACTACGTGAAAGAGGCGAACTACGAGGTCGAGCTGTTCAGCAAGACGGATGTCGCGCTGGTGCGCGAGCGGCTGCTGAATGCATCGGCGGTTTGAGCGGTTTTGAGCGTCTGTGCGGGCGCTGTGCGCAAGGCGCACGACGCACTGCGCGTTTGCGCATACGCATCACGTCACGTCACGTCGCATCACGTCACATCGCATCACGTCACGTCACATCGCATCGCATCGCACCGCATCGCATCGCATCACGTTACGTTACGTTACGTCGCATCGCGCATACGGCATCGCATCACGCGGCAGCGCTCGGTGCCGCGTGATGCAGCGCATCCGCCCATTGCGCGACGCGGCGCGGATCGAGCCGTGACGTGCGGCCGTTTTCGCAAAGCGCCGTGCGAAATCCGGCGACGTCGGGCGCGAGCGCGCGAATCTGATCGAGTTGCAGCCAGCCCAGCGAGCCCGCGATGCACGCCATCGCGCCCGACGCGCGGATCGTCGCGACGTAGCGCGCGAGCGTCGCGCCGTCGATGCAATCAAAGAGCGTGCGACCCGCCTTGCCCGCCGTATCGAACACGATGCCTTCGAAGCCGAGCGTCGCCGCATGGTCGACGAGCGCTGCATCGACGCCGTCGTCGGACAGCAACACGGGAAGCACGGCCGCGTCCAGGCCGGCGAGGTGCGTCAGACACGCGTGCGCATGCGGTCCCGGCATCACGCCGACTTTCACGAAGTCCACGCCTGCATCGCCGACTTCGGCGACGCGCGCCGCGATCGTATCGAGCGCATCGGAAGGCAGGTCGCCGATCGTCGCGCTGATCGGCTTGACAGGGTAGCGCGCGCGCAGCGCATGCGCGATGCGCCAGAGATCGTCGATGCGCACGCCGCCCAGCGCGCCGTCGAGCGGTTCCTTCAGGTCGATCAGATCGGCGCCGGCAGCGGCGGCGTCGAGCGCTTCTTCCGTCGAGCGAACGCTGGCTAGCAATGCGGTCATCGAAGTCTCCGAAAGGGCGATGCGTAGGCGATGCGCGGATGGCGGCATCATGTCGTGCCGGCGTGCGACGGCGCGGGCGCGCTGCTTTTCCCCGGCTCCGACGCGGTGCCTGTTGCGCGAAAGCGTTCGACGGCGGCCGTGATCCATTGCCACGCGATGAGTTCATCGGGGCCGGCCGTCTTGTCGATGGCGATCTTCAGATAGGCCATTTCGCGGTCGACCTTGTCGGCGGGCAGCATGAACAGGCGGCTCACCAGAATCGCGCCTTCGACGACGGCCGCCTGCGCGCGATTGAAGCCGCCGAACGGCGCGTGCATTTCGCTGTGCACGCAACGCATGTGGAGCACGGGGCGTTGCGGATCGTCGGTCATGTGGTCGAGCAGCAGCTCGGTGTGCGCGAGCGATTGCTGCAGCCGCACACTGCCGACGCGGCTCGCGGCGCGGGTCGGCCAGTCGCGCTGCGCGCCCGTCACGCAGCCGGCGAAGACACGCACATCGGTCGTGAAGTTGATGACGGCAGCCTGGGTTTCGAGGATGTTGTCGAGGGTTTTCGACGGTCTGAACGGGGCCAGGATCGCGAGTCCATGCTCGAAGCGCACGCCCATCGGCGCCACGTGGGGGTGGCCGTCGGCTGCTGCTGTTGTGATTACTGTTTCATGGATCATGGATGTGGTTTTCTCTGTCTGCGACGGCTTTTGTTTTGGCCTTTATGGCTTGCTGCAGGCATCCGCGGTTTGTGTCCGCGACGGCTTTTAATTGTGGTGTTCTTGCTCTCGCGCTGGCATCCGCGATGCGCCTCACGGCGCGGGCGTTGCCCCTGTGCGGGGCGGCACCTACTTTTCTTTGCAGCGGCAAAGAAAAGTAGGCAAAAGAAAGCCGCTCACACCGCCAGTCCTTGACACTTACCCACGGGCTCTCAACGTCCCCATGCTTCATACGGCAGAGCGCTATCTCACACGCGTTGCCAGCGCGTTTATTTGACGCCTCACCTGCATCATGCACCTGAACTGCGGCGCGCGACATTGAATATTCCCAAGCCCCCTTGCGGCAAACTGTGTGTAGGTATTCGCGCCGCACAGGACACCCTCGCTACGCGATGCGGCTACAAGTGGCGGGCGTTGACGTGTACAACACTGCAACCTCGTTCACTACCGACATGCGGCGCTGAAGCATTCGATGCCCTTAGCCGTGCCACACCTGCATGAAGCGGGTCAGGCGTTTAGCCGGAGCGTTGGCAACGAATGCAAGCCAGCACATCGGTGCAAGAAAAACGGGGACGTTGAGAGCCCGTGGGTAAGTGTCAAGCACAGGCGGTGTGAGCCCGCTTTCTTTGCTTACTTTCTTTGCGGCGGCAAAGAAAGTGAGTGCCGCCCCGCACAGGGGCAACGCCCGCGCCGCGAGGCGCAATCGCGGATGCCGGCGGCAAGCCATAAAGACCAAAACAAAAGCCGTCACAGACACAAACCGCAATCGCAGCTGCCCGCGATAAGGGCAAAGGAAAACAGCGTCGCAGACGTCAGAAAAACCAAACAGCGTCGCAGACATAAAAAACAAAGGGCCAGCCCGAAAACCGAGCCGGCCCCGGCCGGCTATCTAGTAGCGATATACATCGTGACTTCAAAGCCGAAACGCATATCGGTGTAGCCAGGGGTAGTCCATTGCATAGTCGTCCTCCTTTACGAGTGAAACGGCGGTCCCATTGCGACCGACGCCCTCTGTGACTTACAGGACACCCGATCGCGTCGGCCCATGTTGCTCATGCAACTGCCGTACCAGACACCCAAACTGCCGGAAATGGTACTTTGCGACGCGCCCCGAACCAGCTTACGCGCCTTACTGTAGCGGAACCGCAGCAAAGTGTTCCACGAGCCGATATCCCATTGTGGGCGCATTTTGCGTTATGTGCACGCGTCTTAACGGATCGCTTAAGCCTGCTGAAAAAAATCGTGAATTCACTTCATCCCGCGTGCCGCCTACATTGACCTGCAAGGCTCGCGGACGTCGATGCCCGCGAGCATTTCCCATAAGGCGCGCGCAGCGCTATTCGCTGACGAAGGCGCACGCCGCACCGCGCCAGCGTCCGATTGCCTCCATGACGCGCCAGCTAAAAACGCGATACGGCAACCATCTTGCATGGGACCCGAGTAAGGCATGAAACGGGAGTAAGCGCGGGACAAGAGTAAGGCGCCAAAGCGCCAAACTCTGGTCGACGCGCCAACTCCCGTCGATATGCCAGCTGTGGTCGACAGGGAGACATCGTCATGAACGCCGTCGTTAAAGACGCGAAAGCGGAGCCCAAAGCGGAGCTAATAGCGGACTCCAAAGCGAAGCCCGAGACCGGGCTCGAAGCGCAGACGAAAGCGCAAGCGCCTGGCGCGCAGCAGCAAGTCGATCTGCTCGCTCTCTTTCGCAAATCGGGTATCGCTGGCGTGCCTGACGAAATCGACCGCGATCCGGGCGGTCTCGCGCCTATCAGGACGCGTATCGGCGAATTCGCCGCACAGCGGCGGCTCGTCGGACGCGCGCCCGGGGACCGCGCGCGCCTGCGCGAGGCCAATCGCCTGCTCGCGGATACGCCGAGCAGCGGCGCGAGCGCCGACCCCGCCGCGCTGACGCTGCTGACGCCGCCGATATCCGCGCGAGCAGCGTGTTCTCCGAATCTATCGGTGACGAGGCGAGCCACGCCACCGAACCCGAGTTACCCACTTCGCAGGAGAGCATCATGCGTCACGCAAACATTACGTTGACGAGGTTCCTGAGCGGCGATGCCGGGCATCCGATGTCGACGCGGCCGCCCACCGCGTTGCAGGCGGTGCTGCATGAAGTCGCCGCATCGGTGAAGACGATCGCGGCCGCTCTCGCTCGCGGCACGCTCGGCGAGAGCGCGCACGCCGATTTCGTCGCAGGCGGCGCCGTGCTCGCGTACTCCGCGCGTCGGCGCAAGCTGACGGAAACGGCTTCGCGCAGCGCCGGGGCGAACGACGCGAACAGCCCCGCCTACCAGCTCGCATTCGATCCGCTGAACTGCCCTTGGAACGCGGACATCAACGGCACGGCGGGTTCGATCTTTTCGGTGATGCGCGTGCAGTCGCAAGGCAGCGATGCGCCGAACCGCGCGCTTCGTGGCGGCGCGTCTGTCGAGTCCGACGGCGAACACAATGGCGAAGTTTTCGGCGCGTCGTTCCTTCAATTGGGCCGCGAGCAGGCGGCAGCGGGCTACACGATCTACGGTCCGGCGACGATTCTCGTCTTCACGCTCGGCGAGGGCACGCACGGCTTCACGCTCGATGGCGACACGGACGAGTTCGTGCTCACGCATCCGTCGATCCGAATTCCCGAGGACACGGGCGAGATTGCCGTCGACGCCTCCAACGAGCGCTTCTGGGAACCGCCCGTGCGCCGCTATGTGCACGAGTGCCGGGAAGGCCGCGCGGGCTGCCGCGACCGCGATTTCAGCCTGCGCTGGAGCGATGCGCTGGTGCCCGAAGTGCATCGCATCCTGATGCGCGGCGGGCTCTTCCTGATGCCGCGCGACTACCGGACGCGCTCCGCGATGCGCGGGCGGCTCTCCGCCGTCTACGACGCGAGCCCGCTCGGCTTTCTCGTCGAGCAGGCGGGCGGCATGGCGACGACGGGACGCGAGCGCGTGCTCGATGCCGCGCCGCGCGCGTTCCACGAGCGCATGCCGCTGATACTCGGCTCGGCGAACGAAGTGGCGCGCATCGGCCGTTATCACCGCGAGCACGATCTGGGCATCGACGCGCCTTTTACGTCGCCGCTTTTTCGTGAGCGCTCGTTGTTCCTTCCGGAAGCGTCGGTCTGACGCGTTGCTTGCATAGGACGGCAGTAGCGCTGAAGCGCTTGCTGCCATCGACGTTTTGCATGGGACCAGAGTAAGTGCTCTGCATGGGGCTGGAGTAAGTGCTGAAGCACTAACTCCAGCCGACAGCTCTGCATGGGGCTGGAGTAAGTGCTGAAGCACTAACTCCAGCCGACAGGAGACAACGTATGTCAGTCAGACATCCGATCGTCGCGGTGACGGGATCGAGCGGCGCGGGCACGACCACCGTCATGAAAAGCTTCGCGCACATTTTTCGCAGGGAGAAGATCAATGCGCAGATCATCGAAGGGGATGCGTTCCACCGGTATGACCGTCTCGGCATGCGCGAAGCGCTGCGGCAGAGCGAGCAGGACGGCGTCCGAAATTTCAGCCATTTCGGCCCCGATGCGAATCTGCTCGAAGAGCTGGAGCAGCTGTTTTCGAGCTATGGCGCGTCGGGCACCGGCCAGTTCCGGCGGTACGTGCACGACGATGCGGACGCCATCGTCTACAAGCAGGACCCGGGAACGTTCACGCCCTGGCAGGACATTCCGCCGGATACGGACATGATGTTCTACGAAGGGCTCCATGGTGCGGCCGTGACCAGCAAGGTCGACATCGCACAGCATGCGGATCTGCTCGTCGGCGTCGTGCCGATCATCAACCTTGAGTGGATCCAGAAGCTGCATCGTGATCAGACGCTGCGCGGTTATTCGCATGAGGCCGTCGTCGATACGATCCTGCGGCGCATGCCCGACTACGTGAATTACATCTGTCCGCAGTTCTCGCGCACGCATGTCAATTTCCAGCGCGTGCCGACCGTCGATACGTCGAATCCGTTCACCGCGCGGGAGATTCCGCAGCCCGATGAGAGCTTCGTCGTGATCCGGTTTTCGAAGCCGAAGGGCATCGACTTTCCGTATCTGCTGACGATGCTGCACGACTCGTTCATGTCGCGGCCGAATGTGATCGTCGTGCCCGGCGGCAAGATGGGCCTGGCGATGCAACTTATCTTCACGCCGATGATCCTGCAGTTGCGCGACCGGCAGGCGAGGGTGTGAGTATGTGACGCTGGCGGGGGCGTGTTGTCGTGCGTCTCAGTTGTGTGGTTGGCTGACGGCCTGTAGACCGTACCCCGCGCGGGGCCGTCAGCTTTTTTTCTTGCACACACTCAGGCACCAGGAGGCGCGACGTTACGAAGAAGCGCCCTTTTTCCTCGTCGTCCCCGGCCCGCACCACACATCGAGATTCTCTTCCGGCCGATCGACCTGGCATCCCCAATCCAGCGGCTGATCCTGATCGAAACGCTTGCCCAGCTCCCACGCGATTTCGGCGCGCGCCGTCTGCACGCCCATATAAAACGCGTGGCCGCCGTCGTGTTCGAGCTTCAGATGCGGATACAGCGCGAACGGATCGCCATCGACGAGATGCATCTCGCGGTTGTACACATGAATGCCGTCCGTCGTTACCTGCACGCGGAAATTCGGATCGCGCACCTGTGCGGCGAATGCGGCGATTTCATGGGCATCGTACGGAAAAGGTCGCTTCGCATGCAGCGCGGAAAGTGCCGGGTCGATGCCCTTGGGCAGCACTTGCGCGTCGTGCGCGGCATGCATCACACGCCGCGCGACATCGGCCTCGCGCACCGCGCGCCGCGCATGCAGGCTGACGGAAGTCGTCAGCACGGCGGACACGTTCAACTCGGCCGCGATGCCCAGCAGCACCGCGTTGATCCCGCTCGTGTCGGCCTCGGTCAGTTCGGTGAGGTTGCCGACGCCGAGCATGATCGCGATATCCGGATACCGCTCGCGCAGCGCGACGTATCGCGCAATCGACGCGGCGAAACCAAACGGAATCGGATCGAGGATGGGATCGGCGAGAAAGGGCCGGCCGCGTTTGAGCATCGCGTCGATGGCCTGATGCAGCGACGCCGTATCGCCCGGCTCGCGTCCGACCACGATCGGCGTCGCGCTTACTTCATCGGCGATCCATAGCGTGTCGGCGCTCAGGCTCATCAGGTAGTCGGCGCCCGAGCGGCCGCCGCGCAACAGTTCGTCGGCGACCATCGAATCGACGCTCACGCGATAGCCGCTTGCCTTCAGCATGCGCACCGTGTCTTCGAGATGCGGAAAGGGCGTGTCGGGCAGACAGCCCACGTCGATTACATCCGCGCCTTGCTCCGCATACAGCTTCGCGCGCGCCGCGATGCCGTCGAGATCGAGCCGCGGCGCATCGACGATCTCCGCGAAGATTTCCGTCGAGTAGCGCGACAGGTCGAACTTTCGCGCGGCCTGCCCGAAGTGCTGCGGCAAGTCCTTCGCTTCTTCCGGTCCGCGTTCGACGGGCACGCCGAAATGCTCGCTCAACGCGTCGAGGTCACCACGGCAGCGGCCCGGCACGATCATGCGATCGGCGCGCAGTGGCAGTGCGACGCGCCGGCGGATCATATCGGCCGTCATCAGCGCGGCGACCTGCAAGCCGATTTCGCGCACTTCCCACGTGAACGGCGCGTTCGCCATGCCTTCCAGCACCTGCACGACGCTTTTTTCGGCGAGCCTGCCTGTCAGGAAGACGATGTGTTCCATGCGAGCCCGAGGTTCGATAGCCGTTCGCTCAATGCCGCGCGCAATTCGTCGAGCGAGCGCGCGACGGTCGTGTGCTCGATGCGCGCAAGCCGTTCGACGTTTTCCAGTTCGAGCGCGCGCGGCCGCACTTCGACCCACTCGTGCGGGCTTTGCGTGATCACGCTCGGCTCGGTGTCGCATGCGAAAACGATGCCGGGCACGCACTGCTTGCCCGCTTGCGCGTAGAGATTGGTCGGCAGCGTGTCGGAGATGCCGAGCGCGCACTTGGCGACCGTGTTGCTGGTCGCGGGCGCGATCACGACTGTGTGATAAAAGCCCTCGTACAGCATGCCGACGGGCACGCTGCTAGCGCTGTTGTCGCGCATCACGCGAAAGTGCTCGCGCAGCTTCGGCACGGGCCAGCCGTAGAGCGGCAGCACTTCTTCGCCGGCCGCCGACAGAAACAGATCGACGCCCGGCAGCGCGAGCGCCACGTCGATCGATTCTTCGAGCATATGGCCGGAGCCCGTGATGCACCACGCAAAGCGCGCGTCGGGGCGGAAATCGCCGGGGCGGCGGGCGGGCGACGGTGCATTCATGCGTGATTCACATGCCACTCATGCGCCGGGCGCAACGTCCGTCGGAGCCTGCGAGCCGTCGTGCGAAAGCCGGATGTGCAACCTGTGCATCTTCCGGTACAACGTGTTGCGGCTGATGCCGAGCGTCTTCGCGACGTTGCTCACGTTCCAGCGATGCTCGTCGAGCATCGCGAGCACCGTTTCGCGCTCCTTGATCTGGATTGCGTTGAGCGCGGAAAGATCGGTCTCGTCGTCGAACGGCGGCGCGGGCGCGCGTGCCGGTCCGGCGAGCGCGGGAGCCGATGCGCGCGGATGCGCGGCGTTGTTGCCGTTGTTGCCGTTGATCTCGCCGACGATCTCCGCCGGCAGATGCATGCATCGGATCTCCGGCCCGTCGCACAGCGCGATCGCCATTTGCAGCACGTGCCTCAATTGCCGGATGTTGCCCGGCCACGAGTAATTGAGCAGCACGTGGCGCGCTTCGGCGCTGAGTTCGGGCGGATCGTCGGATTCGCTTTCGAGCAGATGGTGAATGAGCGGCAGCAGATCGGCGCGCTCGCACAGCGGCGGCAGATTGATTTCGATCCCGTTCAGACGGTAGTACAGGTCTTCGCGGAAGAGCCCGCGCTGCACCAGATCGAGCAGATTGCGGTGGCTCGCGCTGATCAGCTGGAAGTCGACCTTGATCGTCGTTTCCGCGCCGAGCGGCGTCACCTCGTGCTCTTCCAGCACGCGCAGCAGACGCGCCTGCAAGGCCATCGGCATGTCGCCGATTTCGTCGAGGAACAGCGTGCCGTTGTTCGCCTGCACGATCTTGCCGCGCCGTCCTTCACGCTGCGCACCCGTGAACGCGCCCGCGCGATAGCCGAACAGCTCGCTCTCGATCAGCGTTTCCGGCAACGACGCGCAGTTCACCGCGACGAAGCTGCCCGCCGAGTTCGGGCTGATGCTGTGCAGCGCATTCGCGAACACTTCCTTGCCCGTGCCCGTCTGGCCTCTGAGGATGATGGGGATCTTGCGCTGGATCACGCGTGCGGCCAGCTGGCTCTGCGCGGCCATGCGCGGATCGCCGAACTCCAGATGCGACAGCTTGTCGAGTCCCGCTGCGGCGGGTTTCACATCGCGTGCGTCACGCGCGCTCTTCGCGCGCCCACTGCGGTTGATCGACACGTCGCTCCATGGCCCGCGCGCGATGCTCGTCGTTGCGTGATTCGCGCCCGCAAGCGTGGTTGCGTCACGCGGCGTCTGCGCGATCAGGAAGAAGCGGTTGTTCGCATGCGCGCTATACACGGTGATCGGATGGAACGAGCCGCGAATGCTGCGCGCGATCATGTCTTCGAGCGTCGCGCTGAACGCTTCTTCGATGCGCTTGCCGCACAGCTGGTCGGGCGAGCGCAGATCGAGCTGGAACAGCGCGCTGCGATTGGCCGCGAGCACGACGCCTTCGTCGTCGACGGCGAGCTTGCCCGCGTGCAGTGTGCCGACGAACTCGGGACGGCTATGGAAGTGGACCGTGTTCGCGCGCCGGTAGCGCGAGTCGATCAGCCGGTTCTCGATCATCTGCCGTGACATGCCGACGAGCACGAGCGAATGCTGCTGCAGCATCTTCGAGCGGCTCGTCACGTCGAGCACGCCGACTATCGAGCCACGTTCGTCGAAGATGGGCGCAGCCGAGCAGGTGAGCGACGTATAGCGCGGATAGAAATGCTCGTGCTGATAAACAGCGAGACACTCGCGTTCGGTGAGGCACGTGCCCATGCCGTTCGTGCCCGCTTCGCGCTCGCTCCAGACGGCGCCCGCGCGCAGTCCGTCGGCGGCGACCGTCTCGCCGAACGGCACCGACGAAACCTGATGGACGATCACGCCGTTCGCATCGACGAGGATCACGGCCAGTTCCGGATCGGCGAGCTGCTGATAGAGCGTCGTCATTTCCAGCTTCGAGCAGGCAATCAGATCGCCCGCTGCTTCGCGGGCCATGGTCAGTTCGTGCTCCGTGAGCACGGGCGGCATCACGAAACGTCCGGGGTCCAGGCCGAATTCGACGAGGCAGCGCGTCCACGACTGCGCCACCGACGGGCTCATCGAACACGTGGCAGACTTGTTGTTGACGATGTTCAGTACATCCCGGACGTGCGAATCTATGTCAACGAGCGATGACATCAGGGGCGTCTCCGATGCGTCCGGCTCGATACCCGCTTCGACATGTCGAGGCGCGACGGCCGGCGCTGTATGTAAGTGTTTCCCCGTGTACTTCCGATGTGCCGCGCGTCTGTCGCGCGCGTGGATGAACCGCTTGATATGTCATTTGAATGCGTTCAAGAGCACTCAGCAACCACTGTACAACCCGTGTCGCGATACATCAATAAATAGTCGTACCAGTATGTGCCAGTGCGCGTGCTTTTTGCTTCGGATCACCGGCCGGGTCTTCCTGCATCAGAGGCCGATTGGACCCGGCAACGCGCCGCGGCGCTGCGCGCGGCTTCATCAACGACGATGCGCCCAAGGTGGAGCACATACATGGACCGTTTCAATCCAGCCAGCAGTCCCCTCCATTTCACTGTCGTGCTGCCGTCGAGCGCGCGCCCGATGCCCGCGCCCGCCGATCGGACGGAGCCGGCCGCCGCGCCGCGCGCCGCGCTCGACATCGTGTATATCGAGGGATTCGTCGCGCAGACGGTGATCGGCATCGACACGGACGAACTGCACGAGCCGCAGCCCATACAGCTGGATCTGTCGATCGGCGTGCCGTCGCTGCGCGCGTGCGAGACGGATCAGATCGGCGATACGATCAATTACGCCGCCGTGCGAGCGGAACTGCACACGCTTCTTGCAACGCACAAAGTCCAGTTACTCGAGGCGCTGGCCGAGCGGATCGCGCAATTGCTGATCGCGAGATTCGGCGCGCACTGGGTGCGTGTGAAGCTGTGCAAGCCCGCGAAGTTCGACGACGTCGCCGCCGTCGGCGTGATCATCGAACGGCGGCGCGGCGACGGCCACGCATAGCATGCACGCGCTGTGCCCGCCGGTGTCGGCGGGTTGTCAACTGCGCAACTGCGCTTCGCCCGTGTTAAACGTGCCGCCGCGCGGGTTTCACCGCGCGGTTATCACTTCGACGCGGAAGGCGAGGGCTTCGCGAGCCCGCATGCCTGATAGGCCTCTTCCTGCAACGCACGATACTTTTTGGTCTGCGCGCGCGCACGGTCGACGCGGAACTCGTTGCCGCCTTCGCCACCGAGCGACGCGTACTTCGAGAACGTCATCTGCTCGACGTATTCGTCATAGGGCAGCGCGGCCGCGATCTTGTCGACCACGCACGAGCACTTGTAGACGTTGGCGAAATCGTGGCCGTTGTCGTCCATGCAGCCGAGCACGTATTCGACGCGGCCTTGCGTCGGGTAGTCGTAGCCTTTGGCGGGCGCGCCGCCGCCGGCGGAACCGGCCGCCGATGCGAGTGGCGCGATGAGCGAAACACACGCGAGCGCCGCGACCGCGATGCCCGCGCGACAACATGAGGTCATGTCAAAGCCTCTGCTTGAGCGTTCTGCATACATCGATAGTAGCGCGCGACGCGAGGCGCCGCAGAACGCTTCCGTCCTGCCGCGCCTCGCGCACGCAACACGCCTGCCACTGCCCGAACTGCGCTTCAATGCGCCTAGTTCGGCGCGAACGGGTGCGCGGCGCTCGCCTTCTTCGCTACGACTTCGGCGGCGTTCGGTTCGCCTGCTACCGCGCGCTGGAGCGCTTCGCGCGTCGCCTTGTAGTTGAACTCCTGAATCTTCTTGTCGTCGTCGGCTTCCCAGTGGATGAAGACGCCGACGCAGATGAACAGGTCATCGGCTTCGTCCTTCGGGATCGTGCCGTCTTCGACGCAATCCGCGACGGCGAGCGCCACGGCATGCTGCGCCGGGCCGAACATCTGCACCGCCTGCTTGGCGCCCTTGATCGTTACCTTGTTGAACAACACGGTATTGGGCTTCGTCATCAGGTTCGGCGCGACGACGGCAAGCAGCGAAGTGAAGCCGTCCTTGTTGTTGGTGAGCGCGTGGCAGAAAGCCGATTCGGCGGCGGAGCCTCGCGGCCCGATCAGCAAATCGATGTGGGCCACTTCGTTGCCTTCGCCGATAAGCGACTCGCCTACCATGACGCGGTTGATCTTGGCCATGCTGTTCCTCCAGTGAATTGGGATCTGTCTACGTGGGACGAACTCGCGACGCGTGACGCCCGCCGCGAGTTGTATGAGGGGGACGCACCGCGTTCTCGTCTAACAGGAAACATGCCAATCAGCGTTTGCGACCGTTCGTTTTGGGCTAGCTATGCCCGCTTGCGAAGCGCAGCGGATCGAGCAGCGCGCCGATGAAGAGCGTGGCGACAGTCAGGTCGGCGCTCGTGCCGGGGTTGACGCCTTGCGCCTTCAGTTCGGCATCCCATGCATCGAGTTGCGCGACGCTCTGCGCGTCCTCCGTTGCGCGCCATCGAGCGTGACGCTGGCGTGCCTCCTGCGTGACACTTTGCGCCACCGCCGCGCCATGCTTGCGCACTATGTGCGAGTCGGGCCACGTGCCGAGGAACGCGAGGAAGACATCGAGCGTGAGCGCGGCGGGCGTCGCGCGATGCGACTTCGCGATCGCATCGAGGCCGGTGCCGAACACATCCGCGAAGCCGTTCGCGTATTGACGCGCGATGCTGTCGCGATCGGCGGCGAGCGCCATCGCCGCGCGCAGATCGACGGTCGGCGGCGCGTGCACCGATTGTTCGGGCGCGTCGCCGAGGCCGCCCGGATTCGCAAGCGCGATCGCGCGATAGGCGGCGCGCGCATCGTCCACCGTGAGCGCCGCGAGCACGCGCTCGACGCAGCGGCGCCATTCCGATGCCTGCAACGCGACATGCTTCGTTATGTTGCCGACTTCGAGCGCGGCAGCAAGCGGCGCGATCAGCAGCACGATGCCGAGGTTCGTATTGCAGCGGGCAACCTGCTGCGTGCGCGTCACCGCATCGAGAACGCGCGCGCCGACGCTCGCGCCTCGCGCGAAGAGCGCGGGCGCAGCAGCATGTGCGCTAGCGATGAACTGCGCGGCTTCCATTCCGTGTCCCGCGCTGGCGATGCTGACGTTGCCCGGCTTCGCCGTTTCGACGTCGAGCCGGCACGCGCGCAGAAACGCCTCGGGCGCACGCGCGAGCGGATCGTCAGCGGCCTGCATGGAGCGGCAATGCAGCAAGCGCCGCTGCGCGGCTGCCCGCGAGCTTGCGGTCCAGCAGATCGTCGACGAGCGCAGCCGCAATATCGATGGGTGTCACCGATTGCAGCCCGCGCCATGCCGCGACACCGTTCACTTCGAGCACGAGCGGCACGCCGGCTTCGTCGGGCATCGACGGATCGGGGATCAGATCGACGCCTGCGTAGTCGAGGCCGAGCGCCGCCGTCGCGCGCTCGGCGATGGCCGCGTGCGTCGGATCGAGCGCGCTGGGTTCGCACTGCGCGCCGCGCGCGACGTTGTGTATCCAGCCGCGGCCGCCGACGCGCCGCATCGCTGCGACAGCACGGCCGCCGATCACCAGCACGCGCCAGTCGAAGCCCGCGCGGCTCGCGCCAGCGGCGCGGTTCGCTCCCGCCGTATCGACAAACCGCTGCAGATAAGCGACCTGCTGATAGCCGCGCAGCGGTGGCAGCGGCTTCAGCGTGCCGTCGCGCGCCGCGCTTGCGCCGAGCCGCCGCAGCCCCTTGCCCTGCGAGCCGAACAGCGGCTTGAGCACGACCTGGCGGCGCGCGGCCGTCTCGCGCATCAGCACGCGCTGCGCGAACGCCGCCGATTCCGTCGCCCACGCGGCGGGCGTCGGCACGCCTGCGCGATGCAGCAGAAAGCTCGTCATCGATTTGTCGACGCTGCGCTCGATCGCGCGTGCGTCGTTATAGACGGGGATGCCGCATTCGCGCAGCGCATGCAGGACGCCGAGACGCAGCGTTACCTGCTCGAACGTGCCGCCCGCGATGCCGCGCACGAAGACAGCATCGGGCAGCTCGCGCGCGAAGCCGGGAATCGCAAGGCCGTACGGCGACCATGTCGTGTCGATGCGGCATGTGGCGAGATCGACGCAGCGCGCCTCCACGCCGCGCGCGCGAAAAGCCTTCTTGAGGCGGCTCGTGTGCCAGCCGGTTTCGTCCGTCATGATCGCGACGCGCAGGCCGCCCGCCGATGGCAGATCGCTCATGGCGCCCCCGGCGTGGTGACGCCCGGCGTGCCTGGTCCGGCGGCGTTTTCATCGGAGGGATCGTCGGCGCAGGCGAACGCGTCGCCTTGCCAGAGCGCTTGTAGCAACGCCCCGTCGAGCCGCCCGCCGCGATACGTGGTGCCGCTTTCGAGGCTGCTCGCCCACACTTCGGCGGGCGCGAACAGCGACGGGTCGATCTGATAGAAGTCGTGATTGAACGACGCGAAGATGTCGGCGAAGGGTCGCCCATAGTCGCGCGAATTCGACGACGGCAACTCGGCCGCGACCCGCCGCGCGACGGCATCGCGTGTCACGGTCAGTTGCACGCGTCCGCCGTACAGGATCGCGTCGTTCGTGCGGCCCATCGCGGCGAGGCCGTCGGGCGCGGGCGGCGGCAGCGGCGCCGTGCCGCTCGCTTCGACGATCTCCGAGAGCGGCACGCCGAGCACATGCGTCTTGTGCAGCGCGACTTCGACGACGCGCGCGACGACCTGCACCGTCCCTGCGACAGAGTGTGTCGGCGTGACGATCACGGTCAGCTGGCCGGGCGCGAGGCCGCAATCGTTGACGATCTTCTCCAGCACGGCTTGCGGCGGCGGCTGGCCGACTTCCATCACGAGCACGCCCGCGTCGTGGCGATCGCGATAGCCGAGTTCGTCGAAGAGCGTCTCCTTGCCCGCCAGCGCGCGCGCCGGACCGGAGCCGAGCGAGAAGAACTTCTTGCCGTTGTTCTGCTCCTTGGTCGCGGACAGGCTCCAGCCCGCGTACTGGCTGCCGAGGCAAGCGAGCACGGGCGACGACGTGTGCACTTCGATCGTCGCGGGCCAGAGCGGCTCGAGTTCGGTGCTCACGCGGGTCTCGACGCGGCCGAGGCCGCCCATGCAGATGCGCGCGATCAGCACGCCCGCTTCGACGCAGCCAGGCATCGAGACACCCGCATCGACGATGGTCGGCCCGAACGCATGACGCGACGACGCGATGCGCAGCCGCGCGGCGTCGGCCAGAAGCTGCGCGACGAGCGGCGAGGCGAGCGCGTTGACGCTGGGCGCATCGCGGGCGATGGGAGGCGTAATGCCAGTATTGCCGTTGGGTTCAGCCATGTGAGTCGACGAATTCATGGGAAGGCTCGGCGCAGGTTTCGATGCGTTGCAGGAGACGCTGGGTTTGACGTTGCAGCTCGCGTTGCAGCGCGCCGCGCGAATCGCCCGTGACGAGCACGGTGCAGACGGGCTGCCCCGCTTCGATCCGCGTGCCAGCGTTCGGGATGTCGTGGCAGACGGGATCGACGTACAAGGTGTCGCTGAAGCGGCGCGTGGCCGTGAACGCTTCGGGTGCGAACACGACCTGTTGTGCGACGCGGCATGAAGGCACATTCATCGGCACATTCATCGGCACATTCATCGACGCATTCACGCGAGGGTCGGGCAGGCGATCGTGCAGGCAGGCGTCGATATGCGCGGCAAGCAGACCGCGCGGCCACGCGTCGCGCGATGCGCGTTCGTACAGCGCCATCGTCGACGAAGGCCGCGCGTTGACTTCGAGCACGCTGACCGACTCGCCGTCGAGCAGGAAATCGAGGCTGTGCAGACCGCGCAGATTCGCGCGCGATGCAATCGCGCGCACGGCGAATGTGATCTGTTCCGTCACGCGCGCGGGCAGATCGACCGGCCCGAGCGAACCCGCGTGCACATAAGGCAACGCGCCGCTCGCAACGCAAAGCTGCTCCGCATAGCCGACGATCGACGCTTCACGCCGCGCGGCGAGAAAGAGCGCCGACATCGAAAGCCCTGCGCTCATTCGCTGGAAGTAGCAGGAAGAGTCGGTGTCTGCATCTGCGTTTACCGCAGAGCGGATATGCGTGCCGCCGCAGCCATCGGCCAGCTTGCGCAGCCAGCCTTCGGGATGTTCGGGCCGCTCGAACGCCACGTCAGGATGCGCGATGCCCAGCTCGTCGAGCAGTGCGAAGAAGCGGCGCGGCTCGCGCACGGCGGCTGTCGCGTCGGCATCGTTGCCGATCAGCCGGGGCAGTTGCGCCGCGCGTTGCAGGAAGTCGATATGCGGTTCGAGCCCGCTGCCCGTCACGAAGCCGAGCAGACGCGGCAAGCGCGCGACACGCTCCAGCGCGGCTCGCAATTTGCCGCGATCGATCGACAAGCCCTGTCCGCCGACATCGATCCACACCTTCGAGTAAAGGCGCGTATCGCGGTCGCCGAACAGATCGAGCGCGGCCACCTGATAACCCGCATGCGCCGCCGACTGCGCGAGCATGCGTGCCGACAGCCCCGCCACGGCAACGAACGGCGCGCCTGCACCGGGCCGCGCGCGCGGCTCGGCGAAGTGGTCGGCGGTCGCGGAGATCACGGACATCGCCTCGTTCCGCCGCGCGCTAGCTGCGCTCGGCGACGACGGCGCGCGCTTCGTCGAACGCTTCCGTGAAGCCCAGATAGGCGGGCTTGCCGGCCGTGCGCATCCGCGTGAACAGGCGATGCTCGACCTGGTACTTCACGTTGCCGATCGCAAGCGCGCCGATGCCGATCGCGTCCGGCCGCGCGGCGCCCGCGAGCGGCTTGCCGTCGTCCATCACGTTCACGCCCGCGATGCCTTCGGGCGGCACCGCGTTGACGTCGGCGGCGACGAGCAGGCGCTGTGCGTGCGCGAGATCGGCGGCGCTCACGACCTGCACGCCCGCCGTCGCCGTCGCGAAGACGATATCGGTGCGCGCGAGCGCGGCATGCAGCGTATCGGGCGTGCTCGTGCCGACGCCCGTCGTCTTGATGCCGAAGCGTTCGTCGACGTCCTGGCTCGCGCGTTCGGCGCGCGCCGCATCGGAATGGCTCGCGATGGTGACATGCGCGCCGAGCGTCGCCGCGATGGCCGCCGTGATCCGTCCGACGGCGCCCGTGCCGCCGAGTATCAGCACCTGCTTGTCCTTCAGTTCTTCGCCGTACTGCGCTTTCAGATGACATTCGACGAGCGCGACGAGCGCCGCCGATGTCGTATACGCGCCGCTCGGATCGGCGAACACGGAGACTTCGAACGGCGGCACCATCGCTTCGCGCGCGCGGTCGAGCATGTCGGCCGCGAGCATCACGTCGCGTCCGCCGATGAAGATGCCCGTGCGCGACACGCCTTTCGGGCCGCGCGAGAAGATCGCGTCCTGCGTCAGCTGCACGACGTTGCGCACGTCGACCTCGCAGTACGGCACGACGATCTGATAACCGGCATCGGCAGCCATGTTGACGTCGAACGGACTCATCTGCGGCGTCGGCGTGAACATGTGCAGGATGTAAGGCCTTTCAGTGGTGGTTGTGGACATGGCGTGGGCTCATTGGGGGGTGTCGGTAGCGGGGGTGCGCGCGACCCGTCGGGCCGCGCAGATTCGATCCGGCGGCGGGCGCGGCGATTCGGGCTGAGCAGGACGGATTCGGGCTCATTGCTGGCTCATTGCTGGCTTATCGGGCGGCTTATCGGGCGGCTTATCGGGAGGCTTATCGGGCGGCTCATCGGGCGGCTCATCGGGCGTCGACGCCGAAGTGCGGCTGCTGGACGGCATAGAAGCGCGCGCCGTGATTGCGCCCGCGCGTGACCGAGCACACGATGCCCGGAAACGCGCGCGCGGCCGCGCGTGCGGCGGCGAGCGCCTCGTCGGCGCGCTGCGCGCTTTGCACGAAGGCGAAGCCCGTCGGTCCCCACGAGCTTTGCCCGATGCCCGCCGTCTGGTTCGCGCCGATCGCCCGCAATGCGGCCGCGACGGCGGGACTCGAATACACGCCGCCCTGTACGGGCGCGAAGTACTCGCCGATCGACTGCTGGATCGCGCTGACGCCGGCCGCGAACGAATCGAAATCGCCTTGCGCCATGCCGGGCAGCACGCGCATCAGCAACTGGTGGCACACGTGCGCGGCGAGCGTCTGCGGAAACGGCGGCAACGCGGCGAGGCCGCGCCGTTCGTCTTCGCCGTGCAGGCCTTCGCGCGTGGTGTCGTCGATCAATACGATGCGCCAGTCGTCGGGAAAGGGCTGGCGCGCGAGCAGCGGCGGCAGCATCGCGGTGCGGGACGCGGACGATCCGGCATCCGCGCCGCTGCGGGATGCCGGGCGGCCAGGGCCGCCATCGACGATCAGCCCGCCGTGATCGAAGCCGAGCACGCCGATGCCGGAGCGCACGCCGCGTCCGAGCCGCTGCGCGAGTTCCGCACTCGTCGCGTCGATGCCCGCGAGACGCGCATACGCAGTCGCGACCGCGAGCGCGAGCTGCGTGCCCGAGCCGATGCCGCAATGGGCGCGCGCGGCCTGCTCCACTGCGATGGAAACGGGCGGCCCGCCGTATGCGTCGTGCAGCTGCGCCAGATAGCGCTCGATGCGCTCGCGCTGCGCGGGCGTGGGCTCGCCTTCGATCAGCCGGTCGTCGGCGTGCCGCGCGGTGACGCGCGTGCAGCAGCCTTCAATTACGACGCCGACGCTGCCGAACGCGCGTCCGAGCGATGCGCCCGGATCAAGAAAGCCCATGTGCAGGCGGCCGGGCGCTTCGACGGTGATCGCAGAGAGGGCTGGCAAGGCCGACGTGCGTTCGGATGACATCCGCATGCGAAAGCTTCCTTGTCGAATGGGGTGTGCGTGGGGCGGCCAGACGAGCCGGGGCGTTCCCATCGTCAGGCAAGAGCCGTACCACTGGCGATGGGGCGCGGATCGGCGTGGGCCTCAACGCCTTCCAGCGAGGCGGCGCGGTGTTATCGCGCGCCGCAACGCGCGGCCGTCGACGTGCTCGCAGCGACATCGCGTGTCGAATGCGATACAGCCATGACACAGCAGCGATACAGCTGCGTGACAGACAGCCGCTACGCGGCGCTGCACGATCGCGGCACGGCGTGTCACGCGCGGCTCGCTGCGAAACGGCAGCGTCGCGCTCCACGCGCGCATGGCCGAAGGACCGCGCGCGCCGTTCTCGCCGCCTCGACTTTTTAACGCTTCAGCTCTTCGGCGCGTCGTACTTGATATAGCGGAAACGCTGATCGTCCGACGGCGTACCTTCGAGCGGACCGCCCTCCTTGCCCGGCTGCCACTGGATCACTTCCTCGATCTTGCGGGCGAGCGTGAAGTCCTTGTCCGTGATGCCCTTCGCCGTGTGCGTCTTCAGCTTCACGATGACGAACGCATACGACACCGTCAGATCCGGGTGATGCCACGCGGCCTCGGCGAGGTGGCCGACCGTGTTGACCACCATCAGCGTGCCTTTCCAGCTTTCCGTGCGGTACTTGCGCCGCAACCAGCCGTCTTCCAGATACCAGTGCTGCAACGGGCCTTCGAGCCTCTTCTGGATTTCCTCGTCGGAATACACCTGTTCGCTTTGCGTCATCGCGGGCCTCCGCTCGTGTCATGTGATGGATCTCGCATATGGAAGCTTAGTGCCGATGGCGATTCGGTGCCGGCCTCCGTTTCGGGGCAAAGCCGCATTGCAATCCGCTGACAGGCGTCCCGCGGGGCCGTGGATTGTTTGCGTATCTGACACAGTATGTCTCGCCGTCGCTTGCGAAGCGGAACACGTTGACGCCACAGCCCCACGTGGCAGCGTGCGAAAGCGACCGGCATGGAATATGCGATCCGCCGTCATACGCATGAGCCGAGCAATGGACCCGGCCCAGCACAAGGCGTTACCTGCATCCAGCGGCGCGGCTGGAGCGACCCGGTAGCGTGTCAACGGTAACTGGACGGTTTAACCAGTACATCATTCTGGAGGAGACATGAACGTACGCACCCTGGTTCTCGGACTGGCGGTGTTGGTTGCGACGGCGCTGAACTCGTTCCTGGCTTATGCCGATCCGCAACTGGACTCGCTGCTCAAGAACCCCTCGAATTGGGCGTCGCAGGCAGGTGACTATGCGAATCACCGGTACAGCCCGCTCAAGCAGATCAACGAAAGCAATGTCGGCAAACTCCAGGTCGCCTGGACGATGTCGACGGGTGTGCTGCGCGGTCACGAAGGCTCGCCTCTCGTGATCGGCGACACGATGTATATCCACTCACCGTTCCCCAACAAGGTCATCGCGATCAGCCTGAAGGATCAGACCTTCCTGTGGCAGTACGAGCCGAAGCAGGACACGGCCGTGATCTCCGTGATGTGCTGCGATACCGTCAACCGCGGGCTCGCGTACGGCGACGGCAAGATCTTCCTGCAACAGGCGGATACGACGCTCGTCGCGCTGAACGCGAAGACGGGCGAGGTCGTCTGGAAAGCACAGAACGGCAATCCGAAGGCGGGTGAAACCAACACCAACGCGCCGCACGTATTCGGCGACAAGGTGTTGACGGGCATCTCCGGCGGCGAGTTCGGCGTGCGCGGGCGTCTGATCGCCTACGACATCAAGACGGGCAAGCAGGCGTGGATGGCCTACAGCACCGGCCCCGACAACGAGATGCTGCTCGATCCGCAGCAGACGATGACCTGGGCCGACGGCAAGTTGCAGCCGGTGGGCGCGGACTCGTCGATCAAGAGCTGGAAGGGCGATCAGTGGAAGCTCGGCGGCGGCACCACGTGGGGCTGGTACGCGTGGGACCCGAAGCTGAATCTCGTCTACTACGGCACGGGCAATCCGGGCACGTGGAATCCGACGCAGCGTCCCGGCGACAACAAGTGGTCGATGTCGATCTTCGCGCGTGACCTGAACACGGGCAAGGCGAAGTGGGTCTATCAGATGACGCCGCACGACGAGTGGGACTATGACGGCGTCAACGAGATGATCCTCGCGGACATTGCTGTGAACGGCAAGAAGACGCCCGCGATCGTGCACTTCGACCGCAACGGCTTCGGCTACACGCTTAATCGCGAGACAGGCGAGCTGCTGGTTGCGCAGAAGTACGACCCGGCCGTGAACTGGGCGGATAGCGTCGACCTGAAGAGCGGTCTGCCCATCCGCAACGCAGCCTATTCGACGCAGAAAGCGGGCCCCGATCACAACGTGAAGGGCATCTGCCCGGCCGCGCTGGGTTCGAAGGACGAGCAGCCGGCGGCATTCGATCCGTCGTCGAGTCTGTTCCTCGTGCCGACGAATCACGTGTGCATGGACTATGAGCCATTCGACGTCGATTACGTGTCGGGACAACCGTACGTTGGCGCAACGCTGTCGATGTATCCCGGTCCTAACGAAAACGGTGCGATGGGCAATTTCATCGCGTGGGATGCGTCGAAGGGCAAGATCGTCTGGTCGAAGCCGGAACGGTTCTCGGTGTGGTCGGGCGCGCTGGCGACGGCGGGTGGCATCGCCTTCTACGGCACGCTGGAAGGCTACATCAAGGCAGTCCGGATCAAGGACGGCAAGGAGCTGTGGAAGTTCAAGACGCCGTCGGGAATCATCGGCAACGTGTTCACGTATCAGTATCAGGGCAAGCAGTACATCGGCGTGTACTCGGGCATCGGCGGCTGGGCGGGCATCGGCATGGCAGCCGGCCTGCAGAAGTCGACGGAAGGCCTGGGCGCTGTCGGCGGCTACCGTGAACTGGCGAAGTACACGGCGCTCGGCGGCACGCTGTTCGTGTTCGCGATTCCAGGCGAAAAGGGTTGATCAGCGCTGACCCTGAAGCAGTTCCGCAGCAGCAGTGACGTAGCCGAAGATGCCCGCATGCGGTCTTCGGCTCCGATCAAGACTCGAGGGCGCCGGCGGCGCGTCGAACGCAGACGCGCCGCACGGCGGCCACCTTGCAGTCGAAGAGCAGGTTCAATCGAAAACACGCAACGAACGACGTTGCGTGAGACCAGAGTAAGGGAGACGAACGTATGAAAGGCCGTGTTGTGCTGTCGCTTGCAGGTACGTTGCTGGGATTGGGCGCATTACCTGTCGTTATGACCAATAGCTGGGGGCAGTCGTCGGGTGCGCCTCAGGTCCAGCAGGTCGCCTACAAGGTCGTCGATGGCGACAAGGTCGACAACAATACATTGCTGGGCTGGAAGACGTGGCGTGCGCTTGCCTGCGAGCGCTGTCATGGCGCGAAGCAGGAGGGCCTCGTGGGCCCGTCGCTGATCGATGCGTTCAAGACACTCGACAAGAATGAATTTCACCGTACCGTATTCGGCGGACGTGTCGACAAGGGCATGCCCGACTTCAGTTCGAGTTCGATGATGCAGAAGAACTGGGAAAACCTCTACGCGTACCTGAAGGGCCGCTCCGACGGCAAGATCAAACCGGGCGATCTGCAGGCGATCGATGCAAAATGAGCTTCATGACGTCATGTGATTCTTCGTGACGCGCTTACGTGAGTGACCGTATGCCGAGCATCGCATGACGCAAACCCGGGAGACCTCCATGTCCGATCGCAGACGTTTAGCCGTCCATGTTGCATGTGCCATGCTGACGGTGTGCTGGGCCTGTGTCGGCGGGCCAGCCGCTCGCGCGCAGGGTGCGCCCGCGCCGAACCTGCCGAACAACGATGGCGCCGACAAGGTGTTGCGCGTGTGCGCCGATCCGAACAACATGCCGCTCTCGAACCAGAAGGGCGAGGGCTACGAGAACAAGATCGCGGCCGCGATGGCCAAAGACTTCGGCTACAAGCTCGAATACACGTATTTCCCGCAGCGCATGGGCTTCGTGCGGCATACGCTGCGCGAGAAGCTGCCCAACACCGAGCAGTTCAGATGCGACCTCGTGATCGGCGTGCCGCACGGCTACGACATGACGGCGACCACGCGGCCCTGGCTGCACTCGACGTATGCGATGGTGTTCCAGAAGCGCCCCGAGTTCGCGAACATCAACACGCCAACCGATCTGCTGAAGCTGCCACCCGATCAGCTGAAGAAGTTGAAGCTCGGCATCTTCACGCAGACGCCTGCCGTCGACTGGCTGCTGTCGAACAATCTGATCGACCAGGCTGTGTCGTATCGCGCGCAAAGCGGCGACCCGAACGAGTTTCCCGGCGAGATGATCCAGCGCGACCTGGCGCAGGGCAATGTCGACGTGGTGTTCGTCTGGGGGCCGATTGCGGGCTATTTCACGAAGCAGGCGAGCGATCGCGTGAAGCTCGTGCCGTTCCCGCCGCAGCCGGGCATCCGCTTCGACTATGAAATCTCGATGGGCGTGCGTAACGGCGAGAAGGCATGGCACGACAAGATCGACCAGTGGATCGCCACGCATCAGGGCAATATCGACCAGATACTGACCAGCTACGATGTGCCGCTGCTGCCGCTGGCAAGCGCGCCCGTCGCAACGGACTCGCCGAAATGACGCGCAAGCGGGCAGGATGCGCACGCGGGGTTGCGCGTGCGCTTGCCGTGCGTGGCGCTGTTGCGACGGCGGCAATGGCGGCGGTCGCGGCGCCGCTGGGTGTGTCGACGAGTGCGTCGTTGGCCGTTTCATTGGTGATGCCGCAAGCCGCGCTCGCCGCCGATACGACACCCATCGCGCCCGCCGAAAAGCTGCTGTTTCTCACGCCGCATCTGCACGGCGTCGCGTCGCAGACTGAGCTCGACTATTCGCTCGTCGTATCGGCGCCGCCCGAGAAGTCGACGGACCGGGTTCGCGTGCTCGTCGCGAGTGACGACAACGCGAAGAGCGACGCGACGGTCAGCGATGCGAGCGGCAAGGTGACCGTGCCCGGCGATCTGCCGTGCAACCCGATCATTCTGTATTTTCTCGAACGCGACATCGCGGAGATGGAGCAGTTGACGGGCGGACAGCGCCGCTACTTCCAGCAGCGCGTTCGGCTCGCACTCGCGGCGGGGCCGCCCATCACGGATGCGACGGCGCAAGTGGACGGCAAGCCGGTGAAGGCGCGCAAGATCGTGATTCAACCGTATCTGAACGATCCGAACGCGGCGCGCTTTCCGAAGTACACGAGCAAGCGCTACACGTTCGTTCTCGCCGATGGCGTGCCTGGCGGCGTGTCATTGCTGCTCACCGAGGTGCCCGGCGACAACGGCGATTTCACGCATCCCGTGAAGACGGAATCGGTGAGCTTCGAGACGTCGGTGCGCAAGCTGTCGCCACCCGCGCGCGGCGCGCCTTCGACACCGAAGACGCCCTCCAACGCGCCGCGTGCGAGCCGCTGATTTTCGCTGAGTGTTGGATGGACGCCGCGTGACATGACGGGCGGCGTGCTCGCTGCCCGTCGAAACGCGTTTGGGAAAACGCATCATGAATCTGATCCGCTCGCTGACGCTCAGGCAACTGCAGATCTTCGTGATCGCAAGCCGTCTGCCGAGCTTCGCGCGCGCGGCGGAAGAGTTGCATCTGACGCAGCCCGCAGTGTCGATGCAGATACGGCAACTGGAAGAGGCGGTCGGCATGCCGCTCTTCGAGCGCATCGCGCGGCGGCTGACGCTGACGGAAGCGGGCGAGCGTCTGTCACATCACGCGAGCCGCATTCTCGGCGAGATCAAGGACGCCGAAGACACGATGTCCTCGCTCGCGCAAGCCGATAGCGGCACGATCGCGGTGAGCATCGTCAGTTCCGCGACCTACTTCGCGCCGAAGCTGCTGGCGCTGTATTCGAAGCAGTTTCCGAAGGTCGACGTGCATTTTTCCGTCGGCAATCGCGAAACGCTGCTGAGGCTGCTGCAGGACAACGCAACCGATCTCGCGATCATGGGCCGGCCGCCGCCGGAACTGGGCACGACAGCCGAGCCGCTTGCGTACCATCCGCATGTGATCATCGCGCCCGTCACGCATCCGTTGCGTCACGCGCGCCGTTTCGATTTGCAGGAGTTGGCGGGCGATACGTTTCTGCTGCGCGAGCCGGGTTCGGGCACGCGCGCCGTTGCCGAGCATACGTTCCGGCAGCATCTGTTCACACCGGCGCGCTGCGTGACGCTCGGCAGCAACGAAACAATCAAGCAGGCCGTGATGGCGGGCATGGGCGTGAGCCTCATTTCGCTGCATACGCTCGCGCTCGAACTGCGTACGGGCGAGATCGCGCTGCTCGACGTGAACGGCACGCCTGTCGAGCGCACGTGGCAGATTGTGCATCTGAGCTCGAAGCAACTGTCGCCGACGTGCGTGATGTTTCGGCGCTTTCTGCTCGAACATGCGGAGCCGTTTCTCGAGCAGGAGTATGCGAAGTTGATGCAGCCGCTGTCGTCGGCGACTGCGCAGCGTGCGCGCAGTGCGAAGCGAGTGGAGAAGGTGGAGCGGGGGTGAGCGCGGTGTCGATCTCGGCGTCGACCTCGGCTTCGATCGCGCGGACGCAAGTTTGAAGAGCAAGCGAAACCGATCAGGCTTGCAGTGGGGTGTCATCCATCATCGGCGGCCGGACGGGAACGGCCGCCGTGAAGCCCCTGTACTACGTCGAACTACGTGCGTGTCGCCGTGCGTCCCGTCGCCGTATGATTGCCGCGATTGACGTGCTGGCCGATGTGCGTTTGCGAGTGAATGCTCGCGCGATCGGTGGCCCGGTCGTGTCCCTTGTCGCGGTCGGCCGCGACGTGACCGTTGGTATTGGCGAGCCCCTTGGCGCTCATGTGGCTCGCCGACACGCCGCCCGCGTGGCCCATCCCGGCTCCGATGCCGGCGCCGTGGCCGCCACCGTTTCCACCGCCATTGCCACCACCATTGCCTCCACCGTTGCCACCACCATTGCCTCCGCCCTGCGCAAATGCAGGCATGGACGCGCAGGCCAGGAACAACGCCGCAGCGGCGGCGGCTGTTTTCGATCGAATCATTGCTGTCTCCCTGATGCCGTTTCGGATGCAACGGATTGTATGAGCGGCCGTCCAGTATGGTGTCGCGAATGTGTAATCGTCTGTAAATGCTGTTTCGAGGGTGTTGTGCGGAGGGTTGAGCGCCTTGCGATAGCGAAGCGCTGGCTTACAGATCGTTGCAATGTGCTGGCGCGGTCTACGGACGAGTCCGTACGTTCGCGCGATCTAATAAAAGGCATGATGTAAAGGAGAGATCCTCGTCACATTTATTTTGACGCGCGCTCCACCCACCCTTCACCCCCTCGCCGTGCCGACCGTACCTCCAGCATCGCTTTCGCGCTTCGGCCGCCGGACGGCACGCAATTTCCCGCTGTCCCCGCCGCCGCAGAAAAACCGATCGGCGCCATCGGATTCGAGCCCCGACACCATCATGCCTTCCGGCATCTCGACCATTTCGAGCACTTCGCCCGTGCGCGGATCGACGTGCCGCAAATCGCTCTCGTCGCCTTCCCACGTACCGTGCCACAGTTCTCCATCGACCCACGTCACGCCCGTGACGAAGCGCTTCGATTCGATGGTGCGAAGAATCGCACCCGTCTGCGGATCGACCTGATGGATCTTGCGCTCGCGATACTGCCCGACCCACAGCGATCCCTCAGCCCACGCGAGCCCCGAGTTGCTGCCGGCGGGCGCAGGAATTGTCGCGAGCACATGGCCCGTCTGCGGATCGACCTTCTGGATGCGGTCGTTGGCGATCTGAAACAGGTGCTGGCCGTCGAACGCCGTTCCCGCGTCCGCGTCGACGCCGATCGAGCGCGTCGTCTGTCCGCTTTCGGGGTCCAGCACCTGCAGCGTATCGCCGGCGGCGAACCACACGTTCTGGCCGTCATACGTGACGCCATGCACGCTGTCGACGCCCGGAAAGGGTCCATATTCACGCACGATTTCAGCGGCTGATCGATTCATGCTGCCATCCTGGTCGGTGAAGAAGTGAAAGTGGTCGGTGAACAGTCGAGCCATCTCATCCTAGTCGATGGGGAGCGGCGTGGGGAGTAACAACGCCGTCGCGAATCCGGGCATCGGCGGCGTCATCCAGCGGCGGGCGCGCCCGCGTCCGAACGACTGCACCTTGCCGTCCGCCGCAAGTGAATCGAGCGCGCGCTGCACCGTGCGCTGGCTCGCGCCGAGCGCAAGCGCGAGCGCCGAGCTCGACCACGATTCGCCATCGGCGAGAAAGGCGAGCATCGCCGCGTGCTCTTCTTCGACGGGCCGCGCCAGCACGACGACTTCGGGCGCGCGCCGCGGCACGAGCGCAAAGCCGCGCGGCGTCGCCGTCACAGCGGCGAGCGCGCCGAGCATCGTGCGCAGCCGTCCCATCTCGACGCGCAGGCGCGCGCGATGCGACTCGTCGGCGTGCTTCATGCGGAATGCGCGGGCAATGAGCGTGTCGCGCGGCACGTCGGCGGGCCAGGCTTCGGCGAGCACGCGAACCAGATTGAACAGCACGGGACGCGTCGCGAGCGCGACGACGCTGCCCGAATCGCGCACGACGTTCCTGCATGCATCGACGACGAGCGCTTTCGACGCCATCAGCGTCTCCACTTCGTCGAGCAGCAGGAGCCGCTCTTCGCCACGCGCAATGAGCCGCGCAGCAGGCGAGTCCAGCAGACGCGCTGCGCTTTCGACTTCTGCCGTGAGCCCCGGAATGCCCGCGTGACGCGCGGCGCGCCCGGCGCGAGCGAGCGCGGCGCGTGCCGTCTTCGTGCGCAGCCGGCGCATCGCGATGCCGGCCACGATCAGCTCGTGCGCGGCGCTCGACGCGGGCGGGAAGGGCGCGGGATCGAATCCGTCGAGCAGGCGCTCGGCCTCGTCGAGACGGCCGATCAGCAGCAAGCGCCTGACTTCCAGATACCGCGCATGCGCCGCGTTGAGATGATCGCCGTGCGCTTCGAGGGTCGCGCGCGCGGCGTCGAGCGACTTCGCAGGCCAGCCGAGGTCGCGCGAAGCAAGTGCGATTTCCGCCTCGGCGACGATGCATCGCGCGCGGGCGACGGCCTCTTTGGGACCGAAGGCGCGCGCCGCGCTTCGCACGAGCGCCTTCGCGCGAACGAGATCGCCGAGCTGCGCCATCGCGATGCCGCGCAACGCGAGCGCCGGTGCGTCGTCGCGCAACGCGACGCGGTTCAGCGCGCCGAGGGGATCACCTGCCGCGAGCGCGCGCGCCGCGGCGTCGATGAGTGAGTCCATCCGAATCCCGTCACATTTGTCACTCCCATCCATCCGATGGGCGGTCCTAATCTAGCACACGTCGATTCACGAACACGCCGCATCGGCGAAGCATCGATCGGCGCACGACATTCAACGGAGGAACCCACGATGACCACTCATGCAACAGGTACACGCCAGCAATGGCTGGCGGCACGGCTCGAACTGCTGGAGGCGGAAAAGGCGCTGACGCGGCGCAGCGACGAGCTGGCGCGGCAACGTCAGGCGCTGCCCTGGGTCCGCGTCGACAAGACGTACACGTTCGACACGGATGACGGGCGCGCTACGCTCGCGGAGCTGTTCAAAGGACGCTCGCAACTGCTCGTCTACCACTTCATGTTCGGGCCGGACTATACGGCGGGCTGTCCGTCGTGCTCGTCGATCGCGGACGGCTTCAACGGCTTCGCCGTCCATCTGGCGAATCACGATGTGATGCTGACGGCTGTTTCACGTGCGCCGCTCGCCAGGCTGCAAGCGTACAGGAAGCGGATGGGCTGGACGTTTCCGTGGGCGTCGGCGAGCGGCAGCGACTTCAACTTCGACTTCAACGTGTCGTTCACCGCGGAGCAGCAGCGCGCCGGCACCGTCGAATACAACTTCGAGCGCGGCGGACATGCAATGGACGTCGAGCCTGCTCCGGAACCCGTCGTCCAGTTCGCGGCCATATGCGGCACCGACGCGCCGACTTACTCGCGCGACCGGCCGGGCATGAGCACGTTCGTCATCGAGGACGGCGTCGTGTATCACACGTATTCGACGTATGCGCGCGGTCTCGACGGTCTGTGGGGCGTATACCAGTGGCTCGATCGCGCGCCGCGAGGGCGCAACGAGCAGGGCATCTGGTGGCGTCGTCACGACGAATACGCGCAGCGCTGAGGCTCATCGTGGACGCCATCGGCGCTGCCATCGGGCGCGACGTTTCGCGGCGGGTGGCTTCGTCGCGGGATTCTTCGCGTAATTCGTCGTGGGATTCGCGGCGGCCCTCGCGGTGGACCTTTTTCGCCATCGTTGCGGTCTTCTTCGCTGTCTGCGCGGCATCGACGATCGTCTGGTGCACGTCGATGTCGGCGATGGGCGAAATGCCGATGCCGGGCGGCTGGTCCCTGTCGATGACATGGGTCCCGATGTGCGGGCAGAAATGGCCGCGCGCCGCGGCGTCGTTTGTCGGCATGTGGCTCGTGATGATGATCGCGATGATGCTGCCGTCTCTCGCGCCCGTGCTGTGGCGCTATCACGAGGCGGTCGGCCTGACAGACGGAAGGAACGGACGGGACGGTAGACGCGTCGCACCGTTGACGGCGCTCGTGAGCGTCGGCTACTTCTTCGTCTGGACGGTGGTGGGCGTGGCCGTGTTTGCGCTCGGCGCAGCGACGACGGCGCTCGCGCTGCACTTCCCGGCGCTCGCGCGTGCGGTTCCCGTCGCGGCGGGTGTGGCTGTTCTCATCGCAGGCGTGGTGCAGTTCAGTGCGTGGAAGGCGCGTTATCTTGCGTGCTGCCGTTATACATCTGTGAGCGGCTGCGCGTCGCGAACCGACGCCCGCGCGGCCTGGCTGCATGGCCTTCGCCTCGGCGTGCACTGCTGCTATTGCTGCGCCGGCCTGACGGCTGTGCTGTTGATCGACGGCATCATGAATCTATACGCGATGGCCTTCGTGACGGCAGCCATCACCGCCGAACGTCTCGCACCCGCAGGCGAGCGGGTTGCGCGAGCGATCGGCGTGGTCGTCGTGGCGATGGGTATAACGATGATCGCGCGTGCATTCGCGTTCGGTTGATGCGGCTTGTCGCTTGCCTTAGAAAAGGCCGGCACACGCACAACGCGTTGCCGGTCTTCAGCGTTTAGATCGATTTCACTTCTCCTCCATCCATCCGCAGCGTCGTGCCCGTCATCCACCGCGCGCCCGGCGATACGATGAACGCCATCAGCTCGGCGATTTCCTCCGGCGTGCCATACCGCGCGATGCCCGCTTCCATCGGAAACTTCGCCGTCGCTTCTTCGACTGTCATCTCATGCAGCGACGCCCAGTGCTTGAGATACGAACGGCGGCGTCCCGTCATCACGGGTCCGGGCAGCACGCTGTTGACCTGGACGCCATCGGCGATGCCGCGATCCGAAAACGCTTTGGCGAGCGCGATGATCGCCGCGTTGATCGTGCCGACGGCCGCATACGGCGCCTTCGGAAAAAGTGCCGAGTTGCCGGACATCATCACGACGGACCCTGACGTTTCCTTCAGCGACGGCCAGGCCGCGACGGTCAGACGCCGCGCGCCATGCAGCTTCAACGCGAGGCCGCGATCCCATTCGTCATCGGTCATGTCGAACACATCGATTTGCGGCACGGCACCCGCGATATTCAGCAACGCGTCGATCCGCTTGAACGACGCAAGTGTTGCGTCGACAACCTGTCGAGCCGCTTCGGGTAACGACAGATCGATGTCGATGGCGAGCGCCCGCGCGCCTGTCTGCCTGACGGCGCCCGCTGTCTGTTCCAGATTCTCGCGGTTTCGCGCAACGAGCGCGATCGCATCGAAATCGCGCGCGAGCCTGATCGCCGTCGAACGGCCGATGCCCTGGCTCGCACCCGTGACGATCGCTACTTTGCTGGACATGTCAGTCTCCCGGTTTCGTCGATCATCGCGCGTCAGTGGACGACGACCATCTTGCCGCCCGCTTCGTTCGCTTCCATCACGCGATGTGCTTCGCGAATCTCATCGAAACCGAACACGCGCGACGGCTTCGCGCTGAGACGGCCCGCCGAGACATCGGCGGCGATCGCTTGCAGCGGTACGTCAGAGAGCGGAAAGCCCGGCGTGCCGAACACGAAGCTGCCGAAGAACGTCAGGTAGACGCCGCTCGCCATTTGCAGCAGCGGATTGAAATCGGCGATAGGCGCGAGGCCGCCGAGCCAGCCCGCGAGGCACGCGCGGCCGCCTCGCCGCAACATCGCGAGCGAATCGAGAATCGTGCTGTTGCCGACGAGATCGAGCACGGCGTCGATGTGCTTTGCTTCGGCGATGCGCTGCGACAGATCGGGGCCTTCCAGTTCGACGCGCGATGCGCCCAGCTTTTCGAGCATCGCGAAACGCGCCGGATTGCGCGTCGTCGCGATCACATTTGCGCCCGCGTTCACGGCGAGATTGACGGCCGCCTGTCCAAACGACGACGTCGCGCCACGAATCACCAGCGTCTGTCCGTTGCTGATTTCGAGGTTGCGGAACAGGCACGTCCATGCCGTCGCATACGTTTCCGGAATCGCCGCGAGTTCGGCCCAAGGCAGATCGGATTCGATCAGCGCGACGTTGGAGACGGGTGCGCGCGTGTATTCCGCGTAGCTTCCATTGATCGTGCGGCCGAGGCCACCCATCAACGCGGCGACCTTCGCACCGACGGGAAACTCGCCGCCCGGGCACGATTTGACGATGCCCACGCATTCGATGCCGCTGACCTTCGCGGCTTCGGCCCACTCGCCGCGCCGCATGTGCATCTCGGCGTGATTGATGCCGAATGCCTTGATTTCGATGACGACGTGGCCTTCCAGCGGTTCCGGTTCCGGCAGTTCCGTATAGACGAGGCTATCGAGGCCGCCGAATTTTTCGAGCACGATTGCACGCATGAGGTTTCTCCTAAGGTAGATGCAGCGTCAGTCGACGCAATGTGATGAAGCAGACGATGCGCGTCCGCGAATCAGCGAATCAGGAATTCGGAAATGGCAGCGGCGATTTCTTGCGCATGTGTTTCGAGCGCGAAGTGGCCGGTGTCGAAGAAGCGCACGTCCGCGCCGGGGATATCTCGCTTGAACACTTCGGCGCCGGCGGGCAGGAAGAACGGATCGTTCTTGCCCCACACGGCGAGGAACGGCGGCTGATGCGTGCGGAAGTACTGCTGGAACGCCGGATACAGCGCAACGTTGCTCCGATAGTCGCCGAACAGATCGAGCTGGACTTCATGCGCGCCGGGGCGGCTCATGTAGTAGTCGTCGAGCGAGTAGCCATCGGGCGAAACCGACGCGGTGTCGGGCACGCCATGCGTGTATTGCCAGACGGTCGTCTCTTTGGTCAGCAGCGCGCGCAGCGCGTCGCGGTTCGCCTGCGACGGGTCCTGCCAGTACGCGCGAATCGGATTCCAGCCGTCGCTCAGTCCTTCCACATACGCGTTGCCGTTTTGCGAAACGATCGCCGTGATCCGCTCGGGGTGCTTGAGCGCGAGACGGAAGCCCGTCGGCGCGCCGTAATCGAAGACGTACACCGCGTAGCGGCCGAAGCCGATTACTTCGGTGAAGCGGTCGATCACATTGGCGATGTTGTCGAACGTGTACGAGAACGCGCTGCGCTCGGGCATATCCGACTGGCCGAATCCCGGCAGATCGGGCGCGACGATGTGGAAGCGCTGTGCGAGTAGCGGAATCAGGTCGCGAAACATGTGACTCGAACTCGGAAAGCCGTGCAGCAGCAACAACTTCGGCGCGCCGGGGCGGCCGGCTTCCCGATAGAACACGTTGAAGCCGTCAACCTCGGCATGGCGATGGGCAATCGTGGGCATGGCGTTCTCTCCGTAAGGGTTGGGGTTTCTGCTGACTCCGGATCGGGGTGTTTCGCCTCGCTCCGTGTAACCTTTAAAAAGCTGATATACAGGTTACGAATTGAGGGTGTAACTTGTCAAGAAGATTTTTAGCGGTTACGATTGAGTCATCGTCAACACACAACCGACACGCAAATGGATTACCGCCTCATACCGGCGATGTTCCTGGCCGATGCGCCCGGCCTTGACTTCCTGAACTCGGTTGCGACCCCTGTTGATGAGCCCGTCGACTGGATCAGCGACGGCGAAGGTCTGCTAGGCTGGCTCGAACAGGCGGGCATGGTGCCGGCTGACGTGCTGGCGGCCGTACGCGCGCAGTCCACGTCCGCGGAACTCGACGAGGTCGCCGCGAAGGCGCGCAGTTTGCGCGAATGGTTCAGGGGATACGTGCAGAAGAGAAAAGGGCGCTCGCTCGCTGTCAAGGACTTGCGCGAGCTGGAGCCGCTCAACCAGTTGCTCGCACGCGATGAACAGCATGGCCAGATCGTCGCGAACGGGCAGGACGAGGCGACGGCGCTGACGTTTCGCATGACGCGCAAATGGCAATCGGCCGAGTCGTTACTGATGCCGATCGCAGAAGCACTCGCAAGGCTCGTCAGCGAAGAGGACTTCACGCACGTGAAAGCGTGCGAAGGACCCAAATGCACGCTGCTCTTCGCCGATCACACGCGAGGCCACGCGCGCCGCTGGTGCAGCATGGCGGTCTGCGGCAATCGCGCGAAGGTGGCGGCGCATCGCGCGCGATTGAAGGAAGCGAAGGGTTAAAGCCTGCCGGTTAAAGCCTGCGGGTTAAGGCCCGGATGGAAGGCTTCACGTTTATCTGGAGGACATGGCATGGACCACATCAAAGCGATTGCATTCGATCTCTACGGCACGCTGTTCGACGTTCACTCCGTTGCCAGCCGATGCGACGAGCAGTTTCCCGGGCGCGGGCAGGAAATCAGCAACGTATGGCGGCAGAAGCAGCTTGAATACACGTGGCTGCGCAGCCTGATGAACCGCTATATCCCGTTCGAGCACGTGACGGAAGAAGCATTGCGCTATACGAGCCGCCATCTCGGGCTCGCGCTGGATGACGAAACGTGCCGCTCGCTGTCCGATGCGTATCTGCATCTGCAACCGTTCGCGGAAGTGCCCGATGCATTGCGCGAACTGCGACAGCGCGGCCTGAAGCTGGCGATCCTGTCGAACGGCTCTCCGCATTCGATAGGCGCGGTGGTCGGCCATGCGGGGCTGCGCAACAGCTTCGATCATCTGCTGAGCGTCGATCCCGTGCGTGTGTACAAGCCGGACAATCGTGCGTACGAACTGGCGGAGCACGCATTCGGGCTGAACCGGACGGAGATCCTGTTCGTGTCGTCGAATGCGTGGGACGCGACGGGCGCGCGTTATTTCGGTTTTCCGACGGCGTGGGTCAACCGCGGCGGCAAGGTCTTCGACGAAATGGGCCAGAAGCCGGACTGGGAAGTGAACGGGCTCGATGCACTGGTGAAGCTGTTGGGCGCAGCGGGATAACGCAACGCGCCGGGCGTTTGATCGACCGCTTCGCATTCGAGGCTCGAACGTACTCGAACATATTCATGTCGTCGAGCCTTGCAGATTCACTGCTTGCCCGACGCGAGTTGCTCGTTGCGGTCGGTGAGAAAGCGGATCAGCCCATCGATGCCGCCGCTCTGCTGGATTGTCTCGCCGAACTGCTGCCGATAGGTCTGCACGAGCCACGCGCCGAGCACGTTGAGGTCATACACGCGCCAGCCTTGCGGGGTCTTGCGCAGACGGTAATCGATCTCGACGGGCTGCGCATTCGTGATCGCGATCGTGCGCACGACGGTGTCGGTATCGGTCGGCGAAAAACGCACCGGCGGATATTCGATCTGCTGGTCCGGGCGAAGCTGCGCGAGCGCGCCCGAATACAGGTGAATCAACAGCGTCTGGAACTGCTGAACGAGCTGCTTCTGCTGCTCGGGCGTCGCCGTTCGCCAGTAGCGGCCTACCGCGAGCCGCGTCGTATGCTCGAAGTCGATATACGGCAGGATGTCCCGGTTCACGATGTCCATGATGCGCGGGATGTCGGTCGGCTCGATCGCGCCCTTGCGCACTTCGTCGAGCACCTGCTGCGTGACCGTCTTGATCAACGCCTGCGGATCGGAACTGTCGACGGTCTGCGCCGATGCGCCCGTGCAAAACGCAAAGACGGCAAAGACAAAGGCAACGAGAAATCGGAGTCTCATGAGTCTCATATCGGCGAACTCGTCATGTGATTGTGTAGGTCGCGCTCGACGCGGCGCGCGCGAGATCGTGTGGCGAAGCCTATTGTAGGGGCGGCGGCCGTTTTTGGCAGACAAGCTGCTCGCGGCATGGCACACGATGCGCGCGTGCGCCGATGAGGTCGTGTCCACCAGTCGCCCGTCAGTCGTCTGTTAGTTTTTCGCAGCCCGCGACGGGTAGCGCACGAGATGATCGGTCGCGGATTCGGACAGCCACACTTCGCCCGCACGGCCCATCATCTGCCGCACGTTCGCGTGGTCGCGCGGCAGTGGGAGCACGTCGAACCGCTCGGTGTGCGGATCGAAGCGCACGAGTGCGTTGGCGCTCCATTCGCTGAGCCAGACGATATCGTGATCATCGACGAAGATCGCATACGCATGCGGTTTGTCGCCGGGAAGACGCCATTCGCGCCAGCGCTGCGTCGACGGATCGAACATGCCGACACCTCCCGCGTTCCACTCGCTGACCCACACGCGCCCTTGCGAATCGGACCAGACGCGGCGCGCGCCCTGATCCGGCGTCGGCGGCTCGATGACTTGCGCGGCGCCCGTTGCGGGATCGATGTGGCCGAGGTAACTGCCCGCGAGCGACGCGAAATACAGCCCGCCGTCGGGCGTCACGCAGATGCCGTACGGGCCGGCACCGTCCGGCGCGTCGAACACGCGCATCGTGCCGCGCTTCGGATCGAGCTCGCCGTAGATGCCGCTTTGCCCCGTAAACCACAGATGTCCCTGCTTGTCGAACACGGCCGTGTTGAGGTTGGCGTTCGGCCGGTCCTTGGGCAACGGAAAACGCGTGACGGCGAGTGTCTTCGAATCGACACGCACGATCGCGTTCTGGCCGCCATCCGTGATCCACGCCGCCTGGTCCGGTCCGACGATCACGCCATGCGGCGCCGATCCGCTGCCGAGCGCAATGCTGTCGATCTTGCCGCTGCGCGGGTCGAGCCGTCCCGCCGAGCCTCGCGCCTGCGCGGTGAACCACACGGTGCCGTCCGGCGACGGCGCGACGTCGTGCGGCGCGCTGCCCGACGGCACGGCGAAGCTGTCGAACGAAGCGGGCGGCGTCTGTGCTGCGCAGACGATCGCGACGCACGCGAGCGCGAACGCGGCAACGCGTACGTTACGGGCTTCGAGAATCTTGCGCAGCGTAGCCGCGATCCGATTCATCGCGACGACCTTCAGCATGTCCGCCTCCTTCGCATCGGCACGCATCACTCGCATCACGGCGACGCGTTTGCAGGCAGCGCGACGCGTTGCAAAACGGTCATCGGGCCGAGCCGCTCGATCACATCCATCTGCGCCGCGTCGCGCACGAACAGCGATCCCGCGAATCCCAACGCGTTCACCGACACGCCTTCGGCGCGCTCATCCGATCTCGGCACGAGCAGCATCCACTCGCGCGTGACGAGCAGGTTGTATGGCGTCGCGTGACAGCGCTCGCCGTCGATGTCGACTGCGCCGACGCCCGCAGCTTCGAGCAGTGTGCGATAGCAGGAGAGCGCGAACCTGGCGGCATCGGCGGAAGCCGTCGCATCGGGTTCGAACCGCGCGAACGCGTGCCGAAACGGCAGACCCGGCACGCGTGCCGCCGGGCCTTCGATGACAGCCGTCGCGAGCATTGGCTCGATGGGGACGGACGGACCGGCATCGCCGAGCGGCAGCGGCACGATCTGCAGATGCTTGTGCGGCTGGCTCGCGCCCGCTTCGGCGCCTGCGTTGTAAAAGCCGATGCCCTCGAACCCGGCCATGCACGCCAGCAGCGCTTCGAAGTCGGCGAGATCGAGCAGCGCCTCCTGGCGCTCGAACGCGCGCGTGACGATCAGCAGATGATGATCGATGACGTTGAACTTGTTGAGCAACGCGAGATGCGTGTCGGAGATGTCGGCGACGAACAGATCAGAGTCGTATGGCAGGAACGGGTTCACGGAAGGGCGCTTCGCCGTCTGAACCTTTGCTGCCTGCGCGCGCTGCTGCTCCTTGCGCGTCAGGCTCGACACCTGCCGCACGAGAAAGCGGATGCCGCCGCTTTCGATCACCGCCTGTTGCGTGTCGACCGGTTGCAGCGCGCCGCAGCGTAGCGCATGTTCCGTCTGTCGAAGAATGGCCGGCCATAGCGTGCCCGGCGCGAGGCGTCGTCGTTGTTCCATGTCTGGTCGGCTGGCGAGGCGGCGCGCGCGATGCGTGCACAATGCGTGCACGATGTCTGCGAACGCGCAGCCGCTACAGCTTGTATCCGATGGTGCGCAAGAGATCCTTGCGCCATTGCACATCGTCTGCACTCTCGACGCCGACGGGCGAAAAGCCGTCGATCACGCCGACGATGCCGCGCCCCTGATCCGTTTCCGCGATCAGCACTTCGACGGGATTCGCCGTCGCGCAGAATATCCGGCACACCTCGGGCACCGACTTGATCGTGTTCAACACGTTGACGGGGAAAAAGCCGTCGCCGAGAAACACGAAGAAGCTGTGGCCCGCGCCGACGTTCGTCGCATTCTGGCATGCCATCTCGACGAGACTTTCGTCGGTGCCCGAGCGCCGGACGAGCCGCTTGCCGGATGCCTCGCAAAACGCGAGGCCGAACTTGATGCCGGGCACGGTGCCGACCAGGGCCTCGTGAATATCCTCGACGGATTTGATGAAATGGCTTTGCCCGAGAATGAAGTTGGTCGCTTCGGGCTTGACGACCTTGACGGCGGACAATTGCATGGCGAACCTCGCTCCGTTGCGGCAGAACGACGTGAGAACGCGTCGAAGACGGACGAACGTGGCTGATACGCAGCACATGCCGTCCGCCTTGGACCCGCCTTCTAGACTAGTACCAACCGCGCATCAGCGAAAGCGCCGGGCAGAACGCATATTTTCGCGCGACGCGAGCGGAAACATCGCGATACAAACAAGGACGAATGCTTACCAGTCCCATACCGTGCGCAATGATTTGGCGTGGGACAATTGGGGCCATGAAAAAGACCAGAATTTCGATCATCGTCGCCGCGCTGGTCATCGCCAGTCCGCTGGCGCATGCGAGCCTCGCTTCGGGCGCGCACCAGTTCAAGGAAGACGCCAGGACGGCGGGCCGGGACACGGGCCACGCGGTGGGCCATGCCGTGCACGCCGTGGGCAACGGCGCAAAGTCTGCCGGTCATGCAATTGGCCACGGCGCGAAATCGGCGGGACATTCGGTCGCCGATGCAACCAGGCACGGCTATCACGCGACGAAAAAATTCGTGACAGGACACGGCTGACGTTTGCGGCGCAACCCGTCTGCCGTTGCGCAGTGCCGCCTGAGCGCCATGACGTTGACGGGCGGGCATGCGCTGGCGGGCGGTAACAGGCGTACGATGAACGGCATCATCCCGTTGCGGATCACCGCAAGTTTGACGGAGAGCCGACATGAGACGCCTTTATTTTCTCGTACCCGACGCGCTGACAGCGAGGGCGATCGTAGACGATCTGCTGCGGGCGCGCATCACATGGCGCCACATCCACGTTCTCGCGAATCACAGCGTTACCCTCGAGCAACTGCCTCAGGCATCCCTGCTGCAAAGCAGCGACGTCGTGCATGCACTTGAGCGCGGCGTGGCGCTCGGCGGCGCGACGGGCGCGCTGCTCGGACTCGTCGCGCTCGTCTTTCCGCCGGCGGAGCTGGCGATTGCTGGCGGCGCTGTCGTCGGATTGACGCTGGCGGGCGCGGGTTTCGGCGCATGGACGGCGGCGATGATCGGCGTCGATGAACCGAACGCGCGACTCGCACGCTTCCGCGACGCGATACGCGACGGCCAGATACTGATCATGGCCGACGTCCCCGGCTCGCGCGAGCATGAGATCGAGCAGATGGTCGCGCAGCATTTTCCGAAGGCCGATCTCGAAGGCGCCGAGCCCACCACGCCGATTTTTCCGTGAGCGCGCATTGCTCGCGTCGAGCACTCAGCGAATCACCGTATGTCCGGAAACGACTCGTTCCCGGACCCATAGAATCGCAATGGCGTAAAACCCGTCATGCTTTCCTGACGAATTCCGACTTCAGGCTCATGGCGCCGAAGCCGTCGATCTTGCAGTCGATATCGTGATCGCTATCCACCAGACGAATGTTCTTCACCTTGGTGCCCATCTTGATCACGCCGCCCGATCCCTTCAGTTTCAGGTCCTTGATGACCGTGACGGTATCGCCGTCCTGCAGCACGTTGCCGGCTGAATCGCGATAGACCCTGGCCGTTGCTTCGGCCGGTCCCGCGGCTTGCGCTGTCCACTCATGCGCGCACTCGGGGCAAATGAAGACGCCCGCATCTTCATACGTGAATTCGGAATGGCATTTCGGGCAAGGGGGCAATGCGGTCATAGTGAATCCTTGGTGCGCGACGACGCGAATAATGAAAGTCCGAGAGTATAGCGATGTCGTGTGGCACGCCCGTCGACCTGGGGCACGAAAGCCGTTATTCGAAGCACGCCGGACTCGTCCGCAATGAGCGTGACAGCCGCGCCAGCGCGAGCGCAAATTCGACATCGCAGCGCTAATCGCCGAAAATCTAGCTCCTTTCGCGAGCCATGAGCAAATCAGCTTCGCACCAGACCTGCTGACGAACATCAATGAGAAAAACTCTAGACGGCTTTGCCGTTACAAGCATGGTGATTCTGTGCCTCATATGGGGCCTGCAACAGGTCGCAATGAAATCGATCGCGAGCGATGTCTCGCCGCTGCTTCAGGTGTCGATGCGCTCGGGCGTCGCGGCCGTGCTGGTTTGGGTGTTCGGCAGGATGATCGTCCGCGACAACTGGCTGCCGGGCGTTGCGCTGAGGCCGGGGGCGCTGGTCGGCATATTGTTCGCCGCCGAGTTTCTGTTCGTGGCCGAAGGCTTGCGATGGACGACGGCATCTCACATGGCCGTGTTCCTTTACACCGCGCCGATGTTCGCCGCAGTCGGCCTGCAAATGGCGCTGCCTTCCGAGCGCCTGACGCGCATGCAATGGACGGGCATCGCGATCGCGTTCGTCGGTATCGTCGTCACGTTTGTCGGCCCGGGCGCGAAGGGCGGCGGCGATCCGTCGTCGTCGAACTGGATTCTCGGCGACCTGATGGGCATCTGCGGTGGCGCCGCGTGGGGCATGACGACAGTCGCGGTTCGCGCGACGCGTCTCAGCGAAGCGCCCGCGACGCAGACGCTTTTCTATCAGCTGGCATGGGCTTTCGTCGTGTTGCTGCCGTTCGCGGCCATCACCGGCCAGTTCCATTTTCACGGCACGCCGCTCGTCTGGACGAGTCTCGGGTTTCAGGCGATCGTCGTCTGTTTCGTCAGCTATGCGGTCTGGTTCTGGCTGCTGCGAATCTACCTTGCGTCGCGCCTGGGCGTGCTGTCGTTCATGTCGCCGATATTCGGCGTCGCGATGGGCGCGCTGCTGCTGCACGAGCGGCTCGATCCGGGCTTTCTCGCGGGCAGTGTGCTCGTGCTCGCGGGCATGATGGTCGTCAATGGCCGCGAGTGGCTGTACAACCTGTTCACACGACAAAGACGCCGCGGAAAAATCGGCTCCGCGTAAGCACGCCAGCGTTCATCGGCCATCGCCTTCGAGATTGCCATCGGCGAGCGCCTGGGGTCGCCCGGATTCGACCGTTCAATTGCGGGCGCACGCTTCTCCACCTACTATCCCTGTCGGACCAGCCGGTTGCGTCGCGATGCGGCGTGTCTGAAGGTATGGCCGACGCGAGCCTGGCCGCGCTGGAGTGACTGTTCTTCGACTGGAGCAAATTCGATGCGAAAGATGAGAGCGGTACAGGTCGGCGGCCCCGGCGGGGCGCTGGAGATCGTGGAGCGCGACGTGCCCGCGCCCGGTCCCGGTCATGTATTGATCAAGGTTCAGGCGTGCGGCATCTGCCACAGCGACTCGATGACGAAGGATGGGCTGTGGCCGGGCTTGCAGTATCCGCGCGTGCCGGGACACGAGGTGGCGGGCGTGATCGATACGCTGGGCGCGGGCGTCGAAGGGTGGAAGGCGGGCGAGCGCGTCGGTGTCGGCTGGCATGGCGGCCACTGCGGGCATTGCGCGAATTGCCGGCGTGGCCACTTCGTCGTGTGCGAGAACGCGCAGGTGCCGGGCATCAGCTATGACGGCGGATACGCCGAATACCTGGTCGCGCCCGTCGAAGCGCTCGCGCGCATGCCGGCGGAACTCAACGATGTGGATGCGGCGCCGCTGCTCTGCGCGGGCATCACCACATTCAATGCATTGCGAAACAGCGGGGCGCGCGCGGGAGATGTCGTCGCGATCCTCGGCATCGGCGGCCTCGGGCATCTGGGCGTGCAATTCGCGCAGCGGATGGGTTTCCGCACCGTCGCGATCGCGCGCGGCGAGGACAAGGCGCCGCTCGCGAAGCAGCTCGGCGCGCACCATTACATCGACAGCCGCACGCAGAATGTCGCCGACGCGCTGCGCGCATTGGGCGGCGCGAAAGTGGTGCTCGCGACCGTGACGAACGGCGACGCGATGACGGCCACGCTCGGCGGACTCGCGCTCGACGGCAAGCTGATCATCGTGGGCGTCGCGGAGAAGCCGATCGAGGTGCCGAGCGTGCAGTTCATCATGGGCCGCAACGCGGTGCAGGGCTGGCCGTCGGGCACATCGGTGGATTCGGAGGATACGCTCGCGTTCAGCGCGCTGTCCGGCGTCAAGCCGATGATCGAGACCTATCCGCTCGAACGCGCCGCCGAAGCCTACGATCGCATGATGAGCGGCGCCGCGCGCTTTCGCGTCGTGCTGACGATGAGCTAGCGCGGTCCACGCTGGGAATCAGCCGAATCAGCGCGGGCCGATGGAGCGCACATGGCCGCCGTTGCACATCGGGCAATGGCGGCCATGAACCTCGCTCGCCCTTGATGCACGGGGCTTTCGCGGTCAACGTCCGGTTTCGTATCGCCGAAATCGTTCCCGGCTGGCGGCGGCCACCCCGCCAGCGTGTAAACTGCTGCCTTTTTACGATTCCGGTTGTATGGTTCAAGCCCCTCAGCGCGCAGCCGTCAGCGGCCCGTCGCTCGTCCGGCTGCTGGCCCGCCTGACAGCCGTCGACGTTCCCGCATCCAGCCAGTCGCTGTCGGACCAGTTGAGCCAATGGCTCGGCTGGACCGACGCGATCGCGCTATCGACGGCGCTGAACGGCAATCCGCCCGCCGTCGCCGGCGGCTCGCGGCTGCACGGCAGCGCCGACAGCGAATGCGCGCAGGTGCGCGCATCGCTCGCGAGAGCCATCGCTGGCGACAATGCGTCCGCTTCGGCCCGCCGGCGCGGGTCAGTGCCGCTGTCCGCGCAGAGCGAGCCGACCGAACCGGTCCCCGATTACGCGGATTTCCGGCAGCGCTATCTGGCGATGCAGCAGTCGATGGAAACCGCGATCGGCAATCTGCGCGGTCGGCTGCGGAGCATGCTGGCAGCGAAGACGCCCGAGATGACGCGGCTCGCGGTCGTCGACGCGATCATGGAGCGTGCGCTTGGCGCGCGCGAGCACAACGTGCTGGCCGCCGTGCCGGGCATGCTCGGCACGCATTTCGAGCGCTTGCGCCAGGCCGAGCAGGACGCGCTGCACAAACTGGCGGACACCCACGCTCCTGAAGGCGCCAAAGCAGCCGTCAAGCCCGGCGCGTGGCTCGACGTGTTCCGCAAGGACATGCAGGGCGTATTGCTCGCCGAACTGGAGATTCGTTTTCAACCGGTCGAAGGGTTGCTCGCGGCCCTTCGCATCAGCTAACTGGGACAACATGTCCAGATATCGCATTGATTTTGTCGTTGTGTTTTTGGTGGGTCTCGTTGCTGTGGGTTGGGTCGGCGCGGGCTATGTCGGATCGAATCTGCTGGCCTTGACGGTCACGATGGTGATTGCCGCCTGTTATGTGGCGGGCGCGCTGGAGTTGCACCGCTATCAGCAGGCGACTTCGACGCTGACGGCCGCCATCGCCGATCTGTCGGGGACGCCGCCCCGTTTGTCCGCCTGGCTCGACGGGCTGCATGCCAGCTTGCGCAGCGCGGTGCGTCTGCGCATCGAGGGCGAGCGCGTCGCGTTGCCGGGACCGGCGCTCACGCCGTACCTGGTCGGCCTGCTGGTGTTGCTGGGCATGCTGGGCACGCTGCTCGGCATGGTCACGACGCTGCGCGGCACGGGCGTGGCGCTCGATAGCGCGACGGACCTTCAGGCGATCCGCGAGTCGCTTGCGGCGCCCGTCAGAGGGCTCGGCTTTGCGTTCGGCACGTCGATTGCAGGCGTCGCGACGTCCGCGATGCTCGGGCTGCTCTCCGCGCTGTGCCGTCGCGAGCGGGCTCACGCCGCGCAACAGCTCGACGCGAAGATCGCGACCACATTGCGCATCTATTCGCAGAGCCAGCAGCGCGAGGACACCTTCGGGCTCATGCAGCGGCAGGCCGAGATGATGCCGACGCTCGTCGACCGTCTGCAGACGATGATGACGGCCATCGAGCACCAGAGCCTCGCGCTGAACGAGCGCCTCGCCGCCAGCCAGCACGCGTTCCACGGCAAGACGGAAGCGGCGTATGCGCGCCTCGCGTCGTCGGTGGCGCAGTCATTGAAGGAGAGCGCGGCCGAGAGCGCCCGCGCTGCCGGCGCCGCGCTGCAACCGGCGATGGAGGCCACGATGGCCGGTCACGCGCGCGAGATGGCCGCGTTGCGCGAGACCGTCACGAACGCCGTGCAGCAACAGCTCGACGGGCTGTCGAGCGGCTTCCAGTCGACGACGACGACCGTCGCTGACCTGTGGAACAAGGCGCTTGCAGGACATCAGCGGTCGAGCGAATCGCTGGTGCAGGATTTGCGCGCGTCGCTCGATCAGTTCACGCAGACCTTCGAGCAACGCTCGGCGGGTCTGCTCGAAGGTGTGTCGACGCGTCTCGAAGCCACGGCGGGCGGCGTCTCGCAAGCGTGGAACGACGCGCTTGCGCGGCAGGAGCGCGCAAGCGAGTCCATCGCGGAGCGCAACCATCACGCGCTCGCGACGGCTGCGGCGACATTCGAGCAGCACGCGGCGGCGCTGCTGCGCGCCGTCGATCAGTCGCACGCCGATTTGCAGGCGCAATGGGCCGGTCGCGACGAAGAGCGTCTGGAGGCGTGGCGCGAGTCGCTCGGCGCAGTCGCCGCGACGCTGAGCAAGGAATGGGAAGAAGCGGGCGCGCGCGCCGCGACCCGCCAGCAGGACATCTGCGACACGCTCGCACGCACGGCGAGCGACATTTCGGCCCAGACGCAGGCGCATGCGAGCGGCACGATCGCGGAGATTTCCCGGCTCGTGCAGGCCGCGTCGGAAGCGCCGCGAGCCGCGGCCGAAGTCATCGCGGAACTGCGCCAGAAGCTCACGGACAGCATGGCGCGCGACAACGCGATGCTCGAAGAGCGCAGCCGCCTGCTCGAAACACTCGATACCCTGCTCGACGCCGTGAACCACGCGTCGACCGAACAGCGCACGGCCGTCGATGCGCTCGTCGCGACGTCGGCGGACATGCTCGCCCGCGTCGGCACGCAGTTCACCGACAAGGTCGAGGCCGAAACCCGCAAGCTCAATGACGTGGCCGCGCAAGTCACGGGCAGCGCCGTCGAAGTAGCGAGCCTCGGCGAGGCGTTCGGCGTGGCCGTGAAGCTCTTCGGCGAGTCGAACGACAAGCTGACGGCCCACCTGCAGCGTATCGAAGCCGCGCTCGACAAGTCGTTGATGCGCAGCGACGAGCAGCTTGCCTACTACGTCGCGCAGGCGAAGGAAGTGATCGATCTGAGCATGCTGTCGCAGAAGCAGATCGTCGAAGACCTGCAGCAGCTTGCCGCGCAGCGGGCGTCGGCGGGAGCCGAGTCGGCATGAACGACGAAATCGACGGCGGCATGGAGCCGACGACGCCCATCTGGGCGGCTTTCGGCGATCTGATGTCGGTGCTGCTGGGTGCGTTCGTGCTGATCCTGGTGGGCGTCATCGGCATGCAGCTCGAACTGACGACGAGGCTTCACGACGAGGTCAGGCAGCGTCAGATGGAAGCGCAGCGCCGCAAAACGCTCGAGCAGGCGCTCGCCGGGCCGCTGGCGGCGGGGCGGGTGACGCTCGTCAACGGACGCATCGGCATCAGCGGCAGCGTGCTCTTCGCGCTGAACTCCGACCAGTTGCAGCCGCAGGGCCGCGAACTGTTGAAGAGCCTGTCGGGGCCGTTGTCCACCTATCTGAAGTCGCGCGACGAGATCCTGATGGTCAGCGGCTTTGCCGACGACCAGCAGGTGCGCGCGGGCAACCGCCGTTTCGCCGACAACTGGGAACTGTCGGCGCAGCGCGCGCTGACGGTGACGCGCGCGTTCATCGACGCGGGCATCCCCGCTTCGTCGGTGTTTGCCGCGGCGTTCGGGTCGGAGCAACCGGTCAGCTCGAATGCCGATGACGTGGGACGGGCCAGGAACCGGCGCGTCGAAATCGCGGCGGTGCCGAGGCCAGCTTCGTCGAGCGGCGGGCGGGCGCCGTGAGTGAGAGCGACATGCGAGGTGGCGCGGACGGCGAGATGCACGGCCAGCAAGCTCAGCAAGGCTTGCAAGGGGAAACCCACGCGCGCGCAACACTCGACGCATGGCGCGAGCAACGCGCCGATCGTCTCGACCCTATGCGCTTTCATTTCATCGACGCGATGGCGCGGCGTGCAGCCGCTCATCACGGCGAAGCGCGGCGTATTCTCGACGAGCGCCTGTCGGCGCTGCTCGACGCCTATGCCGCTGATCTGGACCGCGAGAACGCCGCATGCGATGCCGACGCAGATGCCGATGCGGTTGGCAACAGCCTTGCGCGCGCTCGCGGCCCGCTAGGCAAGCTTGCTGATTACATCACGGCGAGCCATTCGTCGGCGGAAGTCAACAGCCAGCTGACTACTCATGCACAGCAACGCGTCTCGTCAAACCCACAGCGAGAAACACTCGATTACTTTAGACAAACCTGGTCGAAGCTCAGCGCCGACAAGCAGTTGCGCCAGTCGCTCGAACAGGTGCCCGGCAACGCGGGGCCGCTCAATTCGAGCAGCCTTGTGCACCGGTCGCTCTCGCTGATGCGCGAGTTATCGCCGGGATATCTGCAGCAGTTCCTGTCGTATGTCGACGCGTTGTCGTGGATGGAGCAGATGACAGGCGGCATTGCATCGCCGGCCAAAGATGCGCCTCGCGCCGCGAGCACGAAGAAGAGCGCGCGAAGCCGATCGCGCTGATGCACCGATGCGCTGATGCACCGACGCACCGACGCACCGACGCACCGATGCACCGACGCACCGATGCACTGATGCACCGATGCACTGACGCACTGACGCACTGAAACGTGCGGGCGCGATGCCTGCTACGCCGCGTCGCTCTGCTTCTTGTACTGCGAAGCGAGCTTGTCCTGCTGGTTCGGCGGTACGGGATCGTAGTGGCTCAGTTCGATGCTGTAGTTGCCGTGCCCGCCCGCAATCGCGTTCAGGCGCGACTGATAATCCGCTAGCTCCGACAGCGGCACCTTGCCCGCCACCACGACCGCGTGCCCCGCGAGATTGCGCGTGCCCTGGACCTGCGCGCGCCGCGCCGACAGATCGCCGATGATGTCGCCCATCGTCGTTTCCGGCGTCATCACTTCGATATCGACGATGGGTTCGAGCAGGATCGGCTGGGCCTTGAGCACGGCATCGATGAACGCCTTGCGGCCCGCCGTGACGAACGCGACTTCCTTCGAATCGACGGGATGGCTCTTGCCGTCGAACACGGTGATGCGCACGTCCTGCATCGGAAAGCCCGCGAGCGGTCCGCTCTCGATCACCTGCAAGATGCCTTTCTCGACGGCGGGGATGAACTGGCCCGGAATCGCGCCGCCCTTGACGGCATCGACGAACTCGTAGCCCGCGCCGCGCGGCAGGGGCTCGACGCGCAGCATCACTTCGCCGAACTGTCCCGCGCCGCCCGTCTGCTTCTTGTGCCGGTGATGGCCCTCGGCCTTGCCGCCGATGGTCTCGCGATATGCGATCTTCGGCGGCCGCGTGATGACGGCGAGCTTGTACTGATCGGCGAGCCGTTCGAGCATGTGCCGCAGATGCAGTTCGCCGAGCCCGCGCACGACCGTTTCGTTGGTGCCGACGGGATGGTCGATCTTCAGGCACGGATCTTCCGCCGCGAGCTTTTGCAGGAGTTCCCACAGACGCTGCTCGTTGCCGCGCCGCTCGGGCTCGATCGCGAGACCGTAGATCGGCGTCGGGAACGCGAGCGGCGCGAGATGGATGTTGCCGTCTTCGGGCGCATCGTGAAGCACGGCATCGAAGCCGATCTCATCGACCTTCGCGGTCGCGCAGATGTCGCCGGGGCCGGCCTCCGTGACGTCCACGTGGTCCTTGCCTTGCAACATCATCAGATGCGCGACCTTGAACGGCTGCCGCGCGTCTCCGATATAAAGCTGGCTGTCGCGCCGCACCGTGCCCTGATGGATGCGGAACACGGCCATCTTGCCGATGTAGGGGTCGATCACGATCTTGAACACATGCGCGAGCACGTGCTTCTCGGGATCGGGCTCGGCCTGCACCGTCTCGCGCCGGCCATCGACGTCGCGATAGAAAAGGGGCGGGTTGCCTTCGAGCGGATTCGGCAGCAGCCGCACGAACACGTCGAGCAGTTCCTGAATGCCCGCGCCCGTCGCCGACGACGTAAAGCAGACGGGCACCAGATGTCCCTCGCGCAGCGCGCGCTCGAACGGCTCGTGCAACTGCTCGGGCTCGATTGCTTCGCCCTGTTCGAGGTAAAGCTCCATCAGCTTCGCGTCGAGTTCGATCACCTGATCGACGAGCGCGTCGTGCGCGGATTCGACCGACAGGAAATCGGCTTCGCCGGACGGATTGAAAAAACAGTCGACCACCGCTTGTGCACCTTGCGCAGGCAGATTGATGGGCAGGCAGGTCTTGCCGAAGGTCTCCTGAATCTCTTCGAGCAGATTGGGCAAATTGACTTTCTCGCCGTCGATACCGTTCACGACGATGATCCTGCACAGCTTGCGCGCTTCCGCCCACGCCATCATGCGGCGCGTGGTCATCTCGATGCCCGTGCGCGCGTTGATCACGATCGCAGCCGTTTCGACAGCGGGCAGCGCGCTGATCGAGAGACCGGAGAAGTCGGGGTAGCCCGGGGTGTCGGCGAGGTAGATGCGGGTGTTCTGGTAATGCAGGTGGGTGATCGCGGAGGTCAGGGAGTGGTGGTATTTGCGCTCCAGCGGATCGAAGTCGCAGACGGTCGAGCCTTTGTCGACGCTGCCCGCCGCATGGATCGCGCCTCCCTGATGCAGCAGCGCCTCGATCAGCGAGGTCTTGCCGCACCCGGCATGGCCGACCAACGCAATGGTGCGGATGGCTTCGGGTGGATATTCCATGTCCGTCCTCCCTGCGACAGTTGTCCGGCCATTATTCGTGAAAACGGCGCGGGCCGCCACCTGGGGCGACGATTCGCGAGCGAACAGGTGTGCTGCGGCGCGGCATAAAACGATCTCGCCGGATTCTGTTAAGGTGGGCTGATCTCCACCAACTTCCTTGATCGAAAGGCCAATGACCCAACCGCTCAGAATCGATTTCGTCTCCGATATCGCGTGTCCCTGGTGCGCTATCGGCCTGTCTTCATTGCAGCTTGCGCTATCGCGTCTCGGCGACGAGGTCGATGCGCAGATCGTCATGCATCCGTTCGAGTTGAATCCTGAGATGAGCCCGCAAGGCGAGCGCATCGTCGATTATCTCGGCAAGAAATATGGACGCACGCCGGAGCAGATCGCGGAAACGCAAGCGACGCTCCGTGAGCGCGGCGCAAGCGTCGGCTTCGAGTTCGGGCCGCGCGAGCACGTGTACAACACGTTCGATGCGCATCGGCTGTTACAGTGGGCCGGCATCGAAGGCAAGCAATTGCCGCTCAAGCTCGCGCTGCTGCATGCGTATCATTCGGAGGGCAAGGACCCTGGCAATCATGATGTGCTGGTCGAAGCCGCGCAATCGGTGGGGCTCGATGCAGCGCAGGCACGTGCCGTGCTCGAAAGCACCGACTATGCCGAAGATGTGCGTGCACAGGAAAACGAGGCTCAGTCGTTGGGCATTCAGTCGGTGCCGTCGATCATCTTCAACCAGCGCTATCTGGTGACGGGCGGACAGCCGCCCGAAGCGTTCGAGCAGGCCATCCAGCAGATTCTTGCCGAACCGCAAGCCTAGTAGTTCTCGTCGCGTGAACCCGTGAGCCGGGCGCTACGCCGCAAGCGCATCATGTGAAGGCCACTGTTTCATCGCTGTCTGCGCACGCATCGCCGTGCGCAGACAGCAGCGCTCTGTTTTGCTTCGTGCGATTCGTACGCCACCGCATTTCGTAGCGGACGCGGCGCTATCCCGCCCGCGCCCGCATCCCGCTACGAGATCGCCCCCTTTAGACGCCATCCGTGCTCGTTACACTCGAAGTCAGCGCCGCGCGCGGCGCATGGCCTCGTTCGTTCCCGCGTTTGCGCACGCGGGCCCGTCGTACGGAGACTTGCATGCTCAAAATCGATGGCGTTGGCATGGGCGTCAACTGGATGCAATTCCTCGACGCAACGCTTCCGAAGCCCAAGCCTCAATTGCCGCAGACGGTCACTCAGCCGAATACGCAACGTCCTCCCGCTGCGCCGCAGATCACCGTGCAGGTCAACGCGAATACGGACCCGTCGAAGCCGACCAATGGGGAAATCAACGATGCGACGACGTTGATCCAGACGCTCGCCGCGCAATACCGTCCGCCGCCACCCGACATAACCGTCGACGATCCGACCACGAAGGCCGCGCAGTCCGCGATCCAGGATGCGCAGACGAAGTACGACAACGCCGCCACCGACGAGCAGACGAAGTACACGACCCTCACCGGTCTGCAAGGCGACCCGACGGCCAGCCAGACGTCGATCAACAAGGCGCAGACCGATTACGACAACGCGCACAAGGCAACCACGGCGGCGGGGCGCGAGCTCGAAGTCACGACGGACGCGGGCTACATGATCGCCTACGCGCAGCAGGCGGACGCGGACAAGAGTGCCGTCGCGCCTGCGAAAAGCGATTACGACGCGGCGACGGCCGCGATGCAGAAAGCGATGCCGGGCTTCGATCCGAAAAACCCGCCGTCGGCGAGCGACTGCAAGACGCCCGAGCAACTGGGCGCTTACGACAAGTGGCAGAAGGCGTCGGCGGCATACAGCCAGGCGCAAGGCCGCGAAAGCGCCGACATCGCGAACTCGAATCTTGCGTACGCGCAGTTGCAGTCGCACGCATCCGACAAGGACTACAGCGGCGCGATGGACAGCGGGCTCGCGAGACTGAACGACAAGCTCGCGCCGCTCGGCCTCGAAGTCAACGCGCCGCCGCCCGTCGACGCGAAGACGGCCGACACCAACCTCAGCCAGGCCGCCGACGATGCGAACTACGCGAACGCATGCCTCAGCGCGGCAAGCGATGCGTCGCATCTCGCCGACGTGCAGCAGACCTACGATGCCGTGTCCGGCAAGTTCGGTCCCACGGTGATGAACACGACGGTCGCGGCGCAACAGACCTTGCTGACGCACGCACAGACGAACGCGCAGACGAGCGGCGCCTATCTGCAGATGCTCTACGACCAGCGCGCGGCCGGTTCCGCGCAGAGCGACTACGATGCCGCGCAGCAGGCTTCGCGCGCTGCGTATGCGGCGAATCCGCATCTGCATAACCTGCAGCCCGACGGCGACCCCGCGCTCAACGATGCGGGCAACACGCTGTATCAGGCGCAAACGCAGGCGGGCATTTCGCATGACAGCTTCGTTGCCGCGTATGGCCAGTCGCTTGCCGCGCAATATGGCGACGCCGCGAACGGGATGCAGAACCAGTACGACCATCGGACGATGTGCGTCGCGAACGATCCGATGCCGCTCGAAATCAAAGGCGTGAAGACGATCGCATCGGCGGTGCAGGCCGCGGACAAGCGGCTGACGGACGCTGTCTCCGATCGCGCGACGCAGTTCCAGCTCACTCTGGCGCAGGATACGCTAGGCAAGGCCAACGACACGCTGCAACTCGCGCAGATCCAGTACGACGGATGGAACCAGACGCACGGCGGCGGCACGCAGCAGACGCCGCTCCCGCCGCTCCTCAATGTGCCGCAACAAACGGCCGCGCCCGCCAACGTATCGCTCGACGTGCAGGTGCCGTATCAGATCAATCCGTACTCGAAGCAGCTTGCCGATGCGCGCGCCGCCGTGACAAACGCGAACGATCGCGTGAACCAGTTGTCGCTGATGTCGGAGGGCACGCATCAGCAGGTGCTGTTCGACAACTTCCAGGCAGGCCTCGCCGACAATCTGCTGAACCCCGTCAGCGATTCCGACAAGGCCGATTACGCGAAGGCGCTCGATGAGTTCTACGCGTCGCATCGCAGCGAGATGTCTCACTCGATGCTCGACCAGATGAGCGCCGCCACCAACAAGGGCGCCGCGTACGACTTCAGCAAGATGACGCCCGATGCGCAGCGCAATCTGATCGGACAGGCGCTCGGCCTGCCGACGATGAAGAATGCGCCCGCGCAAGGCGTGCAATACGACGGCGATGCGCTCAAGACCATCGACTCGGTGTACGGCGAGATTCACAAGTACGGCGGCGACGACGCGCAGGTGAGCGTGCTGCCGATGGTCTACGCGCAAAAGGATGCAGGCGTCGTGCAGACGGCGCTCTTCAAGGTGACGCCGAAAGGCGGCGGCGATACGCACTACATCGACGATACGGGCGCGCAATATTCGAGCGTCGACAACTATATCGAGCACAACCATCTGTCGTCGGATGGCACCGTCGACATCGCGACGGGCTATGACCACGGCACGCTTCAGGTCAAGCAGAGCGAAGCGCATCACGACAGCTTCCTGCAAAGCGCGCTGCACACGATAGGCGCGAGCAATGTGAATCTTGGCACGCTGATCGGCGGGGTCGTGCTCGACGTGGCGGGCGGCATACTCGACGCGACGGGCGTCGCTGCGCCGCTTGGCGTTGCGCTCGACGTCGTCGGCACGGACATGATCATCGGTGCGACGGCGGGCGCCGCTGTCAACGCGGGCTACGATCTCGCCGACCGCGCGTATCACGATCAGACGATCAGCCCGCTCGACGCGGGCGCGCGCGCCGATTACATCAACCTCGTGCCGCTCGGCGCGGCGGGCGCGGCGAAGGCGGTGCCGGAACTGGTCGGCACGAAGCTGTTCTCGAAGGCCGTGACGACGGTCGGCCTCGACGCGGACAAGACGGCGAGCGTGCTCACCAAAGGCACGAACGTCACGGCAAAGGTGACGGCATTCGGCGGCGCGATCGAAGCGGGCGGCCAGCTCGTCTACGACAGCTTCACCGGCAAGGGCAACATCTCGCGCGACGTGTCGTCGCTCGTGATGAACGTCGCGCTGCTCAAGGGACATGACGTGCTGAAGGCGACGTCGACGGGCGCGGTGCGCAAGTTCTCGCAGTTCGCCGCGCGCGGCACCGACGGCACGACGATGTCGCTCGACGGTCAGCAGGTCGGTGTCGCGCGCGTCGCCGCGCGCACCGACGCGCTGACGCTCGACCGCGCGCCGGCGACGCTCGATGGTCATCCGGTGACGGTCGCGCGAGACGGCACACTGATGGCGGGCGACCGCGTGTTGACCTACGAGGGCTTGCCCGTGCGCGTGCTCAATCGCGGCAACGCGGCGGGCAACACGGGGCGCGCGGCGCAGACGGGCAGCGGCGCGGTGCTCGACAGCGACGGCAGCATCTCGATTCTCGATCGCAATCCGGGCAATCTCGTGCGCCGGCCATCGCTGAAGAGCTACGAGACGAGCGAGCGCGTCACGGTCGACGAGGACGGTCAGTTGTCTTTGTCGGATCGGCTGTCGCTCAGTCATCCTGATGAACTCGCGTCGCCGGAAGATGCGGCGAACAAGGTTGCGCAGATTGCGGGCCGCAATCCGGATGAATCGTCGAACGACGGCCCCGCGACTGTGCCGGATGAAACGGCGCCGCAAGCAGGCGCAAGCAAGAACACAAGCGCGGACTCGGGCACGCCGCAACCCGTCGCGCGGCCGCGAAACGAGAGCGTCGATGCGCAGACGGTGCAGAGCGCCGCCGCGACGGCGCGCAACACGAGCAGCGCATCGGCGAGCGCGGGCGACAGAGTGCGCGAACGCAGCCGGCAAGACGCGAGCGAAGCCGATGTCGCGATGCGCACCGATCGCCGCAGCCGTGCCGCGAGCGCGGCGGCCTGGCGGCGTGTCGATGACCCGCTCGCGCGCGGCAATGCCGACGAAGCGCAGGCGCCGACGACGTTCCGGCAGCGCGTCGTCTGGTCGGTGCTCAACAGGATCGATGTGTCGCCCGAAGCCGCCGACAGCAACGGCTTGGGCATCGCGACAGGCCAACTGCGGATGCCCGCACCCGTGGTCGAGCAGACGGAGATAGGCAATCGCACGCTGTATGTCGTGCGTCACACGCTGAGCGAACCTGTCGCGCCGTCGAAGAAGCCCGATGATTCCACACCAGCAGCAGATGAAGCGCGCGCCGCGCCGTTGCGGCAAGCCGTCGACCGGTCCGCTTCGCGGGACGAGCCGATCGTCGTACTCGACGACGGCATGACTGGCACGCGCGCGCCGCAGTTCACGAACGGACTGAACCAGACCGCAATCGTCGCCGCAACCGCGCGTACGGTAACGCAGCCGGAAGCGGACGGCGCGACGTCCGTCGATACGGCGCCAGGCACGCCGGCCGCCGCAGCGGGCTACGTGCGTCGCGCGAGCGGGCTGTATGTGATCGATGCGAACGTCGGCGCGGATGAGGCCGTGCCGGGCGCGCGCGAGTCAGAAGCGCCGCCGCGAGCGGGCGTGTATGTGGCGCGACAGCCATCGCATGCCGAAGAGCAGGAAGAGGCGCCTGTTGCGCGCGAAAACAACGCGCGGGCGAATGCCGTCGACGAAGACAGCCTCGTGTTCGCGCATCCGCAGATGGAAGTCGACGCGCCCGCCGATGCGTCCCAACCCGGTTTCTTCGCGCGTCTGCAGATGCGCTTCGGAGGCGCGCCGTTGCCGAACGAAGTCAGCGCGCTGGCGCAGCAATCCGGCACGCTCGCGCAGCAGCTGCGCATGCTCAACGATAGCGGCTGGCGCGTGAAAGTCGGGCGCGTAGGCAGCGGCAGCCGCGTCGATACGCAGCGCCGTCGCGTCACGCTCGATGGCGGGCTACGCGACGCGGGCAGCATGACGTATGCGCTCGCGCACGAGGCGAAGCATGCCGTCGAATCGATCCAGGGACAAACAGGCCTCGACTACAGCGGACGCAGCCGCTTTACGCGCAAGGCGCTCGAAGCTGAAGCACGCGCGCAGATCAACGCGTTCGAAGCGCGCTACGAGATTAATCTGCTGAGCGGCGGCGATATTGCGCGAAACGTGCGCCTGCCCCAGTTGATCCAGCGCGAGGCCGATGCGTGGACGCCGCAGAACGGCTACACGCGCACGGTTGCGCGTCTTGCCGACGCGTTCGGCGCGTCGCCCGTGTCGGGTGGCGACGGCATCACGTACGCCGAGTTCTACGGCAATGCATATGACCGCGCGGCTCGCGCAAAAGGCGATGCACGCAACGCACGCGACGCACGCGACGCACGCGACGCACAACAGGCAGCGCGCACGATGCCCGCACCGCATACGGAAGACTCAGGCGATGCGCGCAACGTGCCGCCCGAGGGCTTGCCGTTGCCGACGGACTTTCACGAACTGACTGCATTGCGCGATGCGCGACAAGCGAACCTGAATCGCGCAGTGGGCGATGCGCCGCTCAAGGGCGCGGTGAAACTGCCCGACGATCTCGTCGATGTGCTGCTCACGGGGTCGCCGCATGAACTGGCACTGCACGACGGTCTCTTCGAAGACTGGGTGCTCGACGATCAACCCGCGATCGTCGTGCCCATTGCACGGCCGAATGCGCACGGATTCGAGCGCGCGCAGGCTGTCGCCGACATAACGGGTAGCTACGTGCTGACGCCGCGCCCCGAAGCACCCGCCGAGTGGGCGACGCTCGCGCCGCGCCGCATCGACACAGGGCTCGACGGTCCCGTCGAGTTCGACGCGCGCGCCAACGCCTTCCACGTGACACACGCCGACGGCTCGCGTTCGCCGATCGATCCGCATGCTCATCTGGGCATGTTGCTCGGCGCGGGCGGCGAGAAGACGGCGTTGCGACTCGACGACAAGACGGTCGTCGTGTACCGCGAGATCGGCGATCACGTGATGCGGACGGGCAGCAGCGACCGGTCCTCGGATGCGCTGACGCGCGATTCGCCCGAGCGCATGATTGCGCTCACAGACCAGCTGAAGACGCTCGGTGCGCCGCATCTCGCGAAGATTCACGGCGTCACGCAGATTCATGGCTTGCCCGCGCTGGTGATGGACACGTACCGCGCATCGGACCGGGCGCTGACCACGGCCGCGCTCAAAGCGCCGCGCGGCGGCTACATGTCCGTGTACGACACGAGCCTTTTCACGCAGCGAAGCATCGACAGCCTGAGCGCGACGCGCAACTGGCTGGTCGAGCGCAACATCGAGATCACGGACCTGCAATTCCTCGTGCGCGCTGACGGCACGTTCGATCTGGCCGATGCGCAAGCCGTCACGCCCGAAACGCCGCCTACGCCCCAAAGCCTCGCGAGAATCGATCAGCTGATCGGGCTTGCGCGCGCGAGAGTCGAGCGTCAGCAGCAGGACGAGCAGACGGAAACGCCTTCCGTGCAAACGAAGCCGCAACGCGGCGTGAGCGACGGCGATATCGAACTGGCGCATCCCGAAGCCGAAGAAGTGCTGCAGCCCGACGCGTTTGCACAGAAGCCGGCGCTGATCACGCGTGTGCGCATGCGCTTCGGCGGCGCACCGCTTCCGAAGGAGGCGCTCGATCTCGTCGGCCATTCGGATCTGTTGAGCGAGCAGATGCGGCTCTGGAAGCAGGCGGGCTGGAAGGCGGTGCGCGGACGTGCGGGCGAGGGCAGCCGCGTCGATGGCGGGCGTAAGCGCATCGTGATCGACGGCAAGTTCCAGCAGGCGGGCGCGATGGTCTACGCGCTCGCGCACGAAGCGGGCCATGCGACGGATCTCATCGAAGGCGGGACCGGGCTCGATCCCGGCAGTGTCGATGCCTACGTCGACAGTGCGCTCGCCGGCGAGGCGCGCGCGCAGCTGAACGCGTTCACCGTGCGCGATCAGATCAAGGCGGCGTCGCCTGGCAACGTCGACATCGGCGCGCAGCTGAAACTGCCCGATGCGATCGAGCAGACATACGGCCACGTGAGCGCGAACGACGCGGCATCGATGCAGCGGCTCGCCGATGCGTTCGGCAGTGTCAAGCCGTCGTTGCCCGGCCATGCGGACTATCGGCAGATGTACGAAAAGCAGGCGCGCAGCCAGAATGCGGGCAACGCGCTCGGCAGTGGCGCTGCGGCAGGCGCGGCTGCGGCGGCGGGCAGCGCGGCGCCTCATGCGACGGCCGGTTCGACGGCCGCGCCTGCCCGCTCGACGGCAGCGGCCGCGCCCGCTCAACGCTTGACCGACCAGGCGGGCGCGTGGCTCGACGCGAACGACCTGCGCAAGCTGACACGCATCGACGGCGCTCATGTGCCGCAGCTCAACGAACTCGAGCACGAAGCGGGGCGCAGCGCGCATGTGCTGATCGCGAGAAAGAGCGCGCGGCCGGCGGACGGCGGCGAACACATTCAGCCCGAGTTCCTCGCCGAGATGAAAACCGATGCGCACGGCAAGCTCGGCGCGCCCGCGATGCTTCCCGGCAAAACGCTGAGCTCATCCACGCTCAAGAAGCTGTTGCGCTCCGGCGGCGCCGGGCGCAACGAACGCGCGCGCTACGACTTCTATGTGTCGCCTGTGTCGGCGGAAACGCTGGCACGCTTTGGCGGCGCGTCGGAGATACAGGCGTCGAACACGCGGCAGACATGGAAAGCCGCACGCAGCAACGGCGCGATCGACCATCAGGTGATCGACGACATCGCCGCGCTCGCCAATGCGCACAAGGCCGCCTTCAGGCGTCCGAAGCTCGCCGCCGAGGCCGCGCAAGCGGACACGCAACAGACCATCTACGCGATCGACGAGAACACGGGCAAGGTGCTCGGCTACGCGACGCTCAAGTCCGATGCGGAAGTGGCGCAAGGTCTCGTTGCCGCGGCGACGTCGTTCGAGCCCACCTGGCGCTATCACGAGAAGACGCCGTTCGGCGATACCGAGATCGCGCCACACGATCTGAGCGACGCGTTCCGGCGCCGCGCGAAAGGGATTCCCGTGAACCGCGCGGGACGGCGCGGCGTCAAGTTCGCCGTCAGCGCGCTCGAACCGTCGCGCGTCGACAGCCTGGGCGGCTTTCTGGGCAAGGAGGCCGCAAAGGCCGCCGCCGACGGCAAGACGATCGACACCGACAAGCCGCCGCGCATGAAGCTGGGCGACGTCGGCCAGCGCGGCATGGAAATCGGCACGAAGCTCGTAGTGAACGCGCCGCGCCATGTCGGCAGAGCGGCGCGCAAGGCCGTCGCGTTGCTGCGCCGTCAGCAGGCGGCGACGCAAGCCGTCAATCAGGCCATGACCCGTGCCGCCGCCCGCTCCGCGCAGGACGATGCGCTGCTTGCGCCGAATCTGCTGCCCGCGAAAGACAAACCGCTCGAAGCAACCGATTTCAGCGGACAGAACGCGCTGCATCTGCAACGCGCATTCGACAGCGACGCGCTTGCCGCCGATCATCACGTGTACGTGTACGACACCGAGGGGCCGCTCGTGAAGGCGCTGACCCGTCCCATCGGCGTGATTGCGAGGCGCGGGGAATCGTTGCAGTGGTTCGACGAGTTGCGCAAGGCAAACAATCCGGATGCGCGCGGCGTGCCTGTCGACCAGATGCCGATCGGCCGCGGACGCTATGGCGCGAACATTCATTTTCTCGTGACGAACCTGAAGCCCGAACAGTTCTTCGAGCACGTCGGCGCCACGCAGCTCGAAGCGGCGCGCACGCGCAAGGTGGAGTTCGAGGCGCAGCTGAAGGCACGCCGGAGCAACGGCGCGGGCGGCGCGAGTGGTGCAAGGGCGCGTTCATTGCAAGCCGTGTCGCAACGTTTGAGGCAGGGCATCGAAGAGGCGAAGAACGAGATCGACCATTTCAATCCGCAACGCCGCGTGAGCGTCGCGTGGAAATCGGGGAAATCGCTCAGAGCCTTCGCGCAATCGGCCGATGCGCTCGACATCCAGCCTTATCAGCCAGGCCTCGCGAGTACCACGGTGGCCGAGTCGAATCTGCGGCACGGCTCGTCCGATGCAAAGAAATGGTTCGCGACGCACGCGCTCGTCAAGGCGTACAACGCACGACGCTCGCTGCCCGACGAGCGCCGCCTGAAGCTCACGGGCACCGCGCAGACCGTGATGGTCGACAGCAAGCTGTGGACGTCGCTTGGCAATGCGCTGTACGTCGCGCGCGAAGTCACGACGATGCCGTTTCGCAGCGTGCCGATGCTCGGCGCAAGGCTCGGGCGGCGCTTCAGCGTCGCGCAAGTGGCGAACCGGCGCATGATCCAGTTGTTCGTGCGCCTCGCGCCGGAGTTGCAGCGGCGTCTTGCGCCGATGTCGCGTGCGTACTCGCTGCGCGACGACCCGAAGCTTTTCACCGCGCAGGTGAAGCGTTACGGCGGCGTGATGCCGATCGTGTCGCTGGTCGTCGATCCGCATTCGCTCGCGGCCGCGCTCGGCAAGAGCCACGACCGCGAGTTCCTGAAGGACGTGAAGGCGCTCGGCGACCAGCAGCACGCGACGTACGACGCCGAACACAACGTGATCGAGCCCGCGCCCGATTCGGACGGCAAGGCGCTCGCGTTGGACGAGTTGCAGCATCTGCATGGCTGGCTCGACGAGGCGTCGAAGGCGGGCTTTGCGATCCGGCTGGAGACGGCGCCGTCGCGCGCGCTCGTCGCGAAGGGCGACCGGCGCTTCCAGGCGGGTACCGACGACACTTATCACGAGTACGTGCGCACCTTCGGCGCGCTCGAACAGTGGGCGATCGATCATCCCGACCGCATCGCGCCGACCGTGACGGTGACGTTCCACGGCTGGGATGCCGTGCCCGAATCGGTGCCGGGCTCGGGCCAGGTCAAGCTGCTGAGGGCGGTGCTCGAACGCGGCGCGCTCGACTGGGTGCATATGGGGCTGTCGTACGGCACGCACGGGGCCGACTTCATCGCCAATCAGGATCTGACGACGTCGCTCGCGCGGACGATCGTCGATTACGCGCGCCGCGCGCCCGACAGGCTCGCGCGGCTGCATGGCGCCGATGCGCTCACGCGCGTGTTCGAGCGCGTCAACGAGCAGACGCTCGCCGATCAGCAGGAGCTGCTGTTCGCGGAGGTCGCGCGCCTGGGCCGCGCCGAGGGCATGACGCCCGAAGAAATCGATGCATTGCGCTGCCAGCTATGCGAAGGCAATACGACGGCGCTGCTGAACCGCGCGCGCAAGGCCACGATCGATTTCGCGTCGCCGGACTGGCGAGCGGCCGACCGCGCGAGCATGACACAGCGCCTCGCGCGCGATTTCGCAAAGGACTGGGACGCGGAGGTCGGCGTGCATCTGAACCTCGCGCCCGTGAAGACGAAGCCGGCGCCTGCCTCGGGCGCGGCGACCGATCCCGTCGAATACTGGCGCGACGAAGTCGTCGGCGATCCGGCGTTGCGCAACGACGGCACGAAGCCGATCAGCGCGAGCCGCAAGACGGCGGCGCAACTGACGGCCGAGCCGATCGACCCGCAAGACCGCGCGAGCGCGGAACTGCACGCGCTGCGCGTGCATGGCCGTTATGGCGGGCGCAAGGGGTTGATCCAGACGGGCGCGCTGGTCGGCGCGGGCTTGCCTTCGCTGGGGGTTCTCGGCGGCAACGCGCTGCATCTGCTGAAGACGTTCGGCAGCGAAGGGCTGCACCAGACCACGACGTCGCTGCTCGCCGGCACGCGAGGCGGGCGCGTGTTCCAGGCGCTGCATCAGGGGGCCGTCGAGAGCCTGAAGAACGGCGATCCGCGCGTGTTCGACGCTGTGGTGGACCGGCTCGAACGCGGCTTGCGCAGGCAGTTGGGGCCGAACGAGATCAGCAAGCAGCGCGTCGAGCAGCTTGCGCTGCTGGCGAAAGAAGGCAAGGTCAAGGCGGGCCAGCTGCGCGCGATGCAGCGCGCCGGCATGCTGACCTTCGAGGAAGCGCATGCGCATACGAAGGCGATCGCAGCCGACATGCTTGCGCAGATGCAGGCCGTAGTGGGCGGCACGTCGCTGAAGGGCCTGCATCGCGGCAGTCCCCGTCATCACTTCGGCCTGTTGGGCCGTGGCGCGGCCGTCATCAGTTACGGCGCGACGATGGCGACGAACGTCGCGACCTTCGTCGGACACCCGGCGCTTGCGCCGCTGCTGACGTCGATCGGCGCGGGGCTGACGGCGACTTACACGGGCATCGTGTACTTCAACAGCGCGTACCACGTGAATGCGGAGAAGCGCTTCCGCTCGACGCGCTTCGCGCAGGCAGCAGGCGATTATGTCGCGACGGCGGCGGGCTTCGCGAGCGGGATTGCGCAACTGGGCAGCGGACACCCGTGGCTGGGCAGCATCGCGATCACGTCGGCGACGATACTCGGCGCGGGCCGCCTGCATACGCAATTTCCCAACGCGACGCCCGGCATGGACCGCTTCCCGACGATGCTCGCGCTCGTGCCCGTCGGCATTTTTACAGGGACGCTGATCCAGAGCTTCTTCAGCGGCGGCTCCAGTAACAACCAGAACAGGCAGAATCACGCGAGCGCGAATCTCAACGGCAATGCGCCGCAGCCGGGCGTGTCCGCCGTGCCGGCGCCTGGCGTGACGGGCACGCCAGGCGCTGGCGCGACGCAGGCGCCCGTCACGCCTACGCAGACACCGACCCAGCCGCCGACGCCTTCGGCACAGCCATCCACGGGGCAACCGAAGAACACGGCGGCGCCGCCGAAAGCGTATTTCGTCGTCGAAAACGATTCGTTATGGGTCATCGCCGAGCGCAATCGGAAATCGCTGCTCGATGCCGCGCACGTGGCACGCGACGATCAGCGCCATATGACGCGCGGCGAGCAGGACGTCGCCGCTTACAACGAGATCCTGCAACTGAACCCGCAAGTCGCGAAGCATCCGACGCAGATCCGTCCGGGCGAGAAGATCATCGTCGGATAGCGCGCGTTTCATTTTCATTGCACCAGAAACGATTTCGCCCCTTCGCTCATGCGAAGGGGCTTTTGTTTTCGTGAGCTGTCGTTTTGTAAGGAGAGGAACAAACGGTCCATAATCAGGTAATAATCAAGAATTGCGAATTCGTGCCGTTAATGCAGAGATCAAGGGCAAAAGGCGAAGGCAGAAAGCGAAGCATGCCTGCCATGAGCCGGAGTTCGACATTCTTGGCCACGGCCCCACCCATGTCAGAGAGACCTTCCCTGTTCGATCCGTTCCTGGCGACGCCAGCACATGGAAAGTGCATCATCAGCCCGTCGATCCGCGCGTCGTTGCTGTCGACGCTGTTCGATAACGTCCGGCCTCTGTTCCTCTCCGGCATCGCGAGCGCGTTCGTCGCGCTGGTCGCGTTCGTCCGTCTGCGCGAGCCATGGACGGCGGCATGGCTCGTCGCCGATATCGGCCTGCTGCTCACACGCCTCGGCATCGTGCGTCTGTATCTGGTGCGCAGCCGCGCAGGCGTCGTGCATCCTGCGGCGTGGGCGACGCGCTATGCGCCCGTCGGCCTCGTCGCGTGCCTCGTGTTCGGTCTGGGCACGATGGCGTGCGTGATGTCGGCGGACAGGCAGCTTGCGTTGCTGGCCATCATGGTGACGGCAGGCATCCTCGGCGGGATCGCTTCACGAAACGCCGCACTGCCGCGGCTCGCGATCGCGCAGATCTGCCTCGGCGCGATTCCGATCGGCGTCGGCGCGCTTTTCGCGGCGAAGAGCGGCCTGTGGATTCTGCTCCCACCTCTCGTCGCGTATATCGGCGCGATGGTGTCGGTGGTCGGGCGCCACTACGAGGGCCTGGTCGCGCTGATGACGGCCGAGCAGCGCCACGCTGAGCTGGCGGCCCGCTTCGATGCCGCGCTGGCCCACATGCCGCACGGCCTGTGCACGATCGATTCCAACGGCAAGGTCATCATCGCGAATCGCCGGACGGCGGAGCTTTTTGGCGCGACCGTCGAGACGCTTAAGCTCAATGTGCCGCTGCCCGAGTTCATCGGCCAGGTGGGGCTCGCGCAGTTCGGCGAGACGCTGCGCAAGCAACTGGTCGAACGATGCGCCACATGGCTTTCCGACGAAGGCCGCCCGCTCGATCTCGAGCTGCGTGACGGCCGCCAGCTCGAAATGACCCGCAACCCGGTGCCCGACGGCAGCGCCGTCATCATCATCGAGGACGTCACGAAACGGCGCGAGAGCGAAGCGCAAATCCTGCATCTTGCGCGGCACGATTCGCTCACCGGCTTGCCGAACCGGCGTGAACTGCGCGATCGGCTGGGGCGCATTCTTGCCTCTGCGCCGAAGCGCAAAGAGGCCGCCATCGCGATGATGTATCTCGATCTCGACGGCTTCAAGCAGGTCAACGACCGGCTCGGTCATTGCGCAGGAGACGAAGTGCTGGAGACGGTCGCATTGCGCCTGACACGCACCCTGCGCCCAGGCGAACTGGTCGCGCGCCTGGGCGGTGACGAATTCGCAATCATCGCGGACTACGCGACGCTGCCTTCCATCGTCGCACTCGCGCAACGTGTGATCCGCGAGATTGCGATGCCTTATCACCTGTCGACGGGCGAAGCGATCAGCATCGGCACCAGCATCGGCATTGCGCTCGCGGCCAACGACGAGTCAGTCGACGGCCTGATCCGGCGCGCGGACGAGGCGCTGTACAACGCCAAGCAGGCGGGCAGAGGCACCTATCGGGTCTCGAACGGCTAGCGCACGTTCACTCCACGGCTGTTCGAAAATCCGCCTCTTCGCACTCCCCGCGCGGGGAAACAAGCGCGCTTGCGCAGTTGCACCAGCAACGTTTGTCCGGCAGATGACAGAATTGTCATCGACTGGTCAGTTTTTGGTCAGCGTCGCATGACGACAATCAATCACGCGAGTCATTCACCGCTTCGACATGCAGTGGATCGAACGCAATTCGATGGCGCGGCTAAGGCAGTTTTAAGTTAAGCGCCCTAATCTGAACTGGAACGGCACGAAAGACCCAGGCGCCATATGTCCTTTGAATGACGAAGCGATGGTTGCCGGGCTGATTGCCCTGTTTCAGATTCGCAAGCTCAAAAGGAGAGCGTGATGAAAGCTTCAGTCACCGTTTCTTTGATTGTCGCCGCGCTGGCTATTCCTGCGATGTCGTATGCGCAGTCCGCGCAGTCCACCCAGGACCCGACCACGCGCAGCGATGTTCAGGCGCAGATCGTTCAGGCCGGGAAGGACGGCACGCTGCATCAATCGAAAGTGCACTACCCCGACTACGCGGCGGCGCAGACGGGTGTCGCGCGCGAGTCAACGGAAGCGTACGGGACGATGCCGTTGAACTTCTCGCAATCGGGTGCGCCGTCGAAAGCAACGACGAGCACGTCGTTGTTCTCGCATCATTGATGAACCGACGCGTTTAGGGCTTTGGAATCCGGATCCGGCTGATCATCAGCGATCCCGAGATGCCAAAGACAAGCGTCAACGGATGCAGCACGTGCCCCGCGATACGCCATTCGCCTAGCCACAATTGCGCGCCGAGCGCTTCTTGCCATGCAGCGACGGTGAGCAGCAGAACGATGGCGAACGATGTCGGAATAGGCGTGCCTTCGAAGTGCGTGACTTTGCCGGTGCCGCCCGACATCGCATCGGCTGTCACGTTGTAGCGCGCAAGCCGCGACACGCCGCATGCAACGAAATACGCGAGCAGAAAGCGGTCGTAAAGACCGCGCATGCCGCATCCATAGCCGATCACGGCAGGCGCGACGCCGAATGAAATCACATCGGCAAGCGAATCGAGTTCCTTGCCGAGCAGCGAAGACGTCTGACGCCAGCGCGCGATGCGTCCGTCGAGCACGTCGAAAACGAGTGCGGCGAACACCAGCGCGCACGCGAAATAGATGTGCATGACGTCGGCGCTGCCGATGTAGCTCATCATCGAAAACAGCGCACCTGTGCCGCAGATCGCATTGCCGAGCGTGAACCAGTCGGCGAGATGAAACTCGCGAATCATCGAGAATCGCTTCTTGCCGGGTGTGGTGTTGTCGAGCGGTGAACGTGGCAACGTCATTCTCCTCATGGTTGTCCGCTGTCGGGCGCAAGGCGCGTGCCTTGCGCGAATGGCGCTTCGCCTTTGTGCGCGAATGCGAGCACGATCGCATTGCCCAGTTCGTCGGCGACAGGCGCGGAGGGTCCCGCCGCAGCGAACAGCGTGAACTCGACATCGGGCAGCGCGGGCAGGCCCGCATCCGGCGCGACGACGTGCAAGCCGTGCACGAGCTGCGTATGCGGGATCGGCGTTACGGCAAAGCCGGCCTGCGCGGCGGCCAGCAAACCGGAACCGCTCGAACAGACCAGCGCGATCCGATGATCGAGGCCCGCGCGAGCGAGCGCGGCCAATGCGGCCTCGCGATACGGGCACGGCTGCGGGAACAGCGCGAGCGGCACGGGCGCGCGAGGCGTCAGCGATGCCCATTGCGCGCCGGCCCACACGAGCGGCTCGCGCCACAGGATGCGTCCGGGACGCGCATCCGCACAGCGTCCGCCGATCACGACATCGAGTTCGCGCTGGTCCATCGCGTGAAGCAGTTCGGCCGGGATGCCGACCCTCGCGCTGAACGTGATGCGCGGATAGCGCACCGCAAAGGTCTGCATCACGTTCATCAGCCTGACGTTGGCGAGATCTTCGGACAGTCCAACACGGATCGCGCCCTCGCTCGGTCCGCGAAATAGCTGCGCCTGCGCATCCTGATTGAGCGCGAGGATCGCGCGCGCGTAGCCCAACAGCAGCTCGCCGTCCGCCGTGAGCGTGACGGAGCGCGTCGTGCGCGAAAGCAGATCGCGGCCGACCTGCTTTTCGAGGCGGCGCAGATGCGCGCTGACAGCCGATTGCGTGAGGTTGAGTCGAGTGGCGGCATGCGTGAAGCTGCCTTCCTGAACGACGGCCACGAATGAGCGCAGCAGGACGGTATCGAACATCGGCGCTTCTCCGATTCAGTGCGATCCAGACTGAATAGGCCAATAATACTTTCGTTTATATTTTGTCGCGAAATATGTTGTGGTGAAGGCCGGTCAATGCGCAGGACACAGGAGAGCCCTCCGATGCCGACCTTGCTGCATATCGAATCGTTGCCGCGCAAGACGCGGTCTGCGTCGCTCGACGTTGCGCGTGCGTATCTGGACGCCTGGCGCGACGCGCATCCCGATCATCGGATCGACGTGCTCGATCTGCGGTCGACGGCATTGCCGGAATTCGACGGCGATGCGCTCGATGCGAAGTATGCGGACCTGAGCGGCACGCCGCTCAGCGACGCTCAGGCGCGGGCATGGGCGGATATCCGTCAGCTTGCGCAGCGCCTGCATGCGGCCGATACGCTGCTCTTCTCCGTGCCGCTGTGGAATTTTTCGATCCCATACAAGCTGAAGCATTTCATCGATGTCGTGTCGCAGCGGGGCATTCTGTTCTCGTTCGACGAGCGAGGCTTCGGCGGATTGCTGAAAGACTAGAAGGCGGCCGTGATCTATGCGAGAGGGCTCGACTATTCGAAGCAGTCGAACACGTCCGCCGAGTCGTTCGATTTTCAGCGGCCGTATGTGGAAGCGTGGCTGCGTTTCGTCGGCGTTACCGACATCGAATCGATCGTCGTCGAGAAGACGCTGTTCGGCGCAGAAGTGGATCACGCGGCGAGACAGGCTGCGCGTGAGCAGGCGGTAGCGTTGGCGTCTGCCGTTTCAGCGCATCGTCGATAGCGATCCACCGATAACCGCGCGTGCAAATGAAAAACGGGCGCTGCTGCGCCCGTCGTTCGACTTCGTGCATCACGTGCGTGACATCAGCGCTTGTTTCCCGGCAACGTCTGGCCGCGCAGCGAGCAGCCCTTCGTCTCGATCACGAACAGCAACGCGATCGCACCGACCACACATGCGCCCATCATGTAGTAAGCGGGGACGAGCGCGCTGCCCGTCTTGTCCACGAGCCAGTCGCTGATGATCGGCGCGGTGCCGCCGAAGATCGACGTCGACAGGTTGTAGGCGATGGCCATGCCCGCATAGCGGACTTGAGTCGGGAACATCGCCGGGAACATCGCGGAGATGGTTGCGAGCTGCGGCACGTACAGAAGGCCCAGCACCGCGAAGCCGATCAGCGCGCCTGCAACGCCGTGCGTCATCAGCGTGAACATCGGCACGGCTGCGACGAACAGGCCGACGAGCGAGAACCACCACATCGTCTTGCGTCCGAATCGGTCGGACAGCGAACCCGCAAAGGGAAGAAAGGCCATCATCGTGAGCATGCCGATCAGGGGGATCAGCAACGACATGTTCTCGCTGACGCCCAACTGCTTGTGCATGAACGTCGGCATATACGCGAGCAGCACGTAGTTCACGACGTTGAGCGCGACGACGAGCCCGCCGAGCAGGAACAGCGGCTTGCTGTATTGAACGAAGAGCGTTTTCAGTGGAACGGCCTGCTCGTTCTTATTGTGCGCCTTCTCTTCCATTTCGCGGAACACGGGTGTTTCTTCGAGGCGCGAACGCAGATAGCAGCCGACGAGGCCGAGCGGCGCGGCCACGAGGAACGGCAGACGCCAGCCCCATGAGTGCATCGCCTGATCGCCGAGCACGAGCGAACAGCCGAGCATCAGCAGCGCGCCGAGCGAGAAGCCGGCCAGCGTCGCGAACTCGAGGAAGCTGCCGCAAAAGCCGCGTCGATCGTCGGGTGCGTATTCGGCCATGAACGTCGCGGCGCCGCCATATTCGCCGCCCGTCGAGAAGCCTTGCAGCATTCTCAGCACGATCAGCGCAGCGGGCGCGAGCCAACCGATCGACGAATAAGACGGAATCACGCCGACGAGCAGCGTCGCGCCGGACATCAACAGAACGGTCAGCGCGAGCACGCGCTTGCGTCCCAGTCGGTCGCCGAGCGGACCCCAGAAGAGGCCGCCGAGCGGACGGATCAGAAACGAAATGGCAAACGTGCCGAGAGCGAACAGAGTCGCGCTTGCGGCGTTGCCGGGAAAGAGAGCCGCCGAAATATAGGCGAGGCCATACGCATAGATGCCGTAATCGAACCACTCGGTTGCATTGCCGAGCGCTGCGGCGGTGATGGCACGTTTCAGCAGGTTTGACGCGTCGGTTGCGCGTTCACGTTGATCGGCTTCGTCCCGGAAGGACGGAGCGGCGGGAGTGGCATTCCAGGGTTGCGCGTAACGCATTGGCTTCCTCGCTTAGCTGCGGCCCGTCGGGTCGCTGATGTGATCTAAGGTAACGTCGCCAGATATATTTCCTTTTGTCATAGGACGATGTTCGTATTGGGGATTTCCCCTGTATCGCCGGCGTTCGAATGCGCGTCCCAAGGCCTGCGCGTAAGGCGCATCAAGGGAAAGCGGATGGGGGCACATGCGTGCGCGGACGTCTGCGAGAAGCGGCCGTCGCGGGATGTAAAGAGTATGTAATGAGGGAACAGGCGCCGGGCGCTTCGACGTCGAACGTTTCGACGTCGAGCGCTGACGGAACGATCACCAGACGACGCGGGTCTTCGGCAGCGCCGATTTGATCTCGTCGACGTTTCGTGCGCGGGTGCCGTAGAGCACGACTTCGCGCAAACCGGTCAGGCCTTTTAGCACGTCGACTTCATCGACGGGCGTGTTCGCGAGATACAGTTCTCGCAGACTGGTCATGCCTTTCAACGCGTCGATGTTGCGAACCCGCGTGCGGAAGAGATTCAGCGATTGAAGCTCTTTCAAACCTCCGAGCGCGTCGATATTGTCGATCGTTGTATCCGCAAGGTTAAGCCTTTGCAGCTTCTTTAGATCCTTGAGCGCATCGATGCGGGTGACTTGAGTGCGTGCAAGAACGAGCGTTTCCAACTGGGTCAGTCCGCGCGTCGCATCGATGTTCTCGACCCTGGAGCCGTCGAGCACCAGCGTTTTCAGCGACGGCGTTCCCTTCAACGCGTCGATGTTGCGCACCGGCGTGTTCGCGAGATAGAGCGCTTGCAGATCGCGCAGCTTCTTCAACGCACCGATACTGTCGACCTGGGTCTCGTTGAGATCGAGCGTCTTCAAGGTGGTCAACTGGCTGAGCGGATCGATGTCGCGGACGTTTCTCGCACCGCCCAGCTTCAGGGTTTCCAGATGAGGCAAGTCTTCGAGCGGATCGAGATCGCGAACCTGCGTGTCTCGCAGATCGAGCAGTTGGAGATTGGTGAGATTCTTCAACGCGTCGAGATTCGCAACCCGTGTATCCCACAGACTGAGCGATTGCAATCCCGTTAATTCCTTTAGCGCATCAATGTTCTCAACTTCCGTTCGGTGAAGCACGAGCCGTTTCAACGAATGCATCCCCTTTAGCGCATCGATGCGCCATACGGAGGTGCCCGTCAGATCGAGCGATTCGAGCGCATCGAGTCCGTTCAATGAATCGATGCTGTCGACCTGGGTGCCGGCAAGATTCAGGTCGAGCCTGCGATCGAGTCCCTTCAGGTGCGGCAGCGCTGTCGCAAGCTGTGATGTGGTCAGTGCGGGCCTCGCTCGTAACGCAACGCATTCGGACGTGGGAATGGCAGATGAACGATTACCGTCGATGCACGTGTCGATCGAGAATCCGAGATCGGTTAGCTCGCGCAGGTCGCGCTTTTCTCCCGAAGGCCTGAGGATCGAGAACACGATCACAAGCAAGAGGGCGATGCCGCCACCGATGATCCACGGCTTTGCGCGTGGCGGGATCGAAGCGCGCAAGGCTTCGGCAGACGGTTTCGAATCCTGGGTTGGCGTGTCGGGCATGGCGGCTCCGTTTGCTTTGGATTGCTCTCTTTATACACGAACAGCGTTGCGATGATTTCGGTCGCCGTGCCCGATTGCGTCGGCGTGATTCAGGCGTTGCCGCGCGTAACCAGAGCCACGGGTGTTTCTATGTATGCGGACAAGTCCTCCTGCCTGCGCTGTTGCAGCAACGCCTGCAACGCGACGTCGATGCCATACACCGCCTGCTTTGCGGCGAACTGGTCGACGGTCGCAAGCACGCTGCCGTTCCTCAGCAGCGGCTTGATCGCGTTGCTGTTGTTGTAGCCGGTGATCAATACGCTGCCTGTCTTGCGCGCGTCGCGAACCGCGTCGACTGCACCCATCGCCATATTGTCGTTGCCGCACAGCAGCGCGCGTATCTCCGGCTTGCGCGCGAGTATCGCAGCAGCGGCTCGCTTGCCTTTCGCGTATTCCCAGTCGCCCGCTTCGACGGCAACGATTTCGACATGCGCAGCCTTCATCTCGTCCATGAATCCCGTCGTGCGTTGTTGCGCGTTGCGGTCCGACGGCACGCCTTCGACAATCCCGACGTGGTCGCCGCCATGCAGCTTTTGCGCGAGATAGTTGCCGATCAGTTTCGCTCCGCGAAGGTTGTCCGGGCCGACGAAAGGGATGCGCATGCCGTCGGCGTTCGATGCTTCCGGATCGAGAGGATTGTCAATGGTCAGCGTGATGATGCCGCGCCTGATGCTCTCGTTCACGACGGGGATCAACGCTTTCGAATGGATCGGCGCCAGCACGATGGCGCTGACGCGTTGCGCGATCAGGTTCTCGACCATACGTATCTGGCCGTCGACATCAGTTTCCGTCGCAGTGCCCTGCACGACGAGTTCGAATGGGTAAGGGGAGTGCTTCTGGAATGCGCGGGCTGCGTCGATCATCGACGACGTGAACGGGTCGGCAATCGACTTCAGCGCAAGGGCGATCGTGCCATTGCTGTTCGCGGCTTTTGATGGTTTGGGAACGACGGTACCTATGGCGGCAAGCGCGCTCGCGACAATGAAACGACGGCGTTGTTGGTGAGGCATGACTGAATGAACTGGAGGCGGCGAGGCGTTTGCGCGGGCGGGGATACGACAGTGTATGCCAGCAATGCGAGGGCAGGTATTACGGGGAATACGAAGAACTTTGCATGCGACAAAGTGCGCGTCGACAAGCTGTGGCGAGATTCTATTCTTGAAACGTGACCTGCCGCACACACGATGTGCAGGCGCTGAACAGACATCAAGCCGATGGAGACAATCATGCTCAGTCCACACGAGATCGCGGCGCTCATGTTGATCGGCACGACGCGATATCCGGACGATCTGGACCGTGACGATTTGCACGCGTTGTACGAGCGCCAGTTGGTTTCGCTGGAAAAGCTCGGATCGGGTCATGCGCATCTGCATCTGACTGCCCGCGGATACTCGATACTCAGATCGATCGGCAAGAGGCACTGGGATAGCGGTTCGTGACACCGGGCAGATTCGTTCTGTAGACATTCGGGCGTGTCACAGCCGAATCAATTCTTCTGGAATGCGAAGTGTGCGAGGAGCGTTCCTACCGGCATGTTCGCCTTGTTTGAATTGATTGCGAGGCGCGGACGAAACGAATGAAATGCGCTAATGGAAATTCCTGCCTATTTACGTAAATGGCTGAAGTAAAATAATGTCGCGTATTTCGAAGTGATCTATCGGATTTATTAAATAATTACACTTGGAAAGACACTGAAGGGATATTCGTATTAATATTATAAAAACGCCCGTTGCAAAAAAATATCCAGATCGATCATAGATTTACCTTTTATCGGGCCTTCGTAGGCAGATCGCCCCCAGCTTCCGCCGATCAAGAAAATACCGGGCCGATTTCTCCCCGCGCTATTGAGATTAGTCCTTTTCTGCATTTGCGCGGTTCACGTTTCAAGGATGAAACGTTTATAATTCGTCTGCCCAAAAAATTTTCTGTAATTAATACCGGATCAAGCATTAAGCCGCCATCCACAGGGTAATAATTGCTGGAGAGGGCGTGGCGCATAGCCAGGCATCACTTTGCCGTGAACAGCGGCGAAGAGGCGGTTCCTGAAGTTCTTGAAGTCCGGTTGTCAATTCCTGCCCGGTTCTCGTTTGCGAGAAACCGACGCATGGATCTTGGCTGTTCAATTTGCAGGATTGTGTCGAGTGTCGTTGAACCGATGAGGTTTGGCGATGGCATTGTGTTGCCCAAAGAAACGCGAAGTACTTTGCGTGTCAATCAGTGATCCTAAATTTTCTGAAAAACGGCATCGCTGGATATTTTCCTGTCACAGAACGGACGACGGACCATGAACTTCGTCGTAACGAAGTGCGCAACAAAAGCTGTAACGGGTGCAAGTTTGCGGGTTTGTGTGCAGTGCGTGTTCGTGCAAATGCGTGAAGACACAACCGACGCAAGAAGAAGCGGCTCAGGCAATGAACGCAGGCGGTGTGTTCTCCGTTTCACTTCTCCTTCTATTCGATAACGCCAAGGCGGGACGACTCCGATCGATCTTGCTGGACCTTCGGGGACAACTGCTTTTCAGCGAAACATACGGACAATGATGAGATATTGGAAACTACTGGGGGTTGCGTCGGCAACCGTGTTGGCCTCGTTCGGTGCGGAACACGTGCAGGCTCAGACCACGACGATCACCGTCGCAGGCCAGCAATACACGCTGTGCGGACAGGAAAACGCCAACTGCTCGTTCCTCGGAACGGGCGCAGTCGTGTTCGGGGCCGTGCCGCCTAACTCGCCATCGGCGATGCTGACGGCTCCGCGTACTTTTAGCAACGGCGTCGGCTGCTATGTCGGCGCAGTTTCGCAGACGGACCCTGCAGTCGGCTATGACAAGGCGTGCTGGGTGCGCGCTGTCGCGGCCACCCCGTCGCCGGCACCGGCTCCTGCGCCCGCTCCGGCACCTGCGCCCGCTCCGGCACCTGCACCTGCACCGGCACCCGCACCGGCACCCGCACCGACTCCGACGCCCACTCCGACTCCTACGCCTACGCCCGCCCCGGCACCCGCTCCGTCGCCGTCGCCGTCGGGCAGCTCGACGCTTTCGTGCGGCACGGCAACGCAACAGGCGGGCGGCACGCCGAACGGCCTGATCACGGCCGACACGCCGACGAGCGACGGCCTGCGCGTATTTCAGAACAACACGCCGTTCAAGCTCGCGATCACGACGAACGCGCCGAACGCGGATACCGTGGTGTGGTCGATTGCCGATTCGAATGGCGCGATCAAGACGCAGGGTAGCTTCCCCGTGAACGCCGGCGTGCAGACCAACACGATCTCCTGTACGTCGACGTGGTCGGGCTACGGCGCGCTCACGGCCACGCTGC
>NZ_WHNP01000026.1 GCF_009362735.1 Paraburkholderia franconis | reverse complement strand
CGTGTGCGCCCAGCATGGGCGCACTCCTGCGGGTGGAAGTCCCGCCATAAGCTGATCACGGCAAATGAAGTGAAGCGCAACTGCATGAGGGTGACCGAGTGTGGGGAGGAAGCGTGGAGCGTAAATCGCGAGCCGATGGACAAGAACCGTATAGAAGGCGCTGCCGAGCAGGGCGAGCGGGCACGTAACCGCGAAGCTCCCGTGATCAAGGCGAAGTGGCGTAGATGCGGCGGTTGTGCGATGAAGGAGTGCGTTCTTACCTGGGGAGATCTCGCCTTGTGCCTGAAAGGGCGACGGCGTCGAGCCGGAGCGAGAAGTCAGCAGAGGCCGTAGTAGTCACAGGACAGGTCGATGAGACCGAAGCTAGTGATGAAGGGCCGAACGGGAAGGAGTGTCCAGCGTCATGTCGAAGCGGCAGGCAATGTGTCAGATGCCCGTGCAAACGGGGCGGGCGGGAAATGTGCGCGGTGAAGCCGCGCGTATACCTGCCAGCGACGAAGCCTGCGGCTCGCGGCATGAATCCGGGGACACAGGGTCATCGCTGCTGATGGCGGCGCTGACGAGAGAGAACCTGAAGCAGGCGTTCAAACGGGTACGGGCCAACAAGGGAGCCGCTGGCGTGGACGGTCTGGACATTGACCAGACGTCGCGCCATCTGGTGACGGCGTGGCCCGCGATCCGTGAACAGTTGCTGAAGGGGACGTACCGGCCCAGTCCGGTACGGCGGGTGACGATCCCGAAGCCGGAGGGCGGCGAGCGTGAGCTTGGCATCCCGACGGTGACGGACCGGCTGATCCAGCAGGCGTTGCTGCAGGTGCTGCAGCCMGTTCTGGACCCTACATTCAGCGAGCACAGCTATGGCTTCCGGCCCGGACGGCGTGCACACGACGCGGTGTTGGCCGCGCAGTCGTACGTGCAGTCGGGCCGGCGAATCGTAGTGGACGTTGATCTGGAGAAGTTCTTCGACCGGGTCAACCACGACATCCTGATCGCGCGTCTACAGAAACGTATCGGAGACGCCGGGGTGATCCGTCTGATCCGGGCGTACCTGAACAGCGGCATCATGGATGGCGGTGTGGTTCAGCAACGTGAACAGGGCACGCCGCAGGGCGGGCCGCTCTCGCCGTTGCTGGCCAACGTGTTGCTCGATGAGGTGGACAAGGAACTTGAGCGGCGAGGCCACTGCTTTGCGCGCTATGCCGACGATGCGAATGTCTATGTTCGCAGCCGCCGTGCGGGCGAGCGGGTGATGGCGCTGCTGCGTCGTCTGTATGGGCGCTTGCGGTTGAAGCTCAATGAGACCAAAAGCGCGGTGGCCAGTGTGTTCGGTCGCAAGTTTCTGGGCTACAGCCTGTGGGTAGCGTCCGGCGGTATCGTTAAGCGCAAGGTGGCGGTCAAACCGCTGCAGGCGTTCAAACGCCGCATTCGTGAACTGACCCGTCGTAGTGGCGGGTGCAGCATGAATGCGTCACCGGTTGCGCGTCATCCAGCTTAAGCAATGGCGCCGCGGGCCGACCATCTACCGGGAGCTACGGGCGCTGGGGGCACCGTCCGCTGTGGCGCACCAGGTGGCGGCGAACAGCCGTCGCTGGTGGCGTAACAGCGGCCAGCTCCTGAATCGCGTGCTGACCCTCGCATACTTCGATCGGCTGGGTGTGCCAAGACTCTCGTAACCTCAACTTCCCGAACCGCCCGGTGCGGACCCGCATGCCGGGTGGTGTGGCAGGGGTACGGCCTCATGGCCGTCCCCTATGCCGATCCGCAGTTTTTCACTCATGGTCCCTTGCTGGGGCCGGAAGAGACGCCCAGCCTCAGCCCTTGCACGCGTTTCCTTCTAAACTGGGTTCTTCAACACGAACTCCAGGAACGGGATGCCGTGCCATGAAATTCCAGATTATCGATATCGACCACGTCGTCATCCGCGCCGCCAATCTGGAGGCGATGACGGGCTTCTACCGCGAGGTGCTGGGCTGCGCACTGGAGAAGGAACAGCGCGACCTCGGCCTGATCCAGCTTCGGGCGGGACGCTCGCTGATCGATCTGTTGCAGGTCGGCGGGAAGATCGATCGGCCGGAAAGCGGCGTACCCGGCGTGGGAAGGAACATGGATCACGTCTGCCTGCGCGTGGAACCGTTCGATGCAGATGCGCTGAAGGTCTGGTTGACCGGGCGGGGTGTCCGGATCGGCGAACAGGCGACGCGCTATGGTGCGGATGGTTATGGTCCGTCGCTGTATCTGTTCGACCCTGAGGGCAACATGGTCGAACTCAAAGGGCCGCCAGACCCCGCGGCATGAACGGAAGACGCGGTTTTTAGGTACACAGAGCGGCTGATCCGCTCAGCGTCCGCCGTGCGCGGCGGGGCGCGCGTCGGCGGCGGCTTTGAGAACTGTCCATTCGACCGGTACGGCATCGGCGGTTTCGCTGCCGAGCCACGCAGCGTTGTCCTGCACGGTGCATTGCAGGCGCATCGTCCGTTCGGCCAGCGCGGCGAGCTCGGGTGCGACGTTTTCGCCCAGCGACCACACCGTCACGTTCCGCAGACGCTCGACCTTGTTGCGCACGCCCTGCCACCAGATGTCGGAGGTCTTGCCGCCGTATGCGATCACGATCACTTCGTTTGCACGGCTGCTCGCCTTGGCGATCCGGCGCTCGTCCGGCTGACCGACTTCAATCCAGGTGTCGATGGCGCCCGTCAGGTCTTTGGCCCACAGGTCGGGTTCGTCGATATCCGACAGGCCCTTGCAAAATTCAAGGCGTTCCTGTGCAAACAGCGCGAACGCGGCCACGCGGACCATCATCCGCTCGTTGGTTTCCGACGGGTGGAGGGCGATCGTCAGCGAATGGTCGGCGTAGTAGTGCCGGTCCATATCGGCGATCTGGAGTTCAGCCTTATAAATTGTCGATTTCAGAGCCATGCTGCAACCTGGTCCAGCGAAAGCGGACCGGATAGTGAATAGAGAGTCTGCGTACCTTGCCATGATCGTTCCCTGCCTTGCAGCGGTCACGCCTCGGTTCGCGCGTCTCGCCGTTGAACACACTGCCGGTTGCCGCTGGGCCGAACTGTGGGCCTTGTTGCGTCAACCGCGCTGCTTTCGCTTCACATTGAAACCAGCAACATGTGTGCCGAACTGGCATGCTTTTGCGCCGCCGCGCGGACAATGCGTCCCGCCTCAGGGTGGGACCGTGATGATACCGAATATGCTGGGACGGTATGACAGCGTGATGAGGCGCGCCAAGCGGCGCTCACAACGTCTCGATGCGGAGCGATAGATGGCTTTGCGCCGAATTGGCGGGACCGGCAGGGAGCTAAAAAACCAGCTAAAAGCGGCGAGGAAATGGAAATGGCCAGACAAAAGTCTGGCCGTGCCAAATCCCGAATGATGTTCTTTCGTTCAGATGTCTGTTATCACCCGACAATCAGTGTCTGGCGAAATCCAACTTTAGATGCCTATTGCTTGATAAAGCGGTCGTTAGTCCAAAGACCCTGAGTGTCGCTATTGCCGGCATTCACGAATTCGACGTCATGGCCGACTACGCGAACGACGCGGAAATCCGAATTTTCCGGCGTCGAGATGCATTGATAACCTGAGAAGAACTCCTGCATTTTCTGCTGTTCGCCCGCCTGTGCGTGCTGCGTGACCGCGTCGAGTTTATCCTTCGACAGGCAGCCATACGCATTCGCCTTGAATTGCACCGTTTGCAGAGGCTTGATCACGACGTCCTGTGCCTGCGCGCCGGCTGCCGCGACTAAGCCCGTCAATGCGAAAAGAATGGCGACTCGCTTTTTCATGGTTACCTCCGTGCGGGTACTGCTCGGTTAGCTATGTGTTTAACTGCCGGAAAAGACGCACAACTAAAAATCTAGGAGAAGTGTTTTGAACGGCAAGCACATTTTGTGTGCGCTCGCAACAGCGGCGAATTGTCGCAGCGATCACTCGGCCGTTTGAACGCCGCCCCGACGCCGCTATGAGGCAAACATTCGGCGGATCGCAGATTGAAATATCGAGCGAAGAGTGGTTCTGGATAATCGTTTGCCGGCAATATTCGCGTTTACGCTTAAACGGCTTTTAAGCGATTTGCGATACCGCATTTGCATGTTGATGCGCTGCACACAAAGTCATTCGTCTAGCTCATCAAATGACGAGATGAATTGAAGTGAATGCAGAATAAAAAAGATGCCTGGACGCGTTTTTACACATTCAGAGGCACGTGCAGGCAAACATAACGGCGGCGACTTGCACAGACGCGACGTTCGTGGATAAATCAACCGCCTCACAGGAGACTTTTCATGACACTCGCTCACTGGCTTCCCTTCGCCATCGCGTCCGCGATCCTTGTCGCGATTCCTGGACCTACCGTGCTGCTTGTCATTTCTTATGCGCTCGGCCACGGCCGGCGTTATGCGTTGGTCACGACGGCGGGCGTCGCACTGGGCGATCTGACGTCGATGACTGCGTCGATGCTCGGACTCGGCGTCGTGCTCGCTGCGTCGGCGACGCTCTTCACGGCGCTGAAGTGGGTTGGCGCCGCGTATCTGATTTATCTCGGCATCAAGCTATGGCGCGCGCCCGTCGCGACGAGCGATGCTTCGGCCGCCGCAGAAACACGCACGGGCCGCATCTTCGCGCACGCATACGCGGTGACGGCGCTCAATCCAAAGAGCATCGTGTTCTTCGTGGCCTTCGTTCCGCAGTTCATCGATACGCAGGTTGCCACGTGGTCCCAGATCGCGATTTTCGAAGCCACCTTCGTCGCGATCGCGACGTTGAATGCGCTTGGGTATGCGCTGCTCGCATCGGCGGCGCGGCGCGCGATTCGCAGCCCGCGCGTGCAACGTGGCGTCAACTGTACGGGCGGAACGCTGCTGATCGGCGCTGGACTCCTGGCGGCTGCGTGGAAAAAGGCGGCTGCCTGAGCGCCACCTCATGCGCGAAAGCGATGAAGCGGGCGCGCGTTTTGCGCGGCGAGAAGCGCGCACATGGTGTGCGCGGTGGATCACACGCAGCGTCACGCAACACGCCTACAATGAAATCGTCGCTGTTCCATCGATCTGGAGGTCACTGTGATCGAGCATCTGATTCTGGGCGCGTTTCTCATCGTGCCGCTTCTCATCGCCGCGTTTCTGTTTTCCGACGAGCTTTGGCAGGAGCATCGCCAGGCGCTGCACGACGAAGAACACCACAAGCGGATGGACTGGCGGCATCCGATACGTAGCCTGCTTCACCATTGATCGGATCACTGACGACGGGAGCGGAAGGAGGCTGTCATGCTGGCCTTCACCTTTTCGTGGACGGAGTACTGGTTGCTTATGCTCGCGTTGATTCTGATCAGCGTCGTGCTGACTTCCCTGTGCGGTTCGGTGCCGCGCGCGCCGGAACCGCATGATGACGATACGTAGCCTTATCTTTTGAGCGCGCGCTCTTTCTCTTCTCTCCTCACAGCTGCGTAAGCGCCCTCGGTTCGCGACGCGGTCGGACGGGCTTTCCATCCTTGTGGCGCGTCGTCGGAAAGACGCCCAAACCTCGTTCTGTTCGCCCCATTCTCAGTCGACGCACACGCGTACGCTTGATGCGATGTCGCCTTTTTTTGCGCCCCACATCGCGTCAACCCTATTTGTTTTTGTAGGCAGTGACTGGCTAAAATGCGGCTACAGTAAATAATCAGATGTAAGTAAATTTTGGCCTTGTCCGGACCTTGCCGGGGACAGCATGAACCGACTAATCGATCAGGAAATTGCACATATTTCGCGCGTCATGTGGCCGGCGCTGCTGGGCGATCTAGGCGGCCCCATCCTTTCTTCGGACTACTGGCGCAAGCGTCTGCACGCACTGCTCGACGCTCCCGCGGTTACCAAAGCCCAGCTTTGCGCTCTCGACAGCCTGCTGCTCCAGCTTGACGACTACGAACGGCGAGCCATTGGCGGGTATTCGGCGCCAGTCACCGGTCAGTCGACGGACACCTGCGAGGAGCGGGGTTCAGAGCCGGTCGCCATTCAAGAATGAAGGGCATGGACTATTCGGAGCTTTTCGTTGATCGCGAAACCTCGCATGTAGCGCGCGAATCCTTATAGACAAAGGTGTCAAGCGGTATATTCATTTACGTGTGTACCTAAGGCTGCGACTAATGCTGGTGGAAGTTTCAACTAAGGCCGCTCGGATTAGAACCTCGCGCAGTTTGGCGCTTCCGCCTCTGCACATTGATCACCATGCATAGCCGCGCGTTTTGTGTACCAATAGCGTCGCGTCTATTATTCGACGCCCCGCGCCGCCCGAGGTAGTCCCACCGACGCATGCGTTTCTCCGGCGAACTGCGCATCCACGAAATCCGCCCACAGTTGCATCTCGTGTTGACTCGGATCGCTGACATTGCGCTCGCGAGTTGAAACGTCCGTCGATTGACCTTGGTCGCTCTCGCCCACAGTCGATTGCACCAGAGCGCGAAGGTGGTTCGCGGCGGTGCGACGAAAATCATCCAGCACGAAATGCTCGCCCTGCAGTCCCAGCGTCTTGACCGCCTGATTCAACGTCCCCTTTGCAATCGGACGATCTTCGTTTCCGCGAGTCGACGGGAAGACGTAAGTGCGGCTCGCCTTCGATTCACGCAACTCGCGCAGCATTGTCACCGCCTGCGCCGAGAGATAAATGCGGCGCTCGCGACCGTTGATCGCGCGCGCGGCGGGAATCGTCCAAATAACGGCGTCGAGATCGATCTCACGCCATGTCGCCTGGATCAATTCCGATTTGCTGGCCATTGTCAGTACGAGCAGATGCAGGGCTAGCTTCAGCGGCCGCCGTATGTCCGAGGTGTAAATGGCGCGCAGCAAGACGCCGATCTCGTCGGCGGAAAGCACGCGAGTGCGGCCATCCTGGTTGGCGATCGTCCGGGCCGGAATGGATGCGGCGGGATTGGCGTCGGCGAGGTGTCGCGCGATCAGGAACGCGTACAGCCGCCTGACGACGTTGCGTGTGTGCAGCGCCATCTGTGGCGCGCCTCTGCGCTTGATGGCGTCGCAGATCGAGTGGATGTCCTCGGTCGTGACCTGCGTGATCTGCTTGTGCCCAATCGCGGGGAGGATGTCCTTGTCGAGCGCGCGCTGCGTGGTTCGCCGATACTCTTCAGACTTGCGGGCGATTTCGGAAGCCACATAAAGCTCGGCAGCATCGCGCAATATGTCGACGCGCTTTTCGGCGCCTCGATCCTGTCTCGCCATCGATACGGGCGAAAGACCTTTCGCAACCATCTCCGCATACTTCTGCGCGCGCGCCCGGGCGACGCGCAGCGACATCAACTGGTAATCGCCGATCGTAACCATCGGTTGCCGGCAACCGTTCAGCGTGTAGCGGAAACGCCAGACCTTCTTCCCGGTCGACATGACTTCGAGGACCAGTCCTTTGCCGTCGGCCACGCTGTAGCGTGTGTCGCGTGGCTGCAAGGCACGGATCTGGGATTCGCTGAGTGGTGTCGCGAGTTTCGGCATCGATTTGATTTGGGTACACAAGACACGTCGAAACCGCAGTTTACCCCGTTGTGTACTCAAAAATGCGCTTGGCTCGGAGCTTATCCACCTCGTGACGGCTTGTCAGCGTGCACCAATAATGCCGGTGTCAGCGAATACGCGCGTCTTTGCCTATTTGCCGATACAGAACCTGCTGAAAATCACACCCAGCAGGTCATCCGAGGTGAACTCACCGGTAATCGAGTTCAACTGCTCCTGGGTCAGCCGCAGCTCTTCTGCAAAAAGATCGAGCGCCTGCGAGTTCTGATCGGCATGTTCAGCGGCCAGTCTTAGATGTTCCTGCGCCGCTCGAAGCGCGATCAGATGCCGTTCGCGTGCCAGGTAGACGCTCTCGGTACCAGCCTGCCAGCCCGCAATGCGCAACAGTTCGCCGCGCAGCAGGTCGATTCCGTTCCCCGTCTTCGCCGACAGGCGAACCTCGCACAAGTCGGCATCGCCGATGCCGTTCAGCCCAACCACGCCCGGCGCGACGTCCGTCAGGTCTGTCTTGTTGAGCACGCGTACGACCGGCACACCTGATGGAAAGCGCGCGGCGATCGATTCGTCGTCGAGCGTCACGCCCGAGCGCGCGTCGAGCAGATGCAGCACGACGTCGGCGCGCTCGATCTCGCCCCAGGTTCGCTCGATGCCGATCTTTTCCACTTCGTCTTCCGTCTCGCGCAAGCCGGCCGTGTCGATCACATGCAGCGGAATGCCTTCGACCTGAATCGTCTGCGCGACCTTGTCGCGCGTGGTGCCCGCAATCGGCGTGACGATCGCCAGCTCGGCGCCTGCAAGCGCGTTGAGCAGCGACGATTTGCCGACATTCGGCTGCCCGGCCAGCACGACCGACAAACCTTCGCGCAGCAGCGCTCCTTGTCGCGCTTCGCTCAGCACGAGTGCGAGACGCTCGCGGATGCGCGCGAGCTTGCCGCGCGCGTCTGCTGCTTCGAGAAAATCGATTTCTTCCTCGGGGAAATCGAGCGTCGCCTCGACGAGCATTCGCAGCGTGATCACCTCTTCGACGAGCGCGTGAATGTCGCGCGAGAACGCGCCTTCCAGCGACCGCCCCGCCGAGCGTACGGCCGCTTCCGTGCTCGCCTCGATCAGATCGGCGACGGCCTCGGCTTGCGCCAGGTCGAGCTTGTCGTTGAGGAACGCCCGCCGCGTGAATTCGCCCGGCTCCGCAAGACGCAGGCCGAATGAGCGACCCGCGTCGATGCAGCGCTGCAGAACCAGCTGAAGCACGATGGGACCACCGTGCCCCTGCAGTTCGAGCACATGCTCGCCCGTGTAGGAATGCGGCGCAGGGAAATACAGCGCGATGCCGCGGTCGAGTGCGTTGCCGCCGTCGTCGAGAAATGGCACATAGCTGGCATGACGCGGCGCGAGTGTTTGCCCCGTCAGCGCCTGCATCATCGGTTGCGCGGCCACTTCTCCTGCGCGGCCAAACGAAATCCGCACAACGCCTATCCCGCCTCGGCCGGGGGCAGTAGCAATGGCGACGATGGGATCGGAATCGGTGGCGAGCATGATGGAAAACGGAAGGAAGCGGGAGGAATCGGCTGGAAAAACGTGCGCGAACGGTGCGCGGAACCGCCGGCATTGTAACGCGCGCCTCAGTTGGCCTCGCGCAGACAATGCGCTCCACTTGCTCATACCGCGAGCCTGAGGTTATCTCAAATGAGATAAGCCTCGTTCAGCATCGATATAGAAAAATTCCGACTTCTCATGTAGGTCTCATCCTTACAATTAAAGGCTTTTCGGGTCTGCGAATCTTCAAGGAGATGAATCCGATCGTGTGCTGCCACGAGATAGGCAAATCTAGGACACGCTAAATGTAGCGTGTACGGTTGTCTACCTGTGGTGCGTCGGACTGCACAATTTGCGGATGCCAACCCTCGAAGAAAAAGCGGCCTTTGCCGAGCGACTGAAGTTCGCGATGAGACGCGCCCCGGAAAAGCTCAAGGGCGGGACCGATCTCGCGCTGCACTTCAATCTGCGCCATCACGGCGACCAGCCCGTCTCGCCACAGACGGTACACAAGTGGCTGAGCGGCCGCACGATTCCTACCGACGACAAGCTTCGGACGCTCGCCGAATGGTTCGAAGTGGATATCCATTGGCTGCACTATGGACCTTCGCCGAGCGGATCGACGAGAACCGTTCCGAAGCCTCTGGTTCGCGGCGAGAAATATCCGCTTTCACCGGAGACGCTCGAACTGGCGTCGAAGATCGAATCGCTGACGCCGCATCATCGCTATCTGGTGCAGGAGCTGATCGCGCAGCTATACGGCGACGCCGACAACTCGTAAGAAAAGCGAAGACGCAAAAAAACCGCCCGGCGTTAGCCGGGCGGTTTTTCTTTTTTTCGTAGGCTTCGGATCGGACTGTCCGACGTCCGATCCGAACTTCCGATCAGGCAGCCTTTTTCTTCTGCCCCATCATGCGCGTGATGTAGTACTGCTGGGCAATCGACAGCACGTTGTTCACGACGTAGTACAACACGAGACCCGCCGGGAAGAAGAAGAACATCACCGAGAACGCGATCGGCATGAACATCATCATCTTGGCCTGGACCGGGTCTGGCGGCGTCGGGTTGAGCTTCGTCTGAACGAACATCGAGACGGCCATCAGCACCGGCAGGATGAAGTACGGATCTTGTTGCGACAGATCGTGAATCCACAGAACCCACGGTGCACCGCGCATTTCCACCGACGACAGCAGCACCCAGTACAGCGAGATAAACACTGGAATCTGAATCACGACGGGCAAACAGCCGCCGAACGGATTCACCTTCTCAGTCTTGTACAACTCCATCAGAGCCGCGTTCATCTTCTGCGGATCGCCCTTGAAGCGTTCGCGCAGCGCCTGCATGCGCGGCGTGATTTCCTTCATGCGCGCCATCGACTTGTAGCTTGCCGCCGACAGCGGGAAGAACACAGCCTTGATCAGCAGCGTCAACAGGACGATCGCCCAGCCCCAGTTGCCGACGTAGCTGTGGATCTTTTCGAGCAGCCAGAAGAGCGGTTTCGCGATGATCGTCACCCAGCCATAGTCCTTCACCAGTTCCAGACCTGGCGCGATGCCTTCGAGCATGCGCTCTTCTTCCGGACCGGCGAACAGGCGAGAGGACACGTCGATCGACTGTCCGGGTGCGATGGTCTTCAGCGGCTGCTTGACGCCAATGCGATACAGCGACGGATCGATCTTCTCGACGTAGATGTCACGCTTGACGCCCTGCTGCGGAATCCACGCCGACGCGAAATAGTGCTGAACCATCGCGATCCAGCCGTTGTCGGCGGAGTTCGCGTAGTCCTGCTTGTGCTTGTCGATGTCTTCGAAGGTCAGCTTCTGGAAGTGATGCTGCTCCGTGTACACAGCCGGCCCGATGAACGTGTGCGAGAAGCGCGGCGTCTCGACGGGCTGGCTGTCGCGCACGAGTTCCATGTAGGCGGTCGGCGTGACGGGTGTCGAGCCGACGTTCTGGATTTTCGTGTCGACGTTGATCACGTAGCTGCCGCGCGTGAAGGTGTAGGTCTTCAAGACCTTCACGCCGCCCTTTACCGGCGATTCGAACGACAGTTTCAACGTGTTGCCCGTCATGTCGGTTGGCTGACCGGCAACGGGCGTGAACACATCGGTGTGGTTCGGGAAGTCGCCGCCGAGCAGGCCCGTGCGCGCCAGATATGTGTGATCGGCGGTATGGTCGAACAGCGTGATCACCTGAGCCGGCTGCTTGCCCTCGCCCGGCTTGAACAGCGTGAGCTTCGACAGCGTGCCGCCACGCGTGTCGATCTGGCCGCGGTAAACGTCAGTGGTGAACGAAACCAGCTGCGCCTGCTGCGCGGCGGATGCCGTCGATTCCGGCGCGGCTGCGTTGGTTTGCGGCAGCTCCGCGGGTTGGGTTCCCGTCGTCGACGAGCCCGGTGCTGCGGTGCTCGCCGTCTTGGTCTGCGTCGCGCTCGGGAAGAACATCGACTGGCGTCCGTGGTCGCGCTGCCAGTTGTCGAACAGCATGACAGCTGACATGAAGAAGATGACCCATAGGACGGTGCGTTTGATATCCATGCGTTGTCTCAGTGTCGATGGCACAGCGCGTCAGCGCTTCTTAGGAGTTGGAGGCGGGACAAGATCGATGCCGCCCGCCGAAAACGGGTGACAGCGGCACAGGCGCCTTGCGGCGAGGTAAGTACCACGCGCGGCGCCATGATACTGGATTGCTTCGCGCGCGTAATCCGAACAGGAGGGATAAAAGCGGCACCGATTGCCGAGCATGGGACTCACGGCAATCTTGTAGAAACGCAGTAAAGCGATCAGTACCGTTTGCATGACCAGTGCGGCGGGACTGCACCGCCCGTTGTGAAGCGCTGGACGGCAGCGGCGCTTCGAGGCTGTGCGGATGTCATGGCGTGGTGGGCGGCGTATCCGCCCGTTGCGTTGCCGGCCCCTCGCGCCGGGCGATTTCGCGTGCCACCTTGTCGAGCAGCACGTCGATTTCACTACGGCACAACGCTTTCAACGGCGGCGACGATCCGCTGGGCATCGCCTTCCGGTCGAATTTCGTATGTAGACGCAGCAGCACGTCCCAGCCGCCGAATTCCGCGCGGCGCACGCGAAATGCTTCGCGCGCGAGACGCTTCACCAGATTACGCGTGACCGCGCGCGGCGCGTACTTCTTGCCGATCACGAGGCCGAGGCGCGCTTCATTGCCTGTCGGCCGCGCGTACACGACGAAGTGTGCAGTGCGGCGCCACGGGCGCAAACGAAAAACGGATGAAAATTCATCCGTTTTCAGCAGCCTTGCGGCTTTGGGAAAGGCTGCGGACGCCTGCACCGGAACGACGTTCTGATGCGGCGCGTCTGCCGTTCCCGCAGCGTCGCGGGGGTCGGACACAGCGCGCACTCGGCTTGACCGCGTTTCTGCCTGCCTCAGATGGCGAGGCGTTTGCGGCCCTTCGCGCGGCGTGCGTTGATGACCTTGCGGCCGCCAGCGGTCTTCATGCGAACGCGGAAGCCATGGGTGCGCTTACGGCGCGTCACGGAAGGTTGGTAGGTACGTTTCATGTTGCTCTCACTTGTTTGAGAAATAACCGCGCGAGCATCGCTGAAAGTGCAATGGCCGGAGGTTCGGAAATTGGTTTTCGCGGAACCCGCTATTTAAACCGGTTTTCTCTGACTCGTCAATAGCTTAGGCAGATGATCCACAGGCGGCATCATTTTGTGTTGTTTGATCGGGCCCTGTGGATAACTCACTTGGCCTGCCGTTTTGGCGGTAGAATCTCGCCTTACTTCCCAAGAATCCTGCACGCCGCCCCGGCCCGCTTGACCCGCAAACCTTTGTGGCACAAGCGTCTGGGGCTTTTCCGCCTGGCAGCTTCGGGCCTCGTCGCGTATCCAGCGACCAGAGCGCCGGCGGAAAAGCGTCGCAAACATAACGATAGCAACTTGATGAACGAATTCTGGCAACACTGTTCCGCACTGCTGGAGCGCGAATTGACGCCTCAGCAGTACGTGACGTGGATCAAACCGTTGGCCCCGGTCGCCTTCGACGCCGATGCGAATACCCTGAGCATCGCCGCGCCGAACCGTTTCAAGCTGGATTGGGTCAAGAGCCAGTTTTCCGGCCGCATCACCGACCTTGCGCGCGACTTCTGGCATTCTCCCGTCGACGTCCAGTTCGTCCTCGATCCGAAAGCCGGTGTGCGCCCAGCGCCTGCCGCGCCGCCGCGGCCATCGACGGTCGGCGCGAACGGCGCCGCTGCGGCCGTCGATGCCGCCGTCGGCGCCGTGCAAGCGGCCCAGTCGGCCCGCGCGGGCGGCATGGGCGGCCTCGGCGCGCTCACGAACGCAGCCCAGCTGACCGACGATGCCGCCGACCTCGATCTGCCCAGCCTCGACGCCAACGAGGCCGCGGCGGGGCGCCGCACGTGGCGTCCGGGTGTGGCCGCGCCGGCGGCGAGCGGCGAAAGCGACTCGATGTACGAGCGCTCGAAGCTGAACCCCGTGCTCACCTTCGACAACTTCGTGACCGGCAAGGCGAACCAGTTGGCTCGCGCGGCCGCGATCCAGGTCGCCGACAACCCCGGCATCTCGTACAACCCGCTGTTTCTCTATGGTGGCGTGGGCCTCGGCAAGACGCACCTGATTCACGCGATCGGCAACCAGTTGCTGATGGACAAGCCCGGCGCGCGCATCCGCTACATCCACGCGGAGCAGTACGTGTCGGACGTGGTGAAGGCGTACCAGCGCAAGGCGTTCGACGACTTCAAGCGCTACTACCACTCGCTCGACCTGCTGCTGATCGACGATATTCAGTTCTTCTCGGGCAAATCGCGTACGCAGGAAGAGTTTTTCTACGCGTTCGAAGCGCTGGTTGCGAACAAGGCGCAGGTGATCATCACCAGCGATACCTATCCGAAGGAAATCTCAGGTATCGATGACCGTCTGATCTCGCGCTTCGATTCCGGGCTGACCGTCGCAATCGAGCCGCCCGAGCTTGAGATGCGCGTCGCGATTCTGATGCGCAAGGCGCAGTCGGAAGGCGTGAGTCTGAACGAGGACGTAGCGTTCTTCGTTGCGAAGCATCTGCGTTCGAACGTCCGCGAGCTGGAAGGCGCGCTGCGCAAGATTCTCGCGTATTCGAAGTTCCACGGCCGCGAAATCACAATCGAGCTGACCAAGGAAGCGCTGAAAGACCTGCTGACCGTGCAGAACCGGCAGATTTCGGTGGAAAACATCCAGAAGACGGTCGCCGATTTCTACAGCATCAAGGTCGCCGACATGTATTCGAAGAAGCGGCCGGCCAATATCGCGCGACCGCGCCAGATCGCGATGTATCTGGCGAAGGAGCTGACGCAGAAGAGCCTGCCGGAAATCGGCGAGCTGTTCGGCGGGCGCGACCATACGACGGTGCTGCACGCGGTGCGCAAGATCGCCGACGAGCGCAGCAAGGACGCGCAGCTGAACCACGAGCTGCACGTGCTGGAACAGACGCTGAAAGGCTGAACGGGGTAGGGGCCGGATCTGACCGAAGGGTTTCTCGAACCTGTCGGAAAATTTAATCTGTTTATTGCGCGAGTCACCCCCAATTTAGGGAAGTGCTTCCATTTTCAGGCACAATACAGGTTTAACCGCCCGGCAAAAGCGGGCGGGATTTCACGCCGTGACTGGCGCAGTACGGCGCCGGCGGGGGGCCGGGGCCGCGCGTTTCAACATTGCCGGGCAAGGCGCGCAGGCCGACACATCAACGAAGGAACTCTATGCAACTGGTCAAGACCGAACGCGATAACCTCCTCAGGCCGCTGCAAACCGTGAGCGGCATTGTCGAACGCCGTCATACGTTGCCGATCCTCGCCAATTTGCTGATTACCAAGAACGGCCCGGACGTCTCGTTCCTGTCCACCGACCTCGAACTGCAAATCACCACGCATGCCGATTTCGGCGTTGGCGGCGAGTCCGTGGCCACGACCGTGGCGGCGCGAAAGCTCCTCGACATTCTGCGCGCGATGCCCGACGGGCAGGTCACGCTCACCTTGAACGACAAGCGTCTGACGGTGCAGTCCGGCAAGAGCCGTTTCGCGCTGCAAACGCTCGCGGCAGACGAGTTCCCTACGGTCGCTCAAGCTAAAGACTTCGGTGCGAACCTCGCGGTTCCCCAAAAGACGTTCCGCCAGTTGCTCGGCATGGTTCACTTCGCGATGGCGCAGCAGGACATCCGTTACTACCTGAACGGCATGCTGCTGGTGGTCGATGGCGATCAGTTGATGGCCGTCGCAACGGACGGTCACCGTCTTGCCTTTTCGTCGATGAAGATCGAAGGCTCGTTCGCGCGCCAGGAAGTGATCATTCCGCGTAAGACGATTCTCGAACTGCAACGCCTGCTGGAAGACATCGACGACGTGCTCAAGATCGACATCGCGCCGACGCAGGTGAAGTTCACGTTCGGCGGCGTCGAACTGGTGTCGAAGCTGGTCGAAGGCAAGTTCCCGGACTTTCAGCGCGTGATTCCGAAGTCGCACAAGAACACATTCGTGATCGGCCGCGAAGAGCTGCAGCGCTCGCTGCAACGCGCGGCCATTCTGACCTCGGACAAGTTCAAGGGCGTGCGCTGCATCGTCGAGCCGGGCCAGCTGAAGATCATGTCCACGAACGCGGACCAGGAAGAAGCGCAGGAAGAACTCGAAATCGCCTACCAGGGCGACAGCATCGACATCGGTTTCAACGTCACGTATCTGCTCGACGTGCTCGCGAACCTGAAGGTCGACATGCTCGAAGTGAGCCTCGGCGACGCCAGCTCGAGCGCGCTGATCACGATTCCCGAGAACGACCAGTTCAAATACGTGGTGATGCCGATGCGCATCTGACGCGTCCAACACGAAGAACACACCAAGGGGCGCAGCGCCCCTTTGGTGTTTTTATGGTGTTTTGAAAAGCCTCGAGCAGCAACGAAGCGGTAACGCAGAACCGGAAGAAATCCATGACTGAACTGAACAATTCGCAACCCGATAACAGCTACGGCGCCTCGTCCATTCAGATCCTCGAAGGTCTGGAGGCCGTGCGCAAGCGGCCGGGTATGTATATCGGCGATACGTCGGACGGGACCGGTCTGCATCACCTCGTGTTCGAGGTGCTCGACAATTCGATCGACGAGGCGCTCGCCGGTCATTGCGACGACATCCAGGTCATCATCCACGCGGACAACTCGATTTCCGTGACCGACAACGGCCGCGGCATCCCGACGGGCATCAAACGCGACGACAAGCACGATCCGAAGCGCAGCGCCGCTGAAATCGTGATGACCGAGCTGCACGCGGGCGGCAAGTTCGACCAGAACAGCTACAAGGTGTCGGGCGGTCTGCACGGCGTGGGCGTGTCGTGCGTGAACGCGCTGTCGTCGTGGCTGCGCCTCACCGTGCGCCGCGACGGCAAGAAGCACTTCATGGAATTCCACCGTGGTGTGCCGCAGAACCGCGTGATCGAAGAAGTGGACGGCGAGCGTCTGTCGCCGATTCCCGTTGTCGGCGAGACGGAAAACCGTGGCACCGAAGTGCACTTCATGGCCGATGAGAAGATCTTCGGCAACGTCGAATACCACTACGACATTCTGGCGAAGCGTATCCGTGAACTCTCGTTCCTGAACAACGGCGTGCGGATTCGTCTCACCGATCAGCGCTCGGGCAAGGAAGACGATTTCGCGTTCGTCGGCGGCGTGAAGGGCTTCGTCGAGTTCATCAACAAGACGAAGACCGTGCTGCATCCGGCGATTTTCCATATCGTCGGCGAGAAGGACGGCGTGGGCGTCGAAGTGGCGATGCAGTGGAACGACAGCTACAACGAAAACGTGCTGTGCTTCACGAACAACATTCCGCAGCGCGACGGCGGCACGCACCTGACAGGCCTGCGTGCGGCGATGACGCGCGTGATCAACAAGTACATCGCCGATCACGAAATCGCGAAGAAGGCGAAGGTCGAAACGTCCGGCGACGACATGCGCGAAGGGCTGTCGTGCGTGCTGTCGGTGAAGGTGCCCGAGCCGAAGTTCAGCTCGCAGACCAAGGACAAGCTCGTCTCGTCCGAAGTACGCGCGCCCGTGGAAGAAGTGATCGCGAAGGCGCTCGAAGAATTCCTGCTGGAAACGCCGATCGACGCGAAGATCATCTGCGGGAAGATCGTCGATGCAGCGCGTGCTCGCGACGCCGCACGCAAGGCGCGCGAGATGACGCGACGCAAGGGCGTGCTGGACGGCGTCGGTCTGCCGGGCAAGCTGGCAGACTGCCAAGAGAAAGATCCTGCCAAGTCTGAGATTTATATCGTCGAGGGTGACTCGGCGGGCGGTTCGGCAAAGCAGGGCCGCGACAGAAAATTCCAAGCCATTCTGCCGTTGCGCGGCAAGGTGCTGAACGTCGAGAAGGCGCGTTACGACAAGCTGCTGTCGTCGGAACAGATCGTTACGCTGATTACCGCGCTCGGTTGCGGCATCGGCAAGGACGACTACAACCTCGACAAGCTGCGTTATCACCGCATCATCATCATGACCGATGCTGACGTCGATGGCGCGCACATCCGCACGCTGCTGCTGACGTTCTTCTATCGTCAGATGCCGGAGATGATCGAGCGCGGGTACATCTACATCGCGCAGCCACCGCTGTACAAGGTGAAGGCGGGCAAGGACGAGCGTTATCTTAAGGACACTGCGGAGTTGAACGCGCATATGCTGCGCCTGGCTCTGAACGGCTCTGAGTTGATCCCGTCCGAAGGCGCGACGCCGATTGCAGGCGATGCGTTGGGCGAACTGGCTCGTTCCTATCTGCTGGCGCAGGCTGTCGTAGATCGTCTGAGCAAGCTTTACGACGAAGCTGCGCTCGAGGCCGTCATGGACGGCGCGACGATCGATCTGTCGAGCGAGGAATCGACGGAAGCGTCGGCGCGCGCGCTCGAAGCCAAGTTGCGTGACGATCCGCTCAAGCCGGAGATCAACGTGATCGCGATGTATGACCCGGTGCGGGAGTTGCGATCGCTGCGCGTCGAGCGCCGTCATCATGGCAATGTGAAGGTTTCGGTCATCGACGAAGAATTCCAGCTGACGGCCGACTATCAGCAACTGGTCAATACCGCGAACACGTTCAAGGGCTTGATCGGCGAGGGCGCAGTGATCAAGCGCGGTGAGCGCAGCATGGCCGTGGGCGATTTCAAGAGCGCGATGAAGTGGCTGATCGCCGATGCAGAACGGAACGTGTCGAAGCAGCGCTACAAGGGACTCGGTGAGATGAATCCCGAACAGCTCTGGGAAACGACGATGGATCCGAGCGTGCGACGCCTGTTGCGCGTGCAGATCGAGGACGCGATTGCGGCGGATGGAATCTTTACGACGCTGATGGGCGACGAGGTGGAGCCGCGCCGGGCGTTTATCGAGAGCAATGCGCTGCGGGCGGGGAATATCGACGTTTGAGTTGTGTCTGTAGCGTAGGGCGCCAGAGTAATTGCGACTGGCGCCACAGTTTTGCTACTGGGTGACAAAATTAATGCGACTGACCTAAATGGGGCAGTGATTCCTACCGGCACCACACAAACGCAACCTGCGGAAAAAGTTACTGCGACTGGCCGAAGGGTGGCATTTCAGATTTAGTGCCTCTGAGGGGATCTCAATTCGGTCGATTGGCCCGAAGAGCAAACAATACAAATGAGAGACACGCTTAGGGGATGTGTGTGCTAATCGACGGCATGTTGGTGTCTTTGCCCGACGACAAAGGCGTGGGAAAGCTAGAGGGGGTAAGCGGAGACACGTGCTCAGTTTCCATCTTTCGATCGATTATTCGATCCGACGTCATTCGAATGCCGGTGGCGAAAGTTTCGCACGCCTATTTGAGCCCGCAAACCCGCGTCTATGTTCGTCATGAGGGGCGATTTCGGGTTGGTCGAATCGCCGATTTCCTCATTGGAGAGAGGGGATTAGTCGACTACGAGGTGAGGTTTCCAAACGGCGAACGTGCGGATTTCAGCGAGCTTTGTCTATATATACGCCCTTGGAGCGCGCCAGATGATCCAGCCGAGATCCTGGCCAGTGGCGGTGCGGAGAGCCAATATCTTCATGATCGTCGCCAAGCAGCCCTACTGCCGCTCCTAAAACTTCGTAGCGCTGCACAAGGTATGACGGCGCTTGTTTCCGCCGGTATCGAGTTGGCTCCTCACCAAGTAGCAGCCGTGCGTCGGGTTCTCTCCGATCCAGTGCAACGCTACCTTCTCGCGGACGAGGTCGGCCTTGGAAAGACGATCGAGGCCGGCCTGATAGTACGACAACACTTGATCGACAGTCCCGAAACCAGTGTGCTCGTGGCAGTACCTGCTCACTTGTGTGCGCAGTGGCGGGAAGAGCTTGGGACCAAACTTCGGCTCGATCAGTTTGACACTGTTAAGGTTGTGCCTCATGCCGACTTAGCGAACATAGCAGTTGCTCCCGCAATTCTTGTTGTCGACGAAGCCCATCATCTAGTAGGGATCGACTCCGGTCCCCTCGCCCTCGCCGCCACAAAGCTTCGCGCCATGACGAGCGACACGCCTGTTGTACTGCTGCTGTCGGCGACCCCTGCACTAGGCGACGAAGCACGGTTCCTCGCGTTGCTCAATCTACTCGACCCGATATCTCATCCGCTCGACGACGTCCCGGGCTTTCGGCGCAAGCTTGAACGACGGCGTGATATTGGGCGACTGCTCCTTGCGCTGGATCCTGAGGCACCGAAGCTTGTCCTTAGGCAGCGGGGAGCCGAGATGGAGCGACTATTTCCCGACGACCAGGCGATCAATGATTTGGCACCCAGGTTGGTCCAAGCAACAAGGGACGCGCCGCACGAGTTGCCCGCGCTGTGTACCGCGCTTAGAAGCCACATCGCCGATAGTTACCGGATCCACCAGCGCTTGATCCGATCGCGTCGTGCCGACGCGCAGGGTTGGGAGTTCAGTCCACGAGGGCCAACAGATCAAGGGGAGCCCTCGTTTGCCCACGTTCGCGTTGAGGCTGAAGCTACCTCTTGGGTCAAGCCGTTGCTTCCTATCTTGGAGGAGTGGCGATTCGGCGTACTTGAGGCGGCAAGCGGGGACAAATGCGCGCTCGAAGAGGCGGCACTTCGTTACGCTGACTTGCTGACCGCACTTGGTGGTAGCCGTTCAATGCTGATTGATTGGATTGCCAATGAACGCGCGCGCCCTGCCTTCGCCGATGAGCCATCGATTCTCGGGCGTCTCTGTATGCATGCTGACGACCGTTCCACTGACAACGATCATGCGACGGCTTGCGAAAGCACACTGCGCCTGATTCGTAGTCTTCGCAGCGAAGGCCGCCTCCCCAAGATCGTCGCTTTCTCCTCATCCGCGGCGGGTGCAACCGCCTTTCATAACGCGCTGCGCGCCACGCAGCAGAATTGCGAGATTCTGCTGCTGACTGGCGACGGCACCATGCGCGATCACGAGGCCATTGGTGTTTTCGCGTCATCTCGAACGCCCGCCGTGTTGATCTGCGATCGAAACGGAGAGGAGGGCCTTAATCTCGCTTTTGCTGATGCAATCATCCACCTCGACCTACCGCTGTCAGCCGCTCGCGTAGAGCAACGAATCGGTCGATTGGATCGATTTGGAAGGCGGCACGGAATGATCCGCCACAGAATCGTCCTGCCCGTCGATGAGGATGACAGTCCATGGACAGGCTGGTCAGACTTCCTCTCCCACGGACTCGCGATTTTTCATCGTTCTATAAGCGACGTTCAGTTCTTGCTTGAAGACTTCGAGAAACAAGTCTTTCGGGTGCTGCTTGAACAAGGACCAAGTGGCGTCCAGGCACTGTGGGCCGAGGTCGGCGAGGCGGTAAAGGTAGAGCGTCGATCGCAGGATGAACAGTATGCACTCGATCGAATTGCGCTTACCGAGGAACCGGTCGAGACATTCATTCGAGGGTTGGAGGAGGCAGAGGAAGACGAGGGCGCCCTCGAGGACGGTGTCGATCAATGGCTTGTGAGTGCGTTGTTCCTCAAGAAGTGGCCTGTAGCGTGGCCTGCGCAGGACCCGTTCAAACTCGGTTCAACGAAAGCGACGCTCATCCCAAGTCGGCCTTGGCTGCAGGCATTCGCTCTCGAGGATACGCAAGCGCTGACTTGGCGCCGCCGAATCGCGAGTGGGGACCCGGGTACGATGCTTTTGAGGCCTGGAACTCCCTTGATAGACGTGGTCGAGCGCTTTACGCGCTGGGACGATCGTGGTACCGCATTCATCACCTGGCGCACAGTCTCGGAATGGTCTGATGACCCATGGCTTGGCTTTCGCCTTTGCTTCGTAGTCGAGCCCGATATTGCCATTTCCGATATGTTCGCACCGAGCATGACAGAACTTGCGAACCTTCGGCGCGCTCAGCGCTACCTGTCCCCGCGTGCGATATGCGTACACGTCGATAGCGATGGAGACATAGTCGAGGACGCAGGGCTGTTGTCTATCCTGACCAGGCCATATCGGAAGGCCAACGCGCTTGGGGAGACCGACGCTGACATCAACCTGTCCAGCCGACCGCATATCCTGAACAGCGTCATCGATCCAGTTACTTTCGGCAGTGTCTGCCGAACCGTCCGGGACCGCAGTCGCGGTGCGCTGCTCGCCGAACGATTGTTGGCGGACGCCATCGACGCTGCGGAGCGCCTTGCCTTGCTTGAGGTCGAGCGCCGGCGGAATCGTTTGCGACAAAGGTATTCGGCTGGCGACTTTTCAGCTCGGGCCGACCTGGAGGGCATTGAAGCGATCCTTCCAGCGATCGCAAAGCCGGTTGTGAGGCTGGATGCCATGGGCTGTTTTCTAGTCTCTCGGGACCCCCCCTCGGTTGGAACATATGCGTGAACTTGATGGTGCCGAGGCGTTCGATGCGCTCCGACGCCTCCTCGCGGTTGAGTCGCAAGAGGAGTGGCGTGCCTCGGGTGAACCCTCAATCGAACGGTTGCGTTTAGCACTCGGAGGAGTTACTCCTCAGGCCAGCGAACTCGATCTAGCTGTAATGTTGCGCCAAGCCCTGCGGCGTGAGGACGCTCGGCGTGGCTATGAGGTTAGCCCGCGCGTCATTGTGAAGCATCCACGTCTGTCCGAGTTCTTGGCTTGGGAGCAGGTGGGGCTTGCGGGCGACCCTATCTCCGGCGGGTTCCGGGTGTTTGCAAACGTGTGGCGTCCTGATTGGCTTGGAGCAACAGGGCCACTCGGCGTCGATGATATTGCCGCAAGCGAGGTAGTACGGCGCTCCTTCGGCGGACAGGATTGCGCCGGCGACCCATTTCTTGCTGCCATCGGGCGAGTCCGCTACCGCAGCCTCGGCCAGCGCGCCGCTGTGCGTGCGGCGCTTTCCACACCGCCGGGAGCGACGCTGGTGATTGCGCTGGCCACGGGCGAGGGGAAGAGCATGGTCTTCCAACTCCTACATGCCGTTGGCTTCGTCGGCGAGGCGGCCTCTGCAAGTCGCGGAGTCACGCTGGTCATCGTACCGACCGTCGCCCTCGGGGTGAACCATGAGGAAGAAGCCCTCAATGTGTGCGGACTTGCGCGGCCGCTCGCTTATCAGGGCGGGGCCTCTGCAGCAAACGCAGCGCTTGCGGAGCGAATCGCAGAAGGGACGCAAGGCCTGTGTTTCGCGTCGCCGGAGGCTGCGTGCGGTCCTTTGCGCGGCGCTCTTCGAAAGGCAGCCAGTGCTGGGCAACTCCGAGCGATGGTCGTCGACGAGGCTCATCTTGTTGATCAATGGGGGACAGGGTTTCGTACGGAGTTTCAGGAGCTCAGTGGACTTCGGCAGGAATTGCTTGCCGCGTCCCCAGCCGGCAGGGAGCCTCGCACGGTGCTTTTGTCGGCGACGCTTACAGCTCAATCGCGGGAAACGTTAAAAGCGCTGTTTGGCATCGGCGGTGCGTTTGAGAGCATTTCTGCAGTGCGACTGCGGTCGGAGCCGGATTATTGGGTCGCTAAAGCTGACGAGTCCGCGCGCCACAGCAGAGTGATGGAAGCTCTTCATCACGTGCCTAGACCGGCAGTCCTGTATGTGACGGAGGTAGAGCATGCTGAAGTCTGGCGGAAGAAGCTCCGCGATGTGGGTTTCAATCGGGTGGGAATGTTGCACGGTAAAACGAGCCGTGAGGCCCGCGAGCGGATTGTAGCAAACTGGCGGGAAGGTGCGCTCGATGTAGTGATCGGCACATCTGCGTTTGGGCTGGGCATCGACTACGCTCATGCACGCAGTGTGGTTCACGCATGCGTGCCGGAGACTTTGGACCGCTTCTATCAGGAGGTTGGACGTGGCGGCCGCGATGGTAAAGCGTCCCTTTCGCTTATCGTGCCTGCCCCATCCGATTTTCCAATCGCCGAACGCATCAGTCTGCAGAAGGTCATCACAGTTGATCGGGGGCTTGAACGCTGGACGGCGCTGTTCGCTGGCAAACGATCAATGGGAGGCAACCGCTTTGCGGTGAGGGTCGATGGAAGCCCTGGGGTCACCGAGGGCGACATCGACATGACCGGCGACTGGAACGCCGACTGGAACCTGCGCACGCTTGCGCTTATGGCACGCTCGGGGATGGTGAGGCTGCTCGGTGCCCCTCTGTCATTGATGTCCGAGCCCGGTGATTGGCTTGAAATCGAACTGCTTGACGACGAGCACCTTAGACGCGAAACCTGGAATCGGAGGGTTGGGCCAGTTCGCATAAGAGGGCAGGCCTCCGGGTTGCGCAACTTCGAACTGATGCAGCGGTTCATGGCAGACACAGAGTGTCCGGCTGAGATCCTAGAACGGCTTTATGGACGTGACCAGGTGGCTCGAACCTGCAGTAGCTGTTCACGCTGCCGGCCTTGTGAGTCAACTCGCCAACTAAACCTTCCAACCGCTGAACCTAAATCTCCGTGGCACCTTCCCACGCCACATTTGCTGGCGCGACTCTTCGATGCTGAGGGGCGACTCCTCGTCACGTACGGCGAGGTCTTCGGAAAGGCAGAGTCCCGACGACTAGGTGACACGCTCGAGCGGCTATGCCGCATGGGCTTAGCTAAGCTCATCCTGATGGGCGAAGCGCCGTTCGATCTGGACCGCGTGCTGCGGTTTGCGAAGACTAGTCCTTTCTTCGTAAGCCAATTGCCATCCCCCGTTCACTCTCGGTTGCCGACCGGACCGGAGGTGGTACTTGTGGGCCGCGACCAGCCACTCGGTGAAGCGGCATATGCCCCGCTACCGGGTCGCGTGCGCCTGTTTCTGGTACCAGAGAATCTGCGATCTCAAAGCGGGCACTTGCTACGCGAGGTTTTTGGCGGCCGAATTCTGACACTTGATGAACTTCATGCGAGGGTCTCCGAATGAGCATCCTGACCAATTTTCAAGCTGTGCCCAGCCGTCTGTTCAGCGTCTATGCCGCGGTCGCCGAAGCCGAAAATGGGCTGCTACGTGAGCAGCTAGAGGCTTGGGCGACGCCCCCTTCCTTGCCTAAGCGCGGAGGTAACGAAGAAGATGGAGGTTCGACTGCATTGTTTTCCAACTCACTGAACGAGGCGCGCCGCCTGGGTCTAGTGGAAGACGACGGCGATCGTTTGTGTGTGTCCAAAGCTGCCGTCGGCGGCGGTCGTAGGAATGCCGACTTACAGGCCGAATTCCTATCTAGAATGCGTGAGGTGCTATTCGACACACAGCGCGCGGCTGATGCTGGGCAGATCGGTGTTCTCTACGCATTGGCATGGCTACTTACCAAGAGCCCGCTTGAGCCGGTCGGTTTCAGCGATGCCCCGCAAAACCAGTTGCGAGAGGATCTCGGCGAGTTCGCTGTCAAGGCTGAACTCGGAAGCACGAGCAGCTACCAGAACCTACTCTATTGGGCGCGATATCTCGGATTTGCGGTGGTGGTCGGAGATGCATCGACTCGACGCGCATTTCCTGATCCCAGCCGGGCCATCGCTGCGGTGCTCGAGCAAGTTCTGCCAAATAAAGGTTGGATAGAAATCGATTTGTTCTTATCGCGATTGGCCGCGATATACCCAGTCCTCGACGGTGGGAGCGTGCGTGAGGAGTTGGAGGCAATGCGCACTACGCAGCCGGCTGCCGACGATCGACTCTCAATCTCTTTGAGTTTCGCGCTGCAACGATTGGCCGATCGGGGTTCGATTTCACTGGACGCGATCGCAGATGCGAAGTCCCGCATTTTGGACTTCGGTGGCGGCGCGAAGCGCGCTAGCCACGTCCACTTAGGAGCCACCGAATGATGCGGAACCATCTCTGCTGGGAGCCGTCGGCAGTCCGCCAGGTAATCAATCCCTTCGCCGAACACATCCCCGATAGCTTGTTCCATGCGGTGCACAGCGAGTGGGATCTACAGGTCACGCCGCCGGTTGGCCAACGGTACCAGGATGTCACCGCTGCCGCTTGGGCACAAATGACACCGGCGGAATTCCTTTTTGACTTCCTGCGTCAAGATCGCCCACATGCGCTTGCCGTGATACTGGGAGATACGGGGTCCGGCAAGTCGCACCTAGTCCACTGGATGAGACTACACGTGCGCGACGAAGCCCAGCGAATGGTGTTGGTCGTTCGCAAGTCCGGAACTAGCCTCCGCGCAATCGTCCGCGAGATCATTGGCAAACTCCCCCCCGATCAACAACGCGGCTTCCTTGAGACGTTCAACTTAGCTGGTGATGGGGCCACAACTCCTGAAGGTCGACGCCGCGAACTCCTTCACCACCTCGGTCAAGCTATACGTGAGGACAAGCCAACATCAAGCGCGGACGAGCTTGAGGAAGCGCTCATTGAGGTGCTGCCCAACCTCTTCCAGGACCCGTACATGCAGAAGGAGCATTTTCTTCGTGACGGAAGGGTAGCCGCCGAAATCGTTGATCACATTTTCGAACAATCCCGTGCTGACGACCGGCCAGATCGACGACGGGTCTTTGCGGCGGATGACTTGGTTCTTGGCGGGCAAGACTATCTGAACGCGACCAAATTGGCGCAACACGCCATTCAGTTGATCGAAGCGGATCCAGAGAATCTGCCCGCTGCCATTCGGGTCATCAATCGCAATCTCGACAAGGCCGTCGCACGCACTCTCAGCTTCTCTGGGGATCGGGTCGAGGAGTTGATGGCGGGGTTGCGGAGACATCTCAAATCGCAGGGTCGCGAATTGGTGTTGCTGATTGAGGAGTTTGCGCGCCTCCAAGGCATAGACCGCGCCTTGCTCCAGGCGATCACGACGCAGGGTGACTCCGGGCAAGGCGAAACGGGCCTTTGTCGAATGCGGACGGCGATCGCGGTGACGCCGGGCTTCTTCGAAAGCGTCGAAGACACAGCTTATCGACGCACCACACACATCGTAGATATGAATCGGTCTGCCGGACACACCCACGGGCAGGCACCCACATCGGCATCTCTAGCCTCTTTCTCTGCCAAGTATCTGAATGCGGTCCGGCTGGGGCGAGAAAAGATCGAGCGATGGAGCGAGTCGGCAGAGCCCGGCCAAATGGCACCTTCGCAATGCACGCAATGCCCATTAGTTGTCGAGTGCCACGCCACTTTCGGTGATGTCGATGGCTATGGGCTGTACCCCTTCACTGAGCGAGCTCTTTGGATCGGGGCGGACCGAGTCGATCGATCGCAATCGGGCAGGCTGAATCCGCGGACCGTTCAGAACGATTTGCTGGTGGAGGTCTTGGACACATTTGCGCCTTCCATCGCGGCCGGCGAGTATCCGCCGTTTCGGATTCTCGAGAAGCTTGGGGGCGTGAAGCAATTGTCACTTGCTGCAGAAACGCAACTCAAGCGTCAGAATCCGCAGGTGGCGGAACGCTGGATGGCTCTACTTGAGTTGTACGACGGAACGGGCGCGGTCATCAACCTCCCTGAGCCGCTTCGCGATGCTTTCACTGTGCCGAAGATCTCTGAGGCTGGTGAATCCCCATTGGCGGACGTGCCACTCTCGACACCGGCACGGCAGACGTCTGTTTCAGAGGTCACCGTGGATGCCGACAACCTCGCGATCCAAACTTGGATCCGTGGTGACGGCCTTGATGCGACAGTGGCTCAGAAGCTCCGAGAACTCATTTACGCAGCAGTTGTGGAAGCAATCGACTGGGACATGCTGGGACTTTCACGCACCTATTTTGCAGGTACAGGCAGGGCCTTCCAGCAAAGGACCGGCGTCTATTTCGTCCGCCAGAACACCAAACGCGCCATGTACGCGCAGGTTCAACTTGAGATCGACGCGGACCCGCATACAGGCCAGGCATTGCAAGGCTTGTTACATGCGGCGAAAAATGGTTTTCGATGGCGGTTCGATGGGGCCGACCGGGCACTGACAAGCTTTTTGGATTGCGTTGAGCGTTGGGCTAAGCAAGTTGAGCAACAACTTCAAAAGTTGAGCGCGCCTAGCGATGCATGGCGTCAAGCCGACGCAGCGATCAGTTTGCTTTGTATCGGTGCCGCGATCGGCGGACGACTCAAAGCCACCCCAACCACTGCTGAGCTGATCGAAGCAGCATTCGGCAACTGGCCAGACGATCCGGCCGCGGCTGCAGGGCAATTGCGCTCCCTCTACGCGAAGTTGCTACGGCACCGAGAAGAACTGATCGATACGGCACGATCTCAGGCTTCGAGCCTTAAGGGTGGGCGATATGGGGCGATGCTTGATCCACGGCGGATCCTCAGTCCGATACGTCAATTGCGCCGGGCGAAATGGCGTCTCGGCTTGAAACCGCCCGAGGACGATTCGAGCATGCTTGCATCGCTGTATCGCGAGGTTGCAGAAACGCTCCCCGGCGCATCAGCAGCCGAGCGATCGCAGCGCCTCCGATGGCTAGAGGAGATGCTTCGTACCTTCGGAGACGGTGCCACTCGTGCAACGATCGTCGCGACTCTTACTAGCGCTCGACAAGCAGTCTTGGACGCTGGTATCCCTGCGCAGAACAGTTCGCGACCATTGCAGGACGCGCTGGACGCGTTTCAGACCACCCAATTCGATGCATCTATAAGCGCCGCACGGACGCTGCTTGAGACAGAAGATGCGGTCGCAGTGCTACCCGAATATGGTCGAGGCCGAGCAAACGCGGTGACTGCTGGCACGGCGCTTCGTCTGGCTGCAGAGAAATTTGTTGATTCGGTCGAGCGCGACTTGGAGAGTTTCGGTGGTGACCAAGATGCGCGTACTAGTGAGGTAGCCATGAACATGGCCACCCTTGACGAAGCGCTCGGCAACATAGTCAGTGATCTGGCGGCGATGGAGGCAGGAAATGTTGCTTGAACGCGCGACTGGCCTCACTGGGAAGATTGATCGCTACCAGAAACTGAAGGCTGCAGCCAAAGCGGCAGATATCGTCCGCACCCGCACCGATCAAATCGGGAAAGCAGCGGCGCTCATCGCGCACGCCAGGGAGGCAATCGATCGCTTCAAAGCCGCGGGCGTAGCGATCCAATTCGCCCCCGCCAATGCGGACGATCTGTCGGAAAAGGCGAGCGTGCTCCGCACCATAGCCGCTGAAACGCCAGCCGGTTTAGCCGATCCGCCGTTTAACATTGCGTATGACTTCACCGACAGACTAAGTGGTATCGCGCTTCGGGCGGATGCCGCGATTCGGGACGGCTGGCGCCGCTATATTGAAGCGAACTCGCCAGGCGGTTCAGAGGAGGTGCTGGATGCGCTTGGCAAGCTTCCTCAACTTCGCCTCGGTGTCACCCGAATTCGTCAATGTCGTCAGAGGATTGCAGCCTTGGCCGCCACTCCGCCTACGGAACCTGCGCGAGCGATTGACGAGTTGAGGGAACTGGTGGCGGAGCACAGAACGGCCTGGACGGAGTTGACCTCAGACAACGTCCCTGACGCTGTAATCAGGTTCTTGCGAGCATGCGCAGGAGAAGGCGCGCAGGTAGCCGCACTTACCGTAGATGTACGCAATTGGCTCGAAACGAGGGACCTCCTCGGATCGTTGCGCATTCGGATCGGCTAACAAAATGACTGTTTCTGCTGACGCGCTCTTACTGCTCGACCGCATTGAAGCGCTCGAGATGCGCTCACTGGCGTGGGGTTTCACTTCTGGGTCCTTGGGAGAAGACGAGGTGCTGGGTCTTCTTGAAGGTGGCGGCCGTGCGGAAGATGCGTTGGAAGAGTTGATCGAGGCACGACTTGTTATCGAACAGGCAAGCGTGAGCGGCGGCAGGCGCTACCGATCGCGCTTCGCTGAGGCCGTTCGCCTTATTGCTGCCAATCGCCAACTTTTTGCCGGCAAGCCTTGGCAAGGTGCGCCGCGCTTAGTAGCCGACTTCCGCATCGATCGCCGGTGCCGTCGTTTTCCCCGCCGCGACCGACCACCAAGCGAGATACTGGCCGATAGTGAAGACACCATTGCGCCTACAGCTTTCCGTCGCGCGATTTGGGACTCATTGACGGGCGCCACTTTGGGATTGGCGGCCTTCCAAGAGCGCGCGACCATCCGCTTAGCGCAACTAGTCGAGGATGGCGGCACCATTGTTACTGCCGGAACAGGTAGCGGTAAGACCATCGCCTTTTATCTACCAGCGATGTCTGCCATCGGCGAGGCGATCAGCACAGAGCATTGGGTAAAAGCGTTAGCGATCTACCCAAGGGTCGAACTGTTAAAGGATCAGTTCGCCGAGGCGTTTCGAATGGCGCGCGCTATAGACGGTGCTCTTGCATCACACGGAAAGCGGCCACTCACTATCGGAGCGTTGTTTCGCGCAACTCCTCGTCATGCGTCCGCGCAGGAACTCAAGGGGCACGGATGGACTCAACGCGGCCGAGATTGGGCTTGTCCTTGGATGCGTTGTCCGTCCTGCGGTGAGGAGATGCTCTGGCGAGGTCCGGAACTTGAAAGAGCCCAAGAGCGGCTAAATTGTGCGCGGCCAGGTTGTGGCTCGCAAACGGACGAACGGCATTTGGTCCTAACTCGCCAGAGAATTCAGCAGCACCCTCCTGATCTGCTGTTCACAACTACCGAAATCTTGAATCAGCGGCTTTCGGACCAATGGACCCGAAGCGTTTTCGGAGTCGGCGGTGGCCGTAAGCCATTTCTCGCGCTCCTGGACGAGGTGCATACCTATACGGGCACTAGTGGGGCTCAAGCGGCGTTGACACTGCGGCGCTGGCGCCATCTACTCGGCGCACCCGTGCATTGGGCAGGCCTATCAGCAACGCTCGGAGACGCGGCTAGATTTTTTGCCGAACTCACCGGTGCACCCATTGAACGAGTCGTTGAGATCAGTCCGAGGTCAGACGAGTTCGAAGAGTCTGGCGCTGAGTACCAACTGCTTTTGCGTGGCGATCCGGCTTCGCGCGCCTCGTTACTCTCGACCACAATTCAGACTGCCATGCTGGTCGCACGCGTACTCGATCCACCTAGTGCGAACTCCACCTCGGGTGCCTACGGTCGCCGAGCGTTTCTGTTCACCGACGATCTCGATGTCACCAATCGCCTGTTCGACGACCTGCGCGATGCGGAGGCTTACACAATATTTGGCCGGCCAGACCCAAGCCGCCAGCCGCTCGCTGCCCTTCGCGGGGCCGGGAGAGACGACCGAAGCCGAGATCTCGAGGGGCAACGGTGGCGAATGTGCGAAGACATCGGTCATCCGCTCGATGCGCGACTGATTGTCGGCCGTACTACGTCCCAGGATGCTGGCGTCACCTCGCACGCGAACATCGTGGTCGCCACCGCCGCGCTGGAAGTGGGCTTCAATGATCCGATGGTGGGCGCGGTCATCCAGCACAAGGCGCCGCGAGGGATGGCTTCCTTCCTTCAAAGGAAAGGTCGTGCGGGTCGCAATCGTGCCATGCGGCCACTTACCGTAACGGTGCTCTCCGACTATGGTCGAGACCGCACGACTTACGAGTCCTACGAGAGGCTTTTCGATCCGCAACTTGAGCCACAGTACCTTCCGTTTGGTAACCCGTATGTCCTCAAAATTCAGGCGACGTTCGCGTTTTTCGATTGGCTCGCCGCTGAAACGGCGGGCTACGAGAAGGCGTGGGCGTGGGACATACTCAGCCGACCTATAGAAAAGCCATCAGCGCAGGTTTCGGCCGTGATTCAACGCGTAAAGGTTAAGCTGTCTCAGCTAGTAAAGGGGGATGATTCGGTAATCGCTAGCCTTCGGGGTCACTTGATGGGCGCACTTCGAGTCGATCAGGAGATAGCCCAAGGATTGCTTTGGGAGGCGCCGCGTTCGATCCTCCTGGAGGTTGCGCCAACTCTCGTCAGACGCCTATTTCGACAGTGGCGACTTGCGCTGCCCACGGGGGGTGCCCATCTGGACCTCCACGAGCCTTATCACCCGTTGCCTGATTTTGTGCCGCGAAACCTGTTCAGCGAACTCAGCTTGCCCGAGGTGCGAGTACTCGTACCGCCGGCAACGGTAAACCACGATTGGCGAACGGACGCTATGCCAGTGCTCCAAGCTCTTCGGCAACTGGTGCCCGGTCGAGTAACGAGGCGGTTTGCATTCGAGCGCGGCGGGTTGTCGCACTGGGTGCCGGTAGATCCGACGATGCCAGTTCAAGAGCGCCGGATTAGCGATTACGCAGAGGAACACGAGTTTGTTGGTGAGTTCACGGACACTTTCAATGATGAAGCCAATGACGGCCCCCTGCTCGTCTTTCGGCCGTGGACCGTTCGGCTGGCAAAAGTGGCGCGCACCGAGGCTCTGCCAAGCAGCAATGCACACTTGATTTGGCGGAGCGACATCGTCGGTAGAGGCAACCCGATTAGCGTGCCGGTTGCGCCTCGTTCGGCGTGGCGCCCTTTCGTGTCCAGCGTCGAGTTCTATCTACACCGATTTCGTGCCGGCGTGGCAGTTCGTCGCTTCGCACCGACTGCGCACGCGACCGTCCGAACGCTTCAAGATGAGTTCCCGGTTGTACTGCACTTTCGCAGCGACGACGGTCGACCCGCCGCGATAGGTTTCGAGCTTGAGGTTGATGGCTTTCGTCTGGACTTAACGTTACCAGGAGACCAAATCACCGCGGGTCTCCTCAGTCCAAAATTACTCGGCGCTTCGAAACTCTCTTACCTTCGGGAGCGGTTCAGGGAAGACGCTGACCTGCCGGATGACGTCAATCCGTTCCAGCGGGATTGGCTGTTCCAGATGCTCTGCGCGGTGATCGCCGCGGACCTTTCCCAAGAAAGGGGCCTTGCGAGGGGTGTAGACGAACTTCTCAGCGACGCACACATCGACGACATCTTCCGTGACGTGATGACCGAATACTTTGGATTTGTAACTTCCGAGGCTCAGGACGACGCGGATGAAGGCGGTGACGAGGACTGGAGCGAAGGGAACGAGGAAGAGGAACAGCGTGAGGAACCGCAAACTCAACGCGGTGCGGGTCGACTTCAGCGGGCTCTCGCTTCCCAAATTGCGCGTGCTGAGGTTCGTGAACGGCTTCGTGCCATTTCTAGGGAGGCCTTAGCGCCGGATCCGGCGGCCTTCAACCGTTGGCTCCGCCGACTGATCTTGGAGACATTGGGCGAAGCGATGCTGCAGGCCTGTATCGCCGCCGCGCCCAGGGAGGCGACACTGGACAGTCTTCTAGTAGATATCCGGGCGGCATGCGAGGATGGGTCTGCATCCATTTGGATCACGGAGACCACCTTGGGTGGCGCGGGGGCGTTGCAATCATTTGCCGAGCGTTTTGCTGCGGAGCCCAACATATTCTTCGACGCAGTTGAAGCGGCCCTAGCGCCGACTGACTTGGAGTTGGTCGACATTGGATTGCGGCGAATCTTGGAACTCGCCGGCAGTGATGCGAGCGTACGCGATAATATGAGTCGGCTGCGCGGCACGGAGTCGCACGCGGCATCCACTGTTGTGTGGCGCGAGCTCTCCCAAACGCTGATGCAGCGCGGAGGCGTTGACCTGAGTCACGCGCTCGTAGTCGCATTGAACAATCGCCTGCTACGCCCCGGGGCAAACCAGGATCTCGACCGTCTTCTTGCCGCACTGACTGCGCACTGGGATAGCCTAGAGCAGCGGCTTGGGGTAGCAGTTGGCATTCGGGAGTTCTCCTATGCTGTCTGTCAAAGCGAAGTGTGGCGCGATCGTGTGCGTGCCTACCTCAACACGAGTCTTCCCGGTAATGCCGCTGCAAACGTTTCTGTGTTTGCAGCAGTTTTCAGCATACTGTGGCCACGGGAATCTGAAGTCCGGCAAGCGAGCCTTCATTCCTACAACCCCTACCGCACAGGTCGTGCCACCGATCCGGCTGTTGTTCGGGAGTTGCTCCTGAGACGGACGTTGAAGACGGTTGAGCTATCCACGCCCGGTTGGAAGGAGGCTCTTTTGGCTGCCTTCGCAGAGGATGGGGCATGTCGACTGAGCGCGACCGGGGCCGAGGCGCGAAGGCTTCGTGCGGAGTTGGTTTTACTCGCGGCGAAAGCGGTCGATGTCGGTTTTCTACAGTTCTTCCCAGTTGTTGAACGGGTAGAACGTCGAGAGGACCGTATACTTGTTGATCTTCTCTTGCGCGAGCACGTCTAATGGAATATCCATCCCGCGACCTTCATGGCCCGTCGCAGGCTCGCGGTGTCCGCGATCTCTTCCAAACGCTATTCACAGCTGAGTTACTCAGTCCAAGCCGCGAGCTCTGGTTGTGCTTTGCCTGGATCTCAGATATTGAGGTTGTCGACAATTCAGCTCGCCATTTTGCCGCGATTGAACCAGACTGGCCGGCTGGGCAGATTAGGCTATCGCAAGTTCTCGGCGCGCTGCTGGCCAGAGGCTCGCAAGTGAGATTGGTAGTCCGCGAGCACGGACACAACGGGTACTTTGTCGCACGCCTGCAGACTCTGAAGGAACGATTCGGAGACCAATTGAAGTGGGTAGTCGAGAAAGACTTCCATGCAAAAGGTCTACTCGGGGACGACTACTTTCTTAGTGGGTCAATGAACCTTACTCTGAACGGGATCTCAGTCAATGGCGAACATCTGGTTCTAAGGACCGATCCAGCCGCGATCGCTGAGCAAGCTGAGCAACTTGAGCTTCAGTGGGGAGGCAGGCTCGCATGATCACCGCTGACTCGGGCGCTGCACTGAGCATTGCATCGCAGCTACGGGAACGGTCGAAAGGCGTCACGTTTCCTAACGGCACTCAAACATTGTGCGACCAACTGCTTGAGACAGTCGACAGTGCGAGTTTCCCAGGTGCACTGGTTCCAGAGTTAACGGCTGATGGTGAGCTTGTTGTAATAGCTTTCGCGGAGCCTGCCGCCTGGCGTCGCCTCTGCCCAGTGCTGCTTGCCTTCGCCGGGCCGACGCTGACGTCGTTCGACGGCTTGCCGGCTACTGATCCGGCAGAGGGTGACCTTGCCGCCGTGATCGCGGCCGTAGGTCCGCACGTGACTGCAACGATCAGGTTACCGTCCGCCCCTAGAGACCAGGAGATGGCGCTACGGGCTCTCGTACGTGCGCGTGACACTGTCGTCCGAGCACCTTCTCTGACCCGTACCGCGCCAGAGCCGACGAGCTGGCTTCTTGCTCGCTTCCAGGACTTTCTCAATGTTGGCCGCCGAGATGCGGCAACTGCGATTCTCGATCAGCTTCGCAACGAACTCCGGCTCGACGCCCTCAATTTACGCTTCCTCCAAGTTCAACTGCTCGCCACCTTCGAAGAGTGGCGCGAAATATTCAGTCTCCCCGGATTCACGAATCTGACGCTGGCGAGACGGACACCTGCTACCACCGCAATTCTGCTCGAAGCTCTCTATCAGAGTTGCTTGGCGCCGTTTTTTGTGGCTGGCGATGAAGAGGTGCTCCAAAAGGTCTATGTGGAGGAGGTAAGGTCGCTTGCCGCGCCTCTGTTGAAGTCTCCTCTTCCCGCATCGCTCCGGATCGGTGGATGGCGGATCGCGGGAATTGAGGCACTCATCTCACCTGGACGCACAGACCTAAGGTATGCGGTGGCCAATCGGCACGAGCAACTCGGGTGGCTTGCTAATCATCTTGCATCCTTCGCGAGTACAGAGAGATTGTTCCATCATGGGGCGGCCGACGACGCTCGCGAGCTTCTCATTGCCACTGAGGCGACGGAGAGTGTCGATGCCATGGCGGCAGCCCTTGCTGCGCTGACGCGCCTGAACGATGAGCAGCGCGCAGAACTTGCGCAAGCGGAGCCCTTCCGCTCGGCCTTGCGTGGACTGCAACATGAAGCCGGCAACGCCAATGTGCCAACGTCATGGCCGACATGGCTCGCCCGAACATCGGATCCGACATTTACGAACGCTCTCGCGTTCGCGCGCCTAGGCGCAGAAGAATGGCTTGTTGCCGAAGACGTCGCCGACCCTGCTTCGGTTTCGTCATTTCTAGATGGGCTGAACTACGCGCAAAGTAACCCGCTTGCGGCAGAGCGCACTGCGCAGGCGCTCCCATACCTCGTTGCCGCGTTACGAAAGGACCCGCTGTTTCCAAATCCCGGCATGACGCCGATTTACTCCGGTATTCTCACCCTGCTTGCACTGGGAAATGCTCGAGGAGCATCAACTTTCGATTCGAGTTTGATCCTCGTTGATGCGCTTCTGACGGCCGGCGTCAGTGCGACTGATTACCGGGAACTTGCCGCGGACGTCGATGAGATTGCGGGTGAGGGTTTCGGTGCGAGGATGGTCTACTGGGCACTCGAAATGATTGAAACATTCATGCGCTCACCCGCCCCTGATTCCTCAGCGAGGGATCGTCTAATTCACTCCGTTTTGGCTCGGCTTATTCCAATCCGCACACGGCTAAGCAGCCTTCAACAGGCTGCGCTCCACAATCTTTCCGAAGAGTTTGGATGGAGGCTCGGTGTGTCGCCTGCTAGACAGGATGCCCACAGCGATGAGCTTGCTGCTCGAATGCAAGGGAAGACAATCGCCATCTACTCCCTCGTTGAGAATGCGAGTCGCCAAGCCAAGGCTGCCTTGCAAGCCATCGCTAGCGACATTGACGTGCAGTGCAATGCCGATCCGGTCGGTTCATCCCAACTCCGCACCCTCGCGACTAGCAGTGATTTGTTCGTTGTCGCTTGGGCAGCGGCCAAGCATGCGGCAACCGACTTTATTCGAGCTCATCGCAATGGGCGGCCAATGGTGTACGCTGATGGGAAGGGCGTTAGCAGTCTACTGCGGGCCGTGGAGGACTACTTCAGCGGGCAATCGCGACAACACTGAACACGAGTTTCTCCGCCCGACTGGTATATGCGGGGCCACTCTCTGAAAAAAAAGCAGCCGACCCGCCCCGGAGTAACGAAGGTCGATTCTCATTGATGACTTGTAGAACCTAAGGCGCATACACTTAACAATCGGGGCTATAATCCGCGCCATTTTGAGGAGGTACTCGCTCAACAGGCAACATAATCTGCAAGCGAAACTGGTCGAGCGTCGGGGCATATGGACGCCCTCAATTTGCCATGGCTTTGTGTTGCTAGTTAGACAGCGAGTGCATTCTTTCAAGCCATCATTACTTGCCCAAGATCGCAGCAATCCCCACTCGCAGGGCGCTCCACGCGAACCTTAGAGATATTGGGTAATGTGCACGACAGGTGCTGGTAGATGAAGGCGCATAGCCCTTCGAGTGTCGCAGCGCCGAGTCCGGGTACCTCATCGAGAAAGCGATGATCGAGTAGGTCTCGAACGCGGTCAATTTCCCGACGCAGTAAACCTAGATCGACAACCATTTTCGTCGTGGGATCTGGAGAGCCGCGTACGAACACTTGCGCGTGATACGTATGACCGTGAACGCGACGGCTACCCTCGGCGTCGATTTCTCGATGAAGCGTATGCGCGGCTTCAAAATAGAACTTCTGGCTGAGCTCATAGTTCATCAGTTCTGGTTTCACTTTGATGTCCCGCAACTGTTACTCGCGCGCAAGCTCGGCGGCGCCGCGCTTGTCGGACCGCCAACCCGAAAACGAGTCGAAGCCCTTCTCGCGCAATTTACATGCTGGACACTGACCGCATCCGTAGCCCCAGACGTGACGCGCCGAACGATCGCCTATATAGCACGTATGAGTCTGCTCGCAGACTAGATCGACAAGCGCCGTCCCGCCCAGCCTCTCCACTAGGTGCCAAGTCTCGGCTTTGTCGATCCACATCAACGGCGTTTCGATGACGAGTGGCGTATCCATGCCGAGTCCGATCGCGACCTGAAGCGCCTTCAGCGTGGCGTCGCGGCAATCGGGGTAGCCGGAGTAGTCCGTCTCACACATGCCACCGACCAGCACCTGCAAACCCCGCCGATAGGCCACTGCGGCTGCGAGCGTGAAAAACAGCAAATTTCTACCGGGCACAAAAGTATTCGGCAACCCATTTGCTTGCATCTCAATGGCCTTACCCGCAGTAAGTGCCGTATCGCTGACCTGACCAAGAATGGAGAGATCAAGCATGTGGTCGTCACCTAGCTTGCCGGCCCATGCCGGAAAGCGTTCGCGCAGGCTGGCCAACACCTTCGGTCGGCACTCGAGTTCGATGGCATGCCTCTGCCCGTAGTCGAATCCAATAGTTTCCACATGCTGATAGCGGTCGAGTGCCCATGCGAGACAGGTCGTTGAATCCTGCCCACCGGAGAATAGTACCAATGCGTGGGGTTTCATCCGTGCACCTCGCTTACGAGTTGGCAACTTGGCGTGGCTTGCGCAGCGCACGCTTCATGGAGCGAACGAGATAGTTGGTTAGCAGATCGATGTCGCTCGGCGTGTTCTGGATACCATTCCACGGACGTTCGTCGTCCGGAGCGAGTTTCCACTGACCGCTCGTCCATGCGGTGTACTCCTTCAGAAGTGTGAGACCATGCTCAAACTCCGTCCGCGTGGTGGCACCCTCACTGGAATAGAGAAACTCCATCACGAATCCCATCGCTACGACGCCAGCACCGTGGCGCAGGCGGGACGTCTTGGGGCTCATACCAATCCATTCGCTTCCAAAGACAGTGATAACTGCCTCGAAGAAGGCATTCACAAATTTGTACGCCCGATTCTCGAAATCTCCGTCTTTGATGAACTCGCGAATCGCACCGTCGGAGGCTGAGTTCATCACGAGTTTCTGCATAGCCGTATCGCTTAAAATCCCCTTGGGGTTCGTATGCTGACGGATTTCTCCGTATAGCGAGGAACCACGAGTAAAGTTCAGTCTGTCGACAATGCGTGCAGCAAACTTACGTGCGGTAAAGCGCTCCGGTAAGCCTTCGACGGTCGGCAGCAACTCATAAATGAGTGTCTTGGGCAGTGGACGGGTGTTATTGATCAAGACAAACTGCTGCCGCAGTTCGTTGTAGTCTTTGCAAATAAGCGCGGACACGAAAACTTGGAAGCCGGGTTTCGTAATTCCTGACAATGCGCTTAGTCGTTGCTGGCCGTCCACGACGAAGCCAGGTTTGCTATCAGCAACTTTGATCTCGATGTCCACAACGCCGTCACCTTTGTCCTTCACCTTGACACCGCCGATGAAAGCAACGATAAGTGCGTTCGGGAGAAGCGCATCTTCACGCCTCAGATAATCCCGAATCTCTTTGATATGCGAGGCTATCTGATGGCGTTGAAAGCCGCGCAATTGGCCGTCCTCTTCCCGGCCTACGCGTTCGATCTCCGCAAAAGACCAGATTTGTTCAGGGGTAGCCGCAAATGTGAAGACATCGTGCTGGGGAGCTTGTGATGCACGAATTGCCTTGAATCGGTAGACGCTCACCGATGATTCTCCAGAGTACGTTGTACGTGTTTGTGATAAACGCCTAGGTTATGGAACCCTCGGCGTTTGTTTCGATTGCTCGAGCGGAAGATGATGACTTCGACGCCTGCCTTGATGCAAACTGAACAGTTACAACGTTTCCACGGCGCCTCATCGAGCGTGCGTTCGACGAGCGTTCGCATTTTCATGAGTTCCTTCTCGTGCTTTTCAATCGGGAGACCGTCACCGAGTGTCAGAAACTGCTGGTAATCCATGACCGCATCGAGGGCCTCGGTGGCCTTCCCGCTGCCGCTATCGAACTTGCGCAATGCAGCTAGGGCTTTCTGTTCCCGCTTCTGGAGATCCTCAGCACTAAAGATCCCGCGCTTGATGCCCTGCATCAGTCGCGGATTCTCGATTGCCTGCGGGATGCGGATTGCCGCGTAATAGTCCAGTCCTCCTTTTGGGGACTCCATGTAGTAGTTCGCCTTGGCATCCTTGAAAGCTCGGATGAGCGGAGACGTTGAGTCGAAACTGGTTATTCCGAAGTTCGTAAACTGATGAATACTGTCAGCCTTGGCGAATCCGAGCAGATGTATGTTCGTTTCCGGCTTGATGGCATCGCGCAGTGCACGCAAAACATGCTTGATGACATCGACCTTAAGCGGAACAAGCCCTCCAATCGCCAAATAGCGATATCCCATCTTTTCAAGACGGACTGCGGCATCCGCCATACTCGCCGGCGACCAGCCTTGGACCGCGCCCAGAGGTTCAAAGGGACAATTCTCGGCTTCCGTGAGGGACAGAAATTCCTCCGCATTCCCAAGAGTGATCTCGAAGCGCTCTAAGATTCCTGGAGCCATTTCGCTGGCTGGAGGGTTGTCCGTTAAACAGTCGAAAATAATATGGTCCGGCGACACTCCGTGGGTGAAGCCTGCATCTGAATAGAACTCGACTACTTCCTGTGGGGGATAGGCAGGGGCTTTGCTGTCAGCATAGGCAAAAGCCCCGCAGTCGCCGAGAACCATCGCGTCCTTGAATTTGGGCCCACCGTATCGCAAGAATTTGCGTACGCCATCGCGCAACATCCGCTGTTCTTCGGCAGTCGAATAACGCACTTTGGACTTTGCCACGCCGGCAGCTTGACGGACGGCGCTCATGGAGACCAACAGTCCATCGTAGGGAGCTGGTGCCATGAGTTCATGTGCATACATGTCATCCCAGTAGCGACGCCGACCGGGTGCATTCACATCGTTTATGAAGTCATACCCTGGATCAACATAGTCCTGAGTATCGGAGTAAAGAAATTTCATTGTTTCATGGTGCCGGTGTAAGCTCGGACGAGCGCGTCCTGTAGTTTTCTGATATCGCGATGCGTGTTCTGAATTTCATTCCAACCAAGACCCAGTGATTCCCACGTGCCTTTGGTCCAGCGACAGGCCGATGCCATTTTTTCCAACTCCCTGCGCACCGTCTTGTAATCCTCGCCAAGTCCTGATAGACGGGCGTAGATCCGGTCCATTAACACTCCCATCGCTTCAATACCCGCCGAATGCATCAGGCGACTGCGTCGCGGATCGGCGCCCCACGCTTCTGGAAATACGTCCCGCACAGCGGACCAATAGGTCATGAGGACGTGGTACATACCTTCAACATCCACGCCATCCCGACCACTTGACTTGTAGGGGGCGAGCGCACCCAGCGGATTGTTCATGCTGTTGCGGATCATGGTGATAACTGCTGTGTCAGTAATCACGCTGGTACTGCTGCTTTTTTCCGAAATGCGCTTTATCAGCTTATAGAAGGGGGACTCGGGATCGCGGTTGAGCAGGTTACAAATTTCCGACGGAACCTTACGCGCACTCAATTCCCGGGGCAGTAAAATGCCGCGGGTTTCTGGGAGTAGTTCGTTGATCAGTCGGGTCGGTAGCGGTTTGGCCTTGTTAACCAGAATGAACTGTTCGCGCTGAATTTCCAGGCTATCGGAAACGAAGCCAATGACCGGTACGGGAATGCCTTTTCTCTCTGTCTGAGCTAGAGCAAGCGAACGTTGCTGTCCGTCAACAATCCAGGCGACTCGTTGCCCCTCGTCGTAAGCAGGGATTGTCAAAGTACCCGCTTGCGCAATGCCTTGGTCGCCGGTCGGTTTCGTGCCTCGAGCTGCTGCGAAGTGAATCGCGGGAGACATTGCCAAGATAATCGCGTTCGGGAAAAGTACGTTTCCCTGATTCAGGTAGTCGACGATGCCCTTCACATGTGAACGGATCTCCGGGCGCTGAAATCCCTTGAGTTCGTCAGACTCGTCACGCTCCACCCGCGAAATGTCTGCGACTTTGACTATGTCTGCGCCCTGAATGAAAAAGGCATAAACGTCCAGTCCTTCGCCTTGGGTCGTGCGCAAGGCACGTACGACGATTTCCTTTCTGGCCATGGTGGCGTCAGCCCTTAGTGCTCAGATCTTGTTGGAGATGGCTCCACAGAGCCCGGAACCGCGACTGCTCGCAGGCAACGAGTGCCTCATCTCGTAGATATCGGAGTAACCGTGAAGATGTGCCATCAAACCGACGCCAGTTTTTACGTAGTAGCGCCAGAATTTCACTGTCAGTTTTGCGTTCCCGCACCGGAATGACAGGTTTCTTTAGTGCGAGCATCGCTGCAGATACAGCTGCCCTAGCGTCATCTAGAGGAAGACGATGCCCGGACAGGACCTCAACGAAATGGCGCAGCGCACGCTGCGGGAAGTCGGTGCGCGTACCAGCGTATGACGAGCCTTCCAGGCGCTCGTCATAGGGCAGTACGACATGGCGAGCACGCTCGGGAACAAGTGACTGGCCACGAACAGACGTAACGATCCTGAGGCGACGGAGTTGATTTGGCTTCAGGGATGAAAGTTCTTCAGTGATCAGCGCTATGTAGCTTCCGGGTAGCGCGAACAGTACGAGAGCGTCCGCATTGCTTTCGAGCAATGCGCGGACAGAGCGAGGCTCACCCAGTTCTGCCGTCAACGCGGCCCACCAGTCACTCGGATTCTTGCCCAGATGTGCTAGCAGCGGCTTCAGTGAATTAGCACCTTCAGCGACGGTCAGATTGTAGGCAGGGATCGCGTCCTCGCCTCGAATGACACCGAGTCCCGCAGAAATAACGTGCAGACTGCCATCCAGCATGGCAGTAACCTGTCGAGCCTCAGAAAAGGCACGACCCATGTAGATGTCTTGGGCTTGCCCTGAGGGGCGCGCTTGCCTGATCGCCTTGGCCCAAAGAGTTGCTACCGATGACAGAGACCCTTTCATCTTCGTAGCGGTAAGGGTGATAGCGTCGCCACCGACACGCTTTCGGTTTGTGCAGTTAGTAACAACAATCAATTTGCGACTCATAACTGCACCCACGGTTGTAATTTCTCTCCAGAAAACTGCAAACTTATCAGTTTGACAGTGTCGCATTTATCACGAACAAGTACCAGCAACGCTCAAAATTATCAAAATGTCAAGCTGGTGTGCAGCTCCGACGCAACGGTGCCGAAAAAATTTGCGGGACTAGTCCAGCAGACAGAAAGGGCGATATGGCCTGGTGCTGAGTCTTGGCGGGGGATGTGCCAGACAATGGGTACCGCGTTGCGTCTGGGTCCGCTGGATCGAGCAATAAATCGATACTGAAAGAATCGATGGAAAGCTGCCATGGATAGAAGCGTTGAAAAAATCCCAGAAAATCAATAGCTTGTCGTCGCTGCTGACAATACATAACACGTATCAATAAAAAAGCACTTAAAAATCAACAACTTATGATGGACTAACAGAAAAACTTGTAGCACCATTCCTAGACCAACTGATCACCGCACTGGGTTACATGAGTCCGTTCAGCATCCTTCTTCACGAGTTCCGCCTGCGCAGCAACCTAAGGCAATCCGACCTCGCCGAAAAGCTCGGATACGAACAGTCGTACCTCTCGTCTCTGGAAGTGGGGCGCAAAGGGCGGCCGACGCGCGAATTTGTGCTGAAGCTTGTCGAAGTTCTGAGCCTGCGCGATCAAGACGCTGAAGAATTGCTACAGGCATGGGAAGACTCATGCCGAACGATCGAAATCCCTGCTGACGCGCCGCGAGCGCTGTATGAGGCCCTGAATGAAATTCGCAGGGCGATGGACCACCTTTGCCCAGCTCAGATCGAGATTTTCCGCCAAACCGCGCGAATGACTGGCGAGTCGCTCGATGATCACAAGCCCGACAGGCTTCGTATCAAGCGGCGTAGAGACCGACCGATCAAACAGATGGAGGACACGGAAATGGAGTGAGACAGAAAAGCAAAAAGGCGAGCTAAGCGCTCGCCTTTTCGTGGAGAACAAGAGACGTTGCTCCGGGCTCCGTAGAGCTAATACTCACTGTTGGCGCATTGAGTATTGCTCCCGGCTGTCCCGAAGTCAACTCCCCTCTTGTTCGTCCAGTGACCGCGCGCGTCTGCATTGCCAGAGGCAGGCATTTGTACGCCCCCGTTCAGCACTGCGGGCGCGCGAAACACATGTCTGTTCGGTGCCGCCAAGTCATTGCGTCAGACACGAAGGGGAGGAACGAACTTTTGGACTAGCCAACAGAACGTGATCGCGGCGGTCTACAAGCCATCGCGACGCTTTCACCGAGGGAATGCTGTCAGACGCGTGCGTAGACGGACTGCTACGCGATGACCACCAATTGCCTCCAAGTGCCATTTTTCATTTGCGCGCCGTTGCTCGGTGCGCAGGAGCATGCTCATGCCTACGAACCGCAAACGTTCCTGCAGTGAAATCCGCAATGACATGATTTCGGAGTGGCAAATCGCGCAGCCCCGTCGCGTGCGTCGAATCGTGACCCGATCAGGTCGCGGCGTCCGTGGTGTGTTTCCTAGCCGGAAAGCCGCGAAGCCGGCCGAGTTCGAGAGCCTCGCCGAAGAGATGGCGCTGCTCGTACTGGAGATCGCGACATCGATCACGCATATCGAGACGCAACCGACGGTCTTTGAATTCTGTGACAGCGATGCGTCACGCCGATATACCCCGGATATCGCCACTCGGTCAGCCGTAGGCACGACCTACTTCGAAGTGAAATACGACAAGGCGTTGACGTCCGACGGTGACACCGTTGCCCGACTGCGACGCGCAGTCGACCATCTACGAAGCGAAGGCCACGTACTCCGATTCCTACTTGAGAGCGAACTCGCAGCGAGCCACCTGCTGAACGAGATCCGCGAGTTGCTACGCGCCCGCCCGCCGAGAGGCCGCTATCGGTCCAACATCGACCCGACGCTTTGGGATCCAGAACGCGGAACCAGCCCTGGCCCCGCGATGCTTGAACGATGGCAGTCCGCCCAGCGACAGTGCGACGAGTTGCTCGCACGAGTCATGCGCCGGGATCCCGACGACCTGCTTCCTGCCGAACAGCGCTGAGGGAGGAATCGATGAGCACTTTTCTGAAAGACCAGATCGTTTTTCGTGGCGATGCGAAGTTTCGGATCATCAGGTCCATCGAAGGCACTGTCCAGCTCGAAAACACTGCTACCGGCGAATACGTCAAGAGCACTAGCGACGAACTCTGCGAAGAGTACATGCGCGGGTATCTCCGCGTAGGCATCGGGAGGACATTTCGGGCGCCGTCAATCAGGGCGAGCATAGACGTTTCGCCAGACGCTGCGTGCGATCCAGGCAAGATTGATACTCGTCGTCGCGTCGAATATCTCGTTCGCCTGGAACGACTGAAGGCGTTTGGCGCGAATCACAAGGAGTTGCGCAGGCTGATACAGAGCGTCTCAATCGAGTTGAACGATCCGCGCCCACCGCACATCACGACGGTCTATCGCTGGCGCCGACGATACATCATCGCGCAAGCGGACATCCGATCACTCATTGCAAACGTCGACCGTCGTGGCGGACGCGGAAAATCGCGGCTGCTGGACACGGTCGAGGCACTTATTGAGGAGAAGATCGAGTCAGTCTATCTCGCCAGCAAGAGCTGTAATGCGGAGGACGTGTACGATGCCGTCTTCCTCGTCATCCAGCACGCGAATACGACACGCGTTGAATCCGAGTGGCTGCGAGTCCCCTCCTTTCGGACGATTCAAAGACGCATCAGCCAGATCAGCGCCTACGACCGTGCGGTCGCGAAATATGGTGAGCGGGAAGCCCAACGACGATTTGCCGATCAGAAGTACGCGCGCAAAGTCAGTCGTATCCTCGAACTGGTTGAGATTGACCATACGCCCATCGACTGCATGGTGGCCGATGAAAACGGCGTCGCAATTGGAAGGCCAATCATCACTGTTGTATTGGACAGGTTCTCGCGTTGCGTGCTGGGCTTTTCGCTTAGCCTGGCCGGCTATGGCACACACAGCGTCTTCGAGGCCGTCCGTCATGCGCTGATGCCGAAGACGTACCTTTCCGAACTTTTTCCCGACTTGCATCTAAGCTGGGATTGCTACGGATGGTTCGAGCGCATCCTCGCGGATAATGGTACAGAGTTTCACGCCGACGCGTTCAGAGACGCAATGATTAGTCTGGGCATAGTTCTCGAATTCGCCGCGTCCAGAGATCCGAATGACAAACCGCACGTCGAGCGCTTCCTGAAGACGCTCAACTACTCCCTCTTCCATAAACTGCCCGGGACAACTCTTGCAAAAATCCACCAGCGTGTTGGCTTTAAAGCGGAAGAGGATGCCTGTCTGACCTTCGGCCAGGTGAACGAGATCATTCACATATGGATCACCAGCTACTACCACCTTCGACCTCATCGCGGGCTCAACCGGCGCAGCCCAATTCAAGTCTGGAACGAGAGTGCGCAAGCCTTCCCCCCACAACTGAAACTTGATGCAGACGAGGTAGAGGTAGAACTGGGCGCACTGGCGGAGTCGGCCTTGCAACACTATGGCATTGACCTGAACACCTTCACCTATGTTTCGCCTGAGTTGCTGGGTCTTCGGCGTCTGCTACCACCGAAATCGCGAGTAACCGTCAAGTACCCGCTTCACGACGCCGGTCACATCCATGTATGGGACCCCATCGCCAATACATACATACGCGCCGACAACAAAGAGGACGATTACGTCGGTCTCACAGTTGAGCAGGCGAAATTGGCAAAGAAAGCCATCGAGGATGAGTATCGCAGGACGCGCGCGAACGCGAAGGAGGTAATCCGGCAGAAGGCAAAAGAAGCCATGGCCTCGAAGGAACTCAAGAAGCGCAAGCGTGGAGCACGGACAGCAGACACTGCGTCTCGAAACATCAATAAGCCAATGAAGCAACGCGACGTTTCGGTGCCGCGAAGCGTTGTGGTCGGGAATGAAAACGATGACGTTCAAGACTTCAATATCGATGTCCTTTAACCAGGAGACGAAATGAAAGGAAACAGCGATGTTTCGGTCATTGTAGCGGCCATCCGTCGATGCTTCGTGAATTTCCCGCACGTCGAATCAACCGTCGCTGCCTTGGATCGACTGTACTCGTACGAGTGCGAGCACGAGGAGCCCGCGCACCTCTTCATCATCGGTGAGTCGGGCGTAGGTAAATCAACCTTGTTAAATCGATACGAGAAGTCCCATCCGAGGATCATTCACGAGGATTACACCGAAATCCCCATTCTTTTAGTCAGGCTGGACGAAGCACCGACGCCGAAGACGCTCGCCGGAATTTTGCTGAAGGCCATGGAATCGCCGTTCTGGAACAAAGGGGACGCTGTGGAGCGCAAGGTGCAGCTCCTATCCCTGCTACGTGCGTGCAAGGTTCGCCTCGTTATCCTCGATGAGGCGAACCATCTGGTGGACCGAGGAGGCGAAAAGACGCGTCATAACGCTGCGGACTGGCTTAAAACCGTCGCAGATGCGGCGGGTATCTCCTTTGTGTTAGCTGGCATTCCTCGCACGATTCGTCTGCTCGAGACGAACGACCAGTTGCGCGGTCGATTCCGCGAGGTGATCTCAATCGACCGCTTTTCGGTAGCTGACCAGGAGGCGGAGAAGCGCTTCAGAGGTGTCCTTAAAAGCTTTCAACGGTTGTTCTGCAACCTTGATTCGATCGACCTCTCGAGCCGCGAACTCACGCGTGCATTCGCCTTCGCAACGGACGGGCGTCTGCGGGAGATACGCTCGCTTCTTGTCAGATCGGTGGAGCTGGCATTCGCGCTGCCGAGCCCACGGCTCACGATGAGCATACTTTCACAAGCTTTTCGCAGCGCTATTTATGCGGATGCACCGCCAGACCGGAATCCGTTCGAAGCCGCGTTTAAGGCGGTTCCGCTCACCATTGTCGGCGAACCGTTCGCGCCGGTGGAGCGTTAGCATGCAATCTCATAACGCATCGCTGCCGGTGCGTCCACGGCGTCGACCGGACGAATGGACGGAATCATACTTGGGCCGTGTTGCCCGCGCTATGGGCGTCAAACGTCCATGGCGGAACGATCTCGATGTACTTCGCAGATTACTTTTCCCCGATCCACCGTCCGCGGCGGAGGGTGTTCCTCAGTACGGGCACTTGCCTTCGCCTGGTTGGGCAGTCGCCGGACGCGCCGCGAAGGTCCGCTATTGCCCGGCCTGTATGGCGGAAGCGAAATACATCCGCGCTCGCTGGCGCATGCCATACATGGAGGTATGCACAGTTCATCACATCCGGCTTAAAGACGACCTTGTCGAACCAGCGTTCACGGGCAATTACGCGCGTCCGGGACGATACGTCATCTGCGATGCGACAGTCGAGCAACTATGGGAGGGAGCCGTATGCCCGATTTACGACGAACTCGACCATGTGATGGAGCTTTGGCGTCCCTTCGAGAAGGCTGTGGTGGCAGGTGACGAAGAAAGAGCGGCTGAACACCTCGGGTGGACGCTGCTCGTTGAGCGGTTGCTCGATGCTCTCGCAACATCGATCAGAGGCATAGATTATCCGCCGAAGGACATTGCTCGCTTGGCCCATCGAGCCAGTTGGTCGAAGAAGTTCGGCTTGAGTGCGACTCCGACGAAGGAGGCCGTTGTTGCCATGCTTGACGGACTTCGCTTGCCAGCACATCGACGGGCGGCACTGAGGTTCCTTGCATATCAGATAAAGGAAGAATCGCGGAGACGAACGTGTCTTTCTTCACTGCCGCTCCAGACGTTGCATGACAGGCTCATGGCGGCCCATCCGGAAAGCCTTCGGATCCGCGGGTTCGGCGCGTTGCCCAAGCCCGCGCATCCTGCGGGGCATTTGAGCCTCGAAGCGGCGGAGGCAACGATTGGCTGTCCGCCGGGTATGCTGTACGAGTTGGTGAGAAAGGGCGCGTTCTCAAACGTTCAGTGCATCGAACATGGCCGCAAGCGGTACAAATTCATCCGCTACGACGAGGTGCTCGCATGTCGCCGATGGTTCAGCTCCTTGATGTCAATCGACGAAATCCTTGCGCACTTTGGTATTGATCGTGTCGGCTATTGGTTCCTCCTGCGTATGGGCATTCTCCGACCGCAGAATATCGCCTGCAGGGCTTGGTTCCATCGGTGCGACGCGCAAGCGTTTCTCGCGAAGCTCGAGGATGTGTCGTGCGCTATCTCCGATCAAAGCGCTCATCTATTTCCGTTGTCCCACCTTTGGGCGAATCGTCGCGGGTGCTCGGATGGAGCATTCAAAGATGCGTTCGTTGACCTCGTGAGTGGCCGACGACGGCTGTATAAGAAGCTCGGCGAGCCGGGACTTTCGGCGTTCTTCCTTGATGCCGAGACTTTGGAGGGCGTTCGTCGTGCCAGCGCTGCGTATAAGGCGCGGGCGCTGCGGGCGCTTATTGTGGATCGTCAGCTCACGCTGGAGTTGCCGGGATGACAATTGAGTTGGCTCTTCCTTGCCTCAATCACTCAAGCCTGCTCAGACTCTGCCAGTGTTGCCTATTGGACCGCAGTCTGGGCAGGCGAGCTTCTCTTCGTATGCTAATGCGATGGAACGCTTTCGAATTGATACACGCTCCGCTCACCTCGCCATCGGCGTCAAAGGCTGCGACTTCCAGCGGAACAAAACGAAGCGCACTTACCGCTCACGCTACCGCGGATGTTGGCCGATATGCGGCGGACAAGATCGAAGCGACGAGCACTGGGGATAAATCATGCCGAAATCAAACGTCGATGACGCCTGGCGTCGCGCTGGCAGCGACCTGTTCGAGGGAGGGCTGCTTGTTCGCCCGCGAGTGAATCCAGACGAGGCGTACCACGGCTACCGGCTTCGCGTGGCCCACGCCAACGGGCTCGTGAGACCAGCGTGGCTGCAGTCACGTGACGTCGCGAGATCCAGGCGCAATAGTTCAGGCAAGGCTCGACGGTGTCAGCTCTGCCTTGCAGGTGCCGACGCCTACTGGAAGGAAAGCTGGGACTCGGGAGCGGGGGCATGTTGGGAACATGGGTGCTGGTTGACGGACACATGCGCTCGCTGTGGCCGCGCTACGACCTGGAAGCGCTTGCGCTTTCTGACGTGCGCGTGCGGTGCGCTCTTGTCAGAAGCTGAAACGCAGTACCTATCGGCGCAAGTCGTTCAATTGGCCGCGGGAGAAGCCGGTCCCGATGAATGGCTGAGTCCGCTAGATGCGAATCAGCGATGGCGCCTTGCTGGCTTCGTTGGGGCGTTGGAAACGTACGGTCTTCGCGGGAAGCCACTCAAGAAAGCCTCTTCATCCTCTGTCGAAGTCGAACGGCGGGTTATGACTGCTGGCGCTTCGCTATTGATGGAGGGTGTCGCAGCGGGACACCGACTTCTTGCCGCAATTCGTGCTCCGACTCACGCCGACGGAAATCTACAGTTATTGTCTCAGGCCTTTCCGCAGCTATTGGTCATGGCAAGGAAGCAACTTTCTCCCGTCGAACGTCAGTGGATATTTGACCTCGTTGCCTCTTATGCTCATCAGACAATCGACAGTGACACGCCTGTCATCTGGGAACGGAAGTTCGATCGCAAGACGCCCTCACCGTCTAAACGAATGGCGAAGACAAAGGCTCGCTCTCGGCGCATGATCGCGATGTTGTCTCGCGCTGGCATCACTCCACGGGTGCGGACCACGCGGTCCGGTCGGACCAAAGTTATCGTCGGGGAATCGCAGTTGATCGGTCTGAAGGGGCTGCGAGACGATTCCTTGTCTTTCAAGGCCACCGTCAGACAATACGGCCTTTCCACGAACCGTTTGCGCTCCCTGGCGGAAGCCGGCATTCTGGCGTTGGACCGTGGTCGTGTTCGTCGCAGTTCCATCGACCTATTACAGAAGGGGACCGGGAAACATGCAATACCTTGTCCTGACGGTGCCGAAATCGACTTAATATCTGTCACGGAAGCTCTCAGATATCGGGTGCCTGTTTCTCGAACAACGGAGTTTTTCGACGCAGTATGCGAGGGTCGCCTGCCAGTCTTCACGAGGATGAACGGTGACGTTGTTCATATCAAAACGCTACATCTAAATTCGTCAGCCCTGCAAGCTTTCATGGGGAACGTCGAAGCCGAGGAAGGCGAGGCGGTATCCATACCCGAGGCGGCCAAGGTGCTTCGTCTGAAGCAGGAAGTCATGTATCACCTGGTCAAGGTAGGGCTTGTTCGGACGGTCGTCGCTCGACTGGGCCGCAGGTCGGCGAAAGTAATCCAACAGTCAGAAATCTTGCGCTTCACAGAGGAGATTGAACCCCTAGTGCAGGCGGCGTCGCGCGCCGGAGTCGGCACACGTGAGGCGGTTCGGTGGGCGCGGGCGAACGGTATCGACCTGATTTCCGGTCCGTCGATCGACAACGGCCGCCAATATTTCGTTAGGTGTGTCCCCCCGAATGGTGAACCGGCACGCCGGGGCCGCGGGAAACTGATGAAAGTGGACCATCCGGCAGCAAGCGAACTACAAGGCGAGGACTGAAATGACACTGACCATAACGATCGCCTTGCTAGGTGCCGTTTTCATCGGTGGCGGCGTTTGGCTGGCAAGTCGCCCGGTCGCAGACCGACCCGTTCATTTGTCGCGAGAGCTCCTCGCGGCAGCGAAAGAAGTTGCGGCGAACGAGCACCGGACGGTCGAACAACAAATCGAACTCTGGGCGTGGAAGGGTAGAGCCGCGCGATCAGCCGACATCGAAGCGGACCGAGACGTAGACCTTGGGCCAACCGGGAAAGACTAACATGCAACCTAAGCCAAGGAGACACCGCGCCGATATCAACTACCCTATAAAGAGCGGCTGCAGACAATGCTTGGTAGGAACCGCTTCGGTAGCGGATGTCGTGCAGCACCTTCTAAGGGCGGCACCTAAAGGCCGACCGATGGACGCAGCGGCTTTGCGGACCTTTGGGTTAAGCATCAAAACTGCGAACCAGCTTGTCGACGGCGGATGGATGGTCCGGTTATCAAGGGGCGCGTATCTCATGACGGGCGACGCTGCGACTCGGGACGGAGTTATATCGTTCCTCGGTCGCCGCATTCACGGACTTCATGTCGGCGGCCAGACCGCGCTGGCATGGTATGGCGTGCGGCACTACATCGCTTACCGGGAGAGAGTGGTTCTCTGGGGAACGAGGCGGTACGTGATCCCGGGATGGGTCTCCGATACGATGCTCTATTCGTACCAGACGACGCGGTTATTCGATGCTGATATGGATTACATGTTCCAACTCAAACCTATGCCCAATAGCGACCCGAGCGTTCTCGTTTCGACGCCAGAAAGAGCACTGTTGGAACTCGTCAGTGAAATCGGCAAAGGTCTCACCTATGAACATGCTGCGAACCTTACAGAGGGGCTCCGAAACATGAGACTCGACGTGCTCAAGCTTCTGCTGTCACATTGCAGGCAGATCAAAACGATTGATCTGGTGCGTCGTCTGAGCCAAGGAACTGGGTATGCGTGGGCATCCGAATTGCCAGAACTGGCGCGACATCTCATCGCCATGAGAAGATCGATCTCCAGCGACAGTTAGTTAAGGCAACTCCGACCGGCATCGCTTTGACGGGTTCAAAAATCGCTCATTAGAAACACAAAAATATGGCCGACATCGACCTCGTATACAACACCGACGCCGAACCACGACATCTGGAGGCGATCACGCAATCAATTCTGTCCGCCAACAGGATCGTCATATGCTCGGGCTGGCTGAAAATGGGCGGTCTCCAGTGTCTGCTTCCCCAGCTTCAAACCGCGCTTTCGAACGGGGCTGAAATTGCTATTTACGTCAACGACAAGACTTCGAAGGATTCCAAAGCTCGCAAGACCCTTAAGGCAATGAACCTTCGCTTTGTTGTCGTCGACACTTGCTATATGCATTCAAAACTTTACTACTTTGAAACGTGCGATCGGTTCACTGCGTTTGTCGGATCAGCCAACATAACGCACGGCGCGATGACAACGAATGAAGAACTATCTGTAAAGATCACTGGTCTGATCGGTGAGCCTATCCAGAAGGAACTGCAGACTTATCTCGATCACTTATCGGAGCGATCGAAAGTCGGCATGTCTGCTGCCATCCGGTTTGCCATACGTCGCTGATGCGCAATATTTCCATTGGCCAGGAAGTGTTCAATCCTACCGTGTGCGCCGCAACTTATTCACTCGTTTGCCCTGCCATTTGCCGACGGAGCTAACGGGTCGAGCTGCTCGGCGACCGCTAATGCCCAGCGAGCCCAGGCTTCGCGGTCTCCGTCGAAGGCGCGCCCTTGGATCGCAAGGGGAAAAGCCACAACTTTCCCAACGTACTCGCGGATCTGTTGCGCTTGCTGGTAAGCATTAACTTGTGCGAGCAGCCGCCCGACCCGGTCGCGTTCGGCTTGTGCCCGCTCTTCGCATTCACGTGCTTCGGCAGCTTCGCGCGCCTGCCGGGCTCTTTCGAGGCGCTCTTCAAAATCGTGTTTGTCCCATTCATGGGCAAACTGGCGCGCCTTCCGATACTGTCGTTCTCCAGTCAGCACAAGAGCCACAGCAATGTCACGTAGTTGGTTTTCGATCCTCCCGGTGTCACCGTCGCTCCAGAACAATCGCTCTTCGGCTTCGTCGTGTTTCCAGCGCCCAACACGCACTTCGATCGCCATCGGCTCGCCGCGTCTTCCGGCAATTCGACCTTTACGAGGTCTCAGCGCCTCCAGTGCGTCAACCTTCAATTCGACATGCTGACAGCCTACTTGCACGAGAAGCTCCCGCGCTTCCCGTCCGCGGACAGTAGCGTACACGTCGAGCGTTGCGAGCAACGTGAACAGATTGCTCAAAAATGTGAGTCGCCGCTGCTCAAAGCTGCTTTCGAAGCATGGCTTATCCCAGCTATAACCCGATTTCATCCTGGCTTCGCGGCGTGCGTCGTCTTCGCGTAGGAGGCGAGCAATGAGCGGATGAGGATTGTCGAGCGCGCGTATGTAACGGAATTTCGACGGGAGCGCTTGTCGGATGCGCACCTCGACTTCGTCGAGTGTTTCGTCATAGATCGGTGGCTCAGGGGGCGTATCTTCCAGCTTCGCGCAGTCATCGACACTGTTGGCCCGATACGCATGGGGCGCCCCGACTCCAATATTGACGCGATGTGACGCGCCGGGTCCGCGAGGCGGCAGCGGCGGACGTGTCACGCGTCGGCCGGCATGCAGTTTCGCCCAATAGCCTCGCGGTGGCAACGGGATGTCGCCGCGCCTACAGGCCTTTGCCAACCCGACGTCGGATACCTTCAACGATTTCGCGAGCGTCGAGATTGGCACAGTCCACACCAACTCGTAAAGTTGCTGGCGCGTGAACGAGTAACCCATGATCACCCCTTGATCCATGGTCAAAACAACGATGCACCAAGATGCAGACCGAGCCGGCTCCGACAGCGCCAACTGCGTGCCGCGTTTATGGAAATCGTACTTGACCTAGAAGGCTCCGGTATTCGCCACGTAGTCGGCAGGCGAGACCAAAAACGCGTCAATATCAGCGACACGCCATCCCACTGAACGGGCGCCGAGGCGCACGGGCGGTGGGAAGGTTCCGGCCTTGATACGCTGATAGATGGTTGATCGTGACAAGCCCGTTTCACTTTCGACCTCAGCTCGACGTATGATCGCGTTAGACGCACGTCGAATCGGCTCCGGCCTGATTTCTGTAGTCGCAGCGGGTCGTGGCGCGGCTTGCGGGAGATCGGTTGGCGCATGTGTCCGGCGACTGGCTGTCAAACCAAGCTCAATCAGCATCGTTGCAAGTTGATCCCCGGCTGCACGCCATCGCGCGTATGCTTCGCAATAGCAAACCAGAGATTCGCCACCAACGGAATCCAGCACACCTGCATCGGACAACTGTCTGGCTACGGCTGGCCAATTTGCTAGTGCCGATAGGGACAGACGTGCCAAAATCCCTGCCTCGGCGGCATACGACTTGATTTTTCGATGTGCACCTCGAAGATGCGCAGCTTCGCGCCCTGTTTGTCCGGATAGTTGGTTCTCTTGACGCATACCGACCTCCTTCGGTTTTCCGTGAATAGAAGAAGTGTAGGTATGCCAAACTGAGTGTGCATCGGGCATTTTTTGAGTGGCACACTGGAGTAGAGTCGGGAAGAGACGAACGGAAATGCAAGATGAGGCACGGCTACGGCCGGGTCGAAGGGCGTACCCCGTGATAAGCCAACCCGGTCTCCGTCAGGCAAAACATTTTGTCTCCTGTTTGCAGGCAAGCTATGTTACGACACGGTCGTCGCGAGTATGAATATCCGCCCCAGTCGCATTCATCGAGAAGTGACCGGTGTATCTGGGGTCATCACCTCTCGACTTTCGCGTTGCGAGAATCAGAATCAAAACCTGCGAAGGGGGCTTTATTGCAAAAATTGAGACCCGCAACACGCGACAACCCTTCCCTTCAACACGATGGCGACAATTACGCAACGAGGACCTTCTCAGTGGCGCGTCCAAGTGCGGCGACGCGGCCACCCGGCGCAAAGCAAAACGTTTGATACGAAGGCGGAAGCGGAAGCCTGGGCCGGGATGATCGAATCGGAAATGGCTTGGGGCGTGTGGGTGAGCCGAGGTCGGGCGAAGGCTGCCACCCTCCTCGAGGCTCTGCGACGCTATGAGACTGAAATATCCCGAGAAAAGAGAGGCTGGGTCCAAGAGGCATCCATCCTCAAAGTCTGGATGGCGCTACCACTGGCCAAGCGACCGATCGCGTCGATTCGTAGCGTTGAGGTAGCAAAGCTGAGAGACGAATGGCTGGGAGACTACAAGGCGGCGACTGTGCTGCGGCGACTGGCGGTCTTGTCGCACGTTTTCAGTGTGGCACGTAAGGAATGGGGAATCGAAAGTCTTTCTAACCCCGTGGAATTGTTGCGCAAGCCCGAGCCGGACAACACCCGTGAGCGACGCCTGATTGGAGGCTCGGCTCACAAGGCGACTGAAGAGGACCGCGATGCCGCTAGGGGCACGTGCGACAGTGAACTTGAGCGGGTCGTAACAGCCAGCGAATCCGCACTGTTGCCGTCCATTGTCTGGCTGGCGGTCGAAACCGCCATGCGTCGCGGCGAAATCGTGTCGTTACGATGGGAGTATGTGGACCTGCAGCACAGGGTATTGCATCTACCAGGGACAAAAGGCGGCACGGCCCGCGACGTACCGCTTTCTTCCCGTGCAATCGCCGTACTCCAATCGTTGAAAGACACCGCTAGCGCTGCGAAGGCCGACGCCGTAGCGGACTGGACCGGCCCCATCTTTGACATGCGGAGCGACGCCGTAACCCGGGCATTCGAACGGGCCGTAGCCAGAGCGCGGAAACGTTACGAAGAGGAGTGCTGGGAGGCAAAAGGGACGCCAGACACAAGGTTTCTTGTTGATCTTCGTTTTCAGGACCTGCGCCATGAGGCGGTCTCACGGCTGGCGTCACAATTCTCGCTGCATGAGTTGACGACAATTACGGGCCATAAGGACCCGCGTATGCTGATGCGCTACTACCACTCAAGCGCCGAGGCCCTTGCGAAGAGGCTTCCGTAACGTCCAGGGGTTTCGTCTTGATTGGCGCATCCACTGGTATGACAGGCCCGGGACGCCGACGATTGCAGCGTCCCGCATGGCGGGCAACACGGTCTCGTAGCGCGTAGGACTGAAGCGGCGGGCGTGGTAGCCGCCGCGTGCCACTTCAAATGCAAAACAGCGCACCACATTCGAAACGTAGTGCGCTGTTTTTAAAGACAATTTCTTGGTGGAGCGGAGGAGGATCGAACTCCCGACCTTCGCATTGCGAACGCGACGCTCTCCCAGCTGAGCTACCGCCCCACTGCGAAACGATTCTAGCACAAGCCGTTTTTAACTTGCGAACAGCGGGGGCACTCTGATTCGCGCGAGGTAAATCTCTCACAAGGCTTCAGATTCACACCGGCAAGCCGATAAAACGCTCGGACTGCCTAGTGTGCACCGTCTCGATTGGCGCATGTGAGCGTGCTATACCGGCCGGACGCCGCAATTTCGTGTGTGATTCGGGTGCGCTCGCGTCGGGAGGTCGTGCCGCGACGCGCTACTTTGCCGTCGCTTCGCGGGCACCGGTTCGAATGCGGCAAACCTGAGAGCCCGCGACGGCGGGAAACATCGAAAAGAAAAGAACATCGGGGAAATCAGTCATGACCTTGAGTTGGGGGCTACTCGGCCCGGGCGAACTGGCAGCCGAAAGGCGTGTAAGAACGCTTGGTGTTTCCGCATCCGTGCGGCATTTCAATGAGCTGGCCGTGCCGGGTTTGGGCGGAGTGTGGTTCGGCAAGCAGGTAATGCTCGCCACTCTCGGCGTGATGGTCGCGCAGGGCGCACGCGAGTATCAGCGTCAGGTCAACAACATCGAGACGGCAAATGCGATCGAGGCGCTTGCGTGCTGGCTCGGATTCGAAAGGAGCCGCTGGCAGGCGGTGCCGCGCCTGCGCGGTGTGAATAAGATGCGCGGCGTGACTAAGGAAAAGCTGACGTTCCGCCGCCTTCGCGAGCAAAAATTCTATGTGACGCAGCCGATGCGCATGTCGACCGTTGAGGCGCTGCCCGCGCTCGGTCTCGTCGATGCCAACGGCACGCGTTTCAACACCTTCGCGTGCTCAGAGGCGGGACAGGCCTTCATCGAGGCGGCGTGCGCTCACGCGCGTCCGAAGAACCGCACAGTGGCCGATCACCTGATCGGCTGGACCGGTGACGGGAGTTCGATCGGCTCTCTTGACACGCTGGGCATTGCCCTCATGCCGACCCTGCCGTTACCTGAACGCGCGCGCGCATTGCTGACCGAGCGCCTCAGGAGTCGCGGCCGCAACGAGTCCGCCAACATACAGAAGCGCCGTTGCGAAGCGCTCGATTGGGTCGAGGCGATTCGCCTCAGACCTTCGGTATTGATCGGCTGGGACGATCGGCCGTACGAGATCGAGAGCGACGCGCATTGGAATGACCTGCGCGCCGGCGCGTTCTTCACGCTTGCCCGCGATGCCGCGATTGACGTGCTCGACGCGCTTGAAGCGCAAATCGGCAAGAACGAGAAGAGCGGCAACGGCAAGGCCCTGTCGCTACGCGACGTTCTTCCCGGCGGAATCCGCCCCAAGCTGGACGCGCTGCGCGGCGCCGCGCAACGCTTCCATGACGAAAAGCGCACCGAATCCGAGGCGAACCATTTTTGCGACGACTGCCTCTTGCCTGACGACAAACGCCTCTTACGCGAACTCGTTAAACGCGATGGTCGGGTGCTCCGGTTGCGTGGCGACGACGTTGTGCCCGGCTCGGCTTATCAGGGCCGGGAGCAGCGCGAAGCCGGACCGGCGCGCAATGAAGGCGACGGCGAATCCGCTGCGCCGGACACGTCGATCGATTGGCCGGTCGGCCTTTCGTTCCGAGTTCGAAACCTGTTCCTGCTCAACGCCGACCTGCACGGTGATCTTGAACGCTGGTTGAATAGGGAGAATGCCGTCACGCCCATGAGCGAAAGCGAGTTGGAGGAAGCCGTATGAGAGGCGACGAGAAACTTCACCCACCGTCGCTTGCACAATGGTTCGCGGGTCCGGAAGAGGCTTGGGTAGGCCGCTTCGGCTGGCTGTGCGGCTATTCCGCGGACGCCGATTTTCTCGATCTCGCCGCCGAACTCTTCACGCGTCAGACCGCGCCGCAGCGCGCGCATGCGGGCGGCATCGCGCTTGGCGTGATGCTCGATCCCGGCAATCCCGCCATTTCGATGTTGGAAGCGCCTGGCGTTGCGCATCTGCCGATCCGTGCCGACATAGAAAAGAGATTTGCATTGCTGCATGCGAAGGTCGCGCTGCTTGGCTTTCGTCATTGTGACCGCGCGGGCGAGTGGATGGTGCGGCTCATCGTTTCGACGGGCAACTGGACGCGGCAGACCGTCGAAGAAAGCCTGGATCTCGCGTGGTGCGTCGACGTATATTCGCACGACTTGCGCGAAGCCCATTCGCCCGACGCGGAAACGCTGCATCGTTGCGCGGACATCCAAGCGGCGCGCGGCATGCTCGAACGTCTTTCCCTGCTGTTCGACACGCGTCTGCTGGACGCCGCTGCGCCCGTACGAGAGCGCGACACGGGACTCGCCATCGACGACGTATCGGCGTGGATCGCGCAGTGCGTCAAACACGCGCCGAGCGGCGTCGCGCGGTTTGTTCATAGTGAGGATGAGTCGCTGCTTGACCAGTTGCCCGAACGGATCGCACAGGCGGGCATCGACGTGGCAAGCAATCGCCTAGCAATGGGCTCGGGCTTTTACGAAAGCGCCGCGCAGTCGAACGCCGTGCCCACGACGCTCTCCGCGATCGTCGCCCGACTGAAGACCAAGAAACTGCTATCCACGAATCCGGCGGTGGACGTGTTCGTCAATCCGCTCGCGTGCCAAGCCGTCGCACAAAGCGCCAAAGCGATGAACAAGGCCAACATGACGATCCGTGCGGCAGCGCAGCCGGCTACGATTTTCGGCGACGGACGGGCCCGCGCGCTGCACGCGAAATTCTTGCTCGGCTACAGAGCACGCAACGATTCGCCCTATTGCCTGAGCGCGTGGGTCTATCTCGGCTCAGGCAATCTGACCGGGCCGGGCTTCCAGCGCGCCGCGCGGCAAGGCGGCAATCTCGAAGCGGGCGTCGTGTTCTCCACGTCCGATTTGATCTGGTCGCGCGAGCGGGAATTTGAGCCACATCATTTTGTGGAGAACGTGCTGCCGGTGCATAGGCGGGACACCCTTGAACCCGACGCGCTGACCGTGGGCGGCGACATGCCCGAGCGCGAGGACGCTTATCTTGCAGCCCCGGTGGCCTGGCTCGCGTGGCATCCGACAAGCGACGACAGCGGCGAACTCGCCGTCAGCGACGACGCTCGAGGATCGTTCGAGGTTATAGGCGTGTCGGGCGAAGCCTGCGCGCGCAAGAGCGGCGCAAACATATTCCTCTGGCACGGGCCGCGACCGCGCGTCGTCACCGTGCGCTGGCAGGCGGGCGATCGCGTTGGGATCGCGGACATACCGGTAGTCGACGAGTTCGGCCGTGTCGCGGCTGCGGCGCTGCCTGCGCTCGAATTGGAGGACGCGTGGTGGCACCTCGCCAGCTTCCCCCAGCCGCCCGGCGATGACGTTGATGGTGGCGACACCGACATCGACGGCTCGCCGAACCCGGCGCCGCCGAGTGGCGAGCATTTACACGCGCGCTATGCAGTACGCGAAATGATGAACTTCATCGAGCGACTGGCCGAACGGCAGACGGCCGTCGCTGAAACGGACTGGAGCGCGTGGTGCTGCCGCCTCGAACAGACGCTCGCGCTGCTCTCCGACAGCGACGGCGTGCGCGCGTTCCGCGAGATGCAACTCAATCCGCTCGCGGCGTTGCGCGTTGAATCGTTTCGGCCGACATATGCCGAATGCGGTGCGACGCCGCATGGCCAAACGTACGAAGCGTTACTCGATCGCATCGGCGATAGATGGCAGATGGCGCGTGCAGAACCAATCGGGGAGGCATCGTGAAGCAGCAATTCAAAGGCTGGGCGGCGGTAGCGGTCGGGCTTGGGGACATCGCGCGCGAGAGCCGTAGCTCGTCCTGGCTTGACGATGGGCAATGCGCGAGCCTCGCGCGTATCGCCGAACAGGTCGCGCAGAATGGGCTGCTGGTTGCCGATGAGGTAGGCATGGGCAAGACCCGCATCGCGGCGGCCTTGGCGAGCGCGGTGATTCGTGCGGGCGGTCGGGTCGCGATTCTGGTGCCGCCCGCGTTACCGTATCAGTGGAAAGCAGAACTCGATGAGGCCGGCATCGCCGACGTTCCCTTGTTGCGCAGCCTGCGGCAGTATATGGACGCGTGGTTCCCGGCCAGCGACCGACCGGAACGCCCGTGGTTTGACCACGACGCGATCGTGATCTCCCACGCGTTCGCCAACTGGCGCTTCGGCGGCAGCAGCGACACGTGGCGTTGGGCGCTCATGCCCGAGTTGTACGCGCAATGGCATCTGCACACGAACAAGCGCCTCCCTTATGGCTACTCCGCCGACGGCGAAAAGCGCGCGCAGCGCGCACGGCAGGCGACCGTGGCGAAGTACATCGCACAGGCCATGTACTCGCCGCCGCGCGCCGTGCCGCGCCGCCTTGCTGATGCGTTGTTCGGCACCATCACCGATTGGCGGCGCTCCTGCCACGCCGACGCCTATCGCAGCGACGGGCCGATGCGCGGCGCGCTCGAAGGCTCGATCGGCCTCGGCCTCGGCGTCTTCGACCTGATCATTCTCGACGAAGCGCACAAGAGTCGCGGCGAACAGTCGGTGCTGTCATCGCTGTTCGGGCGCGTCATCCAGCGCAATACGAACGCGCGCTGCCTCGCTCTAAGCGCGACGCCCGTCGAATTGAGCGTGCAGGACTGGAAATCTACGCTCGCGCGCCTAGAAGTGGCGTCTTCCGAGATCGACGCGCGCATCGATGAATACGCGCGCGCGGTCGAGCGTGTGCGTGAAACGCCAATGGATCGGCCCACGCGTGATGTGTACAAACATGCTGCGCGAGCGTTCCAGGAAGCGCTCGCGCCGTATCTGCTCAGGCGTGACAAACGCGAGGATCGACATGTAAGCGACTTCGAACGGTACACGGGTGAGCCGCATCATGCCTATCGCGCGATCCAAGAAATTTTCGTGGAGACGGCTAAGCTTTCGCTGCCATGGCGTCGCGCGGTATGCGCAGCGGAATCACTGTCGCTCACCACGCGGCGCGCCGAGGACGCGGGCGCCAACCGGTTGTATCTGACCTTTGCGAACGGGCACGGCATCGCGGGTTGGCTTCGGCAGACCGAGCAGGATGAGACCGTAGATGAGGCGACACCGCCACCGACTGACGACGGCGCCGATCCGCCCGATGTGGTTACCGACAAACGCAAGCAACGCGCCGCTTGGTGGAAAGGCGTGCTTGGCGCGGCGTTCCGCGATGATGACTCACATCCCCTTTTCGATCACCCGGCGATTCTGGAGGCCGTCAAGGAGATCGAGCAGGTGTGCGACCGCGGCGAGAAAGTGCTCGTGTTCGGGCGTTTCACCGCGCCGCTGCGCGCGCTGACCGAATTGCTGAATGCACGCTCGATGCTTAAGAGCCTTGACGCGGGCCGTCCGTGGCCGCAGGCCACACTGTCGGATAGCGAATGGACCGCGGTGCAAGCGGCTCACCGGCAACTCAGACGTACCGACGATCTTGCCTATGAGACGTTCAAGATCCGCCTCGCCGATCAATACCGGCAAATCGAAAATCAGCGGCGTTCGTTCCGCACGCGGCTCATCAAACAATTGGGCGAAGGTCTCGGCGCTGTACCAAAGCACGCGCTCGCCCTGCGTCTCTTCGATGCTTTCCAGCGCTCCGTGACCGCTGCTGAAGAGAGCGACGAAGCCTCGCCGCTCGCGCAGGTCGCGCGCACGTTGCAAGAGTTACTGAACGCGGCGGACGCGCCCGTGGAGCCCGCGGCGATCGCGGGCGCGTTCGTCGAGTTCGTGGATGCGTCGGTGGATCGCGGCGAGCATATTGACGACACAGACGCTGACGAACAGGACGCGATGCCACTGTGGCAGCGCATCTCGAGCGAACTCAGGGCGCCCCAGGGCGGCTTCGCGCGCCTGATGAACGGCGACACCGCGCAGCGCACGCGCCGTTTGCTGCAACTAGCGTTCAACCGCGATCACAGTTTTCCAAGGGTGCTGGTCGCTCAATCGATGGTCGGGCGCGAGGGGCTCAATCTACACAAAGCTTGCAAGACGGTCGTGCTGCTGCATCACGAATGGAATCCAGGCGTGGTTGAGCAGCAAATCGGGCGTGTCGACCGCATCGGGAGTCTGTGGCAGAAGTCGCTCGACAAGGCCGTCGCCGAGGCGACCAGCGCAGAAGACACGCCGCGCATCATCGTGCGGCCGGTGATCTTCACGGGCACCTACGACGAGTGGAACTGGTACGTGCTACGAACGCGCTGGGACGATCTGCGTGCACAACTGCACGGTGTAGTGATCTCACCTCGCATGGCGCAGGAAGCAGGTATTCCGCAGTTGGTCGTCGACGAGATCAACGAGGCCGCGCCGAACTTCCGGCCGGCGGGACTATTTGGACCCTTCATTGAACACAGCGCGTAAGAATGGGACCTTCATCGTTGAAGCCGACCGCGGCGTCGAACCTGAGCAAGCCCGACTGCGGTGCCGCGAATTGCGCGAGCGCCGCCGCGTGAGATAACAAGAAAACTGAACATTCTTCGAGACTAGACATGTCCAGAGAGCAGCAGATCGTTGAAATAATCCGGCAGCTTCACGCCAACGGATCGACTGAGTTCACGATCCACCAGATCAGGGACGCCCATTCCCGGCACTCCGAAGACTGGACGCCGCTTCCGAAACGTTGGGAGCCGCTCGTTGGCGCCGTGCTGCGAACGCTTGAATCCACTGCGACGGTGAGAGGAGATGGCGCTGGCCGCTACAAGTTGATACACCCGATCGAGCCGAGATCCGACCTCGCGCGCCCTTCACTTCTCGATGCTGCGTCGGACGACGAGCCACAACTGCTGCCGCCGGGCAACCGGCCGCCAGATGTGCCACCGGGAGGCACCGACAGTGGTGGTGGGGACGGCGAGGGCGCCGGATATCGCGAAGTGCTGTCGCATCCTTTGTTATTCTCGTCCATGCCCGACGATTTCGATCGCCTGCTCGCTCGTATCGGAGGCCGCTCGTGACGAAGCGAACCAATGGACTTGCGCTGCTGGCGCACAAGTGCGCCGCAAGGACGTTCGACCTCTCGACGGGCGTTGTCCATGCCAGCATGCGCGATCAGATCGTGCGCGCTCAATTGCTGATACGCGACTTGAAAGAAAACGATCCGACATGCAATCGCGTCCTGATCGTTGGCGGCGGAGTCGGCGGGGTTTCAGCAGCCACGATGGCGTGCGAACTCGATATGGATGTCGTGCTCGTTGACAGCCAGAACAAGCCGTTCAGCCTGCAGGCTGGCGTGACGAGCCGATTTGTCGGGCCGTTCATGTATGAATGGCCGGAGCTTGGGCACGACTGCCAAGACTATCCGCCGCCGGGTGCGCTAGGTCAGCCGTCCGATGCGACGCCGAAATGGACGGCTGCGCATCCGATTCCGGCAGCCAAATTCGCGGAAAATTTGGACGACTGGTTGGTCGCGCATCGGTTTTTGCCGGGGACGGCACGCTTCTATTTTGGTGTCGTACCTGCGGAAGTGGAAGCTTACGTGCGTGCGTTCGTCGCGTACCATGGTACGGAGACGGTCGCGGGTGTGCCGCCAAGTCCCGAGTATGTGCTTCCCAAAGGGTGCCTTGATCACCAAGGGAAGCCCGCACATGGGGGAACGTCATTCCGCCCGGACTACATTGTGCTCGCGGCGGGAATGGGAGATGAGCGTGTCGCACTTCCTGGCTTTCCGCGCATCAGGGGGAAGTCCTTCTGGGACAATGACGAGCTGAAGTTGGACAAAACTCGCCACGCCAACTCCTGCGTTTTTGGTGGTGGCGATGGCGCGCTGCAGGACGTCCTGCGTCTTCTGACGAAGCACGACCATCCGCTTCAGCTGATCCGCGATTTGAGGCTGGATACGGCGGTTGCAGAAGCGATTGATCGTTGGGCGCCCAGTCTCGAAGCGCTCGAACGGCAGAGTCGGCTTGTGACCACCTGGTCTGGAACGGGAAGCTTCGAGGATATCGATACGCGGTGCCAATTGGTTGCAGCGGCGCTCGCCGGGGAGGCCGTTGTGCGGGAGGCCGTACGGCGACAACTACGCGAGGGTCGAGGTGAAGTCCATCATGTCATGCGGGAGCGGTGTTTTGGCAAGGCATACCTGCTGAACCGGTTTGTGGTACACCTGATCGAACAATGCCAGAAGCTCGGGGCATACAGGCGCGTACTTACCTACCGCGTACATCGGGAAGCGAGCATCACAGACGCCAGGCCGACCGTTCGTGATCGGAAACGCGGGTTCTTCATTTCCCTCGAGGACGACCCGAAGCATTATTTCTTCCGCTGGATCGCAGTCCGCTATGGCGCCGACTCCGACACCGTACCGCAGTCGAAGATGGTCAAGTTGAACCCAAAAACCCGCGCCGACCGTACGAGTATGGCGGCTATTCCGCTGCCACTCATGGTTCCGGATTAACGGAGCAATCAGCAAGGTTCGGGCCCAATAACAGCGGAGTGGCATCCTCGAATCGGATTAGCAAGGTAGCGTGAACGGTTACGGAGCGTCCGATCGAGTCAGAATCGGACGGGCCGGTACAAGAGGCGCTAGCTATTTGCGTCAACCTCATCACCACACTGAAATCGCAAAAAGGGTGCCCTTCGAATCCGGAGTTGCGTTTCATGGTTTCGCATACATTTGCTCGCGCGTTACGCTCATGTGTCGGCCCATTGCAGCGGCTAGCTTACGGATGGTGTACTTGCGGGTACGTTCTGTACTCCCATAGACCGCTCGAAGTCCCCATCACGGGTGATACACTCGATCGGCGCGTAGCGGGCAGTGAAAGAGGTGAGCGCATTGCCCGCCCAAATAGAAAGCAAGTTAGACGTGGCTTTACAAAGGCACAGACCATGATTTCGGGGCGCAGATAAGTGACTGAAAAAAAAACGAATACAGCAACGTTTGATGAAATTTTGGTTGAGGAGAAGAAGCACTATCTCGCGCGGCGCATAGAATTGGGTGTAGATTCCAAGGCCGACAGTAGGATTGGTCTCGCTCTTTCTGGCGGCGGGATACGTTCCGCTTGCTTCTGCTTAGGCGTTATCTCGGCCATGTTTACGCAAGGACGCTGGAACGAAGTTGATTACGTTTCCAGCGTTTCCGGCGGGGGTTACACAGCAGCAGCTCTCGCACGACGCATGAAAGGCAACGTACGTCTGAACGAACGGATGATCAGTGAGTGTCTCGAAAGAATGAAGACTCGAGGCGGCTTCCTGTCCAGTTGGTTGCTACCGGTAATTCCGTTTCTGCTCACGTTTGCATTCTCAGTCGCCCTCCCGATCACGGCGTTTCTATTTGTGGCAGCGACGTTGGCAGTAGCCGCACTACAACACTTATGGCTGCCAGCAATTGCTTTTGGAGCTGGCACTTTCATTCTTCTTGTGTGCAGCTTCGTCTGTTATTTTAGAAAGAGCGATAAATTTGCAAGTTTTCTAGATCTTACGATCACCTATTTCGTATTTTCAGCTCTGTTCCTCATAGCCCGCTCTTTTGGATTTTCGTCGTCAAATGCCCTATGGCTCTATGCTTCGATCTCGGCCGGACTGATTTTCGTCGCTCTTGCCTTGTTATGCGCCACGCCTGACAAACCCCACATCAGGCGGCGTCAGAGGTTGATCAAGCCCGCCGTATTGCCAGTGGCCATGCTCTCGGTGACGCTGTGTCTGCTCGCTGGACGGGGTCGCATCGAGGGGTTCGGCCGGTGGTTAGGGCTCGAAAACGTGTCGATTTTGACTATCCTCATTGCGTTGGGTTGCGCGCTGATCGTATGGGTAAGCCCAAACGCGCTGAACGGCGCGCTGCTTTACTACCGATTCAGCTTGCGATTTACATTTAAACCATCATGGGAAAAGCTTTTCGGGTTGAAGTTACGGGATACCGCGTCAACAAAGACATTCCCAATACATATCATCAACTGCTTTGCGCAATTTTCGCGCGTAAATGGCCGATCAAGAGATGTATTGAAGAAGAGATTTGAAGGTGCGCCAGTTGATCCAATCAATGAAATGAAGCGTCGAGGCGGGGTAAACTTCGCTTGCACGCCTCACTTTTGTGGATCGCGAGCGACAGATTATCTTGCAACTTCCCGATGGGAATCGCGAGGAACGTTCACGTCCAGCGCGCAAGACCGATTCTGGACGCTTGTCGCAGCATCGGCCGCTGCGGTGGACACACATCCAACGCGAATGTCACCACTGAAGCGTATGACGCTTGCGTTCTTGAATATTGGCTTGGGCGTATGGGTTCGCAATCCTGCCGTAACCGCGAAGCTTGCGACATCGTGGCCGAGCTTTACGTGCAATATCAGAAATTTCCTCGAAGTGAATGCTCCGTCGGACGCGTGGATTCGGTTAAGCGACGGCGGTCACTTCGAAAATCTTGGTTTGTATGAACTTGTGGCACGCAAATGCACACGAATCATTGTTGTCGACGCAGGCTATGATCCCAATTACGAGTACTTTGACCTCGCGATCGCAGCGCGCCGCTGCTTCGAGGACTTCGGCGCTAATATCAATCTAGATATCAAACGAGGTCAACCGACTGTGGTGACACGCGGAAAGATAGAATACGGGAAAGGAAGCAAGGCGATACCGGCAGAGCTCATCTATATCAAGCTGTCGGCACTCGAATCGCACTCTTTGCCTCTGCGTTTGCGCGCGGCATACGATGCCGGTTTCCCTCATGAGCCGACGGTCAACCAGTTTGTCGATGACGATTTCGTCCAAGCCTATTTCTCGTTGGGGAAAGAAAGTGGCGAGAAAGCATTCAGGCGCGATGTTGCTGACAGGGGAACGTCAGACGTGGCATCGTCAGTCGCCGCATAGTGCATGCAATGTTTCAGCTACCGATGCGGTTGCATCCATCGGATGTGCTGTAATGGGCGCAGCAGATGCACCTAGACTTCCCTGAGTCCGCTCGAGCTGGCCAAAGTCCGCAACCGGACGGCGCTCCGGCATTCACGACGCCCGAGCGCTGTGCTCCCGTATCCACCGTACAGGGCCATCCAAATGGGGCTGCGAAGGCAGGAGGCCGACAGGACGGCGATGTTCGTGGTCCACGGGTTCATCTTTGCAATGAGGGCCCCGACTACGTCGCAGAGGAGGCAGAAGGCCGATGCGCACAGTTTGACGGGAGATGACGCAGTCAGTTTTGCGATGCGTCCAGCATTTCGCCTTGCGTTCCGCTCGCGCTGCAATCGCGCGATTACTATCGCGATACGTCGGATGCCTGGTCGTGTGGTCGTTCCGGCGATGTCTGCAACTTTCGCGGAGTGTCAGTCGTTTCAATCTCGGTGCCGTTAGCCCGAGCGCGCTCCCCGTCGCACCAATCTCGCGTCCTGCGGGTTCGCAAATTCACAACGTCACTAAGAAGCAACCCTGTCCTAATCTTCGGCTCGGCTTGTTTGAGAACAAGGGGGCGATCAGTTATTTTGTGGCCGAGCGTTCAACCGCCCACTAAAAGCCTGCCAGCTGTTGGTCTTAACCGAAAGCTGCGCGAAGAGAAGAAAATCACTGTAGGAACACAGCGAGCGAGGCACCAGTGGTATCGAATACGGGGGCGCTGTTCATTTGGGAGACGCAGAGTCACCGCTTGCTCGTTCGCGCGCTCTCTTCGGCGCTGCTACTAAATTGCTAGCTGCACTGGCGATCCCGAACTGCTGTTGCTCTAGGGAAATCGTTGCCACAATCGCTTCGAATTCCGAAAACAGATCAGGATGGTGCCGTCGCAGGTATTGACAGGCAGATTCGTTTTCCAGCAGTTTCGCAAGATACCCTTTAGCGAGCACGAGGTTCAGTACATCCTGCCCGTATGTCTGCTCCACGAGCTTATACTGTTCCTGAAGGTTGCCCATCTCGTTTTCCATCTTGAGCATTTGCTCCGACGTGATGCCGCTGACCTTGGCCGGCTTCTTGCCGGCAATCAAGGAGTTGACCGGTGTTGCCACCAGCAGAGCTTCGGCATACCGTACCGTCACATTATTTGCAGCGACCATCAGCTCGACGCATTCGACTTGCCGTGTCGGCTTCATTTTTCGAAGAACCCTGGACAGCTCTGCGGAGAACTGTCTGTCGCCAAGTAGCTCTGCAGCCTCATCGCAGATACCTTCGAGCAGTGTCATCTTTTTGATGATTGAGGTGACATTAACGGCAAGTGCCTTCGCAATGCGGTCCGGAGAAACGCCGCCTTCGACCATTCTCCGGATCATGAAGTGTTCCTGGATTGTCGGAAGCCTGTTGAGGCGATTATTGTATGTATAGCTTTCGTCGTCCGTGGCGATCAGACACACGGCCTCTGGGAACTGCAGCTCCTGCATTGCAAGCAGCCGAATGTGTCCGTCAAGCAGTACATGTTGCCCAGTAGACTTGTCTTCCGGTGTTACTGACAATGGTTCGATAACGCCGATCTCCTCGATAGACGCCTTTATCTGCTTGAATTTCGCTGATCCTAGGACAGTCGCTGGCAGCTTCCGGGAGGGGAGTATGTCGTCAATGCCCACCAAGAGCGGTTCGGGAATGAACCCCAGCGTGACACCAGTCATACGGTACTCCCACCAGGCCATACGCGCTCGGATAGATATTTCGGCAAGGTGGCGAGGCCTTCCGCTCGAAGGAGATTAACGAAGTTTTCATCTACGAACAGTTGTCTAAGCGCACCTATTACAAGCATTAAACGTTGTTGCGCGAACTCTGATTTTCTAACCATAGCCTTTTGACGGGCAACTTCGGTTTGGTAGGCGCGAACGAGACTGGAGGTCGTGATGTCCGTCGCCTTCTTGGACATGATCCGGTTGGATGATCTTCCAAGAGTTTTTCTTCGTTCAATAATCCGCCGAGCGGTCATCAAGTTCTTGCCACGCAATTTTCCTGATTCATATGCTTCCTGCAGCACGGCCTGAACTGCGGAGTCGCTGTCGCCGGCCCCCGCGATCATGAGCGCCGCAGTGAGCGGGATGCGACCGGATTCGACTGCAATTACCAGCCGTTCCTCACCTTCGTTGAGCAGCTTTAGAATTCCGTACACGTACTCCTGTTTAAGGCCTGTTTTTTCTGCGATGAGCTTTGCGCCATACCCTCGAACCTGAAGCTGCCGGATGCCTTCCAGCAATTCGAGCGGACGATAGCAACGTCGCGCAACATTCTCAGCGAGGCTCATGATGAATGCATCTTCATCAGTGACGTCCACAACGAGGGCGGGAATCGTTGTTTCGCCAAGCATCTGGTAGGCCTTCAATCGGCCCTCTCCACAGACGAGTAGATACTTCTGCACGCCATCAGCGGTAAGCCGAGGCGTAACCTTGATCGGCTTCTTCAGGCCGATAAGCTGGATGTTGTTGACGATCTCGGCAAACACCTTCGCGTCGCGCTCCCGCGGATTGATGACCTCGATTTGCTCGAGCGGGATCATCTGGACACAACCAGCGTTATTTCGATGGTTCACGCTGCTCTCCTCAACCGTGCCCGTTCGGCCATTCCGTAGAGATATTCGAGGGTATCGAACCGATAGCTCTCAAACTCGATGGAGTTTCTCTCGGCAAGATGGATGCGCGCTTGCGCAAAGTCGAGTCGCGGCAGCAGGTAGTAGTCGAGCGTTCCGGAGTTGGCGTGATTGAGTCGTACGGCGACGGTGATGTCGGGCAGCAGACTCGTGTCAAACCTGATTTTCCAATGACTATGACTCGAATCGTACGTCTGGCATCTGGCCAGCACGAGGCAAACCGTGAATTCGCTGTTCACCGTTAGCATGTCGGTCGCGGTGTCTCGCACGACTGCTCCACCGAGATCCGCAATACGCCGCTCGGTTTGTTCGATAATTTCCGGATGTAGCCGGCGGAGGAAGCGGTTCGTTTCGATGTAGCGATAGTCGCGCCCCGGGGTGAAGCCGACGGTTTGATACGCACGGATGAGGCTACCGAAATGGTAGACGTAAACTGACGTCGACGGCATACCCTCCGTTTCGTCAATTACGACGCCAGAAAGGAACCCGCGATCCCGGTACAGGTTTCGTAGGCGCTCAATCAACTCCTCATTCGAGTAGCGACGGGCACGCGCCCGCATGATGCCCTGTGCCGTATAGAACGCCTCTGCTGGGACGATTGGTTGGAACGCGCCATCTTTCCGGATCCACATATCCGGCGAGTTAGTTACACGTGCCTTCTTGAGTTTGAACGAAACTCGATTGTAGATGTTGTTGCCGATATATTTTTCGTTGGTCAGCACCTCTCGCACGGTTGCTCTGCTCCATTCGCGTCCGAGGTCGGTTCGTACATTCATACCGTTGAGGCGACCGGCAATCTCGTACTCGTTAAGCGATTCGTCAATGAACCAGTTGTAGATGAGATTGACGATACGGACTTCGCTATCCGGACCGGGTATCAGAATGACCCGGTCCGTCTGCAGGCTCTTATGTTCACCGCGAGCCAGTTCACCTTTCATCAACCCGTGCTGGTCGATCAGGACGCGGCGAAGGCCATAGCCGGCCGGGCCGCCTTGTCGAAACCCGAGTTCGATCAGGCGACACTGACCTGCGAACACCTTGGCAGAGAGTTCCCGGCTGTACTCGCCTGCCATTGCGCGCTTTACGCCCTTTACGATTGTCGAGACCGGTGAACCGTCGTTCTCAAACTGCTCCGCACAATACGCAACGTGAATGCCGGCGCGTCGGCAGACATACTCATAGTAGGCGCTCTCGTCAGCGTCCTGAAACCGTCCCCAACGGCTTACGTCATACACGAGGATGACTTGAAACTCGGCGGCTCCGCTTTCGACGTCGCGGATCAATCGCTGTAACGCTTCGCGACCATCGATACGCAGACCGCTTTTACCTTCGTCGGCATACGTGCCAACGACCTCTATATTGTGCCGACGCGCATACTCGCGTATTTTCTCGCGCTGGTTTTCTGTCGAATACTGCTGATGTTCAGTGGACATACGCACGTATTCCACCGCACGCATTGCGGCGCCCTGCGCAATACCATCAGTAGTTGCATTGTCGGGTGGCATGGTCCTGCTCCAGGCAGAATCATCGATGTCTCGCGAGACACGCTGGACCGGTGAACGGCTTCGGTGAATCTCATGAAAGAATCACACAGCGGCGTGCGGTGCTAACGGTCGACGAGAGGGATATAGAAACAAGGTAGCAGGCGCGTGCTCGATGTCGATCAGGTCATCTCTTTGCAATCGGATATCGCTCCTCGTCGGGGCACGACAGGACAGCGATGTGGACTAGGCAGGCGTTCATCTTTGCAACACCGGTGCTAAGCGCTCGCCGTAATACATAGAACCCCGTGACGATTGGGTTCGACGCGTTTGACGCGTCCATTTTTGCAACCGGGGCAGCGCGTCTGTAGACGTTGCGCGCTCGCTGCGCGGAACGATTGCGTTCGACATATGCTGGGTGAGCGGCGCGGTACCGGCGCCAGTAGTCTGGATTGCGGGCTCTCCACCCCGCCTGCGCCCGCGCCTGGTTTTCCCGGTAGTCCGGGTCGTTGCGAACATGCTCACGCTGCCAGCGACGTCGGCGCTCGCGTTGGCATGTCGGATTGCAACAGTACTGTTGGCTTGGAATTTGCGGACGAGGCTGGAAGAGAATTCCGCAGGCAAGACAGCGACGCGCGAGATTCATCATGCGCTCCATGCGTTGGCTATAACTGGAGCGCGGTCAGAACGGGAAGTTTGGATCGGCCGGGCATCCAACCCGCCGCGAGAATCCGGGACGTCGATCAGAAGCCGGTGTGACGGAGGCGAGCAAGCCAGTCTAACGAATTCGCCTCACAAATCCGGACAGATCTGCTTGAACAGCAAGCCATCCGCCTCCGGACGTCACGGCGCCGGTGACGTCAGTCTTCATGGCAGGACTCCGCGCCAATATCGCGCGAGTGCCCGTTCGCGCAAAGCGGCTAGGCGCCGAAAACCTGATCGGCTCCGCTAAACCCTCGCCGACTTTCCCTCTCTTGCTGAAACCTGGATTTTTCGCGACGTACAACTGGGGTCGTACCAAAACGCTACTACTTTGGCGCGAACGTAGGTCAGTCGCGCCAACTCCGACCCACCCGACAAGACAACTGTGGCGCGGCCTCGTGCAAGTCTTTGATTCTTTGTATGCGCCGTATCATCAACTATGGCGCCCTACGTGTAGATAGCCGCATAACCTGAGAAAAACGGACCCATAAGTTGAGAAACTTATGGGTCCGTTTTTCTAATAGGTCAGATATATCGGGAGTTAGTCCGCGCGAATGGCAGGAACGGACAAGCGTGCGAGCGTGCGTGCCTGATGTCCTTTCCGGTCAGCTTGCCGGAAAATGCCACCAAGGCTTGCAAATGCTTGTGTTGTGGATGTGCGGTGATGTAGGCATCAAAGGCCTTTTTGTAACGCACAGCGGCGGCACGCGAAGATGTCACCACCGTTGCTTTGGCTGAGCCGTTCAAGAGCTTCGCCACGTTGTGTGCAAAATGCTCGACGATGAATTCCACCTTCTGTGTCACGTTAGTCGCGTGTAGGTTCATCCATTTCGCCAGCGCGCGTTTGGCCGCCTTGCTGTCCACACGCTTTTCATCCAAGTCCGACTTGGCGATATTGAATGCCGTCTTGTACGGTGTGTACCGACGATGGAAGGGCACTACCCCGAAAGAGTTTAGAAACCGCGTGCGCGAGTCCGAGTGAGTTCGCGGCCGGAAAGTGCTGACTCTCCGAATAGGACAACAACCTGTCCGGATATGCCATAACGCAGGCAAAAGCGCCGGCTTAACATTGGCCCTCGTCCGCGAGAACAATCCTCCGCCTCGTCAAGCAACAACATCGCGATCCGATCGCCATCTGGTTAGCCGTGAGGCACGGAGAAAGATTTTGCTCGCTGTCGCCACCTTCAGCTATACAACTCAAGGGAAAGAACAGCCATGAGAATGCAGGGCAAGATCGGGCTCGTTACGGGCGGTGCCTCCGGTATGGGACTCGCCTTCACGCGGCGCCTCGCGCAGGAAGGCGCGAAGATCTACTTTACGGACGTCAACGAATCCGGCGGCAAAAAGGCCGAGGACGAAATGCGACGCACCGGTCTGTCGGTTATTTTTCTTTCTCACGATGTCACTCTGGAAGCCGACTGGCTCCGGGTGCTCGAGCACATCCGCGCCAGCGAAGGCCGCCTCGATGTGCTGGTCAACAACGCCGGCATCGTGATGTCGCACAACATCGAGAATTGCACTGCAGAGGATTTCGACAAGGTACTTGGAGTCAATCTGAAAAGCGTTTTTCTCGGCTGCAAGCACGGCCTCGCTCTCATGAAAGAAAACGGCGGATCGATCATCAATATGTCGTCGATTACCGCTATTTGCGGCGAACCGGCGGCACTGGCCTACAGTGCATCGAAGGCCGGCGTGCGGCTCCTGTCGAAATCCGTCGCGCTGCATTGCGCGGAGAAAGGCTACGCCATTCGGGTCAACAGCCTGCATCCCGGCTACATCGACACGCCTTTGCTTTCCGGCGCGCCGAGCCGGTTGTCCGAAGCCGAAGCACTGACCGTGCGCTCGCGCATCGGTGGCGAGATTCCCTTCAAGCGTCGCGGCACGCCTGATGAGGTGGCGGGTGCGGTGCTATATCTTGCCAGCGATGATTCCGTGTATGTCACCGGTACCGAACTGGTGGTCGACGGCGGCTACGCCTGCCACTGAGACGCGGCGACATAGTTGATCTGGCGTCCCTGCAGCCACGCCGATCACGATCAACGCAATGGAGTGTTGGTCAGCGATGAGCATACGAATTTATTGCTCTTGCCACCCTATCGCATACACACGAGGAGATGATCAGGATGCTTCAGTTCAAAGGGAAAGTCGCCGTCATTACGGGCGGCGCGTCGGGTTTTGGTCGAGAATTTGCGCGCCTGGGCGCCTCTCTCGGCATGAAGCTCGTGCTGGCCGACGTGCAGGCAGACGCGCTGGACGCAACCGTGAACGAGCTGAAGACAACGGGTGCCGAGGTTATCGGCAGGCGCACCGATGTTTCAAGATCCGACGAAGTCCAGGCCTTGGCCGACGCCGCCGTTGCCGCATTCGGCGAAGTCAGCCTGCTTTTCAACAATGCGGGCGTGGCATCTGGCGGACTGCTCTGGGAGAGTTCGGAAAAGGATTGGGACTGGGTGTTGGGTGTCAATCTGCGCGGCGTTATCCACGGCGTCCGTATCTTCGCGCCGTTGATGCTCGCGGCCGCTGACAAGAATCGCGATTACCTGGGGCATATCGTGAATACCGCGTCGATCGGCGGACTGGTCACGGCGCCGATGCTTGGCCCGTACACGGTCTCCAAGCACGCCGTGATTGCACTGACCGAATCGCTTTACCACGATCTGGGCCTTGTGACCGACAGGGTGAAATGCTCGGTCTTGTGTCCTTCTTTCGTCGCCACGGGTATCAACCGATCGCAGCGCAACCGTCCGGCAGAGCTCGGGGCGGAAGGGCCGCTTCATCGTTCGCACCTGGCGGCCCAGGCTATTCTCGACATGGGCACAGGGGCGGGCACGGTCAGCGCAGAACAGGTGGCACAGCAGACCTTCGACGGTATTCGCGAGCAGCGCTTTTACATCTGCCCGCATCCGGATACGCTTTCCACTGTGCGTCAGCGGTTTGATGACATCGTCGCTTTGCGCAATCCTCACGATCCTTTCAACGAAAATCAGGAAATGCGGGCGAAGGTGGTCGCTACGTTACAGGGATAAATGGCATTGCGGCTTGTCGTGCGGCGCATGAAGGGGCGCCGCCCCCGCGATGGACCGACCGCCTGAATGCCGGTGACCTCATCGCAACCTCTTGGCGTACCGATCGCGAACTACTTGCGAGATATACGTCGACAACCCGCGACCACGGACAGCAAGGCGCTTCATTTTCTCGACGTCTTGCTGACCCGGGGTCGCGTAGTCGTACAGATAGACCTTGCCGTCCTTGAATCCCACAACAATAGCGTCCGGACAGGTTTCGTAGGCGACCACGCCCGATCGGCCACTCCGATCCCGATATCGCGGCATTTCGCCTCCCGCTCGACGCGTCTAACCTCAGACGCGATGCAACAGAGCACGAACCATTCCTAAACTAGCGGCAAACAGATATCCGTCAGCAGGTTTGCCGGCGCGGTCTCTTTCGGATTGTTCAAATACTCTTCGAACACAGGCGCGTCCGCGGCCTCGTGTTCGGAGTTCACCAGCCACTCGCCATAGAGCCACTGATAAGCTGCCGCCATATCTTCGTAAGGCCCTTTGTGCCGCAACACGGCGTACTTGGCGCCAGCGATCGACGTGACGCTGACGGGCCCGCCGCTTGAAACATCGACGGCCCGAGGCAGCCACACGCCGGCTTTCGACCTCAATTCGTTTTCGGCGACAGCGGTCGGATCGTCGTAGAAGATCCCGATCATCCGCATCTCGCCGGACAGCGGTCCACGCGATGCCAGCCAGCCCATCAGCGTTTCGAACGCCTTGCCGATCTGCAGATACGGCCCGACGTGATCGACGGTGAGCACGTCGAAGCCCGCGATATCCCGAATCACCACATCTCTCATCGTCATTTGATTACCTCCTGGGTCCGCAAGAGACGGCCGGAACAGGCGATGCGTCCCGGCATTCCGATACTGCACGGGCGGCATGCATAAGATGGCGCTGAACGCCCGCGTGAACGACTGCAAAACTGACATACCCCGCCGCGCGCCATGTCGCGCACGATGACCGAGGTCGCTCATGGCAATCAATCGTAGAAGAAGGCGCGGCAAAGTTCACGACAGCACGCAGCGATTTTCCGCATCCTCCGCACAGGCCGCGTGCTGATCACACAAGACGACGCGTCATTCACCCCCGCGTTATTCAGCGACGACTTAACCCAGGCCGCTCGCGTGCGCACTCAATCGCATCCATCTTTGCCGATTTTCGATAACACCTCGATTTATGGCTTCCTACCATCGCCAGATGCCGTCGGTAACGGGCCCGCTGCGAAGGCCAACGACGCGGGTCCATCAACTGGCAACTTCGAAAAGGGAGCCTCCGATGAAAGCAGAGTCGACAACCCAGCACAAAGGCATCGTCACGCATCACGAGTTGAAGCAGACGCTCGGCACCTGGCAGCTTTGGGGCATCGCCGTCGGCCTCGTGATCTCCGGCGAATATTTCGGCTGGAGCTACGGCTGGGCGAGCGCGGGCACGCTTGGCTTCGTGATCACCGCGATTTTCATCGCCGCGATGTACACGACGTTCATCTTCAGCTTCACCGAACTCACGACGTCGATTCCACATGCGGGCGGCCCCTTTGCCTACGCGCGACACGCGTTCGGGCCCACGGGCGGTTATATCGCGGGCGCGGCGACACTCGTCGAATTCGTGTTCGCGCCGCCAGCGATCGCGCTCGCGATCGGCGCGTATCTGCACGTCCAGTTTCCCGGCCTCGAACCGAAGCACGCGGCGATGGGGGCGTATCTCGTGTTCATGGCGCTGAATATCGTCGGCGTGCAGATTGCGGCGGCGTTCGAACTATGCGTGACACTGCTCGCGATTTTCGAACTGCTGGTATTCATGGGCGTCGTGTCGCCGGGCTTCCAGTGGGCGCACTTCACGAAGGGCGGCTGGGCCGGCTCCGATACCTTCAGTATGGGCGCGTTCCACGGCATGTTCGCCGCGATTCCGTTCGCGATCTGGTTCTTCCTCGCGATCGAAGGCGTCGCGATGGCCGCCGAGGAAGCGAAGAACCCGAAGCGCTCGATTCCCATCGCCTACGTCACTGGCATTCTGACGCTCGTCGTGCTCGCGATCGGCGTAATGGTGTTCGCGGGCGCGGCGGGCGACTGGACGAAGCTCGCGAACATCAACGACCCGCTGCCGCAAGCGATGAAATACATCGTCGGCGAGAACAGCGGCTGGATGCACATGCTCGTGTGGCTCGGACTGTTCGGCCTCGTCGCGTCGTTTCACGGCATCATTCTCGGCTACTCGCGGCAGATCTTCGCGCTCGCGCGCGCGGGCTATCTGCCGGAATGGCTGTCGAAAGTGCATCCGCGCTTCAAGACTCCGCATCGCGCGATTCTCGCGGGCGGCGTGATCGGCATTGCAGCCATCTACAGCGACGAGCTGATCCAGTTCGGCGGGCAGACGCTCACTGCGAATATCGTGACGATGTCGGTGTTTGGCGCTATCGTGATGTACATCATCAGCATGCTCGCGCTGTTCAAGCTGCGCCGCACCGAGCCTGATATGGAGCGTCCGTTCCGCGCGCCGCTGTTTCCGTATTTCCCGGCGTTCGCACTCGTGGCAGCCGTGATTTCGCTCGCGACGATGATCTACTTCAATCTGCTCGTCGCGCTCGTGTTCGCTGCGTTCGTCGCGCTCGGTTACGGCTACTTCCTGATGACGCGTCAGCAACGCGAAGTCGCGCCGGCTGATGTACTGCTCGAAGAATGAACGCGTGCGAGCACCAGATTCGGCGGACACGCTGACGTACACGCAACAGGCCGCGCAGTAGCCGCGGCGACGGAGTGCACGATATGAGCTACATGGAGACAATTGGCAGCCGCACGTATCGGTTTGCCGATCTGAAGACGCTGATGGCGAAGGCGAGCCCGTTGCGTTCCGGTGACCAGCTTGCCGGCATTGCTGCGGCGAGCGAGGAGGAGCGCGTCGCTGCGAAGATGGCGCTCGCCGACGTGCCGTTACGCACGTTCCTCAACGAAGCGTTGATTCCCTATGAGAGCGACGAAGTCACGCGCCTCGTCATCGATACGCATTCGCCCGAAGCGTTCGCGGAAATTGCGCATCTGACCGTGGGCGAATTCCGCAACTGGCTGTTGTCCACTTCGACGGATACGGCCGCGCTTACGCGTATCACGAAAGGCCTCACGCCCGAGATGGTCACGGCCGTGTCGAAGCTGATGCGCAATCAGGATCTGATCCTCGCGGCGCGCAAACGGCCTGTCGTCACGCGCTTTCGCAACACGGTCGGCTTGCCGGGCCACATGTCGGTGCGCCTGCAACCGAATCACCCGACGGATGACGTGAAGGGCATCGCCGCATCGATGATCGATGGCCTGATGTACGGTTGCGGCGACGCGGTGATCGGCATCAATCCCGCGTCGGACAGTCTGTCGGCGATCACGAATCTGCTCGTGATGATCGACGATTTCCGCACGCGCTATCAGGTGCCGACGCAATCGTGCGTGCTCACCCACGTGACCAATACGATTGCGGCAATTGAAAAAGGCGCGCCCGTCGATCTCGTGTTCCAGTCGATCGCCGGCACCGAGAAAGCGAATGCGAGCTTCGGCATTTCGCTCGCGCTGTTGCAGGAGGCCTATGAAGCGGCGCTGTCGCTCAAGCGCGGCACTGTCGGCGACAACGTGATGTACTTCGAGACGGGGCAGGGCAGTGCGTTGTCGGCGAATGCGCATCATGGCGTCGACCAGCAAACCTGTGAAGTGCGCGCGTATGCCGTCGCACGGCAGTTCAATCCGTTTCTGACGAATACGGTGGTGGGCTTCATCGGTCCCGAGTATCTGTACGACGGCAAGCAGATCACGCGCGCCGGTCTCGAAGATCATTTCTGCGGCAAGCTGCTCGGCGTGCCGATGGGCTGCGATATCTGCTACACGAATCACGCGGAAGCCGACCAGGACGACATGGACAATCTGCTGACGCTGCTCGGTGTTGCGGGCATTAACTTCATCATGGGCATTCCCGGCGCGGACGATGTGATGCTTAACTACCAGAGCACGTCGTTTCACGATGCGCTGTATGTGCGTGAGGTGCTGGGTTTGCGCCGCGCGCCCGAGTTCGAAGAGTGGCTGGAGTCGATGCAGATCACCGATGCGCGCGGCGCGTTGCTCAATGCGCCCGCGCGTCAGCCGTTGCTCGAAGGCGCAAGCGAATGGATGGGTATCGCATGAGCGATTCGATCGAAAAGAACGCGTGGCAGGCGTTGCGTGCATTCACGAATGCACGCATTGCGTTGGGCCGCGCGGGCAACTCTCTGCCGACTGCGCCGTTGCTGGCGTTCAATCTTTCGCACGCGCAGGCGCGCGACGCCGTGCATCATCCGCTCGATGCCGACGTGTTGCACGAACAGTTGCGCGCGCAGGGCTTCGCATCGCTCGACGTGCATAGCGCCGCGCCGGATCGCGAGCACTATTTGCGGCGTCCGGATATGGGGCGGCGTCTTGCGGACGAGAGCCGCGATCTATTGAACAACGCCGCGAGTGACGATCCGCCCGAAGTGGTCTTCGTCATCGCCGATGGCCTATCCGCGTTTGCGGCTTCAAAGCAGTCGATGCCTCTGTTGCAGGCCATCACGAAGCGGCTCGCGGACTGGAAGATCGGCCCCGTCGTGGTCGCGCGTCAATCGCGCGTCGCGTTGGGCGATGAGATCGGTGAGTTGCTGAGAACGAAGCTCGTCGTGATGCTGATCGGCGAGCGGCCGGGGCTCAGTTCGCCGGATAGCTTGGGCATCTATCTGACGTATGCGCCGAAAGTCGGATGCAGCGACGCGCAACGCAACTGCATTTCGAACGTGCGGCCGGAAGGGCTCGACTACGAAGCAGCCGCCCACAAGCTGCACTATCTGCTGACGCATGCGCGCCGTTTGGGGCTGACGGGTGTCGGTCTGAAGGACGATAGCGATGCGCTGCTTCAAACGACCGAAGCCGCATCGGTCATCACGGACGCTTCAAGAAAGTAGCAAAGCGTCCAGCCGTCATTTCGCGGCTGGGCGCTTACTGCGTCAACTTCGCCAACGCAACATCAGAGCGCATCGGCACGGCTCACGGGATGCTTGTCCAGCCACGCGTTTTCTTCGTCATCGAAAAGACGCGAGCGCGTGAGGAATCGCAGCCCTGTCGGCCGCTCCAGCGAAAACATGCCGCCGTTGCCCGGCACGACATCGATGATCAACTGCGTGTGCTGCCAGTACTCGAATTGCGATTCGCTCATGTAGAACGGCACGCCTGCAATCGTTCCGAGCCATACATCCGATGCGCCGACCATGAACTCGTTCGACGGAAAACACATCGGCGCGCTGCCGTCGCAACATCCGCCCGATTGATGAAAAATGATCGGTCCGTGTTCGGCGCTCAACTGCTGGATCAGTTTGACGGCCGCATCGGTTGCCACGACACGTGCAACGCTTTCTTCTTCATTCATCGCGCTTCCTCTTTCATTTGATCCGCTGAAAAAGCGGGCGAACCGCATCGCGCGATTCGCCCAACAGGAGCACGACGCTCAGAAGAAGCCCAACGGCTTGTCGCTATAGCTGACGAGCAAGTTCTTCGTTTGCTGGTAGTGGTCAAGCATCATCTTGTGATTCTCGCGCCCGATGCCCGACTGCTTGTAGCCGCCAAACGCCGCGTGCGCCGGATACGCGTGATAGCAGTTGGTCCACACGCGGCCTGCCTGAATTTCGCGGCCGAAGCGATAGGCGCGCGAACCATCGCGTGTCCAGACGCCCGCGCCGAGGCCATAGAGCGTATCGTTGGCGATCTCGAGCGCTTCTTCTTCGTTCTTGAACGTCGTCACGGAGACGACCGGCCCGAAGATCTCTTCCTGGAAAATGCGCATCTTGTTGTGACCGCGGAATACCGTCGGCTTCACGTAGTAGCCTTTCGCGAGTTCGCCGTCGAGCTTGTTCTGCTCGCCGCCGATCAGGCATTGCGCGCCTTCCTGCTTGCCGAGATCGATATACGACAGGATCTTTTCGAGCTGTTCCTTCGATGCCTGCGCGCCGATCATCGTCTTCGCGTCGAGCGGGTGTCCTTGCTGAATGGCGGCGACGCGCTTCAACGCGCGCTCCATGAAGCGGTCGTAAATCGATTCTTCGATCAGCACGCGCGACGGGCACGTGCACACTTCGCCCTGATTCAACGCGAACATCGCAAAGCCTTCGAGTGCCTTGTCGAAGAAGCTGTCGTCCTTGTCGAGCACGTCGGCGAAGAAGATGTTCGGGCTCTTTCCGCCCAGTTCCAGCGTCACGGGGATGATGTTCTGGCTTGCGTACTGCATGATCAGGCGGCCCGTCGTCGTTTCGCCCGTGAACGCGATCTTTGCGATGCGCTTGCTCGACGCGAGCGGCTTGCCCGCTTCGAGGCCAAAGCCATTGACCACGTTCAGCACGCCCGCAGGCAGCAGATCCTGAATCAGTTCGACCAGCACGAGTATCGACGCGGGCGTTTGCTCGGCGGGTTTCAGCACGACGCAATTGCCTGCCGCGAGCGCGGGCGCGAGTTTCCACGTAGCCATCAGGATCGGGAAATTCCACGGAATGATCTGGCCGACCACGCCGAGCGGCTCATGAAAGTGATAGGCGACCGTATCGTGATCGATTTCCGAAATGCCGCCTTCCTGCGCGCGGACCGCGCCGGCGAAATAGCGGAAGTGATCGATCGCGAGGGGAATGTCGGCGGCCATCGTTTCGCGCAGTGGCTTGCCGTTGTCGATCGTCTCGGCGACGGCGATACGTTGCAGGTTCGCTTCCAGGCGATCGGCGATCTTGTTGAGGATGTTCGCGCGTTCCGTGGTCGAGGTCTTGCCCCAAGCCGTTTTCGCGCGATGCGCGGCGTCCAGCGCGAGCTCGACGTCGGCTTCGCGTGAGCGCGGAATCGACGTGAACGGCTCGCCCGTAATCGGCGAGACGTTGTCGAAGTACTCGCCGCCCGCCGGCTTCACCCACTCCCCACCGATGAAATTCTCGTATTGCTTCTTGTACGGAAACTCGGTGGTCAGAAACTTCATCTCTGCGTGATTCATCTGCGTGCTCCTCACATGATCGGATAGTCGATGTATTCGTTTGGGCATGTCACCCGGCTGAGCGGTCTTCTGCTGCCGCGGGTCCATATCGCCAGAAGTGTGCCAACGAGTGCATGCGTGCCGCCGATGCCGGTGCACGCGGCACTGTCGCGATGCACCCACGCGATGCACGAGAGATTGCTCAGAGCAGGCGTTGCATCGATGAGCAGTTCGACGAGCGAGTGTTCATCGAATGAACAGCGCACGTGCACTGGAATGGAAAGTCGCCGAGGGTTCTTTCGGCATGGGACTTGCGTCGGTGTACGCTTGTTTGTTCAATGTCACATGCAGGTGCATGTTCATCATCGACGCCCATATGACGACCGATCTTTCCTCTCCGTTCTCGCGCGTGCCCGTGTGCCGCGTCGAAACGAGCGTCGCGCACGACGCCGATGAACAGGCGCGCAATCTTCGCGGCTGGACGCAGACTTACGACCAGCTCACAGCAGGGCGCTTCGTCGGAAAGCTGACGGGCTTGCATCTCGACGCGATGCACGTGTTCTGCGAGACGACGAGCCAGACATTGCGCCAGGCGTGCGAAGTGCCCGCAGACGCATACTGGTTCGGCATTCCCGCCGACGACGCGAGCACGGGCCGCATCGACTCGCATGCGATCGGCGACGATGCGCTCGCGTTTCAACGCGGCGGCGTCGAATTCGAACTGCTGACGCCGGGCGGCTACGCGATCTTCGGCGTGGTCGTGTGCCGTGACGTGCTGCATCGGCATGCAGCCGCCGTCGAACACGCCGACATGATCGATCAGGCCACGCACACAGGCGTCGTTCCGATCGATGCGAAAAACAAGGCGCGATTCTGCGCGCTGTTGCGCAGCGCACTCGACGATACGGCAAGCGCCGCGCTTTCCACACGCGCCCGATCCAACCTGCAAGCGTCGGTGCTGTCGTCGCTGTTCGACCTGTGCACGACCGCATCCGTCGAACCCGCCGCGATTCCCGCGCGTCCGCGCAGGCAATGGATCGTCTCTGCCGCACGCGAGTACGTGCTCGCGAATCGCGAGCGTCCCGTCAGCGTGCCCGAGTTGTGCGAGCATCTGCACGTCAGCCGCCGCACGTTGCAGTACTGCTTTCAGGACGTGCTGGGTCTCGCGCCCGCGAGCTATCTGCGCGCGATCCGCCTGAATGGCGCGCGCCGCGATCTGTGCGATGCCGCACCTGGCGAGCGCACGGTGCAGGACGTCGCGGCTGCGTGGGGCTTCTGGCATCTGAGCCAGTTCGCGACCGACTATCGCAGGCTGTTCGGCTTGCTTCCTTCAGAGACGCTCAAAACCGTCCATGCGCCCGTGAACGCACTGCTGACTCACTAGGCGCATCGAACGCTCACAGGGCTCGCCTGCGCGCTTCCGTTAAAATCGCGGAATGCGCGAATTTCCTTCGCCGCCCGATCAACCAATCCTCATCCACGACATAGCAGGCTGCGCTATATCGGTTCCATTGCGTGGACCGATCGATCATCGCCTTGCGTGCATTCGCGTTCTTCGCCCGCGACGGAACGCGCTCAACCGATCAAGCTGGAGAATCAACGTGTTTACTTGCATCAATCAGAGCTGCGGCGCGCAGTGGGAACAGTCCGACGTCGTCATCAAGAACGAAGGGCAGGGTCTGCTGTTTCGCTGCCCGATGTGCGGCGCCCGCAACTATGTCGAGCGTTTCGACGCCGACGACGGCACGATCGTCTATGAGCAGATCGAAGGCCGCCCGTATAACTGAAGCCCGCACAACAACATGACAGACAATGCACGTCCCTTCAGCGAACTGCCGCTCTCGCCGGCGGCGCTCGCGAATCTCACACAACTCGGCTACGTCGAGATGACGCCGATCCAGGCCGCGAGCCTGCCTGTCGCGCTCGCCGGCCAAGACCTGATCGCGCAGGCGAAGACGGGCAGCGGCAAGACGGCGGCGTTCTCGCTCGCGCTGCTCGCGCGGCTCGATGCGCGCCGTTACGCGGTGCAGGCGCTGGTGCTGTGCCCGACGCGCGAACTCGCCGATCAGGTCACTCAGGAGATCCGCCGTCTGGCGCGCGCCGAAGAGAACATCAAGGTGCTGACGCTGTGCGGCGGCACGCCGATGCGTCCGCAGACGGCGAGCCTCGAACACGGCGCGCACATCATCGTCGGCACGCCGGGGCGCATCATGGATCATCTGGAGCGCGGCAGCCTCGCGCTCGATGCGCTCAACACGCTCGTGCTCGACGAAGCGGACCGCATGCTCGACATGGGCTTCTTCGACGACATTGCGAAGGTCGCGCGTCAATGTCCAAAGGAACGGCAGACGCTGCTGTTCTCCGCGACGTACCCCGAGGGCATCGCGAAACTGAGCCAGCAATTCCTGCGCAACCCGAAGGAAGTGAAGCTCGAAGAGCGTCACGGCGACAGCAAGATTCGCCAGCGCTTCTATGAAGTGACGGAGGACGAGCGTCTGCATGCCGTCGGTCTGCTGCTGAATCACTACCGGCCTGTGAGCACGATCGCGTTCTGCAACACGAAGAACCAGTGCCGCGATCTGCTCGACGTGCTGCGCGCACAGGGCTTGCACGCGCTCGCGCTGCATGGCGAGCTCGAGCAGCGCGAACGTGATCAGGTGCTGATCCAGTTCGCAAATCGCAGCTGCTCCGTGCTCGTTGCAACCGACGTCGCCGCGCGCGGCCTCGACATCGCGCAGCTCGAAGCGGTGATCAACGTCGATGTGACGCCCGATCCGGAAGTGCACGTGCATCGCATCGGCCGCACGGGCCGGGCGGATCAGGACGGCTGGGCGCTGAGCCTCGCGAGCATGAACGAAATGGGGCGCGTGGGCGGCATCGAAGAGGCGCAGGGGCGCGACGTCGAGTGGCATCCGCTTGCCGAATTGAAGCCTGCAAGCGACGAGCCGCTGCTGCCGCCGATGGAGACGCTGCAGATACTCGGCGGCCGCAAGGAAAAGATCCGCCCCGGCGACGTGCTCGGCGCGCTGACGGGCGAAGCGGGCTTCAACGGTTCGCAGATCGGCAAGATCAACGTGACGGAGTTTTCGACTTACGTCGCCGTCGATCGCAGCATCGCCCGTGACGCGCTGCGCAAACTGAGCGCGGGCAAGGTCAAGGGCAAGAAGGTGAAAGTGCGCCTGATGGACGAATGAACGCGTGACGGCAGCGCGCGACACGCGCTGCCTCTCTCTTCTGCAAGGCTGCTGCCAACCCTCCTTAGCATCACGTGGTTTCATACCTGCGGGATTACCCTGCCGTCGTCCGCATTCCGCTTTACTCCGTTCGCGCAAGCGCCTTCGCGTACTCTCGCGCTTCGCGCCGCAGCATTCGCCGCATGAGCGAAACGCATGCCGCGCATGACAAACTTTCGATTGTTCTCACGCACGCGTTGTTGCCTAATCGTTCAAACTGGACGGGACCGACGCATCACGCATGGCCCGCCGATTTGCAGCGAGGAGGAGGAATCTCATGCAGAGCGCTTTGCAAGCCCGCTCGAAATTGCCGGACGTCGGCACAACGATCTTCACGGTCATCGGCCAACTGGCCGCCGAACACAATGCGCTGAACCTGTCGCAAGGCGCGCCGAATTTCGCGCCCGACGAAGCGCTGGTCGATGGTGTGGCCAAGGCGATGCGCGCGGGTCACAACCAGTACGCGCCGATGGCCGGCATCGGCGCATTGCGCGCGGCGCTCTCGGCGAAAGTGGAGACGCTGTACGGCGTGCACTACGATCCGTCGACGGAAGTGACCGTGATCGCGAGCGCGAGCGAAGGGCTGTACTCGACGATCAGCGCGCTCGTGCATCCCGGCGACGAGGTGATCTACTTCGAGCCGTCGTTCGACAGCTATGCGCCTATCGTTCGCCTTCAAGGCGCGAAGCCGATCGCGATCAAGCTTTCATCGAACGATTTCCGCGTGAACTGGGCTGAAGTGTCCGCCGCAATCACGCCGAGAACGCGGATGATCATCGTCAACACACCGCACAATCCGACCGCGACGATCTTCAGCGACGCCGATATCGAACGCCTGAAAGCGGTCACGCGCAATACGGATATCGTGATTCTGTCCGACGAAGTGTACGAGCACGTCGTGTTCGACGGCGCGAAGCATCACAGCATGGCGCGTCATCGCGAACTCGCGGAGCGCAGCGTGATCGTGTCGTCGTTCGGCAAGTCGTATCACGTGACGGGCTGGCGCGTAGGCTATTGCCTCGCGCCCGCCGCGCTGATGGACGAGATTCGCAAGGTCCATCAGTTCATGGTGTTTTCCGCCGATACGCCGATGCAATACGCGTTCGTCGAAGCGCTCGCGAATCCGCAGAGCTATCTGGGACTGTCCGAGTTCTATCAGCACAAGCGCGATCTGTTGACGCGCGAACTGAGCGACTCACGCTTCGAACTGTTGCCGAGCGAAGGCAGCTTCTTCATGCTCGCGCGTTTTCGCGGCTTCTCTGACGAAAAGGACAGCGACTTCGTGCTGCGCCTGATCCGCGATGCGAAGGTCGCGACCATTCCCCTGTCGGCGTTCTATACGGACGGCACGGATGGCGGCCTCATTCGCCTGAGTTTTTCGAAAGACGACGATACGCTGATCGAAGGCGCGCGCCGTCTGCGCTCGATTTGAGGACCACGCGATGATGCAGGAATCGATCAAGGCAGCCGTCGTGCAGATGAGCAGCAGCGCGGACGTCCAGCAGAATCTCGGCGAAGCGCGCCGTTGGGTGCACGAGGCGGCGCGCGAAGGCGCAACGCTGATCTGCTTGCCCGAATACTTCTGCTGGATCGGCGATGACGAAATGCAGCGTGTCGCGCTCGCCGAAGCATTCGGCGATGGTCCGATTCAACACGCGCTATCCGCACTGGCGCGCGAGACGAACGCGTGGCTGATCGGCGGCACGGTGCCGATCCGGCCGTCGCAGGGTCCGCAGGTCGGCACGCATGCGTACAACACGTCGCTCGTGTTCGATCCGTCGGGGCAGTGCGCGGCACGCTACGACAAGATTCATCTGTTCAGCTTCAACCAGGGCGCCGAGCGGCACGCCGAAGGCGATACGATGGTCGGCGGCGATAGCATCGGCACTGTTCAAGGGCCGTTCGGCGCGCTGCGTTTGTCGGTGTGCTACGACTTGCGCTTTCCCGAGCTGTATCGCGCTGCGCCCGATGCCGACGTGATCGCCGTGCCCGCTGCGTTCACGCACACAACGGGACTCGCGCATTGGGAGTTGTTGTTGCGCGCGCGAGCCGTCGAAAATCAGGCCTTCGTGCTCGCGTCCGGGCAGTGCGGCACGCACTCGAACGGGTGGCGGACTTTTGGCCACAGTATGATCGTCGGGCCGTGGGGCGAAGTGCTCGCGCGTCACGACGACGAACCCGGCATCGCTCTCGCGACGCTGACCCAGGCCGCGCTCGACGAAGCGCGCAACCGTCTGCCGGTGCTGACGCATCGGCGCATCGCTACGCCGTCTGACGTGCATTGAACATAAAGGGAAGGAGATCGACGATGAAGCTTTTGAAGAATCTGCTGATGCTGGCGTGCGCGTTCGCATCGGTTGCGACGGCGTCGGCGATGGCCGCCGATGCGACGACGCTGCGCTACGGACTCGAAGCGCAATATCCGCCGTTCGAATCGAAGGGCTCGAATGGCGAATTGCAGGGCTTCGATATCGATATCGGCAACGCGGTCTGCAAGACGGCAAACCTGAAATGCAGCTGGGTCGAAACGTCGTTCGACGGTTTGATTCCGGCGCTGCAAGGCCGCAAGTTCGATGCGATCAACTCGGCGATGAATGCGACGGAAAAGCGCCGCCAGGCCATCGACTTCACCAACGTGATCTACCGCGTGCCGACGCAACTGATCGCGCGCAAGGACAGCGGCCTGCTGCCGACGCCCGAATCGCTGAAGGGCAAGCGCGTCGGCGTGTTGCAGGCGTCGATTCAGGAAACGTATGCGAAGGCGCACTGGGAAGGCGCCGGCGTGACGGTCGTGCCGTATCAGGACCAGAACCAGGTGTATGCGGATCTCGTCGCGGGTCGTCTCGATGCAACGCTCGTGCTTGCGCCCGCGGGGCAAACGGGCTTCCTTTCGCGTCCCGACGGCAAGGACTTCGCGTTCGTCGGCCAAGCGGTGCGTGACGACAAGATTCTCGGCAGCGGCATCGCGTTCGGCGTCCGCAAAGGCGACACCGCGCTGCGCGACCAGTTGAACGCGGCAATCGCAAAGGTGCAGGCGGACGGCACGGTCAAGACGCTCGCGCAGAAGTACTTCGGCAATATCGACGTTTCGGCGAAGTAAGCCGCTTCGGTTTTTCGCTTTCGGTTTTCTGCTGCATTTTTCTGCTGTATTTTTCTGCTGTATTTCTGCATTGCGCGCCGCATGGCTTTGGTCATGCGGCGCGTTTGTTTTTGCCTAACGTCTGACGAATGAATCGTTGAAAGCGTTTGGAATAAAGTCCGCGATGGTCCTGTTAGCGCAGCAGGAGCCTCGTTTTGTACGACTGAACCGCTATGTCCCGCACTCATACGCCGACCGACCCGCCGCTTACCGAAGCGGACATGCAGGCGTTCGCCGACGGCAATCTGCCGCCCGAACGGGCGGCGCGCGTGCGCAGATATCTGGGCTCGCGGCCGCGCGAGGCCGAGCGGATTGCGTTCTACAGGCATCTGAACATGCAGATGCGGGACGTCTTCGAGGGCGTGTTTGCGCAGCGCCTTCGGGCACAGCACGCCGACCGTACGCAGGCTGTCGATTTACGTTCGAGGGCGCGCAAGTTCTTTCTGCGGCGTATTGGCGTGGCGTTGCTCGGCATCGCGCTGCTTGTATCGTCGGTGAGCGGGTGGTTTTTTGCGTCACGCGTATCGATGGAAATGCTCGATGCGACGGCCGTGATGGCGCTGATGCGAGCGTCGGGTCAGCGAGATGCAGGTGCAGCGGTGACTGTTCTCAAGGACCCGCATGCCGCCGATCTTGCGCCGCTGGGACTGAGGCTCGTCGATGCGAGGACGCGTCGTCCGAACGCATTCGCCCGTATCGAGATACTCGACTACCGGAACGCGGACGGTGATGCCGTCGTGCTGGTTTCGTCGTGGGCGCCGTTCGCAGCCGACAAGCCGCTTTGGTTCGCGCAACGCGTTGGCGACGTGAGGCTTCTGATGTGGACCGCCGACGGCAAGCGCTACGTGCTGGCAGGACGCGCAACGACGCACGGACTGATGCGCGCCGCCGATGCGTTGACGGTACGCTAACAACACGTTGAGCAAACGCACGGCTTGTCGATTTGCACGCGCGCGTGAGGCCATTGAAAACCGCGCGGAATAAAATGCAACAGGTTGTGTTCTCTGCATCAAGAGGCGACGCGCGCGGTGGAATGCGTGCCGAGCGATACCTGATGGATAGAGGAAATGGACATCCGTAACGAGTTGATCGAGCACGTGCCGCGATTGCGCCGCTACGCAAGGGCGCTGATCAGCAATCGCGATCTCGCGGACGATCTCGTGCAGGACACGCTCGAACGCGCGCTGACGCGCACAAAAATGTTCCAGGTCGGCACGGATTTGCGTGCGTGGCTTTTCACGATCATGCACAACGTGTTCATCAATCAGGTGCGCAAGTCGTCGACGCGCGCGGTCCATGTTTCCGTCGATGACGAGAGCATTGTCGAAAGCGAATTCGCGGTGTCGGGTGAGCAGACGCGCTCGCTCGAAGTGCGCGACCTCGATTACGCGTTGCAGCGGCTGCCTGCGGATCAGCGCGAAGTCGTGTTGCTCGTCGGGCTCGAGGAGATGAGTTACGCCGAAGTGGCGATTGCGCTCGATATTCCCGTCGGCACGGTGATGTCGAGGCTTTCGCGCGGGCGCGAGCGTTTGCGTGCGTTGATGGCGGGCGCTCAGCCCGGCGCAAAACTGAAGGTGGTGCGATGAGCGATCAACAGACTCCGATCAGCGAAGAAGATATTCACGCGTATGTGGACGGCACGCTGTCCGATGAGCGTCGTGAAGAAGTGGAGCGCGCGCTCGAAATGAACCCCGCACTGGCCGCGCGCGTCAGCGATTACTTCTCGCTGAACAACATGTTCCATGAGCGCTACGACCGCGTGCTGAACGAGCCGGTGCCTGCGCGTCTGCGCGTGCACGAGAAGCGTCGCTGGCTGAGTGCGGCGAACTGGCCGCAATTCGCGGGGATGGCGGCGGCGCTGGTGTTGGGCATCGGCATTGGCGTCGGCACGAACATGGGCAAGAACATGCTTGCGCCGTGGGCGGGTTCGTCACAAGGGTCGTCGCAGGGTTCGTCGAATACGCGGCCAGTGAGCGCCGATGTTTCCGAAGTCTTCGCGCGAAAGGCAGCGTTGGCGCATGTCGTGTATATGCCTGCTGTCGATCGTCCCACGGATATCGGCGAGGGGCACGAGGAAGATTTCGTGCAGTACCTGGCGAACAAGCTGGGTACCGATGTGCATCCGCCGATGCTCACCAAGAGCGGATTCCAGCTCGCCGGCGGCCGCGTATTGCCGGGCGACGACGGGCCCGTTGCGCAGTTCATGTATCACAACGCCAAAGGCGAGCGCGTGACGCTTTGCATTTCCCATCGCAAAGCGAGTGCGAATACGACTGCGTTCAAGCTGTATCAGGAAGGGCCGGTGAATGTGTTCTATTGGGTCGACGGCGATTTCGGATATGCGGTGTCGGGCGGCATCGATCGCAAGGTGATGCTGCAGATCGCGCACGACGTCTATGCACAATTGACGGGCGCGACACCGGGTTGATCGTTTAGCTGTTTTCGCTGACGGCTGTATCGTTGAATGCAGCCGGTTTTTTGCCTTTATAGTTAGCTATCCGTATTTATTTGGCCGAGTGCGTTGTGGTTGGCGATTCTTTTGGATCGACGGGAATAGATCGCAGTGACGTGTGGTTTGTCACTGTGCGTACCGCACGTTTTTCAAAGGAGTTGGCAATGAAGATGCTTGCAATGTTGGCCGTATCCGTCGCAGCCCTCAGTTCGACGAATGTCTTCGCGCAAGGCAAGACGCGCGCGCAGGTGTATCAGGAATTGATCGAGGCGCAGCAGAACGGGCTGAACTTCGTCACGGACGCTTCGTATCCGGACGTGAGTCCGGCGTTTCAAGGAACGGTCGAGTATCTGAAGAAGCAGGCGATGGCGAAAGCCGAAAGCGCGAACCGGATGGCGAAGGGGGCTTCGGATGCGGCGGTACCTGGGAATTGAATCGAAGCCGTTCGGAGGAACGGTTGAAAACGATTGGAAAAGCAAAAGGCCGGTCAGCTTTCGCTAGACCGGCCTTTCAGATTCCTTGGTGGGGCGTGAGTGACTCGAACACTCGACCTACGGATTAAGAGTCCGCTGCTCTACCAACTGAGCTAACGCCCCGACAGAAGAGAAATTATGCAGGAGTTTTTTTAGCTTGGCAAGCGTATCTCGCAAATTTCTTAAAAAGCATTGCGCGGTCTCGTGATCGCCGGGAGCGAGCGAACCGGACGAAAGCCACCGCAAGCACCATCGAAGCGCACGGGCGTTCGTCCCGGTATCATGTCGCGACACCATGCCACGCGGCGTTCCGCGTGGCCCGAACGGGAAATCATGATGGACGAAAACGAAGTCCGGGCGTTGCTCGATCGAGTGCTCGCGCCGTGGGTGCGGGCGTTGTCGATGACCCCAGTAAAAGTGGACGACGAAAGCGCCACGCTGACGCTGCCGTTTTCGGGCGAGCTCCGGCACAGCGGCGGCGTGATCTGCGGACAGGTCTTCATGGCGGCCGCCGATACGGCGATGGTCGTCGCCATTTCCGCCGCGCTCGGCGGATTCAAGCCGATGACGACCGTCTCGCTGAACATCAGCTTCATGCGCGCGGTCCGCAAGGGCGATGTCGTCATCACGGCGCGCGTGCTTCGGATGGGCCGCAATCTCGTCTTCGGCGAAGTCGAGCTGTTCGACGAGGCCGGCAAAATGGCCGTGCATGCCACCACGACTTACGCGCTGCTCGACTGAGCTGCTCGATTGCGACAGCGCGCCCGCCGACGGCGCGAACGCGCGCCTCGGCAACGGAAGGAAATCAACGGATGTTCGATCAGGTCGTATTCGCCGGCGGCGGCAACCGCTGCTGGTGGCAAGCAGGCTTCTGGGACATCGTGCAGCCGGAACTGGACATCAGGCCGCGCGTAATCGCGGGCATCTCGGCGGGCGCAGCCACCGCGTGCATGCTCTACACGCGCGACGCCGACTGGGTGATGCGCTATTACGAAGCCGCGCTGCGCAACAATACGAAGAACGCCTACTGGGGCAACCTGCTGCGCGGCGAGTCGGTGTTTCCGCACTACCGGATCTACCGTCAGGCGCTGCTCGATATCTACGGCGAGAAGTTTTCGCAGCTGGCGAAGGCGCCTGAAATACGCATCGGCGTGTCGCATGTGCCGCGCTGGCTGGGCGCGCGCAGCGCCGTCGCCGCCGGGCTGATCGCGTACAACATCGAGAAATACATCCGCAAGACCTTGCATCCGACGCTCGGTCAGACGCTCGGCTTTCATCCGGAATTCGTGCGCGCGCAGGATTGCGCGAGCGTCGACGAACTCGCGGACCTGATTCTCCAGTCGTCTTGCACGCCGCCGTTCACGCCCGTTCTGCGCCGCAACGGGCGGCCTGTGCTGGATGGCGGGATGGTCGACAACGTGCCCGTCGGCGCGCTCGATCCGACGCCCGGCAACGTGCTGGTGATGGTGACGCGCCTTTATCCGCGCCCGCAGATGTTCGTCGTGCCGAACGGCGCGCAGCAGCGGCTGTATGTCCAGCCGTCGTGCAAGGTGCCGATTTCGAGCTGGGACTACACGAGTCCGTCACAGATGCAGCACGCCTACAATCTCGGTCGCGCAGACGGTGAGCATTTTCTACAACGGATTCCGGAACTGCTCGACGCCGCCGCGCACGATTGAAGCGTTCGCGTCAGCGCGGCGGCCCGCGAACGGACCGCGCAACTCGCAACTCACTTCCGGCGGCCGCCCTGCAACGCTTCTGGATTCGCGACGCTCGACGTGTCGCCCTGATCGAAGGCGAGAATGTTCTTGAACGCCGCGCTGAAGTAGAGCTCGTAGCTTTCCTTTTCGACGTAGCCGATGTGCGGCGAGCAGATCACGTTTTCCATCCGCAGCAGGCTGTAGCCTTGCAGGATCGGCTCGCTTTCGTAGACGTCGATGGCGACCATGCCCGGCCGGTTGTGCGACAGCGCGCCGATCAGCGCGTTTTCCTCCAGCAGCTCGGCGCGGCTCGTATTGACGAAGAGCGCGGTCGGTTTCATGCGCAACAGATCGTCCTGTGTGACGATGCCGCGCGTGTCGTCGTGCAGACGCAAATGCAGCGACAGCACGTCGCTCTGCTCGAACAGCGCTTCACGGCTTTCCGCGACCGCGTAGCCATCGGCGACTGCCGCTTCGCGCGTATGCTCGCGGCCCCAGATCAGCACGTTCATGCCGAACGCCTTGCCGTATCCGGCGACGAGCCGACCGATCTTGCCGTAACCCCAGATGCCGAGGGTCTGTCCGCGCAACACCTGACCCAGACCGAAGTTCGGCGGCAGCGCCGACGTTTTCAGGCCCGATTGTTGCCATGCCCCCTGCTTAAGGTTTGCCACGTATTGCGGAATCCGTCTCTGCGCGGCCATGATGAGAGCCCACGTCAGTTCGGCAGGAGCGATGGGCGACCCGACGCCTTCGAGCACGGCAATCCCGCGTTCCGTACAGGCCGCCATATCGATATGGCTTCCTGCCTTTCCCGTCTGGCTGATCATGCGCAGATGCGGAAGCTTGTCGAGCAGTTGCGAGCTGATGCGGGTACGTTCGCGAATCAGGACCAGCGCGTCGACTTCTGACAGACGACTGGCGAGCTGACCGAGGCCGCGCACGGTATTGTTGAAAACCTTGACCTCGTGGTCGGCGAGCAGTTGAAAACAGTCGAGCTTGCGGACGGCGTCTTGATAGTCGTCAAGGATGGCAATCTTCATGGCGTATGTGTTTTGCGGCGCACCACGCAGGTGCGGAACGGAGTGTCTGTTTGGGTGTCCCATCATGTGACCTGGACCACATGATGCTTGTATTGAATGCCGTACCGTACAAGGACCCGCTATGACGGAGCCACGATGGTAGGGCAAGTTCCCCAGTTTTTAACAGTTTGTTGCATGTCCACGCAAGCCGCTTTACACACGGTTTCACGTGCCTGCGACAGGCTGCAAAGGCCCCTACGACCTGCACTATCGCGCGCAGAAAAATCTCGTGCGCGGATTGCCGCCTCTCGCATGCAGCGTCGCTGGGCTAGCACCGTTTTTCTTCTTCTACCAAAACGGAGACAGCTCGATGAATCATCCCGCATTTGCAGGCCAATCAACCGTCGAGGCGCCTGCCTGGGTCAAACACCAAAAACTGATCGAGTGGGTGCAGCGCATCGCGGCGCTGGCGAAGCCGGAGCGGATTGTCTGGTGCGACGGATCGCAGGAGGAATACGACCGCCTGTCAGCACAGATGGTCGCAGCCGGCACCCTCATAAAGCTCAATCCGGCCAAACGGCCAAATTCCTACCTCGCGTGCTCCGATGCATCCGACGTCGCGCGCGTCGAGGACCGCACGTTCATCTGCTCGAAGCGCCGCGAGGACGCCGGTCCGACCAACAACTGGATCGAGCCCGCCGAAATGCGCGCGACGCTCGACGGCCTGTTCGATGGCGCGATGCGCGGCCGCACGATGTATGTCGTGCCGTTCTCGATGGGGCCGCTCGGTTCGCCGATTGCGCATATCGGCGTCGAACTGACGGACAGCCCGTACGTCGTCACGAACATGCGGATCATGACGCGCATGGGCCGCGAGGTGTACGACGTGCTCGGCGGGGACGGCGAGTTCGTGCCGTGCGTGCACTCCGTCGGCGCGCCGCTCGCTGCCGGCCAGAAAGACGTGCCCTGGCCGTGCAACGACACGAAGTACATCGTCCATTTCCCGGAAGCGCGTGAAATCTGGAGCTACGGTTCGGGCTATGGCGGCAACGCGCTGCTCGGCAAGAAGTGCTTTGCGCTGCGCATCGCGTCGACGATGGGCCGCGACCAGGGTTGGCTCGCCGAACACATGCTGGTGCTCGGCGTGACGTCGCCGGAAGGCAAGAAGCATCACGTCGCGGCCGCATTCCCGTCGGCGTGCGGCAAGACCAATTTCGCGATGCTGATTCCGCCGGAAGGGATGAACGGCTGGAAGATCACGACGATCGGCGACGATATCGCGTGGATCAAGCCGGGCAAGGACGGGCGCCTCTACGCGATCAATCCGGAAGCCGGCTATTTCGGCGTTGCGCCGGGCACGAGCGAGAAAACGAACTTCAACGCGATGGCGACGCTGAAGGAAAACGTGATCTTCACGAACGTCGCGCTGACCGACGACGGCGACGTCTGGTGGGAAGGCATGACGGATGAACCGCCCGCGCACCTGATCGACTGGCAGGGCAAGGACTGGACGCCGGCGATCGCGAAGGAAACGGGCCGCAAGGCAGCGCATCCGAATGCGCGCTTCACCGCGTCCGCTTCGCAATGTCCTTCGATCGACGCCGATTGGGAAAACCCCGAGGGCGTGCCGATCGATGCGTTCGTCTTTGGCGGACGCCGCTCGACGACGGTGCCGCTTGTCACGGAGGCGCGTGACTGGGTGGAAGGCGTCTACATGGCCGCGACGATGGGCTCCGAAACGACGGCTGCGGCGGCTGGCCAGCAGGGCGTCGTGCGCCGCGATCCGTTCGCGATGTTGCCGTTCTGCGGCTACAACATGAGCGATTACTTCGGCCACTGGTTGAAAACGGGCGCGAAACTCGAGCAGATGAGCGCGCGCGCGCCGAAGATTTTCTGCGTCAACTGGTTCCGCAAGGGCGACGACGGCAAATTCGTGTGGCCCGGCTTCGGCGAGAACATGCGCGTGTTGCGCTGGATGGTGGACCGGATCGAGGGCCGGGCACAGGGCGAGGAGCACGCGTTCGGCATCTCGCCGCGTTACGAGGACATCGACTGGAGCGGACTCGATTTCACCCGCCAGCAGTTCGAGAAGGTCATTTCCGTCGATGACGCGGCGTGGCGCAAGGAACTGGAGTTGCACGCCGAACTGTTCGACAAGCTGAAGCAGGGGCTGCCTGCGGCACTGCAAGATACGCGGAGCGCGCTGGAGAAAAAGTTCGTCGCGTAGCCACGTGAGTGCTCACTGACATACGTTCAGGCCGCCTTCGGGCGGCTTTTTCATGTCCTCACGCGGCCCGCAGCGATGCTTTCGACCTCATTGGTGCCGCCGCCGTGGCGCTTTCGCTATTCACACTTTTTGGACGTTTTCGACGCAACGCAGCAAATTGTTTCGCGGAGAGGAACAATCGACCGTTCGCTATTCCGCCCCCGAAGATATTGACTCGAATTTTTATAAAATTTCCGGAATCTTGGGCAACTTCTGCAGGATTTCCCTGGTCGTAGGAAAATTCCAAGTGTGCTTCCTGTTCCGAGGGGAGCTGTAATACGGCAGGAGTTGTCCATGGATCATTTGCAGTCGATGCGAGTATTCGTCAAGGTGGCGGATCTCGGAAGTTTCGCCCGCGCGGCTAGCGCGATGGATATTTCAAACGCAGTTGCTACCCGTCACGTCGCCGATCTCGAAGGCCGTCTTGGCACCCGACTGCTCAACCGCACCACCCGTAGTCTTTCGCTGACCGAATCCGGACAGGTTTATCTGGAACGCGCCCGCCAGATCCTCGACGAGCTCGAGGACGTCGAACAGATGGTCGTCGCGCGCAATCACGAGCCCGTCGGCACGCTGCGCATCGTCGCGCCCGTCGTGTTCGGGCTGCACAATCTCGCGCCCGTGCTACAGACGTATGCCGAGCGCTATCCCAAGGTGATTCCCGATGTGACGCTGGTCGATCGTCAGGTCGATCTCGTCGAAGAAGGTTTTGATGTGGGCGTCGTCATCGCGCGCCATATGCGCAGCGCGAGCATCGTGACGCGCCGTCTGACGACTGGCTGCATGACCGTCTGCGCGACGCCGGCTTATCTGGAGAAGCACGGCACGCCGACGCGGCCGGAGCAGTTGCTGGAGCATCCGTGCCTGTCGCTGCCGTCCGAATACTGGGGCGACGAGCGCGTGTTCACGGGCCCGGACGGCGAAGTGCGCGTGCGTCCGACGAACGTGATCGTTGCGAACAACACGGAAATGCTGCGTCAGTTCGCGCTGCTTGGCATGGGCATCGCGATCCTGCCGAGCTACCTGATCGGCCGCGATACGACGCGCGGCAAGCTGGTGCGTCTGTTGAGCGACTATCGTCTGCCGCAGGTCGAAATCAATATCGCGTATCCGAGCCGTCGCCACTTGCCGGCCAAGGTTCGCACGTTCATCGATCACCTCGTCGAGCATTTCAACCAGACGCCGAACAGCCAGCTTGGCGAGCAGTGGGTCAAGGATGGCGTGGACCGGACGCCGGCGATGCTGGAGTCCGCGGCGATGTCGATGCCGCCCGAAGCGTTCGATGGCGCCGAGCCGCTGTCGAGCCTGCTGGACGCCGATATTCCAGCGAAGCCGTCGACGCGCACGATGAACCGCGCGCGCAGCGTCGCCTCGTCTACGCACTGACTCAGGAATGGTGCGGGTTTGTTGAAGTGAGCATGCCGCGCAAAGGCGCGGCATGCTGTCGCGGAAGATAAAAAAACGCAGTCGCCTGTTAAGGCTGACTGCGTTTTTTGTTGCGCGGACGGTTGCGGTGCGAACCGCGCGGGCCTTATGAGCCAGTCTTGCGCGTTGCGGTCTTCGTTGCCGTCTTGGTGGCGGCCTTCTTTGCAGGCGCTTTCTTGGCGGCGGCCGTTTTTGCCGCTGCCTTCTTCACGGGTGCCTCGTTCGCGGCCTCCGCATCGGCGTCCGCGGCGGCGGACGCTGCCTTGCCCGCGGACTTCGCGGCTGCCTTTTTGGCTGCGCCTTCCTTCGGTTCCTTCTTTTCGAACTCGAAGCCGATCTTGCCGTCGCTCTGCTTGACGAGATAAGCCTTGAAGTTCCTGCCCGTGCGCGACGACTTGAAATTCGTCAGCAAGTCGGTGCGTCCGTCCTGCAGCAGCTTGGCCATCTGCTCACGCGCGATTTCCTGTTGCAGGATGACCTTGCCTGAACGGAAATCGCACGTCTTCGGATTCGCGACCGAGTTCTCGCACACGTAGCTCATGCCGTGCTCGAAAACCTTGCCGCCGCACTTCGGACATGCGCCGACTGACTCCTGCTCGGAAAAGTCCGGTGCTTCGCCGTCTTCGCCGCCCTGATCCTGACCGAAGTCGAACTCGAGCTTGTAGTTTTTCGTTTCGTCGTCGAACGAAAGTTTGAGAATCGCGGAAAACGGCCGGCCCATCTTGCTGCGGAAACCCGACAGCGGCCCGATTTCCTTCTTCTGCAACAACTCTTCGACTTCTTCGATTTCGAATTGCCGGCCGCCCGGAATCTTCGAGATCGAGAACTCGCATTTCGTGCAGGCGAAACGGCGGTAGTTTTCCTTCACCTGTCCGTCGCAATTCGGGCAAGGCGTTTGCAGCGTCGCGTAGTCGCCGGGAATCGTGTCCGAATCGTATTCCTTCGCGCGCTTGACGATGGTCTGCGTCATGCGGGCGATTTCCTGCATGAACGCGTCGCGCGGCAGCTTGCCGCGCTCCATCTGCGACAGCTTGTATTCCCATTCGCCCGTCAGTTCAGGCGCGGTCAGCTCCTTCACGCTAAGGCCGCGCAGGAGTGTCATCAGCTGGAAAGCCTTCGCGGTCGGAATCAGCTCGCGGCCTTCGCGGACCAGATACTTTTCGCCGAGCAGACCTTCGATGATCGCCGCGCGCGTGGCCGGCGTGCCAAGCCCCTTCGCGGCCATCGCTTCGCGCAGTTCGTCGTCTTCGACGAGCTTGCCCGCGCCTTCCATTGCCGAGAGCAGTGTCGCTTCGTTGTAGCGTGCAGGCGGCTTCGTGACGAGTTGCTGCGCGGCGATCTTGTCCGTCTTGACCTTCTCGTCCTTCTTCACCGGGACGAGGTTTGCGTCTTCGCCGCCCGTTTCGCGGCCGTACACCTGAAGCCAGCCGGCTTCGACGAGCACCTTGCCTTCGGTCTTGAAATGATGGCCGACGACCTCCGTGATGCGCGTGGTCACGCGGTACTCGGCGGCCGGGAAGAACACGGCGAGGAAGCGCTTGACGACGAGGTCGTACAGCTTCTGCTCGGGTTCCGACAGCGCTTTCGGTGCCTGCAGCGTCGGGATGATGGCGAAGTGATCGCTGATCTTCGAGTTGTCGAAGATGCGCTTGTTCGGTTTCACCCAGTCTTTGTCGAGCACCTGTTTCGCGTGCGGCAGATAGTTGTTGCTCTCCTTGAGCATCTCCATCGTGTGCTTGACCGTCTCCAGGTAGTCTTCCGGCAGCGCGCGCGCGTCGGTACGCGGATAGGTCAGCACTTTGTGCTTTTCGTACAGCGCCTGGGCGAGCCCGAGCGTGTTCTTCGCCGAGAAGCCGAAACGGCCGTTGGCCTCGCGCTGGAGACTGGTGAGGTCGAAGAGAGCCGGCGACAGCTGCGTCGACGGCTTCGATTCTTCCGTCACATTGCCGAGCTGTCCCCGACACGCGGCGACAATCGTTTCCGCAGCCGGCAGGCTCCAGAGACGCGAATCGCGCTTCTCCGGATCGAATTCGTCTTTCTTGAACTTCGGATCGAACCAGCGGCCTTCGTAGAAGCCCGCGCCGCACACGAATTCCGCCTTCACTTCCCAGTAATCGCGCGGCACGAAGCGGCGAATCTTTTCTTCGCGCTCGACGACAATCGACAGCGTAGGCGTCTGCACGCGTCCGACCGTGGTCAGAAAGAAGCCGCCGCCCTTGCTGTTGAACGCGGTCATCGCGCGCGTACCGTTGATGCCGACGAGCCAGTCCGCTTCCGAGCGGCACCGCGCGGCGTCCGCGAGCGGCTGCATCTCGACGTCGCTGCGCAATTGCGCGAAGCCTTCGCGGATCGCGGCGGGCGTCATCGACTGCAGCCACAGACGCTGCACCGGCTGTTTCGCTTTCGCGTGCTGCGCGATCAGGCGGAAAATCAGCTCGCCCTCGCGCCCCGCGTCGCATGCGTTAATCAGTCGGTCGACGTCTTTTCGCCTGATCAGCTTGTTCAGCACCTTCAGCCTGGATTCACTTTTTGCAATCGGATTCAGGTCGAAATGGGGCGGAATAACGGGGAGATTGGCGAAACTCCATTTTCCCCGTTTGACTTCATATTCTTCCGGCGCGGCGATCTCGAGCAGATGGCCGACCGCTGACGAGAGGACGAAATCGTCGCTCTCGAAGTACTCGTCATGCTTGGTAAAACCGCCCAAAGCCCGCGCGATGTCGTTCGCGACGGATGGCTTTTCGGCGATGATCAGTGCTTTGGACATGACTGAAAATAAATTGGTGGATTCGGGTTGGTACCTCGGGTTTTCCCGCCCGGGTTTGGCACCCATTAACGACCGCTTTATAGCACACGCCACAGCAGCGGCAATCGGTTGGCCCAAAAAAGCGGGTCATCATAATTGCGCGCAGATCGATTGGGCAAGCGTGTGACGGCCGTTGTCGGGCGTGCCTTTCGAGGGCGCGTCGTGCGATTTTTGCCGCGTCCGGCAGCGATTTCCGCAATCGCCGTGCCGATCCGGCGGCCGCCGCGCCCGCCGCGCCCGCCGCGGCCGCGCGTGGCGCAAACAGGCGTGATTTGTTGCGTTTCGGGTACGAATCAGGCTTCGAGCAACGCTGGGCGCATTTTCGGCGCGCCTTTGACGCCCGGCAGCGCCGTCAGATCGACGAGCATCCGTTCGACGATCGACGCTTGCGGTAAGACCGTTCCGAAGAAGCGGGTGGTCGTGCCGTCTTCGATAAGAATTGTTGGGAAATTTTCAACATCAAGGTCGTCAAAACGGTCCGCGTGCGTTTCGATATCGATCCACGCAAAGCAAATGTCGGGATGCTTGTCCGCCAGCGCGTCAAAGGCGAAGCGATACTCCCGGCAGGTGCCGCACCATTCCGCGCACAGGCACGCAACGAAAAGCGTCTCGCGGTCATTGACGCGCTCAGCGATCCGTTTCGAGTCTGTGTCCAGGTTAAACGCGGGCATGGCGGTTCCTTCGGCATGACATGGGTTATTTCGCGCGAATGTAGCACGACGCGTTACGCACTGTGCGCAGCGCGAACGTAACGGCCGCCGGGCAGCGCACACAGTTCGCCGGCCAGCTCGAGACGCAGCAGCGTGCTTTGCAGCAGCGTGTCGTCCATTTCGGTGCGCTCGGCCAGAATTTCAAGCGTCGCGGGCGAATGGCCCAGCGCGTCGAGCAGGCGCCTCGCCTCGGCAGTCAATCCGTGATCGCCTTCACGGCGTGTGGATTCGTCGGCGGAAGGCGTTTGCCGGAGGGCCCGCAGCCGACGCGCGGGCACAGGTGCGGGCGCGGGCGGCGGTATGGCGAATCCCAATTCTTCGAGCACATCTTCGGGCGTTTCGACGAGCTTCGCTCCCTGTTTGATCATCCGGTGGCAGCCGCGTGCCAGCGGTGCGTGGATCGAACCGGGAATCGCGAACACATCACGGCCCATTTCGTTGGCAAGCCGGGCCGTGATCAGCGAGCCCGAGCGCATGGCCGCCTCGACGATCAGCACGCCGCTCACGAGCCCCGCAATCAGCCGGTTACGTTGCGGAAAATGCGCGGAGCGGGCTGGCGTGCCGAGTGGCCATTCCGACATGATCGCGCCGCGCTCGGCGATCTGTTGTGCGAGAGCCTGATGCGAAGGCGGGTAGACGATATCGGCGCCCGTCCCGATGACGGCGATCGTGCTGCCGCGCCCCTGAAGCGCGCCGCGATGTGCCGCGCCGTCTATGCCCAAGGCCAGCCCTGACACTACCGTCAATCCCGCGTCGGACAGGGTGCGCGCAAAGCGGGCGGCGTCTTCCAGGCCCTGCGGCGTCGCGCTTCGGCTGCCGACGACCGCGACGCTGCGTGCATGCAGCAACTCGATGCGTCCCTTTACATATAGCAGCGGCGGCGGATCGGGCATGGTGAGGAGCGCGGGCGGGTAGACGGGATCGTCGAGCGTGATGAGCGCGTTGCCGGGCAGTTCGCGCCATGCACGTACCGCATCGAGCTGCGCGGCGAAGTCCGGTGCGCGCGGCGCGAGGGCGGCGCGGGCGGAGGCTTCGTCGGTTGCCTGAGCGAGCGCGGCGAACGATTGCGCGAGCACCGCGTCCGGAAGGCCGAAGGCGGTCAGCATCTGACGCAGCGCCGCCGGCTTCAGTCCAGGCGCCATCGAGAGCCGCAGCCAGGCGGACAGTTCGTCGTCAGTGAGGGGAAGAGTCTGCATCGCTTGCGTCCTCGCGCGCGGCAACCGGCGTGGCGGTCGCCATGCTAAAATTTTCATCATCCGAAATAAACCGAAACCACTGCGGCGCGGTGTTCGCGCGCGCCGGCCGACATGCGTTTGGGCATTGAATCGATTCGGTTCGGTCACCATCTATCCTGTGCGTGTCGCGATCGGCGAACAACCTGGCCGAATGGCTATTGCGCGACTGTGTTTCACTGCGTCGGCGCCCAATCAATTTCAGGACCATGGCTTTACTCAACATCCTCAATTACCCGGACAAGCGTCTGCACAAGATCGCGAAGCCCGTCGAAAAGGTCGACAACCGTATCCGCAAGCTCGTCGCGGACATGGCCGAGACGATGTACGCCGCGCCCGGCGTGGGTCTCGCGGCAACTCAGGTCGACGTGCACGAGCGCGTGATCGTGATCGACGTGTCCGATGCGCACGACGAGCTGCGCGCGTTCATCAATCCGGAAATCCTCTGGTCGAGCGACGAAAAGAAGATCAACGAGGAAGGCTGCCTGTCGGTGCCGGGCATCTATGACAACGTCGAGCGCGCCGAGAAAGTGCGCGTGCGAGCGCTGAACGAGAAGGGCGAAACGTTCGAGATCGACTGCGAAGGGCTGCTCGCCGTGTGTATCCAGCACGAAATGGATCACCTGATGGGCCGCGTGTTCGTCGAATATCTGTCGCCGCTCAAGCAGACGCGCATCAAGAGCAAGATGAAAAAGCTCGCGCACGCGATGTGACGCCATGAGCCATTCGTTGCGCGTCATCTTTGCCGGCACGCCGGAATTCGCCGCCGCGGCGCTCGCTGCGATTCACGAGGCGGGCTTCCCGGTGCCGCTCGTCCTCACCCAGCCTGACCGTCCGGCGGGCCGCGGCATGAAATTGCAGGCGAGCCCTGTGAAGCGCTATGCGCAGGAGCACGGCATTGAAGTCGCGCAGCCGCCTTCGTTGCGCCGTACAGGCAAATTTCCGGCTGAAGCCGCGGCTGCCATCGATCAGTTGCGCGCCACGCCGCACAATGTGATGGTAGTGGCTGCTTACGGCCTGCTGTTGCCGCAGGAAGTGCTCGATATTCCGACGCACGGCTGCATCAACATTCATGCTTCGTTGCTGCCGCGCTGGCGCGGCGCCGCGCCGATCCATCGCGCGATCGAGGTCGGCGACGCGGAAACTGGTGTCACGCTGATGCAGATGGACGCGGGCCTCGATACGGGCGCGATGATTTCCGAAGCGCGCATGCCGATCCACGACACCGACACGACCGCGACGCTCCACGACCGCCTGGCCGAAGCGGGCGCAAAGCTGATCGTCGATGCGCTGATCGAACTGGAGCGCAACGGCAAGCTCGATTCGACGTCTCAGCCCGCCGACGGCGCCACCTATGCCGAGAAGATCGGCAAGCACGAGGCGGCGCTCGACTGGCGCCGCCCTGCGGCGGAACTCGCGCGGCAGGTGCGAGCGTTCGATCCGTTCCCCGGCGGCGCGGCGACGCTCGACGGGACGGTGCTGAAAATCTGGTCGGCGTGCGCCGTCGAAGCGCCACGCAACGCTGAGCCCGGCACGATCATCGATGTGTCGCCGGAAGGCATCGTCGTGGCGTGCGGCGAGGGCGCTCTGCGCATCGCGCAACTGCAAAAACCAGGCGGCAAGCGCCTTGCCGTGCGCGATTTCCTCGCTGGGTCGACGCTTGCGGCGGGCCAGCATTTCGACCTCGTGCAGCCACGATAAGCGACAGGTTATCGGCGGCGCAATCTGCCATTCGGCCAGGTCACGCCGGCTTCGCGCGGCGCGTTAGAATCTTCAATGCAACCCTGCCTGAAGAGGTTTCCATGTTCGGCATTACCCATTTCGAGTTCTTCATCGCCGCCGTTTTTCTGCTCAACGTCACGCCCGGTCCCGACACCGCTTACATCGTTGGCCGAAGCGTCGCGCAAGGGCGCGGCGCGGGGCTGATGTCGGCGCTGGGCATCTCGGCGGGTTGCTGCGTGCACTCGCTCGCCTGCGCATTCGGGCTGACGGCGCTGCTGGCCGCGTCCGCCACCGCGTTCACCGTGATCAAGTTCGTCGGCGCGATCTACCTGATCTACCTTGGCGTGCGTCTCATCCTGACGAAGCCGGAAGCTGCCGAAGCAGCAGGCGCCGCGCGCGCGACCGGCGCGCCGAAGTCGCTGCGCCAGCTTTTCCTGCAAGGCTTCTGGACCAACGTGCTGAACCCGAAGGTCGTGCTGTTCTTCGTGTCGTTCTTTCCGCAATTCGTGTCCGCAGGCAGCGATCACAAGACCTTCGCGTTCCTGGCGCTCGGTGTTGTCTTCGTCGCGATGAGCATGGTCTGGAACAGCTTCGTCGCCTGGATTGCGGGCAGCGTCACGCGCAAATTCTCCGGTAAGCCGGGCATCAAGAAGTGGTTGGACCGAGGCGTCGGCAGTGCATTCGTGGGGCTTGGCATCAAGCTCGCCACAGCAACGCGGTGATTGAATTTTTCCCGCTCGTCCATATCTAACAATTCGCTTACAATCATTCGCCGCGAATTGGCGGCAGCAATAACGAACCGCGTGACGGGCAAGGAGTTCTCGATATGTTCAACTGGGTGAAAACCGCGATGCTGATGGCCGCGATTACGGCCCTCTTCGTCGTGATTGGCGGCATGATCGGCGGCCAGCGCGGCATGATGCTCGCGTTGCTGATCGCGCTCGGGATGAATTTCTTTTCGTACTGGTTTTCGGACAAGATGGTCCTGCGCATGTACAACGCGCAGGAAGTGGACGAAACGAGCGCGCCGCAGTTCTACCGGATGGTTCGCGAACTGGCGACGCGCGCCAATCTGCCGATGCCGCGCGTCTACCTGATCGACGAAGACCAGCCCAACGCGTTCGCGACGGGCCGTAATCCCGAACACGCGGCCGTGGCGGCGACGACGGGCATTCTGCGCGCGCTGTCCGAGCGTGAAATGCGCGGCGTGATGGCGCACGAACTCGCCCATGTGAAGCACCGCGACATCCTGATCTCGACCATTTCGGCGACGATGGCCGGCGCGATTTCCGCGCTGGCGAACTTTGCAATGTTCTTCGGCGGTCGCGACGAGAATGGCCGTCCGGCCAATCCGATCGCGAGCATCGCCGTTGCGCTTCTCGCGCCGATCGCGGGCGCACTGATCCAGATGGCGATTTCGCGTGCGCGCGAGTTCGAAGCGGATCGTGGCGGCGCGCAGATTTCGGGCGATCCGCAGGCGCTCGCGTCGGCGCTCGACAAGATTCACCGCTACGCGAACGGCATCCCGTTCCCGACGGCCGAAGCGCACCCGGCCACTGCGCAGATGATGATCATGAATCCGCTGTCGGGCGGCGGCATCCAGAACCTGTTCTCGACGCACCCGTCCACCGAGGAGCGCATTGCGCGTCTGATGGAGATGGCCCACACGGGGCGCTTCGAATAAAACTGACGCCGGGATCGTCCTGTGGGGCATCCCGCGATGGCAGCCAAAGAGGGGCGAGACCGACTCGCCCCTTTTTCTTTCTGGCTCGAAATCCTCGCCATCTCGGGAAAGGCTCGATCAGGAAAAGACGCGCTTTCGAAGACCGTGAAGGCCGCGCGCGCCGGTCCACGGTCGGCGTCACGTTACAATGTGGCGTCTGCGCGACACTTTCCGTAAGCGCTCGTTTTCCGCCTGTTCATGACCCGAAAGCCTTCTCAGCGTCCCATTTCACCGCCACCGCGTTCACGCGACACCCGCCTGTCGACGTTGCATCTCGCGCCCGAATCGCTCGGCTTCGCGCTCGATTGCGCAGCCCAAGCCGTCGGCGCCGTTCGCCAGGGCGCTGCGCTGCCTGCAGCCCTGCATTCGATTTTCATGTCGCTGCCGGAAGGTGTCGCGGCTGCGTCGCGTGGGGCCGTGCAAGACATCGCGTACCGGACGATGCGCCGGCTCGGCACGGCCGAGGGGCTGGTCGCGAAGCTCGTGCGCAAACCTCCGCCGCCGCATGTGGGACACGTGCTGGTCTGTGCGCTCGCGTTGCTCGTCGATGAAGAGAGCAACGCTGCGTATGCGCCCTTCACGGTCGTCGATCAGGCTGTGGACGCGATCGGCGCGCGGCGCGAGTTTGCGTTCGCGAAGGGACTGGTGAACGCGGTGCTGCGCAACTTTTTGCGTGAGCGCGAAACGCTGCTCGCCGACACGCGGAACGATGAAGTCGCTCGCTGGAACTACCCCGTCTGGTGGATCGATGCCGTTCGCAAAGCGTGGCCCGATGCGTGGCAAGACATCCTCACCGCTGGCAACAGCCAGGGTCCGCTGACGCTGCGCGTGAACGCGCGTCACGCGACGGTCGATGCGTATCTGCAAACGTTGCGCGAGCATCAGATTCCGGCGACACAGGTCGGCGATCACGCCGTGCGTCTCGACGCTCCGATGCCCGTCGAGCGCATTCCGGGCTTCAACGAAGGCGTCGTCTCCGTGCAGGACGCGGGCGCGCAACTCGCGGCGCAATGGCTCGGCGTGCGCGACGGCATGCGCGTGCTCGATGCGTGCGCGGCGCCCGGCGGCAAGACGGGCCATCTGCTCGAACTCGCGAACATCGACCTGATCGCACTCGAAAGCGATGCGACGCGCGCGCGGCGTATCGGCGAAAACCTGCAGCGTCTGAAGCTGAACGCTCATGTTCGCATCGGCGATGCGGGCAATCCCACGCAATGGCATGACGCCGCCGATCAGCCATTCGATCGCATTCTCGCCGACGTGCCTTGCTCAGCGTCGGGCATCGTGCGCCGTCATCCGGACATTCGCTGGCTGCGCCGCGCGTCGGATATTCCCTCGCTCGTCGAAGAACAGCGCCGCATTCTCGAAGCGCTGTGGCCGCTCGTCAAACCGGGCGGCGAATTGCTGTACGTAACGTGCTCGATCTTTCCCGAAGAAGGCGAGTTGCAGGCCCAGTGGTTTGGAAACCGACACGCGGATGCGGTACGATTGGACGCGCCGGGGCAACTGCTCCCAGCAGTCGCCCGCGCGCCCGCCGACGTTTCGGCTGGTTCCCGCGCCGGACAAAGCACTGGTTCGAGCTTAGACCACGACGGATTCTTCTACGCGCGCTTTCAGAAACGGTGATCATCAAACGCTTTCTTCCGCTACGGCTTGCGGCCGCGCTCTGGATTGCGCTGGCACTTTGCCTGACGGCAGCCGGACCGGCGAGTGCCGAATCGATCGCCGTGCAGCGCGCGTCCCTGCAATCCGACGGCAGCGGATGGAGCCTCGACGCGCGCTTCGACTTCGAGCTGAACAGCAATCTCGAAGATGCCGTCAACAAGGGCATACCGCTTTACTTCACAACGGACTTCGAACTGAGCCGGCCGCGCTGGTACTGGTTCGATGAACAGCCGGTGAGCGTATCGCAAAGCATTCGACTATCGTTCCAGCCCCTCACGCGCGAGTACCGTGTATCGACGGGCGGCCTGCAACTCGGCTTCGCCTCGCTCAACGAGGCGCTCGCCGTCATCAAGCATGTCACGTCGTGGCATGTGATCGATCGCAACCAGGTTCATGCGGGAGAAACGTACAACGCATCGGTGCGCATGCAGCTCGATATCGCACTGATGCCCAAGCCGTTCCAGATCGACGCGGTCAACAACCGCGACTGGAACCTTGCTTCCGACTGGAAGCGTTTTACTTTCACGGTGACCGAACGTGCTAAATAAAGTGCGCCGCGCCACCAGCGTCAGCAGCATCGTCGTCCGGTTGCTCGTGTCGACGGTGGCCGTCACGGCCGTCCTGCTGCTCGTGCTGCTCGCGGCGGCGAGCGCGAACACCGAGTTCTTCGATCGCTACTATGGCTGGCTCTACGCGGCCAATGTCGCGGTTGCGCTGATCTTCATGCTGATCGTCGCGGTGCTCGTGGTGATCATTGTCACGCGATTACGCAAGGGCAAATTCGGCACGAGGCTGCTCGCGAAACTCGCGTTCTTCTTCGCGCTCGTCGGCGTGGTGCCGGGCGGCATCATCTACATCGTGTCGTATCAGTTCGTGTCGCGCAGTATCGAGTCGTGGTTCGACGTGAACGTCGAAACCGCGCTCACGTCGGGGCTGAATCTCGGACGCGGGATGCTCGACGCGTCGCTGTCCGATCTGCAGACCAAGGGCCGCCTGATGGCCGAGCAACTTGCGAGTGCCGATTCCGCGGGGACGACGCTCACGTTGCTGCGTCTGCGCGATCAATTCGGCGTGCAGGACGCGACGATCGTCGAGCCGACGCGCAGCATGTCGGGCGCGGCGCCGGACATGCACGTCGTCGCGCAGGCGACGAGCAACTATGCATCGCTCGTGCCGAGCGACCTGCCGACGTCGATGATGATCGATCAGGCGCGTGGCCGCGGCTTCGCATCGATCGAAGGCGAAGTCGACGGCGATCCGAAAGCGCGCGGCGCAAAGGGCGCATTGCGTCTGCGCATCGTGCAGCGCATTCCCGACAGCAACGCGTCGCTGCTCCAGCCGACCGAGCGCTTCCTGCAACTCACGCAGCCGGTCTCGCAGACATTGGCGCGCAATGCGGATGCCGTGCAGCGCGCGTATCGCGAGTACCAGGAGAAGGCGATCGGGCGCACGGGTTTGCGCAAGATGTACATCGGCACGCTGACGCTCGCGCTCTTTCTCGCGACCTTCATCGCGATGATGCTCGCGCTCGCGCTCGGCAATCAGCTTGCGCGGCCGCTCTTCCTGCTCGCGCAAGGCACGAAAGAAGTGACGGAAGGCGACTACACGCCGAAGCGCGAAATCAAGTCGCGCGACGAGCTCGGCTTCCTCACGCAGTCGTTCAACGCGATGACGCGCCAGTTGTCGGAAGCGCGCGCAGCCGTCGAGGCCAACCGCATCGCGCTCGAACATTCGAAGGCTTACCTCGAAAGCATTCTCGCGAACCTGACGGCGGGCGTGTTCGTGTTCGACCGGCAGTTCCGCTTGATGACGGTCAATCGCGGCGCGGAACGCATCTTCCGTCAGCCGTTCGCGTCGATGCTCGGCTCGTCGCTCGATCGCATCGGCGTGTTGAGCGAATTCGGCGCGATGGTGCGCAAGGCGTTTGCCGATCTCGAAGCGGCGGGCGGCGGTCAGGACGATACGGGCCACTGGCAGCAGCAGATGGCCCTGCAAATACCGGGCGAAACCGATCCGCTGACGCTGCTTGCACGCGGCGCTCGGCTCGTATCGGCGGCGGGCAGCGACAGCGACGATGAAGAGACGTCCGGCTACGTCGTTGTGTTCGACGATATTTCCGACGTGATCTCCGCGCAGCGCTCGATCGCATGGGGCGAAGTCGCGCGGCGTCTCGCGCACGAGATCAAGAATCCGCTGACGCCGATCCAGCTTTCCGCCGAGCGCTTGCAGATGAAGCTCTCCGACAAGCTCGCGCCGTCGGATGCCGAAGTATTGAAACGTGGCGCCACTACAATCGTGAATCAGGTCGCGGCGATGAAGCAGATGGTCGACGATTTCCGCGACTATGCGCGCACGCCGCCTGCCGTGCTCGCGAATCTGCAGTTGAACGAACTCGTGAGCGAAGTGCTCACGCTGTATGGAATCGAAGAAGGCAAGAGCGCGATTGTCGTCGAAATGGCGGACTTGCCCGTTATACGCGGAGACGCAACGCAATTGCGTCAGGTGATCCATAACCTGCTGCAGAACGCGCAGGATGCTGTCGCCGATGTCGAGCACCCCCGTGTGTTGCTCGAGACGAGGACAGTAGAATATGGCGATCCCGACGCAGACGGCAAAGTGAGCGTCGCGGTGCGATTGACCGTGTCGGACAATGGTCCGGGCTTCCCCGCGCGCATCCTCACGCGCGCGTTCGAACCTTACGTGACGACCAAGGCCAAAGGTACAGGTCTCGGACTGGCCATGGTCAAGAAGATCGTCGATGAACACGGCGCACGAATCGATATACGCAACCGTCTGAAAGCGGGCGACGTAATCGAAGGCGCGCAAATTTCAATCCTCTTCCTTCAACTCGCAGATAACAATGCTGCGGCGCCTGGAAGCGGGCCGCAGGCGGCGCACGGCAGTGCGTCGCAGGGAAAGACAAAAGCAACAGTGCAGACAAGGGCAGCGTAAATGGCAACCATCCTGGTGGTAGATGATGAAATGGGCATCCGGGAATTGCTCTCGGAGATCCTGAGCGACGAGGGACATGTCGTGGACGTCGCGGAAAACGCGCAGGAGGCACGTGACTACAGGCTTCGTCAGGCACCCGATCTGGTGCTGCTCGACATCTGGATGCCCGATACCGATGGCGTAACGCTGCTCAAGGAGTGGGCCGCGCAAGCGCTTCTGACGATGCCCGTCATCATGATGTCGGGCCACGCGACCATCGACACCGCTGTCGAAGCGACGAAGATCGGCGCGCTCAACTTCCTCGAAAAACCGATTGCGCTGCAAAAGCTGCTGAAGGCCGTCGAGCAGGGGCTTGTGCGCGGCAGCGCAGCGCCCGCTGCGGGCGGCATGGCGGCCAAGCCGGCGATGGCGGGGAATGCGTCGGCTGTCGCATCGGCGGCGGCGCTGCCGATGATGTCCGCGGACAACATGGGCGGCGGCATGCTGTCGGCGCAGACGGCGTCGATTTCGTTCGATATTCCGCTGCGTGACGCACGCGATGCGTTCGAGCGCGCGTACTTCGAGTATCACCTCGCGCGCGAGAACGGCAGCATGACGCGCGTCGCGGAAAAGACCGGGCTCGAACGCACGCACCTGTATCGCAAGCTCAAGCAGCTGGGCGTCGATCTCGGCAAGAACAAAGGCGAGTAAGCGCAAAGCTCTTTTGGCACGAGTTTTTTTCGGGAAGGGCTTGAGAATCAGAAAATCGCTTGCTATACTCTCGCTTCTTCGTTGGCCCGGTAGCTCAGTTGGTAGAGCAGCGGATTGAAAATCCGCGTGTCGGTGGTTCGATTCCGCCCCAGGCCACCAGAACAAAATGCTGCGTTATCAACCAGATAGCACAGTGGCAGGAACAGAAAAGGCCTCCCCGTGAGGCCTTTTTTGCGTTTGTCTGGCAAAAATCTGGCGCGGCCGCTGCGGGCGCGTGCGCCCGACTGCGCACCACGGTGGCTGATGGCGCGCGACGCCGCACCCGGGCGACCGGGCACGGTGCCTCGCAAAATTTAAAAGCGCCGCTTTTAAACGCGCCGGTCGCGGTCATTACACGCAACTCCACCAACCAGGAGTTGCCATGCATCACGTTTCCGCTGTCGTTCATTCCCCGGCCTGCCCGCCGGTGCGCCCTTCCAATGCGCTTATCGTCGGCGGGGGGCTGTGATGGCGAGCATCTATCCCGAAGGCGCGGGCTGGGCCGTGCGCAACCGCTCCCGCAACGACACCTTCTATCAGGCGGGTTTCGCGACCCGGGCGAAGGCGCAGGCGTGGCTTAACAAGCGTGAGAAGGCCATCGAGCAACGCGGCAGGCCGTTCGGGCTTGGTCCGGAGAAAACCACGCTCGCCCAGGCGCTGGCCGACTACCTGCCCTTGCGTGTGCCGTACCTGAAGAGCGGCGACCAGCTGTGCCGCCGTATCAACCGCTTTATCCGGTACGGCCGCCTGCCGACGTACCAGACGATACCGGTGGCCCGACGCACCCACGAGACCCGCGACAGCTGCGACAGGAAGACCGTGTATTTTGAGCTCGAACGCGTGCCTTACACCCCCGTGCGCGTGATTCCACAGGGCCTTGGTGCACACCGGGCGGCGCAGGCCCGGCAGGGCGACACCTCGGAGCGGGTGCGCGAACGGCTGGCGTGTACGAAGGTGGCCGACATCACCCGGCATCACATCCAGCCGCTCATTCATGCCCTGCAGCAGGAAGGCAAGGCCGCGCAGACCATCGCGCACGAGCAGGCCGTGCTGCGCGAATTCTTCAACTTTGTGAAGCGCCAGTGGAACTGGGTCACGCCTGCAGAAAATCCGGCGGCGCAGCTGGAGATGCCCGACATCGACAATGCCCGCGACCGCGTGCTGACGCCCGACGAACAGGAGCGGCTGGAGGCGGCACTGCGCGAATGCCGCAACCCGTACGTCGCGCCCTTCATCGGTCTGCTGCTGGAGACGGCGATGCGCCAGTCCGAACTGCTCGTCACGGCGCAATGGCGCGACGTCGACTGGTCCCGTCGCGTGCTCAGGTTGTGGGATGCGAAAAGCGGGGGGCGCGACGTCCCCCTCACGCAGGGCGCGCTCGACATCCTGAACGCACTGCCACGCGGTGCCGCGGAAGACCGGGTCTTTCCGATGACCCTCAGTGCGCTGAATGCCGCGTGGTATCGCGCGATTGAGCGCGCCGGCCTCGAGAATCTCCACAAGCATGACCTCAAGCATTGCGCAGTAACCCGTTTCGCCGGGCTGCTGCAGGGCGACATCTTCCTGCTGAAGGTTTTCTCGGGGCACAAGACGCTTTCGCAGCTCGTGCGCTATGTGAACCCGAAGGTCGAGGATGCGCTCCAGGCGGTCGATGCGGCACAGGCGGCCCGGAAGGCACCACTGCACGCCCGTGGGCCCACGAAGCATCCCTCGGCCGGCGATGTGCTCAGCGCACTGGACGCGGCCGCAGCGTTGGACGTGTCTGAAGCGTCGTCGTCGACGCGTCAGACGCCTGATGCGCTGGCAGCGGCTGGCCCGGTCAGCGACAAGATGCCGACGCATGAGGGCACCGAGTGGCTGCCGGTGACGGCTGCGGGCGCCAGTGAACAGGCCACGCTCGCGCCGGTGGCGGATGCGTTGCCACCCATCACTTACCGCGACATCGTACATGCCGGCCGCACCAGTCGACGTGCCGGCAATGTCGGACTCCGCTTGCGTCGATGTACCGGATTCCGAGCAGGATGACGTCGCGCGGCTGCGGGAGCCGGAGGCGGCCCAGGTCATCTCGTTCGCGGCGTGGCGCGCGCGTCATGCAGCGTGATGGACGCCCGGAAGGCCGTTGATGAAAAGAAAGCGCCGGACGCTAACGGGCCCGTCGCTTTCTTTCAGAGGAGGCTCGAAAAAGTCACGGGCGCGGAAGCCGGTCTTTCAAGGTCAACCGGAAGACGGGTTCATGCCTACTCTGACTCAAAAGGCAGGGGGCGTCGCCAGCACAGCTTGGTGCCGCCCCAGCAGGGGACGGTCGGACCCGAATGGTTCCGGGAATCGACATTATTTAGTGCCTTCTCTTGGCGACAAGGGGGTTGCGAGGGTGTTTTCGGGCCCGTAGTTATACTTTGTTTCTGACCACCAGCCGCATCAACGGCCTCAAGCAATGAATCACCACGCACCTAGGCTCTATGTTTTTTCCGGTGCAGGACTGTCCGCCGAAAGTGGTCTCTCAACGTTCCGTACAGGCGACGGCATCTGGACTCGCAACAGCGTCGAAGAGGTCTGTAGCATCGACACGTGGCGTCGAAACCGTCCGGCGGTCTTCCAGTTCTACAACGACCTCATTCGCGAGAAGCACGACGCCGAGCCCAATACGGCGCACAAGCTTCTCGCCAAGTGGCAGAGCAATTGGGGAGCCGAGCGCGTGCAGCTGCTGACCCAGAACGTGGATGACCTGCTTGAGAAAGGGGGCGCCACCGCCGTCATTCACCTGCACGGCGACCTGAACTCGTTGCTCTGCACGGCGTGCGACTTCGCCTTTCCGAAGGAGGGACTGTATTTCGACCCTGCGGCCGCCTGCCCGATTTGCGGAAATCATGAGAGTGTCAAACCAGGCATCATTTTTTTCGGCGAGGCAGCACCTGCCTATCTCAACCTGCATCGGCTTCGGGCAGAAATGCGTGCGTGCGACCTGTTTATCGCGGTTGGCAGTGCCTTCGAGGTCATACCGCCCGAGGCAATGCTCCCCTGGGACCGACAAAACGGGCACGCGAGAAACTTCCTTGTCGACCCCTCGCCGAGCCGAAGTGAGATGTTCGGCGTCGTAGAAGCCCAACCGGCAACGATAGGCCTGCAGCACCTTGAAGGGCAGATTGCGGCCCTGATGGGATAGCCTGCCGGCCTTGTCCCGGCGTCCTGCACTGGGCGGATGCGGCGATGCTGAGGCCGCGTCCGCACAAATGCGCTACGAATTCATCGCACAATCCAGGCAGTGGGGACCCACTACCGTCCACCGCAACTTTCATTCGCCCCAGCCTTGAATCTCGTGACGTTCGCGCGCGGACCGTGCGCCGGCACGAGTTTGCGCTTCGACCGGAATGAAAGAAAGAGCCCGCCGGTGTGGCGGGCCAATCAACATCGCGCAGATATGTTGGAGACGGCTTGCTATGAGCGCACCTCGCGAAGGATGACTCGCAGCTCCGGAAATTCAACTGACTCGTGCTGCTTGCTCAGTCACCTGCTTTCGACGTCACCAAAGCGCGTTTCAGCATTGCCTCCGCCGTTGGGTAAAGCCGATACGCCGCGTCAACGGCTGAATCATGTTCGCGCCTGGAAATGGACGATGCAGCCTGTCGGGTGACCTGCTTTGCCAACATCTCCCAGAAGTGCGCGCTGAGTGACAGCAGGCGTGCTCCCCGTTGCAGACCGGTATCCCGGTCAACTATTTCCACAGCAAGTGCGAGACGAACGCCAGGGCGCCATTGTTCTGGCATGCCACGCGATTCTGCGGCATATAACCCGGCGTGAAACGGTGCATCCATCCAGGGAAGCCTGCCAAACTTCGCGAGAATGAAACTCGTTGCCTCATGGCCGGCGAGGGCAAACCGTGCATCGCCTCGCCGGATGTCACCGATTTCCTCGTCCGACGGTGAGGATAGGAATATCGACAGCGTCGGCCCAGTGCCAGTTGTGCAATTGAAAACAAGGCCGTCGGACGGCGGAACCGGCCGACGTTCAACCATCGCCGCCTCGGGCGTCGCCGTGGCATGGCACTGGTTTGCGCCCGGAGAGGTCGCCCGCACTTCGGCAATATGGGTAGCCAAGGTCCAGGCGACGCTCCGTTCAAACTCACCTGCGGTGGCGACGATGTTGAAATGACTGAGGGCGGCAACTTCCAGCCGGGCAGCAATCCACGGTGATACCGGGGCGGGTGCGTGACTCGTGCGTTTGAGAAGTGACTCTGCATTGAGCTTGTGCCAGAGAAGTGCCCCTTCAGGCGGCAGGAGTGATACGCCGAACGTGACCACCGGCACGAATGCACCACGCGCGGAAGCGAGCAGGCACGCATGATAGGCGCCGTCTTCCTCGCGAATCGTCATGAAGGCATCCGTCGCAACAAGTGGAACCGCAACCGGTTTGCCGCTCGCCAGCGCAGAAGAAATCAGCGGAGCGAAATGCGCGCGCACTTCCTCAGAAACGGATTCCGACTGGGCCGGAGAGGTGTGACCCGAGTCGATGCTGACGTGCAGGAAATGGTCGAACTTGATGCGGCTCTGATACATGCCAGGTGTCCCTGATGCAAATTGAATTAGGTCAGATGTGTCCCGCGCTTGCAGCCAGGTCATTTGGTCGCTCGCAAGACTCTCTGCGTTTATCAATCGATGTTTATATGTTTGCGCGCTTTTCTGGCGTTCGGCCGAAAGGTCCGAGTCACCGCCGCGCGCCTCTCGCTGACGTCCGCTGTCCGTCGTGCGCGTTTGGCAGGCCGGGAGGCGTCCTGCCCACCACGCAACGCGGTGCAAAATGGGAGTGAGAGCCTATCAAAAATATTTGGAATGCTAACGATGTTGCACAGTGCAACATCGCTCGAAGGGCGTGGCGCTCGTCTGTGCAGGCCTCGACGGGCTTGCGAGGGGCAGCCTGCCTGCGTAACGCGTGTTTCGCCGGACAGTCGTGGCTCGACCAGCGGGAATCGATTGCGCCCATGTGTCGGCAGTGCGTGCGGAATACGTTCGCGCTTGCCCCCGTCTATCGTGCACGCGTGCTGGCGGGCGAAGTGGCACTCGAAGTGCTGAGCGAGCGCGTGACGGACTTTGTCTGCTGTCTGGCGACTGCCATGCGCCAGTCCGGGCTGCTCGTCATGGCGCAATGGCGCGATATCGACTGGACGCGCCGTGTGCCCAAGCTGTGGAACGGGAAGGTGGGCGCCCGCGAGGTGTCGCTCACGCAGAAGGCCGTCGAACGCGAGACCGTCAGGCACTGCCCGGCATCCACATCTCCTGCGCATGAAAGTACCGTTGGCGCCAGGCCTCCAGGGCCACCTCCGTCCAGAAGTTGCGCTTGCCCAGGCGCGTCGGTGGGGGAAATTCACCGCGGTTAATCATGTTTTCGAGGCAACGCGGGAAATGCCCAGTTGCGTGCAGATTTCGTCTTTCGTCAACAGCTTCATTGTCATCGTCTCAAAGAAGGTGGGAGACGACGTGTAGCGACCGCCGGGCACGAGCCGGCTTTTTAAAGGTTTTCCCGCCTGGCGTAGGGGCGTACCAACCGGTTTTTAGGCGCCCCTGGCTGCATCCCTAATGAAGCCTGTCATCGGTGGAAAGGCGGGCTGCCGACAGTGAGAGACCAGCTAACCGGGACAACCCCCGCTCAATTTAAAAACGCGGGCTGGAGAAAGCGGGAGACGTTTTAAACGACCGTCGTCACGCGCACTACACGCAACTCCACTTAACAGGAGTTGCCATGTTTCAGTTTCGTTCTCCCGCAGTTCTCTGTGCCCCAACCGGCACGTCGGCGCACCGGTCCATTGATGCGACCCATCCCAGCCCCCGGTCGGAGCCGACGAAGCGGGGTACGTCCTTTGGCCCCGGCCCGCGCGAAACGACGCTCGCTGCGGCCCTGTTTGACTTTGTACCCCAACAGGTCACTTTCCGCGCAGGCACCGTCTTGTGTGGGCACATCAACCGTTATCTTCGGCACGCTCAACTGCCCATTTACACCGTTGAACGCGTCCTGCTTCACACGCTCGAGTCCGACCATGGGCGCGACACGGTTGCGAGTACGACGAAGCGGGTGTTCAGGTCTCACGTTTGTCTCAAGCCGCGCGAGCTGCAACAAGTTCAATACAAAAAAACGGAGTGCTAAAGAAAATCAGACAAGCTGCGCCAACGTCTCGCTTGCACGACCGTGTCGAACATTACGCGAGACGACATTCGGCAGCTAGTGGACGCCTTGCGAAGGGAGCGCCTGTCCGAGCACACTATCGTGCGTGAGCTTTTGATTCTGCGGGCATTTTTCAACCATGCGAGAAACACGTGGCTCTGGACGGAGCCGGAAGAGAATCCAGCAATCATGCATGACTGACTGCCGGTCATTGGCAAGTTGCTGAGAACCAGGCGAGCGCGTGCCTTGTCGCGCGCGCCGCCAGGCAAGACTCACGCATCATCACCCATGACGCACCGGGCCGTGACAGTCGGGCGCCGAACGTCCTGACCCTGTACGCCCATTACACGACGCCCAAAAAGGAGCGTCACTACACCGAACGGAGTTCCAACCGATATGCAAGAAGTCCCCGCTTTGTCGCCGGATTTTTCCACGGACCCTGGCGCCCAGGCCGCCCGGCGGCTATTCGAAATCTGTGCCCGGTTTGCCGAATACAGCACGCGGCCTGTCGCGGCGTTTCTGCTGAGCCTGCACAACGCCAGGATAGCGTGTCCGGATATGTACCTGTTGAGCGGTTACATCGACGATGCACAGTTCGAGGATGTCATGACAGTGATGCGATGGTTTCGCGACCTGCCAGGTCGTCGCGACCTCGTCGACGTTTTCGAGGGTGACGGCGAGCGGCTGATTGCCGGATTGATGCTCGACTTCGGTTTCGAGGCACGCCGTTGATAAGCGTGCAGGCATGGTTCTGGGCGCAGCACATGTGCACTCTCAGGTAATCGTAAGAAGGATGCCGGCGGCGAGTGAGCGATGGCGGCTCATTCGAATCTGCATCCGCCCGCGTACGCGCGGGCGGTTTCCTTTGCCTAGCCCGGAAGCACGACGCGCGCTCCGCGGAACGCTCAGGTGCGGGGCTGTCGCTCTCGTTCGACCTCGCGCATGGCCTCGGCGACGCCCGCGTGCAGCGTCCGAAGACCATCATCCACCTCCAGGTGCGCATAGTCTTTCATCACGGTAGCCAGCGTGTCGTGCAGCAGATGCGCGACAGTCAGGTAATCCCTCGGATGTCGTTTCAGGTGGTCGGTGGCAATGATGTGGCGAAACGCGTGGCCACCGAAGCCGGGAGTCTCTGGAAGGTACCGAGTCGTGACGACTTTGAGGCGCTTCGTCATCCCATCGCCCGTCCAGGGAATGGCCGCTTCGATGCCCTGTTCCTTGAGTGCGCCATTGCCGCGTCTCGGACCACTCACCGAAGGAAGGAAAAAGCGGTCCGTTTCAGCGCCGCACATATACGGACGCGCCTCCGCCAGATAGCGACGAATCCAGAGAAAACAGGACGGCTCAACGCTTGAATCGTAGCGTTCGCGCGCGGCCCCTTTCTCGTTTTTGAAATCGGACGGTTCGAATCGCAGGCGCCATTCTCCCTCCGCATTGCAATACAGGTTGGGCTTCGCCCCCCGGAAGCTCATCAAGCAAAGCTGACTGACGCGAAGCGGATTGCCGACGAGCATCTTGAGCAGACAGACGTCGCGAATCCACGCGACATAATCGCGATGGTGCGCCATCGGCGGCTCGTCTGCTTCCAGTCGTGCAATGAGTTGTATTAATACCTTCAGCGGAGAAGGCTCCGCAAGGATATCGCTCAAAGGCTCAGCCGGGTCGCGGGAATGTACGACATTGGCAGTGCGGAGATAGGTTTTCTCGAGTTCGACCAGCGCTTTATACGGTTTCTCGCAGTGTTCTCGCCAGCCTGCTTCCATCGCCCCCCAGTCGCGCTCGGCTAACACTCGAGCGAACGGCTCTCCGGCCGAGGCCAGCTCGTAACAGAGGTCGGAGCGGCACCATACAAATCCGGTAACAGGTCTGAGGTGCGAACGCACATTAGCAATGAATGTCAGAACTCCGTGATGCGTGATGTTGCCGGCACGTCGACGCAGCACTTGGGTGTAAGCGGTGACGTTCGGCACGGATGCGAGCCACCCGAGCGTATCGCACGATGCTTGCGGTTTACCACGACCCAATGGCGCAGGGGCTGCCAGGAACCCAAGGTAGCGTGAGATGAATCCGTAATGAACCGCGGCGGTCGCACAAACTTGCCCGTCGCAGAGCATCGTCCACACCACGTGATGTCCGACTGCCGCAGGTGATTTCATTCTCCACGTATTGCGCATGTCCGCTTCTGCTCGGGTGATATCCGATTTGAAGCGAATCAAATCTATCCACTGCGCCTTGAAACGTTCCGTCGGCGGCAGCGAGGGAATCGGGTTACGCCTGCGGTTTTCGCTGACTCGCTGGCCGAACGTGGTGGGCTGAGGCGGGAGTGCACCTTTCGACCGCTCATAACGTGCGCGCGTTTTGGCTGGCAGGCGTTTCGAGAGCGTACCACGAGGCAGACTCAGCGCGTCTTCCAGAGGAGGTAATCGGGCGACGCTGGCGGGCGGGAGAAGCACATCGCCGTTGAGCCAATTTTCCAGGCCCGCCTTTGGCACACCACTGCGCCTGCAAATCTCCGCTTTTGTGAGCCCGCTTTGAGTCACGGCCTGAATCAACGCAGCCGTAAACGACGCAGGGAGATTGTCAATCAAGAGACAGTCTTCGTAGTGTCGTTTCCAAAGCAGTATCTGCTCAGCCCGGTCCTTGCATGTTCGCGGTGATGCCTGCGTGGCGTATTCGTCCTGAAAATATCTGAATTGGCTTAAAAAATCATCGCCCAATTCTCCACTCTTCGTCGGACACGTCTGTCGGGTAGGGTTTGCGTCTTTCTTTTGTCATCCCTCCAGGGTACCAGGTTCTATAAAAAGTTCCTAACACGGTCTAGCTGGAGGTAGCTGTCGAGCGCCTTATGAATTGCATAGAGCCTCGTAGCATCGAATTCGATGGTCGGACTCAGTTCCTCGACGCACTCATGGTCATCGATTCGCTTAATCAGCTCGTTCGACAGCGTCGCGTCTGGCTCTTCGACCGGCGAGTCGGTCAAGTCGAGGCCACGCATGTATGCAAGGATGGCGTGGTACAGATACAGGTAGCTGCGCACCATGAGCGGCCGGTCCTGTTTCGGCGCTCGTTTCGGAGCATCCTTGGCCCTCAGCGGATAGCGTCGGCAGACTTCGTCCGCGCTGCCCGCTTCCGTGAGTGCTTGGATGTCCTCGCGTCCGGCTTCAGTTGGCCACACTTTGAAGCAGTCGTTCTGGTCGCTGTAGGCTCCCTCATTTCGCGTCGACATCGCGAGCATGGACGCAAAACCTTTCTCTGGCAGACGAGCAGCAACGTCCCGTAGCGCGAGCATCAGGAGATAAAGTGTGGTGGTTCGTTGCTGGCCGTCGATGACTTCCCACGTATTGACCCTACCGAAGTTCATGTCGTCGTCACGGCGCTCCAGGACGACGGAGCCGAGGAAATGGCTTTGCAGTTTCTCAAGCCGGAGACCGCTCTCCTGCGCCTTTTTGTGCGCAATCAAGGCGTCCACTCGGTCAGTGATGTCATCTGAAGCAGAACTTCAGCCATTGAATGCTGCGACTGGTCAATCTGTTGATGCTGCTGCGCAAGACCTCTCAAAGTGGTTTCAAGCGCCGCCGCAGTGGCTGCGAAGCTGGCTCTGCAAAGGGAGTTTGAGAAGGACCTCAAGCAGTGGAATGCGGAAATTCTTGGCGATATGACCATCAGGTTCAATGACCCGACGGTGCTGTTCGCAACAGGGTCGTCGGAGCTTCGCCCACGCTTCAGGGAAGTGCTGGGGCAATTCTTTCCTCGCTACGTGGCCCTGCTTACGTCGCCGCAGTTCAAGGGCGCGGTCAAGGAAATCCGGATAGAAGGGCATACCAGTGCAGCCTGGACCGGGACCACTGACGAACGTACCGCGTACTTCAAGAACATGGAGCTATCCCAGGCTCGCACTCGCAGCACGCTTGAATATTTGCTGTCGCTTCAAAAGGTGCGGCCGGAGGAGAACTGGTTGATTCAACATGTCACGGCGAATGGCTTGTCGTCTTCGCACCCGATATCGCCGGATGAACATTCCGCTGCCGCCCAGACTGCCAATCAACGCGTCGAATTCCGCATTGTCACCAATGCCAGCGACAAGATGGACCTCATTGCCCAGAAGCTTCAAAAATGACCATAAAGTTACCTGATTTCTTGATTTGGTCCGCGTTTAACGGGTTGCGCCGAAAGATGGGTGCACCATTGGTTGAGCGATTCGGTGCGAGACATCAAGTTACCGAGATAGAACTGCCCGTAATCGACAGGCTGAAAGGCGCTGGCATTGATGTTACTGCTGACCAGATTCAGGTACTGGATGACGGCACGCTCGCGTATAGGGGCTACCGTGTTCTTGTTTATATCCGAGACGTTCCTGCCATCGGAAATCGCGGAGGCATGCCGAAGTACCATTTCGCGCACTGCCGAACGCTTGAAACGATGTACAGGAACCAACGGGCGGAGCGGTATGTGGTCGCGATTTCTGACTCGGGTCTCTTTCAGGTAAACGTCTCGGACGGAGGCGTAACGCCTAGGTCGGTGCGGTTGGATGTCTGCCAGAATTGCCTTGCTCACATTTCCCTGGAAGGGATTTGACATGCAGATGGCGCGGCCGAGCCGCCTTTCGATTGTCGACCAGTTCAGGCTCCCGGAGTTCTTCGCCAAATATCCGAAGGACCTGATGGCGGTCACACCGAAACACACATCCGATACCGCTCCGCTAAACGTGTACAGCAAGGACTGGGACGAGGTGTCAGCTAGAACGCGTCACAGCCGCGGATTCAGGTGCGAGAAGTGCAGCATCGTCCTGGCGGGCGCGGAGTCCAAGTATCTGCATGTGCATCATCGAAATGGACAGAAGCATGACAACAGTGATGGAAATCTCGAGGTTTTATGCATTGGTTGCCACGCCGACGAACCTCTCCACATGCACATGAAGGGCCTTCCAGATTATCGTGCGTTCGTTGACCGATATCGGAATACACAGCGGTAGAACCGCCATGCTTTCGTCGCCAAGTTTTTTTGTTTGCCAACCGGCTTTACGGCAGTATTCCTCAAATCTTTACCTGGAATGGTATCTACGAAGCTCCCACAGATGCGACGCCCGCTAGAGACGTCGTCTCCTAACCGTGAAGTTGACCCGGCAAAACGGACACCTATCCTTTTACAGGAGGTGCCGAAATGGGCAAGACTCGTACACCGTACCCGGCGGAATTCCGGGCGCAGATGGTGGAACTGGTCAAGGCCGGGCGCACACCGCAGGAGCTCGCTCGCGAGTTCGAACCGACGGCGCAGACCATCACCAACTGGGTTGCGCAAGCCGAACGTGATGCTGGGGCGAACCAGGCCCGTTGGCCCATAGCCACGATGGCGCGGCTGCTCGGGGTCTCGACGAGCGGCTATTACGCGTGGCTGATACGCGAGCCATCGCAGCATGCTGGCAGTGATGCGCAGCTGCTGGCGCGTATCCGCACGCTGCATGCGAGTTCGCGCGGCACGTACGGGGCACCACGTATCCATGCGCAACTCGCGCGCGAAGGCGTGCACGTTGGGCGCAAGCGGGTAGCGCGTCTGATGCGCATGGCTGGTCTGTGTGGCGCCAGCCGACGGCGCTGGCCACGTACCACACGGCCGCGTGCGGGGGCACGACGTGCGCCCGATCTGGTACGCCGGCACTTTAGCGCCGACGCGCCGAACGTGCTGTGGGTGGCAGATGCCACCTACATTCCGACCGGCGAGGGGTTTCTATATCTGGCTGTGGTACTCGATGTGTTTAGCCGGCGCATCGTGGGCTGGGCGATGTCGAACCATCTGTACACGGAACTGATGTTGCGTGCGCTCGACATGGCACTGCTGCAGCGACAGCACGAGGGTGTGATTCTGCATTCGGACCAAGGCTGTCAGTACACCTCCATTGCCTTCGGCCGACGTTGTCGCGAGGCCGGTGTGCAACCGTCAATGGGGACGGCCGGCGACGCCTATGACAACGCGATGTGTGAGTCGTTCTTCGGCACACTTGAAGCAGAGCTGCTGTCGCGCGAGCACTTCGCAACGCATGAACAGGCGCGTCGACGTGTGTTCTCATTCCTGGAAGGCTGGTACAACATACGCCGCCTGCACAGCAGCATCGGTTATTGCTCGCCGCTCGAATTTGAAAACCTGCATGCGCCACATCAACCGACATCGCATCGCGGGTTGCCCACCGCCGGGCAGCGTCATGGGCGAGAGAAGCGCCCCGCTGCCCGTCCGTGGACAACCCGCTGCTCAACGCCCAATGGAGGCTAAATCACATTCAATCTCTGACTGCAGATCGGTCCGCTGAACCGGGTCAACCTCA
>NZ_WHNP01000259.1 GCF_009362735.1 Paraburkholderia franconis | reverse complement strand
CTCCGGCAACGTCGGCAAACCGTATGCACCTTCAAGGTATTGCCGCCGCCACTTGAACAGAAGGTTGGCGTTGATGTCGTTCTGACGAGCGATCAACGCTACTGACGCCCCCGGCTCAAAGGATTCCTCGACCAGTTGCCGCTTGAAATCGGTCCGGAAATTAGGCCGCTTGTACGCACCGTCGGCCGTGCGCGCCCTCAATGTATTGTCCAATTTGGTGCCCGCAATAATTTGGTGGACACCAAATTACCCGGACACTCAATCCGCCGTCCAGAACGGCACTCACGAGTTGCTTACGGTCGACGGCAATGTCCCGGGCGTAGTTGAAGGTTGAAGGCGGCGGTTCCCCGTTGGAAATCCGAGAGAATCGGGTTTCGACGACCAACTTCCCGGACAGGGGACCAAGGAGAACCGCCAAATGAAGCGTACCAAGAAGAAGCCCCAAAGCGCCAGCGCGCCGTTGCACGTGGTGCCCAAGCAGGACCCGGACGGGCTGCGCGCCTGTTTTGCCGAGAACAGTCAGCTCCTGTTGCCCATGCTCGATCTGATTCAGAACACCCGCGCCAGCATCGACGAGTTAATGCACGAAGCCGGCCGTT
>NZ_WHNP01000258.1 GCF_009362735.1 Paraburkholderia franconis | reverse complement strand
CTGCGTGTCCATCACGGCAAGGCCGTGAAGGCCTGGCTGGGCAGGCACCGCGACCGGATCGAGGTGTTCTATCTGCCCAGCTACAGCCCTGAGCTCAATCCCAACGAGATGGCCAACGCCGACCTCAAGCAAAGCGTCACACGGCGGGCGCCAACGCGTACCAGGCTGCAACTGGTCAAGGCCACCGCGCACCATTACAGGGTTGTGCAGAAGCAACCCGAACGCATCCGGCGATACTTCCAGCATGATCCTGTCCGTTATGCGGCTTGATTTCAACATTTTATTGCCGGATCAATAAGCCTCTTTGATCTACCCTCAGAGGTGGCTCCGCTTGTTCGGACAGGGTCCCGAGATTTTTAAGTGGAATTGTTGAGGCAATCAAGCTGCCGATTTTATCGCTGGCAGCGTGGCGAAGTATGCTTCATCCGGCGTCTGATCGGCCAGCCTCGAATGAGGCCGATTCTGGTTATACCAGTTCAGGTAATTGCCGATTGAGCGACGCGCGTGGCCTACCGAGTCGTACGCTTTCAAATAAACCTCTTCATATTTGACGCTGCGCCACACCCGTTCGACGAACACGTTGTCGCGCCAGGCGCCTTTTCCGTCCATCGAC
>NZ_WHNP01000257.1 GCF_009362735.1 Paraburkholderia franconis | reverse complement strand
TGCCGACCAGCAGGTAATACGGGATTTCGAGCGTCGCGAGCAGCGACTTCAGATGCGCGTACTGTTCAGGTTCGCCCTGGTCGACGAGATCGCCTGTCATCACGACGGCGTCGGGACGCGGATCGAGCGCGTTCAGGCGCTCGATGCAGCGCGCCAGGTACGCGGCCGTGTCGACGCGCCGGTAGGCGAGCGCGCCGGGGCGTTTGATGTGCAGATCGCTGATCTGGGCTAGAAGCATGGAGAATCCTTTTCTGTTGGTGTCTGCGACGCTGTTTGGTTTTTTTGCCTTTGCGCGGGCATCCGCGATGCGCCTACCGGCGCAATCGCGGATGCCCGCGGCGGGCCGTGCGAACCAAAACAAACACGATCCAACAACGACTCCAGCAAGAACCAAACCTCACGTGCGCAAGCCCACTCACGATAGCGCAATCAACGCGTCCTGCGCGATCGTGATGCCGACGTGCGTGCCGCGCGCGAGTTCAACGCGTCCCGGCACATCGACGATCAGCGCATCGGGCGCCGCATCGCGGATCGTCAGACGCGTGCGTTCGCCGAGAAACGCGGAAGCATCGACGGTGCCGCGCAAATGCGCGCTCTGCGGATTGGCGAGCCACGCGTCTTCAGGGCGGAAGAATA
>NZ_WHNP01000256.1 GCF_009362735.1 Paraburkholderia franconis | reverse complement strand
CGACCATCCATGTCTTTGACCGATAGCGATTGTCTCGCGCCCAAAATCACACCGGCGGGCCACCTCCTTGCAGCGCCGGACGTCGATGCGCCTCCCTTGCCAGATGACGTTGCGCTAGGCGCTTCCTTCAGGCGCGGCACGGGTCATGGGCTGCTCTATCTGGGGAGCGCAACCATAGGGCGTGCACTGCCGCCTGCGTGGGCATGGTGGCGCGACTTTGGCGCCCGCTATGTCACGTCTTTATGCACCACGTCAGAAGGCGAGGAGGTCACGGTTTCTCAACCGGACACAGGGGACTTCGAAAGACTGATCGAAGATGCGCCGCCCATGACGGGTGCCGAATATCTCACGTCGGATGTCCTGGCGGCACTGTGGGGCGAAATCGACACCGCTTTACGTGATGAGCTGGCGAGCACGGGGGAGTCGCTTCAGGCATTTCTCAAGTCGCGTCATCCTGCCTGGAATCTTGTGGGCCGTGTTCACTTCAACCTTGCCGAAAACCGCAAGGATCCTGAAGCCCCTTTCGCCTTCCTGGCAACCTACGCAGCGCGCATATCGGCCCATGGCAAGACACAACATCAACCACTTTCGCGGGCGCTCGAGGAATTTTCCGGTGCGCGGAACAAGGCGAAGCTGCTCTCTCTCCTGAT
>NZ_WHNP01000255.1 GCF_009362735.1 Paraburkholderia franconis | reverse complement strand
TCATGGCGCTGTGCTCGAACAGGAACATTTTGGGCTGCACCCAGGATGGTTGTGGGCGGCGCTCACGATCGTCGTCGAGCTTGGCGGCTCGGCGTGCGTGATCGCCAATCGCTTCGTGTGGCTGGGCGCGGGCGCGCTGGGCGCATTGACGGCCGTGGCGATGTTCGTCGCGAACGACTTCTGGAACCTGACGGGCGATGCGCACTTCTTTGCGCTGAACGCCTTCTTCGAACACCTTGGACTCATCGCCGCGCTTGTCATGGCGACATGCCTCGCCGGCGTCCAGCATTCTTCCGGCCATGCCGGTGTTCAATAAAAACCTTAAAGGACCTTCACCATCATGCGTAACCTCCGTTCCCTGATTGTGACGACGCTTGTTGCCGTCGGTCTTGTTGCATCGTCCGCTGCGTCCGTTGCATTGGCCAAACCGGCGGCGGCTTCGCAGCTCTCTGTCGGGCCGCAATACGACACCACGCACGTCTACGTCGCGCCCGATGACTTTGACAGGTTCACCGACAGCTTCGTCGCGACCTTCGGCGGTCACAAGTCGCAGCAAGGCGTGTTTCAGGTGACGCCCACGCCGAGCCAGACGATGTCGCAACTCGTCTTCACCCCCGTCGGCACGATCTCGGTGTTCGGCTTCAAGACGCCTGTTCCGTATCCGTTCGGCA
>NZ_WHNP01000254.1 GCF_009362735.1 Paraburkholderia franconis | reverse complement strand
CCAGCTTTGTAGGCGCTGTAGTCGTCACATACCAGCTTGCCTCGCCATTTGCCGAGGAACGTGCTGGCATGTTCGCCAGCACGGCTATCCGCGAATTCATAGACCACTGCGCGCACGTCGGCGAACTGCGTGGTGGCATACGCCCATACATAGGCGCGCTGCGTCTTTCCTTTGCCGGGAACCAGCATTTGCACCGGCGTCTCATCGGCGTGCAGCACACCCTGTTGCAGAAGCGCGTCGTGCAGCGCGTCGACCAGCGGCTGCAATCGCACGCCGCAAACACCAACCCACTCGCCAAGCGTTGATTGGGGAATTGCAAGACCCGCGCGTTCGAAGATGCGTTCCTGACGGTACAGCGGTAAGTGATCGCCATACTTGGCGACGAGCACTTGCGCAAGCAGCCCGGCGATGGGAATGCCCTTGTCGATCACATGAGGCGGAACAGGCGCCTGAATCAGCGTTTCGCACGCCTTGCAGGCCCACTTGCCGCGAATGTGCCGCTCGACCGTGAATACGCCCGGCGCATAGTCCAGCTTCTCGCTGACGTCCTCGCCGATACGCACTCGCTGGCAACCGCAGGAGCACGTCTTGTCGTCGGGTTCATGGCGGATGTCGGTGCGCGGCAACTCCGGCGGCAAGGGCGTGCGCTTGGGCTTCTGACGTTGCTTGTCCGGCGC
>NZ_WHNP01000253.1 GCF_009362735.1 Paraburkholderia franconis | reverse complement strand
CGAAGTGGCCGCTGACGGGCGAGATCATCCTGCTGATGATCGTGGCGCTGCCGGTGTTCTTCTACTTCCAGGCGAAGTCGGGCTTCACGGGCTTCAACGAGGACCTGAAGGCGGCGTGGTGGCTGGTGGCGTACCTGCCGGGCATGGCGATCCTGTCGCTGATCGGCAGCAGGCAGTTCGGCGGGATGGGGCTGTTGCCGTATGGCTGGGACATGCTGGTCGTGATCGTGTTCTCGCTCGTGTTCTACTACTGGGGTGTGCATACGGGCTATCGCACCGGGTATCTGGACGAGCGCGAAGCGCAAGACGAGATTCTCGAAGGCATTGGCGCCTGATTGCCGCGAATTGCCTGACTCGCTAAAGCAAAAGCCCGCCAGAATCCTGGCGGGCTTTTTTTCGTGTGCGCCCAGCATGGGCGCACTCCTGCGGGTGGAAGTCCCGCCATAAGCTGATCACGGCAAATGAAGTGAAGCGCAACTGCATGAGGGTGACCGAGTGTGGGGAGGAAGCGTGGAGCGTAAATCGCGAGCCGATGGACAAGAACCGTATAGAAGGCGCTGCCGAGCAGGGCGAGCGGGCACGTAACCGCGAAGCTCCCGTGATCAAGGCGAAGTGGCGTAGATGCGGCGGTTGTGCGATGAAGGAGTGCGTTCTTACCTGGGGAGATCTCGCCTTGTGCCTG
>NZ_WHNP01000252.1 GCF_009362735.1 Paraburkholderia franconis | reverse complement strand
ATGCGATCACGCGCGGCGACTGGATCGTCGATGCGCGGCTCGCGAAGCCGGGCGAGCGGCTCGACGTAGAACTGACGCTGCTCGACGATGCAGGCATCACGCTGCAACACTGGGCGCCGCTGCATGTGCATATCGGCACGTTGCATCGCGTCGCGCATGTCGCGCTGCTCGATGACGACACGCTGGCTGCGGGACACACGGCGCGTGTGCAGCTCGTGTTCGATGCGCCTGTGTGCGCGCTGCCGGGCGATCGCTTCATCGTGCGCAATGCACAGGCGACGCGCACCGTCGGCGGCGGTCGCATGCTCGATCCGTTCGGTCCGCCGCGCAAACGCCGGACGGCGGAACGGCGCGCGTGGCTCGATGCGTTGCGCGTGTGGCTCGATGACGGGCGCATCGGCCCGCTGCTCGAAGAGGCGCCGCGCGGCGTATCGCGTTCGATGCTGATGCAACTGACTGGCTTGCCCGCCGAAGCATTGCTCCTTCCCGACGATGCCGATGAAATTGCGCTGCATGGCAGGGATGCCGTGATCGTATTGCGTTCGCATTGGGCGCGTCTGCGTTCGCAGGTGCTGGCGGCGCTCGATCAGTATCACGCGCGTTCGCCCGACGAACTGGGCCCCGACGCCGCGCGCTTGCGGCGCATCGCGGCGCCGCTGGTGCCGGACGCGATGTGGCGCGCGTTGATCGATTCGCTCGTCGACGAGG
>NZ_WHNP01000251.1 GCF_009362735.1 Paraburkholderia franconis | reverse complement strand
GTTGTGACCCGCGACCAGCACATGAATGTCGCCGCCGATCTTCTGTGCGGCGGCCACCGTGTTCAGCGTCGCGGCCTTGATCGACGCGTTGTCGTGTTCAGCAATTACCAGAATCGTCATTTCATTCGTCTCCGCTTTCCGTAAATTCGCGTCGATCAAAGCACCTTGGCTTCGGTCTTCAGCTTCTCGACCAGCGTCTTCACGTCCGGCACCTTGACACCAGCGGAGCGCTTGGGCGGCTCGCTGACTTTCAGCGTCTTCAGGCGCGGCGTCACATCGACGCCCAGCTCTTCGGGCTTCACGGTTTCGAGCGGCTTCTTCTTCGCCTTCATGATGTTGGGCAGCGTCACATAGCGCGGCTCATTCAGGCGCAGATCCGTCGTCACGACAGCGGGGAGCGTGAGAGACAGCGTTTCCGCACCACCATCGACTTCACGCGACACCGTCGCCTTGCCGTCAGCCACGACGACCTTTGATGCGAACGTCGCCTGCGGCAGGCCCGCCAGCGCGGCGAGCATCTGGCCCGTCTGGTTCGAATCGTCGTCGATGGCCTGCTTGCCGAGGATCACCAGCGAAGGCTGCTCCTTGTCGACCAGCGCCTTCAGCAGCTTGGCGACAGCCAGCGGCTGCAGGTCTTCATTCGATTCGATCAGGATCGCGCGATCCGCGCCGATCGCCAGCGCCGTGCGCAGCGTTTCCTGGCACTGC
>NZ_WHNP01000250.1 GCF_009362735.1 Paraburkholderia franconis | reverse complement strand
CGTACCACCGCGCGTTGTCCATGCAAGGTCTTGACGTTCTCGAATCGCTCCAGCAGCGCCGACAGCTCCGCTTCGATTGCCTGCTGAATCACTTGCCGCGCTCCGTGTCGCACCAATTCGTCCAGGCCCAGACCGACTTCCGATAGACCGACAACTGCTTTTTCCGTAAACTTGCTCATGGTGGATGGTTTGTTGTTTGCTGGTTTCCGACTTCGACAATCAGATTCTCAGCTGAAACCTCCACCGCCTTCAATCTCCCGCCTCAACTCCCCCGTACACCAGTTCCGACTTTAGCTCCCGCGAAGGTACAGACGGTCCTTCAGGAGGAACCGCATGGCGGTGACGTGTTTATCTTTCGTGGCCGTCGAGGTGACCTGATAAAAATTCTCTGGGCTACCAGCGACGGGCTGTGGCTGCTTGCAAAACGGCTCGAACGTGGCCGCTTCGTCTGGCCGAAGGCCGATAGCGGCAAGATCCACCTGACCCAGGCCCAACTCTCGATGCTGCTTGAGGGCATCGACTGGAGGCAACCGCGTCGCACCGCCGAACCAATGTCGATGTTGTAAACCACGCGGGACCTGCGTAAACTGCGCGGCATGCCTGATGCCAGCGATCTTCCTGACGACATCGATGCACTCAAGGCCCTGTTGCTCGAGGCGAGGGCGTCCCTGGCCGAGCGAGATCTGGAAATTGAACAGCTCAAGGCGCAAATCGATAAGCTCAAGC
>NZ_WHNP01000025.1 GCF_009362735.1 Paraburkholderia franconis | reverse complement strand
ACTTCCCGCTCCAGTTCCTTGATCCGATCCTGCTCCTGCGTGCTCGTGCCCGGGCGCAAACCCCGATCCCGCTCTTCCTTGCGCACCCAGCTACGCAGCGTCTCGCCCGAGCAGCCGAACTTCGCTGCGATCGACGCAATCACCTTCCATTGCGATTCGCGCTCGCCCTGATGTTCCAGCACCATTCGCACAGCCCGCTCACGAACTTCCGGCGAGTACCTTGGGGACTTCTTCTTCGTGTTTTCCATAGCTCCATTTTCTCAAGAAGTGGAGTCTCCGGAAAACCCGGGGCGGTTCAGGAAAGTTGTTGGGCAGCATTCGCCACGGAGCCCCGGCGCGAGCCATCCAGCGCAACGCATTGAACATCTCACGCAACTCGTATTTGCGCTGTGGTGCGCTCTCATCCATCAGCGTCAGATACGCTGCCACGAAGCTCCATTCTTCGTCTGACACGTCTGTCGGATAAGGTTTGCGTTTCTCTCTTGTCATGCCTCCAGGGTACCAGGTTTGACGGGAAGTTCCTAACACCTTCTAATCTAAATGGCGAGATCACGTGGCCCGACGCGACTTGCAAAGAACAAACCGCGATCTTCCGGGATTAACGGCGATGACGAGAGCTCATTATCCGCATATCGCTTTCCGGATAGTTTTTCGTCATCCTTAAGACAGAGCCAGACCATTGTTCGAATTCCCTGATGCGGTGCGGCTAAGCACATGCTCAGGTGGATGCTTTACCCACGAACCGGCGACAACGGCGATGTGAGTTTTTATTCTTGATTCTGAGGGTCGCTCGTCCGCGCGAGGCCTCGCGCCTCCAACTCTCGCCGCGTCTTGACGAGTTCGTCGGCCAGCAATTTTTCATCGGGCAAGACGGTCTGGTATTCGGCGGCCAGTACCTTGTTGGACAATCCTTCCAACGCGTAACGCGCCACGGCCGCATTGGTACGGGCACACAGGATCAAGCCGACGGGTGGGTTCTCACCGGGCAGCATCCAGTGCTCACGGGCATAATTGCAATACATGTGCATTTGTCCGACATCGGCGTGGTTCAGTTCGGTAAGCTTGAGGTCGATGATGACCAGGCAGCGCAGACGCCGGTGGAAAAACAGTAAATCAACGCGGAACCAGCTTTCGCCGATGCGCAGTCGACGCTGGCGCCCAACGAAAGTGAAGTCGCCACCGAGCTCCAGCAGAAAATCTTCCAGCCGGTGGATCAGCGCGTCTTCGAGCTGTGATTCCGAGTATTCGTCCTTGAGGTCGAGGAATTCGAGAACGTACGGATCCTTGATTGCCTCGTCTGGGGTGACCGAATCGCTCGCTTGCGGCCGGCTTCCTTTTTCCAGCATCGCGCGCTTGTTCTTCGAGAGCAGGGCACGAGTGTAGTACTGCGTGGCGATCTGGCGGTCGAGCTGACGTACACTCCAGCCGCCCCGCAGAGCCTCGCCTTCGTAGAATTCACGCTCTTCCACCGAACGGATGCGGCGCACCAGATGGACGTAGTGCGACCAGGAGAGCGGGAAAACCGAGGCCAGCTGCTCAAGGCTCAATTTCCGAGACAGCGTCTCGGATTTTTCAGACACGGGCTTCGCTGGCAATTTCCGAGACAGTGTCTCGGAAATCCGGTCGGGCGGGTATGCCAGATAGAACAGGCGCATCTGCTCCAGGTTATCGGTGCCAAAACCTCGCCCGAATCGTGCCGACAGGTCTGCCGACAAGCGTTTGAGCAGAGCTTGCCCATAGCCCGCCCGTCCCGCACCGCCTTGATCAAACTCGACGATGCGTCGACCAATTTCCCAGTAGGTGCCCGTTATCAGCGCGTTGACGCTGCGTGCGGCTGCGCGGCGAGCGGCATCCAGCAGGGCGACGATGTCGCCATGAAACGTGCCATATTCGGGGTTGTGGGATGTGAGATCAGTCATGCCTGCCCTTATGCTGCTTGCGCGTCTGCACGTCTATTTCGGCCCTTCGCCAGCGAGGGGCGACGATTTCACCGCGAGCACAAGCTTGTGGGGTTACGTCTTGCCGAAACTTCTCAATGGTCATCGACGCTTCTCAATGAACCGCAACGTGCCGCGCCGCTGTTCGGCCTTGACGGCCGGCACCGGGCCGACGCCGGATTCGCAGGCTCATCATTGTATCAATGTGACGTGCGTGATACCGGCCGGCACGTCCCAAATCAACGATCCAGCTGGTGCGAACGCGCTGGTCATCGGAAAAGCAGGATCGTCTCACGGCCCGTTCTCGACACTGCCATACTTCGAGTTGACTGCGCTTTTCTGACCACTGTCGACCGAGCGGCACTGATTCAGGAATTCGCCCCGTGCGTTGGACGTGCCACTCAGATCGAAGTGGCCGTGGTGGTAACGCACGATTGAAAAGTACTTCGCCTCATACTGGCTGCACTCACGTCCGCCATTGCCGCCCAGCATCAGTCCGGCCAGGCAGAGCACCGCGCCGCACGCGTTCTCGTTGTCGCCATCCGCGCGCGCAGGTAACGTCGCCACCATGCCTGGAATGATCGCCGTGCAGGCCAGCACGAATGCCCTCGCCTGTCGTTTCATGTCTTCCTCCCTATGTGCCAAAGAGATGAAGTGCCGCGATCGCACCAGAGAGCAGCGCCGCGCCGATCGAAGTGCACACGGACCAGACGGCGAGCTCCCTGCGACTGATGGCACCCACGCGCCCTCGCTCCTCACGAAGCACATCGCGAAGCAGCTCACGGCTGCGGCCGTTGGCTTCGTCGTAATGCCGTAGCGAGATCTCGCCGAGCAGCTGGTCGCGGGCCTCGTCGAAACTGGCTGCCTTGGCTAGCACGTCAGCCGTTGATTCAGAAAACTCCCCGAGAAACTGCTCGTAGCGTGCGGCGAATCGCAGCAGCGTCAGCTCGCCGTCGTCCCTGAACTGCCTGCCGCTCGCCTCGAGCTGTTGCGACAGTTGCTTCACGTCGCGGCGCAGGAGCGACAGCTCGCCCAGCACCGCGCCGATCAGTTCCTCACGGATCGCGTCGTCCGTGGCGCCCATCTCAGTGCACCACGGCCTTGAAAACCGCGTCGAGCTCCGACGTCACCCGACCCGCGAGCCGTTTGAGTGCAACCATCTGCCGGATATGGGCGCGCTGCTCCTCGGGCGCGCCGGACTCGATTGCCTCCGCATTCATGGCCAGGTAGTCCGTCTGGTCGAGCGAGATGTCGGCGATCGTCTTGCCTGTGCCCTTGATCTTTTCGAAAATGGGGTTCTCGTGAATCACCGCGCTGGCGTCAAGAGCAAACCAGCCGTTACGGCCGACGGCGTCAAACAGCCTCGCAAAGGAACGCACGAGATCCTGTTTCGGATCAACCATGTTAAACACTACCCGGATCTTGCTGAACGGTACACCAATAGCCAGCAGCGACTGGAGCGTCGAAATGGTGTCGACCTGTTGCTTTGAACCATAGACGGTTGGCACAACGAAACGGTCGAAGTCGTGATGCGAGCCGTCATAGCGTTGCATCAGCATCAGGAAATCCTCAACATTCGACGCGCCGACATCAACGACGGCGTTGCCAATAGTCATGAGTCGGTCCTGTAACTCGGCAAACTGGTTGCCGCGTAGCGCGGCCGTTTCCTTGCCGTCCGCGTTGATCGACTCGACAGAAATGACCTCGGCGCCTTCCAGGCGTGGTGCCAGCAGGTGGTCCGAGACAGTAGTCTTGCCGACATTGCCCGAGTGGCTGAGTACGACGATTTTCATGGCTTGTCCCTCCGGTGAATGGTTGGCGATGACGGCTGCGGCATCCGCGTGGCCGCGGGCCAGTCCGGTTGTCGGGTTACGGATCGATTTCGAGTGTCGGCGCGTCATGACCTGCCTCGTGCGTGGGTTGCTGCTGTCCGTGGTCCGCGTCGTTCGGTTGCTGCAGCACACTCTGACCGGCTCGCTCCCGCACGATCTGTTCGCGCATGGCTTCGATCGTCGCCTCGCTGACCTGCGGCATCGGGACATTGAGTGGCCGGTTATCCGCACGCGCCTCGGCCACGGCGCTTTCGAACTCGCCCCGCAGCTGCTCCTGCTGTTCGTCGGGCAGCCCCCTGATTTCATCTTCCAGCACCTCGCGCGCGGCCTGTTCCTTGATCCGCTCGCGCGCGGCATCAAGCGTGGCCTGCTGCGCCTTTGTGTATTTCCACTCGCCGTTCAAGAACCGCTCACGCGCCTCGTTAATACGCCGGCGCTCAACGACCTCGCGACGCATGGCTTCGATTTCCTCCCGTTGCTCGCGGGTCGGCATTCCCGGCACATCGGGCGACGAGATGAGCCATTCGTTGCGACGGCTTTCCACCTCTTTGGGCGCCAGTTCCTTGCCGCTTTCATCGAACTGCCGCTGCGTGACCGTCACAACCTTGCTGCCGCCCCGTTCGAGCTCAATGCGCTGGCCAGGCTGCAGGCCGCTCTCGCCAATCGCGCGCTCGAGGTCGAGCCCCCACACCGTGCGGTCTCCCGACTCCGTGCGCACGGTCGCGTAGTAGCTCGCGTTCTCCTTCGGATCGTGATGAAAGCGTGCCGCGCCGTGTTCCACCAGTACGCCCGCGGTAACGGCAGGCGGCTTCTGCGTGCCGGGGCCAGCTTTCTTGCGCCCCGGTTCGCCTGATGCAGTCCGTGATGGTGTCCGTGTTGATGTCTGTTGCGACGGCACACTATTGGCGTCCAGAGGCAGCTGCGCCTGATTCAGATCTTCCGGTGCAGGCTTCGCTTCAGAGGTTGCGGACGGCTGGGTCGCTGCCGGCCCGGGTTTCGAAGGGCGCGGATTTCTCCGTCGCCTGCTCCCGCCTGGCGATGCCCCTCCGGGACCTGACGTATTATCGCCCGGTGCCTCAACGGTTGCCGCCTTGCGGCTATCACCAGGCTGTTCCGGCTGATCTGGCTGATTCGGTTTTGGCCCGGTTACAGGCGTTGCTTCCACGGTGTTCGTGCGAGCGGGATCAGCAGTCGCCGATCGCTCGCCTGCGGCAATTCGCATGGCCTCGCGCGCGGCCTGCAGCATCGCGTGATCCTGTGCATCGGGTTTGAATCCGCGCGTGGGCATGTCCGCAAGTTCGGCCGCGATCCACGCCTGACGGCGGAATTCCTCACTCCCTTTCAGCTGCAACTCGCCCCAGTGCTTCGCTTGTGCGACCGCGACCATGTGCGCGATCACGTCGCGATCTTCACTGGCCGTGGCCAGCGAACGCCCCCTGTCCTCGAAATGCACCGCCTCGCTTTTGCGATCGAGGTATTTCCCTTCAAACGCCACATACCTGTCGCTGACCGACTTCGGTATCTCGTAGCCAATCTTCTCAAAGATCGGCTTCGGCCGGATCGCGTTCCCGCTCATGCTCCTGTTGTTCCTGTTGCCCGTGCTGCCGATCGGCTCGCCGAGGCCGGCCGCCGGCTGGACGCCGTCGTCAGCGGGTGTATCCGGTCTGAGGCCACCCTCGTACTTATTCCGGCTGGCTTCGCGGATCTTCTTCATCCTCGCCTGCGTCGCTTCATCCAGGCCCGTTTCCGGATTGCGCGGCACCGCGCGCGCATTCGACGCGCTCGCCTCGTTCGCCGGCGGTGTCGCGCGGGCCCGGATCGACGAGGCGTCATCGGCATTGGCGGCCTCGATCTCGCGGTAATCGGGCAGACCGTTCGTGAATTCAATCTCGTTCATGATGCAGCTCCTTCAGGGATAGATGGAGAAGCAGTGTTACCCTCGCCTGATGAGTCGGGTGATGTGTGGGACGATGCCTCGGATAGCATCTCCTGCAGATAGGGCATCAGCTGGAAGAGCGATGCGCGTATGCTGGACCGGTTGGCGAAGTGGGCGGCACCGAGCACGCCGATCTCGTGTTCACGGACGTCGCGCACGATGTTCATCGCCGGAGTAGCCGGGGTCGCCGCCGTACCCTGTGCGCGGCGGGCGGCATTCTGTGCCTGCCACCAGTGCTCGACATCGATCTGCGGCACGGGCGCACTCAACTCGCGTGCGACGAACGCGGCGTGCTTCATCTGTTCTTCGTCGGGCAGCTTCGGTCCGAAGCCGAACCATGCGCGTCGGCGATTGGTCTTCTCGAGCTTCGCCATCACGCCTTGCAGGTAGGGGCTTTGCTGAACCAGCCGGTCGACCAGTTCCGGGTCTTCGTAGAAGTACGCCTTCTCGCACAGAATCGGCTCGCACCCGTCCATCGTGATGATCTGCTTGCGGCTCGACAGTGCCCGCAGTTCCTGCGGCAGCATCAGCGCCCGGCTGTGCTCGGTCTCGTTCGTGCTGGTTGAGGCACTACGGCCGTGGCTTCGGCTGCGCGAGCGCGACAGGTGGGTAAAGGTGCCAAGCAGCTTCGAGTACTCTTCCGAGTCCTTCAGCGTGCGCGGCGCAAAGAGGCTGCGCATCCTGCAGTTGATGGCGAGCGTTTCCGCACCGTGCCTGCCATACAGCTTCGGATCTTCAAGCTGAGACATGCCGTGAAAAATCAGCATCAACCTGAGATTGAAGCCCGCAATGAATGCGTTGGCCGTATCGATGATGTCGATCTTGCCTGGTGCCGCAAACTCGTCCATCATCAGCGCGCACTGGTATTTCAGGTCCGGATTCTCTGCGGGCTGCTCGCGGGTATTCAGGTCGATCAGTTGCGAGAAGAAGAGGTTGATCAGCAAGGCGCCCGCTTTCAGGTCGCCCGGCTTGATGCCCACATAGATCGACATGGGCTTCCTGCGCACATCGCCCAGGTCAAAGTCCGAGCGGCTTGTTGCCGCATCGACGATCGGATTGCTGAACACATTCAGCGGCGCCGTCATCGTGGACACGATATTGGCGAAGGCTTCCTTCGACTGCGACAGAAAGCGGTTGAGGGCATCGAGGCACTCGAAGCTCAGCGGTGGCAGCATGTCCGTCGCATGCGAGCGCGTGCTGACGATGGAAGAAATGTGCTCGCGCACGGCTCTCCCCTTGCCCGACGCCTGGCGCAGTACCTCCCCGAACGTGCACGGCAGGGACGGTGTCTCGAGCAGGTACAGCACAATGCCAGTAAAGAGATTGCGCGCGTTGTCGTTCCAGTATTTCAGCCTTGCGTCCACGCTCGACGGATACAGGTGCTCACCCACCGTCAGCACGTCGCCGACCCGTGTGTAAGCCGATCTGCGCTGGATGAATTCGAGCGGATTGTAGGCGTGCGAGCGGCCATTTTCCGAGAACGGCGACCAGAGGTACGTTTCCTGGCCGCATTTGCGTCGGTAGCCGGACGTGTACAAATAGTTCTCTTCCTTGATGTCCTCGACGACGACCGAATCGGGATAGGTGAGAAGATTCGGGATGACCATCGAGACGCCCTTGCCCGAGCGTGTGCCGGCCGCAAGCATCAGAAAATCCTGGCCGCGGTACTTCAGGTACTCGCCCTTGTACTTGCCGACGATGAACGGTGGATACATGTGCGACATGTGTTCTCCCGACGTGCGAACTGAAGGTCGGCCGGACTGACGGCCGCGGTGTTCATCACGGTCATTTCTCCAGCAGGCCGGCTTTCACGATGTCGCGGCGCGTGGCGAAGCGCGCGTTGCCAAACTGCGCGATGCGTCCGCGTGTTTTGAGCAACGCCATCGTGATCACCACGGCGGGCATCCCGCCAATGACGGCCGAGAGCAGCGTGCAAACGGAGAGCGCCCGCTTCACCGCCGGCACATCGCCATACGCCAGCCAGTAGTCGAAAAGCGTGAACACACCCACGGCGTCCTGCGGCAGCTTCTGCATGCGGGCGAACAGCAGGCCCCCGAGATACTGGCCGAGGGTCGTGGCCCCGGCGACCAGAACTAGCACCACGAGGCATGGGATCAGGATGCGGAGCGTTTTCGGCATGGCGGATCTCAGTGCGTTGGTGGTGACGATTTCTTGACGGGCAGCGTGGGCAGGATCTGCAATGCGTCGCGCTGCGCATCGTCGAGTTCGGCATCCGCGAGAGCCTCACAGCCATACACGATCACGGCACCGTACAGGCGTGCGAGCGCGCAGGCCTCGACACTCGCGGCGAACGCTTCGTCGGACGCGGCACGCCGGCGCCATCCCTCGATCGCGGCTTCGATGTCGCTGATGGCGTAGTTCATGACCGCCCCTCCCCGCGCACGAGCCAGTGCGCCGCGAGGCCACGCGCCCATGACGCGGCGTAGACAACGCTCAGCGCCAGCACACCGTACTGATGTGCGCGCCACGCCATGTCGAACCAGAAGGGCTGCGCGGCCAGCCCGAAGATGCAGGCCCAGCGTCGCCGGCGCGGACGGCTGTCCTGCGACAGGAAGACGGCGAGCGCACCACACAGGCCAATCAGGGCCTGCTCGACAACCTGCATGTCTGGGTCCGCGTTCATGCAATACCTCCGTGCAACTGCCCACCCAGCAGTTCCCATTTCCCGACGGGGTCGTACCAGATCTCGGCGAGCCGCTTCTCGCGCATGAAGAGCACGAGATCCATCGTCATGCGGACCTGGTCCAGGATGAACTTCCATTCGAGTGTCTGCCCGACGGCACTCTGCTTGATGAGTGTCGCGGCACGCGACGCCGCGGAGCGCGCATCGTTGCAGTGAATCGTGGTGATGCCACCCGGCGTGCCCGTGTTCAGCAGCGTCATGTAGTCCCACGTCTCGTCGCCCCGGAGTTCGGCGAGCAACACGCGGTCGAACTTCATGCGCAGCGTCGAGCGCACGATGTCCTTCGCGGGCAGCGTATCGCTAAAGAACAGGTGGACGCGGTTCGGATGGTTCGGCAGTGACAGCTCCGGTGTGTCCTCGATCGTGCCGATCCGCTCGCAGGACGGCACGAGATCGGACAGGGCCTTGTTCAGCGTCGTCTTGCCGGAGCCGGTACCGCCCGCCAGCACGATGTTCAGCCGGTTGGCCACCGCAAGTTCAAGCATGCGGGCGACATCGCGCCGCGACTTCGCGTCCATCATCTCGACCTCGAACGGCTGCAGGTCCACACCGTCCGGAACGGTGCGACGGGGCGACACATCGCGGAAGCTGTCGAACCAGCCGTTGCGCTCATACTCATGGACGGAAAACCGCACGTTCGACGGAATGCGGATCGTGATCGAGATCGTTTCCCGCTCGCACGCCGGTTGCATCAGCACGTGTCCGCGCTGGCCTTCTGGCAACACCACCGGGTGGATCGGCTCCTTCGTGGATAACTTGCCACCCTTCATGACCGTCAGCGCATTGGCCAGCTTGAAGCACGCATCGAGCGTGCAGGCGGGCGCCTCGTGCCGATTCCAGCCGCTGGAACCCTGCGTCCAGATCTCGCCCGGTCGGTTGATGGCCACCTCAGTGAGACTGCCGTCGAAGAAATTCGCAATGCCCATCTGTTTCAGGAAATTGCGGGCGACAGTCCCCTTCTCGATAACGTCGATAACAACTGCACTCATCAGTAGTCCTTTCTGATAGATCCATACCGACCGGAACAATTGACACTGTGGCTGGCTCAGTACGGCACAGGTGCGGTGGCCTGTGGCTCGACCTGCACCGATATCCTATACGCCCGCCGGTCATGCGGCACGCTGCCCGCGAGTTTGCGTAGGGTCTGGGCGGGCGACGTGGAAACCGCAACCATCGGCGCCGCGACGGGTCGCGCAACCCACCATCCCGCAGCACCGCCAGCCGTTGCCGCGAGCATCACTGCGAGACCGGGTTTTGTTGGCTCGGCTGCCCGCGGACGCTGGATCTTGTTTGAGAGCGACGATGGCGACAGACGGTTAGTTGCATCCCCCTCTTCGCTAACCAGGTCCGCTGCAAAGTGTGGCTTTATCAGATCGAAGCCCGGACGCGCGCCGACGGCGCGCAGGATGAAGCGGCGCAGCGCCGCCGACATATCACCGAACGTGCAACGGTCGAGCGCCATGTATTGCGCGAATGTGTACTCGTCACCGATGCGGCACAGCGGCAGCACCCCGGCGGAGTCGAACGACCGGCGTGCATCGACCTGGTCGACGAGCCGCCTCACCCGGTTGCCGTCGAACAGATCGTACAGAGCGTTGCGTAGCTTCGTCTCGAACGCGTCGCGCTCAATACCGTGGAGCGGGAAGTTCTCCGGAAAATGGATGTGCGACTGCATCGTCATGTCCTCGCCCGTCCTCATTGCTGGTTCGTCCGGTCAATCTCGTTTCCGTCAAGACCGACGTTCTGGTACACATTGCGCAGGTCAACGTCGCGCGCAACAAAGATGTTGATCACCGAGCCCTGGTTCGAATAGGCGGTCGGCGGGATGTTGATGGTGCTGCGAAGCGTCTCGGCAGCCACATCCTGCGTGGCGTTCGAACTGTTCGAGAAGTTGATCGTCTGTCCCGCTCCGATCGCCTTGTTCGCCAATGCCTGACCGAAGTCGCCGATGAGGCTCACCATCAGCGCGCCCTTGAAGCGCTGCCAGAAGTGTTCGTCGACGTAGGCAGGAATCCCTGCCGCGCCAAGCGGATCAGTCGCCGGCGAATTCAGGGGAATACGGACATCGCCATCGTCGATCTCGTCCCAGATCGCACCGATGACGCCCTGCCCCTGGATTACCGCATCGCGCTGTTCACCCTTGGCCAATGCACCCTTGCGTACGAGCAAGGTCGTTCCGTCGTCCGACCAGACATCCTGTGCGATCGGGCAGCCAATCAGGCCGGGCCGGTCAGTCCGGATCGCCGTGGCCTGCCCGCAGCGGATCATCGTGTTACGGCTGATCAGGTAGTGCCTGTCCGGTCGGAATGAAGCCTGCATTGGCTGCAGTTTCGAAGGCTGCAGGGACTGGTCGAACGACGTGCCCTTGCTGTCGTTGCTGCTATTACTGCTGCTGCTGTGACTGCGGGTGGTACTTCCACGGGCATCGGCATTCGTGCCGTGTCCGGATCCACCACGCAGCGCGGACAAACCCATCGACTTCGCCATGCCCGATAGCTCACTGTCCGGCCCCGCATCAGCGCCACCGCCGCCCGAACTGCCGCGCCCTTCGTCGGACGCGATCGGGCCGCTGCCCTCAGCACTTTCAGCACCATCCGCGCGATCGGCGCCAGCATCATCTGACCGGGACGCGAGCACACTGCCGCTCAGACGCCGCTCCGCTGGCGTCTGCGGTCGCGGCTGATTATTCGTGTTCATCTGAACGCCAATCGCAGACGGTTGCGAGGGCGCACCCGCGGGTACCGCGAGGCTCGCTCGCGCGGCGGACGCGGCAGCAGTAGCCGCCGCCGCTTGCGAGGCCTCGCGGTCGCGCTCCTGCTCATCGCGCTTGATGCGCGCCTTCTGCGTCTCGAGATCCGCGCCCGTCTCGCTGCTCCCCGAATCTTTCGGTTTGTTCAGCGCCGCCCGCCTCGCGTCCTGATGCTGCTGGAACAGACGCTGCAGGTAAATCGTCACGCCCGATGCGCCCAGTGCGATGACCGCGAGCGCGACGAGCGCGAGCCGCACCTTGCCGACCCGGGTCTTGCGGCGTCCCGGCAGATCAAGCGAGGCCCGGGGCCCAGTGTCGGGCTGTGAAGCGTTCGAGAGTTCGTTGGGTTCATTCATGTGCATTCGTCCGTGATCAGCTACCCGCATTGGCACTACCGGATCCGGCATGGTCACGCGGCAGACGCGCGGTTCCGGGCAGGGATGAGCCGGACCCGTTGTAACGACCATCCGGCGCGTACCCATCATTGCGGATTCCCAGTACCGACTGACCGTAACGGATCACAAAGTCCCTTGAGACCTCGTGCACGACTACGGTGTCACCCTCCATGTGGAAGTTCACGGTCGCCTCACCCCCATCCGGGAGTTTCGTAAAGATGGTGGGCAGATCTCGCGCGGTCGCATATTTGAAGTAGGTAAAGCGCCCGTCGTCCCACAGTGCCGTCGGCGCAAGCGCGCGATCGCCGCGCATCATGTATTGCATGTTCGCGCTGTTGCCCATTACCGACGTCTGTGTCGCGTTGCCGCCTGTTGCCGTCGGTGCGTTCGCTGCGACTGCCGGCGGCATTGCAGCTGGCTCCGCCGACGGCGGCACTTTCGCCGCACTGCCGGCGAGCGCCGCAGTCACGGCCTGCTGTCGCCGCAACTGCGCGGCAGAGGCCCTCGCGCGCGTGTCCGGATAGTCGAAACGCAAGACCCACGTGGCGGGCTGCAATGTCGATACGTCGGCGAGAGACAGCGTGTAGGTACGTCGGTTGGTCACCAGAACAAGATTGGTTTCCGGCTGGATGGCGCCAGGCTTCAGCAGTGCACCGCTTTCGTTCATCGCCATGTGCCACGCCTTTGCGTCACCGATGCCCGCGCCGTGATCGACGATGTGCTCACCCGGCTCGAACTGGATCATCACCGCACGCCCTGGCATGGTCGCCACCCGATACACCTGGTCGGGGTCATAGGATGCACACTGCACATGCGGATCCGCTCCGCAGCTACGCGGCGTGTCGAGTGCGAAAGCGGACGTACTGGCTGCGGTGACCTCGACGGCAACGGCAAACGCAATCGCAGTCCGGGCGGAAAGCGGGTACACGGTCATGTCGCGCCTCCGGCCGGCGGCGCAGTCGCCGCCCCCGAAGCCGCGCCGTCGGGAGTCGCATCGGCAGGCGCACGTGTCCAGTCCCGTGTGACGATGTAGCTCGTACAGCGAAAGCCATCCGGATCAATGTCCTGCTCATCCTGCTTTTCCGGTACATTCACACGTGCAAAGGCGACCGTCGCAATCCAGTACGTCGGATCGGGACGGCGGACCGCGACGTTCAACGGAATCGCCTGCCGGGAAAAGAAAACCTGCGCGGTCGAACCGACGAAGGTGATGGATCCCACCTTCGCAATCACGCGCCACTTGTCCTTCAGCATCTTGAGCGGTCCCGACGGTCCACGAATAAACGTGTCGTAGGCGCTCTTCTCCTGATCACCGCTCATCAGCATGACGGCGCTGTGGGCGTCCTGGATCGTCTCCCAGTCGTAGCTTTCGCGCAGCTCGACGTACGTGTGCAGGTCGTGACGGTCCGTTTTTTCGGTGAAGGAGATGCGGCCGTTCGCCGTGGTGGGCAGTACGTCCACCTTGCCGGTGACATCGTTGACCCGCAGCACGGCGGGCGGATTGGGTCGCTTTAGTAGTCCTAAGGCACCCATGCCAAAAACAGCCGCGAGCGTGATGCCGCCCGAGAGTATCGAGCGCCGGTCCGCAATTCGGGCCTTCTCTTCGGCAGCCTGCACTTTGAACCGTTCGAAATTCTGCGCCTGTTTCAGATACCACGCTACGGCGTCACGCTCGTCGGCAGTCACCTTAGCCTGCAGCGGCTCCGTGCTGACAGCCGGCGCGCTGACCGGCAACCGGCGGCGTCCGGTCGTCGCTGCGGCAAACCACTGTCTGATCAGTGCCGGCATTGCATCCTCACTTCGATTCCGCGCGGCTCAGGTGAGCCGCAGCTTGGTTGACAGGGACCCATCGCCCCGTGGGCTCGGGCGGTTTCGGTGGCGAACTGCAACTTGTCAAAACCACCAGTCCGAATAGCACACTCACCACCCGACTCATTTAAGGTTCCTCCTCTTCAGCGACCGGAGAAGTCAGTTAGATGTTTTGAATGTGCTTGATGATTCGCACAACAATGGCTATCAGCATCCCGCCCGCCGTCAACACGGCTATCAACATCAACCACGCGCGAGCTATCCAGATCACAACTTTTCTCACGAGGTTCTCCGGCTATTCAGAAATCGTTCCGCCGGTGCCGGTTGATCCTCGCCCCCCCCGCCACTTTACCCATCGCCATCGCGCCTCTGGCAAGAGCGCCCAACCGGCCTGTCATCGCGGATATGCCGATACCGCTCGCCAGTGCAGACGCGAGACCTGGAAGATTCAACGCGATGATGAAGAACACAACGCCCATCACGTCAATTCCCACGATCTGGCTCATACTCGGAAAGGTCGTGCCATTCGGAACAATGGAGTTGGCGAAGTTGATTTCAATTGCGGTAGTCGCTGCGAAAAGACTGATAAGCAGAGAGTAGTTCAGGCACTGCCCGGCCCAGTTCCAGAAAAACTGCCGGACCGGCGGAAAGAGCGCCGTAGAGATGAACAATGGACCAAGGGCAAGCAACAATCCCAAGGCAAACTTCGCCAATATCACGAACGCTACGGCAAGCGCCATGAACGGTGTGGCAAAAACAATCATCACGGAAATCACCCATACCGCCCCGATGACGTCGAAACTGTGGGACCTGTCGTAAATCTGTGCACATGCGTTGATGTACGCACTCAAGAGACTATCCAGCCCGCTTACGGGATTGTCTTGTCCGGTCAGTGCCGAAGCCAGTTGCTCGCCGAGACCGTTGAAGAACGGTACGACGTAGTCACTGTAAAACTGGATATTCATCCCACAGACGAGAATGAATGCCCAGGTCGCCATTCGCACCAGAAAATCGTTGATGGGTTCGTCATTCCGCCCCTGCCAATAGCTCCAAAGAACCAGCAGCACATAAATGCTGAAACACGTCGCCATCAGAGGGGAGATGAGCGAGATCATCCTCGCCGATCCTGTGGCGACTGTAGTCAGCACGTTTTGATCGAACCGACTTACCATTGTCGAAAATATCGTCGTTGTAACTGGACCAACCGCCATCGCTATCTCCCTACAAACGTAACTGGGTTAGTGCCCAACGGCTGCAGCGGCAGCCGCACGCTCTCCTGCTTCGCTCCCGTCAGCCTTCTCTTCCTGTTCGAGCTGCTGGGGTGTGATGCCAAGAAGACCGGCCTTAAACTTCAAATGATCCTGGTAGGCGGCTTCTTCTTGCGCGTTATGAACCTGTCGGTCATGTACCAGATAGACTAACGATGCGGCGATTCCGGCTAGCAATACCGCGATGATGAGAAGGATCGGCTTATTGATCATTTGACGCTCCCAAAAAGTCCTTGCGAAATTCACGCTCTCGCTGCTCTTCTGCGAGCCGGAGTTCGTTTTCTTGCAACCGCGCCGTCAACTGCAGTCGCGTCTGGTCGTTCGTGACCATCGCCTCTTCAGCTGCCATCCGGTTCTGCAGATCGGCCTTCTGCGCGGGGTCCTGGGTCAGGTTCGACTGGTGCATGAGCGACTGGATGTTGTTGAAACGCGCCATGATCGCGGTGTACGCCTGCTCGTTCATCGCCTTGTTGGTTGCCAGCGTGTCGTAGTAACGTTGCTGTCCAACGGTCGATGCGCCGGTCATTCCTTCCTGCTGCTCGATGACCCGCATCGACGAGCTGACGCCCGAAAGCCCGCCGCCCTTCGCCTGAATGTAGATGTCCTGCCATTCCTCGGGCAGGTAGTTGCGCAGTGCCGGATTGTTGCTGATCATGCCCAGCCCGCTGTTGCCGGTAAGGGCCTGGAACTGCGCTTCCTGATTCTGGACCTGCTTGATCAGCTGCTGCACCATGACCATCTGCTGCGCGAGCTCGGCCGGCGAGATGGTTGGAACCCCCTGGGCATGCGCAGCCGCCGCCGCATAGAAGACTGATGCTGCCGCAACGATGCGGCGCGGGATGGTCCGGCGCATGGCCGGCACAACGAGGTGAGGTTTCACAGATCCCTCCATCAAGTTTGCGGTTCAGACAGCCGTCACAGCGGCCACCTCCTGATCTACAGGCGGATAGATTGCGGCAAGCTCGGCACGCTTGCGCGCGAGCGCGTGCCGCAATTCACTCATCCAAAGTTGCTCGTCAGCACCGTGCTTTGCGGTCAGACGCGTGCGTTGCCTGCGCTCGAATACCCGTAGCAGGTACACCGGCAGCCACGCATCCGGGTCGTCGCCCATCTCGGCGCGCACGCCGTCGAGGATCAGCACGTTTTCCCGGTCGCCCGAGAAGACCGCGATCGCATCATCAAGGCCACTCAGGTCGAAACTGGCGAAGGCCGACTGGTTGCCCTGCTTGATCAGGAAGCGGCGCGACTGCGGCGTGAGTTTCCTGAACTCCCGGAATTCCTTTCGCGTCATGCCATCGCGCAGATACGGCGCCTCTTCGGCGGCCGGGTCCGCGAGATAGATCTTGGTGGCGACGAGGCTGCGTAGCGCCGGATACAGGTCCGCTGCCTTTTGCGCCTGCTCCGGCTGCTGCGTAACCAGGCCGATGAACTCGCCTTCCTTACGTCCGCTGGCGAGGGTCTCCTCGATCTGCTCCCGGATCGTACGAAACCGGATCGGCAGCCAGTATTCCTCGATGATCGTCGCCATCAGCCCGCCTTCCTGGCGCATCAGCCTCTTCAGGTGGAACAGCCAGGCGAAAGCGGGCTCAGACGGTTCATAGTTCTCCACAAGGAACGCCTCGACGTCGAAACCGATGCACCGCTGCCCGCTCATGTTCAGCGACAGGTTGGGCGGATTGTCGAACACCCACCAGAAGCGTCCCCCTTCCGACTTGCACCAGATCGACAGCCGCGCGCGCAGGCTGTCGTCACCCTCGTCCGGAATGCTGTCCAGCAAGAGGCTGAAGCGGCGCAGACGCACGTCATCAATGTCCATCACGGCGTCAACCGCGTTGCGGCACTGCATTTTCTCAGCGGCGCTCAGGTCGATCCTGATTTGCTTGCCCTGGTGGTCGACACCATTCCTGCGGCCACACAGTTCGACCAGACCGTAAAGAAATTCGCGATTCTCAGGCGTATCGGTCAGCTCGAACGGTGCCCAGCCCGTAGGCTTGCCCTTTTCCAGATACACATACGCACCACCCATCGCGCGGATAAACGCTTCCCAGCCGCGCCCCTTGTCCAGCACATAGAGCAGCGGCTCGAACCGGAACAGCATCGCGATGGCGGCTGCGGTGAGCGTTGTCTTGCCTGTGCCCGTCGTTCCTTTGGCTTCGAAGTGTCCGGCTAGCTTCTCGGTTACGCTGACGTCACCGAGCCGGGTTGCATGGAAGTTGAAATTGAAGACATTGCCAGCGTTGGTGCGAAATGGAATGATTGCCGAACCGTCACCGACCGGATTGCCCTCAGCCTTGCCTGTCGAATAGTCGTGACACGCATGCATCGCGGCGAAGTTGCGCGACGACTGAACCTTCGGCCGCGGTTTGACCTTAGCACCAGGCACCTGGGAAAAATACGTGAACGGCGCCGAACCGGTCGCGGCCATCCATTCGACGCCGCACTCATTCAGCGAGCGGGACGTGAACAGATCGCCATTCGCGATCGCTTTCTTCGCCGTCTCGCCATAAATCACCGCGGCTCCGTGATACTCGCCGAAGCTCAGTTCGCCCGTATTGACATACCCCTGCGCTTCGCGCAGTTCCTTGACCTGATGCTTCGCCTTGTCGCCCGCGGACTCCAGTTTGTTGATCGCGGAATCGATGGTGCGGTTAGCCTCGAACCCGGTCAGGCAGTTAAAGGACTGCGTTATCGTGAATTCCATCGGCAGCGTCAGCAACGGGTCCAACTGTCCCCAGCCTGGTTTGTCTGGAAAACCACGCAGGTCATGGCAGGTCGCAAACTGCCGAGACACCGCGACGCCAGGCCCACGGATCGCGACCGTGTTATAGCCGAAATGCAGCCAGCTGGACGGGATCACATCAGTACCCGGTTCGGCAGCGACCGGCACATCAGTCCACGCGGCGTTAACCAGATCGCTCACAAAACCGTAGTGCCTTGAGAACAGCATCTTCGTGCCGTTCATGTGCTGACGCTCGTACACTTCCAGCAGCTCAGCCTCGTAGTCCGCAAACTGCGACAGCGCCTGCTGCGCGAGAGATTCGATTTCCTTCAGCCCGTCGTCGAAGTCGTCGTATTTCAGGATCAGCGACAGGTAGTAGAGGTTTTCGTAGAACCTGTCTTCATTGAACCGCCCGACATATTCCCGCGAGAACCACTTCATGAAACGAGGAGTGAATCTGTACACGCGGTCGAACCTTACGCGCCGGCGGGTAAAGGTGGCGTGGTAACCCAGGCGCCCACCAAGGTCACGTCCGAGCTTGCTGTATGTTTCGGTGTCGCGGTCGAACATGCGCTCGATCGCGACATTCTCATGCACTTCAAACGGCACGCCTCTCTTGACAAGCGTCACCATGAAGCGTGTTCCCTCGAGATGCTGCACGTGCTTCGTCACCGGATGACCAAACTTCGGCATCCAGTCTTCGATTGCGCCGAGGCTGCCGAGCACCTCACTCGATATTTCAGATTTGCGTGTCATGACTCTTCCGGCTCAAGCTCGCGCAGGCGACGCATGCCGCCAGACAAGGGTTCGATGAAATTGCGGTAGACCCGCCGCTGCCGACCATAGCGAAGGGGTGCAAGCGTTGCCGTATTGCCAAAGCGCGGTGCGAACCGGTTGGCGTTGGTGAACGCGCGAACCTTCAGCATCCGGAAATAGAAACGGCAGCGCATTTCGAGCCACATGATGCGCAGGCCCTGGTCGTCCGTCTCACAGATGTGCTTGAAGTACATCAGCACCGGCACACCGAGAAACACGAACAGCAGGCCGCCGGGGCCGACAATGAGGGCGGTGAGCACACCAGCGAACATCGACGATACGACCACCACCAGCATCGCCATGTAGGGAACGCCCCAGAAGGTCGCGGTGCGGCCAAGACCGTTGAAGCCAGGATAGCGGGCTTTTTCGTCCAGCATGGCAGGAGCTCAGGTGAACAGGTTCCAGAGATAAGGCGCGAGCACTCCAACCACGGCCCCCACGACCGCGACCTTGCCGCCGAGCGTGATGAATTCGCTCCAGTGGGCACGATCCGCCCAGCACTCGGCGCCTTTCCATAGCAGCACACACGACGCGCAGACCCCGAGGAAGGTGTAGAGCCAGATCCTGAACGTGTTGGCACCCTGCGTCGCCGATTCCAGACCACCACCGGCGAACGCGAGCTGCGGGGCAATGATCGCGCCAAGCAAGCACGCCGTACGCGCCGTGCCGACAACCCGGCAAAGACGCATGCAAAACGCACATTCTCTCTGTTGTGCTAAATGAATAAATCGTAAATTTGGATTGCGATGCATGATTTCTCCATCAGATGGCTATTGCATTCCACTCGGCTGGCGCGCCGTTCACCTCACTCACACGATTGCCCGTCGCATGAATATTCGCCGAATGCGTCCCACGTCGGGTGTAACCCGTCGCGCATTCCATTGCTGCCTACAGTCCTCCTCGGAACGGTTACACGGCCGGAAACCGCACGGACGCTTGCACGCGCATCAGGAGCGTGATTCATCGTGACCGGAATAGCCGGAACGACATTGATTTGGCCGTCTCCCTGCTGGGCGTTTGTGACTACGCGCTGAACGTAGCTGGATCCGCGTGAGTCGGCGAGCAGGCCGCGTGTGAAATTGCCGCTGTAGTAACAGCTGATCGCAGCCCGAAGCGCCTTGGTACCCTTTCCCATCGACGCGGCTGCCCTTTCATAGCAGTCGCGGAGAATCGCACTGCCGGCCTGCAGATTTGCGCATGGATCGAACGCTGTGTCGTAAGTCAGTCCGTAGCGGGCGAGATTGAACCGGTTGACCTGGCCTATGCCGACACTAAAGTTGATTCCGCGAGCCGTGAGCGCCCGTGCCGTCGCGACGGCTTCATTGAGATCGCGAGGCTGTCGTTCGAGATGCCCGCCGACTACTCCGATTGCGTATGGGTAAAATCCCGACTCGGTGCGTACCACAGCCTGCATGGTCACTGGATGGACTGTCGGTGCGCATTGCTGGGCAAGAACAGTGAAATCAAGCATAACGCACTCCCGCATGCGCCCTACTTCGCGCCCTGCTACGGACCGATATGATGGCTAAAGCCATTATCGACCTCCTCAGATTCCAACAACTGGTCGTGTCGGCGCCGATGCTCGCAACACTGGCGTCGGCCGCTTCGTTTCCCGGCTCGCCTCACCGAGCCGTCTTCACTCACACCAAGACCGCTATGGTGTTCCGGCTGACGTCTTATCCTCCAAGCGCGCCGTTCACCGCCCCGTTGAAAACTGCCCCACGTTCCACCTCATCACGGCGTGCGCGAAGCTCGACAACCATCTGCGCGTTTTTAGAACGAGATTCTTGTTTTGCACGATTAATCAACCATTCGTTTAGCTCTTTTGGGAGTCGACATTGCGAACGAATGATGTCACTCATTCCCCCTCCTCTCACCGAATGTGTCACTATTTTATAGTGACATTTTTACGTCACTATATGTCAGTGCTATCGTAGTGTCAAATATCACTATGAAAGACACCTACCGCTCACAACATCGACTCCCGTGGCCCCTGTACCTGCTGCTGAAGGAGTCCGCAGAAAAAAATCAGCGATCACTAAATGCGGAGATCGTTGCGCGCTTGCAGTCGACGTATCCGCAGTTGTCCGTCAACGGGAACAGCGGGATAGGTGAGGTTCGCGACACGATCTCGAAGATGTCGCTCGGCGAACTGATGACTGCTGATGAAATCACCAATCTTGCGGAGCGGATTCTTGATCTGGCTGCTCGCAAGAACAACACTGGGCCGACACCGTAGTGACACTTTCGTCGAAGCTGTATGGCTAATTCAAGAGCCGCGCTTAGCCTTGCCTGATCTTTGTCTTTGTGGTATGCGTCTCGTCCGATAAGCGCCGGTCCATGATGAAGAACCAGAGGGGCGGAATCACGGCGAGTAGAAACATGTGCAGATAGCCCGCAGGCAATGGCTCACCAATACAGGCCAGCTGATCGTAAGACTGGGTCTGTTCGAGATGGTGATGTGTATGGCGCCCGTTGTTCGCAAACAGTCGGCTGGACAGCCAGGACACAACGTCCCAAGCGATTTGACCTCCGCCAGCGCCGTCCACGCATAGGCCGTAGTGCTGGATGTAGCCGATGGCTTCCACAATAAAAACGGACACTGCGCACTGCCCGATGTAGAACAGAGCGCCGCAGCGGCCACCGAACAGCGAGGCCAATATCAGCATCGTCATGGAAGCGAGACACGGCCACAGGATGCGGCATTTTCGATCATGACGAAGATGTCTGATCTCATGCGTGGCGGCCTCGACAAGCGCCCCAGAAAATGAGCGCCCGACGTGCCGCCAGAGCGACATCCCAACAGGCGCGGTCGATCCGTAGCGCGGCTCGCCGACATGCGCGTGATGAAGCTGGTGCACAACCCTGTAGTGCGGATAGCCGGCCAGAGCGAGCGCCAGGTCCGAAACCACCCTCGATAAGTTATCCCGGCGATGCATGACTTCGTGAACATGGGCCATCGCAAAGGCGCTCAATACACCCGATGCCAGTGTGAGCCCGACAAGCTGCAGCGGGCGGGATTGCAGCGCTCGCGCAAGAGCTACAAGGACAGCTATTGACCATAGAAAGATGAACACCGTCGGAACGGCAGCACCAGTGAACGACTGAACGTATTGTTTTTTTGACGCCTCAACATCCCTTCCGAGCAGCGGATCGCCAATGAGTATTGTCACAATCAGCGCAAGGAAGAAGAACCACGGTCGTTCGAAGAGAAAGGACACCATCGCTAGCATCGGCATGAGCGCCGATAACCAGAACCAAGCTTGATTCTTACGCCAAGATGTCATGCTCTTCCGCAAATCTCACCGCCGCGGTGATATGCGAGACACCCACCTTCTCGTTGATCCGTTGGAACTGCCGATACACGGTGGTGGGAGACACGCCAAGCTCGCCTGCGATCGCGTTGGCAGTGAATTCTGCCTTCACAAGACGAAGTACACGAATTTCGTCAATAGTCAGGCCACTCGATTGCATTGCTTCTATGCGCACTGCTTGAGACGACCAGTCAAGGAGCTCCAGGGATAATGCCCGGAAAAACGGACGACCTTCCCGGAATATCGGCTCCCCCTCTTCCGGCGTTACACTTGATCCAAGGTAGAGGATACCGATACGCCCCTTCCCACTCGCATGTGCTGGAACGATATAGATACTTCGAAAACCGTTCTGCGCGGCAACTTCAAGTATGTGCTGTTGGCCGGAGGTGAGAACAGGCAAGTCAGAACCCAATACCGGCGCCGTGTTCGTGCGCGCGTACGCCAGGCAAGGATCCGTCAGATACCACCGATTCGCGTTGTAAAGCTGACACCACTCAGGACGACAACCGATCAGGAACCTGTATGTTGAGCGACTGGCGGAGTAGTCCATAGGATGCAAGGACGCAAACACAAACCATTCCGCCCCATGAGATTGAACAGCCTCCTTCACCAGCGGAATCAGCTCCAACTCATCCGTGGCATTCATTAAATCGTCGAAGCTCAGATCCATGGGTCAAGTTCCGCGGTTATGCCAACGCCATCTTCGTTTTTCCAAACGATCGTTCGCACTTCCTGGTAAACAGGACGCATGACTGCGTGGTGCGGATCTGCGCGAGCGAACCCTTCGAAATCATTCCTCGATGCAACGGGAAGAATCTGAACTAGAGTCATCTGGTCATACTGGACCAAAAACCGTTCAGCAACGAACCCATGGTCGACCTGGTACAGCCTTACTCCAACCCGATCTGTATCAGCGGCCACGTCCCTCTCATAGATAAGCTTCTTCATCGTCTTCCTCTGATGTCTCTGGACGATACCCGCAATTGCGACATGTCCGATCCATACAGTCCTTCTCTGATAGAGACGAAATTACGTTGTCGGCCGCGCACGCCGCGCACTCGAACAATGAAATGAAAAATATTGAGTGGCAAATCTCGCATGTGATCTGGTGGGTCTCGTGCTCTGCCAAGACCTCCCAGCCGTCTTCGCCGAAATTTGCCCCACAGTCTGGGCACACAATGTTGATACTGTCGCTCATAGATCCCAATCCAATGCTCGGTTGTCCGCGCCTACGCATGTTCTTGCTAGAACGACGTAGAGCGTTCGATTTCGGTATCAGTCATTTCAAGCCAGACGAACGAAGCAGCCTCATCCCGGTGAGATCGGCCGGCGTGATGTCCAGAACGCGCAATGCGAATTGCGTTGGCCTCATGGTATGAGGGCACGGAAAAGAGGTTCCAAAGATCCTGTTGAACCGTGCGTGCGTCGACCCGCAACGCCGATGCGAACGGACCTGTGTTGTCTGCCCTGTTGGCACGTTCAGTCCCCGGGCGATCCTCGAGACACGTGAGGTCAGATGCGCCGCAATCGGAAGTCAGAGCGTGTTCGTGAGATATCAAGAGCTCATTCAGTTTGGCGTACTCCTTCGATTGAGCGATGCGATATGCTGCATCCATAAGTGGACTGTCGTGCCAGTGCGCAAGAGGTCGAGTCTGCTTCGCGACGTACATCCGCGCCGTATCGTCTTCAAGATTCACCTGCACCTCCTGAAACATGCGCCAAAAGAGCACTAGGCGGAAGCATCGGAATGCGTCATGAGACTCGACATGAAATCGCTCTGGAAACGTTTGTGCGTTTTCTATTGCAACCGTGCGCCACCGTTGAGCAGAAGTACGTGTGTACTTCGTGAGCCGTTCAAATTAAGCCGGCCCCGGCGAGGACAGTTGGATCAGATCCGCAAAGAGCCGACCCGCGAGACTTGCTCTTCTGCTGCTCACTGTCAGTTGAGCCAAGACGAACCTGCTCGTTTAGGAGCAGGATCATGCCGTCTTCGATTGTGGTCGTCATACCCGACAGTCCTAATCAGCCATTCTGTCCTGATTGGGTCAATTCGTATGACGGTACGCCCTGTCGCTCGAAGCCTACCAACTAAGTTACAAACAGAAACATTCCCGAACCCCCGGGGCATGCGCGCAATGCGTTACGCATCCGCAGTGTATTGGCGATTACAGGAAATGTTATGCAACATGGGGGGAGTCTTCAGCAATATGACAGCCTGTTAAAGTCTCCTAATGGAACAGGTGGATGAGGTTTTTAGCCGCAAGGCATAGCGCATCCGGCGCAAGCTCATCCAGTTCAATGAGTGGCGTTTCCGACAATGTCGGGTAGTTGCGCTTTATCGACCGCTCATAGCTGGGATCGTAATGGACAGTCATTAGTCGTTCGAACAATTCAGGAATTTGACCTGACTCCGTCAAGTCTTGCCACCTCTCGAACTCTTTGCCACCCACGAGACTTCGCAAATGGGTGAGCTGCGCCAGAAACGCTGCGGGATCTTGCTCAAAGTGTGCGTAGTCCTCTCGCCACAACCTGACGCGCTGGGCCATCGGGGCGCTTATGCGGATCAGCTTCCCATTCGAGTACATCGTATTGAGCAGGGCGGGCGGCATCTGAACGTTACCTATCTTCTTGCTTTCAGCCTCAACCCACACCGGTCGGTCGGTCGAAAACGTGAGGAGCTGTTGCAGCAGGAGGCTGTCAAAGTATTTTTGCGTCGGTTGCGAAATGCCAGGGATTGCACCAATGACAGAGCCACGGTGAGCAGCGACCGCCTCGAGATCCAGCACCTGAGCGCCGGCGCGCGCTAGCTGATCCAGCAAACGCGTCTTTCCGCATCCCGTCGGGCCCGCAAGAACGAAGTAAGTGAACTGACGCGGCCGTTCTTCCAGTTGTCCGTTAACCCAACGGCGATACCCTTTCCATCCCCCCGGGAGCCGATCCACCTTATAGCCAATTGTGTCGAGCGCATCGAACCAGAGTCGGCTACGTTTGCCTCCTCGAAAGCAGTATACGAGGATCCTGTCCCGTCGAGGGCGAGACGCGATCACGGTGTCCAGATATCGCGAAATATTTTTGAGGGAGTACGCGACGCCGATGAGGTACGCCTTCATCTTGTCTGTTCGGTGCAGGGTCCCGACTTCCGCATATTCCTCGTTATTGACTACTGGGAGGTTGATTGCGCCGGGGATGTGATCTTCTGCAAATTCGCGCTCACAACGCGCGTCGATAATCAGGTCGTACTCGTCGAAGCGATACATAAGCGTCTGCCTTCCGATAGAAACTGCCAGCGCCGACTAGCGGACATTCTGACAAATATGCGGACAGCTTGACACGCATGAACGCGAGTCCAGATAAAAGTCCTAAAGCGGATCTGCCCGTCGGGGAGAGCACCAACGTCTGCCTATCACCCCTTCATTCTATGGTGCCACTATTTATTTCGAGCGTTCTGTTCCGAATCGTTAGCACTGGCAGGCCTTGGTTGACGGTGGCCAAGATCTGCTCGACGTTTCAGCGCGGATCCCAAAACACCCGCGAGCCTTAGCTGAAATTCGTGCTGTGCCTCGAGTGTCATCTCGGACACCTCCAGAGGCAGCGCATTGGCGGTTGCACTTTCGGATATTCCCTCGAATGTTCTTTCAAGAATATGTGGACGCTCGTGCGTCGCGATCAGCGCGAACAACATACTTTCGTAAACAGCAAGTTGCCCAGTAAGCATGTCGACCATCGCGTCGAGCGGCACATCGTTGCGTGGTTTATCAGCGTTCACGAGAATTCCCTCCGTTGCACGGATTGAAGTGTTGAAGAAGACATTGGTTGTCCGATGGGGGTAACACGCAACGGTCACTACCGAACTGCCGCGCGTCCATTGCGCCACATGCTTAGGTTGAATCGTGCACCGCTTTACATGTCTTTCAAGTCCGGGGACCCTGAATGATTCAAAATTAGTTGAAACACGTGGTGCCCGTCCGCTGTGCTGGGAAAGAACGCTGGCCGGATTTCGGCTCCGTGCGGTAATAGCGATTGTGGGATGGTACATGCATGATCACCCCCCTCGAGGTAACGCTTAAGCCCGATCGTCTTCCCGCTTTCTGTATACATCCGGAATCTCTGACATGATCAGTTTCTGTGCAGTGGGCCCGGGTCGCTGATTTCCTATGGTTCAGCCGTCACCAACAACATCTAGTTTGCTAGGCCCCATGCGTTAACGTCTGGAAATAGCGCTTCACTCCGATCGATCTTTGGCGTCATGCTTTCACACAAAATACGATTCACCGACACTCGTGAGGATCAAGAAATCAGCAAGGCACAACCCACGATATCCTCGCGCTAACGCAGGAACACCGCGAACCTCAAAGCCGCAGCTTGTGACCGGAAGCCGTAGTAGAGATGGCCGTCCTCCGCAGGCTGGAGCACCTCACTGCCCTCTTGCATATTAACGGGCTTCAAATACGTGGACCGGGACTACGTTCGGGACGCCATTCTCGCCGAGCACCGCATGCTCGATCTTGACCGTCGGTGCACTCCCCTCCCCCTCCTTCGGCTAAGAAATCGTCCACGCCCCCTGATGTCTTCGTGGGGCTGGGTCTTAAGATGAGGATTAGCGAGTTGTGTTTGGTTCACGGTCTTTGAAGTGTCGGGTTTCACGGCTCGAATCTCTGGTGGATCAATCCTCCCGTGTGTTGTTTGTTACGAAAAATGTAATGGACACCATCTCGCAGTCCATTCTAGGGAATTCACGCGCCTGATTCGATGGCCAGAGGTTGAATTCCCCAAAAACTGGTTTCGGGCCCGTGAAACAATGGCGCTCAAAATGGCGGGAAGCCAAGCTAGGTACGGCCTTGCACGATGTAGTAAAAAGATATCCCATGTTTCACGCTGGCACGCAGGCCGGTCGTAGCGTCGCTTGAGCCGCGATCCGGAGGCCAATTGACGCGGTAACTCGTGCTGCCGTGCTGCCGTGCTGCCGTGCTGCCGTGCTGCCGTGCTGCCGTGCTGCCGTGCTGGCACATATTATTACAAATACCTTTCGATGACACCGTTCGAAGTTTTCAGGATCCTTGCGCTCTGCACTCCCCTTCCCGAAGGGGCCACCCAGACTCCGCCGCAGCCTAGAGTCATACCTTTACTTAATGGGTCGGTGGTGGGGGTGGTTACGATCGGCCATGTGCTTGAGCAGCATTTACACGCCGCCTGTCCATTGGCTCTTGCAATTGTTCATGACCAGTGTGAGGTAGCTCCCGGTGCCGCCGCTGAATGTTAGGCGATTGTCAGGGTCTTCTCCGGCATCGACACCACTCTTTCATCAACACATCCGCCGGATCCGGCATCCTGAACATTGTCGATGAGACGGCAAGTCTGCGTTTCCTCAGGATGCTCGGCGTAACGTCGATGCAACCCAAATTTCTCCAGTCTAGGCAAAGAGCCAGAGATTCTAGGATTCCATTTTTCGGTTCCCTCAGATCACGCGGGCAAGACCCGGCGCGAATCGACGCAGGGCTCCCCGCAAGAGGGCCAGATGGTCCGAAATGGCTTCCGTGGCTACGCGTGGTACATCGACATGCGGGCGCGCGCTGACGGCTGCGTGACGGCGTGCTTGACCGAACGCCTCGACGTCTCCTTGAGTCGCCGGCCGGATCTGGCCTGTATGGAGGGCTCGTACGAATCGGACTGCCCAGTCACCGGCGTCTCGACGCGCAACCCCCTCCTCAATGCTATAGACCGCGAGCATCGCACCGCCCTCTTCCACCGTGTATCGACGCTCGCCAGTCGCGTCGACGAACGTCGCACCATCGAGTTTCCGGATGGTGTTGAGCGCAGCTTTACGCTCACATCGTGCAGCGTCAGCCTGGGCGTGCTCGGCAGCACGAGCACGAACCTGATGACCGAAGTCGGTCGGGCTTGCCAGCAGCTTGCGCAGGTAGCAGATTGGGCGCTTGGCTTGACGCAGATGCGACCACGTGGCTTCCACGACATCGGAAAGACGCTTGCCTTGCGCCCGGGCCTCACGCATGAGTCTGAAAATCAAGAAATCTCGAAAACCCAAGGGCCGCAGACGCTGAAGGTCTACAGGCACCTGCCCCGGTTGTCTCTTTTGAAAAGCAGTAGGGCTAAGATCCTTACATATAGCGCCGTCTGCCACGGTGGCAGTCGGGGGTGTAAAACCTTCAGCCGGTGCGGGATCTGCGGCCTTCTCTGCAGGGGCTTCGACGAGACCCAGCAGGATCGCTGCACGTTCTGTGAGGTGCAGGTACGCGCGACCAAAGAGACCGGCTTGGACGTAGCGGCGCTGCGCCGGACGTTCGATCAACCCCGCTGCCTCGAGGTCCGTGAGGCTCCGATAGAACGTCCGCTCGGATTGCATGGCGCGCTCGGTGAGGAGCTCGCGTCGGGCGAAGATCTGGCCGTATGGGTTGGCTGCGTCGACCGTACGGGCAAGGGCAGCGAGCACAGCACGGGCACGAGTAGGGATGCCATCCAGACGGGATGCTTGGTGGACAGCTCGGAGGATCACCCACGGGAGATTGACCGCGTCTGTGGAGAGCGTGTCGGTTTTAAAAGGGTAAGCGTTACCCTCGCCAGCAACGAGTTGTTGCGCGATAGACATACGGAGTCTTTCCATTCGCCAAAATGGATTGAAAACGCTTGACTGACCCGATCTATCCGCTACACTCAGAGCCGTACGTGGGTTGCCAAATCTTCGTACAGCTCGCCGACGCCAATCGGTCGAGTACAGCGGGGAGAGGACTTTCGTAAGTCGTCAAGCCGGTGAATTCAAAAGCCTCCAGCGCCAACTGGGGGCTTTTGTTTTTCTACGCTAGGTTTGGCTCATCATCGGCTCCTGATACCGAGGGTTCTAACTTAGAAGTATTTGATTTAAAAGGGATTTGTTTTTAGAATCCCGTCACTCGGACGCTGGAACAGCACTTTCGGCCTCCAGAATCTTCTGGATCGCGGCCTGCACGCGCTTCGCTTCTTCATCCGACTTGAACTGCAACCGCAGGACATTGGCCGCGCGCCGCAGCTCGCAGTACACCGCTTTGCCTCGCTTGATCTTCACCGTATCGACTGGCGCCGCAACCTTCGGCGGCTTCGCCGAAGCCAGCTTGACCGCCTGCGTCTGGTCGATCTTTCCAGCCGCGAGCTGTCCGACTGCCGCGATAACCTCTGCGGCCCGTCCACCCTTGGCGAGTCCGGCCAGTGTCTTCCCGGCAGTCGCGCCGATCAGACCCGGCTGCTCCGATAGAATGGAAAGCACCTCGTGCGGCAGATCGTCAAACGACAGCAGATACGAAATCACCGTCTCGGAGATACCGGACTGTTCCGACATCTCGGCCTGCGTGATCTTCGGATGTCGCTCCTGCATCTGCTTGAAGCCGCGATACTTCTCGTAGTCGGTGAGGTCAGACTGCAGCAGGTTCGCCCAGAAAGCGGCGCCTTCGGCTTCCTCGTCGCTCGCCTCTTTCAGCACCGCGCGGATGCGCTCCTGTCCGAGCGCCTTGACCTGATCGCTGCGGTTGTGGCCAGAGAGAATCTCGAACTTGCCGTTACCGAGAGGCCTGACCACGATGGGTTGCACGAGCCCGTTGTGCCGGATGTTCTCCCGTAGTTCGAGCTTTTTCTCTTCCGTCATGAACCGGCGTCGACCCGGCACTTCAACCAGCGAATAGATCTCGACGTCTAGGGCGGATGCGTCCAGGAGTTGGGCTTCCAACTCCTTCAGCCGCGCTTCACTAACACCGCCGGCGTCGTCACGCTTCTTCAGTTCGGCTTTCAGTTCTTCGATCTGCTTGCGCAGGGCGGTAATTTGCATCGTCTGGCCGGGGCCTGTGACCGGTGTCGTCGATCTCATCGATGCCGCGGTCGCTTCTTCCTCTTCCGTCAGGCTGATCGCGAAGCCCTTTGCCATCTTTTCCTTCAGCGAACTCATGCCTTCACTCCCGTCGCCCAGGACGCACTGGCCTTCTCGTCGACATAGTCCACGAACTGGTCAATCGGGTTGCGGATCCGCCGAAGCGTCTCCAGTCCCCCCTCGTACTTGTCGAGGTCGTAAATCGTCTGGAAGTGCAGGTTGGTGTTTCGGGCCAGATCAGTCTCCGGGATCTCGACAGGAATTACGCGCGAGCCGTAAAGATTCGAGATCCATTGCTGGAGCACGCGCGTTGCGGCCTTGTTCGGGGCAACACGGGTAACCAGAACGTCGACGAACTCAAAGCGCTTTTTCTCCGCATCACCGAACTCTTCCATGCCGGTGATCAGGTCAGAGAACAAGTGCCAGAACTGGACCATCGACGCAAACGAGAGCATATCGGGCACGACGGGGACAATCACGCCGTCGGCGGCGAACACCGCATTGATCGTCAGGTAGCTGAGCGTCGGCGCAGTGTCGATGATGATGTAGTCGTATTCTTCCGTGAGCGCTTCAAGCCCATGGTGCAGCACCTGCTCGAATCGCAGATCGCCTTCCTTGGCGAGATTCGCGCGGGCCGGCAGCATGAACTCGGCATTGAAGAGCTGGGGTGAGGCGGGGATGATGTCGAGGTTCGGCCAATAGGACCTGACGGGAAGGGTCCGCATGTCAAACTGAGTACCATCTACGTACGCTTGGATCAGCGGAATGATTGTGTCGTTTTCCTCGATCTCGGCGTGCGGGTTGTATCCGTAAAGCGTCGTCGCACTGCCCTGCGGGTCAAGGTCGATGTGGCAAACCCGGCGCGCGCGACGCATGGCAAGGCCCTGCGCAAGCAAAGTTGAGGTCGTGGTTTTCGTCACCCCACCCTTGAAGTTCGCAACAGTGATAACCTTGCCGCGACCCACGCGCGGTGTCGGCTTGCGCTCAGCTCTCACCCACTCGACGGCTTCCTCAACGGTGAACGAGCGCACGCCACCGGGGCGACCTTGCGTGCCTTGAGGCAGCGAGGTTGTGTTGAGGGCGTAGGCCATCCGCTTGCGGTCGATCCCGCACATTTCCTGGACGCGGGTGGACGAGACGAGCGGGGGGACCTTGCGAGGCTCCGGCTTCAGGATCTCGTCGCGGATTTTTTTCAGCATCAGCGTCGATCGGTTGGCGAGTAGCAGCAGATCCTCTGCCGTCGTGTCGCCTGGTGCCGAAATAGGAAGCGCGTCCGGCGAATTTTTCGCAGGAGGTTCGGCAACTGGACTGTCGGGCGTGCGGGTGTCAGGGGTCATTGTTAGTGGCTCCGTGATTTTGGACAGCCAAGAGGAAAATTGTCTGCGGCTGTCGAATTTCGTGCAATGTATACGCTGCGCGAGGTAAACTCAAGTTAACTTTGCACGGTCCGACCCCGATGTGAGCCGCATCGAGCCTGGCAGAGAGCCTAAAAACTCGAATCTGGATGAGCAAACCTGGACTGGCTGTATGGAATTTCACGTCCCAAACGACCCATATCAGCCCCAGCGAATCGGTGCCTGCGTCGCGGCTCGGTCATCGGACAGTCAAGGTGTTAGGAGGGAGCGCGGTGTCAGGAACGCGCGCCGCCTCGTTCTTCGCAGCCTTGTCCGACTCCATGTCTGCGGATCGAGTCGTACACTTCTTGAAAGTCGTCCGTACGCCTCCAGCGTGTGCTTAATCGAACACGCGACACAGGAGCGCGAGCCGGTGGACGATCAGCGCACGGCCGAGTCCCCCCGTACCCGGTTGTTTTCTTGGTGCGCCCAGCGGGGGCGCAATCTTGTGGGTGTGAGGTGACCACAGCGAATGAGGCGAGGCAGCGCAACGCACGGGGAAGGACGCGTCGAGCGAAACCGCGAGCCGATGGAGAACAATCGGATAGAAGGCGGTACCGATCGGGGCGAGCAGGCCAAGAACCGCAAAGCTCTCGTAGTCAAGGATCAGGCGGCGTAAATTCGGCGGCTGTGGGATGAACGTGGGGAGATCTCGCCTTATGTCTGAAAGGGCAACCGCCAAGTTGCGAATCGCGAAATGCTCTCATGAAGAAGACAGCCTCAACGCAGCCATGGCCTGTCGCGAAGCACGCAAGGTTACCGCACCTTGCAAAGAGCAGCAGATCAATTATCTCGGACTACAGATTATATAAATTGCACATCGTCATTTCTTTTTCAGGCAACGGGCTCTTCATGACCCGCCGGGTCATCTTCCGGTCGATCTAGGCCCAGTTCCTCTTTTCGGCCGGATGCTGGCGTCCTGAACTGGCGGATTTCATCTGTGTCATCTCCCAGATCGTTCTGACGTCATCTGTTTAGGTCACAGAGGGCACTATACAAGTAGGGAAGTAATCATCAAGCAGCCGGTTGTTTGGCACACTTTCGAAACGTAGCAGACGCGTAACAGCTCCGTTTCGTACTAGACACCCTGCCGTAACGATCAGATGCAGGCGGTGCCCGCAGAGGATCACGATCGATGCGTTCACCGCTTGACGCCGATTCCTAATATTCGTGCGGGTGGGTGGCGACAAGCGCGCGCGGCGAGCTGATTGAATGTTCGATTGCTGTCACTGGCAAAGCCTCGATGAAGCGGTATCTCAGTTTCGTTCTGTGGACGATGCGCTCCAACCTTCCTTCGGTCGCCATATACACCCGAGGCCGGCGCGATCACAGAGGAGTGCCCACGCAGAATACGGAATGGTTGCATCTTCGCTAATCCATCGGCGTACCTGGCGACCGCCCAACTCCGACATGCCAAGATATCTGGCAACCGCTCGTCCCGGCAGTCCAGTCATCCTAATCACCTCTTGGATCTCGGCACCTCTCGGTCGTTCCCAACCGTCGTCGGCTGGGCGTAAGCACTCAGGGCGGATCGTGATTCCGTAACTCATCGGCAACACCTCTCTTTATTTTCGAATCCAGCATTCAGCCCCCGCGGCATTGCCGCGGGGGATTCACGCGCCCTCCGGGCGCTTGACGACCCCGACCGGCAGTCCGCCTGCGCCCGAACCGGATCGTCCCGCCGCGATCCGCGGCGCGATGGCGCTCTCCCCACGCATTCCGCGCGGGTCCCCGTGCGCCTCGATCCGGGCGCGCGGCGCGCGCGACACACCCGAGATTATCCGACGTCTGGCTTGCAGCGGGGAGGGTAGGGTAGGGTGTGCCACGGCGCGACTGGTGCAGTCACCCTGGCGGATCGACGGCGCTTCGCGAAAGCGGCCGCCAACTGCCCGACGCACCATTACAGCGGCAGTTCCCGCTGGTATAGCGCAACCCGAATGGCGTCCATCTGCTCGGGGGTGAGCCGCGACACCTCGATAGACGATGCCTGTTCGTAACTCACCAACCCATCGACGTCGGCCAGCGGACGCGCCCTTGCGCATAGCGCCTCAGCCTCCTCGGGAGCCTGTCCGGCGCACCAGTAGTTGAGTGTCTGTTCACGTTCGGCCATAGTCAAAGCTTGTCGTTGTGGAAACCTCGCAAGCCCGCGCTGAGCGGGCGTTATGTGTCGGTCGGCCCTGGCGTGCCTTATTGAATGTCGCCACTATGTTCGACGAGCATCGCAGCGGGTGCGGAGGGCGGCACGCGGTCGAAATCGGCCAGAGCGGCGCGGGCAATCGAGCGCAACTCTTCGCGTTGCATGTCGATGGCGTTACCGTCACGATCGAGCATGCTAGCAATGCGCCTGAGCGCATCGGCTGACTGTGCTGCCGCATCAGCCGACAGCGCCATGCGATACAGTTCGCCCCGAACGATATTCCGGTCTCCGTACTGCCACATCGCCAGCAAGGGGAGAAGGGCAGCCAGCCATGTCGGCCGGATATTGAGCGTATTCATGAATGTCTCCTGGTCGGGATGCCCCGGCCCGCAGGCCGGGGAAACCGGTTAGCCGCGCAGGCGGCGCAGTTCATCGGCGAGCACCCACAGGGCGCGGTTAAGACGGATATTCTGGTCAATGCCGGTGACCGCGCGGGTAGTGGTCGCCCTGCCGTTCGGGTTGCGACCGTGAAGGCCACCACGGAGCATATTTTCCTGAACCCGCTGGAAGGTCCTCCAGAGATCGGACGCGTGATCCTCAACGCGGCGCGATGCGAGAAGCTGCCGTTCGGCGATCGGCGCGGGTTTGTCCTCGTCATAGCGCAGGGCGAGCGCTGCGCGGGCGAAGGCCGTCTGCTCGCCCTCGTCGAGCATCGTCGCCGCCATCCCTTCGCGTTGCTGCGTCACGCCCTCGAAGCTGTCCAGTACCCGGAAGGCGCCGTCGATCACCTGACCGACCACATCGCCCTTGTGCGGCACGCGGATATCGCTCACGTTATCGCCGCACACGATCCCGTTCTTGCAGACAAAGCGGAACATACCGGCGAGCATCTGATAGCTACTCGTGCCATCGTGACTATTCAACAGGATGATCTCGTTCGCCTCAGATCCGCTGATCTGGTCTACGTGACGCAGGCGAAGCATGTGCTTCGTATATGCACGTCTGCCGTCATCGCGCACGCGGGTCTGGCACACCATGAAGGGCTGAAAACCTTCCTTGCGCAGAGCGTCGAGCACATCAACGGTCGGAATGTAGCTGTACCGCTCCGACCGGCTTTCGTGCGCAGAGTGCGCAAGGATGGAAGGCGCAACCTCAGCAATCTCGTCATTCGACAGCGGATGATCCGAGCGCAGGGCGAGGGCGTTACGGCTAAAACGGCTTGCAAGCATATTCATTGACGTCTCCAGACAAGGAGCAGTCCCGGCCCGCAGGCCGGGGGCCGGTTGGTCAGTCGATAGCGCGGAGGATGTTGGCCGCTTCCACGTGATGCGCGGCGAATTCTCGCAACTGGTAATAGCGCCCGACGATGGCGTCATCGAGCGTATGTTCCGCGAGGTGGCAAAGCGCGAACAGGGTGACGGTAATGCCGAAGGCGTCCGCGCCCATCATGTCGCTGTAGCCGTTCATGTGCCAGCGGACATGCACACGACCCATGTTCGACGGGGACATGTAAAAACCACCATTGGACAGCGTGAAGAAGTTCCAGTATCCGCCCTCGTAGCTGCTGCACAGTCGCGCGGCCCAGTCATTGACCATCGATTCGCCGGTCAGGTAATGAGGGCCGAGGAATTGAGGCAGAACGTTCACGCGAAGTTCGTCCGGGATGAGTGAAGAATTGACTTTGATATCGAGCATCGGTTTCTCCGGTTTGGCCATCGCTCTATTGCGCGGCACGTTTCCATAATAGGACGTGCAGACCTATTAAACAAATTCAATCAGAATATAAATGATTAAATATGTTTACTGGAAATCATTGCACAATGACCTTTATTAATCTGTCAATGTAAGGGCTAAAAGTCCTATAAAATAAAAATGTGCCTCGCAATAGAGCGATGGCCAAACCGGAGAAATCTGATGAGTGAAAAACAGGAAATTGGGACGTCTACTATCGAGTACGTACCGTTCAGCCGGCTCTGCCGCTCGCCGTTGAATGTGCGCAAAAAACGCCCCACCGGTATTGAGGCGTTGGCTGAAACGATTGACGCAAAGGGCGTCATGCAGAACCTGGTCGCACATGAAATAAAAGGCCGGACGAAGGTGCCAAAGCTCGGGGTATGCGCGGGCCAACGCCGCCTGGCCGCGCTTGAACTGCTGTGTGAGCAGGGGCGTATCACAAAGGATTACCTGGTGCCGGTACTGACCGTGAGCGAAGGCGAAGCGCTGGCCGCGTCGCTGATCGAGAACCGCGAACGCGAGGCGATGCATATCGCGGACGAATGCGTGGCGTTCCGGTTGCTGACGGAGGAGGGCAAGAGCGTCGTGCACATCGCGGCACTATTCAAGCTGCCGGACATTGCGGTGCGTCGCGCGTTGAAAATCGCGAACCTGTCGCCGGTACTGCTTGACCTGCTGCGTGACGACAGGCTCGACTATGAACAGGCGAAGGTGCTTGTCCTGGCCGACGATCACGCGACACAGGAGCGTGTATGGAACGACGCACACAACGCGTGGCAACAACGCCCTTCGGAGTTGCGTGCGGCGATCACGACCGCCGAAATCGACGCGCGCGACAATGCGCTGGCGAAGTTTGTCGGACTGGAGGCCTATGAGGCGGCTGGCGGGTACATCCGACGCGATCTGTTCAGTGACGACCAGAACGCCGGATACATCGAAGATTCTGATCTGCTGCACCGGCTCGCGACGGATCGCCTGATCGAACTGTCCCAGGGCGTTTGCGCCGAAGGCTGGGCTTGGGTCGAGACGAGAACGCGATACGAAGCCCTGGAGATCATGCGCCACGATCGCATCCCCTCGACCACACGCCAGCCGACGCAAGCAGAAGCGGACGAACTTGCGGCGCTGGTCGCAAGGCGGGATGCCGCGTACATGGAACTCAACGCCTACTACGACGAGGACGGCGAACCGGATGAAGCCAGGCAGGACGTGCTCGATGCTGCTGTTACGGCTGCGACCTATGCCGTTGACCGATATGCCGAACGGTTCGAATCGTTCGATGCGGGCGACATGAAAGGTGCGGGGGCCTTCGTCTATCTCGATGATGACGGTCAGGTGTGCATCGAGCGCGGACTGGTCCGGCGCGACAGCGCACCGGGTCAACCGGCGAGTGCGCACGCCGTCCTTCAGACGGCGACGTCACAGCGGACACCGAAGGAGCGGCCCCTGCACGGCGAAAAACTCTGCAAGCGGCTGACTGCACACCGAACCGCAGCCGTACAGATCGAGCTTGCCCGGCAGCCTGGTGTCGCGCTGGCCGCGCTGATGTACCGCATGATTCCCGTTGTGTTTGATGACGTGTATGGCCATGCCTATATCGATCAAGCGGTAAGAATCGATGTACATACGACGCGCGACGCACTGGTGTCCAATGCCGATGACATGGCCGACAGCGTCGCGTGGAATGCGCTTGAAGGCGAACGTGCGAAGTGGGCGCGGATGCTGCCGAAGCGGACCGAAGAACTGCTGCCGTGGCTGCTGCAACAGGACTCGGACGTGATGTCGAACCTTTTTGCGTTCTGTGTGGCGGCGACGGTGGACGGCATCAGCCCTGCGGATCGCGCGCACCCGGTCAACGAACTGGCGAACACGCTTGAAGTGGATCTCACGCGCTACTGGAAGGCGACGCGCGCGGGATACTTCGAGCACGTACCGAAGGACCGCATCGTGACCGTTGTTGGCGAGACCGTTTCGGCTCAGGCTGCGGGTGAACTGCGCGGCATGAAGAAGGGTGATGCAGCCGCGGCTGCCGAGCGTCGCATGACGGACTCGGGCTGGTTGCCGGAAGTGCTGCGTAACCGCGAGGTACCCGAGCGGATCGCATACGGACGCTGGGACGATGACGGCGAAACCAGCGACGAAGCTGAAACAGAAACAGCGTCGGTCCAGACGGGCGATTCGCCGTCAGACGGGGAGGCCGAGGAAACCGAAGCTGCCTGACCCGACATCCGGTAAGCGTTCGTTGTCACGTAGCCGTCCAGGCGAAAGCCTGGGCGGCTTTTCCTTTGCCGAAAAAAAGAGCCGGGACCGCTCGCGCGTCCGGCTCCGTCAACACACGCCGGACTAATCGGGTGACCAGCCGGGTAACCCCGTTTACGGCACGGCAGGTGATTCGCTGAAGCAGCCATTTTTCTGCAAGCGCCCTGCTACGTTTGTGAACCGTTGAGCATACGTGCGCGCCGCGCGCCCATACCCAGGGCTAGGGAGGCCCACGCTGGAAGCGTGGGCGAGTGGACTGACGTGTTGCGGTGCGCCCGGGCGATGTGGTCAGGCCTTCGGCCTGGGCGGGTATTTCCGTTTCAGTTCTTCAATGTCTGCGCTTGTGAACGCGGGCTGATCATACTGTTGCGCGTACAGCTTGGTGAGCTGGAACTGGGGCATCGTGGGGTGCTCGACGCGCAGTTGTTCAATGGTCTTGATCCGGTCAGTTGTACCTGTCATCGAATTGGTGCATGGTGCTTCGTCTGTGGATCGTGCATTTGTATCTCTCGCGTTCATTGCGGGACGCGGGGCGTGCGGGGTTGGCGGGCGGGCGGTCTTGCGAAGACGGTAGAGCGTGCCATGAAACGTGCGGGGCGTGAACGCCAGGCCGTTTTCTGCCAGCGCAGTGATGATTTCCGCTGACGGGACGCCAGCGGAGAGAGCCGCTTCGACATCGGGCAATACTGCGCGAAGGCGGGCGGCCTTGCTGCGGTTGGGGCTGTTCAGCGCGAGACTGCGCAGACTCGCAGCGGTTTTTTCCCGGTCCATGGTCAGATGTGACATGAATGTAGGATGGAAGTAGTGTAGCAGTCGATCGATCGTGATAAAACGTTTGGTATGCGATTTATCCTGGTGGCATGAAGTAGTGTGGATGACGTACGGAAGTGGGTTATCTGCACTATGCTTGTGATGTCGGTCGCGGAGCGAGGCACGTCGGATATGTTTACGCATCGCTACGCGCTTCGTAAAATATCTCGTGCCAAAGGGGCGAGGCCCCTTTGAAACCCTGACGCGGGACACTGCACCGCGTCCCATCGCGCCGACAAGTCTGTCGACGACACTAAGCACTGCCTGGTATGCAATACGGATAGGAGGCGCTTGCGATGATTCCGGACAGCGAATGGGTGATCCAGCTCGTGATGTGGTCGCGAGCGAATGCACGCAACAGTCGGCCGCGTTACCTGCCGTGGGCTGGCTACACGCACCCGATGACGGGCGATCAGGCGATGTGCGTTTTGAGTGAATGCGAGGCGCATTGGCCAGCCTACGAATTCCGCGCGCATACGATCAACGGCGATGAAACGCGCTTCACGCTGCCAGGTCTGTCAGCAGACTGGACGCATCCAGCGGAGCTATAGACGATGTCACGCCGGAAAAGCAACGATGGGGCAGGACTCGGCAAACCGATCGCATTCCGGTTGTCAGATGCGGACCGTGCAGCCTATCTTGAAAAGGTGGCCCGAAGTGGACTCACGCAATCGGAATTTTTCCGGCAGGCCGTGCTAACGAACCGCACGCAGGTGATCGCGCGACCGGTTGCCAGCGCGGATCGCAAGCGGCTGCTGTACATCTTCAACAAGACCAGCAACAACCTGAACCAGATCGCCCATCGGGCGAATTCGGAACACGTGCGCGGTCAGCTGTCGGAGACAACCTATGAGGAACTGCTCACGCACCTGCATCTGATCTCGCGGTACCTGAGATGCTCACTGGAAAAGGTGGATTGAAGGAGACCGTCCCCATGAGCATCGATGACAAATACCCAGCCATTCTCAAGGTCCTTGCTCTGGAGAAGAAGCTGCAGGCGGAGAATGACAAGGAAGGGCAGGGCGCGCGAGCGCTGCGCGTGGCTGACTGCGCGGAAGTGAGGCAGGCCGTTGAGGCGGCCCGGCACACACTGCCCACCATCGTGTATTCAACGTTGCTTCGTCGCGTCGAGCAGTGTGAGCAGTTGCTCGCACAGCAGGGGACGTGAGCAATGCTGATCCGGGTGCGCGGTTATCACGATGGCATCAAGGCCTATCTGGAGGACGGCCAGAAGCAGGACCGTGAGTTCGAGCGCGACGGGATGGACGAGCGGGTGATTCTGGCGGGCGATCTGGCGCTGACCAACGACATCATCCAGTCGATGGATACGGAGGCAGAACGCTATATCAACGTCACGCTGTCGTTCAAGGAGGATGAAGTTTCGCGCGAGGTGCTCGCGGACATCGTGCGGGAGTTCGAGGCGTTCGCGTTTGCTGCGTACCGGCCCGACGAGTACAACTTCTATGCAGAAGCACATGTGCCGCGTCTGAAGAGCTATGCCGACCGGCGCAGTGGCGAACTCGTCGAGCGCAAGGTTCATCTACACGTCGTGATACCGGAAGTGAACCTGCTCACGGGACGACGGCTGGAACCGTTCGGCAAGGTCGACCGGCATCACCGGTTCCTCGAAGCATTCCAGGAGCATATCAACGCGAAATACGGACTGGCGAGTCCGAAGGACAACCGGCGCGTGCAGTTCACCGATGCGTCGGAGATGATCAGCCGGTACAAAGGCGACGTATTCGAGCCGATGAACCGCGAACTGAAGGCCGCGATTCTTGAGGCGCTGATTGCGCGCGATGTCACGCGTTACGAGGACTTCAAGGCGCTGCTCACGGAATTCGGCGCGACACGCACGCGTAACGCGGGCCGCGATGGCGAATACGAAAACGTCAAGCCGCCCGGCGCCGCGAAGGGCGTGAACCTGAAGGAGTTCATGTTCTCGCGCGAATTCATCGAACTCGACGTCGACGGTAAGCGCGAAGCGCTCGATCACGATGTTCATGCGGAGTACATCGAACCGGGTGTGCCGCGCGTGACGCCCCGGCACTATCTCGATGCCCTATTCGAGTGGAACGATATACGTGCGAGGGAGATCAAGTATCTGAACAGCGGAAGCAGCTTCTACAAGGCGTATCAGGCCGCGTCGCCGGCAGAACAGCGGCGCATTCTCGAACATCGCGAACAGCGGTTCTATGACGCAGCAGGAGGGCTCGATGAGCGAACACGACGCAGCAGTGGTGGACCAGGAGACTGGCGAGATTGGCGAGAGTGGCAACGACAGCAGCCAGGGCACGAGCCGCAGCTCGCGCAACACGAACGCCGGGGGCGGTGGCGACGAGGCGCGGATCACGACCTTGACGCTCGCTTCGATCGACCCCGCCCGCCGACCGGCTCCGCACACGGTGTGCGAGGTGTGCCCCGCCGCAGTGTGGATGGCGACACCGCGCGACGTCAAATGCTTCTGCCGGCTGATGCACTACTGGAGCTGGGAGACCATCAAGCCGACCGAATTGACTCACTGCGATGGACTGGCGATCGCGAGCGAACGGGAAGAGAACAGCTAGATCCACGAAGCAGCGGCAGCAATCCGCTGCTCGACGCGATCGCGGCACGCATGTACGGCGCGTGGGACAAGGCGGACGATGCAGCGCGAGTGCGCCTTGCGGCGACAGCGGCCGACAAGTTCATGCATCACGACGGACCGCCTGGCGATCAGCAGTACGCGAGCCGTTCGTTCGGTCTGAATCCACGACTGGGCGGTGGCCGGTTGCTGGCAGCGTTGGGTCCGCGTAACGAGATTAGCAGCCTTGCAGATGTCCAGTCGCTCGATGCGGTCGAGTCGCTTCCCTTTGCGTCGTCCGCTGCTGGCAGCGAGACGCCGGCAGCACCTTTCAATGCACGCGCGCGAGCGGCAACCGGCCGGGAAGCGGATACGGTTCGGGACCAGTTCGCGCGCGATCTTGTGGAGTTACGCAGTGTCCGTCGCTCGCGCGAGCGGGCGGAGTTTGCAGAGATCCGCGCGACACTCGATGCCAGCCGGCTGCTGGCTGCACTCGCCCACTCGCACGGGCTGATCGTCGACAAGTACGACATTGGCAAGGGCGCGGACGGCGGCGACCGGATTCGGGCTGGCTCACGCAATCTAAACGTGTCGGATTTTCTGACGAAGGAAATGAACCTGTCGTGGGACGAAGCTGCACAACTGCTACGCGACGCGTATCGGGCGCAGATGGGACGCAGTCCCGGTCATGCGCCGCGCCACACCCCCGAGCGTGATCTGTGGGGCGAATTCCAGCAGTGGCGTGCGGCGTATCGCGACGAACTGCGTCGTGCGTGGGATGAACAGGCGCAGCACGATAAAGCACGACGTCTCGACATCAAGGGCGCCTTCTACCGCGCCCGTAACGACCTCGCGGATCGCAACGACCTGCCGGTCAGCGAGCGGCGCGAGAAGCTGTCGGCGGCACGTGTCGCTCGCCTCGAGGCTGAGGCCGCGCTGCGCGAACGGATCGCGAAGGAGCGTCATGCGCTCAAGGCTGCCGCTCGCCGGCCGATCGCGGACCAGTACCAGGACTTCCTGCGCGAGCGCGCACAGGCCGGTGACGCACGCGCGCTGCGCGAACTGCGACGCATGCAGCAAATCCGCCTGCAGGCGAGGAGCGCCGGTGACGAACGGGGTGTCATTTTCAGTGGTCCGTCACATGGCGTGCAGCGACCGTTCGCGTCCGGTCACAACGAGATCATCTATCACGGGCCGACGATCACCTCCGAGGTGCGCGCCAGCGGTGAGGTCGACTATCGCAAGGACGGTGTCGCGTTCCTGGTCGACGAAGGCCGCTCGCTGCGCCTGTGGGATAGCGAGCGCGACGCGATCGAAATCGCGCTGCGTTTCGCGCAGCAGAAATTTGGCACGACGCTCTCGCTTTCCGGTCCCGAAGCGTTCCAGGCCGCCGCCGCGCGCGTGGCGGCCGACACGCGCATGCGCATCGTGTTCGGGCAGCCGGAGCTGGAGGCGATCCGGCAGATGCGCGTTGCCGAGCTCGATGCCGAGGCGCAGGCGCGCCGGGCGGCACAGCGTGAGCGCGACGCATGGGAGCGGGATGAACTGCGCGACGCCGTACGTAATACGCAACTACCCGTCGATGGCGACCAACCCACCCCAGATAGGGACACCGAACCTCCCGCCGATCCCGACGCAGCCGACAGCGGTCCGGATATTGAAGGATGAGCCACCAGCCTGGAGACGCGTTGAATGCGCCGGCCCGCAACCACCGTTAACCGCGACGGCGCTGTGGCAGTCGCGCACAGCGTTATCTTCAGCGGCACACCGTCCCAGGTCGAATCGGGTTTCCCTGACTACGTTCCGGGTATGGGAACGCGGGTCAGCCGGCGTGCATCGTGCCAGCGGCGGCCGGGCTTCGCAGTAGCGGACTCAGCCTTGCTGCGCGAAGATCTTCCAGGTTTTTTTCTGCGTCGCTGCATCGGCCGTTTCATGCACCGGGCAATCCAGGCGCAAGTCCGTATCCGCCATCGACAGATCGAGCAGCGCGCAATGGTGCGCCGTCTTCTTCGGATTCCTGCCCGGTTCGAAGTGCGTGCATGTCACGCACATCCGGTGCGGCGGAATGTGACCCTGCACTTCGAGCTGACGGACCGTCTTCAGCAGCGTGCGATAGAACAGCGACTGCTCTTCGTCGCGCAGCGTGCCGACCGCTTTCGCGAGGAAGTCCGGCCATTGCGCGGCGCGCCTGGCCGCCGTGCGGCCGCGAGCCGTCAGGCGCAACGCGAGCGCGCGGCCGTCGTCGAGGGCGCGGCGCTTTTCGACGAGCCCCTTGCTCTCGAGCGTGCTGACGGCATCGCTCGTCGTGGCCGCCGTCAGCGCGGTTTCGCGTGCGATCTCACCCAGACGCATCGGACCCTTGCGCTGCATCAGCAGCACCAGGATTTCGCCTTGCGTCGGCGTCAAACTCGCGCCTTCCGCCCATTCCCATGCCTGGCTTCGCATCGCCGTGCTGAGTCGCAGCAGGCTGTGGGTCACCCGCCCGGTTGCCTGCTCTCCGTATACGCTTTCGCTCATGGTCTTCCGTTCGATGTTGACAGTGTGGTCCTGCGTTGACATCCGATGTACCATGCCCGCAAGCTGACAGTCACTGGGGGCAGCGTGGTCGCACCTCCGGCACGCCGATTCCAGCAATCTCAAAAATATCGCGTAGTTCAGGCCTCTTCCGCCGGACTCTCAACTCGCCAGATTCCGTTGCGAGCGTTTGCCTGCGGACAGGTAGTTTGCTGCAACCGCCGCAAGTGAAAAACGACATTCTATGCGAGAAAGAACGGAGAGTCGTATAACTAATTATCGTGCAATCTGTCGAGATCCGTGGGATACGACCGCTCTAATGCATGGGCGCCACATCTTGCGAGCAGACACGCAAGCTTCAATATCGGCAAGATCGACAGGAAAAGAAACCATTGTTAAATACTACTACGTTTATATACATAGGCAGGATTTTTCATGGCCGACCCCGGCGGATGTGGACGCTCCGCTCGCATCGTCGTCGCAGGAAAGGACCGTTTGCAGCTAACGCACGAGGCCCGGTCATCTGGGCGCAGACGAGCGATTATCACCTACACTGGAAAGACGCCTTTGGCGTGCCCGGAGGCCGCTTTGACGCAATCCAGAAGCGATGGCGGCCAATTGAAACGGTGAACCGCGATACCACGGGCAACCCGCCGTCTTGTGCTGCCTGAATTCATCTGGGACTGATGTTCCAGAAGGGGGCATCATGTTGCAAACCAGTGATTTCAAAGATCGTTTTACTCACCTGTGGGACTTTTTGTTGCATGCCAGTGAGACCAAAAAGCGCTTTACTCACCTGCAGCAAACCGTCAGCGATATATCACGGACCTGTCACGCCGACAAGACGATTCCAGCAGAACTGATGAACTCGATGGACGAACTGGACAGGGAATGCAAGTCGGCAAAGAAGGTGATGTCGTCCAGGGATCAGGATCGTATCCGGCTGTGGGTCGACGATCTCGAACAGATCGGTGATCGCGCAGAGCGAGCTTGTCAACAGGCCGGCGGTCTGGATGACAGGATCAGGGATGCGGTCAGCTCGATGCATTCGGAACTCTCCGACCTGAAGCGACAGCTGCACTGACCTGTCCGGCAGCCCCGGTCCAACCGACTGGGGCTGTTTGCACTTCGGCGCCCCATTGCACGACGGCTCTGCTCGTGCTACCTGTGCACCTCTGCTCTATTGCCAACAGTCAAGAGACCCGGCATCTAGCTGAACGTCGAGGAAGAACGGTGTCACGCCCATACCGTGGGATCGCAAAACCGGGTCGCAACCCAGGCAGTCTCTATCACAATAGCGGCTCCGTTCCGTCGGCTCCGACCCGGGTCAATGCGAGCATGCGTTACGTGGCACAGGGCTGCCAACGTGTGGCGAACAGCTCCGAAGAAGGCAACCTGATTCCATCCTCCCTGCGATCGCAGGAAGAACCGCTACAACAAGCACGACATGGCACATGAGCGTTGCGAACAATGTGGAAACCTGACGCCGCCCTATGACATGATAACTGTGGCTCCGATGATGGTCGCCACGAGTTGGTCTGCAGTCTTTGCTTCAACGCCAGGATTGCCGAGTCAACCGGCTTCACCGGGTTCGAGAATGTCCGGCTTGATCCCATCCGGATGATCGATTGCAGCGGGGAGTCCCACCAGTTCCATTTCCAGATCCGCCTTCTGGGCGACCTGATCGCTCTGGATGCCTTTGAGCTTCGCGGAGACCTTCCCGCCGGCTACCGGTTCCAGCTGATCGGCGAGCTCGACGATGACGTGCTTGTATTGCTCGGGCGCCTCGTCGAAAAGATTCGTCGCGCACTGTCAGTCAGGCACATTGTTTTTCGTGAGCGCCGGATCATCGACAGCACGGTGCGCGGGCGTATCGAATGGGACGAGTCGCAGGAGGGACACTTGCCACTCGTGGTGGTCGACGGCCAGGAGGTCTCGTGGATCGATCTTGGGCGAATGCTGATGAGCATGGAAGGATGGCAGTTCAGGCTTGATATCGCTGATCCGGGCGAAGAGCCTTGAGTCGCGGGGGCGACGCCGCAGAACTGTTGTCACGCGACTGCTACAGGAGGCGTGCGTCGTTACCATACGCGGCAACCTTAACGGTAGGGGCGGCCCGCACATCAATTTCGAATATGTCCGATACGACAGCTCTCTGCTAGCGGGCATGTGCGAACCGATTGGTCAGCCGCTGCATGTGTACTTCAATCCCGATTCCTTTAAACACTATCGCCCTAATGTCTATTTATTGGTGTTCCAATTCTACAGCCGTAAATTGCACACTTCGGGATTCAATGAATGAAGCGCAGTAGTAAGCATTGCTGATTAAATGGATGTGCAGACTCATTTTTCTAAAAGAACATGAAAGCCTGGTGCGCCGGGCTCTGGTGTTCCAGATTCTCGCTACCGCGCGACCGGGCGCCCTGTCATGACAAGAGACTTATATTTACCGCGCATATAGGTGACGAGCTGCGAATAAGACCTACGTGAGCGGCTGGCGAGAAGCGACCTCGTACCAGCCATCTGGCAGCGCGACGAGGACTCCCCGCTGGACTGCGTCCTGAAGAATTTTCTTGGCTGCGCGCCGCTTAATCCTTAGCTTGTCCGCTACGTGCTGCGGAGAAACTCGCCCCTGCGCGTCGCTCCAGCTTGCAAGTAAGCTATCGACGGGCTTGCTCTCACTGGTCCCCGACGCTTTGGCCCGCCACCCTGCCTCTGGACGAGTTCGAAGGTACACCTTGCCCTTTTCCTGCACCGCGGGTGGCAATTCACTCCCCGCTGGTTTCTCCGCTGCGCGCTCTTGATCTCGCTTCGCCCTTGCCAGGTCCCGCGCGCCTTTCAAAAAGACGTCTCGGCGTTCCCGCTCGGACATCCTGTTGAGCAGGATACCGCGCACAGCACCATATTTGAGGAACATTGACTTCAGCGCATGGGTCTCCGACTGCTTCGATTCGACCGAGTGCTGAAGCGCCGCAATTTCCCGCTCGAGCTCTTCCGCGCATTCGTCCGCTGGCATGCCGGCTGTTACGTCGGCACATTGCTGAGCCAACTGCGCGTTCGCCCGTTCAAGCTCCTCAGTGCTCAATTCGCCTGCTTCGCCGGCTTGAGGGGCGGTCCGCAACGATCTGTCGAGAAGGTCGCGCGGCACCGCCGGTTCTTGCCTCTCGCAAGCAACCCGGGCTGGTTCCTCGGGAAGCTCCGTCCTCAGCAGTTCGGCCTGCTCTAATGCACTCAGGGTTCGATGGTCGCGGCCGTCCACCATCGCATAACGGTTGAGGAGATAGACGATAAGCTCGGCCTCCGGCTCGAGCGCCCGCAACAACTCTCTCTGCTCAGAAATCTGGCGGCGCCAGGTTGCGATGAGTGCGGCGTTTGCCTGATGTGTCGCGAATTCGGCTGTGAGGCGCCGGTAGGTCGCCAGCGCGTCGGAATGACGCTGATGCACGGTCGATTCCATAGCCCGCATCAGCGCGGTCGTTGCGGCTGTCTCTTGCGTACGGTGAACAGATGCTTCACTCAAAAGCCTGGGTGTTTCCGGCTCCGTTCGCGCTCTCTTTAACAAGCGGGTCATCCAATTCACAACCTATCCCTCGCGACGTTGAGCAAGACAATTTAGCACAGTCGACTCCCGCGATCGCCGGTGGCCCATGTCGCACGCTTTCGCGCGAAATCGACTCGCGGGCTTCGTCCCGGTTATCATGAGCTTCTCGCAGGCGATCGCCGTTGTTGCGCTATGACGGTGCACCATCCGACATCAAGGTCGACGACCAAGGCTTGATCTGGGCAACCGACGACCATAACGGGACGTTGCTCGTCACTTCGGACGAAGAAGGCGGGGACACGCCACTCCCTTCGTTTCGAAATGCTCGGACCTATGCTGCGAAAGGCAGCAACCGGACCAGACTGTGTCAAAACGCAATTTCGTAGTGCTAAATGTATTCGTCGTAGAACGGGGAGAAGCGAGATGGAGCGGTTCGTTCAAGGCGAAGATCGTACGCAAAGCTTCCTCTTTCCCGAAGTGCTTGACGACTACGTGACAAACACTAATCCGGTGCGCGTGGTGGATGTTTTTGTGGATGAGTTGGGGTTTGAAGGCGTTGAGACCCGTTTGAGTCACTCGCGCAGCATGGGCGCGGGTCCGCTGTCCTACCGATACGGACATTCGCACGCAGCGCGGGCGCGGAGATGGCACTTCGGAGAAGCCTACTCTTCGACGTTCAATACAACCTTCCCGATGTTTTTGCGATCTTCTATCCAGGCATGTGCATCGCCGGCGCGTTCAAATGAAAAAGTGCGGTCGACATGGGGCCGAATCCAACCTGCATCGACTCCGTCAAGCAGTGCTCTCATCCACACTTGCAGCTTTGGGAGTTCGCCCCAGAGATGACCAAGATTAACCCCAAATACGCCACGATTGCGACTCATCAGACCGAGCGGATGAAACCATGGTGTTGCGGCGACTAATGCTACCAAGCGCAGCAGGCCGGGTAGCTGCGAGCTCGTGGCGCTGGAAATGCCGAAAATCCCGAGACGACCTGTCGAACGCAGCGCCGAATAGCTCTTCTTCCAATGTGTGCCGCCGAGAGGGTCGATGATCAGTTCGACCCCGGCGCCTGAGGTAAGCTGCATGAGTTCCTCCCTCCAGTCGCCACGGGTGTAGTCGATCGCGCGATTGAGGCCACGTTCGCGCAGGAATGCATGCTTGCCGGGACTTGCCGTCCCGTAGATCGTCGCTCCCAAGTGGCGTGCTATATCGATTGCGGCCAATCCGACACCTCCACCTGCATTATGGATGAGCACCGAATCGCCGGCTGTCACCGCCCCCATCACGACCAGCAACTGCCAGGCAGTGAGGTACTGGACGGGCAGGGCGACGGAATGGGCGTGATCCAATGCGATCGGCTTGGCAAATACTTGCGCGGTCGAAACCGTTACAGTGTCGGCATACCCGCCGAAGTGGACGAGCGCGAACACGTCGCGGCCAAGCCATTGCTCGTCGACTTCGCTGCCGATCTGATCCACGATACCCGATACTTCGTAGCCAACGACTGTTGGCGGGCGCGGTGCATCCGGGTACAAGCCGCGTCGTTCGAGGATGTCGGCAAAGTTGATGCCGCATGCCCTGACGCGAATGCGCAATTCCCCTGCCTTCGGATTCGGGTCGGGCACTTCACGCACTTGGAGCTTTTCCGGTCCGCCATGACCAGTGATCCAGATTTGCTTCATAGGTTGTTATTCCGACAGCCTTTCGTTTAATGCGCCCCACGCGCAAATCGTGAGTTAAAAAACGCTACGGGTGTGGCAATTGATACCAGCCGGCAGCGGGTCGCGAGAATTCATCTGCGCTGGCATGGAGAGATCATGGCCGGCTAGAACCCGATGATGTATGGGGCGCTCATCATGCTCCGTCGATCTCGACTTCTGCCTCGCATTCAACGGGTACGTTGAGCGGAAGTGCCACGCCAATCGCCGAGCGAGCGTGCGTTCCAATGTCCGGTCCGTACAGTTCAAGGATGAGATCCGAGAAGCCATTCGCGACCCGCGGCATCTGGTCGAAACCGGGTGCGACGTTGACCATCGCAAAAACACGTAGCCAGCCTGTTATACGATCCAGGTCCCCGAGCGCCTTGTGGAGGCTCGCCAAATGTGCAAGCGCGACAAGCCTGGCAGCAGCATAGCCTTCGTCTGGAGAAACATCGGCACCCACCTTACCGACAGGTTGCGCAATTGTTCCGTCCGGGTTCAGCGGTACATGACCAGAGACAAAGGCGCGCGCACCTCTCACACGTACCCATGCAAACGGTAAAGACATTTGCACGTTTGCCGGCATCTGTAGCGCACGAGGCAACGCCAGTCCCATTTGTTCCAGCTTTGCTTCGATTCTTGCCATGATTCTCTCCTTGATCCTGTGAAGCACCTTAGTAGTCAGCGATTAGCTTTCAAGGTTGCGACAGCTGTATCGCGAGGACGATCCTGACCGCACATCGATCTGAGTAGTGGATGCCGTCGAGCATTGGTCCGCCTGTGCCACCGTCAAATATGGCTTGAGTGTGCAAAGTGGAAACGTATCGGTGGACGGTACGTAACAGCGACAAGCGGCACGCAGATATCGGCGCGTGGAACCGAACACAAAACAGAGCACTTCTGGTGCGAACTTTGAAAAATTGAAACATTGCAGAGCAAAAAGTGGCGCGGTTTTGCAGTCGTCCCGAGTCAGTCGGTGAGCGGCCGTTCGACGCGAAATCGCGAGTGTCTCTTCATCGCCGATCCCGGTCTGACATAGTGCCGTCGCCGTTGTTGCCCGCTCATCGGCCGCGTCAGGCAGCAGCCGGACCCGCATCAGACGCTCGCACGGGTGGAGGCATCAACGACTGCTCACGGGGCGATTCGGACATCCGGAGGAAGAGCTACCTGGGCTAAGCTTGATCAAGGTCGAGGAATCGTCATCGCTAATCGGCTTGAAGAAGTTGGCCGCCGCAGCGCGATTCGAACCCATTCCGGCAGCGGATAAACGCTATTCGGTTGTCACTGTGCTGTTCTCGCTACCGCTGCGAGCTTGCCGCCCCCTGGACAGAAAACCCCTAATTTCCTCTTGCGGGAGCAGCGCCAACCGTAAGCTCGATAACCTTGCCTTCCTGCGCCATGTAATACATTCGCCCTGCATAGCCGGGCTGGATCAGTCCCCGTATCGACTGCAGGGAGCAGTTCCGATCGGGCCAATTCGCGTCCGGTTTCGGCTTCGCGCCAGACGATGGTGTCCTCGGTGTTCGAGCCTATCGCCTGGTTGGCTGGGATGTCAGTGCCCACTACAACGCGGCGTTCGCGCGGGCCGATCAGGGCGAGGAATTCGGTGGTGCGTTGCTGTGCGGTCCAGACGGTTTGCAGGCCATCGGAATCCAGTTCCAGCACGCCAATGACGCCGGGACCGGCATCGAGGGCGAAGATGCGGTTGCGCAGCGGGTCGACCGACACGGACGAGGGCGAGAAGCTGATGATGTTGGATGGCGACTGGAATGACTTGAAGGGCTGGACGGCGAACTGTCTGGTGGTATCGGCCTGGTTGATCGCCATCACTGTCATCCAGGGAGACGGCCCGGCAGGCGGGTTGTCCACCGGGGTGGCGTTGTCTTCGAAGACGACCCAGTCGTTCATGACAATGACGGCCGAGGCGGCGGTCTGGCCGGAACTGGAATCCCGATAGACGACGGGCCCCCAGGAGTTGTCGAGCGAAAAATGTCGGTCTTCGTAGAGGTAGCGGAAAATCTTGGTCGAGCCGGCCAGATAGGCGTAGTCCTTGCCCTGGAATCGGACCGAGGTGATTCGTCCGCCGATGAACTCTTCGGCCGTGATTTTATCAACGACTTCCAGGGTCCGGGGATCGATGGCCACGATGATCGAGCGGGGAACGGCTGCCGGATGGGGGCAATCCAGAAAGGCCGAGAAGCCCTGTTCCTCACAGCCTTTCTCGCGGTACACGGTCTTGGTGATCAGCGTGCCGTCGGGCAGCGCGTCGAGGCCGTTGTAAGAGGTGTCGCGCAGATCGGCAGTCGGCGCGGTGGGCAGTTCCACCGGCCCCGCCACCACGTGTCCGTCGCGGGGATCGAGCTTGGCAATCCGGTAGCCGTAGATGACGTAGAGATAGCCATCGCGCAGGATGCTCACTACGCCCGGATAGTCCCACTCGTTGGTGTCGACCGTGTTGATGAGTTGATTGGCCCAGACGGTCTTCAGCGTCTTGGGATCCACCCGCGCAACGAAGGCCCCGATTCCGCCCTTGTCGCCATAGCCGCCCCCATAGATGAACATCGAGTCGGCGCCGAGGTACACGACGTTGTAGGGCGTCAGGTAATCATCGAGGGAAACCCGCGCGCTGACCACGTTGCCTCCTTGTGCGAAGGAGCCGTGGAAGTTGGCCTGGGCAAAGAGGTGGCTGCGGCCCGAGTCGTAGTGCTCGAAGGCCATCAGCGAGGGATACCAGGGAGCGTTGCTGCCGGGTCCGGCGAGAGCCATTGCAGGCATCACGGCGAGTGCGGTGATGACGGGAAGTGCGCGCATACCCATGGTTTTCTCCTTCTGCTCGTCGATTGGTACGACCAGCCTGTCGAAGCACCCTGATGGATACTAGTACATGGATTAGGCACAGGCGAGCGCAATGTGACGTCCAGCAAGCAGGCAGGATTGCGCCTGATGGGCGCTACCCAGACGCGTTGAAGCGGTTCCCGATGGGGTTGCTCCGCAGGCAGCAATCGCGGCGCATCGGGCGCGCAACCGATGACTCACTTGCTGGCCTGCGCCGCATTCAGCGGATAGCGTATGACCCGGGTGGTGAAAATCTGCGTCGTGATCGCCGTTTGCCGGTCACTGCGCTCGACGCTTATAGCCGCTCTTCAATGCGTCGACTACAAGCTCGACTGCACGCGATGACTTGCGACGACCAGGGTAATAGACGTGATGCCCGACGAACGTGGGAAACCAGTCTTCCAGCACCCAACGCAGACGCCCCGCCCGGACATGCATCTCGGCCAGGTCTTTGGGCACGTACGCGAGCCCAAATCCTTCAAGCGCCGCGTCCAACATCTGGTAGACATTATTGAAGGTGAGCTGCCCTTCGACCCGCACCTGCAGTTCTCGTCGTCCCTTCCGTAACTCCCAGGGGAGCAGTGAATCTCGCGTTGGCAGTCTCAAATTAATGCAGTTGTGCAGCGTCAGATCCTGCGGCGTCTTCGCAGGTGCAATCGATTGCAGGTATCCGGGGGAGCCCACGATTGCCATCGTCATGTCAGGGGCGATTCGCACCGCTACCATGTCCTTGGCCACCTGGTCGCCTAGCCGCACGCCGATGTCATACCGATCCGCGACGATGTCGGCTAACCCGTAGTCATTGACCAATTCAATCTTCAGTTCCGGGTACTGGCGCAGCAACGGTTGCAGACGCGGCCAAACGTACGAGTTCGCCGCGTAGTCGGTGGTCGTGATCCGGACAGTTCCGCCTGGGCGGCTTGTCATTGCGCGCAAGGAATCGACCTCCGCTTCAATTTCCTGGAAACGTGGTGCAATCGCCGCCAGTAGCCGTTCGCCTGCCTCCGTCAAGGAGACGCTGCGGGTAGTGCGCGTCAGCAACTGGATGCCCATCCGCTTTTCAAGGCCGGCAACCGTACGGCTCAAGGCCGACTGCGAGACTCCCAGTTGGGCGGCCGCCCGCGTGAAGTTGCGCTCACGCGCGACGTTCATGAAGCCGACCAGATCGTTGAAATCCTCTTTCAATTAATGCTCCACAGCATAAGGGCATGCCGATATTGCCATCTAGTCGCATCAATTGCCAGGAGTTAGATTAGCTGAACCGGGCATACCCCCGGACGACACCGACGAGGAACAGTCATGGAATTGAAACGTGCGGGCTCCCAGCCCTCGAAGAAAGGCCCTGAAGAATGGTTTACGGGCACTGTGCGGCTCGACCCGCTGAACGCTCCACCTCCGCCGGCACGCGTTTCATGTGCGAGCGTCACTTTCGAGCCGGGCGCGCGGACTAACTGGCATACGCACCCGCTCGGCCAAACCTTGATCGTTACAGCCGGCTGCGGCTGGACCCAGTGCGAAGGCGAGCCGCGCGTAGAAATCCGCGCTGGTGACGTCGTCTGGTGCCCGCCTGGCCACAAGCACTGGCATGGCGCAACTTCGACGACCGCGATGACACATATCGCCATTCAGGAAGCGCTCGACGGCAGGAACGTCGAATGGCTGGAGAAAGTCACTGACGAGCAGTACCTCGGCAGCGGCGAGCAGGTGTAAGTGCAGTTCACGAGGCCGCAAGCCTGCTTCACCTGCCCGGTCTTTTCAACCACAGGAGAAAGACGCCATGCCCCATGTCGTCGTTAAAGCATGGCCCGGAAAGACGGAGGAGCAGAAGCGACGTCTGGCCGAGGCCATCACCCGTGATGTGATGCAGATTCTTGGCTACGACGAGGAATCCGTTTCAGTCGGCTTTGAGGAAATTCCGTCTGACCGATGGAAGCAGGAAGTCTATCTGCCGGACATTGAGGAGCGTTCTCAAACGATCTAGAAGAAACCCGGATACAGGATGTGAAGGCACGCTTCATGTACAAATCACTTGCGGCAGCAGCTGCCGCGCAGTCCGTTGTTGCGACCCTGATGCCGGTGATGGCCGCAGTGCTCGCCGGTTTCATCGTCATTGGCGTAGCACTTCCGGCGCTGCCTTTGCATGTCAGCAACGGTCTCGGCTTCGGTCCGTTCATGGTCGGTCTGGTTGCAGGAGCGCAGTTCGCCGCCTCGTTGTTTTCGCGCGTTTGGGCGGGGTCCTTTTCCGACAGGCGGGGCGCGAAACGCGCCGTGCTCGCCGGTCTCGTTGCTGCTGTGGTGGCGGGTCTGCTGTATCTGCTTTCGCTCGCCTTCCTCAAAGTGCCCGCGCTGTCCGCTGCCATCCTGCTTGTCGGTCGCGCGGTGCTCGGAGGGGCTGAGAGCTTCATTATCACAGGGGCCGTCGCCTGGGGGCTCGGGCTGGTAGACAGACAACATGCCGGGAAAGTGATTGCATGGGTCGGAACCGCGATGTTCGCAGCGATGGCGCTCGGCGGACCCATCGGGTCCATCCTGTACACGTCGTTCGGATTTTCAGCGATCGCACTCCTAACAGCTATCCTGCCCTTGATGGTGCTCACTTATCTGATCCGGATGCCAGCAGTCGCGCCCCACACGCATGGAGAGCATGCCTCCTTCAACACGATCATGCGGGTTGTCTGGCTACCCGGTCTCGGCGCAGCGCTCGCCAGTATCGGCTACTGCGCAATTCTGGCGTTCGGTTCGCTTTTCTTCGCAGACATGCACTGGCAGCCGGTATGGATGGCTTTCACTGCATTCGGTGTCGCACTGATCGCGGCGCGCACAATTGTCGGTCACCTTCCTGACCGGTTCGGCGGGGCAGGAGTCGCGGCAATATTCGTCATCGTTCATGCGGCGGGCCTGCTGCTCATCTGGCTGGCCAGGACTTGGTTGCTTGCATCTGCGGGGGCCGCTCTTGCCGGCTTCGGCTATTCGCTTGTGTATCCGGGGTTGGGCGTTGAAGCAGTCAGCGGGATAACGCCAAAGAACCGAGGCATGGCAATGGCCACTTACACGGCCTTTCTCGATGTTGCGATGTCTGTCGGCAGCCCGGCGTTGGGATGGGTTGGCGGACACGCCGGCCTGCGTGCGGTCTTTCTGGTCAGTGCCGTCGTTGTTGCATGCACGGCAGGCGTGGCTTTCCAACTACTCCGGAAGCATCGCGTCGCTGTGTGACTCAACGAGCTGGCTGCTGGCTGTCGGAGGTGGCAAGGCTGGATTGCATTTGCCGACCGCGCGCGCTGGCCGCAATTCTCCAGCAAAAAGATCGCTGATATCTTCCAGCTACAAGGCAGCCGTTCGAATGACAACTTCGAGGTTCAGGCGAGTGGCCGCAACTGGCCGAACCCGGAACTCGCCGTCTGGAATGCAATGGATGCCTTACTGATTAGGATCGGTCACCGCCTCCATGCTGACATCGTGCGCCGATTTGTCGTGGCGTACCGCGAGGAATTTCGTGTGCCGGAGTTCGCCGCGAGGCGTCCATTCCCGAAAGGAGACCTCGACCACGATTTCCGGAGAAAGCCAGAGATACTCGCGATCGCGTTCGGGTCTTGGCGGATTACGAAAGGGTGCCTCATGCTGTGGCGTCGCGCGCGCGAGGAATGCCGCGGCTTGTCTGCTTCTGAAGTACGGTGGTACTGAGCCGACGTAGCGGAGCCTGCCGCCTTGCTCAAACACACCGAGCATCAGCGAGTCCACACCCGCGCTGCCGCGAGAGATTCCGCCGACGACGAACGCCTGGCGTCGTCCACATTTGAGCTTGATCCAGGTTGTTGAGCGTCCCGACCGATACGGGGCATCGACACGTTTGCCAATGATGCCCTCGAGCTTCATTGAGCGCGCTGCCTCCATGAGCTGGGTCGGATCAGCGTCGAAGTTTTCCGAGAAACGAATCAGTGGTTCGTCGATGACTTCGAGCAGCTCGCGCAGTAGTCGCCGACGCGTCATGAGACGTTCGTTGCGACGATCGATTCCATCCAGCCAGAGAAGGTCGAAGAGGTAGAGGGTGACGTTGGCCGTGCTGCGCAGGTCGAAAGCGTTCTGTAGCGCGTTGAAGTCCGTTCGGCCTTCCTTATCGAGCACGACGACTTCGCCGTCAAGCCACACGTCGTCTACCGGAAGCCTTGCAAGCGCGTCGCGCAGTTTGGGCAAGCGCGTGGTCCAGTCGTGGCCGTTGCGGGTGATCAGTCGCACGCCGTCGCAGTCTATCCGCGCGAGCATTCTGTAACCATCGAGCTTGATCTCATATTGCCAGTCGCCACGCGAGGGCGGATGCGCGGCGAGTGTCGCCAGTTGCGGCTCGATCAGGAGAGGCATTGCGCCGGAGGTCGTCGTGGTTGCACGGACGCGCGTTGAACGCGCGGATGCCCAGCGACCCATCTCATCGACCCTCTTCGAATGGCGGCGCGTCAGCCAACCATCGCTTCACCTCGTCGCGAAGCGTAAAGGTAGGCTCGGCCAGCCATTCTTCAAACACGGGACGACACTCGTCCCACACGTAATCGTCGACGTCAAATTCCTCGTCGACCTGGCCGCTTTCGTTATCGCACAGGAACGCGTAGGTGATCTGGTGGCCGTTCCAATAGGCCACGATGCAATCACTCAGATCGGCGGTCGTGCCGACGGGCCACCTTTGAAGCAGGGCGGCAAGCTGCTGCTCAAAGCGTTGGCGCGTCATCATCGTCATCCTCGGCATCTCGCCGGGGGATGGGCGCGCGCAGGGGCTTCGACGTATCAACGCCCATCAGTGCCATCGCCTGCCATAGCATGTCCGTTTGAGGCTTGAAGTCGAGAGTCCATGCGTCGCCCTCCGATACGCCGAGCATGCCGCAATGCACCGAAAGGGTGTACGACGCCACGTGCAAGGCGCGCAGCACGCATCCCTCGTCCGTCGTCTGTTGCTCCATGTCGAGGTCGATCGCCTTCGCAACACCGGGCGCGGGAGGCACGGCGACGGTGCCGCTTTTGATCAGATGGATCGCGGGGGTGACGATGTGAAGCTGGGGCTCAAAGTCCAGCTGAAAGACGTCGTCCTCGCAGTGCACCGTAAGCCCGTGATGCACTTCCAGCGTGTGGACGGCGACTTCCACTGCATGAAGAACCAGCGCATTATCGGCGGCCTGCTGGCTCGCGCACTGAATGAAGATCGCGGTTTCCATGATCCAGCCTCGAACGGGATGAAAGATTCCCAGCATCGCCGATGCCTGCCCAGCCTTCGCGCCGGTTGGAATTTCCCGGCGGGCCTGTGCGGGCAGGATGGTGGCGTCACACCGTGAGCGCGCGATGAGCAGCACATGCAGGGCGCTCGCTCGACCAGAGCTGACCTTCGTGTCGTGGTCCCTTGCGAGTTGGTCCGCCTCGCCGGCGCTGAATCCGGCGGCCAGCATCGCTACCTGCATCACCTAACCGTAGTGCACGTTTTGTCGATGCGACCTCGAACGCGACGGTTCATCACACACACCGGGGTCGTCGGGCGTGCTGAACGCATGCGGCCCGGTCTGGCGAGGTTGTGCCGGTCGCGTTCATCTTCGAAGTTTTGAGGGAGGGCGGCGCCGACTCATGCAATCGAGGGATAGTTGCATCCGACGGCTGGAGGAACAGGGCTTTCGCTATTGCCCGCATGCCGTACTTACACCTGGGTGTCCCTCCCTCACGGCAAGGGTACATTCGGCCTGCATACGGATGCGCGTCGCTGGGTCAGCAGGTCAATAAAAAAGACCCACCGCCTTATCGGGACGGTGGGCCGCAACACGCACCAAAAGTCAGGGGTAACTGCTATAACTTCCGGAACCCCAAACGATACACAACTGGCTCCCGTTTAACAACCGGGCCCGCTCGAAAAGGCAGGGCGTTCTCACAATCAGGTTGCCTATCAATCAGTTCGTCGACGATGCAACAATGCCGGCCCAGACAGCTGACGGGGGATCGCAATACATGCTGGAAAGACTTTTTCTCCCAAAGGCCGCACGATGACGCGCGCGGTAGTCTCCTCCACGTTGCTGCCGCATTCCGCCCTGGCCAGGCCTACCTGCGGGCGCGGATCCAGTGACACCAGTCATGATGGTCGAGATTCTTGAGCAACTGCTCGCGACGATGTTCGCGTCGATAGTGTCCAGCCACCCCGATCGCTGCAATGACCAGCACAAAGATGCCGACCACAATACCGATCGATGACGCACTCATTTTTGTCTCCTTCGTCACACCGGGTTCGAGACGTTGACGGGTCACCGGTCCTTGCAAAAACAGTTGCCGCCACAACGCCGGGGGCTGTACGCGGTTACTCCGGCAGACGGCAATCACCGCTGCCAGTTAACCCATGCGGGCAACGGCTTCCAGAATCGCCTTGCCGTCCGACGTGATGCGCGGGCCCTGCCGGCCTGCCGCGAGCGGTTCAAGCGTTACCAGCCGCAGATCAAGCAGCGTGCGAAGCTCAAGACGGTCCGTTTCGATCTGGTCCGGCGCGTCCCTGACGACCATCAGCGTTGTGAATTCGTGCGGACTCAGCACGGCTGCCTCCTGGGCGAGCGAAGAGATGCAGGGTACGAAAACGCCTGCCAGTTATTCATCTTTCCGGTCATAAACTCAGGACCGCGAACGGTATTGGTTCTTCGCGTCGTACTGTGCCTGTGCCGCCTGCATCCATTTCGACTGGGTGTCGCGCACGATGTCGCAGAAATGACTTGCATACGACAGGACCCGCTCGGCCTCCGGTTGCACCCGGTCTGCTTGACGCGTGAGCAGTTGCTCGGGCGTCGTGCAGGAAAAGAGCTCCTGGCACAGTTTCGCGCTCTCGGCGGACGCCGTCCTGGCTGCGGCCAGGTTCAGCTCAACCAGTTTGCGATAGCCGTCAAACATCTGACCGGTCAGCATGAACAGGGCAGCGATGTTTGCCTTGTGCGACGTGATCAACTGCTCGGGGATAAGTGCGCTCATTCATTCTCTCCGTGATTTTTTTCCGACGAGCGCCTGACCAGTGCCAGGCGGAAGATCGGTGTTTATCGGGTGTGGCCCACGACCTCGTACCTGACCGAGCAAAGACTGTTTTGCTCATTTAGATAAAACATTCTAACTTTGTTAAATCAGCGCTCGAAATGCTTCTTGATAGGGACATACCCTGATTGCGATTGCCGTTCCGCCCATTCACGAACTGCAATGGCTTCGCACTTCGGCACTGATCTAGACAGCATGCAACCCGGTCGGACTGATGGAAATAAATGCGTGTCTTTCAGGCGCTCGCAGGCGACGCATGAGCGATGAAGTTTGAGGCAGGTGTACATCCGACGCATCCCCGCGCGCCACATTGAGGCGTTAAATCGCGTCCTCGTGTCCGCCGTCGTACGGGTGAAACATGGGGAAGGGCCCCGACCCGACCGCGCCGTTGTCAATGCAACGAATGGTTACCGGGGCCGTGACGTTACCGATGTTTATGCCTGAGTTCCCGTCCGGCATAAACAGCCAGAAAACGCGCCGATCAGCATGGCGGCCATCGCAAGCGATTCATCGAGGCGACGACCGGGTAGCAACGACTTCACATAGATCCAGAAACTGATCCCGACGGCCGTCAGGAACAGGCCCTGAATCAGCCCCCAAACCGGCCCTGCCGAATGGGACCGCAGTCGGTGAGACATTTTCATTGTCGTACCTCGCGATACGTTGTTCACTGCCTGCGCTTTATGAAGCTCGCGACCCGGCGCTGCTCTTCCAGCGTAGGCGGCTTCAGTTCTGGCTTCAAGTGGCTATGAACTTTCGAACATTCGAATGATGAGAAACCGCAGCAGAAGCAGGCTATGCTGTCTCACGACGGAGCGGTCCTTATGCGGATTCAAAATCGCCGATGCGAACGCAGCGCCCGATCACCGAACACGGTCAATGATTCGCGAATGCAAATGCAATAACCAGCATGACAACAAGTGCGGCACGCCATTTCACCAGAATGGCCAGCGTACCCAGTTTCTCGTCAAGCGCCCGAACAGCTCCCGCTTCCTGAATGGCGCCTCGCCCGGACGCATCATCGTCGCCTGAACGTCCTCCATCGGGATGGCCAAGCCTGATCCTGGCCAGGTCGAACGTCATGTGGGTCGCATAGCCTGTCGCGACTTCGGGCAGACCGTTGCATTGACACTATCCGGTCTGAGATATACGCACGCGTTGCCCTGCGTTTCGGCGACTTTGGTCGCGAGCGAATACCGATTCTATTCTTCATTGATAGCGCGAGCCTGACGTCCGTGAGCCGCGCCGCGTCGATTGCTTCGATAAGCCCCGGCATGCTGCTGGCGGGAACATGGAGCGATGCCCACCACTGGCCTGGTTCCTGCATCGCATGATCAGCGGCGTTATAGCCAAGCCTGGCCGTACCGAGCGGAATGTCAGAAAACGTGATGCCCAATGCATCCTGCCATTCGCGAAGACCGCGATGATCTCCATCATCAAGTTCGCGGGCCGCAAACGTGACGCTGACGGCGTGCTGCCTGGTCCCGGGTTCTCCAATCACGCACAGATATCCGTCGTCCAGATGCGCGGTTCCCTGTACGTATGTCGCCAGGATCGATTGCGTCTCGCCTGATGCGGGCTCCACCTGCCGCACGATCCGGAGCTCCTGAAGTGTCAGCCAGATCGATCGGACCGCCTCGTACCGCAGAAGGGCGCCGTCGTCCGTTGTGCTTTCAAGCAGATCCTGTCCGCATTCACGAATACTGACGCGGTTGCCCGTTTTTCCTGCATCATGAATCGCAGGCCCTGACCGGGCATCGGCTCGACGGTGATCTTCTCCATGACCGATCGTGTCTCGCAACGGCAGCCGTTCCCTCACGTTGAAATCGACGCTGTCCAGCACGTCGTTGCGACGATTGACGACGCGCCTGGGAGCCGGATCGCCTTTTCGCAGACGCTGATGGACGTCGACCAGCAGTTCGCCTGAATCCGCCTTGAGGTGCAATGCCGGACGCATTGCACTTTCGTGTGCCTCCTGCGGAACGGGCATTCCGGTCGGCCTGCCATGAAACGACCCTGACGGGTCAGCGACCTTGATGAGCGCCGGCATGAACTGGCCGAGGAGGGCGGGCGCTCCTGTTGCGAAAACAGGAAATCGTAGGCTTCAGAGCGTCCTGCAGTTGACCTCGACGATGAACGCGGACAGCATGCGCTGATTTTCACCGCCGACCACCGGGTGACGTTCGTGCTAACAGGTGACGGGCGCCGCAGGAAAGAGCAGCAGCGAGAATGCGGCGCTGTTGAACACAATGGTGGCAAACACACCGGCGTTGCGCGCGCAACCGACGACAATCAAAGGTGCGCGGAGGTTGGGGCCTCCTGGAATCCCGAGTGGGTCGTCACGACGGGCAAAGATGTCGAGCGGGCTGCAGATGCGATCATGGGTGCCTGCGCCGCACAGGGCGCGGCCTGAAGACGGGCAGGAGCGATGCCGCAGGCAATCGCCTGGTGAGCCCATTTGACTGCCGGTGTGGAGTCTCATTCTCGCATCAATGCGGCGGTGTAGCCCTGGCGCAGGAGTGCAGTGGCTTCAGCAGCGCCCACTGGCTTGCTGAAGTGGAACCCCTGCGCCTTGGTCGCCCGATTCGTATCCGCGAGAAACATGCGCTGCTGTTGGGTCTCCACGCCCTGGGCAATCACTCCGATCCCCGCCTCGCGCGCGAGGGACACCATGGCGCGGATCGTCGCTGCGCCTTCGGGGTCGCCAGTGAGCCGCTGGATGACCGGGCGGGCGATCTTCACATGACTCACAGGCAAACTCCGGATGTAGTCGAACGACGCGTATTCGTTGCCGAAATCATCGATGGCGATCTTCGCCCCGAGTTTGCGCAACCCCAGCAGCACATCGTTTTGCGCCCAGGCGAGGCGGGTCAGCGTCGCCTCCGTGACGTCGAACTCAAGATCAGACGGAGCCAGCCGCCATCGGGCGATGGCGTCTTCGACATCGCTGACAAATGCCTGGCCGCTCGCGAGTTCGCATAAGGACAGATTGACGGCGATCATGAGTGGAGCGACCCCTTGGTCGCGCCATGCCCGCATCTGCCGGCATGCCTGATCCAGTACCCAGTGTCCAATCGTCGACATGGTTCCAGCCTGCTCGGCGGTCGGCATGAAAACGTCCGGAACGAGCAGGCCGCGCGTCGGGTGATGCCAGCGAACCAATGCTTCCATCCCGACAATGTTCCCGGACGACAGCTCGACCTCGGGCTGGTACTGGAGTTCCAGTTCGCCGAGATCGATGGCGCGTGCCAGATCGTCTGCGAGTGTCATGCGTTCGCAGACGGCGTGATCGAGCGCGTCGGCATGAAAGCGATACCGGTTGCCGCCCTCCTGCCGCGCGCGGCGCAGCGCGAGGTCGGCATGGGCGAGCAAGGCGTGCACGTCAGCATCGCCATGGAGGTAGGGGCGCACACCGATGCTGACGGTGATATGGACATCGTTGCCGTCAAGGCGGCAGGCTGCCGCCAGCGCATGCTGGAACTTCACCGCCAGGCAGCCTGCAGCGGCCGGCTCGCCTGCTTCCGTCTGTAGTACAGCAAATTCGCCGCCGCCAAGCCGGGCGACGAGATCGAGCTCACCTGTACAGGCCGTCAGGCGCATCGCGGTCTCCCGAAGCAGCAGGTCGCCGATCCCATGACCCAGTGTGTCGCCGACTGAGCCGAAATGGTCGATGTCGAGCAGGAAAACGGCAAACGGCACTGCGCCGCGCTGGGCAGCCGCCAGCGTGTGGCGTAGCCGGTGCACGAATGTCGCGCGATTCGGGAGGCCGGTCAGCGCATCCGTGCCCGCGAGCCGCGCGAGGTGCTCGTCCGCGGTCTCCTTTCCCATCATGCCGAGCAGCATCCCCTCGACTTCGATGAGCCGTCCGTCCCTGTCGCGCACCGGAACGAGCCGGTTCTCGACCCAGACCCAGGTGCCGTCGCCAGCGCGCATCCGGCATTCGACCGATGCGCCGTTGCAGTTGCGCTCCAGCACGCGAGCCATGGCCGCGTCGACTCTCGCCCGGTCGCGCGGATCGATCAGGTTCGTGATGCGTGCCTGCGACGCGAGCAACGCGTCTCGGTCATGCCCGAACCGTGCGATGTCGTGGGATAGGTATACGAGCGGAAGCGCCGGCTCGCCGCGCAGACGGTAAAGGACGACGGGCCTGTTCTCCACACTGACGTGCACCTCGTCGAGCGCCTCGAGTCTTGCCTCGACTGCCTGCGCGAAGCTACCCATTGCCGGAGCGGAAGTGCCCGGGCCTGTCGTTCGGGATCTCGGGTCCTGGGCGCGATGGCTGTGCCCGGGTAGAACCTTTGCGCTCCCCAGGGCGGCCGATGCCTGCTTCGCGCGATGTGCCCCGCCCCGCGATGGCCAATGGTGCGCCGCTTGTGCCGAAACCATGATTGCCTCCGAGAGCGACGAGCCGGTGTGCGGACCCCGCCGAAGCCCTGCGCCGCGCAGGGTTGACGTTCCCGCGTGCCCGTCTGGTCAGACGATTAAAAGTATAGCTGCCCGTGTTCGTCTCACAAGTTCGGCTGCTTTCTGCAACCGGGAAATCTGCGGTCATCCAGCATGGCCATTCGAGGAGAATGTTGGTACATGGAAGGGTTATAGCGCGGGAACTGGTACAGCATTCGGTTGGACCTCGTGTCGCCTCGATGCGGGTAACTGCGAAACTGCCCGCTCGCTTGCAAGGAGTGCATTCTGGTAAATCGACGGCATTCAATGCGTTGCCTTGAGCATGACCGACACGTCGTCCCCAGAAAATACCGATACCGGCACGCACGCGAATCGGATCGTAGGGTTTCAAGCTACGAAGACCTGATTGCGCAAATCAACCGAACGAAGTACGCCGAGTTCGCTGACGAGCTGGAGGCTATCCGGGAGAGCTATCGTGCGAAGCGCAACGTCATGAACCTGCTGAGGAAGCTGGGGCTGACCTCGAGTCGGCGTTGCCGGTATCGGTCGATGCCGATGCAGGGGGGGCTGCAGGCAAGGCGAAAACTGCGGTCATCGTGGACTGCTGGATAACAGGGCTGCGACCTTGCAGGTCGCGGAAGGGAAGACCGCTGAGGCGAAGAAGTTGACATTGAGAAAACTGGTACCACGAGGACTGTGGCGACAAGTCGTTTTCAAAAAGGCTCAAGCGACCGGCATTGCCGCGGCTAACGCATTCACACGGCACCTAGCCAGTACAGGTATTGTGAGCGCGCAGTGTCAGGCGGAAACACGCGCCAGGTACCGTCATTGTGCCGGAAGAAAAAAAGCGCAACCGGCCCATCTGGTCGATGTGCCTCAACACGCACGTAACGTCCCCGGCTGGAGCTTGTGCGTCCGAATTGGATTACCCGAACTGGGGTAGCGGAAGTTGGCGTCAGCCATCTGTCAACCAGTGAACGCAAGGACTTTTCTGCGGTGTTCATCCGCTTCTCCTTCAACTTCGTTCCCCGGGTTTCGGTTGTGCGCCGTTGTATCCTCAACGCCCCAGTTCTTCTGGCCACAAGCCTCTGGTTATTTCGCGGGTTGGACACCGGACCTCATTCAACGAAGCCAGGGTGGCGGCCGGCGCAGCGTTGTCTGCGAATTTCCAACTCAAAACACCGCTTGATGACGGCATCTGTGGTACCTGCGCCGCTGGGCCTCAAGACGTGCAAAGAGAAAGCGGACAGGGGCTCGCTTGAAAATTTGACTGCGGTGCGCCAGAGCCGCCGCTACTTCTCGGCGACGTCGGGAGGTGTAACCGCCTGTCGGGTCCGTTTGACTGGCGCCGAGGACGCAGCGTCGACACTGCTTCCGGCAGTCTCCAGTACCTCCTTCGTCGCTTTTGCGGCAGCTTCATACGTCTCGCTGGCCGCCTTGACGAATTCTTTCCATGCCGCGAAAGTGGTTTCGCTTCCCGCCGGTCCGTTCTTTGCGAACTCGTCAACAAACTTCTGCGTCTCGCGATAGTGCTTCTGGAATTGCGTTTCAGCGCTCGCCGCGAATTCAGCTTGCGTGCTGGAGATGATGTCGTAAACGTTCCGGCCGTATGACTGCAGTTTGTCGGTCACCGACTGCGCGTAACTGGCCTGCAGGGCGAGCAGGTCCTCAGGGGCATTGGCCGAAAACGCTTTGGCCGCGATCTCCTGAGACTCGGCGAAGATCGATTTGACTGCCTGCAGGTTCAGCACAACCAGCTTTTCGATGCCTTCGAAAGACTTAGTGAGGAATGCTGATGTTGTCTCGAAGCCGGCCTTCTGCGCGGCGAACAGCTGTTGAGGGACAGGACTGCTCATCACTAACTCCATAAGGGTGAAGTGGCGAGTGTCCGGGATACCGCTGAACGGAATCACGAACGACGAGCCACAAGACAGGAATCGTTGGTGCGATGCAGCAGTGTCCCATTGTAGGGCTGAGCGCGCGAATGTCAACCGATTATCGACGCGGGGCGAGAAGCGGTGGGGCAGTCACGTCGAAAGCCCCGATGACATTGAGGTTCAGAGGACCTTCGGGGCAGACCACGGCCAGCGGTTGATGCATCCACGGGAAGCTGGGGTGAACTTCTGCTGGTGTGTGTGCGATGCCGCAAAAAAAATCGCTGCCGTTCCGCATGAACCGTTACTCGGCGCTATCACCGACCACGGTCGCGCTCGAATTCAACACGAGCTTGACGCTCATAATTGCGCTCCCGTCAGGTGGTTGCTGGATGCTCGACGCATATTCGGCGAATAGATGACCGAGATTATGCATAACGAATTGCTTTCGAATGATTTTTATTGACGTGAGGGGTGGATAGCGCAGAGCATGAGAGCCTTTATCAAAGAGGACGGTGCATAAATGGCTGGTCGGATCGCGTACGTGACAGGCGGTATGGGCGGTATTGGAACAGCAATATGTCAGCGTCTGTATAAAGATGGGTTTACCGTCGTGGCCGGCTGTGGATTGAAATCGACGCGACGCGAGCGATGGTTAGCCGAGCAGGCGGAGCTGGGATTCTCCTTTACGGCATCGGAGGGCAATGTCGCGGAATGGGAGTCGACGGAAGCGGCGTTCGCAAAGGTAAAGAAAGAAGTCGGTGAAATCGACGTGCTCGTGAACAATGCCGGCATCACGCGGGATGGTACGTTTCGCAAGATGTCCAGAGAGAACTGGAACGACGTCATTGACACGAATCTGACGAGTCTTTTCAACGTGACCAAGCAGGTCATTGAGGAGATGGTCCGCAAGGAGTGGGGCCGGATAATCAACATCTCGTCAGTGAACGGCCAGAAGGGGCAGTTTGGGCAAACCAACTACTCGACTGCCAAGGCGGGTATTCACGGCTTCACGATGTCGCTTGCCCAGGAAGTAGCGGCGAAGGGCATCACCGTGAATACGGTTTCGCCCGGGTACATCGGGACAGACATGGTCCGTGCCGTTCGTCCCGAAGTCCTGGATGCAATCGTCCAGGGCATCCCCGTGCGTCGCCTCGGCGAGGCTGCGGAAATTGCGTCAATCGTCTCATGGCTTGCCAGTGACGAAGCCGCATTCGCGACGGGCGCGGATTTCTCGCTGAACGGCGGCCTGCACATGGGCTGAGCTCTGCGCGAGGTGGGTAGATGCAGAATTGACAACCCCCGCCTGTGCTTTCGCCAACTCGCATCCAGCCGCGGTAACAAGCGCTGGCACTCGCCTTTGACAATGAATGGTCCGCCTTGGCGGACCATTCATTTTTTCGCGTGCCATGACACGTTCATGCTTCTCGATTGAATGTTGCCTGCCTGCTTGCCCTTTCGGCCTTGTTTTGCGTGAAAACTCACCATCTGGTTTTTCTGCGCGGATATAAAAACCACTGCTCAGAATTTCCGAGAGATGTGCAAACAGGTCTTCGCCGCCATCATTCCGGCCTGATGAACCGCAAGCCTTTTCATCGTTGAACCACTTCACAGCACCAGTTGCCATTTTTAATCCTGCAGATGTTGAGAGTCACATTTGCGCTTGCGGTATCGCACGGCGCGACCAGCCGCGACGGACGACTTTGTCCCACACAGGGAGGAAATCTGCCGATCAGCATATCCAGCTGATGGCAAGAGGTCCAATGCCTGCAGCTTGCGACTTTATTACCGTGATATCGATTCCAGTTTTAATGCGTTTTGATGCGAGTGGGCAGAAATTACTAAATCCTGGTTTTAATTGCGAGCATGCCGTTAGATTTCACGGCAATATGATTGAATTGAGTCTCTCAATTGTGTACGTTTTAAGCGAGATGGCGCCAAGCATCCCGTATGGACAAGTATTAAGCGATTCTGAGGGCTAAGATGAATCAAGTTGTCGAGCGTGACATCGTGCATATCGGCCGGGTTACGCGTGCGACCGTTGCCCAGTGTGCCCCGAGATTATGCTTGTTGACTATTCTGAAAGCGGTGTCTTAAGGAATCAACTAAGTGATCGCCTGAAGACAAGGTTTTTGTTCGCGTTATTGCGATGAGCTTTGTTTATCTTTAGGGAGTACATATAAAGTCATGAGCGAACTGAAATTGGACCTTCGGGCGAGAGCCGAGTTGCTCGCCTTTCTGGTTGAGTCTCAACTTTTGGCAAGGCTCGTTAGTGGCGATTGGCTCACTATCGGGAACGTCGTCGAATTGGAACGAATCTGGCTGGCCGCAAACGGGGGCGACGCGGACTGGTTTGAGCGGGTGTCAATCTCAAGCTGGTCGCAGACGCTTGCTGAACGCGCCGAGGTAAATTTGCCGGTGTTGCTCGGCGACGAGTCAGCCGCGGCTTCCAAAAATCCCCGACCCGACTTCCGCGCTACGTTTGTGCGAGCGGTCTATGACATGTGCCTGGACCATCTCGTGGAGATGAGCCGGTTCAGCAGGCTGCGCTCACACGACGGCGAAGCACAGTAAGCAAGGGTTACCTCACGCTCGCTTTGCCAGGGCGCGGGGCGAGGGAGAGGGCTAGATGTTCTCTTCTGCGTCGGGTATCTACTATCCGGCGAGCTACGAGCGCTGCAGCGGTCTGCATCAAGGCATTCAGGTTTGCCGCTTTGCTGAAGATTGCGCTTTGCGTGAGTGAATTTTCGTGCGGTGGTTCGCGCCACATACCGATCGGTCTGCGTGGGGCAGCGGCGTTAGCCGGTATTCGCTCTGGTTGAGGTGGTTATCGATGGAGCAAATCTTTGTTTCCCGGGCCAGCGCGATCCAACGACTTCTCGAGAGAAGGCGGAACCTCATGTCCGAGACCGAATGCAACCCGTCCCTTGCGCACGCTATTGTGGATGTCGAGCAGCTTCTGCTTGACGTCAGAGCCGGCCGACTGAATGTGTTCCAGTTCACCGACGGCATGGGGCAGATATGCCACATTTTCATCCTGTAGATGCGGCGCGCGAGTAGAGGCTCCGATCCGCTCTCGCAAGAGAGCAGCCGAGGATACCGCTCGGAGGCGACGCATCGCGTTGATGCCAGGCGGCCAAACGCTCAAGAGTCGTCATTCAGACGACGACGTTCACAATCGTCGACTGTGGGTCGCTTCTCCCGGAACGCGCAAAAAAACTGGCACGCAGAGCGAGCGTTCTGTCACGGCTTCGCCCAGATCTGCTTCCAGCACATGAGCAAGGTACCGCGGGAGTCTCTGGACACGGTCCCATCGATTGCGCACGTGCTTCCCACCATAGCGGGACCGTATTGCGCAACGTGTCGATCCGCATCTGCAAGTACAGCGGTTGGCACTCTGCCCAGGACAAAACCATCTTTTCCAACGATTAACACGCCGAGAAGGAGACCTGTGCCACATAAAAGAACGATTGCTGGAAGTCTGAACCTCGACGGCCATACGGCAAATCCGGGCTTGATGGTGGAAGGCATTCGATTTCCCTCTCAAAATGCGATGCCGCGGAAAACGCTCGCCGGCGCTCATCCTGCCGGCGGGCAATCGACGTGCAGGTCACAGCGACCGATTGCGTGGCCAGAACCATCCCCGCGTGTCAGCACACGGCTTCCAGGCTGCCAATGGGCTCGTGATCGGATGCGGTGGCAAAGCGCTCCGCCGGGCGTGTTCCGTAGCAGATCGAGGAGCGTATCCAATCGCTGTCTGTCCGACGCCGATATCCCGCGCTCCTCCAGCAGCCTTTCGATCTGCGCGATCCAGTAACCGCGACGGACAAGTCGGGGGTATGAGGTCAGGGCGCTGATGGCCTTTGCCAGTTGTCCAATCTCCGTCTTCATGGTGTTCACATTCCCCTCCTTCGGATTTCTGAAGAGATGAATGTATGCCGGCTCCGACGCTTCTCCCTGCGGTTGGCGTGGACCGTCTCCCCGTCGAACCATACGCGGGTGCCTACAGGAGACATCCCGATACACAGCGCCGCCGCGATCCGTCCTGCGGGTCGTCGCGAACGGCGATTGAGATTGCCTGGATGCTGGTCGGGCTGGCGAAAAGCGGTCGCTACCGTTCGTGCGCAAACGTTATCGCTCTCGCCGTCGACTCGTTCCATCTGATCCTGAAGCTGGTAACGGCAGAATCCTGTCCCAGCCATACTGGGAAAAACACCTGGCCGGCAACGGAACGGTGCCGTCGTCGGGCGAACGCAGCTTTGTGCATCGTCAGGGCGGCACGGTCTCGCAGTTGGATGCCCGTTAGTCAGCCAGAGGGACGGGTGCAGGGCGGCGAAGACAAATGCGTCAATGCCGGGAAGGCGCGCAGTCCGCGGTAATGCGCGACGTTGGAAGTGTGTTCTAGCGGCGACCGGCGCCAGGTCGACGTGGAAACGGCCCGTTAATGGAATGAAACTGGGACGCCGCGTCGATCATGGTGAAGCTGCACAGGTATCGATTTCGCAACATGTGGGTTCGGTCACCAAAGCGTCGCCAGAAGTTCTGATAGCCTAGAGCGGTGGCTGACTGGCATAGCGTGCGCATTTCAACACTGCACAGACATGGCACGAGGAGGGCTTCACGATGCTGACATGGCTGATACGCAGGGCATCGCATCAGTGCGCTGACCCGGAAAGACTGGCTGAATGTGCGCTGCGCGAGTTGCGGGTGGAACTCTATCGGGCCGAGCAACGTATTCTCGATGCCCGCATGGAGGCGGATTACTATCGCACGCGCATTGTCTTCTGTGAAGAGGTACTCAGGAAGGGTATTGAGCAGGTTTCCGACATTCGCCGGGCATGTCAGGAGATGTCGCCACGCTTGCGGCCCGAATTGGAGCTTTCGGATGCGCGACCGGCAGTGTCCGGCGAACCCGTCGCGACGGCGTTCGATGCTGCCAGCCGGCCGGTGCTCGCCGCCAAGGGCGGGTAACAGCACGAACTGTGTGAAGACCCGATACTTCACTGCGAGCGCCAGCCGGCGAAACAGTTGGCCGGGCCGTCGGAAACGGCTAGCGATGCGTCCGATGTAGCTGGCGTAACAATCACACATGTGAACGAGGCTGGCGTGGTGACCTTGGTCGTTTTGATCCTGGTCGTGCGTCGTCGTCGGGGATGCCGTTGGTCAAGAAGGAAACATGAGACGACTGTTCCTCGCTGCGCTCGCATCCACCCGCTCTTGTGATGTGCGTTCATGCACAAAGCAGCGCGTCCGGCTCATTGGTCACGCCCCCTCTGGCAAACTGCGATTGGTGCGTCGGCCCCGATTTCGTCGGGATGCTCGACAGGAAAACTTTCAATAGCTTGGGCACGAAAACACTCACACATTTCGATGACATCGGCAACGGAGAAGTGAACGTCGTCCAGTCGAAACAAATGTAATCGTCTGTTAATGACGTGGGCGGCAGCCCTGTTTCGACGGCAGAGGCACCCTTGAGTTTTGGTACGATCCCTCCTTTTCCGCCTGCGCGTCGTCACCGTGAATCGCCGATACCTGTCCTTGTTTCGTCAACATTGCACAAGGTGGCTCGCCCGCATCCAGTCGCTGGCCGCTATCAGCAGAACGAAAGTCAGGCTCGTCGTCGTTGCCGCGCTGCGAGGCCTGCGTCACCCGACGCGACGCGGCATCGCGCTGGCACTCGGCGCAGTGCCAGCGCTGCTCCTGCTGTATGTGCTCGCGCTTGTGCCTTTCACGCCAGGCATCGGCGACATCCGCAAAGCCCGCGTCGACCGGCCGGCGTTGATCGTGTCCGCCGACGGTAAACTGCTCGCGGACTTCAGGCCGGTCAATCGCCAATGGGTATCACTCAGGCAGATTTCGCCCTACATGGTGGATGCCCTGATCGCGACCGAAGACCGTCGCTTCTACGCGCATCACGGCATTGACTGGATGCGCATCGCGTCGGCCGCGCTGCATACATTCTCGGGTGACCGGCAAGGCGGCTCGACGATCACGCAGCAGCTCGCGCGCAATCTGTATCCCGACGAAATCGGCCGGGCGCCGACCCTCACGCGCAAGCTCAAGGAAGCGATCACGGCGTTCAAGATCGAAGCCGTGTACAGCAAGGACCAGATTCTCGAAACGTACCTGAACACGGTGCCGTTCCTGTATAACGCGTACGGCGTGGAAATGGCCGCGCGCACCTACTTCGGCAAATCGGCCGCTCAGCTCGACATCCTAGAAAGCGCGATGCTTGTCGGCATGCTGAAGGCCAACAGCACCTACAACCCGGTGCTGAATCCCGAGCGTGCATTGCAGCGGCGCAACACGGTGCTCGGGCAGATGAACAGGTACGGGAAGCTCAAGCCCGGCGCGTATGAATGGTCGAAGCGTCAACCGCTCAACGTCGATTTCGAGCGCCAGAGCGCATCGCCGGGCCCCGCGCCGCATTTTGCGGCGCAATTGCGCAAGTGGCTGATCGGATGGGCCGATCGCAACGGCTACAACATCTATGCCGACGGGCTGGTGGTACGCACGACTATCGATTCCCGTCTGCAGGCAATGGCGACGCAGGCGATGAACTGGCAGACGAACCGGTTGCAATGGATCGCGAACGACGCCTGGAATGAACGCACGGGCTGTTCGCCGGGCAACGACCTGTTCCAGACGTTCATCCGGCAGACGCCCGACTATCGCGCCGCACGCGACGCGGGTCAATCGGATCAGGCCGCCCTCAGGAAGCTTGCGTTGACCCCGACGTTCGTCCGCACGCTCTGCGAGAGCAAGACCCAGATCCAGGCGGGCTTCGTTGCAATCGATCCGCGCAACGGAGATGTCAAGGCATGGGTCGGCAGTCGCGATTTCGGCGACGAGCCGTTTGATCACGTGCAGCAGGCGCGGCGTCAGCCGGGCTCGACCTTCAAGCCGTTCGTCTATGGGGCGGCGTTTGCGGACGGCGCGCGACCGGGCGATACGATCGTCGACCGGAACGTCGCCATTCCCCTAAGCGGACATGCAATCTGGCGGCCGACCGACGCGGAACCGCCCACTGGCGGACCAATGACGTTGCGCGACGCGCTCGCGTATTCGCGCAATCGCGTCACCGCCCAGCTTATGCAAAAGGAAGGCCCCGAGAAGGTCGCACGGCTCGCGCGCGCGATGGGTGTGCGCGAAAGTCCGCTCGAAGTGGTGCCGTCGCTCGCCTTGGGCACCAGCCCGGTTACGCTGAAAGAAATGGTCTCGGCGTATTGCACAATCGCAAACCGCGGCGCCTATGTCGAACCGCGCATGGTCACGCGCATTGAGGATCACAACGGCAAGATGCTCGCAGAATTCCCGAGTGCCTCGCCAGAAGCGGCGCTACCGGCCAGCGCAGCGCAAACGCTCGTCGACGTGATGCGCGACGTCGTGAACCGGGGCACCGGCTCGGACATCCGGACGCGCTTTGGGATTCGCGCCGACGTAGCCGGCAAGACGGGCACGACGCAGGACAACACCGATAGCTGGTTCATCCTGATGCATCCGCAACTGGTCGCTGGCGCGTGGGTGGGTTTCGACGATGCACGTGTGACGCTCGGCAACGACTATTGGGGTGAGGGGGCCCACAGCGCGTTGCCAATGGTGGGCGCATTTTACGACATGGCGCTGCGCGCGCGAGTCATCGATCCCCGTGCCCAGCTCGGGCCCGAAACGCGCTCCCCTCGCGCGGTTCGCCCGCGACGTCATCGCCACTTCCTCTTCTGGCCATTCTGATGGCGTCGCTGGCGACGCTCCCGCTGACGAAGACGTTATAACTGGCCATATCGCGTTCCGTAATATGATGGAGCGCTATGGCCGATTCACGACCGGCAGCAACTATCGCGTCTCGTATCGCGCGTTTCCAACTATGCCCCTCTGTGCTGCTTTGCCCGCTACGAGTCGAGCAGGCGTTACAGCTTTGCGTTGAAGCAGCCATGATAATGCTGCACATTGGGTGAAATTGAACAACACGGCCACGTGTGAAGTGGCCGACCAGCAACTTGTTGCTGCTCTTTCGGGGGATAAGATGAAACGTCTTTTCATTGCCGCGGCGCTAGCAGGTATTGGAATCGGTGCATCAGGACTTGCGAACGCCGTCGACGTTGGGGTTGGCATCAATATTGGCGTACCGCCGCCCGTCGTGGTCGCACCGGCACCGGTGGTCGTAGTGTCGCCCGGATGGCACGGAGACCGTTACTGGGACGGACGCCGCTATTGGGACCGCGGCGAATGGGAGGAGCATCGCCACCATCACGGGCACGATCACTGTCCGCCCGGCCACGCGAAAAAGGGCGAATGCTAGCCCGCACCGCGAGCCGCCGCCGGGAGGAATGGCTGGCCGGCTACCGGTCCCGGCATGACACACAAGGTCGAGGTCATCGGCTTCCTGAAAGACGCGCTCAAGGTTTCCGGACGGACGGGCGGCGTTCGAATACGAAGTGCGCAGCGGCAATTTCGTCAAGTTCGATGCCGGCCTTGTCAGTCAGGAGCAGAAGATCGCCGATATCCTGTACGACGGGCATGCGATCAGGAAGAAGGTGAAGGTCGACGTGGAATACGATCTGCAGTTCAACACGGTGCAAAAGGCCGTCTGGCCGGTGCGATCATCCTGACTGTCGTGACGCCTCCCGGCCGGGTCGGCGAGCCTGTCGAGAGACGAAGGCCAACCGGAAGAAAGCGGCCTGGAGCAGATGGAATACACGTCGATTGCAGTCGTACCGGGTGCGTGGTTCACGCCGCGTTCGTGCCTGGCTCGCTTTGAATCACCAGTTCCATGAACCCTGTGCCCGGGTCGAGCTCCCTGGTGAAGCGGTGCCCGGCAAGCAGCGCGAGCAACAGCTCGGCTGTCGTGCGGACGATGCACCCGCGCGCGACATGACCACCAAACACCTGACCGCGCGCGTCGGCAACCGACATATGCAGGTGCGCGCCATCAGGCGATACGGAGCCAGCCAGCGTCAATATTTCGAGGTCGCCTCGCAATCCGGTTGGAGCTTCGGCGCCGGCGAATCGCAACTGGGCGACGCTGAGGCTCCCAATGCCCTGGATGACGAAGGCCGCGCGCAACTGACGCTGGCGCAACACCTCTTCGAGAGCGTCGCGCACATCATCGCCGGGGGAAAGGCGCAAAGGATGGACTTGCATGGTCTGGTCGCGGATAGAGGTTATATTTTATCCAACCTGCAAGCCGAATCCGGATTTTCAGCGTCGAGAGAGCGGTCCAGGAACGTCGGCGGATCGGCACGGCTGAGCGCTACGGCCGGCGTGCCGGCTCGCCGCCATCGAGCTCGAAACGGGATGCGCGTTCTCCTTTGACGCTGCCGAACTGTGTTTCAGATTACACGTCTCGTTACACACAAAAACACCGGTAATCTGCCGTCTCAATATAGTGCGTTCACTGACCAGTGAGGCACGTTATGAAGAGAATTCTTGCGCTGATGCTGATGGCCATATGTCTTGGAAGCGCGCTGAGCGGCTGCATTATTGTGCCTGCAGGCGGCGGCTACCATGGCTACTACCACGACGGTTACTAATCGTAGCTGACTTCCTTATGCCCAGTTGCCCAAGCATACATATCAGAGAAGGTAAATTATGAGCAACATACGCAGTCGCTGGTTCACGATATCGCTGGTTGCCGGCCTCGGCATAGGCGTATCGTCCGTCGCGCTCGCACACGTCGATGTTGGAGTAAACATTGGCATCCCCGGTGCCGTGTATGCACCCGAGCCAGTCTATGCTCCACCGCCGGTATATGTCGAACCTCCCGCTCCTGTTGTCATTAGTCCGGGCTGGTATGGCGACAGGTACTACGACGGGCATCGTTATTGGCAGCGCCGGGAATGGGAAGAGCGCCGTCATGATGAACGGGAATGGCACGACGCTCGGGACCATTACGACGGACATCGCGGCGACTGGGGGCATGACCGCGATGGCGGTGGTCCGCGACGCAACTGGCACCACGACCATCGCGACGGCGACGAGAGGCGCGACCATTGAGAGGGGCGGCGTTGACGAGCGCAGAATTGTTTAGAACGAGGAGGTCACGGCTGGTCGCGCAGCGGTCGCCGTGACAGCCAAATTGCGATTTGCAGTCGCCGCTTCTGGCTTGGGCATAAAGAATAATGTAGTAGTCGGGCTTTATCTTCATGAGGGTATCGGCTAGCCGGCCAATTGCGGGTGCCATGAGCGCTTCGAAGGAGATGTTAGAAGTGAATGTACCGGTACTTCAGGCGATGTAGCTCGCGCCAATTATCGGCGTTGCGCCCATCTGTTCCAGGTAAGAGAACTTTAGGCGGTTGAAAGATAGGCAGTTAGATCCGACCAAGCAAGTAACATGGGGCAATGTCCGGATCGGAATGTACTAACCAGGTCAACTGCAATTAAGTAAGCGAATGATGCCTCAAGGGTCGCACTCGGCCCGAGTGAAGACTCGGTGATGCAGTCCGCAGCCAACGCGATCACTTCTCGCGTTGGCAAATTCCCGCTCGAGCCAACTTGCGTCTCCATGGCGCGCCGATCATGCCGAGGCCACAGCGTTGGACATGACCGCCGCAAGTTTGCCGCCCGTGGCAAACGCAATCGGCACGGAGAGGATGGAATGTGCAATACCAACTGGTCTTCAAAGGTGGAACTGGACGGCTGCCTCGTGACAATGAACGCAAACGCCTGCGCGGTGACGGCACGGATGGCCGATGTGCATGAAGCGGCCGTCGCGTTAGAGCAACCGTGTATGATCGGTGGGTCGAAAAACAGTCCGTTGCCCCATTGGCCGCCAAGACGTTCAGTAGCAGACGCAATTAGCGTAGTTGAGTCTGCGCGTCGTTGAAGAGTTGCTGTTCAAGCGCGGCGTCGTGGTCAGTTATGAAACGCTCCAGCGCTGGTGCGATGACTTTGGCACGGGCTTCGCCCGTTGCGTCAAGGATGCTCGCCGTAAGCCCGGCGCCACATGGCATCTCGACAAAGTGTTTGTTACGCCCCGCGGTGAGCCTTGGCATCTCTTCACTGAGTTCGCCCAAAATCCATCGGCTTTCTGAGCAGATGTGCTTCCTTGGTACTACTGCGTTGCCAGCACCTCAACGTGACAACGCCCGGGCCGGGCTATGCTCTCGCGGCTACTGAGAGGGAGCGCGGCACTCGTTCAACTTCGGAACGTTTCCGTTGAGCTGCAGGGCCAGGAATCTGGCCGTTCCTGTCGGGGCGCCGACCTTGACCGTCGAGCCCGTGCGGGTGTTGGCGGTCTGGCTGTTGCAGTAGCGGAAATACGAATCGGCGCAAGGATAGGGACCGGCGATCTGATAGCCGACTGGTGATCCCTGAGCCTGGGTTATCGGACACGCGCAGATGATGTCCGTGCTTCCGAGCTGCCTGTCGAACCCGGGGAACGAGCTGCCGCTGCTGCTGGTGAAGCAAATGCCGCCGTCGCATTGCGCGTAGCCGCCGGTGGACCCCGCTGGACAGGTATAGAGCGCACGATGGCCGTTCGGCGCAACCACGGACTCCGGCAAGCTGAATGTGCTCACCATGTACCCATTGTCGACGCCGTTGGCATTTATCGAGCAGACGTCCTCGCCGTCGACCCGCAGCGGCAAACTGATGCTGTCCCCCTCTTTGACGTCACATTTGCAGTAGGCCACCTGGTTTATCACCGTGCAGCTGGCGGTCGCGCAGAGCGCGTACGTCTGCCCCTTGCAGATCTTGAAGAAACCAGCGGGAGTCGCACCGGCAGGGATCCCAGGCGCAGGGGCGCTCGCGGAAGGCGAGGGCGCGACGGCGTTCCCCACACAACCGGTCAACGCGTCGAGCATCCCGACCAGCATTATCGCCAGGATGAGAAAATTCACGAGCCGGGGCGCCATGATTCGCTCCTGCTACCTGAAGCGGTGGTGCGGACAAGTATGCGCTGATTATCTGTCTCGCGTCGACCAGGGTACCTGTGCCGCGTGAGCAACATCATAGGGTGCCAGGATCAGAGTGGGACGGCGCTTGTTTCATGCCCATCTGGAGGAGCAGCAGAGATTTCCGGGGTCGCTTCGGGTGCGAACTCGGCCGACCGCATCCGGCAGGGTACGGCCAGTTCCAGTCGTTGGCGTGCGCTCTATTAACGACGTCTTCGAATGGTACTCCGGTCATTCGCAATGTTGAACTGGCGGGTGGGCGCGATGTGCAAGTGTCTACTGGAGACAGCAACAAGCGCATCGGGCACGAGCGATCATGGCGTGGCCCGGCAGGCGAGATCGGGGAGCCATGCATAAGGTTGCCATTACCGTTACGATAAGAAACTTCAACTGTTCGTGATGTTCGGCGTAAGGCACGCTGCAATCGGACGGATTCCAAATGCAGGAATACCGATCCTTATAAAGACCTTACGGAGACATCGCCATGAAAGCCTCTATCCGCGGCATGCTGCCGCCGCTCGGCCTCGCCTTCCTTGCAACAATGTTCGCAGCGCACATCGCCGAGGCAGCAGAGCCTGCGTACCGGCTGGTAAAAACCATTGATCTGCCGGGCGACAAGGGAGGGCATGGCGACTGGACCACCTTCGACAGCGATACGCGCTCGGTCTGGCTGTCGCAATCACCCGATCACAACGTCGTCGTCATTGACGCTACAAGCAATACAGTCAAGCACGTTATCAGCGGAATCGAAGACGGGCACGGAATCGGTTTTGGGGGCGACTTCGCATTCATCGCCGACAATGCAAAGAACGTGGTCGTGGTGGTCAACAAACGAACCTTCAAGCAGGCCGCGGTCCTGCATCCTTCGGGAAAGGGGCCAAACGGCGTGATCGTTCATCCGAAGACGGGTGAGGTTTTCGTTGGCAGCGACAGCGCGGATATGACCGTCTTTAGCGGCAAGGCGCCGTTCACCCAGGTCGCCACGTTCAAACTATCGGAAAAGCCCTCAAAAGACGGTCCTGATGTCGGGCTCTATGTGCCCTCGAAGGACCGCCTCTACCAGCCCATTGACAACGCCGTAGCGATCGTCGACCCGAGCCAGCACAAGGTCGTCGGAACGTGGGATGTGGGCGTGAAAGGCCAGACGAAGCCGATGGTCTTCGATTCGCGGACCGGGCGATTCCTGCTCGGTACGACGGATTTGCGCATGCTCAGTCTGGACGCCGACACTGGCAAAGTCCTGCAGGCGATACCCGTCAAGGGGAAGGTCGATGAAACGGTCATCGACGAGGGCGCCCGGCGCGCGTTTGTCGGTGACAAGGCAGGCATGATTGAGATCGTCGACCTGGATGAGAAAACGGTCGTTGGCGCGATTCCATCGGAACCCAACGTTCATACGCTAACGGTCAATCCCGTCACTCACTCGGTGTACGTGTACCGCAACGAAAGCAACAAGGTGGATGTATTTTCGCCAAAATGAAAGAGAATCGGCATTGCTAACGAACTTGAACGGAGAAGACTCGGGCAGTCACGGCACGAGCCCGGGTCCTGCGGAGTTCGGTTCACGTACCTGACACATCCTTCAGCGTGTCATCCGTACCGGCGAACGTTTCAAAGTACAGGTCCTTGCCATAGCTGGTCTGCAATGGTTCACCCGGTGTGATCCTGAAGGTGCGCGTGCCGTCATCCTGCCGCTCGGCCCGGAGAAACTGCACCTGTGCCGTCGCTGTTTCATACAGGCCATGTGCGAATGCGTACAGGTGAGTCACGAAGAAGACCCTAATGCGCCTTTCCTGCAACGCGCCGACAATCTGTCGCGCGATTTCCGATCCCTCACGCTCGTTGGTGGAGGCAAAGGACTCGTTGAACAGTACGAACCAGTCCGGCGACATCGCATCGACAAGGCGGCTCATGCGGTTGAGTTCTTCGTCGAGTTTGCCGCTTTTCATCGAGGCATCTTCTTCACGCCTGTAGTGCGTCAAGAGCGCCTTGCAGCGTTCGCCGGTGTACGATCCAGCCGCGACGAACATGCCACTTTGCAACATCAGTTGCGCGAGACCGATGCTCCTCAGAAAGCTGGACTTTCCGCCCTGATTCGCGCCCGTGATAATCGCCACATCCTTGCCGTCCAGATCGAGCGTGTTGCCGACGACGGCGCGTCCCGACTGGAGAGCGAGGCATACGTCTGACAGTCCGGTAAAGGACAGCCGGCGTGTGCCGACGGCATCGATGCCCGGGAAGCACAGTGGGACATTCAGCGCCTTGAGCCTGTCATACAGCCTGAGACACGCGACGTAGAACGCCAGTTCGGTGCGCAGCATCGTGAAAAAGTCGTTGATGTGATCCATCGACTGTGCCAGTGCATTGGCGATGAGGTTGATGCCGCGCGCCTCCAGTTCGGACAGTGCCCGCGCTCCGGCTTCATCGCGCTCTGGAATCCGGAAACTGTAGGCGCGCGATCCAGGGTCCATAAGCAGTCTGATCCAGCGTGGCCTTTTGTCGCGCAGTTCCCGCAGAACGGGGTCTTTGCCACGGTTCCCTTCCCCCAGGCGCGCGCTGATGAGTACCCCGGATTTCAGTCGGCCCTCTTTCAGATGATGCTGGATACTGTGCAGGTACTCATCACTGAGTTCAGTCTTCAGCGTGTCAAAGAATCTTTTGAAGCCAGGTGACCGGAATGTGGACGCGTGCGCATCCGCAATCACCTTCAGTTTGCGAAGTCGCTCGACGAACATCCGCAGCACATCGATTGCGCCATGAAGAATCGCTGGAGGATAGTGACCGAAAACACCATAATGGTGATCCCGCTTTGCGTCTAGCGTTTCGACCGTGAAGCGGTAAAGTTCCTCGACTACGGTGCGATGTTGAAGACAGTCCTGCAGGACGGCTTGCCGGTAGCATACGGTTTCGGCGTCGTTGTCGCATCCCGCGAGCAACGCCGCTCGCGCGATTTTTCGCAGGAATCCGTCGTCGGCCGCCATGCCGCCAAGCAACGTGTCAAGCGCCAGATCCCGAATCAGGTCGTCGGCATACACAGGGATCTTGTCGGGATCGAAGTCACGATCCGGATGCATCAGGTGGGCTTTCATGGCTTGATGCGTTCCTTCACGCAGTCGTAGGTCACACGGTATTTCCGCGCAATGGCCAGGGCGTAAGCCAGGCCATCAGCCGGTCGTCGCTCCAGTTTGTACGTTCGCGCCGTTGGATCATTCGGGTCAATGCTGCCGACCATGCTGACGGTTCTCACGGAAAGCGAGGTCAGTTCGGTCAGGAATGTGACGCATACACCAAGCGCTCCAAGCCGGCAAAGCTGCGTCATCACCTTCGTGCTGAGAAAGAGCGCGTCGCTGACAGTGGTCGAAGAAAAGATCTCGTTGAGAATGACGATGCTGGACGGCGTGGCGTTTTCGAGAATGTGCCGGATGCGGACCAGATCGTCCTGAAGTTTGCCTCGCAGATTCGCAATAGCTTCTTCACGCTCGAAGTGGGTGAATATGCGATCGAACAGAAACAGACGAGCTTGCGATCCCGGCACCGGACAGCCAAGACTAGCCAGATAGTGCAACTGTCCAAATGCGCGCGCGAATGTTGTTTTGCCGCCCTGGTTCGGACCAGATACCACAAAAATGCGTTCGGGCCCGGACAGATAGAAATCGTTGCACACAACCGGGGCGTTCTCTGCGACGAGACGCGTCGCCAGCGCGAGGTCGAAACTTTCACGGCTCTCAATATCTCTCGATGTCGAAGAAACGTTGGGGTAACAGAATGCGAGACCCGCTCGCCGACAGAAGGCGATATGCGAAAGATAGGCCACATAGAACTGGACTTCGCGGTCGAAGCGGACAATGCGTTCATCAGAAAAGTCGGGATGTTGTGCGCAGAAAGCACCAAGCGCACCGAATGCGTCCGGATGAAGTCGCGCGACCCTTTCGAGAATTCCTGCCTCCACGTGATTGAGCGCGTCAGCGTCGCGGTAGGCGACCAGGTAGTTCTGCACTTCGCCACGCCGGAATTTCTCGAACGTCGCCTCGATCTGGGCCGTGTAGTCAGGTTCACCGTGATAGCGGGCAACTGTGACCGTGTCACCCTTGATCAGCACGCAATACCGGACATCCGCGAGACGCGATCTCACAGTCATCATTTCTCCCGCAAGGCGCTGGAACCCGGCTGATGCGACGTAAGCTCCAAGGTATCCGTGAAAAGCGCGCAACCCTCGCGAGCACAGCGAGAGTGCGCCGAGGTCCTGATACAGCCGCCGGACACCATCGCAATAGGCCTCAACAGCCGCCAGAAACCACCGTTGCCGCTCGTGCAGGTATGAACGCTTCTGGGTACGGTCAAGGCGCTCGCGCATGACCCGCATCTGCCGGGAAAACTCCTGCACGGCCTGCATCACCAGCCCGTCTTCCAGATCCCTGAAAATCTCCTGACGGTAGATGACTGCCTCAGTGTCGCGGAGCGGCAAATGAAAGAATGGCGTCAAACTGTAGTCCTGCCACGCGGCCGTGACGGCTTCTACGATCTGGTCCAACAGAAGATCGCTGAAGAAACCGGCGATGTCGTGCGCGGGTCGCTCCGAGGCAGGGAAGGATGCGGGAAACAGGATGCTCTCGAAACATCCCGTCGGGGGCTCCGGTGACGTCGACACCGATGCAGGAGCAGGTCGTTCGCCCATATGACACCTCGACAACCAGTCGGGTTGCACAGGCATCATCAGCCGTTGCGGCGGTTCGTCGGGCGGGAGGAATGCCATCTCCTGACAGACACTATATGAAGGCAAAGCGGCTTCGGCAAGCGGCCGGGGCTTCTCCGGTCCCGGCTCTCGCGACAACCGGCTTTTTCCGGCCGTTTCGCCAGGCCATGCATTTCGCGTATTATTTTCACTACGGAGATGGCATACCTCCGGTAACCGCCGCATTTATTGCGGATGATGATGCCTGTGGACCCCTGAATCGAACGCGCCGGCACCGCCGGTTGCACCGGCACGGGCTGCGCAGGTGTTGCGGTGCCCGTCCCGACAGAACAACAAGCAACAAGGACAAGTACCGATGATCTGGAAACCAGTCTTCGCCATTTCTTTGGGCGCCATGTCAGGTGCGCTGCTTCGATGGTTTCTCGGACTCAAGCTCAACAGCCTGTTTCCGACGGTGCCTCCGGGTACGCTCTCGGCGAATCTCATTGCGGGCTATGTCATCGGCATCGCGACAGCATACTTCGCGCAGGCACCCGGCATTGCTCCCGAGTGGCGGCTGCTGATCATCACGGGGTTTTGCGGCGGCCTGTCAACGTTTTCGACCTTTTCAGCCGAAGTCGTCACGCTGCTGCAGCAGGGGCGGATAGCGGGGGCGGCGGGCGCGATCGGGATTCACGTGGTTGGTTCGCTGCTGATGACGCTGGCGGGCCTGGCGTCATGGCACTGGCTGAATGCCCGCTGAGGAGCAAGCGCATGGACGGCTATCAGATCACCTTCTTCACGCAGCAGGATCGTCGTCACCACGGCAAGCCTGTTGGCGACTGGCTCGTGCATCTCGCACGCGAGATGGGCTTGTGCGGGGCCACGTTGATCGCGGGAGCCGAGGGCATCGGGCATCACCACCGCATTCATTCGGCGCGATTCTTCGAACTGGCCGACCAGCCTCTGTCGGTAGTCATGGCGGTCAGCGCCGAAGAAGCAGACCGACTCTTCGAGCGGTTGCGCGCGGAAGGCGTGCACCTCTTTTACGTGAAGATTCCGGTCGAGTACGGGGTGCTAGGCGAAAAGGATACGGGGTCCGCTGGCGCCTGAAAACCGGCCGGTACGCTTTTGCACCCCGTCGAGAATTCGCCCTATACTGACTGACAAGCAGCAGGGAGATGGCATCCTCCCAAACCGCCTTACGGCTGATGATGCCTGCGAGATTCCGCTCGTGCGTAAGCGAGCGGAGTGAGCAGGCCATCGGCAAGCGCGGTGCGCTTCCGCTGGGCCAACGTGCCAGTACTTCGGAGCGCATATGACGGCCATATCCTTTCTTTCGCATTTCTCCCCTCGAGTGATCGTCGGCCTTGTCCTGTCACGGACGCGCGCCCTTGCTGTGTGGCTGGATGCGGCAGATCCTCTTCTGCCTGTGGGCGGGAGACGGGCATGAAAGACGTCTGGATGCTTGCGGCGCTGTGGCTGGGCCTGGCGCTGGCTGCAACGCTCCTGTCGATCTGGTTTCGCGTTGCCACAGCCTTGTCCGAGATCGTGGTGGGCACCGTCGCGCAACTCGCCATCGGCGCACTCGTAGGGAGCGCGGCGCTTGGAACGAACGCGTCATGGATACAGTTTCTGGCCGGTACTGGCGCGATCGTACTGACTTTCCTCGCGGGCGCCGAGCTTGATCCCGTCGTGTTTCGCGCGCAATGGAAACAGGCATCAGCTGTAGGCCTGATCGGATTCTTCGCACCGTTTCTCGGATGTGCCGCCGTCGCACGCTATGTGCTCGGCTGGAGCGGCCCGTCCAGCTGGCTCGCCGGCGTGGCCCTTTCGACGACATCGGTCGCAGTCGTTTACGCGGTGATGCTGGAATTCGGGCTCAACAAGACCGGATACGGCAAGACGGTACTGGCAGCGTGCTTCGTCAATGATCTGGGCACCGTGCTCGCGCTTGGACTTATCTTCTCGCCGTTCACCGTCAGGACACTGGTTTTCTTCGGAGTGGCGGTGATTGCATTTGCAGTCCTCCCCTGGCTCACGCCGCGCTTCTTCGCGCGCTATGGCAACCGCCCGTCCGAACTGGAGGCTAAATACCTGCTGCTGGTGCTGTTCGGTCTGGGTGCGCTCGCCACGTGGGCCGGCAGTGAAGCGGTGTTGCCGGCGTATGTGGTGGGGATGGTATTGGCCGGAACGGTCGGCAAGGACCACGTGCTGATCCGGCGCTTGCGCACACTCACTTTCGGGCTGCTCACGCCGTTTTACTTCATTCGCGCCGGTTCATTCGTGTCCGTGCCGGACCTCGTCGCGGTGCCGTTGCCTTTCGTTATTCTGCTGGTTGCCAAGATGGCGACAAAGTTTTGCGGCGTCTTCCCTGTCACGAAGTTCTACAGGTCCCCGCACCCCGAGTCGATGTACACGACGCTGCTGATGTCAACGGGCCTGACCTTCGGCAGCATCTCTGCACTGTTCGGGCTGTCGCACGGCATCATCACGCAGGCGCAGTACTCGTATCTCGTTGCCACTGTCATCGGGAGCGCCGTCGTGCCGACGCTCATCGCCAACGCATTCTTCCTTCCGTGGCATCTGGTGCCGCGCGAGACGCCGACGCGGCACGGAAAGCGCGTTAGTCCCGAAGTGGCGACCGATGAAACGGACTGAGAGGAAAGCACCATGTTCCACACGATCCTGATCGCTTACGACGGTTCGAACGCGGCCGACAAGGCTTTCGACTATGCTCTCGACCTGGCTCGAAAATATGACGCAGAGTTGCATGTGCTATCGGTCGAGCGACCGCCGGAAATCGCCGAAGACATTGAAACCGAAGCGCTGCTGGAGCAGGCTGAGGCCTTCTTCGAAAAGCACTTCTCCACTCTGCGTGAACGTGTCGGTACAGCGGGCGTCAAAGCGCATTTCAACGTGCGCGTCGGGCATCCGGCAGAACAGATCGTGCTTGGCGCGGAAGAGCTGAAGGCCGACCTGATCGTCACCGGTCATCGCGGACGTGGCGTTTTCCATCGCTGGCTGCTGGGTTCGGTTTCCCGGCTGGTCATCGCATATGCACACTGCCCCGTGATGGTTGTGCGTTGAACGGTAGTGGAGCGGCGGTGCGCTCGTGACGGGTGCGTCCACCTCGCGCAAGCAAAAAGAGGTGCGTCTCAACCGACCGTCGTCGACGCTGACGAAGGCTGGATGTCGCAAACGCAGGTGACAATGATAGGCCCAGCCCGACGATATTTCGGCTTTTTCTGTCATAGGGCCCCCTGGCTGGATAGCATCGCAAACACGCGCGTGCCACGCGCCGACCTGTCGCTTGTCCCTTGTTGCAAACGGAACTGATACATGCAAGTCAGATCTCGAATCAGTGTTCTTGAAAGCATCCCCAAAAGCGTCTGGGTGCCAGGTTGTGTCAGCCTCTTCATGGATATCTCATCGGAGATCATCCACAGTCTGCTGCCCATGTTCATGATGGTCGGCCTCGGTGCAAGTGCCGCAACCATCGGTCTCATCGAGGGCATTGCGGAAGCGACGGCGCCGATTGTCAAGGTGTTCTCTGGCGCACTCAGCGACTACCTTGGAAACCGGAAAAGGCTCGCGGTAGCTGGGTACGCCCTGGGGGCGCTAAGCAAGCCACTGTTCGCTATCGCGCCGACCATCGGCGTAGTGGTGACCGCGCGTGTCATGGACAGGATTGGCAAGGGAATCCGGGGAGCACCGCGCGATGCGCTGGTCGCCGACGTTACGCCCGTTCACCTGAGAGGAGCGGCATTCGGTTTGCGGCAGTCGCTCGATACGGTTGGCGCGTTTCTCGGGCCGCTATTCGCTGTGGTCAGCATGTCATTGTGGGCGGACAACTTCCGGCTTGCTTTCTGGCTCGCTGTCATACCCGGTTTGCTCGCCGTCGCGCTGTTGGCTTTTGGCATTCAGGAACCGGCACGCGAACCGGGCGCTAGGAGGATGAATCCGGTCAGTCTGGAGAATCTCAGGAATCTCGGCTCAAGCTACTGGTGGGTGGTCGCTATAGGGGCTGTGTTTGCGTTGGCCCGCTTTAGCGAGGCATTTCTGGTGCTCCGGGCGATGAACAGCGGGGTGCCCGTTGCGCTGGTTCCGCTCGTCATGGTCGCGATGAATATTGTGTATTCGCTGTCGGCCTATCCATTCGGCAAGCTCGCTGACACAATGAACCATGTCAAACTGCTGATCGCCGGCCTCGTCGTGCTGATTGCGTCAGACGTAGTGCTCGCGCACGGAACACACTGGAGCGTCGTGCTGCTGGGCGTCGCGTTGTGGGGTTTGCACATGGGCATGACGCAGGGACTGCTTGCGACAATGGTGTCTCATACTGCACCGGCGCAACTGCGCGGCACAGCGTTCGGCTTTTTCAATCTGCTTAGTGGTGCGGTTACGTTGCTGTCGAGCGTCATTGCAGGCGAACTATGGGACAAGGTAGGGGCCGCCGCTACGTTCTATGCAGGTGTCGCGTTCAGTCTGGTGACAATCGTGATGCTTCTTTCCGGGAAGGCACCGGATACCCGTGCAGAGATGCATTGACCTTCTGACGTTCTCTTTGCGTCCACTCGTCGCGTGCCGCTAATGCTCTCCGGATTCGATGTAAGTCCAGAGGGTATGTCCGCTTTGAATCAGTATGCTGACGCTCATCGACAAGGTCTGAAGGTCCGAGATGGGTCGAACTGGGCCCGTGGAGCTTTGCGTCAACGAGAAGGGCGCGTCATGCGCCCAAGGCCGCAGCGACGTTGACACGCGGAGAAATCGCTAGAGGGCGACTGGCTCAAAGCCAGGTGCCGCCCTGACGTTCGTTTGGCTCTGCCGTGAGGGCGTCGAATCCGTGAATCCAGTCCAGGTGATGCAGCAGGCTGTCGCGTGCACCGAGGCGGGCGTTGCGCGCCAGCGCGGCCGGCCCGTCGGGCAGATGCAGTACGTCCGCAGTGGCGATCGACGCGTACTGCACCTTGCGCGTGCGGCCCCTGCGAAGGCGTTCGTAGGCTTCTTGAGCCTTCCGCCAATTGCCAGGACCTGCACCGCCCAATTGCGCGGCCAGCACCACGGCATCCTCGATCGACTGATTGGCGCCCTGGCCGTGATGTGGCACAAGTGCATGCGCGGCATCACCGATTAGAGTCACGCGGCCCTTGCTCCAGCGGCCAAGCGGCGGACGATGGAACAGGCCCCAGCGCTGACTGATCGGCACGGCCGTGATCATCTGCACGACGGCCGGATGCCAGTCCTTGAACAGGCGCAGTTGCTCGCCCTCGCTGGCTGGCAGGACCCAGTCGCGTGACGGCCACGGCGATGGATGACGCTCGACCAGCAGGAAATTCTGATCGCCTTTATCGCCGATCGGATAATGCAGCAGATGGCCGCCAGGTCCGACCCAGAACTGGATGGTCTCGGGATCGGGCAGCAGATCCATGTGCTCCGCCGGCACCACGCCGCGAAAGCCCGAGCAACCCGAATACAAGGCGTCGTCATAGCCAAGCATCCAGTGCCGCGTGATCGAGCGCGCCCCGTCGGCGCCGATCACAAGGTCGGCGTCGATCCGCTGACCGTTTTCGAAGGTCAAGCTCACGCGATCGGGATGCTGCGCGAGACCGACGAGCCGATGGCTGAGCTTGATGCGCTCGAGGCCGACAGCCTTGGACAGCACCGCCTGCAGATCGGCACGATGAATGCCCCAGTATGAGCCGCCGAACTGCTCGCGATAGCTGGGTGCGCCGCGATGATGGCCGATGACCGCGCCGCTGCGCCCGTCGCGATAGATAAGGCCCGGTACCTCCGCGCAGACCTTTTCGAAGGCCGGACGTAGTCCCATGCGCTCGTAAAAGCGCGTCGCGTTGGCCGAGAGCGCGACGGCCGCTCCCACCTCGCGCAACTCGTCGGTCTGCTCGTAGAGCTGCGCATCGATTCCATGCTCGCGCAGCGCGAGCGCAAGCGTAAGGCCGCCGATGCCGGCGCCGACGATAGCAATCTTCAGGTCCATCTGTCGCATGAATGTGTCTCCGATATCCAGTTCGCGTTGCTCTGGCGCCCACCGACGGCGGGTCGAATGCGTGAGCCATGTCAGTATTTTCAGCACTAGATCTTCATCCCTCAATAAGATGGAATGAATGTGATTCATCACTGGATTGAATGAACCGGTTTATGACAGAGACATGGAACTGAGTGACATCGACCTCAATCTGTTGGTGCTCTTCCAGCGGCTGATGCAGGAACGGCGTGTGGCGACTGTCGCCGAACAGATGAACATGAGCCAGCCCGGCGTCAGCAATGCGCTCGCCAAGCTCCGCCGCCGGATTGGCGATCCGCTGTTCGTGCGCGGGCCAGGGGGTGTGGTTCCCACACCGTTTGCGCTGCGTCTGGCGGAACCGGTCTCGGAGGCACTTGCCACCCTGCATGCAGCGCTCAATCCCGTGTCTGGCTTCGATCCGCTACGCGCCATGCGTACGATGACGATCGGCATGACCGATATCGGCGAAGTCGTGTTCCTGCCTGCGCTGCTTGAGCGACTGTCGCGAGAAGCGCCGGGTGTCGCACTCAATACAGTCCGCAACTCGAGCGTCAATCTGAGCGACGAGATGGCCGACGGCCGCGTGGATCTGGCAATCGGCTTGCTGCCGCAACTCAAAGGTGGCTTCTATCAGCGCCGCCTGTTCGATCAGCGCTATGTCTGTCTGTTCAGGCACGGCCATCCGCTCGAGGATGCGCCGCTCACGCTCGCTGCCTGGCGCGAGGCCGAGCACCTGGTAGTCGTGTCGTCCGGCACCGGCCACGGTCAGGTGGACGAATGGCTGAAACGGCGCGGTGTACGGCGTCAGGTGCGACTGACGGTGCCGCACTTCATGAGCGTGGGCTTCATCCTGCAACGCACTGATCTGATCGCTACGGTGCCGGAGCGACTTGCCCTGCAACTGGCCATCCCGTTCTCGCTTATCCTGCGCCCGTTGCCATTGACGCTGCCCGCTGCGCCGATCCATCTGCTCTGGCACGCGCGAGCCCACCAGGACGAAGCGAATCGCTGGCTGCGCGGTGTGGTGGTCGATCTGTTCACGGACGCGGGAACGCAGGCGCGCAAAGCAAGGTCCGCACAAAAGAAATAATAGTTTTGTCGGATGGCCCAATCTGCTTCGATTACGGGCGATCGCGCGAACTCAACGCACGTTTGACTGGATTCGGGCCCAACTAAGCCGCCCGCGCCGGCGCCCGGTAGCTGCATGTAGTTGTCCTGTGCGAGGTCGCTTATTCAGGCTGCGTACTTGGCGCTGCACCCTCCGACACCACATTTCCCTTGGCGTGCATGCATTCCAGGTACGCGAGATCGTATCTTTGCTGCATGTTCAGTTGTGCCCGCGACACGTGGGCATCGCTAGCAGCGCGCGCGTCACCGCCGCGCGCCAGCTGGTCCCTCGCATACTGTTTGCACTGCGAATCGTCCTGCAGAAAGACGGTGAATGGCTTGTCGCGCCCCGGCTTCACGGCTACCGCTGGCCCGATGGGCTGCGACACGCATCCGGCGGCAACCCCGCAAACCATCACGGCAATCTGGACTCTATAAAGAATACTCACGGCGTCCGTCTCTATCCGAAGCTATCAAGAAGCATCTGTAGCCCTGTACACGCAATCGTGATGGCAGGACCATCACGATTGCAAGTCCTCTGGATGCGATATGCGGTGCCCTGCCAGCCGATATTGACCCGTCACTGTGTGAGGCCCCGTATGTGATGATTTTTCCAAGCCAGCGCCTCGCGTCGATTTATGAAGACGTCAAAGTTGGAACACGGTCGTAGCCGAAAACGGCGTGTGGCCGTTGGCGCCTGGACTTAGCCCCACGCGAGGAGTGGCATGAAAGTCGACGGCAGTTGCCATTGTGGGCAAGTTGCGTTTGGTATTGTGTCCAGGTTGTACTACCTTCGACAATGCGCCGGGGTTGCCCCGGCCAATCACGGGACCTCCTTACTCATGTCGGGCCTGGATTAAACCCGGTATCGCCGCCTGTGCGGTGGTCGTAAAGCAATCAGGGCCTAACCTTTCACACAAACCACCTGCCGCAGCGTATGTACCGCCTCGACCAGGCTCCGCTGGGCCATCACCGCGTCGATGTCCTTATAGGCCATAGGAATTTCATCAATGACCCCTGCATCCTTGCGACATTCGACATGCGCCGTTGCGCTGATCTGATCCTGGACCGTGAAGTGCCGTTTGGCCTCCTTCCGGCTCATCGCGCGCCCGGCGCCGTGACTGCATGAGCAGAAGCTCTCTTCATTGCCGAGGCCGCGAACGATGAAGCTCTTCGCGCCCATCGAACCGGGAATGATGCCGAACTCGCCCACTCGCGCCGACAGCGCGCCTTTACGCGTGACGAACATGTCGGCGCCGAAGTGCCGTTCCCTCTGTACGTAATTGTGGTGGCAGTTCACCGCGTGCTCGTCGATGGTGAAGGGTTTCCCGATAATCGAGCGCACCGCGTCGATCACGGCATTCATCATGACCTCACGGTTGCTGCGCGCGTAGTTCTGTGCCCAGCCGACTGCCTCCACGTAGTCATCGAAGTGTCGGCTGCCTTCCTTGAGGTACGCGAGATCCTTGTCCGGCAGATTCGCAAGGTGTTGGCGCAGGTCGGCCTGGGCGAGTTCGATGAAGAGGGTCCCGATCGCGTTGCCCACGCCGCGCGATCGGCTGTGCAGCATGAACCAGACGCCGTCATCTTCGTCGAGACATACCTCGATGAAGTGATTGCCGGTGCCGAGCGTGCCCACGTGCGCGTGGTTGTTCGTGCGCGCGAGGGAAGGGTACTTGTCGACGATGCGCTGAAAACCGGGCGCCAGCAGCCTCCAGGCGTCGTCGACGGCGGGTGGCGGACGCGACCATGCGCCCGGGTCGCGTCGCCCCGGCGCACCGCCGTGCGGCACGGCACGCTCGATCGCGCCGCGCACGCCGGAAAGCGAATCGGGCAGGTCGGCGGCCGTCAGCGTCGTGCGAACTGCCATCATTCCGCAGCCGATGTCGACGCCCACCGCCGCCGGGATGATCGCGCCTTGTGTCGGAATCACGCTGCCGATCGTCGACCCTTTGCCCACGTGCACGTCCGGCATTGCGGCGACGTGCCTGAACACGAACGGCATGCGGGCCGTGTTACTCAGTTGCCGGCGAGCCGCCTCCTCAATCACGACGCCCCGTGTCCACATCTTGATTGGACTCAACGGTTACGAATCGAAATACCCTGAATCCCGCGACCCACGGCAAAATGGAAGCCCAGACGCCGTTCCCTTCTTTTTTCGCGATTTGTGCACGGTGTAAAGACTCCGGGACGAAGATGGCGACCGTATTCCTGACCGGCGCAAGCGGATTTCTGGGCGGACATTTGCTGCGCGAGCTGCGCGCGGCGGGCTGCGAAGTGCGCGCGCTGTCGCGTCGGGCGGAATCGGACAACGCCATCGCTGCTCAGGGCGGCATTCCGGTCCGCGCCGATCTCGCGGACGTAGCGTCTCTGGAAACGGCGCTTAACGGGTGTGAGGCGGTATTCCATGCAGCGGCCAGCACCAGCATGTGGCGTGCTCACGCAGCGGTGCAAACAGCCACCAACGTCGAGGGAACCGGCAACCTGCTGCGTGCCGCCGAGTCGTCGGGCGTGCAGGCGTTTGTGCACACGTCGTCTGTGTCCGCTTACTCGCATCTCGAACACCGGACGCTCGACGAGTCGATACCGCAGCGCGACGTCGAAAGCTGGATCAACTACGAGCGCACGAAATACCTGAGCGAACAGGCGGTGCGCCACGCCAGCCTGCCGTGGATAGTGTTCAATCCGTCGCACATCCTCGGTCCAGGCGACCGTCACAACTGGGCACGCCTTATCATGCTGGTAGACCGCGAGAAGCTTCCCGGCATTCCGTCCGGCGGCGGGTCATTTGCCGATGTGCGGGAAATTGCCGGCGCACAGGTGCGTGCCTGGCAGCGACAGCGGTTCGGCCAGGCGTACCTGCTCGGCGGCGAGCATGCGAGTTTTGTCGATTTCGTGCACCGCGTGGGTGCCGCATTGGGCAAGCGCACACCCCAAGCCGCGACACCGGCGTGGGCATTGATGACATTCGCTCGCGCCGCCGATGCATGGTCGCGGGTCACGGGTAAGGAACCCGACGTGACACCCGAAGGTGCGGCGATCGTCTGCGCAACGCTGCGCGTTGATTCCTCAAAAGCAAAGCGTGAACTGGACTATGTCGAAACACCGTTAAGTACGCTGCTTGCCGATACCCTCGCCTGGATGAAGCAGGAAGGTTTGATCGGTCGCTGAATGACGATTCCGTCAAGCTGCGCACTCCAATCGGCAGGTCGCATAGCTGCCATTCTCCCTTCCTGCGCCATGGAATACCTTCGCCCTGCACAGCCGGGCCGGATCATGGTCCCAGTATCGACTACAGGAAGCAGTTCCGATCGGGCCAGTTCGCGTCCGGTTTCGGCTTCGCGCCAGACGACGGTGTCCTCGGTGTTCGAGCCTATCGCCTGGTTCGCTGGGATGTCGGTGCCCACTACAACGCGGCATTCGCGCGGGCCGATCAGGGCAAGGAATTCGGTGGTGCGTTGCTGTGCGGTTCAGACGGTTTGCAGGCCGTCGGAATCCAGTTCCAGCACGCCTATGACGCCGCGATCTGAATCGAGGGCGAAGAGATGCGGTTGCGCAGCGGGTCGAAGCCGATGATGTTGGATGGCGACTGGAATTGACGTGAAGGGCTAGACGGCGAACTGTTTAGTAGCGTCGGCCTGGTTGATCGCCATCACCGTCATCCAGGGAGATGGCCGGGGAGCCGGTACCCGAGTGACCTATAAAGGCCGAGCAGCGGTCGAGCCTATGCAAGGGGGAGGGGAGGCGCAACATAAAGGGTGCGGTATCGACGCATGCGGATTACCTCTTTCGAAGTCCGCCTCTCCACATGTCGGCCTAACGATGGAAATGGCCATTGCCATGCGCCAGGCTGGATGGCGGTTGGCGCCAATGCGCTCCAGTAGATCACTGATCGAGCCCGTCGTCTGTGGCGCACGGCCTTATACGACAGGAAAACTAAATATATCCACGATGAATCGGGGTCGAAAATATTATGTGCTCGGACTCACTGCTGATACGCATGACCGCTGCGAACGCCGTTATCCTGTGGGTCACCGAAGGGCAGGGTTCATTTCTTCCCATCCCTGCCGTTATACAGGCATGGAAAAGAGAACGTCCCTACAGACCCTCCAGTCGGCTCACAGTGCTGCGCTGGCCATAGCTTCCGCGCGCATCGATCTATCGGTTCGCGACCAGGAGACCCTGTACGACAAGGTCTTTTTGGGTTTGCTCGAAGACAGTATCCGCATCATGAGCATTGAGGAGTTGCTGGACGTTCTGGCAACGTGACTGCGTCGCTGTCCTCGAATCCGCCCGCCCACACCATCTGTAAAGTTCTATATCGCGGTGCGCCGTCATCACGCACCCTCCATCACGCAAATGCACCTGTCTACTATTGTCCGCGCCGCGGCAACAGTCGGAGTCGCGCAAACGATTGCGCCAGGACATTCTTTCGGCGACGTTTGGTAACGCCTGCACAGGTTCGAAATCGTCGCTCGTGACGCTAAAGATGGGACCGAGCCTGTCGATAACTAGTCACTATTCGGCGGCGTCGAAACCCTGCATGGGCGGTGTCGGCGCGCATCGGCAAACGTTAACGGGGTATGAAATTGCAACAGCAAAAATCAACCTGGTCGCGAACGGCGGCACCGGGAGAGGTGATCTATTCCGAAGGATTTGGCGGGGAATCCGTCATGTACGTCATTGCGGACGGAAAGGTCGAGATTTCGACGCAGTGCGAGGACAAGAAAGTTATCGTCGCCACGCTCGGAAAAGGGGAGTTCTTCGGGGAGACTGCGCTGCTTCCGGCCGAGCCGCGAGGGAACACGGCAAAAGCGTTGACGTTCTGTCAGCTGACAGTGGTCAATGCACGCGTGATCGAGGAAGAGCTCGAACGTGTCTCGCCGCTGCTCAGGCACATTGTGCGCACGATGATTCGCCGCGTGAAAAAGAAGGACGATCTGCTCGCGACCTACACCCATGCCGACTTCATGCCGGGCGTGATCTCCTACGCCCATGTCCTTTCGCTGATGGCCGGCGCCGAAGCGCAAGCCGAGCGCGGCTGGCGAAGCCAGACGGAAGAAGTCTCGGTGCCTTTGCGTGAGGTGATCAAGAAGTGCCGCGCCATCGCAGGGCACTCGCGTCTTCACGTGATGGTGATGCTCAGGCGCATGGAAAAACTCAACCTGATCTCGATGGAAGCCGGCCGCTCGGAATTCACGGGTTCAGCGGCCACCAGGCATAACGCGTCCGAAGGCGCATCGGACCGTCAACTCGTCACCTTCGATCCAAAGCGGATCACCGAACGTGCGCACAACGTCGCGGACCAGGATCTGGAAGTGTCGGTGGCGAGCGAGCTCGAGTTGATCGAACTGAACGACCTTGAGGCACTGATCGGCGTCGAGAGGAAAATGATCCTGAACAAGCTTTCCCGGGCCGAAATTGCCGAAGACGTCTTTGCCTTCCGCAAGACAAAGGTGCTGAACTACGTGGAAGAAAAAGGGATTACGTATTTTTCCCGGCCCGCGCGCCGCGCGCCGGGAGAGGTCGCCGCTCTTGAAGATCTCGAATTCGTCGACCAGCGCTCGCTGTTCGACGCGGTGAGCGCCTTTGACACCTACGATCTGGCCAAGATGCTCGTCGCGATGCCGGATCAGTCCATTGCAGACCGCCTGCTGGGCGTGATGACCGAGGCGCGAAAGAAAGAAGTGTCCTGGGTCATGCGGCGCGACATCAAGATCGACCCCGTCGAAGTCGGCGATATCGAACAGCGGTTCCTGGAGACCGTACGGACGATCCGATCGTCTGCTTCGGTCGCGGGGCCGGCTCCGGGTCTGGGCGTCTGAGCGTACTGGCAGACAGGGGGCGACGAGCGCACCCTTCCCGGATGCGGGCACGGCTTCGCAATTCATCGAGGATCTCATGGACCTTCTCACACTATTCGGCGCTCTGCTGGGGCTCACCGCGATCGTTGTCGGCTTTTCGCTCGAGGGCGGGCACTTTGCTGCACTGCTGCAGCCGCAGGCACTCGTCATCGTTCTGGGCGGCACGCTGGCCGCGGTGATGATCCAGAACACGTGGGCGCGATTCTTCGACGGCGTAGGCCAGATTCGCCTTGCGTTCCTCAAGGCACGACAGGTTGACCGGCAGAACCTGGCGCTGTTGCTGGAGTGGGGCGATCAGGCCAAGCTCAACGGCATGCTCGCGCTTGAATCGATCGATACGGGGGGACTCAACCCGTTCGCGCAGAAAGGCCTGGAGCTTCTTGCCAGTGGCGTCCCTACAGCGGTGCTTGAGGATGCCTTGCAGCGCGAACTGGATGCATACGAGCGCAACCACATGGCCGCAGCGCGCATCTGGCAGCAGGCGGGCGGCTACGCACCGACGTTCGGCATCCTGGGCGCAGTGCTGGGTCTCATCCAGGTGACGGGGCACATACTCGAACCGGCCGAACTAGGGCAGGGCATTGCGGTCGCCTTCGTGGCGACGGTATACGGGCTGGCCGCCGCGAATCTCGTCTTTCTGCCGCTGCACGGCAAGATCAGGGCGCAGATTGATAGCGAGCTGCGCTTCCGCCGCCTGTACCTCGATGGCCTGCTGGCGATCTCGCGCAAGGAATCGCCGCACATGATCGAGACGCGGCTGGCAGGGGATGTCCGCAGGCGGGCTGCGGAGCTGCTCGCCTGACAGGACGGACGACGCGACTATTGCATTCGGGCGTACTTCGAAGAAAGGTATTCAGTCAATGGACACCCAATACGGCTACCGGCGTCAAGCCGCCAAGACATCCGGCCAGCACGAGGATGCCGACTCCGACGCAGGTTCGGATCGTTGGCTGCTCTCATATGCGGATCTGATCACTACGCTGATGGTGTTCTTCCTTGCGCTTTACGTGCTGCAGCTTGCCAAAACCAGAGAAGTCGAAATCAAGTCTCTGGGGGCGCACGCCAGTCACGACAGGGCCGCAGTGGCGACGGGCGGCGTCGACGCGGTCGCTGGCGGGCGGGAGGCCGCCAGGAAGGACCTGCTGCTGCGGCTCGAGACGACCAAGGACAAGCGGCAGATCACGGTCAAGAACGACGTGCAGGGAGTCGAGATCGGCATCGATGCACGTGTTCTCTTCAATTCCGGCGACGCGCGCCTCCTATCACAGTCATCCGATGTGCTCGATGAGATAGCGACGATCCTGCGCAAACAGACGGAGAGCAACGTGCTCGTCGAAGGGCACACGGATAGCGTGCCCATTTCGAATGTGCGATACGCATCGAACTGGGAGCTGTCGTCGGCGAGGGCGGGAGCTGTCGTGCGTTTTCTTGTCGACAGGGGTGTTGAACCACGTCGCCTTGCGGCTGTCGGACGGGCCGACAACTTTCCGCTGGTCGTAGGTGATGATCCCGTTGCACGCTCAATGAACCGTCGTGTGACCATTCTCGTCCAGTACTAGGGGCGAGGCAATCCCGTTTGGCTCCCAGCGATTGCGGGTACATGAACCAGGTGTTTGGAACACCCAGACAGCAATATCAGAGTACGTAGAGGACGACAGCAAACAGGCAACCGAAAGGGAGCCCACGTGACGGCGTAGTACGTCGGACGTGCCAGGCCTTCACGCGCTTGCCGATGAGCCGGATTGCATACGCGTATCTGGGCGCGATTGAGGAAGCCAGTGCCATCGCCTTCGTCGTTTGGCGAGCAGCCTGCGCGCAGGTACGTGATGAGGCGAGGTGATGTCGAGCCAATCTGGCTGCCTGCTGATTGCACGCTGTCCTGTGCTGCCCGTCATTCTGGTGTGGCCATTTCGACCTCCCTTCGCGCTCCGTATGACCGCCGCGCGGATCATACGAAAAACCGCGCGCTCAGCGTGCCTGCGCAAGCCAGCGCGCAATCGGAACCCAGTTCTCGTGCAGTGCCCGCTGCCCCATGAAAAGTCCGATATGGCCACCGTTGGCAACGGCTTCCTGCACGTTTGCGGGTTCCGTGCCAAGCAGCAACTTCGCGGCGAACACCTGCTCTTTCGGCGTAATGTGATCGTGCGCACCGGCAAGCAGATACACGTGGGGCACTTTATATTCGTGAGATCAACCTTTTGCCCAGGGCCACAAACTCGCCTCTGGCCAGGCGGTTCTGCTTGAACAGCTGGTCGATCACCTGCAGGTACCAGGTGCCCGGCAAGTCAAGCGTGTATTCGTAGCAGCGCTCGAACTGTTCGAAGCCATCACGTAGCTCGGATCGTCCAGATGTTCGTAGAGTTCAACAAATTTGCCAAAATACTGCGTGACAGGTTGCAGGTTCTTGAAGCCCTCCAGCATGTACGCGCCTTTCAGAAGGCCATCCCCACCCCCGAACGAGATCTTCGTAAAAGCTTAACGACAGCGCGTGTGCCGCCTGCGTGATTACCCCGTCGCCGGCATCGGTATCGATCGGCGCACCGGCGATCACGAGCCGCGCCACCTTGCCCGGAAAAACGCGCGGCGTACATCGCCGCGCACCAGCCACCTGACAGAGGCCCACAAGGTTGACCCGGTCGCCGAGCTCATCCACGCACAGATCGATTTCCGCGAGATAGTTGCCGATGTTATAGAAGCGCATCTGCGGCGTCGCGCTTCGCCAGTCTGTCGCGAGCACGCTGGAACAGCCTGCATTCACCAGCGTTTCGATCAGACTCTGGCCCGGGAGAAAATCGGCAATCGTCGATGAATGGCCGGCATATGGACATAGCACCAGGACGGGTACGCAACTGCCCTGCGAGAATTCGCGCAGCGCCATCGTGGGCAGATCGAGGGCGATCCGGTTTCTTGTTGCCCACTGCGGCGCGGCACGGCTCACCTGGGTCTTCTCGATCTCGCGCATGAACCGAACCGCCTTCTCTACGGTATGCGGGGCCGTTTCTTCAAGCTCCAGTGCAAGGCCGAACGGCCAGAACAGTGGCACCCCGACCTCGGGATAGTGATGTGCCCGCTGAATCTCGTGTCTCATGACCGTCTCTTGCTTGTCGGCGTTGCCTCGATACTCACGTTCGCTGTGCGAGCGCATCCCTCATCCAGTTGATGAGACCGCCTTTGAGCACCTGCTCGACCTGACGCGGCGACAGGCAGTGGCGAACCGCGAAAACCAGCTTTCCGCCGTCGACTTCGGCGTGCAGTTCCCTGCCTTCAGCGAGCCGATGCCTGACTTCATCGAGCCGTACCGTTTGACCTGCTTCGATACGTTCGTAATCCTCCGGCTTCACAAACACGAGCGGCAGCACGCCGAAGTTGGCGAGGTTCTGCGCATGAATGCGCGCATTCTGCTTGCTCATAGAAGGTGGCGGGCTCTTCTGGACACGGCAGATCCGGTCTCACGCGCGAGCATATCGGGATGGGGCGGCCGCTGGATGAGGTCGCCATAACGTGTGTCAGCGTTGGCTCCGGGTCATCGCGCACAGATGGACAATGGGGGCGTTGTTACCCTATAACCCGCGACGTAACGCATACAGCAACGAACGGTACGATCGTGCCGCGCGTTTTGAATGGTCGATATTTCGGAAGCGCTTGACAAGAATTGCGAACCCCCAATCCTGGCACCAGTGCGAAGTTGCTGGCACAGAAAAATTGCCATAGTGCCTGCCATGACAGCCCGACCGCTTGAACAATAGGTTCGCGCTTCATCAGCGTCGCGAGGCGTAGGGATGGCGAACACGTCGACGAACGACGACTGGGCACAATCCCCGCGAACGCAAGTGCATCACGGGCGTAACCGGTGCCGTTATTCATTCCCGCCCGGGATGACCGAGCCCAACACCTGACACGTCGTATTGGCATTCGTGCTTGCTACTTTCGGATCGGCTTCAATCAACGTCCCGCGAAATCGTTCGAGCCTGCGCCAGTGTCGTCATTTGAGGGGTAACGGGGGCACTACCGGATCGGACTTCACTTCGAGCACGACGGGCCGTTGCGCGGCAAGCGCCATTTTCCACGTATCCGTTGCTCCGCCTCGTCGACGTAAAGGGAACATTGGGAATCTGCTGCGACGCGTTGTACTTCGGGGCGACTTCCGTCACGCCCAGATCTGGGTTACCTGGTTGAGATTTTTGTTGTTGGGCACCATGCAGATTGCGGTGATCGGCCTCGCGGTTCCAGTACTCGCGACAGCGACAAGTTCGGCACGGCAAAAGTGCGGGCGAATCGTCGGCAGGCGACGATCTTCCGGGTTCGGCCAACATGCGTTTAAAAAACGGTCATCCATATACGACATCGGGCCATAACACGTCAGCATGTCGAACTACCGTTCGATTGCGATGGGTGTTCCCCTCGCGGCGCCCGCCAGAATACAGGTTCCACCTCGCGGAACTCCGTTCGGCGATCTATGCTTAATCGGCGCATCGCACAATGACCAAGGAGGCGTGTCATGAAACTCGCGCTATGTGTCGCCGTCGTCAGTACGCTGTTCGGGGTTCAACTGGCGCACGCCGCCTGCCCCAACGACGCTGTCTTCCTCGTGCTCGGTGATCAGATTCGTGGTTACTCCTTGCGCGCCAACGGAGCGACCGAGCCCTGCCAGGTGTTGCAGGGGCCGCACACCACCCTCATGACCGCTGGCGCGACGGTGATCGACAGAAAGAAGTCCTTTCACGTCACGCAGTTTCTTACTAACGGCACCATCGACATCTTTTCGCGCAAGGCCGAGGGCAATGAGGCGCCCAGTCGCTCGTTCATGTTTGATACGAATGATCTGGTCAGCATCGCGGTGGATTCCCACCTTAACGACTTCGTCATGAGCGTTCGTCCCTCGACGGCGGGGGTGCTGGTCGCGCTCGCGAACACCTCTGGGCCTGTCAGCAATCCGATTCACATTACCGATCCGACTATCAGCCAGTATGAGAGCGTCGCGATTGACAGCGACGATAATCTGCTGGTTGCGGGTTATGACATACAGGGGACGGCGATCATCGACACGTTTGGCACGAGCCGGAGCATCACCGCCCCGCCGCTTCTGCGCAGCATCACGGGTCCCCAAACCGGGCTGCTTTCGGGGAGGGGAGTGTTTTTCTCACGGAACGACATGTCGATCGCTGTCGATCCTCGTACGGACGAATTGTTCGTCTACAACACGAGCACGGATCTGACGCAGATCCAGGTGAGCGTTTTTGCCGCCAAGGCGAACGGCGACGTGGCGCCGGTACGGACAATCAGCGGTCCAGCCACAGGAATCACTGGCCCCGGCTTGCCGGGAAACAAGATCGCCATCTCCTCGGACGGGCGGCTCTTCGTCGCCGAGCCGAACCTGCGCATTCTCGCGTTCGCGCCGGGAGCAAGGGGCAATGTGGCGCCGTCTCAGGTCATCGAGGACTCCACCCCCGGTCCAGTCACCTTCGGAGGGATCGCGGTCCGCTCGGGCGGAGGCGGGCAGCAGAATGCAAATGACGATGCTCAATGAAACGGACGAGGCGGTGGCAAATAACGCGGTCAAACGCGGACCTCAAGCGTCGAACGACCGCTTGGGTAAATCTGAAGCTCTGTTCAAGGTTAGGAGGCGACGATCAACGCCTCGTAACCAACGGCCGAAGTCTGATAGATAGCCGCCACCGTGCTCGTCACTTTCGCCAGCGTCCGATGCGATGCTGGTTCAGCACTGACCGTTTTTAGTCCACAGCTAACTGCCATGCGCAAGAACGGCACGATAGTGAGGGCAACAGCGTCCGGATCGTCGATGAAAGGCCAGTGCCCACTCTCCCGCAGGATCAACACCTCGGCACTGGGAAAGACCTCGCGCTGTCGCTCGGCATAATCCACGGAAATATAGGGTCGTGGGCACCCCACATTACCCGGGTCGGCAAATCGAGCGGTCGTAGCGCGTTGGCCCGAGATGGTCCGCGCTTAAAGCGCATACAGTTGTGCCCGCAATTCGGCTCAGGTGTCGGGATGCGCCGTGACGAAGCTCTGGAACGCGCCGCAGGTCGGCTGGATCGGTACCAGGTTGTTCGTCAGGATGCCGTACGTATTGTCACCGCTATCCAGCTCGTAGTACATCACCGACTGGATCGCATCCGTCTTGCGCGCCGCATAGAATTCGCCGAGTTGCTGGGTGACGTAGCTCGCGCGGAATGTTTCGGTATCTTCGGGGCTGGCGTTCCATTCGGTAATCATGAACGGCACGCCATAGCGCGCCTTGCAATAGACCGGCAGGTTGAAGCCTGGGGCGGCGCCATCTGTGCCCACGTTGAAGATATCGCCGTACGCCTGATAGTTGTGCCACGTCGTGATGTCCCAGCGCACCTGAGGGTAGCCGCCCGTTCCATCCGGCTGCAGGCCATCCCACAGCATGTCGGAAGCAGCAACATCTGCCACGCAGAAGTTGATGCCGCACCTGGCGTTCGGCTGCACGGACTTGATGCCATCGATCATGCCGCGCATGACGCCGCGCATGATCGGCCAGTTTGTGTTGTTGAAGTCGGCGCGCCCTGTTCCAGCCGTTGCCGAGTTCATGATGATCGCCGGATCGCGCGTGAGTTCATTGCCACATTCGTACATCGTGACGCCATACGGCGCCAGGGCCCTGGCAATTGCCGCCGCCCCTGCAAATGCAGCCTGGTAGCCCGCCGCTTCGCTCGTGTACAGCACGCCGTTCGCGTCGTGGAGCCCATAATTGACAAGGGTGAAAAGCGTCAGTCCAGCGGACTGGAAAGCGCTTGCCATGGCCACCACCGGGTTCAGCTGGGCCGGCGTGTTAATGCAACCGAGGCGATACGTCGTGCACCCCAGCGTACGCAGTGCGCCGACGACCTGAGCGGGCGTAAACGGATAGTCGTAGTGCCCGTTGATGCCGTAGAACGCACCCGGTGTCGCCGCCGCGGCGATACGCGGGTCCGCACACGGTAACCAGGTGCCGGCGCAGCTCAGGACATAGAACTGCCCGCCCGTTCCCGATTGATAGATCATGCCGCCATACCACAGCAGCAGGCTCACGTTGTAGGAATAGGGATCCTTGACGCTGTTCTTGTAGATATAGCCATTCGAAACCGTCCAGATGTTGCTGGATTTGTCGATGATGTAGGAGGCAGGCGGAATCGCCGTGCCGTCTGCGGAAGTGCCCCCAAGGCGCGGATCGAGACACTGTACCCATGTCGACCCTGTCCACTGATAGAAATTGCCGCTCGTGTTTTCCTGGTAGACGCTGCCGCTGAACCACAGCAGCATGGTGACGTTGTACGAGTACGGGTCCTTTGTCCCATTCCTGTAGATATACCCGCTCGAGAGCGTCCACACATTGCCGGCACTGTCGACAATGGACGCCGCAGGCGGGACCGTCGTGCTGTTGGCCGAGGGCGACGCGCTCGCCCTGGTCACTGAACTTTTCTTGCCACCAGGCGTAGGGGTATCGCTGCCGTCTCCACCACCCCCGCACGCCACCAGAACATAGCTGCTTGCCGCCGCCGTCAGGCAGCCGAGAAATTGTCGTCGATTGATCACAGAAATAATCCACAGCCGGAGGACCCGGCAAAAGTCAGTAGGTAATCGCCCGAATCACACGCGTGACACAGGTGACGGAAAGTGAATCTGCCGTATGGTTCGGTATCCTGAATAAAGTGCCTGCGGTACGGATCGATCTGTCAGCGACTCCACGTGTTACCGAGGCGCCGCGTTTCTTATCGAACTGCCTGTCTTAAGAATTTCGGTTAGCGGAGCGACCGTCACCTGGCCCGCCTTGGCCGTGAGCGGGCGCATTGGCAAGGGAAAAGCGATCGGTAATTTATGCTTCGCCCCCCGATCTCTCATCAAGTAACTCATACCTGGGTATCGGCACAAACCGGCGGGACATTAGGGCAGGTGCAAAATAGGTTTACCCTTCTGACAAATAGCGATCGGAGGTTACTTTTTCGCCGTATCGGGTGACGTAACGATCGTCCAACAACATGCGAGGGCGATTCGACGGGTATGCAAGGCTGCTGGCAAGAGGGCGGGCGGGGGCCATCTACCCATGTCGCTTCGCCTGCTGTTCGTCGGCCATTGTGGCCAGCAGCCGGTGAGCCTGGCCGTCGGCGGACAATGGCTGCGCCAGTGAGACAACCCGGTATTTGAATGCCAATTAACGAGTGAATCCGGAGGCGGGAAACGACGGTGCTGGTGGCGGTGACGGTAGCCATAACAGCGGTTGCTGGCAACCGTGAACGGCGTTTGGCGGGAATGCTTCTGGAAGAGGCCTGAGCGGGGGGATCCGGCAATTCGCTGGAACACTACGCGCCAGCGCACATACCGCGTGTTCGGGTCAATACGATGATTGTCGTTACCGGCCCTCGAGCACTTCGCCGCGTAGCCGGGCACTAGCGATGCCCGCGATGCCGTGTCGTGACAATGGCTGCGGCCAACGATGAAGTTGTGTCGATCGCCGCACATAGGGGAGCAAAGACAAATGAACGTCATCGATACGTGGCTCATCGCTTCCCTAAGTAAAGTAGCCGTTCACTCTCAAGGCTTCACCCCCGTAGCTGAAGCGGTCGTGAACGCATACTTGCCCAAGGGCGTGGTGCTGGTTGCACTGCTGTGGTGGGTCTGGTTCAGGCCCGAACGTGCGGAAGGACCTGACGGCGAGGCCGCCCGGCGACACCATCGCGAACTCGTCGTGATCGCCGTCGCGAGCGGCCTCATCGCGCTGGCGGCCGGCCGCCTGCTTGCGCACTACCTGCCGTTTCGCCTGCGGCCGATGTATGAACCGGCGTTGCGTCCGTTCTTTCCGGAGGCCAACGTGGACGAGCCGGTGCTGCGAACATGGAGTGCGTTTCCGAGCGATCACGCCATGCTCTGGTGCTCGATCGCCATGGGCATTTTCCTCGCTTCGCGGCCCGCGGGAATCTACGCGCTCTTGCACGCCATGGTGCTGATCGGCCTGCCGCGCATCTATCTCGGCTTGCACTACCCGACCGACGTGCTGGCCGGGGTGCGGCGCTCGGCATCGGCATCGCAACCGTGATGAACGCCAGGGCGATACGCACGCGCATCGCCGCACCGATACTGGCGTTCGCGCAGCACTATCCCGGCGTGTTTTATGGCGCCGCGTTCGTGCTTAGTTTCGAGTTGGCGACACAGTTCCAGGAGCTGCGCGTGTTGGCGCACGGCCTGATACATGGAATGTAGCTGGTCGGGAAGATATGGAGGGGAGGGCGCTCATCGCCCCCTGTTGGACACACTCGCACGCAGCGCGTGGCACCTGATCGGTGTGTGAAGGCGTTTAAAGCTGGATGGATCGCCTACTCGCGGCTTGTGGGGCCGCAACGGCCGACGAGCGGGTGTCCATTTGCCGATGGGCCTTGGCGATCTGTGGAACAATTCCTTTGTTGGCAGCACTAACCAGTGCGACGGGTCTGCTATGCCGCGGATTAAAACGTTGCCGCAGTGTTACCGGTTGCGTCCCTTTGTGCAAAAAACGTCGTGCCGCCCGATGCCGCATTCGCTCCGGTGCCGGGTGCGAATCAGGTGTTGCTGCCCGGCACCGCTTCGTCGCTGCTGGGCCATGCAGTGTATAGCCTCGGACATGGCATCCATCAGCCTTGCGGACAGGCCGGCGCTGTGGACAGACTGCCGCACCTGGCGGGGCGTCCGGTGTCGTGGTCCGGCTTCATCATGGTGTGCGCCGGCTTCTTGACGGGTCAGGCGGCCCCGACCTTTGTCGACGCGTCGTCGCTTTCGCCTGGTTGCCGAGGCTCGGCCATTCGACGCAGTGGGGCTCGCGGTCGTCGAGAGGTCCTGTCAGGTTGGACTAGGTGCGCCTGCGGTCCAGACGTCGATGACGTAGCGCACGTAACAGGTTGCTGCAATCAGGCTGCGGTAGAGTTCCCCACCTCCCATACGCTTGAAGGCGGCAATGGCAAAGACGAGGAAGACATCGCTCCCCAGCGTCGGCAAGATACTCAGCACTGTCCCCGGTCCATCACGGCAAGTGAATTATGCGATATGAGTCGTAGAAGGTAATCCGTCAGCGAATCCACACGAGATCGATTTTTTTGCTTTTTACAGTTATTGCCGCCCCATAATTTCCTCCCGTCTCGTAACGCTTTGCAAGAGAGAGGCAGTGTTTTCACGCAAGGCTGCCCGTCATTTCCACACGCCGCATTACCGCGTGCTCATCCGGGCAACGTCATGGAGGCATTCGTGAAAAAAATCGTCAATGTAATTGGTACAACCGCATTTAAAGGCGGCCTGCTTTGAGGCACTCTTTCCGTTGCGCCAGCCGCAGCCGTCTGGCCAGATCTTGCGCACAGCCAGCAGGCCAGCAGCGGGCTGTGGCAGTGAACCCTGCGTCGCCGATCAAGCATGTAATCGTGGTCGTCAGCGAGAACGCACGTTCGAGCACGTATTCGGCGCTTACACCCGCGCCGGGGGCAGACGATTTCGAACCTGCTGTCGAAGGTTGAAGAGCATCATCACGGCCGATGGCCTCCCGGGCCCGAACTTCGCACTGGCCGCGCAGCAATACACGTCCGGTGCTACGGACCCGAAGCGCTTCGAGATAGCGCCGGGCGGCAAGCAACCATATACCGTCCTGCCAGCACCGAATACCGGTAGTACGGCAAGCGCCGAGCGATACCAGTCCACCGCCGTTTGCCACGCTCGCCGCGGCGCAGGCCGCCGAGGGCTCAACGATGGAGCCGTGGGATGTCGTGCACCTGACCACTGGCGCGAGCGGCTTGCTGCAGCATAGCGTCGATACGCGCTTCGGCTCGAACACGTACAACCTGCCGAATGGACCGTATCAGATCTCGCGCGTCGGTCCCGACTATGGCCAGTGCATCAACAGCCCGGTGCACCGCCTCTACCAGAACTTGCAACAGGCCGATTGCGATATCGATCAAGCCACGCTCGATAATCCGAGCGGTTGCCAGATGGATCTGTTCGCATGGGTCGAGACGTCGGTGGGCGTCGGTTCGAACGGCAAGCCGCCGCCATACTCGCGTGGTGGCCGCGTCGCGCACCAGTACGCAGATCACGTGTCGATCGTGAAGTTCATCGAACGCAACTGGCATCTGAAGCCGGTCACGCAGAGAAGCCGCGACAATCTGCCCAATCCGATCCAGTTGCAGACGCATCCCTATGTGCCCGTCAATGCACCCGCAATTGATGACCTGTTTGACGCATTCAATTTTCCGCGCACGCCGTAATGGTGTGAGATGGAGGGCAGGCCCAACCGGCTCTCTGATCTGAAGGCGTGCCACGCACTCCGGTCGAATAGCGGCGGTGGATTACTGCGTCGCCGCCACCGGGCGCCCAGATCCGGAGGGGCGCTGCTGCCAGCGGACTGACATACCAGCGCCCAACGTTTCAGACGACGACGTTCACAATCGTCGACCGTGGATCGCTTCTCCCGGAACGCGAAAAAACTGACACGCAGAGCGAGCGTTCTGTCACGGCTTCGCCCGGATGTGCTTCCAGCACATGAGAAAGGTACCGCGGGAGTCTCTCGACACGGTGCCATCGATTGCGCACGTGCTTCCCACCAGAGCGGGACCGTATTGCGCAACCTGTCGATCCGCATCTGCGAGTACAGCCGTTGGCACTCTACCCAGGACAAAACTATCTCTTCCAAAGATTGACACTCCGAGAAGAAGGAGTCCCGTGCTACATAAAAGAACGACCGCTGGAAGTCTGAACCTCGACGGCCATCTGGCCAATCCGAGCGTGATGGTGGAAGGCATTCGATTTCTCTCTCAAAATGCGATGCCGCTGAAAGCGCTCGCCAGCGCTCGTTGTGCCTGCGGGCAATCAACGGGCGGATCACAGCGACCGCTTGCGTGGCCAGAACCATTCCTGCCTGTCAGCACACGGCTTCCAGACTGCCAATGGACTCGTCATCGGTTGCTGTGGCAAAGCGCTCCGCCGGTGTGTTCCGTAGCAGATCGAGGAGCGTATCCAATCGCTGTCTGTCCGACGCCGATATCTCGCGCTGCTCCAGCAGGTTTTCGATCTGCGCGATCCAGTAATCGCGACGGACAAGTCGGGGGTATGAGGTCAGGGCGCTGACGGCCTTTGCCAGTTGTCCAATCTCGGTCTTCATGGTGTTCACATTCCCCTCCTTCGGACTTCTGAAGCGATGAATGTATGCCGGCTCCGACGCTTCGGCGTGCGGTTGGCGTGGACCGTCCGCCCGTCGAATCGTACGCGGGGTGCACATAGGAGACGTCCCGATGCACAGCGCCCCCACGATCCGTCCGGTGGATCGTCGGGAACGGCGATTGAGGTTGCCCGGATGCTGTTCGTGCTGGCGAAAAGCGGTCGCTACCGTTCGTGCGCAAACGTTATCGCTCGCACCCTCGACTCTTTCCTTCTGATCCTGAAGCGGGTAACGGCAGAATCCTGTCACAGCAATACTGGGAAAAACACCTGGTCGGCAACGGAACGGTGCCGTCGTCAGGCGAACGCAGCTGTTTGCATCCGTCAGGGCGGGCACGGTCTCGCAACCGGATGCCCGTTAGCCAGCCCGAGGGACGGGTGCATAGCGCGGCGAAGACAAATGCGGCAATGCCAGGCGCGCAGTCCGCGGTAATGCGCGACGTCTGGAGTGTTCTAGCGGAGACCGGCGCCAGGTCGACGTGAAAACAGCGGAGCCGCCGCATCTATCATGGTGAAGCTGTTCAGGTATCGATTTCACAACATGTGGGTCGGGTCACAGAAGCGTCGCCGGAAGTTCTGATAGCCTAAAGCGGTGGCTGACGGGCACAGCGTGCGCTTTTCAACACACCGCACAGACATGGCAGGAGGAGGGCTTCACGATGCTGAAATGGCTGATACGCTGGGCATCGCATCAGTGCGCTGACCCGGAAAGACTGGCTGATCGTGCGCTGCGCGAGTTGCGCGTGAAACTCTATCGGGCCGAGCAACTTATTCTCGATGCCCGCATGGAGGCAGACTACTATTGCACGCGCATTGTCTTCTGTGAAGCGGTAGTCAGGAAGGGTATTGAGCAGGTGTCCGACGTTCGCCGGGCATGTCAGGAAATGTCGCCACGCTTGTGGCCCGAATTGGAACTTTCGGGTGCGCGAGCGGCAGTGTCCAGCGAACCCGTCGCGACGACGCTCGATGCGACGGTCAGCCGGCCGGTGCTCGCCGCCAAGGGCGGGTAACAGCATGAATTGCGTGAAGCCCCGATACTTTACTGCGAGCGCCAACCGGCGAAACAGTTGGCCCGGCCGTCGGAAACGGCTAGCGATGCGTCCGATGTAGCTGGCGTAACAACCACACATCGACGCTCGGGATCACGCACATCCAGACCAACCGCGGTAGCAGCGACAACCAGAGCTTCTCGCCAAACGTTTGCGCGCACATGTTTGGTCCATCGACGGCGCCTATCCGCTATATGCAAATAACGGCCTCGCGCCTTTACCGTTTTATTGGTGCAAACCCGTAAGTCCCGCGCCCGGGTATGACGGATGACGTGACAAGGTTTCCAACAACGCGTTGCCACACTTCCAACAGGTCGCAGCAATACGGAGAATGAGCGAACGAGCCGCCACGAACACGAGACGAATTCACGTGCGCAGGGAGCGCGCACCATCGGTTCAGGGCCATCGCTTGCCGGCTGAATCATCAACCGCCGGCGGCTTGCCAGCCTCGCTCGCCTTACCCAAAAGGGCGGAAACGGTCGCGCACAGAAGCGAGACGTCGACGGGCTTCCTGAGATAAACAGTTTGTAATGCAGATGCAGATTCGTCGGGTAGCGCCAGCGGCGAAGCGAGAGCGAGAATGATTGGCACGTGGATGAGCGCCGGGTCCTCCCGAAACAGGCGGCGCAACGTCATTCCGTCAATCTCCGGCAAGAGCCAGTCGGTAAGAAGAAGATCTGGACGTGCGGTCTTCGCGAGCGCCAGTGCGGACTCACCTGCGGCGGCCCACACGACCTTAAAGCCGTTCAGGCGCAGTGCCTCTGTCCATGTGCGTGCGATCGCCTCGTCATCCTCGGCGAGCAGAACGACGTGCTTTGAGGTTGGCAGGTTCAAGCACTTATCGCCAGTTGATCAGTCCAAGCGAATGCAGCAACAAGCGGACCTGCTTCAGCCTCCGGTGGATTCGCGCTTCGTCGCCGGTCTGATCGGGATTTATTTTCCCGGTTGTAATCTGGAAAGCGTGGTCGTTGAATGTTTTGCCGATGTCGGGCGGCGCTCAGACCGGGAGCCTTACGACCGACTGGCATGGGGGCCTAAACTGGCCATGCATTCCGAACGGCCAACTTGGGTCCGATTACACCGACCGCATCCGGCAACAGTCGGCCACAAACTGCCGTTCAGCGAGTGGGGCAACCCGCCATTAGAACGGCTGCATTACTCCGGAACACGACGGCCGAGCTGTGCGCAGAATTCGGCCGTACCGCACCCTCAGGCGGCTATGCAGTCACTTTGCCGACATTCCCAACTTCGGCGGCGGCGAAGGTCAGCTTTCAAGCGAATGCATAGTTGCGACCCGGCGGCCATTCAAATGATCATTTGAGTCTGCGCTGGACACTAAAAGCCCTCTCGCTGATCAAGTCTCCGGCTGGGGCGTGCTTTTTGGACCACAGAGCGGGCGCCGATTTGTCGAGCTTCATTCGGCAGGGCCCCCGCTCGTCTTGCTATGGGTGTCGTCAATCGCAAGTTCCTCACGGCATTTGCGTGGGAGCACTATGCTTTTTTTCAAGTGATGTGCGAGGCCAAGCTCGCGAACGGCTACCGGATAGGGTGCGCTGTGCCGATTTGATTCCATGCGCCAGATATTGTCCTTATCAACAGTTCGGCGCGAGGCTTCTTGATACGTCGGCGCATCGTCGCGCGTGGGTGCGCGATGAATTAACTGTTCAAGGAGGCAGCGTCATGAACGAGTTCGCGATTCAGGGATTTCGCGGCAGGCTGATCGGTCCGTCAGACGAGGACTATGATGAGGCGCGAGCGCTGTACAACGGCATGATCGATAAGCGGCCCAAGGTGATCGCGCGCTGCACCGATGCCGCCGACGTGATAGCGGCGGTCAACTATGCGCGCGAAAACGAACTGCTTCTCGCAATCCGCGGAGGCGGGCACAACGGCCCTGGTCTGGGCAGTTGCGAGGGTGGGCTGGTCATCGACCTGTCCCAGTTGCGTAGCGTGCGTGTCGACCCTGCGAGCCGCACCGTGCGTGTCGATCCGGGCTGCACTGCAGCGGATGTCGATCACGCAACACACGCATTCGGCCTCGCAGTACCACTGGGCATCGTCGGTAGCACAGGCGTCGCAGGTCTGACTTTGGGCGGAGGTACCGGCTACCTCACGCGCAAGCATGGCCTCACCATCGATAATTTGCTGGAGGTGGATGTAGTGCTGGCCGACGGCTCTTTCGTCACCGCTAACAAGGATCAGCACATTGACCTCTTCTGGGCAGTGCGCGGGGGCGGCGGTAACTTCGGCGTGGTCACAAGCTTTCTGTTCCAGGCCCACCCGGCCAAAATGGTGTTCGCCGGTCCGATCTTCTGGGACGCCAGGCAAGCCCGGCAAGTTATAGCGATGTACCGCGACTTCATCCCAGACGCTCCCGAAGAACTCGGCCTGTTTGTCGGCCTCAAAACCGTGCCTCCGACCGATCCATTCCCCAGGGAGCACTGGAACAAGCGCGCCTGTGCTCTGATCGGTGCTTTCAATGGGCCAATCGAGGAAGGCAAGAAGGTCATGACCTCGCTGCTCGAGAAACTGCCCGCGCCGCTGTTCAACTGGATGGGCGAGATGCCGTGGACTGCCATCAACAGTCTCTTCGACCCCTTCTTTCCTAAAGGCTTGCAGTGGTACTGGAAGGGGGACTTTGTCAAGGCGCTGCCTGACGAGGCGATCGATGTGCACATCGCCAACGCGCTCGAGGCACCCACTCCTTTCTGCCTGATGCACCTTTATCCCATAGACGGCGCCGTTCGGCGGGTCGCCAAGGATGCCACGCCGTGGAGCGCGCGGGACGCGTCTTTTTCGATGGTAATTGCGGCGATCAGCCCGGATCCCAAGGACGCCGAGGCACTCAAGACGTGGGGCCGTGCCTACTGGGAGGCCGTCCACCCGTTCAATCTGGAAGGCGCATACGTCAACTTCATGGACGCCGACGAGGCCGGGAACCGGGTCGAACTAAGCTACGGCGGGAACTACACGCGCCTTGCCTCGATCAAGGCGAAGTACGATCCCAATAACCTCTTTCGAGTCAACCAGAACATTAGCCCGAAAGCGTGAACCTACGCGCGCGGCCTCGCGCGCCCGCGCCGCGTAGTGGTATTCAGTGGAAACCGATGACCGTTATTTTTACGCGTGATTGGCTGGTTCAGGCGCAGCAACCAACGGTCGGAACCCCTGCCGAGTGCAAGGGAAACACGTCAAGCGTCTATCGCCGAGCTTTGTCTTTAGGGGGGCGCACATGCCCAATGACGCAACCGCTATGACCGGGATGCTAGAGGATAACGGCACATCAATTTGACTGATGGGTTGCGAACAGAATTATGAAATGACGCACAAAAAATCGGAGAGCGGAATGCCTCCCGCGAGGACGTTACGGAAACGACTCAGCGAACCGTGTGCAACCCTTCCGGCCTGCTAGACTGGAAGTTCCCCTGCAAGCCAAGGAGGGAGACATGACGACCGTCTACGTCGTGAAGACTGGTGAAAAGTTTCTCTGCACCGCAGAGGACGGCGATATCGGCATGGCACCGGAGATTAAGGAAGCCACGTCCTTTCTCTCGTATGAGGAAGCGAACAAAGTCGCGAACGAGCACGCCGACCCCGGATACGAAATCGTGGCCGTCAACATTACGAGACGCTGATGAGGAGTTCGCTCGTAGGCGCTCAGTGAAAGAGGGCTAGCAATTCAGGAGGCGCCATGCGATATGGTGCTCCGGCCTGCCGCGTCCAAAATCATCTGAGAATGGGCTGCATTGTGCATCGAGATTCGCACGTAGGCGCCGAAATAACGCTGCAACCACTGCACCGCGTACCGCGCAACGGCTTCCAGTGTGCCGGGCTCTTCGAACAGGTGGGTCGCGCCGGGAACGACCACAAGATCCTTTGGACATTCGAGCGTCTTTGCCTGGCTGAAGGTTCCGTTCGAGCCACACGGTCATCCACGCGCGGCCGATCTTGTGACGCCGCGATGTTTCCAGCGTTTCCTCTCTGTGGTGCGGTCTGCACAGCGACGTGATCCATGTCTGTCCCAGAAGCGTGACTTCAGAGGACTGTCACTCGGCCACGCCTGCTAACTGCTCAATATCGTCCTCGATGCGGCTGCGCGCCTCAGCTGCTGCATCGTCTGCATCGCTCGACGTGAGGGGAAAAACAAGACCATTCCCTTTGAATGCGCCTGCGTAATGCACCCATGCTACGTACTCGAATATTCCTGAATCGAGCCTGGCAACATTGAGCGTTACATCGTAGGTACGCTTGAGTCCCTGCGTGCGTGTATAGGTAAATCGATGAACTTCAGACTTTACCATTACATCTCTCGACCATCGTGCAAGCCTTGGCGTGTGCTTTCTCACCGCGTGCCGCGCGCTGGCGGAGTTCCAGGCGCCTGAACTGATCGCGGCGTCAGCCCGACACTGACCGCGGTTGGTCTATCGGCATCGCGCAATCAGTGACAACCAGATACGGGGTGTTCCGTACGGGCGCAGCGCCACGCCTCTTCGCCGTCCTGTGCCCGGACCAGGCGGAATCCCTCCAGCGTGATAAGTGCCTCGAGCAGCCTTGCATCATCGTCGACCAGCAAAACGGCCACGGCCATCCCTAGTACTCCCCGCAAGTAGCAACGGGTGTTCCTGGCATTACATGTCACTCGTACTTGCCGATAACTGTCTCGACCGACCGCTTCGTCACGTCGCATCCGCAAAACTTTCAACCAGCAGAAGGGTAGACCGCGCTTCGTTGCCCGGTGTGCTTGTGCACATCGTCAGTGCTTATCACTGGCATTCAGCGTCCCGATGTTGGCTCCCGGCAGATAACCAACAGATAAACCGTGATTCACGTTTGCAGCTTTCGCGCGCGGCAGGGCGCATCGCTGAACCGAGGTCACGGTCGCGTTGAGCCGATCCGGCCCTCAGGGACGCCTCGGCGCAGGCGAGCGATTATGACCTACACTAAAAACGCGTCTTTCGCGTACTCGCGTGCCGCCTTGACGCAATGCTACAGCGCTGGCAGCCGGCCGAAGCGGGCGAATGACGATAGCACGGGCAACACTCTGTTATCTGCTGCCTGAATTCATCTGGAACTGATGTTCAAAAAGGGGGCATCATGTTGCAAGCCAGCGAAATCCAGAAGCGCTTTAGCCATCTGCAGCAAACCGTCAGCGATGCATCGCGGACCTGCCATGCCGACAAGACGATTCCAGCAGACTTGATGAACTGGGTGGATGAACTCGATAAGGAATGCAAATCGGCAAAGAAGGTCATGTCGTCCAAGGATGAGGATCGAATCCGGCAGTGCGTCGATGATCTCGAACGGATCGGTGATCGTGCAGAGCGCGCTTTTCAACAGGCCGGCAGTCTCGACGCCGGGATCAGGGATGCAGTCAGTTCGATGCATTCGGAACTCTCTGACCTGAAGCGACAAATGCACTGAGCTGCCTGGCGGCCCCGGCCCAACGGCGCCCAACGGCCGGGGCCATTTACACTTTGATGCCGTCAACACGCACAGCCGCGCTTTCGCTCGACGCGGCCATCTGCTTCCGTGTGCGGAGCAATTCAGGGTTCTGTTCTGGATTTCTTGTGACGCGAGCAGCATCGCGTTTTGGACAGTACGACAGGCACAACGCAGGAAGCCTTGCGCTTGCGGGACCATTTTCGTCGTTGATTGGCGGTACGATGAAGCGAACCGCGTTGTTATCCGTCAGGTCGGTAACACAGCCAACCGCGAAGCTGTCAATGCGAGGCGGCCTGGTCAGTTGGGTGCTGGCTGAATGGCTTGCGAACGAAAATCATTGATCATTTCCCGCATCGCTACCGCCAGGCTGCGCTCGTGCTGTCATCAACCAGTCTCGATCGATGTGCGCCACGCCTGTTTTGTATGGAGTCGATCAGATCATCAAGCCGCTCACGGATAATTTCGGGAACAGATCGATTTCGGCGTACTCCGGGGTTGGGTATGCGACGATCTTGTAAAGGGCGGAAGGCCCCGAACAGCCGGAGCAGATAGCTATACTGGGGAACGTCTGGAGGTTGCGGGTTCGCCGCGTTGAGACTTCAGGCGCGACGCCTGAACAGCTCCCACGGCAATCATGATGTCTCGATATCTGGAGCCGCTAGCCAGGGGCTACGGTTGACAGCCGCTGTGCTCCTCCAGAAAGCCAGTCGAGACAAACGAGTCAACGACATCTGAACCGGTCACGGGTCTGCCAAAGAAATACCCCTGCATGACATTACAACCCACGCGCAGAAGCGCATTAACCTGCGATACGGTTTCAACGCCTTCTGCGATGCACTCGAGAGAGAGGCGATGACACAGGTCGACTATGGTTTGAACAACGATTTGAGCGGTTTGCTGTTCTGCGATGTCGGTGATGAAACTGCGATCAATCTTGACGACATCGATTGGTAGACGATGAATATAGTTGAGGTTCGAATAGCCGGTTCCGAAATCATCGAGATAGACTTGTGCGCCCATGCGCTTCAATGCCAGCAGTGCTTCGCTGGCGCGATCAATATCGTTGATGAGCGCCGTTTCCGTTACTTCAAAGTTGATCCGGTGTGGCGCGATTCCGCTTGCGAGAACGATATTGATGATCGTATCGATCGCCTCCGCAGAGCCAAGGTCGCGCGCCGACAGGTTGAACGAGACGCGGATCTGAGGCGGCCAGGCCGCCGCGGCATCGAGGGTCTTTCGCAACAGTACGGTCGTCAAGGCGTGAATAAGATGTGTGCGCTCGGCGACTGCAAGAAAGTCAACAGGGGAAATGACGCCCAGGACCGGGCTCTTCCAACGGGCGAGCGCCTCAAATGCCACGATGCCTTTGGACGCCACGTCAAAGATAGGCTGAAAACGGACCGAGAGTTCCTGCTCCAGGTCAGCTCTGCGGAGATGGAGCTCGATTTCGCTGTCACGCCGGATCGAGTTTTCGTGATTTTGCGCGAACACAACTGCACGTCCGTTGCGCAAGGTTTTCGCATGCTGGAGGGCGAACTCCGCACGCTCATACAGGTGTTGTGCGACGGTGCCGGCCTCCGGGTACAGGGCAAAGCCAGCTGAGACCGAAAGTCGAGCCAGCCTGCCCGACAGCTCATATGGCTGTTCGAGATGCGCGCGCATCATCGTTCCCATGTCCTGAAGCTGCGAAGCCGTCACGTTACTGCGAACGAGCAACCCGAACGCGCGATCGCCGGTCCGCGCGATGATGACATCCGGATTCGTGAGTAGCGAGAGTCTTCGTCCGATCTCCTTGAGGACGCGGTCCCTGAATTCGTGTCCAAAAAGATCGTTAAGCGGCTTCAGGCCGTCAACCTCGAGAATACCGACGGCAAAACCGGAGTGCGTAGCACTCCTCGATAGTAGCAGCGCATCGAGATCAGACAGGAAGCGCTGTCCATTGGGCAAAAGTGTCAGTGCATCCACATTCGCCAGGCGGAAATTTTCCTCGGCGAGCAACGCTGCCTCTTGCTGCTTCTTCACGAGGTCATGCTGCGACTGCATCAGGTCTGCTAGCCGGTCGTAATAGCCGCGCAATACGAAAACCATAGCGCCAGCCATAATCGCCAGATTGGTCACGATCGCCGTGAGTGCGTATTCGCGGCTTTCGATCGAAAACAGAACCATCGGCGCAAAAGGGACTATCGAAACCGCACCGGCGACCACCAGACGGACACGCATATAGGTCAGGCAGAATATGCAGCCGAGCACGGCCACAAACACGCTGACAGCGACGTGGCACCGCGCGAATGCATTCCCGTAGGGATAAAGTGCGAATGCCCAGCAGGCATACCCAATGGCGAGACCGGCGCCCAGGCCAAGCCTGACCCTTACCTTGTTGCCGGCCCCGGGAAGATGCGGGAAGCCCGTAAACCTCACGCGCAACCAGTAGGCCAGTCGCAATGCGCAGGCCGTGCTCAGAACAATGGGCACATCCATCGCTAGCCACGTTGGGGCAGACTGATTGTGCGTAATGGCCAATCCCACAGCGTTCAGGATCAGAATTCCATAAAGAAAGGGTAATTCCGTTCTGAACGCGTCGTATTGCACCTGCTTAAGCGCAACTGCTGGTTTCGATCCGACAAATCGGGGAAATGCAAAACGCATCGGCCCTGCGTTTCTCGCATGTCCTGCTGTTTGCTTTTTCATCTTTCAGTTTCTCTCAGGTATCACAGCCTGGCTCTTTTGTTCTTGGCGTGAGCTTAAGGCACGGAATTGATATGTTCGAAGCCAAAAGCTGATCGAACGTGTTTATCCACCAATGATAACTGGTTTAGATTCCTTTAAAAGTCCGACTATAAGCGGGACGTGACGATGATTTGGCATGGTCGCGAGCCGCGTTGCGCGCTGGATTCCGCGCGCTTTGCGAATGCTATGCGTGGATCGCGTTGCCCGGTTTTTCTAAAGTTTCCGGTTGCGACGACGTTAACGATTGACAGACTTTACGCGCGTGCCAGCGACACGAGGTCGCACGCAAAGTTCTTCATTCTTCGCCAACTGAGGGCGCAGGCCCGTCTGCGTCGTTCCACACACCACGCTCTACCGGAAAATGAGCTCTCTCCCGAGTGACTGCAATGCAGGGCGGGCAAACCGACAAAAGCAGAGTCATACTCTCGCGGTCGCGCTGCTCATCGCCGTCTGGACTGCGCTGATCACATTCATGGCCTGGGACCGCCACGCCGAACTGTCGCGTGCCGTACCGCAGGCGCAGGCACTGGCGGATGCGTTAGCCGGTAATTCTGATCGCTCGCTACACGAAGCGGAGGAAATAGCCGCAACGATCGCCTGGCACGTACAACGGGAGGGGGTCAACATCCTCTTGCATGACTACGTGGCGTCCGGACTGGTCAGACTCGACGGCATGATGCAGGTAGCGGTCGTCGACAGAAGCGGAATCTTGCGCGCCTCAACGATCGAAGGATTCCGCCCCGTCGACCTGTCTGACCGTGACCATTTTCGTGTGCACATCCAGGACCGCTCCACGCGACTCTATGTCGGGAAATCCGTGGTCGGCCGGGTGAGTGGCAAAACATCCCTCCAGCTATCACGTCGGATTGACGACGCGCAGGGCCATTTCATGGGCGTAGTCGTCGTGTCAATGGCGCCCTCATATCTGACGGACTTCTACGAAGCGCTGCGCGTCGGTGATCATGGCGTCGTGGAACTCGTGGGCAAGGACGACATGACGATCCGTGTGCGTCGCAGCGGGCCTTCGACGCGCGTCGACATCCCTTTGCCAGGCAAAAGTCCTCTTCGGCGTGCATTGACCCAAAGCGCCGGGGGCTCGTTTACCGGTCTGAGTGGAATCGATGGAATTGATCGGGTGTTCGCCTACCGGACGCTGCAAAACTATCCGGTTGCGGTTGTCGTCGGATTTTCAGTCACTGACTATCTTGCAATCTATCGAGCCCGGGTTTCGGCACTGGTCATCGCGGGTGTTGTGCTGAGCCTGCTGATTCTGTCCGCCGAACTTTACAGAAGGCAGCTCTCGCGGCAAATGCAAGCCTCTTTGCGGCGGGAGCGAGAAAGCGATCTGCGACGGATCGAGAAGGCGCAGCGCATCGAGTCTCTTTTCAGGGCGATACCGGATGCAGTCGTAGGCTTCTCGGCGGATGGCCGGATCGACGGTTACAACCCGAGCCTGCTGTCGCTACTTGGCTGGGACAAGGCCGCAACAACGGATGCTACGCCAGATGATATTGCGCGCGCGTTACTGGCGCGTGATGAAGGCAGCGACCGGCCGGTCAAGGAACGCCACCTTGCCGCACTACTGCGAGGGAATCCGGACGAGTGCACTGTCGCAGAGACGTTCAGGATGGCTGTGCCTGAAACGGTCGTCTACGAACTACGCATCGAGCGCAGAGCCGAGGCGCCTGCACAAACGATCGCATTAATTCGCGACGTCACGGCGCAGACGAGCATCCGGGACAACGAGCAGGACCTGAATGCGACGCTACAGGCGATTGGTGATGCGGTCATTGCGACCGACGAGGAGGGGCGAATCAAACGCTTCAACTCCGCAGCGGAGAATCTGACCGGCTGTCGGCAGCAGGACGTCATCGGGCAGCACTACCAGCGGATCCTTCGCATCAGGAACATAGCGACAGGCGACGATGCGGCGCTTCCGGTCAAGGAGGTGATGAAATCGGGTCACCTGTTCCGGTTGGCGGAATCGCGCGTACTTGTCACCGCGAGCGAGGACGAGCGAAAAGTTTCCATCAGCATGGCGCCTTTGCGACGAAACGAAGGCGATGTGCATGGCGTCGTGATGGTACTGCGCGATGTCAGCAGGCAGTACCTGAGCGACCAGGCGCTCATCCGCAGTGAGGCGCGCTACCGGCAGCTGATTACGCAGTCGCCGTACGGCGTGATCCTGGGGCAAGACAGAACCATCAAATTCGCGAATCCGAAGGCGCTTGAGATGTTGGGTGCGCGCGCGGCTGCGGAGGTACTCGGCAAGGGGCCGCATGATTTCCTCCACCCCGACTGGATTCCGGTCGTGGAGGAACGAATCGCACGCATGGACCAGTACGGCGAGATGGCTCCCACGCTCGAAGAAAAGTGGATCCGGCTCGACGGTTCTTCGTTTGACTGCGAAGTCACTGCCGTTCCGTACGACATCGACGGCAAGCCAGGCGCGCTCGTCATGTTGACCGACATCACGGAACGCAAGAAGGCAGAAGCCGAGCGCGACAGGTTTTTCGAGCTCAGTCTCGACCTGATCACGCTTGCTGAGCCGACGGGCCGTTTCAGACGCGTCAATCCGGCATTTACCAGGGTGCTGGGATGGTCAGCCGAGGAACTGACGGGCCGACCGTTCATCGAATTCGTCCATCCGGACGACCGTGAGGCTACCCTGGCCGAGATCCGGCGGAACCAGGACCGAATAGACTACTTCGAGAACCGGTACATGTGCCGCGATGGATCGACCCGCTGGCTCGCCTGGAGAGCAGTCGCGATCGATGGAATGATCTATGCGACGGCGCGCGACGTGACGGACAGCCGGACCGCGACCCTGCAACTCGAGCACGCACGATCGGAGGCTGAAGCCGCGTCGCGATCAAAGAGCGCCTTTCTGGCTGCGATGAGCCATGAAATCAGGACACCGATGAATGGCGTGATCGGCATGACGGAAGCGCTTGCAGAGACAGAGCTGAGCGATGATCAGGCAGACATGCTTTCCACCATCCGTCAGTCCGCCCATTCGTTGCTCGTCATCATCGACGACATCCTGGATTTCTCAAAGATCGAGGCGGGCAAGCTTGATATCGAGTTCACGGATGTCGCTCTGCTCGATCTCGTTGAAAGTCTTTGCAGTTCGATGCTGCCCGTTGCCGAGAAGCGCGGCGTCGAACTGTCACTCGTCGTGGAGGCCGATGTTCCCGAGTATGTCGTCACCGACGAAACGCGGTTGCGTCAGGTGCTGGGCAACCTGATCAGCAATGCGGTCAAGTTTTGCGGTGGCCGGCCGGGGTTTGCGGGACAGGTATCGGTGCGCGTAGCGGTGCACACGTCGAGTCCGCTCGAACTGGTTTTCAGCGTGGCGGACAATGGCATCGGGATGTCGGAAGATACGATGTCGAAACTGTTCAGGCCATTTACACAGGCGGAAGCGTCGACGACGCGCCGGTTTGGCGGCACAGGGCTGGGGCTCGCTATCAGTCGACGGCTTGTCGACATGATGAACGGGACGGTTTCCGTGACGAGCGCGCCAGGCGAGGGGGCGACATTCTCGGTCTCGCTCCGGGTCGACGTACCGGCGAACGCGCCTACTGCTGATCCGCCGCCTCTGCGCGATGTGCAGTGCATCCTGGCGGGGAACGGCTATGACCGCAGTGGCGTCGCAGCCTGGCTGCAGCGCGCGGGAGCGAGGATTGTCACTGAGCAGGCATTCAACTCTGCCGACCGCGAGAGCCGCCTCCCATCGGGTACGCTGCTCTGTGTGCAGGACGAACCGGACCACAGTGACACAGCGCACATTTTGCCGGACAGCGCAGCAGCCTCGTTGCTTCCCGCCCAGGTGTGGATCAAGGCTGGGGTCAGGGGGGCGCTTCAACGCGTCAGGGATCGCGTCGCCAGCATCGGCGCAGTCGGGCTACAGCGCCGGCCGCTGCTCGACGCGGCGAGCCTGGCGCTCGGTCGAACCCAAGGCGCTCTCCGCCGTGACAATTCCCCTTCCAGCGCACGCCCTGCAAAGGGCAAGCTGTTGTCGGTCGACGAGGCGCGGGAACGGGGGCAGCTCATTCTGGTCGCGGAAGACGATGAAGTGAACCAGCGGGTCATACTCAGGCAACTGGCAATTCTCGGTCATGTTGCGGAGATTGCAAACAACGGTCAGGAGGCGCTGGCGCTGTGGCGAAAGCATCAATATGCGCTGATGTTCACGGATCTCCATATGCCCGAAATGGACGGGTACGAACTGGTGACGACCATCAGGGCGGAAGAACGCGGTGCGAGGCGCCCTATTATCGCCCTGACGGCCAATGCGATTCAGGGGGAGGCGACGCGCGCTATCGCGGTCGGAATGGACGCATATCTGACGAAGCCCCTGCAGCTTGATCGTCTGAAAGCGGTTCTCCATGAATATCTCGCCGAGCCAGAACATCCTGAGGTGAATAACATGCCAATCTCCGAATCTGCGCGCCCGGCTTCGGGCACACTGGATCTGGCGGTGCTCCGCAGCGTCGTCGGCGACGACCCGGACGTCGTTCGCGAATTGCTCGGGGAATACCTGCGTTCAGTCCAGCGACTTTCCGTCGAACTGAGAGATCACTGCATGGCCGCGCGCGGCCAGGATGCCAGCGCTGTCGCGCACAAACTTAAATCGTCCTCGCGCTCGGTTGGTGCCCTTGGTGTAGGAGATCTATGCGCGCGGCTGGAGGGAATTGGTAAAAGTGCCGACTCCGCGCGCCTGCAGGCATGGGTACGGGAGTTCGACGTAGCAATCGAAGCGGTCAAGGGAGAGATTGCCCGGCTGCTGGAATCCGAATTGAAATAACCATTCAAGAATATGCTCGATATGGACTTTTTGCCGGCCCAGGCGCCGGTCCTTGTGGCGTCCGACTCGGTGGCGGACGCCGACCTGGTCGCATCGATTCTCGGGGACGAGTTCGATAACGTCCTGCTATCTGTGAAGCCGGAAGATGCAGTCGGGGATTTCGAAGCGCATCGGCCCGCTGTACTGATCCTGGCGTTCGATACGCTAGATGCCGCGCAGCGGTACTTTTCTGACCTTAGACGCTCAAGTGTTGTTGCGCATGAGGTCCCCTGTCGTACGCTGATACTTTGCAACAAGAACGAAGTCTGGCGCACCTATGAACTTTGCAGGGAAGAGCGGTTCGACGACTACGTTCTCTTCTGGCCGGTTACCAATGACGCGCCGAGGCTCAAAATGGCGGTTCACCACGCCATGCGCCGGTTGAAGGAGAAAGCGCTTGCACCGGTGACCGCGAGCGAGCTCGCGACACAGGTTCGCTCGCTCGCCTCGCTCGAACACGACCTTCGGGGAAGTGTTGCCCAGATCGGGCGCGACCTCGATATGGTAGGGCTGACCGTCAGGCAGGCCGAGCAGATGATGGGCCGGACCGTCGATCCCTCGCACAACGCAACCGCTACGGCCGTCATTTCCGACGTTACTCGGGAACTGGACCATCTGAAGCTCGGCAACCCTGGAGATCTGATCCGATCGCTATCCACTGCGGTCGGAGGATTGCAGCAACGAGCGACAGAAATCGAGCAGCATCTGGTGACACAGCTTGAACCTGTGCGCAAGGCGTTGAAGCTGTCGCAGCGTGTGCGATCTGCGGTTCTTGTCGTCGAGGACGATGCTTTTCAGCAGAAGCTGATCACCCGGCTGCTGGCCGGCCAGAATATCGACATTCTGATCGCATCATCGGGATCGGAAGCGATGACCCTGTTGTGGCAACGCCGGGCGAACGTGGTTCTGATGGACGTGGGTCTGCCTGACATCAATGGTGTGGAACTGACCCGGCGCATCCGCAACATTGCGAACTTTTCAGAAGTACAGATCGTGATGATTACGGGACACAGCGAAAAGCACATCGTCGTTGACAGCCTTCGGGCCGGTGCTACCGATTTCCTCGTCAAGCCGCTGGACAGGAACAGGCTGCTGGACAAGCTGCGCAATTTCCTGCCGCAGCAGGCTTTGTCGTGACGCTGACTACTGCGGACCTTGCAAATGAACCAGATCACGAATTCCGGAACGGAACAGTCGCCAGAGAAACGGAAGATCGTTGTTGTTGACGATGAGCCGTTCGTCCTGAAGGTACTGGCACGGCAGCTTACGCTCCTGGGCTATGAAGTATTGTCGTTTGAGCGTGCGCAGGATGCGCTGTCGGTCCTTGAAGAAAGCGGCCCTGGTATTGACATCGTATTCACCGATCTGCAGATGCCGGAAATGGACGGAGTGGAGTTCGTGCGGCGGCTCGTTGGTGCGAGGTATGACGGACATATCGTCCTGATTAGCGGCGAAGACGCGCGGATCATCCGGAGTGCGGAAAGACTCGCCCGGGCTCGAGGGTTAAGCGTGCTTGGGGCACTCTCGAAGCCTGCCACCCGCGAACAGCTCAAGGAACAATTGAGCCGCGCCGAAGTGACAACGCAGGTCCAAAGCGCTACCGCGGTGCCGAAATACGAACGGGAGGAACTTCGAGCGGCGATCAGCGACGGGCAACTCGTCAACTATTACCAGCCGCAGGTGGCAGTCGGGACGGGCGCCGTGATTGGCGTGGAGGCACTGGTCAGATGGCGGCATCCACGTGACGGGATCGTCAGCGCCAGCGGCTTCATCGAACTGATAGAGCAGTATGATCTTGTCGACGAACTGGTTCGCGAGGTCCTGCCGTCGGCGCTGAACGAGATAGCCGCCTTGCAGTCTCTGGGGAACGAACTACGCCTTAGCGTCAATCTGTCGATCGACAATCTGAACAGCCTGGATTTCCCGGACTTTGTGGCTGCGGCAGCGGCGAAGGCCGATTTCCCACTGTCAAGACTGGTGATGGAAATAACGGAGAGAAGACTGGTGGGCGATCAGCTGTCTTCGCTGGACATCCTGACGAGGCTCAAACTGAAGCGGATCGGTTTGTCGATCGATGACTTCGGCACAGGCCACGCATCGCTCGCTCAGTTACGCGACTTCCAGTACGACGAGATAAAAATCGATTGCAGCTTTGTTCACGGCGCATGGGGGGACGATTCCCTGGATGCGATCTTCAGGGCAAGTCTGCTGCTCGCGAAACAGCTGAAAATGGTTACCGTCGCGGAGGGCGTTGAGGATGCCGATGACTGGCGTCATGTCCGTGAGCTGCAATGCGAACGTGCGCAGGGGTATTTCATTGGTCGACCCATGCTGGTGGAGGAATTACCCAGTTGGCTAAGCGAGTGGGAAGATCGTTTCGGAAAATTATAAAAAAGAGCGGCGCCCATTGTCATGTGACGGGGAAGAGTTCTCATCACGCTCGGCCGCATAACAGTCGCAACTGTCACGATACTGAACGACGTTTGATTTGATCATATCCCCTCGGTCATAAGGCGCCCTTAAGGGGCGAAGGCCTGAACTTCAAATCTCTCAGGTTCATGGAAAGTAGTACCTTCGGAATGCCAGGAGCCATTTCGACCGGCCCGTTGCGTCGGTCTTTTTTTTCTGGCAGTGGATGTGGCAGCAATGTTGCGTTTGCAACGTTCAAAAGGGGTGGGTGGGTACCACGTCCGCCGTCGGTGGCAGTCGTCCAGCCTCGCGACGGCCCGTCGCACACCAAACACACCCGCCTGGACGAGCGCAAAAAAGTCACGAGGTGTCGGGACGCCCGTCGATGAACTCAATGCTTCGAAATAGATTCTCTCTCTCTCATCCCTTACCGGTTGCATTGATCCTCCGGCATACGACGATCCAGCCCTGAGATGCGTTACGCAAAGCGCCTCGTCCCGGGGTTCGCCGTTCCGGTCGCGGGCGGTTCGCTCATGCGGCGTCTCGTCCTGTGGAGCAGAGAGGTCGACTACCGTCACGCAAACTGGAGGGCTCCCATTGCAGCAGCGAATGCGGGCAGCATGACGGCGACCCCCAGCTTTAGAAATCCAACGGCTCCCACAACAATGCCTTCGCGTCGTAGTGCCGTCAGCCAGAGTATGGTGGCGAGGGACCCCGTGACGGACAGGTTCGGTCCGAGATCAACACCTATCAGCACGGCGTTTGTTACCCGGTCCGGCATGTGGGCCGCAGCGACGGCAGAGCCCGCAATCAGGCCAGCCGGCAGATTATTGATGAGGTTGGCCACGAGCGCGACCATCATGCCTGATACGCAGCCCGCGTGCGAATGCAGTGACAGCTCGCTTATGGAGCGCGCGAGCCAGTCGATCACGCCCGTTCGCTGAAGGGCCTCGACGAGCACGAACAGACCCGCAACCAGTGGCAGGACGGCCCACGAAACCTCGGTGAGATATTCCCAGAGCACGCTCCGTTTTTGCAGGCAGATAGCAACGAAGACCGCGATACCCGCAGCGAAGGTCGGCCAGCCCAACGGAGCATCGAGTGCTGAAGCTGCGAGCATGATGATTGCCATCGTTACGATGCCCCATCCGGTGGTCCGGCCCGCTCCGGACAGACGGGGCGGTTTGGATTCCTTGCCAATGGATTGTGACAGCGAGTCGCGCTGCAGGAACCGGAGGACAACGTAAGTCACGACAATCGATAGCATTGACGGTAGCGCAAAGTGCGCGACCCACGCCGCAAGCGTTGGCATGTGCTCGCGAAAGATGACCAGATTCGCGGGGTTCGAGATGGGCAGCACGAAACTCGCCGCGTTCGCGACGAATGCGCAGATGTACAGATACGGCAGTGGTCTTTCGGCCCTGACCGACCGTACCACAGCGAGGACCGCCGGCGTGAGGACCACGGCCGTCGCATCGTTGGACATCAGGATAGTCACGACCGTGCCGACACAGTACAGCAGGAAGAACAGGCGCGTAGCCGAACCGTTTGCCTTTCGCGCAGCGAGCACCGCCATGTAGTCGAACAGTCCTTCCCTGCGCGCTAACTCTGACGCCAGCATCATGCCGGTGAGGAACAGATAGACGTCTGTGCCCTTGCCGACGGCATGCAGGGCCTCAAGCCACGGCAGCCTGCCCGAGACGCACAGCGTCAGGGCGCCGAGCACGGCCCAGATGGCTTCGGGGA
>NZ_WHNP01000249.1 GCF_009362735.1 Paraburkholderia franconis | reverse complement strand
CAGGGTTGAGCGTGCGTAAGCGCAGACGCAAGCGCATTGCCGCCGTCGAGCGAAAACCGCTGCCGGTGCCGACAGGCCCGAACCAGAGCTGGTCGATGGATTTTGTTTCTGATGGACTGGCTTACGGCCAGCGGTTTCGCTGCCTGAATGTGGTCGACGACTACACGCGGGAATGTCTGGCTATCGAAGTCGACACTTCACTGCCGGGTCTGCGCGTAAAGCACGTGTTGCAACGGTTAGGCGAGATGCGTGGATTGCCTGCATCCATCACGGTAGACAACGGCCCGGAATTCGCGGGTAAGGTGCTGGATGCATGGGCTTACGAAGCCGGCGTTACGCTGTCGTTCATCCGGCCAGGCAAGCCCGTCGAGAACGCGTACATCGAGAGCTTCAACGGACGCTTCCGTGACGAATGCCTGAATGAGCACTGGTTCGTCTCGATGCGTCATGCCAGACGCCTGATTGAAGGTAAGCGCCCGGCAATGTCGCCTTGAACCAGCGTGTTAGGGAAGCGACGATCGTGTCCACCAATTCTTTAAATGGACACGTGTACGCTATGAACGAGAATGAAGCCGGTTCTGAGGTGGTACAGCCGATACGGCGCCGCCGTCGCCACAGCAAGGAGTTCAAGGAGAAGGTGATCCGTGCGGCGATGCAGCCGAACGTGTCGATCGCCGCGGTCGCGCTGCATTACCAGTTGAATGCGAATTTGCTGCGTCGATGGGTGGCCGCGCAGGAGGAGCAGGACGCCGCGCGGGAGGCTCGC
>NZ_WHNP01000248.1 GCF_009362735.1 Paraburkholderia franconis | reverse complement strand
GAGGCGCTCGCGCAGATTCGCGCCGAGCGACAGATACGAATGCGGATCGCCGCCGAGCGGAATGTATTTGAGGCTGTCCAGCGGCTGCCGGGGCACGCACTTGTCCGCCAGCACGGACCAGTCCTCCTGCCAGCGGTTGAACAGCACGACGGGCCGCTTCGCGGTGCACGCGGCGGTTGCCGTATCGGCGGATGCCGTTTCCTCTGTCGCCCGCGCACTGCCGCTCAACGCCAGGCCGGCGACAAAAAGGGCAAGGTACGCAACAGCGTTCGTACCTGCAAACGGCCTGGGCCACACACGCGTCATAGCATCTCCGTGTCGTGAAAGGGGTGCGGTACTTTTGCCCGCGACATTCATCGGCGCTTATCCGAAATGCGGTTCGCAGTTGCCGTTGAATCGAACACGAACTGCCGCAATGAGCAGTCCGACCGGACCTGCTTCGGCTATTTCCTCGCGTCTGTCATGGTTGTAGAAGCGGTCGAGGATGCGCCGCGTGCGTTGAGTGCGAGCCACGCGAGCACGACAAACGGAAGCAGCAGAGCCCAGAACCCGACTTGCCGATACGCGAGCGCGCCTGCGATCGCGCCCGCAGCGAACGCGAGAATGGCCGGCAGCATCTTGCCCAGGCGCGTTCGCGCCACGGCCTGTGCGTCGGATGGCGCGTGCGGCGAAAGCACGTCGATCGCATCGAGCACGGCCTGCGTGACGTTGCCCGTCATCACCGTGTTCGGCACGCCGGGACGCGCGACGAGCCGCCCGTGCGCGTTCTGCACGCCCATCGCCGC
>NZ_WHNP01000247.1 GCF_009362735.1 Paraburkholderia franconis | reverse complement strand
CTACCCGACAGACGTGTCCGACGAAGAGTGGAGCTTCGCGGCGCCGTATCTGACGCTGATGGATGAAGCAGCACCGCAGCGCAAGTACGAACTGCGAGAAATGTTTAACGCGTTGCGCTGGATCGTACGTGCTGGTGCGCCATGGAGAATGATGCCCAACAACTTTCCTCCGTGGGAACTGGTGTACCAGCAGACCCAGCGCTGGCTTCAGGCAGGCTGCTTTGAGAACATGGTCTGCGATTTGCGCTCGATCATCCGTGTGGCGCAAGGACGGCAGGGCCAGCCCAGCGCCGTGATCCTTGATGGCCGGACAATGCAGTCCACCTGCGAGAGCGGTCCGCGCGCGGGCTATGACGGCTACAAGCGCAAGCGTGGCAGCAAGGTCCATATTGCAGTCGACACGCTGGGACATTTGCTCGCGGTGCACGTCACGCCCGCCAACGAGCAGGAGCGCGCGCAGGTGGCAGAACTCGCGCGACAGGTGCAGGAAATCACGGGAGAAACGGTCAAGGTGGCCTTCGCGGATCAAGGATACACAGGGGAAGACGCTGCGCAGGCCGCCAGCAATGAAGGCATTGATCTGCAGGTCATCAAACTGCAGGAAGCAAAGAAAGGTTTCGTGCTGCTGCCCCGGCGATGGGTGGTCGAGCGCAGCTTTGGCTGGCTCAACCGCTTTCGCCGCCTCGCGCGGGACTATGAGCGATTACCTGAAACGCTTGCCGGGCTTCATTTCGTGGTCTTCGCCATGCTTATGCTCGTGCATGCAGTGCCAGTACTTCAAAGTTCATAACACGG
>NZ_WHNP01000246.1 GCF_009362735.1 Paraburkholderia franconis | reverse complement strand
AGCACCTGCGCACAACAAACGCGATCGAGTCGACGTTCGCGACGGTGCGCCACCGTACTACGCGTACGCGCAACTGCGTGTCGCGACCGACCTTCCTCGGTCTGGCATTCAAGCTAATCGAGGAAGCGGAAAAAACCTGGCGCCGGATCAACGGCCCCGAACAGATCCAGCTGTTGCTGGAGGGCATTGCCTTCCAGGACGGCGAGCCGGTGCAAGACGATCAACCGGGTCAGCAGAAACTCGCCGCTTGACGTCGCCCGCTATCAACGGCCCGTACACCAGACTTGACCTTATCTCACCTGATTGTCAGGTATGGGCGACGAAGCTTCGTTGGAGAGCACGCACTGAATGGCGGCTTTCTGTTGCGGAGCCGAAGTTTGAACGTCCGAGCGAGGGCGGGTGCGAATAACTCTTCCTGGCCCGATCTCTGCCGTTTCGCCGTTTTCCGCGAGTGCGACAGCGCGGCCCTCTTACGGAACGGATTTCGCTCCATTACGCGCCAGCCGGTGATAATCATTGAAAGGCCTCCTGGCCGCCCAAAGAAGGGGGCGGCCAGGGTCTACAGTTGAGATGCCAAGCTCAACCGACCCGTTCAGGAGAGAGGGTAGCCGCATTCCCTCTCGAAAACGCGGCCCCCGAAGAACCCTGCGAGCGACTTTCACCGCACAAGGCTCGCGCACAGCGTGAAGCGCCTTACTGACGCCGGTCTTGCCAATCTACTCAAGCCCTTCGCAAACACCGCATCGTTGATCCATTCCGTCGCCGGAACAAGGGCGCTGAACCGCTGATAAGCGGTCTCTCA
>NZ_WHNP01000245.1 GCF_009362735.1 Paraburkholderia franconis | reverse complement strand
GAGGCGCTCGCGCAGATTCGCGCCGAGCGACAGATACGAATGCGGATCGCCGCCGAGCGGAATGTATTTGAGGCTGTCCAGCGGCTGCCGGGGCACGCACTTGTCCGCCAGCACGGACCAGTCCTCCTGCCAGCGGTTGAACAGCACGACGGGCCGCTTCGCGGTGCACGCGGCGGTTGCCGTATCGGCGGATGCCGTTTCCTCTGTCGCCCGCGCACTGCCGCTCAACGCCAGGCCGGCGACAAAAAGGGCAAGGTACGCAACAGCGTTCGTACCTGCAAACGGCCTGGGCCACACATGCGTCATAGCATCTCCGTGTCGTGAAAGGGGTGCGGTACTTTTGCCCGCGACATTCATCAGCGCGTATCCGAAATGCAGGCGCACTGGCCGTTCGATCAAACGCGAACGGCCACAACGAGCAGTCCGACCGGACCTGCTTCGGCTATTTCCTCGCGTCCGTCCTGGTCGCCGAACCGCCTGGTGAAGCGCTTGCGTGAGCCACCATCTCCGTCTGTCCGCCGCGTGCGTTGAGTGCGAGCCACGCGAGCACGACAAACGGAAGCAGCAGAGCCCAGAACCCGACTTGCCGATACGCGAGCGCGCCTGCGATCGCGCCCGCAGCGAACGCGAGAATGGCCGGCAGCATCTTGCCCAGGCGCGTTCGCGCCACGGCCTGTGCGTCGGATGGCGCGTGCGGCGAAAGCACGTCGATCGCATCGAGCACGGCCTGCGTGACGTTGCCCGTCATCACCGTGTTCGGCACGCCGGGACGCGCGACGAGCCGCCCGTGCGCGTTCTGCACGCCCATCGCCGC
>NZ_WHNP01000244.1 GCF_009362735.1 Paraburkholderia franconis | reverse complement strand
CTGTCGATGGACGGAAAAGGTGCCTGGCGTGACAACGTGTTCGTCGAACGGGTGTGGCGCAGCGTCAAATATGAAGAGGTTTATTTGAAAGCGTACGACTCGGTAGGCCACGCGCGTCGCTCAATCGGCAATTACCTGAACTGGTATAACCAGAATCGGCCTCATTCGAGGCTAGCCGATCAGACGCCGGATGAAGCATACTTCGCCACGCTGCCAGCGATAAAATCGGCAGCTTGATTTCCCCAACAATTCCACTTAAAAATCTCGGGACCCTGTCCGAACAAGCGGCGCCACCTCTTCATGAGGGCGGGGCACTCAACGCGAGTCGTTGTTCGGCCGACGTCTCGCGTGGCGCTGGGTAACACCGACCTCCGGGATTTCACTCTGACGGGACACGTCGAACGCCGACTGCAACACAGGTCGCGAAAGGAGAAGCTCCGTGGCGTCTGCACTGTCGTTTCCTCAACTGTTTTCAGACCCGGCAGGCGAAAGTCATTTTGCGTCGGTAAACATCGGACTCGTCACCCGCGACTTCGCGCCCCCCGCTGAATCCTTTGACGTGTCGGATTTCACGGCAGCGAGCCGCTGCGGATTTGTGCGCGTGCCCAGCGGATGGGTCGGCGACCTTCATCCTTCGCCCATGTGCCTGTGGGTATTTTTTCTCAGCGGGGAGATTGAGTTCGAGGCCAGTGACGGTGAACGACGTCGCGTCGCGGCAGGCAGCGCGATACTGCTTGAGGACACGACGGGCAAGGGGCATCAGAGTCGTGTCATTGGCGACGTGCCGGCGCTTCTCGCTTTGGTTCAAGTTTGA
>NZ_WHNP01000243.1 GCF_009362735.1 Paraburkholderia franconis | reverse complement strand
CCGACAGGCAGGGTCTGCTGTCTCGGGAGCATTTCCCGGTGGACGGCACGCTCATCCAGGCTTGGGCGAGTCACAAGAGTTTTCGCCGCAAGGACGGATCGGACGATCCGCCGACCGGCGGCGGGCGCAACGCCGAAGCCGACTGGAAGGGTGAGCGACGTAGCAATGACACGCATGAGTCGAGCACTGATGCGGATGCGCGCCTGTTCAAGAAGAGCAAGCAGAGTCCGGCCATCCTCTGTTACCAGGGGCATATCTTGATGGAGAACCGCTCCGGGCTGGTGGTCGGCGCCGTGGTAAGCCACGCGGATGGCTTTGGCGAGCGGGCCAGTGCGCTGCGACTGCTCGACCGCGTGCCTGGCACTCACGCGAAGACAGTCGGTGCCGACAAGGCGTACGACACGCACGATTTCGTAAGCGATTGCCGGGCGCGCAACATTACCCCGCATGTCGCACGCAACGACGCCCGCCAGGGCGGCAGCGCGATCGATGAGCGTACATCGCGGCACGCGGGATACTGGATGAGTCAGGTCATCCGCAAGCGTATCGAGGAGCATTTCGGCTGGGGCAAGACGGTCGGTCGGATCCGGCAGACGGTGTATCGCGGCATCAAGCGGGTCGACCAGCACTTCAAGCTGACAATGGTCGCGAGCAATCTCACGCGCATGGCGCGAATAATGGGCGCGGGGCATACCGGAGCGGTGCAATGAGCCGCCGATGCGCGCGGCCCGCGAGGCCTGGCATCCCCGCGCAGGCGCGTTGCCTGCGCAAACTGATCGGCGCATCCGGATTTCAGTTGGAAATTGCACACGAAACACTCCTGATCATCGCTTCGGTCCTCAT
>NZ_WHNP01000242.1 GCF_009362735.1 Paraburkholderia franconis | reverse complement strand
ATGCGATCACGCGCGGCGACTGGATCGTCGATGCGCGGCTCGCGAAGCCGGGCGAGCGGCTCGACGTAGAACTGACGCTGCTCGACGATGCAGGCATCACGCTGCAACACTGGGCGCCGCTGCATGTGCATATCGGCACGTTGCATCGCGTCGCGCATGTCGCGCTGCTCGATGACGACACGCTGGCTGCGGGACACACGGCGCGTGTGCAGCTCGTGTTCGATGCGCCTGTGTGCGCGCTGCCGGGCGATCGCTTCATCGTGCGCAATGCACAGGCGACGCGCACCGTCGGCGGCGGCCGCGTGCTCGATCCGTTCGGTCCGCCGCGCAAACGCCGGACGGCGGAACGGCGCGCGTGGCTCGATGCGTTGCGCCTGTGGCTCGATGACGGGCGCATTGGTCCGCTGCTTGAAGAGGCGCCGCGCGGCGTATCGCGTTCGATGCTGATGCAACTGACTGGCCTGCCCGCCGAAGCACTGCCTCTTCCCGCCGATGCCGATGAAATTGCGCTGCACGGCAGGGATGCCGGCGATGCCGTGATCGTGCTGCGCTCGCATTGGGCGCGTCTGCGTTCGAAGGTGCTGGCGGCGCTCGATCAGTATCACGCGCGTTCGCCCGACGAACTGGGCCCCGACGCCGCGCGCTTGCGGCGCATCGCGGCGCCGCTGGTGCCGGACGCGATGTGGCGCGCGTTGATCGATTCGCTCGTCGACGAGGGCGCAGTCGCGAGAAGCGGGCCGTGGTTGCATCTGCCGGCGCATACGGTTTCGCTCGATGCGCGCGAGCAGGTTCTCGCGAGTGCGCTGCTGCCGCTGATTGCGCAGGGCCGATACGATCCGCCGTGGGTGCGCGATCTCGCGAAGACGACAGCGCG
>NZ_WHNP01000241.1 GCF_009362735.1 Paraburkholderia franconis | reverse complement strand
AGCACCTGCGCACAACAAACGCGATCGAGTCGACGTTCGCGACGGTGCGCCACCGTACTACGCGTACGCGCAACTGCGTGTCGCGACCGACCTTCCTCGGTCTGGCATTCAAGCTAATCGAGGAAGCGGAAAAAACCTGGCGCCGGATCAACGGCCCCGAACAGATCCAGCTGTTGCTGGAGGGCATTGCCTTCCAGGACGGCGAGCCGGTGCAAGACGATCAACCGGGTCAGCAGAAACTCGCCGCTTGACGTCGCCCGCTATCAACGGCCCGTACACCAGACTTGACCTTATCTCCCTTCGCGGCCAGACCCTGGAACCCGGAACGCATGTCGGTCACCCCTGCGGCAATCCAGATGCGTGTACCCGCCGGCAGGCCGATCATCGCGACAACTCGCGAATCAGCAGCCGCAGTGTGTCTGGCGACACCTCGCCACGAATGCGCAGGCATGCCCGCTCAAACTCAATCTCGAAGACATTTGAGAGCGATTCGCTCGCATTGGGCGTCGCCGCCGGCTCGGTCGCCGCGTCGGCAACGATGTTCACTGGCAACAATGGCGTTGCCTCGCAATCGGATGTCGGCTTCACATGCTCCGGCAACGTCGGCAAACCGTATGCACCTTCAAGGTATTGCCGCCGCCACTTGAACAGAAGGTTGGCGTTGATGTCGTTCTGACGAGCGATCAACGCTACTGACGCCCCCGGCTCAAAGGATTCCTCGACCAGTTGCCGCTTGAAATCGGTCCGGAAATTAGGCCGCTTGTACGCACCGTCGGCCGTGCGCGCCCTCAATGTATTGTCCAATTTGGTGCCCGCAATAATTTGGTGGACACCAAATTACCCGGACACTCAATCCGCCGTCCAGAACGGCACTCACGAGTTGCT
>NZ_WHNP01000240.1 GCF_009362735.1 Paraburkholderia franconis | reverse complement strand
AAGGGCGACAAGACGCTGGCAGAGTTGGCCCAGCAATTTGATGTCCATCCGAACCAGATCACGGACTGGAAGAAGCAGTTGCAGGAGCGGGTTGCCGATGTGTTCGACGCGGGCAACGCGCCCCCAGCTGCACCGCCAATCGACGTGAAGGTGTTGCACGCGAAGATCGGACAGTTGACGTTGGAGAATGATTTTTTAGAAAGCGCGCTCAGCAAGGCGGGACTGCTGGGCGTAAAGCGATGATCGATCGTGATCACGCCCTGCCGGTGACGCAGCAGGCCCGGCTGTTAGGCATAAGCCGCTCGAGTGCCTATTATCAGTCGCGTGGGGTCAGTGAAGCGGATCTGAAATTGATGCGGCGGATTGACGAGCTTCACCTCGAGCATCCATTTGCCGGGGCGCGAATGTTGGCACGTCTACTGCGTCGCGAAGGTATCACAGTCGGACGCAGGCACGTCGGCACCTTGATGAAGCGCATGGGCGTCGAGGCGTTGTATCGCAAGCCAAACACGAGCCGCAAGCATGCAGCCCACAGGATCTGGCCGTACCTGCTGCGCAACCGGAAAATCGATCGGGCCAATCAGGTCTGGGCGCTCGATACGAGCTATATCCCGATGGCGCGGGGCTTCGTCTATCTGACGGCCGTCGTGGACTGGGCGAGCCGCCGGGTGTTGGCGCACCGGGTGGCGATCACGCTGGAGAGCTGCCATGCTGTCGAGGCGCTGGAGGAAGCGTTTGCGAAATAYGGGCTGCCTGAGATCGTCAACACGGATCAAGGAAGCCAGTTCACCGCARCCGAATTCACCGACGCGGTTCTCGGCCGGAAGGTTCTCCTGTCGATGGACGGAAAAGGYGCCTGGCGYGACAACGTGTTCGTCGAACGGGTGTGGCGCAGCGTCAAATATGAAGAGGTT
>NZ_WHNP01000024.1 GCF_009362735.1 Paraburkholderia franconis | reverse complement strand
TTCAGTTCAAACCTGTTACTGTTTTCGGGTTCTCTCGAACCCGGTCGCTCACTCAAAATCACTGACTGATGGTTCGATTTCTCAAACCTTCCTCAATTTCTTTCTGTGTGAGTCTCGATTACTTTTGCCTTCGGCAGCTCCTGAGAACCACCGCGCGCCGTCATCGAGCACCCACATCTGTCGGCTGTTAGTTTTTAAAGAACATCGCACGAGGCGCCTTGCCTTCGTTGCGTTGCTGCATCAGCAGCAGAGAAATGAGATTATGAAGAACCTTCCGGCATCCGTCAACAGGTTTTTTTGCATCATCGCCTGAAACTGAAACCCTGCCGATTCCGCCACCGCGCCGTTTCTGCCGCGGCCCCCGCCGCGTCGCGCCGCAAACGGCGCACCCGAACGAAGGACGCGAATCTTAGGCCATCCACGGCCCAATGACAAGGGTGTGACGGAAGTTTTGTTGCCGGCGGCTATTTACTCGACGTGCCTGGCGCCTTCTCGACTTGCGTCACCGCGTCGGCAGGTTGGGCGCTCGTTCTTGCCGCCAGCTCGCGAGCATCGGGTGAACCAATCGTCCAATCGTGCAGCACCGTATAAGCCACAGCAAGAAGCGTCGGCCCGATGAACACGCCGAGGAAACCGAACGCAAACGCGCCGCCCAGAATGCCGAGCATCACCAGGATCAGCGGCATGTCGCTGCTCTTCCCGATCAGGATCGGCTTGATGACGTTATCGGACATGCCGACGACCAACACGCCCCAAACCACGAGAAAGATCGCCCAGCCCGTTTCGCCGCCGTGATAAAGCCAGATCGCGGCGGGCAGCCATACCACGACGGGGCCGCCGGGAATGACCGACAGGAAGAAAGTCGCGAGCCCGAGCAGCGCCGGCGCCGGCACGCCCGCGATCCAGCAGCCGAAACCGGCCAGCACGCCCTGCACCAGCGCCGTCCCGAGGATGCCGTACACGACGCCCTTCACCGTGCTACCCGCCAAAGTCAACAGATAATCGGCGCGCTCGCCCGCGATACGCCGCATACCCGAGTTGAGCCACGCGGCAGCGCCCTCGCCGCCCGTATAGAAGAAGAAAGTGAGAATGATGCTGAGCGCCAGCATTCCGAGACCATGCGTAACGGCGAGCGCCGCAGCGAGTATCCACTTGCCGGCCGGCGCGGCCAGCACGCGCAACTGCGCGACCATTTCCGAGTTGCTGCTCGTCACGCGCTCCCAGAAGGACTCGATGGTCGAACCGACAAGTGGAATACGCGCAACCCAATCCGGCAGATCCGGCAGCCCCGAATCCATCAGACGCTCGACGAACGCGGTGATGTCCTTCGCATGCGCGCCCAGCGCAAAACCCGCATAGACGAACGGCCCCAGCACGACGACCAGAATGATGAGCACGATCAGCGTCGCGGCCCATTTACGCCGCCCGCCGAGCGTCGCGGACAATTTGCGATAGAGCCCCCACGAGCTGTAGCTGAGAATCGCGCCCCACAGCAGCGCCGTCGTGAACGGCGCCAGCACCAGCAGCGAGCCGCCGACCAGCAGCAGCAGCGCGAACACGGCTGCGAGCCGCTCGATCAGTTGGTCCGATTTCACCATGCGCCTCTCCCCATGCCATTCCCGCCAGACCGCCGCGACCGACGCGCAGACGGCCAAACGTCTGCAAAAAAAGTATAGGAAAGCGCTAACGAAAGCACTGATCGAAGGCAACGACGCCGATAGAACGCGCCGCCACCCGCCCTCTCGCGGCTGCGGGACGCCGGCGCGACGGGCCAACGACTGCCAGCAATGCGTGTCGATAATATGTCGACGCAGAAAGGACTAGAATATATGGTTCTCTGCACACAACCTCCGGATTTATGCGCTCGCGAATCGCCAAACGTCTCCCTCCCGACGCCGACAAGCTGGTCGGTCTTTCGCTCGCGCTTTTCGCGTCGGGCAGCCGCACCGAGGATCGCTTCTGGGAAGCCAAGCTGGACGCGCTGCTCGCAAAAATAGTCCGCAACGGCAACCAGACGACCCTCGACGCCGCGCTCGACCATCTTCAGCAGAATCATCCGGACGCCTATGGCGCCCTCGCTGATATGGCCGAAACACATAGCGAATCGCTGACCGTCGAGCACGACGGCGTCCAGTACGAAGCGTTGCTGATCGCCGCGCCCGTGCTGGCATGGACGCGCTATGTGATTCCGTCGGGCTCGCTCAAAGGCGATGCCGCCGACGCGCTGCGCGCGCATCTGCAGGCGCATGTGCTGGCCGATGGCACCCGCGTCGCGATGGCGCCCTTCATGTATAGCATCGACCAGTTGCCACGTCACCACGTCGAAACGTGGCGTCTCGCGCAGCAACTCGCGCAGGCGGCCGTCGGCGGCGGCAACGCGAAGATCAACTTCGGCGAGTTGCCGGAAACGTCGCCCATTCTTGCCGATCCTCGTTTCCTGCTGGCCGTGGTCGCGGCGCCCGTTGGCGCGCCTGTGTTCCGCTGGCAGGAAGAAGAGCACGGCACGCGCATCGAGCGCAGCCAGTGTCTCGAACAATGGACCACGCAAGGCGGCGCCAACCTCGCCGTCGTGCTGCCGGGCTGCGAGTTCGAATGCCTGTTGCCGGATGCGTACTACTCGGCCTGCCGCGACGCCGACGAACGCGTGCGCCCGCACACCGTACGCACGGCAGTGCGCTATCTGTTCGACACGATCGGCGCGACGCCCGACGAATTGCGCGCCGTCGTCGCGGGCTTCGGCGAGCGGCGCATCGACGAATACCGCATCGGCTTCACCCGCCGCGGCAGCAACGATGTCATCTACGGCGTCGTGTGGCCGCTGTACGGCCGCGAGAACGGCGACCCCGGCATCGACGAAGAACCGCAAGAAGCGATGGCGAGCGACGGCCCGCTCGAAGACATCGTCGCGCTGCTGAAAGAAACGGGCATCACCGATATTCGCCGTCACGCGGGCCGCTTCGAGCCGGAATATTGTGACGACTGCGGCGTGCCGCTTTATGCGGATCCGCTCGGCGAGATCGTTCACGCTGAAATGCCCGAAGATGCCGAGCCTGCGCAACCGCATTTCCACTGATCACTTCAGAATTTTCTCTGCATCGAATCAAGCCCCGCTGAATGCGGGGCTTTTTTCATGGCACTCGTCCTATGCCACCTGGACAGGCCGTCACGAGACAGGGAATTTGTCATCATCGTTGCGATGGTGCATCGCTGTACGACGACAATCTCGTCGTGTGCAGCGCGCCGCCACGACCGATCGATCAGGAGGCAGTGCATGCGATTTTCAGTTCTCAACTCGGACGCCGAACGCAGGGAAGGACTCAAGGCGCTTCTGCGGCAAATCGACCGACAGGCACGCTTCGGCGAAGCGCAGGACTGGCCACAGGCCGAGCGCACGTTGCGGCGCCTCGAACCGGACCTGCTGCTGATCGACTGGGAAGACTGGATGTCGCCCGCCGACGCACGCGCGCTGCTCGCCAACCATCCGGGCCTGCCTGTCGCCGTGCTGGTCGACGATATATCGCCGGCTCACGTGCGCGCGCTCGTCGAAAAAGGCGTGCTCGGCGTCATTCCGCGTACAACCGATCCGCGTGTGATCGTGCGCGCGCTCGAAATGGTTCTGCTCGGCTGTCACTACATCCCGGCCGGCGCGTTGTCGCTCGACGCGCCGACGCACGGCGGCAAGCTCGCGCGTCCGAGGACGGAAACGCGCTCGCTCGAACTGCTCGCAACGCCGCCGAAACGACCGCGCTTCGCGGGCGGCCTTTCGCCGCGACAGGAACAGATCATGCGCTGCGTCCATATGGGCAGCACGAATAAAATGATCGCACGCGCACTAGGCATCAGCGAGGGCACCGTGAAAATCCATCTGGCGACGATCTTCCAGCAACTCGGCGCGCCGAACCGCGCAGCTGCCGTGGCCATCTACAACGGCTGGCTCACCGCGCAGCTCGAAGTGCTGCGCAGCGGACACAATCGTATCCCACGGCCCGCGCGCGTGACGTCGAACGTCGCGCCGCTTCGTCAGCGCAAGCCGCGAACGTTCCGTTATCCGTTGCCTGCCAACGACAACCCCAATGCGCTGCCGATGGCGGCCGAAGCGACGACGCCTTACGGCGCGCGCCGCAAGAGCCGCACATCCGACGAAGGCGCGATGTAAAGGTCGAAAGGAAGCAACCGTGAATCGACATAAAACGTTGCTGGCACGGAATCCGCTCACACCTTTGGGCCTTCAACGAGTAATATGAAGACATGGGTTTCCTCTATACGCCGCTTCCGTTGTGGGTCGCTGTCGGTGGCTGGATCGCCGCTGTGGCTCTGCTCGCGTTCACGTTCTGGAAGAACCCGTTCAAGCGATTGCAGGAACCCGTGCTTCAGCATGTATGGCTCGCGATCATCGTCGCCGTCTCGGTGCTGTGGGCGACGAATGCATGGCTCGAAGACGGCACCGTGATTCACCTGCTCGGCGCAACGCTCGTCGTCACGCTGTTCGACTGGGGCCTTGCGCTCATCGCGATGGCCGTCGTCACCGGCCTCGCCGCCGTCGTCTTCGATGCACCGTGGCAAGGCATCGCGCTTACGTTCCTCGTATTCGGCGCCGTGCCCGTCGGTGTATCGACGCTTCTGCAGCGCGCGAGCATCGCATGGCTGCCACGCAATCTGTTCATGTTCATCTTCGGGCAGGGCTTCGTGTCGCCTGCAATTGCCGTTTCGGTCGCGTCAGCGGTTGCACTAGGAACGCATATCGCGCTTGCCGACGGTTCGATGTCCGTTATCCCGGCCGGCTATGCGTTTAGTGTGTTCCTGCTTGCCTCGGGCGAATCGTGGTTCACGGGCATGTCGACTGCCTTGATCGCCGTCTATCGTCCCGCCTGGGTCACGACTTATGATGTGCGGCGCTATCGCCTGGGCGGCCCACGCACCTGAGTGCTTCGCGAGTCAACCGTCGATGTCCGAAACGCGCGCGCTTACGCGTCTGCGAGGCTGACACGCAAGCAGCACAGGCTCACCCATCTCTGCTTGAGTTGTCTCACGACGAAGCCGCAAAATATTTCTGCCAGTATTGAACTCAACCCCGTCGACGGGCATCTTATGTGCCTGAAATCTCCACAGCATTTTTTACCCAGATAGATGGAACGCACCAACGCACCGCGCCGATTGCTGCGGTTGGTCGGCCGGTTAGCGGTGTGGGCTGCGAGCGCGTCGCTCGTGTGCGCGATGCCCGCCTTCGCCGATCAGCTCGAGCAGCACAACGACCTCGTCAACAAATTCATCAACGAAATGCACGCCGATCCGCTCATCGCGGATTGCGCCGCGCATGGCGATTTCGTCGCGAGCACATCGACGGCGTTCGATCATGTGGAGTTTCCGCCCAGTTCGTTCGATAGCGCGCATGCAGCCATCACCCCCTGGAACGATTCATTCGACGAAGGCAAGCAGAAGGTCAAGGTCGACAACATCGTGACCGTCGAAGGTCTCGGCATTCCGCAAGGCGGCGGTGATCCGTCGCAACTCAAGTTCCGCTGCGGCTATGTCGGCCCGCAGATGCTCGCGTTCAGCTGGAACGATCCCGTGCCGCCGTTGCGCGCGCGTAGCGCAGCATCGTCAGGCTCAGACGGCGCGAAAGGCAAGCACGCGACCGGAGGCAAGGGCTCGAAGAAAAAGTCGGGCGGAAAATCGACGAAGGGCGGCGCAACCGGCAAACCGGCTACCAAGCAGAGCAGCAAATCGTCGGGCAAAGCGGTGACGGCCAAGAGCAGCGCGACAAAGAGCAATGCCTCAAAGGCAAGCGCGAAGAAGTCGTCGGCGAAGAAAAAGCAATGACGCTTGCGTAACGGCAGCATCGAACGTCCGACAAGCGATCAGCAAAAAGCGAGGCCACACATCATGCGTGGCCTCGCTTTTTTGCATACCCTTTTTTGCATACCTTTACTACGCGTCAAACGATGCGCGTGAGCAGCGAAGCGACGCTCAGGCAAACACCTCCATATGCCAGAGGATCGCCTGCAGCATCGCCGCGCCGAGCGATGCGCTGCGCTCACCGTTCCAGCCCACGCGCTCGTCAGGCAGATTCGCATTGTCCTTGAATGGCATCTCCAGCGTCAGCGACAGGCAGCCGAACTCGTTGCCGATGTACTTCGACGCGAGCTTGAGTGCATCCTGCCGATACTTGCTCGCTTCGTAACCATACTTGTCCTGGAAGTCAGGACTCGCACGCTTGAAGCCCTCGACAAACGCCGTCTGTTCCTGCCGTTGCCGCTCGGTAAAGCCCGGCAGCATTTCGGAGCCCGCGACGAACACATACGGGAGCGCTTCGTCGCCGTGAATATCGAAGAACAGATCGCAGCCGGTCGCATGAATCGCGTCGCGCACGAGCAGCACTTCGGGGCTGCGCGCGGCATCCGGGTCCATCCATTCGCGATTCAGATTCGCGCCCGCCGCATTCGTGCGCAGATTGCCATGCACGCTGCCATCGGGATTCATGTTCGGCACGATAAAGAAGTCGGCGTAATCGTAGAGCTTGCGCGCGACCGGGTCGCCTGACCAGTCGCCCCACCCCGCGAGCCGCTTCACCAGCCCTTCGACAAACCATTCGGCCATCGTCTCGCCCGGATGCTGGCGAGCGATGATCCAGATTTTCTTCTTGGGCTTCAGCGTTCCGTCGTCGAGCAGCGTCGGCGTGCCGAGCGTCAGTAGCGACATCGGTCGGCCTTCGACGGTCTTGCCCAGTTCCGTCAACGCGGCATGCGGCATCTGTTGGACGGCGCCGAGAAATTCCGAGTGGCGCTCTTCGCTATACGGCTCGAAGTACGCGTAATAGATGCTGTCGAAATCGGGCGTGTGATCGATGGTGAGCACGCGGCCGTCATACGCGGTCGGCACGCGGAACCAGTTCACGCGGTCGTAGCTCGCGCACGCCTGATAGTTGCGCCAGCCTTCGGCGAACGCGCAGTCGGCGGCATTCTCGAACGTCATCACGCAGCGCTCGCCGCGCGCGCCCGTCAGACGGAAATAGAACCACTGCGCAAAGTCGGCGTGGCTGTCGGGACGCACGCGCAAACGGATGTTGTCGGCCTGCTCGCACGACAGGACTTCGATCGCGCCGGCGTCGAAGTTGCTCGTAATGGATAACGTCATGATCTCTTTCCTGCTCTTTTGGCGCGGCGTCAGTCCGCGATGCGCCGGCGAAATACGTAAGTGGAATCGTTCGAAGCGTCGGCGTCGAACGCATAGCCTTCGGCATCGAAGCCCTTGAGCTGCTCCGGCGCATCGAGGCGATGCTCCACCGCGAAGCGCGCCATCAGACCGCGCGCGCGTTTCGCGTGAAAGCTGATCACCTTGTAGCGGCCGCCCTTCCAGTCTTCGAACACGGGCGTGACGACGGGCGCGGCGAGCAGCTTCGGCTTGACGGACCTGAAGTATTCCGTCGACGCGCAATTGATCAACACGCGCGAATCGCCTGCCTTCTTCTCCAGTTGCCGGTTGAGCGCCTGCGTGATGCGCTCGCCCCAGAACGCGTACAGATCCTTCCCGCGTTGATTCGCAAAGCGAGTACCCATTTCGAGCCGATACGGCTGCAACAGATCGAGCGGACGCAAGAGCCCATAGAGGCCGGACAGCACGCGCACATGCTGCTGCGCGTAGTCGAGATCGGATGCGGAGAGCGACTTCGCGTCGAAGCCTTCATACACGTCGCCGTTGAACGCGAGCACGGCCTGCTTCGAATTGGACGCGTCGAACTTCGGCGACCAGTCGGCGTAACGCTGAAAGTTCAGATGCGCGAGCTGATCGGAAATGTCCATCAGCGACGCAATGTCTTGTGGCGACAGACGGCGCAGATCGCCGATCAGTTCGGCGGCGTCATCGACAAAATCGGGGATCGTGTGCTTCTTGACGTGCGGCGGGGTGTCGTAGTCGAGCGATTTGGCCGGCGACAGAACGATTATCATAGAGGCTTTCAGGCACGCCGTGCCTGGCGGTCAAAGACGAAAGCCAGATTGTAACGAATGCCCGAAACCCCTGCCTTGCCTCAACAGAACGCCTCCGCAGCCGTGCCCGCTGTCGTGCTCGATTCGAACGTGTGGATCGACATTCTCGTGTTCGACGATCCGCACACGCGCCCCATTCTCGCCGCACTCGAACGCGGCGCGTTGCGCGCGCTGATCGATGCGCGGTGTCTCGCCGAACTGACGCACGTGCTCGACTATCCGCAGTTCGAGAAGCGCGCCGTCGACAAAGCCGCCGCGCTCGCGAGGCTCGCGCGGCTGTCGACGCTCGTCGAGCCGCCCGTTCCCGCTGAAAACGCGGAAGACACGCGCCCGCTGCCCAAATGCAAGGACCGCGACGATCAAAAGTTTCTCGAGCTTGCGCACGCGGTGCAGGCGGACTGGCTGATTTCGAAGGATCGCGCTGTGCTGAAGCTCGCGAAGCGGATCGCGCGCGATTTCGGTTTCCGGATCGTGCAGCCCGCGCCGTTCGTCGCCGAGTGCGCGCTCGCTAGTGGCGAGCCCGTCGTGGTCTGAAGCCGTCCTGAAGCCGTCCCGCGGCGGAAGACCCATGCGCTTTGAGCCCGGCTCGCAGATGTGCCGCGCAGATTTTCCCTACAATCGAGCATCACACCCGACCCCAACCGCATCGATGACCGCGGCCTCGGCAACCGGGCACGCATTCGGACCGCGAGATGAACGCACCGCACGACACGACGACCACGCCTATGACGACCACGCCCCCTTCGTTCCCCTCCCGCCTGCCGAACGTCGGCACGACGATCTTCACCGTGATGAGCGCGCTTGCCGTCGAAAAGGACGCGGTCAATCTCGGCCAGGGCTTTCCGGATTTCGATTGCGATCCGAGCATTGTCGAGGCGGTGTCGAACGCGATGCGCGAAGGTCACAACCAGTACCCGCCGATGGCGGGCGTCGCACCACTGCGCCAGGCCATCTCCGACAAGGTCTCAAGTCTGTACGGCCGCCGCTACGACGCGACGACGGAAATCACGGTGACGGCAGGCGCAACGCAGGCGCTTCTGACGGCCATCCTGTGCGCCGTGCATCCGGGCGATGAAGTGATCGTCGTCGAGCCGACTTACGACAGCTATCTACCGTCGATCGAGCTCGCGGGCGGCAAGCCCGTATTCGTGACGCTCGAAGCACCCGACTACGCGATTCCGTTCGACAGGCTCGCCGCCGCGATCACGCCGAAGACGCGCATGATCCTGATCAACACGCCGCACAATCCGACGGGCACGGTCTGGCGCGCAGACGACATGAAGAAGCTCGAGGAGATCGTGCGCGGCACCAACGTGCTGATCGTGTCCGACGAAGTCTACGAGCACATGGTCTATGACGGCGCGCCGCACGAGAGCGTCGCGCGCTATCCGGAGCTTGCGCAGCGCAGCTTCGTCGTGTCGAGCTTCGGCAAGACCTATCACGTGACGGGCTGGAAGGTCGGCTATGTGGCCGCGCCCGCGCCGTTGATGGCGGAATTTCGCAAGGTGCATCAGTTCAACGTGTTCACCGTCAACACGCCGATGCAACTGGGCCTCGCGCACTACATGCAGGACCCGGCGCCGTATCTGAACTTGCCCGCGTTCTATCAGAAGAAGCGCGACTTCTTCCGCGCCGGTCTGGAAAACACGCGCTTCAAGCTGTTGCCGTGCACGGGCACGTATTTCCAGTGCGTCGACTATTCGGCCATCAGCGACACGTCCGAAGCCGAGTTCGCGCAATGGCTGACGAGCGAGATCGGCGTCGCGGCAATTCCCGTGTCGGCGTTTTATCGCGAGCCGCACGAATCGGGCGTCGTGCGCTTCTGCTTCGCGAAGAAAGAAGCCACGCTCGCGACCGCGCTCGAACGGCTGGCGCGTCTCTGACATGGCGCGCGCGATGTTGCGAACGAACCTGGGTTCTTCGCCATCGCGCGCGAAGCGGTCCGGCGCGTCCGCGTCGTCACTTCTTCCTTTGCGCGTCGACGTACGCCTTGCGGTCGTCCGTCACGCGCTGCGCAGCCGGCCGCGCGTTGATCGCCTTCACGTACGGCTTCCAGTCGATGCCGACATCGAGCAGAAAATCGCGTCCATAAATGGCCTGCGTCGCCATGCCGACGAGCGGCAGGCTCACAAAGCCGGCGACGTCCGCGATGCTGAACCGGTCGCCGCGCAGATACGGCGTGAACTTCGCAAGCCGTCTGAAGCCGCTTATGTAACGGATCAGCAGTTTCTCGGTGCGCCCTTTGGTGGCATCGGTGATCGTGCCGCCGAAGAACGCCTGCTTGTAGAGATTGCGCGCCGTCAGTTCGAGATGCACGTCGACGAACGTGATCAGCTCGCGCTCTTTCGCGGCTTCCCACGGGTCGGGCGAGAACATCGCCTTTTCCGGGTAGGCAGCAGCCAGATATTCGATGATCGCCTGCGACTCGCACAGGCTGCCATGCTCCGTTTCGATGAACGGCACCTTGCCGAGCGGCGAATGCGTGAGAAACGCCTCGTCCTGGCTCGGGATTGCGAGCACTTCCTCGAACGGAATGCCGAATTCGAGCAGCGCAAACTTCACTTTGTTGTAATAGTTGGACAGTGCAAAACCGTGCAGCTTGATCATCCGATGTCTCCCTGCGGATGGTTGTCGAAAATCGTCTGTCGTTCGTCGCGCCTTGCGCCTCCGCACATCGCGCAGCGCGCCGCCGGAACCGACGCGCACCGCGTCAGGCGACGCATGCGATCGATCTGAAACGAACGTACTATTTTAAAATAACCATGGAGTGAGTCACATCATGTCATCCGTCACCTCTCGCCAGTACAGCATCCAGACCGTCGGCATCGTCGGTACGGGCGCGATGGGCCGCGGCATCGCGCAGATCGCCGCCCTCGCGGGCCTCAAGATCCGCCTCTACGATACCAATTCCACCGCGGTCGGCGCCGCGCGCGATTACCTGTCGGACACGTTCGCGAAGCTCGTCGCCAAAGGCAAGCTCGACAACTCGCGCTCGCTCGCCGCCCTCGCGTGCGTGACGGGCGCGAACGGGCTCGATGAACTCAAGGACTGCGATCTCGTCGTCGAAGCGATCGTCGAAAAGCTCGACGTGAAGCGCGGGCTCTTCAAGGAACTCGAAGGCATCGTCAGCGAGCGCTGCATTCTCGCATCGAACACGTCGTCGCTGTCGATCACGGCGATCGCGGCCGGATGCGCGGACCCGTCGCGCGTGTTCGGCTATCACTTCTTCAACCCGGTGCCGCTGATGAAGGTCGTCGAAGTGATCGACGGTCTGCGCAGCGATCCCGCTGCCGGCGACGCGCTGATGGATCTGTCGCGCCGCATGGGCCACACGCCCGTGCGCGCGAAGGACATGCCCGGCTTCATCGTCAATCATGCGGGCCGCGGCATGAACACGGAAGGCCTGCGCATCGCGGATGAAGGCATCGCGAGCTTCGTCGACGTCGACCGCATCATGCGCGAGCAGGCGGGCTTCCGGCTCGGACCGTTCGAGCTGCTCGACCTGACGGCGCTCGACGTATCGCATCCCGTGATGGAATCGATCTATCACCAGTTCTATGAAGAGCCGCGCTTCACGCCGTCGCCGATTACGGGCACGCGGCTCGCGGGCGGCCTGATCGGACGCAAGGCGGGCGAAGGCTTCTACAAGTATGTCGACGGCAAGCAGCAGGTAGACCCCGAAGCGCCCGCGCCGACGGAATTGCCCACGCGTGTATGGGTCAGCAGCCGCGTGCCCGCCGCGCACGATGCGGTGCTCGCACTCGTCGCGAAGGCCGGCGTCGCCGTGGACGAAGGCGCGACGCCCGCTGCCGATTCGCTGATCGTCGTGACGCCGCTCGGCTTCGATGCGACGACGGCTGCCGTCGACGAAGGCCTGGACGCGAGCCGCGTCATTGCGATCGATACGCTGTTCCCGCTCGCCGGCGCGCAACGCCGCACGCTGATGACGACGCCCGCGACCACGCGCGCCGCGCGCGATGCCGCGCACGCCCTCTTCGCGCACGACGGCGTGCCCGTCACCGTGATCCGCGACTCGACGGGCTTCGTCGCGCAACGCGTCGTCGCAACCATCGTCAACATTGGCTGCGATATCGCGCAACGCAGAATCGCGTCGCCGCAGGACATCGATCTCGCCGTGACGCTCGGCCTCGGCTATCCGAGGGGACCGCTCGCGCTCGGCGATGCGCTCGGCGCGCAAAGCATCCTCACGATCCTGCGCAACATCTTCAGCGTGCTCGGCGATCCGCGCTATCGTCCGTCGCCGTGGCTCGCGCGCCGCGCGCAACTCGGCATGTCGTTGATGCAGGCCGATGCCGCGGACAACGGCAACGCAAAGGAGCAAGCATAATGGCCGCCGAACTGCTCGCCAGCCGCCCTGCCGAAAGCGAATCGACGCTCGTGCTGACGCTGTCGAATCCGGGCGCGCGCAACGCGATGCACCCGGACATGTACGCGGCCGGCATCGAAGCGATGGATACGGCCGAGCGCGATCCGTCGATCGGTGCCGTCGTCATTGCGGGCGCCGACCAGTTCTTCTGCGCGGGCGGCAACCTGAACCGCCTGCTGGAAAATCGCGCGAAAGATCCTTCCGTGCAGGCGCAAAGCATCGATCTGCTCGGCGAATGGATCGCCGCGCTGCAGGCCTCGTCGAAGCCCGTGATCGCGGCCGTCGAAGGCGCGGCGGCGGGCGCGGGCTTTTCGCTCGCGCTCGCGTGCGACCTGATCGTCGCCGCCGACGACGCGAAGTTCGTGATGTCCTATGCGCGCGTCGGCCTCACGCCCGACGGCGGCGGCTCGTGGTTCCTCGCGCGCGCGTTGCCTCGCCAGATCGCGACGGAAGTGCTGATCGAAGGCAAGCCGATCGGCGCGGCGCGTCTTCATGAGCTTGGCGTCGTGAACCGGCTCGCGAAACCGGGCGCCGTGCGCGATGCCGCGATTGCATGGGCCGACGATCTCGGCAAGGTGTCGCCGAACGCGAAGTCGCGCATCAAAGGCCTGATCGCGGCGGCGGGCATGCAATCGCTGCCCGATCATCTCGTCGCGGAACGGGACAGCTTCGTCGCGTCGCTGCATCATCGCGATGGGCTCGAAGGCATCACGGCGTTCCTCGAAAAACGCGCGCCCCACTACAAATGAGCACGCCGACGCAATCGGGCTATCAGCTGCCGAAGCGCCGCCGCATCTATCTGATGCGGCACGGCGACGTCACGTACTTCGATGCGTCGGGTCACACGATCGACCCGGAACGCGTGCCGCTCAACGAGAACGGCCGCGCTCAGGCGGACGCCGCGGGTCGCGCGTTCGCCGGGCAGAACGTGCGCTTCGATCGCGTGATCGTCAGCGGCTTGCCGCGCACGGTCGAGACGGCGCAGCGCGTGCTCGCGCAAATGAACCGACACGATCAGCAAGTCGAGATCGAACCCGCGTGGGAAGAGATACGCAGTGGCGAGCCCGGCTCGATTCCCGCTGCCGATCTCGAAGCTGCGTTTCTCGGCGCGTTCGACGGCATCGTGGCGGAAGACAAGCGCTTTCTCGGCGGCGAGACGATCGGCGAACTGTTCGACCGCGTGCTGCCCGCCGTGGCCGCGCTGCGCGACGATCCATCGTGGGATGTCGCGCTGCTCGTGCTGCATGGCGGCGTCAATCGCGCGATCCTGTCGCACGCATTGACGGCGGGCGGCCGCACGTTCTTCGGCCATCTCTCGCAGGCCACGGGCTGCATCAATGCGCTCGACGTGGGCGATGCGCCGCGCGACTGGGTCGTGCGGCTCATCAATCACTCGCCGCCGTCGCCGCTGCATCGCGACGTGCGCAACACGACGATGGAAATGCTCTACGCGCAATACATCCGATACAAGCGCACCTAGAAGTCGCCAATCGTTCGTGCAATGGAGGAGACATGCCGCAAGACGCGACACCAGCCGGATCGACGACTCAAACCGACTACTCTGCTTTCGAAGGCACGCGGCCTGTCAGCGAACGGCAGCGCATCGACGTCGATGCGCTCTCCGCGTGGCTTGCGCAGCCCATCGAAGACTTCGCGGGGCCGCTGACGCTCGAACAGTTCGCGGGCGGCCAGTCGAATCCCACCTTCAAGCTGATCACGCCCGCGCGCTCGTACGTGATGCGCGCGAAGCCCGGTCCTTCCGCGAAACTGCTGCCGTCCGCGCATGCGATCGAACGCGAGTACCGCGTGATGCATGCGCTGCGCGACACCGACGTGCCCGTTGCGAAGATGCTCGCGCTGTGCGAAGACGAAAGCGTGATCGGCCGCGCGTTCTACGTGATGGAGTTCGTGCAGGGCCGCGTGCTGTGGGATCAGTCTCTGCCCGGCATGACGCCTGCGCAGCGCGGCGCGATCTACGACGAGATGAATCGCGTGATCGCCGCGCTGCATAGCGTCGATGTCGACGCAGCGGGTCTTGCCGGCTATGGCAAGCCGGGCAACTATTTCGCGCGGCAGATCGGCCGGTGGAGCAAGCAGTATCAGGCATCGGAGACGGAGCCGATCGACGCGATGAACCGCCTGATCGAATGGCTGCCGCAGCACATGCCCACAGAAACGGACGAGCGCGTGTCCGTCGTGCATGGCGATTACCGGCTCGACAATCTGATCTTTCATCCGCACGAGCCACGCGTGCTCGCTGTGCTCGACTGGGAGCTGTCGACATTGGGCGATCCTCTCGCCGACTTCGCGTATCACTGCATGGCGTGGCACGTCGACCCCGCGCAGTTTCGCGGCATCGCGGGGCTCGACTGGGCCGCGCTCGGCATCCCCGACGAGGCACAGTACGTGCAACGCTATTGCGAGCGCACGGGCTTCACGATTCGCGGCGACTGGAACTTCTATCTCGCGTACAACATGTTCCGCATCGCGGCGATCCTGCAAGGGATCATGAAGCGCGTGGTCGACGGCACGGCGGCGAGCGAACAGGCGCTCGATGCGGGCCGCCGCGCGCGGCCAATGGCCGAACTCGCATGGCGCTACGCGCAGAAGGTGCGCTGATTGAACATCGCCGCTGATGGTCAGTCAGTCTGTAGAGCGGATTCAACGTCATCCACGAGGGCAAGATGAATTTCGACTACACCCCGAAGGTCCAGGCATTGCGCGAGAAGCTGCTCGCATTCTTCGACGAATACATTTACCCGAGCGAGCAGGCCTTTGCCGCCGAGGTCGCGCGCAATCGTGAAGCAGGCAACGCGTGGGTGCCGACCGAACTGATCGAAAGCCTCAAGCAAAGCGCGCGCGATGCGGGCCTGTGGAATCTCTTCCTGCCCGACTCCGAACGCGGCGCGGGTCTCACGAATCTCGAGTACGCGCCACTGTGTGAGATCATGGGCCGCGTGCCTTGGGCGCCCGAAGTGTTCAATTGCAGCGCGCCCGACACCGGCAACATGGAAACCGTCGAGCGCTACGGCAGCGACGAGAACAAACGCGAGTGGCTGGAACCGCTGCTGCAAGGGCAGATTCGCTCGGCGTTCCTGATGACGGAGCCGGAAGTGGCGTCATCGGATGCGACCAACATTCAGACGAGCATCGTGCGTGACGGCGATACGTATGTGATCAATGGGCACAAGTGGTGGTCGTCGGGCGCGGGCGATCCGCGCTGCAAGCTCTTCATCGTGATGGGCAAGACCGACCCCGAAGCGCCGCGTCATCAGCAACAGTCGATGATTCTCGTGCCCGCCGACGCGACAGGCATCACCGTTCATCGTCCGCTGACGGTGTTCGGCTACGACGACGCGCCGCACGGCCACATGGAGATCACGCTCGACAACGTCCGCGTACCTGCCGCCAACATGCTGCTGGGCGAAGGACGCGGCTTCGAAATCGCGCAGGGACGTCTCGGGCCGGGACGCATCCATCACTGCATGCGCCTGATTGGACTCGCGGAACGCGCGCTGGAGCTGATGTGCAAGCGCACGCTGCAACGCGTCGCGTTCGGCAAGCCTATCGCCGCGCAGACGGTCACGCAGGAACGCATCGCCGAAGCGCGCTGTCTGATCGAGCAGGCGCGCCTGCTGACGCTGAAGACGGCGTACATGATGGACACCGTCGGCAACAAGGGCGCGCGCGGCGAGATCGCGATGATCAAGGTCGTCGCGCCGAACATGGCGTGTCAGGTGATCGACTGGGCAATGCAGGCACACGGCGCGGCGGGCATGTGCGACGACTTTCCGCTCGCGTATGCGTACACGACGGCACGCTGGCTGCGCTTCGCCGATGGTCCCGATGAAGTGCATCGCAATGCGATTGCCAAAATTGAACTGGCGAAATATGCGGACGCGGGAGCTGGGTCCGCTTCTCATGCGGGAAGTTAGTTCGTAGAAACGTGGCTGTAGTGCCCAGCCATCTGTCTGGACCACGTGCAGCGTCCTTGTCACGGCGTCAGCGGCCTCAGGCGAACTGTGGTCTAATTTTTTTGTCTTTGCGACGGTTTTCGCTGTGGTTTTGCTTGGCGTGCCGCAGGCATCCGCGTATGCGCATACGCATACGCGGCGCGGGCGTCGCCCCTGTGCGGGGCGGCACTTAATTTCTTTGCCGCCGATGAGTGACATACCGTGACGATATGCGGTTGATTTGCCAAAGCTTGCAAAGCGGACCGTAATAGATCAACCGCCGCTCAAGTTGGTGTACGTACGTTGTTGCGGGCGCTTGCCGGTCGTTACTGAAGCCGCGATTAGGACCCTGGAACGTTGAGAGCCCGTGGGTAAAGGTCAAGCGCTGGTGGTGTGAACGGCTTTCTTTTGCCTACTTTCTTTGCCGCTGCAAAGAAAAGTAAGTGCCGCCCCGCACAGGGGCAACCTTCGCGCCGGTAGGCGCATCGCGGATGCCAGCGCGAAGGCAAAAACCCAAAGACAACCAGACACAAGGAACCACGATGATCGACGTCTACAGCTGGGCAACCCCGAACGGCCACAAGATTCACATCATGCTCGAGGAGACGGGCCTCGAATACAAGGCGCATCCCATCAACATCGGCGCTGGCGATCAGTTCACGCACGAGTTTCTGGAGATCAGCCCGAACAACAAGATTCCCGCCATCGTCGACAGCGACGGACCGAAACGCGCGGACGGCAAGCCGTTTTCGCTGTTCGAGTCCGGCGCGATCCTGATCTACCTCGCCGAGAAGACGGGCAAGTTTCTCCCCACCGATCCCGCCGCGCGTTACGAAACGCTTCAATGGCTGATGTTCCAGATGGGCGGCATCGGCCCGATGCTCGGCCAGACGCACCACTTCCGCGTGTATGCGCCGCAGCCAATCGAATACGCGATCAACCGCTACACGAACGAAGCGAAGCGCCTATACGGCGTGATGGATGCGAAGCTCGGCAAGACGCGTTATCTGGCGGGCAACGACTACACGATCGCGGATATCGCCACGTATCCGTGGACGCGCTCGTGGCAAAACCAGGGCTTGCAGATCGACGAGTTTCCGAACGTGAAGCGCTGGCAGGAAGAGATCGCCGCGCGCCCGGCCGTGCAACGTGGCGTCGAAGTGCTGGCGTCGGAGCGCGTGCCGTTGATGGACGAAAAGGCGAAGGAAGTGCTGTTCGGCGCGACACAGTACGCGAAGCACTGAGCGACTGCATCGGTGAAGTGTGCCGTTGCGATGCGTTGAAGTTCATCGCAACGGCGCTTGCCGGCGCTGCTAGAAATAATGTCGCGTGATGAACTCCGCGATGCACACGGGGCGCTCGCTACCCTCCGTTTCGAGCGCCACATTCCACACGATCTGCACGCCGCCCTCTTCGACATCTGTCACGCCCGACACGGCAAAGCGCGCGCGCAACTGCGAGCCCACGGGCACAGGCGCAGTGAAGCGCACGCGATTGAGCCCGTAATTGACGCCCATGCGCTGCTCGAAGCCGAACGTGCTGACGAGCAGCGCCGGAATCAGCGACAGCGTCAGAAAGCCATGTGCTATCGGTCCGCCGAACGGCGACTCGCGCTTTGCACGTTCGGGGTCGACATGAATCCATTGATGATCGCTCGTCACGACAGCGAAGCGGTCGACGCTCGCCTGATCGACTTCGACCCAATGACTCACGCGCGGCGGCCGGCCGATGAGCGCCCGCACATCGTCGGCATGGCCGAGCGTCAGCTCGGGCGTCATGCAGCCGCCCCGGGATTACGCAGCCCGAAGATCGCCTTCGAACGCACCATGATCACGAGTTCGCCGTTCTGATTGATGCCCTGCCATTCCGTCGACACGATGCCGCGATCCGGCTTGCTCGCCGACACGCGCTTGTCGAGGATGCTGTTGGTCATGCGGATCGTGTCGCCGATGCGCACGGGCTTGAGCCAGCGCAAGTCGTCGATGCCCGGCGAGCCCATCGACGTCGAGCCTTGCAGCATGTTGCGCACGAGCATGCCCATCATCACCGAGCACGTGTGCCAGCCGCTCGCGATCAGCGTGCCGTACGGCGACGCGGCAGCGCCGGCATCGTCGACATGGAACGGCTGCGGATCGTATTGCTCCGCAAAGCGGATGATCTCGTCGCGGGTGAACGTGTGCGTGCCGACTTCATACGTCTTGCCGACTTCCATGTCCTCGTAGCTCAAACCCATCTGTCACCTCATTGCATGTGTTGAAGGCGGCGCTCACGCGTCGGCCGTCGCGAATCCCGGCAGCGCGGCAAAGCGCGCAAGATGATGATCGACATCACCGAGCGTGGTCTCGATGATCGCGAGGCGCTTGAACAGATGCGCGGCCGCGACTTCGTTCGTCACGCCCATGCCGCCGTGCAACTGCACCGCCTGCTGCCCGACGAAGCGCGCAGCCTGGCCCACGCGCACTTTCGCCGCGGACACCGCGCGGCGGCGCACGTCGGCATCATCGCCGCTGTAGCGCACGGCCGCGAGATAGGTCGCGGAACGCGCCTGCTCGGTATGAATCAGCATCTCGACCATCCGATGCTGCAGCGCCTGGAACCGCGCGATCGGCACGCCGAATTGCTGGCGCGTCTTCGTGTATTCGACGGTCGCGTGATTCAGCGCATCGAGCGCGCCGATCGCCTCCGAGCACAACAGAACGATGCCGTAGTCGGCGATGTGCTCGAGCGCGGCTGCGCCCGCATGCCTGCCGTTCAGCTTGCGCGCCGGCGTCGCGTTGAACACGAGCGTCGCGGCGCGCTGGCCATCGATCGTCCGATAGTCGGTGACTTGCGCGGTGATCTGCGTACTCGTGGCATCGCGTGCGACGACGAACAGCGCCACTTCGCCGTCGAGCCGAGTGGGCACGATCCAATGGTCGGCCTGCGCGCCATGCTGCACGACCGACTTCGTGCCGCTCAGCACGTAGCCGTCGCCTTGACGCGTGGCCATCGTTTCGATCGCGAACAGATCGTAGCGCGCGTCGGGCTCATGAAACGCGACGGCAAGCTTGATCTCCCCTTGCGCCGCGCGTTCGAGCAGCGCGGCGTCATCGCCTTCGCCCGTGCCGGAAAGCTTCAGCGCTTCGATGCCGACAGCCGTCGACCAGTACGGCTCGACGACCAGCGCGCGCCCCAGCTCCTGCATCACGACCAGCATGTCGACCGTATCGCCGTTGAAGCCGCCCTGCGCCTCGGGTACGGGCAGCGCGGTCAGCCCCAGCTCCGTGAACGCGGACCAATGCTCGTCCGATACGCCGGCTTCCGAGCGCACGATCGCCCGACGCGCTTCGAAGCCGTAGTGCTTATCGAGGTAGCGGCGCAGCGCGTCCGCGAATTGCTGTTGTTCGTCGGTGAAATTGAAGTCCATGCGCCGCTCCTCACAGTCCGAGAATCATCTGCGCGATGATGTTCTTTTGAATTTCGTTCGAGCCGCCGTAGATCGAGGTCTTGCGATAGTTGAAGTAGTACGCGGCGAGCGGCGCGGCATCGTCGTCGCCCGCGATGCTGTGCTCGCGTTCGCCTTCGAGGAACGGCACATCAAACGGCGCGGCGAGCGGGCCGACGGCTTCGACCATCAGCTCCGTCAGTCCCTGCTGCACTTCCGTGCCCTTGATCTTCAGCATCGACGCCTCCGGCCCCGGACCGCGCCCGCCCGCTTCGTTCGCCACGACGCGCTGCACCGTGACTTCGAGCGCCATCAGTTCGATTTCGAGGCTCGCGACTTTCGCGGCAAAGAGCGGATCGTGCAGCAGCGGCCTGACGTTCTTTTTCTGCTTTAGCGCGAGATGCTTGAGAAACACGAGTTCGCGCTTCGACTGGCCGACGCGCGCAATGCCCGTGCGCTCATGTCCGAGCAGATACTTCGCATAGGTCCAGCCGCGATTCTCGTCGCCGACGAGATTCTCGACGGGAACCTTCACGTCCTCGAAGAACACTTCGTTGACTTCGTGATCCTCGTCGAGCGTGATGATGGGACGCACCGTGATGCCCGGTGTCTTCATGTCGATCAGCAGGAACGAGATGCCCTCCTGCTTCTTCGCGCCGCTGTCGGTGCGCACGAGGCAGAACATCATGTCGGCGTGCTGGCCGAGCGTCGTCCAGGTCTTCTGGCCGTTGACGACGTAATGGTCGCCGACGCGCTCGGCACGCGTGCGCAGCGACGCCAGATCCGAACCCGAGCCCGGCTCCGAATAACCCTGGCACCACCAGTCGGTGCCGTCGAGAATGCGCGGCAGATAGTGGCGCTTTTGCGCTTCGCTGCCGTACTTCATCAGCACGGGCGCGACCATCGACACGCCGAACGGCAACACCGTCGGCGCGCCGACACGGGCGCACTCTTCGTCCCAGATATGGCGCTGCGTCGTGTTCCAGTTCGGGCCGCCGTATTCGGAGGGCCATGCAGGCGCCGACCAGCCGCGCTTGCCGAGCAGCTTGTGCCAGTTCGCGAAGTCGTCGCGATTCAGACGTTTGTGGTTGAGGACTTTGTCGCGCAGCTCGTCAGGCAGATTCGCTTCGAGCCAGGCGCGGATGTCGGCGCGGAACGCGTCGTCGGCGGGGGAATAGTTCAGGTCCATGCACAGTGTCTCCTGGCCGCGGCCTGTTGCCGCCAGGAGCACTGCAAGCAAGGGCTATTGCAGCGGCTCTTTCAGCGCGGCGGGTACGGGCAGCGGCATCACATCGATGCCTTCTTCGACGAGGGCGCGCGCATCTTCGGGCGTCGTGACGCCCCGGATGCTGCGAGCCGGCGCTTCGTTATAGTGAATGCGCCGCGCTTCCTCGGCAAAGCGGTCGCCCACGTTCTCGGTCTTTTCCAGCACCTCGCGCAGCGCGCGCATCACGTGCGCCTGCAATTCGCTAGCGTTCGCGGGAGCCTTGTCGGACGGGGCGCTCGTCGCCTTCGACAGATTCAGGCGAGGCGCCGACGGCAAACGGCTCACTTCGGTCGCACCGCAAATCGGACATCCGACCAGCTTGCGGGACAACTGCGATTCGAAGTCATCGGCGGAAGCAAACCAGCCTTCGAACCGATGATCGTGCGGACACTGTAGATCGAGGACCTTCATGTGGAATCAGGGCTTGCGTACGAGTTTAGCGCAAAATCGAAATTTGTGAACGGTCGTTCGTTAAGATTGCTGCTGCTTTTGCTGGTGCTCTTGTGGGCCGGCTAGCGGCAGCGCAGCCGCTTGGCGCTCTTGTATCGGACAAAGCAGGCGGTGCTGGCAACTGAACGACAGTCAATCATTTTAGCGCGTTGGTGCATGACGCGCCCGAACGTCGATGGCCGCCCCACAACGAACGTCAGAAAAGGAAAACGGCAGCGCCAAGGCTACCGTTTTGCAGATGATCGCTGAGTCAATGCGGGCGGCGTATCAGCCCGCCTCTGCCGCGTTCGTCGCCCACTCGCCCGACAGCAGCTTCTCGAGCCAGAACGTGCCGATGATCGTCTTCACGTCGCTCAGTTGGCCCGTCCGTATCCATTCCGACACGTCCGTCACCTTCGCGATGAACGTTTCCAGGAACTCACCATCGTCGAGCTTGCGCTCGCCCGCCGTCAGGCCGCGCGCGACATAGATGTCGATGAACTCCGTCGAGTACGAAATGATCGGATGAATGCGCGTCAGATAGACGTACTCGCGCGCCGTATAGCCCGTCTCTTCGAGCAACTCGCGCTTTGCGCAGGTCAGCGAGTCTTCGTCCGGGTCCAGCTTGCCGGCCGGATACTCGTACATCACCTTGCCCATCGCGTAGCGATATTGGCTCTCCATCAGCACGCGGCCGTCGTCGAAGAGAGGGATCACCATCACGGCGCCGGGATGCTTGACGTATTCGCGCGTCGCCGTTTTGCCATCGGGCAGGCGCACGGTGTCGCATTTGACCGTCATGAAGGGCCCTTGATAAGCCACTTCGCTTTTGATGCAGGTCTCGATGAGCGCGGCGTCGTGATCGGGAAGTTCTGCCATGTGCGGCCTCTTGCGGCGAGAGAGGCGCGACGGCTGGAACCGTCAGCGCCGTTTGACGAGATATTGAAACGTGAAGCCCGGGAAGGCAAACACGATGAACAGGCTGAACGTGATCGCGTAGAACTGCCAGCCTTGTTCGAAGCGGTTGCCGGCGCGCGCTTCGAGCAGGAAGCCGAGCGCGCCCACAATGAAATACAGCACGATCAGTTCGCCAATCCTGATCCACGCGCTTTTCTTTTCGGCCCTCAAGGGCACGACACCGAACAGGCGTTGATTCAGAAACGGCAAGTTGGCGCCCGCGAGCGCCAACAGCACGATGAACCACCCGGCTGCCGACATTACAGCGGCAGCGTATGCGAAATCGCGTTCAGGCAAATCGACATCAGCGGACCGGGAACGATGCCGAGCACCAGCACGGCGACGCCGTTCAGTGCCAGCAGCGTGCGCTTGCAGGCGTCGCCCGCGAGCGGCGTCGTGTCGACGGGGTCATCGAAGTACATCAGCTTGACGATGCGCAGGTAGTAGAACGCGCCGAACAGCGATGTGATCACGGCGAGCACGGCGAGCCACGTGAGACCCGCGTTCATCGTCGCTTCGAGAACCGCGAGCTTTGCGTAGAAGCCGACCGCCGGCGGAATGCCGGCGAGCGAGAACATCATCATCATCATCACGAACGCGAAGATGGGGCTACGCTGGTTGAGACCCTTGAAATCGTCGAGTGTTTCGGCTTCGAACTCGCGGCGCGCGAGCAGCATCACGACGCCGAACGAGCCGAGCGTCGTCAGCAGATAGACGATGCTGTAGAACATCGCCGAGCCGTATGCGCTCGCTGCCGAGCCCGTCTTGCCGTCGACCACGCCGGCCAGCAGGCCGAGCAGCACGAAGCCCATGTTCGAGATCGCCGAGTAAGCCAGCATCCGCTTGACGTTGCGCTGGACGATACCCGTGATGTTGCCGACGATCAGCGACAGCGCGGCGAGGATGACCAGCATCTCCTGCCAGTCGACGGCGAGCGGCAGCAGGCCCATCACCAGGAAGCGCAGGCCCCACGCGAACGCCGCGACCTTCGGGCCGCCGCCGACGATCAGCGTCATCGCAGTCGGCGCGCCCTGATAGACGTCGGGCACCCACATATGGAACGGCACGGCGCCCATCTTGAACGCGACACCCGCGACGATGAAGATCACGCCGAACAGCAGCACGACGTCGTTGATGCGGCCCGACGCGACGGCCTTCAGCACTTCGTTCAGTTCGAGCGAGCCCGTTGCGCCATAGAGCATCGAGATGCCGTACAGCAGGAAGCCCGAAGCCAGCGCGCCCAGCACGTAGTACTTCATCGCGGCTTCGTTCGACGGAGCAGCATCGCGGCGCAGCGCGATCACCGCGTACAGCGACAGCGACATCAGTTCCAGACCGAGATACAGCGTCAGGAAGTTGTTGCCCGAGATCATGATCAGCTGACCGAGCAGCGAGAACATGCCAAGCAGGAAGAAGTTGCCTTCGTACAGGCCGCGGTCTTCCAGATACTTGCGCGAGTAGATGATCGTCAGCGCGTAGCCAAGCGATACGACCGCCTTCATCACGCTGGCGAACGGATCCACCACGTACATGCGCGAGAAGAAGTACTGCGGCCCGGCGCCCGGCGCGACGGCTTCGATGGCAAACCAGATGCCGGCCACCACCGACGAAACGAGCGCGATGAAATACGTCGTCTTTCGGCTGTCGGGCCCGGCAAAGGTGTCGTTGAGCCACGCGACGACGATGGCGGCCATCACCAGCGCGTCAGGCAACAAGGCGGTCATAGGAGCGTTTTGCATGATCTTTTAAATTCCTCCGCTCTGCATTACTGCGGTAGCGGCAGCTTCGACTGCGCGACGTGGGAGAGGAGGTTTTCCACCGACACGTGCATCACTTCGGTAAAGGGCTTCGGATAGATGCCCATGTACAGCGTCAACGCGGCGAGCACCCCCAGCATGAAGAACTCGCGACGGTTGATGTCGACGAGGCTCTTCACGTGGTCGTTCACAACCGCGCCGAAGTACACGCGCTTGTACATCCACAACGTATAGGCCGCGCCGAGAATCAGCGTCACGGCCGCGCCGAACGCGATCCAGAAGTTGTACTGGACAGCGGCCAGAATCACCATGAATTCGCCGACGAAACCGGACGTGCCCGGCAGGCCGCAGTTCGCCATCGAGAACAGCATCACGAGCGCGGCGAACTTCGGCATCGTGTTGACGACGCCACCGTAGTCAGCGATCTGACGCGAGTGCATGCGGTCGTACAACACGCCGATGCAAAGGAACATCGCGCCCGACACGAAGCCGTGCGAGATCATCTGGACGATCGCGCCTTCCGTACCGAGCTGGTTGAAGATGAAGAAGCCGAGCGTGACGAAGCCCATGTGAGCAATCGACGAATACGCGACCAGCTTCTTCATGTCGGCCTGCACCATCGCGACGAAGCCGATGTAGATCACGGCGATCAGCGACAGCGTGATCACGACGGGTGCGAGGAAATGGCTCGCATCCGGCGCGATAGGCAGCGAGAAGCGCAGGAAACCGTACGCGCCCAGCTTCAGCATGATCGCGGCCAGCACGACCGAGCCGCCCGTCGGCGCTTCCACGTGCGCATCAGGCAACCACGTATGGACGGGCCACATCGGCACCTTGACGGCGAACGCGAGGAAGAACGCGATGAAGAGCAGCACCTGCGGCGTCATCGACAGCTTCGCGGCTTGCCACGTCGCGAGATCGAACGTGCCCGTCTGCGTGTACAGGTACAGCAGGCCGACCAGCATCAGCAGCGAGCCCATCAGCGTATAGAGGAAGAACTTGAACGCCGCGTACACGCGGTTCGCCCCGCCCCACACGCCGATGATGATGTACATCGGGATCAGCGTCGCTTCGAAGAACACGTAGAACAGCATGCCGTCAGCCGCGCAGAACACGCCGACCATGATGCCCGACAGGATCAGGAACGCGGCCATGTACTGCGCGACATTCTTCGTGATCACTTCCCACGCGCTGATCACGACGACCACCGTGATCAGCGCCGTCAGCACGACAAACCACATCGCGATGCCGTCGATGCCGAGGTGGTACGTGATATTGAAGCGCTCGATCCAGCCGGCCTTCTCTTCGAACTGCAATGCTGCTGTGCTCGAGTCGAAGTCCGTGATCAGCGGAATTGTCACGATGAAACTCAGGACAGACCCGATCAGCGAAATCCAGCGCGCAGGACCGGGATTACGATCTGAACCGATGGCTAGAACCACCAGGCCGAAAACAATCGGCATCCAGATCGCGATACTTAGAATCGGAAACGTCGTATGCATGTGAAGTGTCTCCAGCCTGTTCTTATTTGCCGCCGAGCGTTACAAACAGGGTCAAGAGCCCCAGCATGCCGATGATCATGGCAAACGCGTAATGGTAGATGTAACCCGATTGCAGGAAACGGATCACGCTCGCGAACCAGCCGATAAAGCGCGCGCTTCCGTTGACAATACCGTCAATGACCACGACGTCGCCTTCCTTCCACAGGCCACGGCCGATTGCCACGGCGCCGCGTGCAAACACGACTTCGTTGATCTTGTCCATGTAGTACTTGTTATCCAGCAGCGTATAGATCGGACCGAACGCGCGGCGCAGCGTAGCGGGCAGATCGGGGCGCTGCAGGTACAGGAACCACGCCACCACGACACCCGCAAGCGCCAGCCACACGGGCACGCCCGACGCGGCGTGCAGGCCCATCGAGGCCCAGCCCTGGAATTCTTCCGCCATCTCGTGCAGAGCCGGATGGTTTTCGCCGATGAAGATGACCTTCTCGAACGCCACGCCGTGCTGGAAGAAATCGCCGTACAGCATCGGGCCGATGCCGATTGCGCCGATCACGATCGACGGAATCGCGAGCAGGACCAGCGGCACCCACACCACCCACGGCGTTTCGTGCGGCTCGTGAGCGTGGTCGTCGTGACCGTGGCCGTGATCGCCATGGCCGTGCGCAGCAGCTTCGGCACCCATCGGCGAGTCGGGATGCTTCGGACCGCGGAAGCGCTCTTCGCCGTGGAACACCATGAAGTACATGCGGAACGAGTACAGCGCCGTCACGAACACGCTTGCGACAACCGCGAAGTACGCGAAGCCCGAACCTGGCAGATGCGACAGCTTGACCGCATCGATGATCGAGTCCTTCGAATAGAAGCCCGAGAAGAACGGCGTGCCGATCAGCGCGAGCGAACCGACGAGCGACGTGATCCACGTGATCGGCATGTACTTGCGCAGGCCGCCCATGTTGCGCATGTCCTGATCGTGGTGCATGCCGATGATGACCGAGCCCGCGCCGAGGAACAGCAGGGCCTTGAAGAACGCGTGCGTCATCAGGTGGAACACGGCGACGGGATACGCGGACACGCCGAGCGCAACCGTCATGTAACCGAGCTGCGACAGCGTCGAGTAAGCGACGACACGCTTGATGTCGTTCTGCACGATGCCGAGAAAGCCCATGAACAGCGCCGTGATCGCGCCGATCACCGTGATGAACGACAGCGCCGAATCCGACAGCTCGAACAGCGGCGACATGCGCGTCACCATGAAGATACCCGCCGTCACCATGGTTGCCGCGTGAATCAGCGCGGAGATCGGCGTCGGGCCTTCCATCGAATCCGGCAGCCATACGTGCAGCGGGAACTGCGCCGACTTGCCCATTGCGCCGATGAAGAGGCAGATGCACGCGACCGTCAGCAGGCCCCAGTCGGTGCCCGGGAACGTCAGCGAAGCCAGCTCGTGGCTCTTCGCGAACACTTCGCCGTAGTTCATCGAGCCGCCGTACGCGAGGAGCAGACCGATGCCCAGAATGAAGCCGAAGTCGCCCACGCGGTTGACGATGAACGCCTTCATGTTCGCGTAGATCGCGCTCTCACGCTTGAAGTAGAAGCCGATCAGCAGGTACGACACGAGACCCACCGCTTCCCAGCCGAAGAACAGCTGCAGGAAGTTGTTGCTCATCACGAGCATCAGCATCGAGAACGTGAACAGCGAGATGTATGAGAAGAAGCGCTCGTAGCCCGTTTCTTCGTCGGCCATGTAGCCGATCGTGTAGATGTGCACCATCAGCGACACGAAGGTCACGACGCACATCATCATGGCCGTCAGCGTGTCGACGAGGAAGCCGATTTCGAACTTGACCTTGCCGGCCGTCATCCATTCGTACACGGTCGCGTTGAAGCTCGCACCATTCAGCACGTCGAGGAAAACGATGCACGAAAGAACAAACGAAATCGCAACGCCGAGGATCGTGACCGAGTGCGCACCCGCACGCCCGACCGTCTTGCCGAACAGCCCTGCGATCAGCGAGCCGGCCAGCGGTGCGAGCGCAACCGCCAGCAACAGGTTTTCATTGAGTGTCGTTGACATAAGAGCCTGTGCCTGAAATTAACCTTTGAGCTGATCGAGATCCTCGACGTTGATCGTGTCGAGACTACGGAACAGGGTCACCAGAATTGCGAGGCCGATCGCCGCTTCGGCCGCCGCGACGGTCAGCACGAAGAAAACGAAGATCTGGCCATGCACGTCGCCGAGGTAATGCGAGAACGCGACGAAATTCGTGTTGACCGCCAGCAGCATCAGTTCGATCGCCATCAGGATGATGATGACGTTGCGACGGTTCAGGAATATGCCGACGACGCTGATCGCGAACAGGATCGCGCCGAGCACGAGGTAATGGGCAAGTGACAACATGTTTCTCTCCTCTGCGTCAGCTGTTCTTGCCGGCGCCAGCGTCGCCGGTAATGGCTTCAGGTTCAGCCAGACGTTCCTTCTCTGCTGCCATCTTGACCACGCGCACGCGGTCTTCGCGGCGCACCTTCACCTGCTCCGACACGCGCTGGCGCTTGCTGTCCTTGCCGTGACGCGCGGTCAGCGCCATCGCCGCGATGATCGCAACCAGCAGCACGAGGCCGGCAACTTCGAACGCGAAGATGTAATCCGTGTAGATGACCTTGCCGATCAGGCGCGTGTTCGACCAGTCGGCGGCGCCCGCGACGGCAGCCGTCGTGTCGCGCACGGGCTGAACCGTCGCGCCATAACCGTGCCACAGGATCAGCGCCGTTTCGACCACGATGATGGCGCCCACCACCGTCGCCATCGGCACGAAGCGTTTGAAGTCGCGCCGCAACACGTCGAGATTGATGTCCAGCATCATCACGACGAACAGGAACAGCACCATCACCGCGCCGACGTACACCAGCACAAGCAGGATCGCGAGGAATTCCGCCTGCAGCAGCATCCAGATCGCGGCCGCGTTGAAGAACGCGAGCACGAGGAACAACGCGGACGCCACCGGGTTGCGCGAAGTGATCACCTTCAGCCCTGACACCGTCAGGAGTAGCGCGAAGATGTAGAACAGTACGGTCGTGAATTCCATGATTACCGATTCATCGTTAGGCCATCGTCAGGCTTGGTGCTTCGGCGCGCGTCTTCTAATACATCGCTTTCACTGACGCGACGCCCAAGCGGTCTGGCAGCGCCGCACGGTTTTGCGCCTGGTAAGCCGTGCGGCGTCGAACTGCTATATCAACCCAAATCAACGATAAGGTGCGTCGGCTGCCTTGTTCGCGGCGATTTCCGCTTCGTAACGGTCGCCGACTGCGAGCAGCATGTCCTTCGTGAAGTACAGGTCGCCGCGCTTTTCGCCGTGATATTCGAGGATGTGCGTTTCGACGATCGAATCGACCGGACAGCTCTCCTCGCAGAAACCGCAGAAGATGCACTTGGTCAGGTCGATGTCGTAGCGCGTCGTGCGGCGCGTGTTGTCCGCACGGGTTTCCGATTCGATCGTGATAGCGAGCGCCGGGCACACCGCTTCGCACAGCTTGCATGCGATGCAGCGCTCTTCGCCGTTCTCATAGCGGCGCAGCGCGTGCAGCCCGCGGAAACGCGGCGAGATCGGGGTCTTCTCTTCCGGGAACTGCACCGTGATCTTGCGCTGGAACGCATAGCGTCCCGTCAGCGCGAGGCCTTTCAGCAGTTCGGTCAGAAAGAAGGTCTTGAAGAAGTTTTGGATTGCGGTCATGGTTCGTCCGCCTCCTTAATTCCAGATATTCAACGGCGACATGATCCAGAGGCCGACCACGATCACCCAGATCACGGTAACCGGCAGGAACACCTTCCAGCCCAGACGCATGATCTGGTCATAGCGGTAGCGCGGGAACGTCGCACGCGCCCAGATGAATACCGACAACAGGAAGAATACTTTCAGCAGCAGCCAGAAGATGCCAGGAATGAACGACAGGAACCCGAACGGTGCGCTCCAGCCGCCCAGGAACAGGACAGAAGCCAGCGCCGAGATCACGATCATGTTGATGTACTCGGCGAGGAAGAACAGCGCGAACGCCATGCCCGAGTAATCGATCATGTGACCTGCCACGATTTCCGACTCGCCTTCCACCACGTCGAACGGGTGACGGTTCGTTTCGGCGATGCCCGAAATGAAGTACACGACGAAGGCCGGCAGCAGCGGCAGCCAGTTCCACGACAGGAACGTCACGCCGTGGCTCGCGAAGATGCCGCGCATCTGCGATCCGACGATGTCCGAGAGGTTCATCGTGCCTGCCGTCATCATCACGACGACGAGCGCGAAGCCCATCGAGATTTCGTACGACACCATCTGCGCCGCCGCGCGCATTGCGCCGAGGAACGCGTACTTCGAGTTCGACGCCCAGCCCGCGAGAATCACGCCGTAGACGCCCATCGACGAAATGGAGATCGCGTACAGCAGCCCCGCGTTGATGTCGCCGAGCACGGCACCCGACTGGAACGGAATCACCGCCCACACCGCGAACGCGGGGACCACCACCATGATCGGCGCGATCAGGTAGATCCAGCGGCTCGCCTGCGTCGGCTGAATGACTTCCTTCAGAAGCAGCTTCAACACGTCGGCGATCGGCTGCAGGAGACCCGCCGGGCCGACGCGGTTCGGGCCGAGGCGCACGTGCATCCAGCCGATCAGCTTACGTTCCCACAGGATCAGGTAAGCCACGCACAGCAGGATCGCGACGGACACCACGAGGATGCGCACAAGTGCCCACACCGTAGGCCAGGCCACGCCGAGAAGCTGGCTGCCGCCCGCGTTGATCGTATCGAACAAGGTCATTTACGCCTTCTCCACCACCAGTTCACCGAACAGGCTGCCCAGCGCTGCACCGGCAGGCGTAGCCGCCGATACGCGGACGACCGTCTCCGCAAGATTCGTATCACGCACGGCCGGAACCTGCACCGAGCGATCGCCCTGACGAACGCGCACCGCGTCGCCTTCCTTCAAACCCAGCTTGTCGAACAATGCCGCCGGCAAACCGACCGTGTGGGCAGCACGCGCGGCTGTCGTCAGCTGCAACGACTCTGCGCGACGCACGAGCGGATCGGCGTGATAGATCGGCACATCGGCGATGCGCTCGAACGTGCCATCCGCCGCCTTCGCCGCGCTGCTGCGTGCGACGGCCGCCGTCGTCCTGTTCGACAGGCGCGGCGTCAGATCGCCATCGCCCAATGCGGCGACGCGCACTTCTTCAGCCGTGTCGTATTCGAAGCCCGGCACGCCGAGCAGGCTGCCCAGCACGCGCAGAACCTTCCATGCGGGACGCGTATCGCCCAGCGGACGCACGACGCCGTTGAACATCTGGACCGTGCCTTCCGCGTTGATGAACGTGCCGGCCGTTTCCGTGAACGGCGCGATCGGCAGCAGGACGTCCGCGTATTCGGCGCCCGTCTGGAACGGCGACATCACGACGACCATTTCCGCCTGGTTCAGCGCGGCGAGCGCTTGTGCCGGGTTGGCCGTGTCGAATTCCGGTTCGAAGTTCAGCAGCAGATAACCCTTGCGCGGCTGTTCGAAGACTTCGCGAGCGTTCAGACCGCCCTCGCCCGGCAATGCGCCGACGAGATGCGCGCCGACCGTGTTCGCCGCTTCCGTCAGGAAGCCGAGCGATGCGCCCGTTGCATCAGCGATCCATTGAGCCGCTGCGTGAATGCGCGCGAACTCCGGATGCTGGACAGCGCCGTTGCCGAGCAGCACGACACGCAACTCGCCCGTGGTGAGCGATGCCGCCGTCTGCTTCGCGACATCCGATGCCTGCGTGCCGGTGAACGCTTCCGGCAGCGCGACGCCCTTCGCTTCCGACACGGCGGCAGCGATGCCGGCCAGTTCGTCGAGCCATGCGGACGGTGCCGTGGCGATGCGTGTAGCTTGCGGGATCAGCGCGTCGTCGCGCGTGCCTTGCAGCAGCGTGATCTTCGCGCCGCCCTTCGCTGCCTGACGCAGACGCGCGGCGAACAGCGGATGGTCGCGGCGCAGCGACGAGCCGATCACCAATGCGGCGTCGAGCATCGACAGATTCGCGATAGCCGTACCCAGCCACGGCGTGCCGTTTGCACCCGCCGAAAAGTCCGTCTGACGCAGACGGAAATCGACGTTCGGCGTGCCGACCGCTTCCGCGATCTTCTTCAGCAGGAACAGTTCTTCGACCGTGCTGTGCGCGCTCCCGAGCGCGGCAAACGCGTCCGCGCCGTGATCCGCCTTGATACCCTTCAGGCCCTTGACGACGTATTCGAGCGCCGTCTGCCAGTCCGTCTCGATCCACTGGCCGCCTTGCTTGAGCATCGGACGCGTCAGACGTTCCGGGCTGTTGAGGCCTTCGTACGAGAAACGGTCTTTGTCCGAAATCCAGCACTCGTTGATCGCTTCGTTCTCGAACGGCAGCACGCGCATCACGCGGTTGTTTTTCACCTGCACGACGAGGTTCGCGCCGACGGAATCGTGCGGGCTCACCGACTTGCGGCGCGACAGTTCCCACGTACGCGCGCTGTAGCGGAACGGCTTACTGGTCAGCGCACCGACCGGGCACAGGTCGATCATGTTGCCCGACAGCTCGGAGTCGACCGTCTTGCCGACGAACGACGTGATTTCCGAGTGCTCGCCGCGGCCCAGCATGCCGAGCTCCATCACGCCGGCGATTTCTTCGCCAAAGCGGACGCAGCGCGTGCAGTGAATGCAGCGCGTCATTTCTTCCATCGAGATCAGCGGGCCGACGTTCTTGTGGAACACGACGCGCTTCTCTTCGCTATAACGCGACGACGACTTGCCGTAACCGACGGCCAAATCCTGCAACTGGCATTCGCCGCCCTGATCGCAGATCGGGCAATCGAGCGGGTGATTGATCAGCAGAAACTCCATCACGGATTGCTGGCCCTTCACCGCCTTTTCCGACTTCGTGCGCACGATCATGCCCGCCGACACCGGCGTCGCGCATGCAGGCACGGCCTTCGGCATCTTCTCGACATCGACGAGACACATCCGGCAGTTGGCCGCAATCGACAGCTTCTTGTGATAGCAGAAGTGAGGGATGTAGGTATCGACCTTATGCGCAGCCTGAATGATCATGCTGCCTTCGGCCACCTCTACTTTCTTGCCGTCTATTTCAAGTTCAACCATGATGGTCAATCTTCCTTAACCTGTTACCGCTCAATCGTTCGCCCGCTCGCCGCTGCGCTTTGGCGCGAAGCGGCGGCTCCCGCGCCTGCCTCTGGCTTTACTCTGGCGTTATGCAGCGACCGTTTCCGATGCCGCCGCTGCGCCCGCATGACCGCCGACGAGGCAACGCTTGTTGGCGACGTGATACTCGAATTCGTCCCAGTAGTGCTTGAGCATGCCACGCACGGGCATGGCAGCCGCATCGCCGAGCGCGCAGATCGTGCGGCCCATGATGTTCTCGGCGACCGAGTTCAGCAGATCCAGATCTTCCGGGCGGCCGAGGCCGTGTTCGATGCGATGCACGACGCGATACAGCCAGCCCGTGCCTTCGCGGCACGGCGTGCACTGACCGCACGACTCTTCGTAATAGAAGTACGACAGGCGCAACAGCGAGCGCACCATGCAGCGCGTCTCGTCCATCACGATGACAGCGCCGGAACCCAGCATCGAACCCGCCTTCGCGATCGAATCGTAGTCCATGTCGGTTTGCATCATGATGTCGCCCGGAATCACGGGCGCCGACGAACCGCCGGGAATCACGGCCTTTATCTTCTTGCCGCCGCGCATGCCGCCTGCGAGTTCCATCAGCGTCGAGAACGGCGTGCCGAGCGGGATTTCGTAGTTGCCCGGACGCTCGACATCACCCGACACCGAGAAGATCTTCGTGCCGCCGTTGTTCGGCTTGCCCATTTCGAGGTAAGCCTGCGGACCGACCTCCAGCAGGAACGGCACGGCTGCGAACGTTTCGGTGTTGTTGATCGTGGTCGGCTTGCCGTACACGCCGAAGCTCGCCGGGAACGGCGGCTTGAAGCGCGGCTGGCCCTTCTTGCCCTCCAGCGATTCGAGCAGCGCGGTTTCTTCGCCGCAGATGTAGGCGCCGTAACCGTGATGCGCGTGCAATTGGAACGAGAAGCCCGAGCCCATGATGTTGTCGCCGAGGAAGCCGGCTGCGCGCGCCTCCTCCAGCGCCTCTTCGAAGCGCTTGTAGACTTCGAAGATTTCGCCGTGGATGTAGTTGTAGCCGACCGTAATGCCCATCGCGTACGCGCCAATGGCCATGCCTTCGATCAGCGAATGCGGATTCCAGCGCAGGATGTCGCGATCCTTGAACGTACCCGGCTCACCCTCGTCAGAGTTGCAGACGAGATACTTCTGCCCCGGAAACTGGCGCGGCATAAAGCTCCACTTCAGGCCAGTCGGGAAGCCCGCACCGCCACGGCCGCGCAGACCCGAAGCCTTCACGTCGGCGATCACCTGCTCCGGCGGAATCTTCTCTTCGAGGATACGGCGCAGCTGCTTGTAGCCGCCGCGCGCCACGTAGTCTTGAAGATGCCAGTTGTCGCCGTTCAGGCCGGCGAGAATCAGCGGTTTGATGTGACGATCGTGCAAAGACGTCATTTCGAAAGTTCCTCGAGCAGCTGGTCGATCTTCTCGCGGCTCATGAAGCTGCACATCCGATGGTTGTTCACGAGCAGCACGGGAGCGTCACCGCACGAACCCATGCACTCGCCCTCTTTCAGGGTGAACTTGCCGTCCGGGGTGGTTTCGCCGAAGTCGATGCCGAGCTTCTGCTTCAGATATTCGGCGGCGCTGTCCGAACCGCCATCGGGACCGAGCTGGCACGGCAGGTTCGTGCAGAGCGTGATCTTGTGTTTGCCGACAGGCGACGTCTCGAACATCGTGTAGAAGGTCGCGACCTCCTGCACGGCGACGGCCGGCATGCCGAGATAGTCCGCGACGAACTGCATCAGTTCGGGCGACAGCCAGCCATGCTCCTGCTGACCGACGGCCAGCGCCGCCATCACGGCGGACTGTTTCTGATCGGCGGGGTACTTCGTGATCGCACGATCGATTTCTTTCAGGCCTTCAGCTGAGATCATTTTCAGACACGACTCTTTCAATTCCTACCGAACGAAAACCTGTCGCGCACTGCGTGTTGCGACAGACCCGGCGTTCCTTTGCTTGACGCGCGCCCCGCTTCTCATGCGTTATCGGCTACGTGAGCGCGCGCCTTGATGAATACTGCTAGTGAACTCGCCTAGCGATCGACTTCACCGAACACGATGTCTTGCGTGCCGATGATCGTCACGGCGTCGGCGATCATGTGACCGCGCGCCATTTCGTCGAGCGCGGACAGGTGCGCATAACCCGGCGCGCGAATCTTCAGGCGATACGGCTTGTTCGCGCCATCCGACACGAGATAGATGCCGAACTCGCCCTTCGGATGCTCGACGGCCGCGTACGCTTCTCCTTCCGGCACGTGGAAGCCTTCCGTGAAGAGCTTGAAGTGGTGAATCAGATCTTCCATGTTCGACTTCATGCCGACGCGCGACGGCGGCGCGACCTTGTGATTGTCCGTCATCACAGGGCCGGGATTCTTGCGCAGCCATTCAATGCACTGTTTCGCGATGCGCGTGGATTGACGCATTTCTTCGACACGCACCAGATAGCGGTCGTAGCAATCGCCATTCACGCCGACTGGGATGTCGAAGTCCAGCTGGTCATACACTTCATACGGCTGCTTCTTGCGCAGATCCCACTCGACGCCCGAGCCGCGCAGCATCGCGCCCGTCAGGCCCAGCTGCAACGCGCGCTCCGGAGTCACGACGCCGATGCCGACCAGACGCTGCTTCCAGATGCGGTTGTCGGTGAGCAGCGTTTCGTACTCGTCGACGTACTTCGGGAAGCGGTTGAAGAAGTCTTCGATGAAATCGAGCAGCGAGCCCTGGCGGTTCTCGTTCAGCTTCGACAATGCCTTCGCATTGCGAATCTTCGATGCCTTGTATTGCGGCATCGCGTCCGGCAGATCGCGATAGACACCGCCCGGACGATAGTACGCCGCGTGCATCCGTGCGCCGGACACCGCCTCATACACGTCCATCAGGTCTTCGCGCTCGCGGAACGCGTAGAGGAACACCGCCATCGCGCCGACGTCGAGCGCATGCGCGCCGATCCACATCAGGTGGTTCAGCACGCGCGTGACTTCGTCGAACAGCACGCGGATGTACTTTGCGCGAATAGGCACGTCGATGCCGAGCAGCTTTTCGATCGCGAGCACATAGCCGTGCTCGTTGACCATCATCGACACATAGTCGAGACGGTCCATGTACGGCACCGACTGGATAAACGTCTTGCTCTCCGCGAGCTTTTCGGTCGCGCGGTGCAGGAGGCCGATGTGCGGATCGGCGCGCTGGATCACTTCGCCGTCGAGTTCGAGCACGAGGCGCAGCACGCCGTGCGCTGCCGGGTGCTGCGGGCCGAAGTTGAGCGTGTAGTTCTTGATCTCTGCCATGGCGTTCTCTTAGTGTTTCAGGCCGCCATAGCGATCCTCGCGGATCACGCGCGGCGTGATTTCCCGAGGCTCGATCGTCACCGGCTGATAGACGACACGCTTCTCTTCCGGGTCGTAGCGCATTTCGACGTAGCCGGAAACCGGGAAATCCTTGCGGAACGGATGACCGATGAAACCGTAATCGGTCAGGATGCGGCGCAGGTCCGGATGACCTTCGAAGACGATGCCGTACAGGTCGAACGCTTCGCGCTCATACCAGTTGGCCGAATTCCAGATCTCGACGACCGACGGAACCAGAGGCACATCGTCGTCCGGTGCGAACACGCGCACGCGCAGGCGCCAGTTGTTCGAGATGGACAGCAGATGCAGGACAGCGGCAAAACGCGGACCTTCGTAAGCGCCTTCACCGTAAGTTTGATAGTCGACACCACACAGGTCGATCAGCTGCTCGAAGTGAAGCGTCGCGTCATCGCGAAGACGCTTTGCCACTTCGAGGTAATCGCCCGCTTTCACGACGATGGTCAGCTCACCGATGGATTCGGTGATGCTCGTCAGGCGGCCGCCAAAGGCCGCCTCGAGGTTCGCTTTGAGGGTCTCGAGTTTGCTTGCCATATTGTGGGGGAGGCTCTGGCCTTATTGACGGGCGATGGTATTGGTGCGGCGGATCTTCGCCTGCAGCTGGATCACGCCGTACACCAGCGCTTCAGCCGTGGGCGGGCAACCCGGTACATACACATCGACGGGGACGATACGGTCGCAACCACGCACCACCGAATACGAGTAGTGATAGTAGCCGCCGCCGTTCGCGCACGAACCCATCGAAATCACCCAGCGCGGCTCGGCCATCTGGTCGTAGACCTTACGCAGCGCAGGCGCCATCTTGTTGCACAGCGTGCCGGCGACGATCATCACATCCGACTGACGCGGACTCGGACGAAACACCACGCCGAAACGATCGAGGTCATAACGGGCGGCGCCCGCATGCATCATCTCGACAGCACAACACGCGAGACCGAACGTCATCGGCCACAGGGAACCGGTACGCGTCCAGTTGATCAGCTTGTCAGCCGTGGTGGTGACAAACCCTTCCTTCAAGACCCCTTCGATACTCATTTGTTTTCCACTCCAGACGGGCGGCGAGCCATCGCCACCCATGCAAACCGGCGATTAACCCGTCATTCCCAATCAAGGCCGCCTTTCTTCCAGATATAGGCGAAGCCCAACAGGAATTCGAGCAGAAAAATCATCATCGAGATGAAGCCCGGCCAGCCGATATCGCGCAGGGCAACACCCCACGGGAACAGGAACGCTGTTTCAAGGTCGAAAATGATGAAGAGAATGGCAACCAGGTAGTAGCGCACATCGAATTTCATGCGCGCATCTTCGAATGCTTCGAAACCGCACTCGTACGGTGCGTTCTTTTCGGTATCCGGCCGATTCGGACCGAGGATCTTGCCGATACTGACCAGTGCTACGCCTAAACCGGTGCCCACGAGGAGGAACAACAATACGGGGAAATAGGCTGCGAGGTTCAAAGCTATCCTCAATCGGTTGGTTCTGAGTGACGTCAGGAGACGTGGACTACTTTGAACAACCCCTGACGCGAAACACTTCGGGATGCTTGATGTCGAAAGCCCACAGCAAACACCACCCTAGAAGTGAAAATGCCAGCCGAAGCTGAAGCAAGCGGCTGGCATTAGATAACATTGGTGCCGACGGCGAGACTCGAACTCGCACAGCTTTCGCCACTACCCCCTCAAGATAGCGTGTCTACCAATTTCACCACGTCGGCACTGTCTGCAATCCGGGAAAACAACTTGTAAAACCCGCGAATCGCTTCAAGACTTGAATTGTAACCCGCTTAAGCAGTTTGTTCAACGCACAAACGCGTTTCCCTCGAAAATTTATTTCGGCACGTCCTGGCCTGGCGCAGAAGCTGCAGATGCAGCAACTGCAGCCGATGCATTAGCCGGTGCAGACGCAGCAGGAGCAGTCGATGCAACCACAGGAGCCGCTGCAGGAGCACCACCGAGCACGCCTGCCGAAGGTTTCGAATGATACGCGCCGATGTACGTCAGTGCCAACGTGGTGGCGAAGAACACTGCTGCCAGTATCGCAGTCGTACGTGACAGAAAATTAGCAGAGCCCGTCGCGCCGAAGAGACTGCCCGATGCGCCACTACCGAAGGCCGCCCCCATGTCGGCGCCCTTGCCGTGTTGCAACAGCACGAGGCCGATGACGCCAAGCGCCGACAGCAACTGCACGACAATGATCAACGTTTTCAAATACAGCATCACACTCACCTGAGTCTTTATTTAACCGCGCAACAACACATGCTGCGCGCAATGGGTCATCCTCGCCCGGGCACTCTGTCTTGTCGTGTGTTAGCGCGCGGTGGTCGCCGCGACAGCTGCACTGCAGATTGCCAGGAAATCCTTGTCTTTCAGCGATGCGCCGCCAATCAGACCGCCGTCGATATCCGGCTGGCTGAACAACTCTTCCGCGTTCTCCGGCTTCACGCTGCCGCCGTACAGCAGCGGAACGCTATCCACATCGTCGCCCTTCGCCGCGAGACGCGCGCGCAGGAACGCATGAACATCCTGCGCCTGTTGCGCCGTCGCGCTCTTGCCGGTGCCGATGGCCCACACGGGCTCATAGGCAACGACGATGCGAGCCGAATCGCCCACCGACAGCTTCGCGAGCACCGCATCGAGTTGCGCGCCCACGATCTGCTCCGTCTTGCCCGACTCGCGTTCTTCGAGCGTTTCGCCGACGCAGACGATCGGCGTCAAGCCTGCTTCGAGCGCGCGCTGCGCTTTGACCGCGACGGTCTCGCCGCTTTCGCGGTGATACGCACGACGCTCGGAGTGTCCGACGATCGCAAACGACGCGCCAAACTCGGCAGCCATTTCGGCAGCGACTTCACCGGTGTAGGCGCCCTGCGTGTACGCGGACACATCCTGCACGCCCCACGCGACGCGGCCACCTTCCAGCAGCGACTGCGCTTGCGCCAGATAGGGACACGGCACGCATACGCCGACTCGCACATCGTCCGGAAGATCGTTCGCGCCGTGCGATACGGCTTGCAGCAGCACGCGGTTGTCGGCAAGCCGACCGTGCATCTTCCAGTTACCGACTACCAGTTTTGCTCGTTGTTTCGCCATCGTCTCGCTCGTTTTATCGTGGTGCGGGTCCTGGACGCCTCCGCTTCGTCAGCGTCCCCAGCTCTCTGGTGCCCGCGGTCCGCCTGCAAAATTCATGCAGAACGCGCAAAACACACGATTTTACTGTGTGCTGACAGACCGGGTCAAACTCAATTAAATGGGCGCTGTCAAGCATCCGCGCCCCAATTCAGCACGATCTTGCCGACGTGCAGGCTGCTTTCCATCAGCTCGTGCGCCTGCGCCGCCTGCGCGGCCGGGAAAACCTTGTAGATCACCGGCTTGATCGTGCCGTCTTCGAGATGCGGCCACACGCGTTCCTTCAGTTGCGCCGCGATCTTCGCCTTGAATTCGACTGGACGCGGACGCAGCGTCGAGCCCGTCACCGTCAGACGACGGCGCAGAATGTCGTTCAGATTCACTTCGGCCTTCGCGCCACCGAGCAGCGCGATGATCACGAGACGGCCGCCGTCGGCGAGCGCCTTCAGTTCGCGCGGCACGTAGCTGCCTGCCACCATGTCGAGGATCACGTCGACGCCGCGGTCGTTCGTGAGTGACTTGATCACTTCGACGAAATCTTCCGTCTTGTAGTTGATCGCACGCTCTGCGCCAAGCGACTCGCACGCGCGGCACTTTTCGTCCGTGCCGGCCGTCGCGAACACACGAAAGCCGAGCGCATGCGCGATCTGGATCGCCGTCACGCCGATGCCGCTCGAGCCGCCCTGCACGAGGAACGTTTCGTTCTCGCCGCCCTCGCCTTTGCCGAGCATCGCACGGTCAAAAACATTGCTCCAGACGGTGAAGAAGGTCTCAGGCAAAGCCGCCGCTTCGACATCGGAGAAACCGTTCGGCACGGGCAGGCACTGCAGCAGCGGCACCGTCGCGTATTCCGCGTAACCGCCGCCCGCCATCAGCGCGCACACGCGATCGCCGATCTTGAGACCGAACGGATTGCGCTTCTCGTCGATATTTCCGCCGACGATTTCGCCCGCCACTTCCAGCCCCGGCAGATCCGACGCGCCAGGCGGCGGCGCATAGCCGCCCTTGCGCTGGAACACGTCCGGACGATTCACGCCCGATGCGGAAACTTTGATCAGCACTTCGCCGGGTTTCGGCTCAGGCGTCGGCCGCTCGGCGAGCTTCAAGACTTCCGGCGCACCGAATTCGGTGATTTCGATTGCGTTCATCGTCGTCTCTCCCAAGGTCTGGATAGCGCTGCAAATCGGTCAAGAAAACCGGTTCGCACTGCAATCCACCCTACATGAAAAACGGCCGGCGCGCTTTTGCGCTACCGGCCGTCCTGCTTTCACTACGTTACTGCTGCGGCGTCGGTTCCGTCTGCGCCGCTTCGTTCAGAAGCGCCTTCGCCGACAGACGTACACGACCCTTTTCGTCCGTCTGGATGACCTTGACCTTCACTTGCTGGCCTTCCTTCAGGTAGTCGTTGATGTCCTTGATGCGCTCGTTGGCGATTTCGGAAATGTGCAGCAGACCGTCCTTGCCCGGGAGCAGGTTCACGATCGCGCCGAAGTCCAGCAGCTTGAGCACCGTGCCTTCGTAGATCTGGCCCACTTCGACTTCAGCCGTGATGTTCTCGATGCGCTTCTTCGCTTCGGCCATGCCTTCGCTGCTCGTGCTCGCGATCGTGACGACGCCGTCGTCCGAAATGTCGATCGTCGTGCCCGTCTCTTCCGTCAGCGCGCGGATCACCGAACCGCCCTTGCCGATCACGTCGCGGATCTTTTCCGGATTGATCTTGATGGTGATCATGCGCGGGGCGTAATCCGACAGTTCCGTGTTTGCGCCCGAAACGGCCGACGTCATCTTGCCGAGGATATGCATGCGGCCTTCCTTCGCCTGTGCGAGCGCGACCTGCATGATTTCCTTCGTGATGCCCTGGATCTTGATGTCCATCTGCAGCGCCGTCACGCCGTCAGCCGTGCCCGCCACCTTGAAGTCCATGTCGCCGAGGTGATCTTCGTCGCCAAGGATGTCCGTCAGCACGGCAAACTTGTTGCCTTCGAGGATCAGGCCCATCGCGATGCCCGCGACGTGTGCCTTCATCGGCACGCCGGCGTCCATCAGCGCGAGGCAGCCGCCGCACACCGATGCCATCGACGACGAACCGTTCGATTCGGTGATTTCCGACACGACGCGGATCGAGTAGCCGAACTCGTCCGCGGTCGGCAGGCACGCGACCAGCGCGCGCTTCGCGAGACGGCCGTGGCCGATTTCACGACGCTTCGGCGAGCCGACGCGGCCCGTTTCGCCCGTCGCGAACGGCGGCATGTTGTAGTGGAGCATGAAGCGATCGCGGTACTCGCCTTCGAGCGCGTCGATGATCTGCTCGTCGCCCTTCGTGCCGAGCGTCGCGACGACGAGCGCCTGCGTCTCGCCACGCGTGAACAGCGCCGAACCGTGCGTGCGCGGCAGCACGCCCGTGCGGATTTCGATCGGGCGAACGGTACGGGTGTCGCGGCCGTCGATACGCGGCTCGCCGTTCAGAATCTGCGAACGGACGATCTTCGCTTCGATGTCGAACAGCACGTTGCCGACGGCCGCCTTGTCGGCCGCCACCGTGCCCGCCGCTGCCGCTTCTTCTTCCAGCTTGACCTGCGTCGCTGCGTAGACTTCCTTCAGCTTCGTCGAGCGAGCCTGCTTGTCGCGCGTCTGGTACGCGGTGAGCAGATCAGCGTAAGCGATTTCGTTGACGCGTGAGATCAGCGCTTCGTTCTTCGGCGCCGGTTGCCAGTCCCACTCAGGCTTGCCGCCTTCGCGAACGAGTTCGTGAATCGCGTCGATGGCCGTTTGCATCTGCTCGTGACCGAACACGACAGCGCCCAGCATCACGTCTTCCGGCAGTTGATCCGCTTCGGATTCGACCATCAGCACCGCGCGCTCCGTACCGGCGACGACGAGGTCGAGGCGCGATTCCTTGCTTTGCGTACGCGTCGGGTTCAGCACGTATTCGTTGTTGACGTACGCGACGCGCGCAGCGCCAACGGGGCCGTTGAACGGCAGACCCGACACGGCGAGCGCAGCCGACGCGCCGATCAGCGCGGGGATGTCGGCCGGGACCTCCGGGTTGATCGACATCACGTGGATAACAACCTGCACTTCGTTGTAGAAGCCTTCCGGGAACAGCGGACGCAGCGGACGATCGATCAGGCGCGAAATCAGCGTTTCGCCTTCCGACGGACGGCCTTCGCGGCGGAAGAAGCCGCCCGGAATCTTGCCTGCCGAGTAGGTCTTTTCGATGTAGTCGACGGTCAGCGGGAAGAAGTCCTGGCCCGGCTTCGCCGTCTTCGCGCCGACGACGGTCGCCAGCACGACGGTGTCTTCGATGTCGACGAGCACGGCACCGCCCGCCTGGCGAGCGATCTCACCCGTTTCCATGCGAACGGTGTGCTGACCCCACTTGAACTCTTTGACGACCTTGTTAAACATAGACATTTGTCCTCCTTGATCTTTTGGTCATGCCGCGCAGTACAGCGCGCGACACCGTCAGGACCGAAGCCTTTCGGGTAGAGGAGTGTTATGCCATTCCAGAGAATCGCGTGGATGCACCCACTTGCACGCGAACCGCTGGAATGACACAGCGCCCTACCCTCAAGCCCGGTTTCGTTTCGTTTTGCCCGCGACGCAACCAGCGCGCCAGACGGGTGATTCGACAGCAAACCTCACACGAAGCGTACCGTCGAAAAACAAAATGCCTGCATCAGCGGAACTGACACAGGCATCTTGCTGACAGAAAGTCCGATGCGTCCGATTACTTACGCAGGCCCAGCTTCTCGATCAGAGCGCGGTAACGGTCGGCGTCCTTGCCCTTCAGGTAGTCGAGCAGCTTGCGACGACGGCTCACCATGCGCAGCAGGCCGCGGCGGCTGTGGTGATCCTTCGTGTGGGCCTTGAAGTGAACCGTCAGTTCGTTGATGCGCGTCGTGAGCAGCGCGACCTGAACTTCGGGGGAGCCGGTGTCGTTTGTGCCACGTGCGAATTGCGCGACGACGTCAGATTTCTTGATTTCAGCTACGGACATGTTGATTTCCTTTGAATCAAACAGGCGGTCACGGAAGAAAGGCCGTGCCGTGGGGTTACAACGAAACGAGTCGCGTATTGTATCACAGCCGGACCATCCGGCGAACCCCGCCGTTTCGGACCATGCTTCGGGCCGGAGCCGAGCGCCTTTTGCGGTAAGTTTTGGGGCGCCTTGGGGCTCATTCACGGCTCGTTCATTGCTCATTGACGGCTCAGGGCCGCTTCATCCGGCAAGTCGTGGTCGGCACGGTGCGCTCGGGCGGCAATGCCAGCACGGTCCGGAAGCCGTAATCCGAACCCTCGTTGTCGAACTGGACGCCCGGCGTGCCTGCCCTGTCCATCTCCATTACGTAAAGGGGCTGAATCAGCTGGTGATCGTCGGCGCGCATCCACGACGGGTGGAAGCCGTTGTCGTATTTCATGCCTTCCAGCGCCTTCGCAACCTTGTCGGGCTGCGCGCTGCCCGCCCGGTTCATCGCTCCTGCCAGCATTTCGATCATCAGCGGCATGCGCAGAACCGCGTAGTCGTCCTGCGCAGCCGGGAAACGCTGGCGGAACGACGCATACCACGCGTCCGATGCCGCGCCGCCCACGTTCGGGTGCCAGTCGGCGACGGCGACGACCCGCTTCACGCCCGCATCGCCGAGCGCGGCCGGCGCGCCGAGGCTGTTGCCGTAGAACGTGTAGAACTTCGTGTCGACGCCCTGCTCGCGCGCCGCCTTGACGAGCAGCGCCAGATCGTTGCCCCAGTTGCCCGTGATCACGGCGTCGGCGCCGCTCGCGCGAATCTTCGCGATATACGGCGCGAAATCCTTCACGCGGCCGATCGGATGAAACTCGTCGCCGACCACGGCGACATCCGGCCGCTTCGACGCAAGCGCCGCGCGCGCCAGCGTGCTCACGTCATGCCCGAAGCTGTAGTCCTGATTCAGCAGATAGACTTTCTTCACCGACTTGTCGCGCTGGATCACATCGGCGAGCGCATCCATCCGCATGCCGGCGTGCGCGTCGAAGCGGAAATGCCAGAAGCTGCAGTTCGCGTTGGTGAGCGCCGGATCGTCGGCGGAGTAGTTGAGGAACAGTTCGCGATTGTCCGGCTCGCGCGTGTTCTGCTTGTCGATCGCGGCGAGCAGCGCCGCGGCCACGGCCGAACTGTTGCCTTGGGCGACGAAGCCGATGTGCCTGTCGGCGGCCGCGCGCAATTGCACGAGCGCCTCTTCCGCACTGCCCTTACTGTCGAGCACGACGAGTTCGAGGGGATGCGCGCCGTCCGCGAGCTTTACGCCGCCGCGCGCATTGACCGTCTCGACACCGAAACGCAAATTGCGCTCGACGGCCGCGCCCGCGTTCGCAAACGGACCGGACATGCCTTCGATCATCGCGATACGGATCGGCGCTCGCGACGGCGAGTTCTGCGCATGCGCGCTCGCTGCCGGCCACGCTGCGATTGCCGCGATTGCCAGCGTCATTGCCACCGCCGCCGTCCTGGTCCATTTTGTTTTCATCAGCGCGTCTCATCTGTCGATCGAAGCGCGGATCATAGGACGCCGCGCCGCCCACGATCAAGCGAATACGCGTCTCGCCGAACGCAAGGCCCGAAAATCTTTTAGCCCGACGCGTGTCAAAATATCGAGTCCGCAATGATCTTGCATGGGACGGAAGTAACCGCTAAAGCGCCAACTCCCGTCGACGGCACAATAACAATCAACCATCGAACGCCATCGGAGGTGTCATGTTCAACCGCCTTTCATCCGTCACGCCGACGATGCCGGGCTTGCGTACGGCGCGCGGCGCGCTGGCCGTCCTCTTTTGCGCGGGCGTCGTCACGCTCGCCGGCTGTGCGCAGCCCTGGCAGAACTATCAAGAGGGCGCGGATCAGTCGACGATCGTCGCCCGCCTCGGGCCGCCGCGCGAAGTCTACGATCTTCCGAACGGCGGCAAGCGCCTGATGTGGCCGACGCAGCCGATGGGCGAAACGACGACGGCCGCCGACGTCGACGCGTCCGGCAAGATCGTGAACGTGCGTCAAGTGCTGCAGCCGAACGAGTTCTATCGCGCGGAAATCGGCAAATGGACGCGCGACGACGTGCTGGTCAACTTCGGTCGCCCTGTCGAAACAAACTACTTCCCGCTGATGAAGCGCGAGGTGTGGACGTATCGCTATCAGGAGGACAACGTCTGGTACTTGATGTACAGCTTCTATTTCGACGACCAGGGCATCCTGCGTCTGACGCAGAAGACGCCCGATCCGCTGCACGATCCGGATCGACGCAGCTTCTTCTGAAGCCGCCTTTCGTGGCCGGGCAATAACGAAAAAGCCGCCCGTCAAGGCGGCTTTTTTCATGGAACGGAACCGACAAAAAACCCCGCCGCAGCGGGGTTTTTCGATGCCACCGGACGCAACGAACGCGCGGTCAGATTTCCGCGCGCTGCGGATTCAGCTTGTCCCGGCCCGCATACAAACGGTTGAGCGCCGAGATATACGCCTTCGCCGATGCGGCGACGATATCCGGGTCCGTACCCACGCCATTCACGATGCGCCCCGCCTTCGACAGACGCACGGTCACTTCGCCTTGCGCCTGCGTGCCCGTCGTGATCGCATTGACGGAGTACAGCAGCAGTTCCGAACCGCTGCCCACTTCGGTTTCGATCGCGTTCAGCGTCGCGTCGACGGGACCGTTGCCGTTCGCCTCGCCGACCACTTCCTTGCCTGCAACCGAGAACACGATCCGCGCATGCGGCCGCTCGCCCGTTTCCGAATGCTGCGACAGCGACACGAACTTGTAATGCTCCTTCTCCTGCGCTTGCGCCGACTCTTCAGTGACGATCGCGATGATGTCCTCGTCGAAGATTTCGGCCTTGCGGTCCGCCAGCTCCTTGAAGCGCTGGAACGCGAGGTTCAGTTCGCTTTCGCTGTCGAGCGTGATGCCGAGTTCCTGCAGACGCTGCTTGAACGCGTTGCGCCCCGACAGCTTGCCGAGCACGATCTTGTTCGCCGTCCAGCCCACATCTTCGGCGCGCATGATTTCGTACGTGTCGCGCGCCTTCAGCACACCGTCCTGATGGATGCCCGACGCGTGCGCAAACGCGTTCGCGCCGACCACGGCCTTGTTCGGCTGCACGACGAAACCTGTGATCTGCGACACGAGCTTCGACGCCGGCACGATCTGCGTCGTGTCGATGCCGAGATCGAGGCCGAAGTAGTCCTTGCGGGTTTTCACGGCCATCACGATTTCTTCGAGCGACGTATTGCCCGCGCGCTCGCCGAGACCGTTGACCGTGCACTCCACCTGACGCGCGCCGCCGATCTGCACGCCCGCCAGCGAATTCGCCACCGCCATGCCGAGGTCGTTGTGACAGTGCACCGAGAAGATCGCCTTGTCCGAATTCGGAATGCGCTCGCGCAGCGTCTTCACCAGATTGCCGTACAGCTCCGGCACGCCGTAGCCCACGGTATCTGCGATGTTGATCGTCGTTGCGCCTTCCGCGATCACCGCTTCGAGCACGCGGCACAGGAAGTCCATGTCCGAGCGGCTGCCGTCTTCCGGCGAGAACTCGACGTCGTTCGTGAACTTGCGCGCGAAACGCACGGCCAGCTTCGCCTGCTCCAGCACCTGCTCGGGCGACATGCGCAGCTTCTTCTCCATGTGCAGCGCGGACGTCGCGATGAATGTGTGGATGCGGAAGTGATCGGCAGGCTTGAGCGCATCGGCGGCACGCTGGATGTCCTTGTCGTTCGCGCGCGCGAGCGAGCAGACCGTGCTGTCCTTGACCATGCCGGCGATCGTGTGGATCGCATCGAAGTCGCCGTTCGAACTGGCGGCGAAGCCTGCTTCGATCACGTCGACTTTCATCCGCTCGAGTTGCTTCGCGATGCGGATTTTTTCTTCCTTCGTCATCGACGCACCGGGCGATTGCTCGCCGTCGCGCAACGTCGTGTCGAAAATGATGAGCTTGTCTGCCATCTCAGGTCTCCAGGGGGATTCGGTTGGTTTGAATCAGGAAAACGGAATTCGAGTGTTTGCGCCACCACCGCAGGCGACGCTAAACAACGAACGAGGCAAACGGAGGGCGAAGACGATCAGCGCGGCAGGCGCGCTAGAGCTAGCGAGCCTAGTAGCTTGCTGGCTTGAAGAGACAGGAAGGGGAACTTGGAAAGTGCCATGCCAGCGACTATAGCGGCAATCCCGAAAACGCGCAATTGACGCTAACCAGGGCGGCCATAGGATTTGCCAGTGCCCGACGATCCACGCAATCACATCGCGAAGATAAATCGGCGATACAAGCGGGCAAGACGAACCGGCGGCACGAACCGGCGAAAAAACGGCAGCCCGAAGGCTGCCGTTTCCGTTTCACTGCGCTGCGCGCGAGCGCTGTCAGTTCGGACGCTGCGACGAGCGCGCCGGATTGCCCATTCCGCGCATCGCGCGGTACGCCCAGAACACGTAGCCCGAGAATCCATACAGCACGAAGAGGCCGAACAGCATCAGCGGCGGATCGGACGACACCAGCACGAACGCGACCACCACCAGCAGGATCGCCGCGAACGGCACGCGATGGCGCACGTCGAGCGCCTTGCCGCTGTAGAACGGCGCGTTCGACACCATCGTGACGCCCGCGTAGATGGTCAGCGCGAACGCGACCCACGGCAGCCATACGAGCTTGAGCGGCACGCGGTTGTCGGTGGCAAGCCACACGAAGCCCGCGATCAGCGCGGCCGCGGCCGGGCTCGGCATGCCCTGGAAGAAGCGCTTGTCGACGACGCCGATGTTCGTGTTGAAGCGCGCGAGACGCAGCGCCGCGCCCGAGCAGTAGACGAACGCCGCAAGCCAGCCCCAGCGGCCAAGATCCTTGAGAATCCACTCGTACATCACGAGCGCCGGCGCGACGCCGAACGACACCATGTCCGACAGACTGTCGAACTGCTCGCCGAATGCGCTTTGGGTATGCGTCATACGCGCGACGCGGCCGTCCATGCCGTCGAGCACCATCGCGACGAAAATCGCGATTGCCGCGACTTCGAAGCGCACGTTCATTGCCTGCACGACAGCGAAAAAGCCGCAAAAGAGCGCGGCCGTCGTGAACGCGTTCGGCAGCAGATAGATGCCGCGCTTGCGCAGGAATTGCTGGCGCGCGGCGCGCCGGCTGTCGATCACGGCGGATTCCGCGACGACGGGCGGCTTGTTGCGCCTGAACGGACGCGGCTGCGGCGCACCGCTGCTGCGAGGACGACGCGGTTTGAATGCGGCCATCGAACTCTCCCTGTGCCGCTTATAGCTCAGCCAGAATCGTGGACGACGCCGACACCTTCTCGCCGATCGACACACGCGGACGGCTGCCCATGGGCAGGTACACGTCGACGCGCGAACCGAAGCGGATGAAGCCGTAGCGCTGACCGCGCGTCAGCGGCTCGCCCGCCCTCACGTAGCAGAGGATACGCCGCGCGATCAGGCCGGCGATCTGCACCGAGGTCACAGTCGCGCCGCTCGCGGTTTCGATGACAATCGCGTTACGCTCGTTTTCCGTCGACGCCTTGTCGACAGCGGCATTCAGATACGCGCCCGGAAAGTACTCGACCTTCGAGATTGCGCCATCGACGGGCGAACGCTGCGAGTGCACGTTGAACACATTCATGAACACGCTGATTTTCAGCGCTTCGCGGTTCGCATACGGATCGTGCGTGGTTTCGACGGCGACGATGCGGCCATCGGCGGGGCACAGCACCGCGTTCGCCTGGGTCGGAATGGGACGGGCGGGATCGCGGAAGAACTGCACGACGAAGATGACCAACAGCCAGAAAATCCAGGCAATGCCGAACCCTGCGACGAAGTGGATCAACAACGCAACGACGACCGCGACGGCGATGAACGGCCAGCCTTCGCGCGCGATGATCGGATGGGGGTAATTCATAAAATGGGTTCAGTCTTTTGGAAAACCGTAGGATAGCAAAAGCCGTCCAGGGTTCAGCACACCTGGACGGCTTTTTGATGCTTCCGACGCATTTCGTGCGCCGGAGTGCGAAAAACAGGCAGATTAGTTCTTCGACTGATCGACCAGCTTGTTCTTCGCGATCCACGGCATCATCGCGCGCAGCTTCGAGCCGACCTGCTCGATCTGATGCTCGGCCGTGATGCGGCGACGCGACTGCAGCGTCGGCGCGCCTGCGCGGTTTTCGATGATGAAGCTCTTCGCGTACTCGCCCGTCTGGATGTCCTTCAGGACTTCCTTCATCACCTTCTTCGTTTCGTCCGTGATGATGCGCGGGCCCGTCACGTACTCGCCGTACTCGGCGTTGTTCGAGATCGAGTAGTTCATGTTCGCGATGCCGCCTTCGTAGATCAGGTCGACGATCAGCTTCAGTTCGTGCAGGCACTCGAAGTACGCCATTTCCGGCGCGTAGCCCGCTTCGACCAGCGTTTCGAAGCCGGCCTTGATCAGGTCGACGGTACCGCCGCACAGCACGGCCTGCTCGCCGAACAGGTCAGTTTCCGTCTCTTCGCGGAAGTTCGTTTCGATGATGCCGGCACGGCCGCCGCCGTTTGCCGCTGCATACGACAGCGCGATATCGCGCGCCGCGCCCGACTTGTCTTGCGCGACGGCGATCAGGTGCGGCACGCCGCCGCCGTTCTGGTACGTGTTGCGCACCGTGTGGCCCGGCGCCTTCGGCGCGATCATGATGACGTCGAGATCCGCGCGCGGGATCACCTGGCCGTAGTGCACGTTGAAGCCGTGCGCGAACGCGAGCGCCGCGCCCTGCTTGATGTTCGCGGCGACTTCCTTCGCGTACACCTCCGCGATCTGCTCGTCGGGCAGCAGCATCATCACGACGTCCGCGCCCTTCACGGCTTCCGCCACTTCCTTCACCGCGAGGCCAGCGTTCTCAGCCTTGCTCCACGATGCGCCGCCCTTGCGCAGACCCACCGTGACGTTCACGCCGCTTTCCTTCAGGTTCAGCGCGTGAGCATGGCCTTGCGAGCCATAGCCGATGATGGTGACCTGCTTGCCTTTGATGAGGGAGAGGTCGGCGTCCTTGTCGTAGAAAACTTTCATGTCTGTTCCTTGGCGAAATTCAGAAAAATTCAAAGCTGCGTGTGTGTGTTGCGTGGGCCCGACGGATGACGCGACGCCGGGCCCGGATCGAACCGGCTTCTGTGGCTCGTCATCAAACCTTCAGGATACGCTCGCCGCGCCCGATGCCCGAGCCGCCCGTGCGAACCGTTTCGAGAATCGCGGTGGCGTCGAGCCCTTCGATGAACGCGTCGAGCTTCTCGCTCGCGCCCGTCAGCTCGATCGTATAGGTCTTTTCGGTGACGTCGATGATGCGGCCACGGAAAATATCCGACATCCGCTTCATCTCCTCACGTTCCTTGCCGACCGCCCTTACCTTGATCAGCATCAGCTCGCGCTCGATGTGGGCGCCCTCGGTCAGGTCGACCACTTTCACCACCTCGATCAGGCGGTTCAGATGCTTCGTGATCTGTTCGATCACGTCGTCCGAGCCAATGGAGACGATGGTCATGCGCGACAGCGAGCGGTCTTCCGTCGGTGCCACCGTCAAGGTTTCGATGTTGTAGCCGCGTGCGGAGAACAGGCCGACCACGCGCGACAACGCGCCCGGTTCGTTTTCCAGCAAAACGGAAATGATGTGTCTCATGTTCGCTTCTTCCAGATGTCGATGCAGGCGATACGTGCCCTTATGCAATTTGGCGCCGCTCCATCCGCTCTCGCCTTTTGTGAAGACATGCATGACGAAGCCGGCGCACAAACGCGCTCGTTATAGATCTTCCGATCCGAGGAGCATCTCCGTGATGCCCTTGCCGGCCTGAACCATCGGCCAGACGTTTTCGGTCGGATCAGTCTGGAAGTCGAGAAACACCGTGCGATCTTTCAGGCGCAGCGCTTCCTTCAGCGCCGGCTCGACATCCGCAGTCTTTTCGATGCGCATGCCGACGTGCCCGTACGCTTCGGCGAGCTTCACGAAATCAGGCAGCGCATCCATGTACGAATGCGAATAGCGCTTGCTGTATTCGATCTGCTGCCACTGGCGCACCATGCCCAGATAGCGGTTGTTGAGCGAAACGATCTTGACGGGCGTGTCGTACTGCTTGCAGGTCGACAGCTCCTGGATGCACATCTGGATCGAGCCTTCGCCCGTGATGCAGACAACCTCGTCATCCGGATGCGCCATCTTGACGCCCATCGCCGCCGGCAGCCCGAAGCCCATCGTGCCGAGACCGCCGGAGTTGATCCAGCGGCGCGGCTTGTTGAAGCGGTAGAACTGCGCGGCCCACATCTGATGCTGGCCCACGTCCGAGCACACGAACGCGTTGCCGTCCGTCAGCTCCCACAGCTTTTCGACCACGTACTGCGGCTTGATAATCTCGCTTGCGCGGTCGTACTTCAGGCAGTCTTTCGAGCGCCAGCCTTCGATGTCCTTCCACCACGCGGCGAGCGCTTCCGTGTCCGGGCCATGCTCGGCCGTCTGCAGCTGCTCGATCAGCTCCTTCAGTACTTCCTTCACGTCGCCGACGATCGGGATATCGACCTTCACGCGCTTCGAAATCGACGAAGGGTCGATGTCGATGTGAATGATCTTGCGCGGACGCGACGCGAAGTGAGCGGGGTCGCCGATCACGCGGTCGTCGAAGCGCGCGCCGATCGCGATCAGCACGTCGCAGTGCTGCATCGCCATGTTGGCTTCGTATGTGCCGTGCATGCCGAGCATGCCGAGAAATTTCTTGTCCGCGGCGCGATAGCCGCCGAGGCCCATCAGCGTGTTTGTGACGGGATAGCCGAGCAGATCGGCGAACTGGTTCAGCTCGCGCGACGCGTCCGCGAGAATGATGCCGCCGCCCGTGTAGATGTACGGACGCTTCGCCGACAGCAAGAGCGCGACGGCCTTGCGGATCTGGCCCGAGTGGCCCTTCGTGACGGGGTTGTACGAGCGAAGCGACACGCTCTTCAACGGTTCGTACTGGCAAGGCGCCTTCGACACGTCCTTCGGAATGTCGATCAGCACGGGGCCGGGCCGGCCGGTACGGGCAATATAGAAAGCTTTCTTGACGGTGGCGGCGAGATCGCGCACGTCCTTCACGAGGAAGTTGTGCTTCACGCAGGGACGCGTGATGCCGACCGTATCGCACTCCTGAAACGCATCCTGGCCGATCGCGGCAGTCGGCACCTGGCCGCTGATGACCACCATCGGGATCGAGTCCATATAGGCCGTCGCGATGCCCGTCACCGCATTGGTGACGCCGGGGCCGGAGGTCACGAGGCACACGCCGACCTTGCCGGTCGAGCGCGAGTAGGCATCGGCGGCGTGAACCGCGGCCTGCTCGTGGCGCACGAGGATGTGCTGGAACTTGTCCTGCTTGTACAACTCGTCGTAGATGTAGAGTACCGAGCCGCCGGGATAGCCCCAGACAAACTCGACGTCTTCGTCGGCCAGTGCCTTCATGAGCACGGTGGCGCCGATCGAGTCAGCTTCGTGAGGGGGTGTGGTATCCGACGTGGAGAATTCCGCGCTGGGCATATTCATCGTTCACCTTTCGAATTTTCGGCAAAAAATTGATCGGGTGCTCTCTGCCGGGCTTGTGGCTCGGGTTCAAGCGGCGCGTCCAGTTTGACAGGCGAGCTTCTTGGGCTCGACTCAAATGAGACAAGTCACTTATGTTGCGAACCGTAGACGATATCCACGATGCGTCCGATGGTCAAGCAAATATTTCCATGATTGACGGCGGCAGCCCTTCCGTCGTCCACTTCTGACCGCTTTGCCCAACCTGCATGAACCGTGGACAAAGTTCAATCGAAGGCTGGATGCAAGCCGCACGGTTGCCGCGTTTTTTCCCGATTCGCGCGAAAGTTTGTTAGCATCCGCGAGTTTTACGACATTTTTCGACCGATTCCGCGCACTCTCGCTGCGCCGACCCCCAACGGATGGCATCAGACAAGGAACTCGCCGATTTTCTGGCGGGCGTCGAAAGGCGCGCGTTCAAGCAGACGGTCTACGCCGTGCGGGACGATGACGCGTCGCTCGACATCGTGCAGGACGCGATGATCAAGCTCGCCGAAAAATACGGCGACCGCCCTGCCGCCGAGCTGCCGCTTTTATTTCAGCGTATTCTCCAGAATGCGACGCACGACTATTTCCGTCGGCAAAAAGTGCGCAACACGTGGGTGACGCTGTTCTCGTCGCTAGGCAACGCTGAAGACGAGGACTTCGACCCGCTGGAGACGTTCGAAAGCCAGGACGGCGCAACGGGCGCGGAAAGCGGCGAGCAGCAGCTCGAGCGCGAGCAGGTGCTGCAGTTGATCGACGACGAGATCCAAAAATTACCGGCACGTCAACGGGAGGCGTTTCTGATGCGTTACTGGGAAGATATGGATGTCGCTGAGACTGCTGCCGCGATGGGCTGCTCGGAAGGCAGTGTGAAAACCCACTGCTCGCGAGCCACGCACACGCTGGCGCATGCGCTCAGGGCCAAAGGAATCACGCTATGAGCACCGCTCTCGAAATAAAAGAACTCGAGTTTGCGCGACAGCTTCGCCGTGCGCTCGACGAAAACGCTGCCCGCATTCCGACTGCCACTACCGACCGGCTCGCCGCCGCGCGCAGTGCCGCGCTCGCTCGCAAGAAGCCCGAAGCCGTGCATGCGCCCGCCTTCGTGCCTGTCTTCGTCGGCGCCGGCACGCTTGCGGGCATGCCGCAACGGGAAGCGTCGCGCCGCCTGCCGCGCCTGCGCAAGCTCGCGCTCGCGTGGCCGGTGCTTGCGCTCGTCATCGGCCTCGCGGGCATCGCGTGGTGGGAAGACCACCAGCGCACGGCCGAACTCGCCGATATCGACGCCGCCATGCTGAGCGACGACCTGCCGCTCAATGCCTATCTCGATCACGGGTTCAACGCGTATCTGACGCGCAACCACTGACCGCGGAGACTTGACGGGTGAGTTACAAGCGCGGCCTCGCCGTTGTGTCCGGATGCGTGATCGCAGCCCTGGTGTCATTTGCCGCCACCTATCCGCGCTTCTATCCGACACCCATGCCGGCCGCGGCGCCCGCCACTGCCGGCACGCCCGCGAAGCCGGCGCCCGCCCCGGCGCTGACCGTCGAACTGCCTGCTCTGCCGACGTCGAGCAGTCCGCTCGCATGGGCGAAGCTGACCAGCTCCGAACACGTGGCGCTCGCGCCGTTCGCGTCGCAGTGGGACAGCTTCAGCGAAGAGCGCAAGCACAAGTGGCTGAAAATCGCGTCGCGCTACCCGAAGATGACACCCGAAGCGCAAAAGCGGCTCCACGACCGGATGACGGAATGGGTGCGCATGACGCCCGAGCAGCGGCGTGTCGCGCGCGAGAACTATCAGGTGTCGAAGGAACTGCCGCGCGAAGCGCGTCAGAACGCGTGGAAGGCGTATCAGCAGCTCTCCGAAGAGCAGAAGCAGAAGCTCGCCGCGAGCGAGCACAAGCGCCGCCCCACCGTCGTCAGCGCACCGCCTTCGGGCAAGTCGGAGATCAAGGACATCAACCGTCTCGTGAACGGCAAGGACAAGCTCGCGAGCGTGCCCGTGCCGCCGGCAGCGGGCGCATCGGCGGGCGCGGCGGGAGGCATGACGCCCGCGCCGGGCGCGCCTGCCGTTCCCGCCGCCGGCAGCTTCGTTCCGGCGTCGCCGACGCCCGTCTCGCCTTCCGACGCGCCGTCGATCTTCAACGGCTCATAATCTCCCGCGAGCCTGCGCCGCGGGCTCATCAACGGCAACCGAGGCCCCGCCCGTGTCCACTTCCGTCGACTCTGCAGCCCTGCCGCCCAAGCCCGAATCCCCCGAACTCGCCGCACCCACCGTGCGCCGGCGTCTTGCGACGCTGATGTACGAAGGCGTGCTGCTGTTCGGCGTCGTGTTCTTCGCGGGCTATCTGTTCAGCACGCTCACGCGGCAGCGCAACGGGCTCGTGCATCACAACTGGCTCGCGGCGTGGGTCGCTCTGGTGGTCGGCGTGTATTTCGTCTGGTTCTGGACGCACGGCGGACAGACACTGCCTATGAAGACGTGGCGGCTGCGCGTCGTCGGCGCGCAGGATGGCGAGCGCCTGTCGGTGCCACGCGCCGTCCTGCGCTATGTGTTCGCGTGGCTGTGGTTCTTGCCGCCGCTCGCGCTGCATCCGCTGCTCGGGCTCGCCGTGCCGCAGACGTTGATCGTGGCCGCCGTATGGTTCGTCCTGTATGCGGCCGTCGGCCGGATCGGCGCGAGCCGGCAGTTCCTGCACGACCGGCTGGCCGGCACACGGATCGTTTCGTTGCCGCGCTGACGCACCGGGCAGCCGTTGCAAGGCTTCGCCACTGCCCTCTTGCCTTAGCGCACGCTTACGCTCGCCTCACGCAAGCGCGGTGCGCCATCTCACGCTGATGCACACGCCAGGCTCGCACTCATCCAGACGCAGCCCTCAACGCTCACGGCCGCGCCTTCTCCTCGCGCCCCGGCGCATTCATCACCACGCGCCGGCCGCGCAGCCGCGCGAGCATCGTTTGCGGATTCATCCGCGTCTGCTGCAGGAACACTGCGACGACGATGATGAGCCCCTTCAGCACCAGCTGCGTATTGCTGTCGATGTTGTTGAGCAGCAGGATGTTGCCGAGAAAGCCGAAGATCAGCACACCCGCCACCGTCCCCGCGATCCGTCCGACGCCGCCCATCAGGCTCGTTCCGCCGATCACCACGGCCGCGATCGCATCGAGTTCCCAGCCGACGCCCGCATCCGCCTTCCCTTGCCGGTACTGCGCCGCGTACAGCACGCCGACCAGCGCCGCGAGCATGCCCGAAATCGCATACGCGGCGATCTTGTGGCGATCGACCTTGAGCCCCGAAATGCGCGCGCACTTCTCGTTACCGCCGATCGCATACAGGTACTTGCCGAACACCGTGCGATTGAGCACGAAGTCCGCGATCAACGCGATCACGATGAAAAAGAGCGCGGGCACGGGCACCACGCCAAAGAGCAGCGCGCGCAGATTTTCGATGTCGGTGGTCGCGTTACTGCCGCTGTAGATCGAATAAACGGCCGTATCCTGCCCTGCGACGAGCCGCGCCACGCCCATCACGCCGACCATCGCCGCGAGCGTCACGATGAACGGCTGCATGCGTCCGCGCGTGATCATGAAGCCATTGAGCGCGCCGATCGCAAGGCCCGCGAGCGGCACCATCCAGAGCACGGTCAGCAGCGACACCTTTTGCGGCAGCTGATGCCACGCGTAGCCGCACGCGAGCAGCGCAACAAGAGCCGCGACACCCGCGCGAACGTCGCGATGCCGCTCGCCTCGCGATCCGCCTGCAAGAGCGCTGACACGCGCACCGCCCGCACGCATGCGCCGCACGAACATGCCGCCCGCCATATAGACGACGGCGAACACGCTTGCGGCATCGAGCGCGAGCGACGTCCACGAAGCCGTGTTGCTGCCGGGCGTCGTGAGCAGGATCGCGGTGAGCACGCTGCCGAAACCCATCACCGAGCCGACGGACAGATCGATGCCCGCCGTGATGATCACGAGCGTCATGCCGACCGACATCACGCCGACGTTCGCCACCTGGCGAAACACATCGGAGAAATTCGCCGACGACAGAAAAATATTGCTGCCGTCCGCGGCATGCGGCGAGGTCAGCGCGCCGAGCGCAAGCAGCACGATCAGCCCCAGGTAGTACTTCACGTTCGTCAGCCACGCACGCAGACGCTGCTGCCGCGTGTCGGGCATGGCATTCATCGGTTGTTCGTTGGTCTTGAGCATGTTCGGGGCTCCATCGGCATCAGGGCGATGCCAGCTTCACGAGTTCATCGGCGGAAAACGCTTCGCGTTCGAGCACGCCTCGCGCGCGCCCTTCGCACAGCACGAGGATGCGGTCGCACATCAGCATCAGTTCGTCGATCTCCGAACTCGCGACCACCACCGTCAGTCCGCTGCGCGCCGCCTGCAGGATCTGGCTATAGATTTCGGCCTTCGCGGCTACGTCGACGCCGCGCGTCGGTTCGTCGAGCAGCAGAATGGCGGGCTGCGTCATCAGCCACTTGCCGATGATGAGTTTCTGCTGATTGCCGCCCGAGAGCGTCGCGACGGGCTCCGACGCGCCGCCGTGCTTCACGTTCGACGCTTTCGCCTGCGCGGTCACGCGTCGCGCGATCGCGCGAGGCCGGTAGAACGGAAAGCCTTCGATGTGCGCGAGACTCGGCAGCACGAAGTTCGCCTCGACCGACTGATCGACGATCAGCCCGTCCTTCTTGCGATCTTCGGTGACGAACGCGACGCCCGCGTCGACGGCTTCCGCCGGCGTCCTGAACACGCGCTTGCCGGGACCGATCTCGATTGCACCCGATACGCGATACGGCGACACGCCATACAGCGTTTCGAGAATCTCCGTCTTGCCCGCGCCGAGCAGGCCCGACAAACCGAACACCTCGCGGCGCCGCACCTCGAACGACACGCCGTCGACCACGGGCCGATGTTCGCCAAAGAGCGTGAGATCGCGCACGGCGACCATCGTGTCGGCGGCCGCGCGCACTTCGCCGGACTCGCGGTGCGGCGCGACGAAGTTCTTGCCGATCATCATCGACACCAGCTGTTCCGCCGATTCGACGCGGCTCATCGGCAGCGTCGCGATATGGCGGCCATCGCGCAGCACGGTCACGCGATCGGCGAGATCGAAGACTTCGTGCAGGCGATGGCTGATCAGCACGATGCCCATGCCGCGCTCGCGCAACGCGCGCACGAGCACCGCGAGCGCATGCGTTTCAGTGTCGGAGAGCGCTGAGGTCGGCTCGTCCATGATGAGCACGCGCGCGTCGGCGAGCAGTGCCTTCGCGATCTCGATCAACTGCTTTTCGCCGATCCGCAACGCGCCCACGAGCGCATCCGGCGACGGCCTGAATTGCAGTTGCGCAAGCACGTCGCGCGCTTTGGCCCGCATCGCGCGATGATCGGGAAAGCCGAAGCGCGTCGTGATTTCCTTGCCGAGAAAGAGATTGTCGACGACCGAAAGGCTGTCCACCAGATTCAGCTCCTGGTGGATGATCGCAATCCCGGCATCCATCGCATCGGCCGTGGTTCTAAAATCGGTGCGCGCGCCGGCTACTTCGATGGAGCCAGCATCGGGCAGATACAGGCCGCCCAGTATCTTCATCAGGCTCGACTTGCCCGCGCCGTTCTCGCCGACGAGCGCATGCACTTCGCCCGCCATGATGTCGAAATCGACGTCGGTGAGCGCGGGGCTGCCGTTGAACGCTATCGAAATGCGCGTCGCGGCGACGAGCGGCGTCGCGCTCTCCGCAGCGTGCTGCTGCGCGAGAGGTGGATCGAGACTGGTTGCGGTCGGCGTCATGGATTCCATCCGCTGCTTCTTCGTGGGTGGTGTGAAGTGACGTGAGAAGTGGCGTATGGAGCACGCGCAATGTTCGTGGCCACCGTTGCGCGTGCTTCACGCCGACTCATTTACGCCGACTCATCTACGCCGACTCAGCTCGCGACGAACTGCTTGGCGTTGTCGGCGAAGATGCCTTGCGTCGGCATGATCACCTTCTTCGGAATCTTTTCGCCGCCGAGCATCTTCAGCGCCTGGCGGAGCGCTTCGCCGCCCGGCGTCGGATAGACGAACGTCGCCGTGAGAATGCCCTTTTCGACCCATACGGCGCCTTCGTTCGGCAGCCCGTCCGCGCCGACGAACTTGATCTTCTTTTCGACCCCTGCGTCCTTTGCGGCGAGATACGCGCCATACGCCATCGGATCGTTGTGCGCGAACACGAGATCGACCTGCGGATTCACGCGCAGCACGGTCTTCATGTAATCGTAGGCCTTGTCCTGCTTCCAGTCGCAATCGACGCGCTGCCCGACGATCTTCAGCCCCGACTCCTTGCCGACGAACGACATCATGCCGTCGTGCCGGTCGTGCGACGCCTGCGTGCCGAAGCCGCCCCACACCTCGACGATATTGCCTTTCGCCTTGCCCGCGCCGCCCTGCGTCTTCACGATGAACTCGCCCGCGCCCTTGCCGATCAGCACGTTGTCGCCGCCGACGAACTGCGTGTACTGGTCGCCGTTCACCTCGCGGTCGAGCACGAACACGGGAATGCCCGCCTTGAACGCCTTCTCGACGACGCCCGTAAGCCCCGCCGACTCCTTCGGCGAGATGAAGATCACGTCCATCTTCTGCGCGATGAAGTTCTCCATGTCGGCGTTCTGCTTGTCGGTGCGATCGTTTGCATCGGCGATGACGAGCTCGACGTTCGGATGCTTCGCCGCCTCGGCCTTCATGTCCTTGTTGAACTGGACGCGCCACGGCTCGACGGTCGTCACCTGCGAAAAACCGAAGCGATACTTCTTGCCCTGCGCGTGCACATAGCCGGCTTTGATCAACATCCCGGCGAAAGGCGCCGAAACGAGCGCGCCAGTAATCAGACGGCGATTGCGGTTCATCTTGTGTCTCCTGTCGATCCGGAGTTTGGCGCTTTCGCGCCTTGCTCCCGTCCCATGCAAGGAAGTTGCTGTCATTGCGCATTACGTGATGCGCGGTTTGTGCGTCTCCTTCTCCTGCTCCGCTGCTCTGCTGCTGTTACTGCTGCTGTTACTGTTTCGGTCTGCCCTACCGAGATTGAAACGTTTTAATTGCTTCGGGTCTCCTCGAATTCCGACTGCTCGACGGGCACGGGCGCCGTGCTCTCGCGCACCAGCAGTTCGGCCTTGAAGCTCAGATGCACGGGCGCATTGCGCTCGCCGTTCAGCAGCTTGAGCATCAGCTGCCAGATCGCATGGCCGATCGCCTCCACCGGCTGACGGATCGAACTTAGATACGGACGCAGCACCGACATCCACGGCGCGTCGTCGAACGACAGCAGCGAGATGTCCTCGGGCAGGCGCAGATCGGCGTCGCGGATCGCGCGCAACGCGCCCAGCGTCGTCACGTTGCCGCCCGCGAAGAGCGCCGTAGGGCGCACGGCATTCGACAGCACTTCGAGCGTCGATGCATGAATCTCCGCCGCCGTCATTCCGCATTCGACGACGCGTATATGAGCGTCGAGTCCCGCGCGCTTCATCGCGTCGATATAGCCGTCCGCACGCTCGCGCGAGTTCACGAGCTCGAGCGTGTTGACGAGAAACGCGATGCGCTTGTGGCCGAGCCCGATCAGATGCTCGGTGCCGTCGAACGACGCCGCGTGGCTGTCCGTCGTCACGGTATCGGCGGGAAAGGAATCGTCGACGCGGTCGGCCATCACGAGCGGCACATTGCACTCGCGCACTTCTTCGATCGCGTGCTCATAGCCGCGGCACGGAATGATGATCATGCCCGCCACCTGGCGCGACATCACGAAGCGGATGCGCTCCATTTCGCGCTCGGGGTCTTCGTCCGCGTGCGCCATGATCAGGCGGTAGCCGTGCTCGAGCGCGCGGTTTTCCAGCGCGCGCGCAATGTCGACGAAGAACTGATTGGTGAGATCGGGCAGCACGAAGCCGATCGAACTGGGCCTGCCGCGCCGCAAGTCGGCGGCGATGCCGTTGCGGCGATAGCCGAGCCGGCGCGCCGCGTCCCACACGCGCTGCGCGCGCGCTTCGCTGACGCCCGGCACGCCCGACAACACTTTCGACGCCGTGCCTACCGAGACCTCGGCGGCATTGGCCACGTCGCGCAGTGTCGGCAAAAGCCGCTCGGATACGCCCATGTTTCGTCAGCCCCTTGATCGATGTCCGGTTCGTCGAACCGTTGATCTTGTGTTCTGGTCGTGCGCAGAGATTGAAACGTTTCAGAGAATATGCAATCGATTACATCAGCACAAGACACAGGCGGCCAGGGCTTTCCCGAGGCGCGATCGCGCATCCGCAGCCTTCCTGCATGGCTTGTTGCGTTGCACCCAGCCGACACATCGCGATACGTAATAAGAACTTCTCGTGAATGTCACGGCTTCGTCATGCGGCGATGGCGGAATGCGGGTACTGCAACTCGACGCGTGAGCCATGGACAACAACACGTCCGCGACTTCCCTCTTCCGCCAGACTGGCCCGAGCGTCGATCCCGTCGCTTTCGGGCCCCGCTCCCCCTCCGCAACCCTGCCGACGATTCCGCATCCGCCGATACCGCCTTCGCCCTCCGAAAGCCATCACGATGACGATCACGAGAACTCGCATCGCTATCGCACGATTTGGCTCTCCGACATTCACCTCGGCTCGGGCGGATGCCAGGCGACGTATCTGCTCGATTTCCTGCGGCACAACGAATCGGAGTATCTGTACCTCGTCGGCGACATCATCGACGGCTGGCAACTGAAGAAGGGCTGGTACTGGCCGCAGGCGCACAACGACGTCGTGCAGAAGGTGCTGCGCAAGGCGCGCAAGGGCACGCAGGTGGTCTACATCCCCGGCAATCACGACGAAGCGGCGCGCCAGTTCTGCGACCTCGCATTCGGCGACATCCACGTGCGCGGCGAAGCGTTTCACACGACGCTCACGGGCAAGCGGCTGTGGATCGTGCACGGCGATCTGTTCGACGGCGTGATCCAGCACGCGAAGTGGCTCGCGTATCTCGGTGACACGCTCTATACGCTGATCCTCGTGCTGAACCGCTGGTTCAACCGCATCCGCAGCAAGCTCGGCTTCCAGTACTGGTCGTTGTCGCAGTACCTGAAGCATCAGGTGAAGAACGCCGTCAACTTCATCTCGTCGTTCGAGCGCGTGATGACCGACGAAGCGCGCCGCCGCGGCTGCGACGGCGTCGTCTGCGGGCACATCCACAAGGCCGAGATCCGCGAGATCGACGGCGTGCTGTACTGCAACGACGGCGACTGGGTCGAGAGCCTGTCGGCGCTTGTCGAGACGTACGAGGGCGAACTGAAAGTGATCTACTGGACGGTGATCCGCTCTCCGCAAGCGACCGCGTCGAAGGCCCGCGCGACGGCATGACCGCACACAACCACCACTACGAGAGGGCCAACCGCATGAAGATCATGATCGTCACCGATGCGTGGGAGCCGCAGGTCAACGGCGTCGTCCGCACGCTGAAGAACACCACGCGCGAATTGACAGAGATCGGCCACAAGGTCGATCTGCTGACGCCGCTCGAGTTCAAGACGATTCCGTGCCCGACGTACCCCGAGATCCGCCTGTCGCTGCTGCCGAAGCGCCATCTGCGCGAGCGCATCGACGCATTCCAGCCGGACGCGTTGCACATCGCGACGGAAGGCCCGCTCGGACTCGCCGCGCGCGCTTATGCGATCGAGCACAAGCTGCCGTTCACGACCGCGTATCACACGCGCTTTCCCGAGTACGTGGAGGCGCGTTTCGGCATTCCGCTCGCGTGGACGTATCGCTTCCTGCACTGGTTCCACAAGCCGTCGCTGTCCGTGATGGCGCCGACGCCCGTCGTGAAGGCGGACCTCGAAAAATACGGCTTCACGAACGTGGTGCTGTGGACGCGCGGCGTCGATCTCGACATCTTTCATATGATGGACTCGAAGGTGCTGAACACCGCGCGGCCGATCTTTTTGTACGTGGGACGCGTCGCCGTCGAGAAGAACGTCGAAGCATTTCTGAAGCTCGATCTGCCCGGCTCGAAATGGGTCGCGGGCGAAGGCCCGGCACTCGCCGAACTCAAGTCGCGCTATCCGGCCGTCAACTATCTCGGCGTGCTGACGCAAGCCGAACTCGCGAAGGTCTATGCGGCCGCCGACGTATTCGTGTTCCCGAGCCGCACTGACACGTTCGGTCTCGTGCTGCTCGAAGCGCTCGCGTGCGGCACGCCCGTCGCCGCGTATCCCGTGACGGGCCCCATCGACGTGCTCGGCGACGGCGGCGCGGGCGCGATGCACGAAGATCTGCGCGAAGCGTGTCTCGAAGCGCTGAAGATCGAGCGCAGCCGCGCGCGCGAATGGGCCGAGCGCTTCTCGTGGACGGCCGCCTCCGAACAGTTCGCCGCGCATCTGAAACCGTTGCCGCGCGCCGCCTACAGCGAGGAAAACGCCGCCGCGTAAGGTGTATCCGAAGCGCGTATCCGAAGCACACTGCCCGACGCGCGAGCGCCCTTACTTCCCGCCACGCCCATGCAAACGAGACAATCGAACGCATTGCGCGCCCCGCAGGAATCGCTGCGCGACGCCGAAGCCATCGCGTCCGACGCCGGTCCGGCCGTCGAGCCGGACGGCGAACCTTTCGGCGATGTGCACGAACGGCATGACGACGGCGCGCCGCAGTCGCGCTATGCTGGACGCACTCAACCTGGTCCAGCACGCAAGCCATCTCCCATGACATCCACGACGCGCAAGTCGATATCGCGCGATTCCGCGCCTTCCGAGGACGACACGCTGATCGAGACCGACATCGAAGCCGAAGCCGGTGCAGACGTCCACGGCGACACCCGCGCCGAGGCGCATGATCCGCACGAGCCGCTCGGCCCCGACGATCCCCTCGCGCCGCTGCCGTTCAACCCGTACAAAGGCAATCGCGGCGTCACGCGCGCATGGCACGCGATGAAGAACTCGTTCGCGGGCTTTCGTGTCGCGATCCGCGAGGAAAGCGCGTTTCGCCAGGAACTGACGCTCGCGGCGATTCTCGTGCCGTGCGGTATCGTCGTGCCCGTCGAGCCTGTGTCGCGCGTGCTGCTGCTTGGCTCCGTGTTCCTCGTGCTGATCGTCGAGCTGCTCAATTCGAGCGTCGAAGCGGCCATCGACCGCATCTCGCTCGAGCGCCACGAACTGTCGCGGCGCGCGAAGGATCTCGGCAGCGCGGCCGTGATGGTCGCGCTCTTCATGTGCGTGATGACCTGGGCGCTGATCGTCGGACCGCTCGTCGTCCACTGGGTCGGCGGGTGGTTCGGATACGGGCGCTAGCCGGCGCACGCACGTCCCGAGTCTTTACGAGTCCATCATCGCCGCCGCATCCGCGCCATACAGAAGCGCGCGTTCTGGGGATAGAACGGTCGGTTTATAATCGTTCGATAGTCTCAAAAACAGCCAACCAGACCGGGCGCAGGAGCATGCCGTAGCACGAGGCATCGAGGCCGCCCGATAACCAGGGCCGGACGATATGGAAGCCAAACCTCCCCGCCGCACGCGCGAACGGATTCTCGAACTGTCGTTGAAGCTCTTCAACGAGATCGGCGAGCCGAACGTCACGACGACGACGATCGCCGAGGAAATGGAAATCAGTCCAGGCAACCTGTACTACCACTTCCGCAACAAGGACGACATCATCAACAGCATCTTCAGCCAGTTCGAGCAGGAGATCGAAAAGCGTCTGCGTTTTCCGGAAGACCATCGCGCGACCATCGACGAAATGTGGTCGTATCTGCAGTACATGGTCGATTTCACGTGGCGCTACCGCTTCCTGTATCGCGACCTGAACGATCTGCTCGCGCGCAACCGCACGCTGGAAACGCACTTCAAGCAGATCATCAGCCACAAGGTGCGTTTTGCGAGCCAGTTCTGCGAGCAGCTCGTCGCCGACGGCGAAATGGTCGCGACGCCCGACGAGATCAAGGTGATCGCGACCAACATCGGCGTGATCGCGACGTACTGGCTGTCGTATCAGTTCGTGATGAACCCGCGCAAGTACAACGAGCAGGAGGCGATTCGCGCCGAGCTGCATCAGGTGAGCGTGCAGATTGTTTCGCTGATGGCGCCGTATCTGCGCGGCCGCTCGCGCGAGCTGTTCGACGATCTGGTGTCGGGCAAGCATCCGCAGCGCGAGTTCTACGACTATCTGCCGCCGCGCGAACCTCGCAACGAATCAAAGGAAAGTTGAAGATGAAGGCAGTCTGTGTGTATTGCGGCTCGTCGGACGGAGCCAAACCGCTGTATCGCGACGCAGCGAAGGCGTTCGGCCGCGCGCTCGTCGACGCGAACCTGTCGCTCGTCTACGGCGGCGGCAAGGTCGGCCTGATGGGCGTGATCGCCGATGAAGTGATGGCCGCGGGCGGCCGCGCAATCGGCGTGATTCCCGAATTGCTGGTCAACAAGGAAGTCGGTCACGACGGCCTGTCGGAACTGCACGTCGTGCCCGACATGCATCAGCGCAAGAAGATGATGGCCGACCTGTCGGATGCGTTCGTCGCGCTGCCGGGCGGCGCGGGCACGCTCGAAGAGCTGTTCGAGGTCTACACGTGGGCGCAGCTCGGCTATCACCAGAAGGCCGTGGCCGTGCTGAACATCGACGGCTTCTACGATCCGCTGATTTCGCTGCTCGGGCACACCGTGCAGGAAGGCTTCATGCGTCAGACGTACTTCGACATCCTGCAGATCGACAACGACCCCGCCGCGCTGATCGCCAAGCTGCAGCGCTATCAGCCGCCCGCGCGCGACAAGTGGGCGGACCGGCGCGAACGCGTGTGACGCGCGGCGCGCTCGCTATGGTGAGCGGGAGTTTGGTCGCTGGCGGCACACATCAGGCACAGATGAGGCACACACGATGAAAGTGGTTCTGATCACGGGTGCGAGCCGCGGCATCGGCCGCGCGACGGCGCGTCTGCTCGGCGCGCACGGCTGGTCGGTCGGCATCAACTACGCGGCCAACGAAGCCGCCGCGAAAGAAGCCGCCGCCGAAGTCGGACGCGCGGGCGGGCACGCACGCGTGATCGCGGGCGACGTCGCCGACGAAGCGCAAGTCGTCGCGATGTTCGATGCGCTCGAGAGCGCGTACGGCCGCATCGATGCGCTCGTGAACAACGCGGGCATCGTCGCGCCTTCGATGCCGCTCGCCGACATGGACGCCGTGCGCCTGAAGCGCATGTTCGACGTCAACGTGTACGGTGCGTATCTGTGCGCGCGCGAAGCGGCGCGGCGCATGGCGAAGGATCGCGGCGGACATGGCGGCGCGATCGTCAACGTGTCGTCGGCGGCATCGCGGCTCGGGTCGCCGAACGAATACGTCGATTACGCGGGCTCGAAAGGCGCCGTCGATACGATGACGATCGGCCTCGCGAAGGAACTCGGCCCGCAAGGCGTGCGCGTGAACGCCGTGCGCCCGGGCCTGATCGACACCGACATCCACGCGAGCGGCGGGCGCCCCGACCGCGCCGCCGTGCTCGGTGCGCAAACGCCGCTGGGCCGTCCGGGCACGGCTGAAGAAGTCGCCGAGGCGATCGTCTGGCTGTTGAGCGACGCGGCATCGTATGTGAACGGCGCACTGCTCGATGTGAGCGCGGGCCGCTGATTCTCCGGTTGTCTCTTCGCGCGTTCCATCGTTGCGGATTGCGCGATGCTTCGCCGTGAAGTGCCGTGCAACTCGAAGCAGGACGCCGCTCGCTTCTAGAACGACGACCCCGGCTCGCGCAGGAACGCGATTTCCTCATCGGTGGAAGGACGGCCGAGCAGCGCATTGCGATGCGGAAAACGCCCGAAACGTTCGACGATCTTCGCATGCCGCACGGCCGAGCGCGCATACGACGGGTCCAGCCCTTGCGTTTCGAGCAGCGCGTAGAGGCGCACACCTTCGCGCTGGCCTTCCAGTGTTTCGTCGTGCTCGAACGGGATAGTCGCGAATGCGCGGTGATAGACGGTCGGCAGCAACAGGTCGCTGCCCTCTTCGACCATCCGGCGCGCGATGCCGACCGCCTGCGCATCGCCGTCATACATGTGCGCCGTATGCCGATGACAGTTGCGCGTGAACTGATCGAGCACGATCACGAGCGCGAGCGAGCCGAGCGGCGTATTGAGCCACGCGTCGAGTTCATGCGCGAGCGCCGCTTCGATCAGCGCGCCGAAGCGCTCGCGCAGCATCGCGTCGAACGCGTCGCTGCGCTTGAACCAGCACTTGCGGTCGGTGCCGTATTCGTCCGAACCGGGTGCGCCGAACCAGCAGTCGAGCACCTCGCGCGCACGCGCATCGAGCGACGCGTAGTCGCCTCGTGTCGACCAGGCGGCCGCGTCGAAGCGCGGGCTCACGCGAACTCCAGCACCAGCCGCCGCGTGCGCGCGCTCTTCTTTTCCAGCTTCGCGACACGCAGCGCGCCGATCTCCTGCGTATTGCGCACATGCGTGCCGCCGCACGGCTGCAGATCGACGCCGTCGATGCGCAGCAGCCGCACGCGCCCCAACCCCATCGGCGGCTTCACGCTCATCGTGCGCACGAGTTCGGGGCGCGCGGCCATTTCGTCGTCGGTGATCCATTGCGTCGCGACGTCGTGCGCGCCGCCCACCAGCTCAGCGAGCCGCGCCTCGACCTGCTCGCGTTCGATCGGCTCGACCGTCGCGAAGTCGAGGCGCGCGTAGGCGGACGTGATGCTGCAACCGTCGACGGGATACGGCAACACTGCGCACATCAGGTGACTCGCCGTGTGCAGGCGCATGTGCCGATAGCGGCGCTCCCAGTCGATCTGCGCCGTCACCCGCTGTCCGACGGCAAGCTGCGTGAGCAGCGCTTCCTGGCCGGGCGCGGGAACGTGGACGGCATCGTCGGGCGTCGCGCCTTCGAATGCCGCCTTGCGCGTGTCGGCGATCTCGATGCGCGTGCCGTCGGCGAGCGTCAGTACGCCCGCGTCGCCCGCCTGGCCGCCGCCGAGCGGATAGAACACGGTCTGGTCGAGATGGATGCCCTGTTCGTCAATCGCGGTAATGGACGCGTCGCAGTGGGTCAGATAGGCGTCGTCGCGAAAGAGCGCGCGCGTCTTCATCGAGTGTCTCCTGATTCTTGGTTCGTGCTGGACATTATGCCGGGATCGCACATGTCCGCCGCGTCCACATCGAAGCGCGCGCGGCGGAACTGTACCGGGCGTTTCGACGCGACGCTTTGACGAAGTGTGACACCTCAGCCCGGATGATTGCGCATCCAGTCGGCCGTATCGAAGAACGAATGCAGAAGACGCTCGCGCAGCGGCTCGGGCAGGCCGACGTCTTCCATCGCCCACGCCATGCAGCGCAGCCACTGGTCGCGCTCGCTCGATGCGATCTGAAAGGGCAGATGCCGCGCGCGCAGACGCGGATGGCCGAAGCGTCCGATGTAGTGATCGGGGCCGCCGAGCCAGCCGCAGAGGAACCAGAACAGCTTGTCGCGCGAGCCGTCGAGCGTCGGCGGATGCAGCTTGCGAATGCCCGCGAAATCGGCTTCGAGGTCCATCAGGTCGTAGAAACGGTCGACGAGTTCGCGCACGCGCGCCTCGCCGCCCACGAGTTCGAAGGCCGTCGGCTTCGACGGTGCTTCGTCAATCGGATCAGTCATACGGGCAACTACACATTCAAGAGGAACACAAAGGCATCGCGCGTTCGCGCCGATGCATCAAAGGGCGCGCGATCTCACGCGTCGCGCAGCGATTGCAGCGCAGGCCGCATCAGCACGTGACGCAAGCTGATCCAGCCGCCAACGGCCGCGCACGTGACGCCCGCCGCGATGCCCGTCGGCAGCAGCCACGGATTGAATTCGATCGTGAAATCGAACACACGCGTCGCGAGAATGAAACCGATCAGCTGCGAGCCGAGCGCAGCCATCAGGCCCGACAGCGCGCCGACCACGACGAACTCCGCGATCTGCACCGCGCGCACCTGCCGGTGCGATGCGCCGAGCGCGCGCAGCAGCGCCGATTCTCGCATACGCTCGTCGCGCGTACCCGCCAGCGCCGCGTACAGCACGAGCACACCAGCGATCAGCGTGAACGCGAACAGGAACTGCACCGCGCCGATCACCTGGCCGATCACGCGCTGCACCTGCGCGAGGATCGGCGCCGTATCGATCGCGGTGAGATTCGGATACTGGCCGATCAGCCCGTCGATTACCCTGTGCTGCTCGGGCGGCACATGGAAGCTCGTGATGAACGTCGCGGGATAGTCCTTCAACGCGGCGGGCGGCATCACCACGAAAAAGTTGACCTTGAACGAACCCCAGTCGAGCTTGCGCACGCTCGTCACGGGCGCCTCGATTTGCAGGCCCGTCACGTCGAAGCGCATCGCGTCGCCGACCTTCACGTTGAGCAGCTTCGCGAGTCCCTGCTCGATCGAGATCTGCGGTTTCGCCGCATTGCCGTACCACTCGCCCGACACGATCCGGTTGTCGTCGGGCAACTGCGTCGTGTACGACAGGTTGAACTCGCGATCCACCAGGCGGCGCGCGTCCTCGCTCTTGTAGTCGTTCGGGTTGACGGGCTTGTTGTCGATCGCGACCAACCGGCCGCGCACCATCGGCGCCAGTTCGATGCCTGCAAAGCCGTGCGCGCCCAGATACTGCGTAACGGCATCGCGCTGGTCGGGCTGGATGTCGATGATGAACTCGTTCGGCGCGTCGGGCGGCGTCGAGCGATGCCAGCCTTCGATCAGGTCGTTGCGCGTCATCGCGATCAGCAGCAGGCACATCAGGCCGATCGCGAGCGCCGTGATCTGCAGCGCGCTCGCGTTCGCGCGCCGCTCCAGCGATGCGAGCGCATAGCGCCAGCCGATGCCGATATGAAAGCGCTCACTGCGCACGATGCGCGACAGGCCCCACAACGCGACGCGCGCGATCAGCGCGAACACCAGGAGCCCGCCCGCGAAGCCGCCCGCAACGATGCCGCCGAGCTTCAGCTCGCCCGCCGCGAGAATCAACAGGCCCGCGAACAGCGCGATGCCGAGCGCGTACGCGGCCCACGCGGTGCGCCCTTCTTCGCCCCACTCGCGGCGCAGCACGCGCACGGGCGGCACATGCGTAAGCGGCAACAGCGGCGGCAGCGCAAAGCCGATCAGCAGCACGAGACCGGCCGCGATGCCTTCGAGCGCGGGCCAGATGGTCGGATACGGCAGCGTCACGTCGATCAGGCTGCCGAGCCACCAGAAGAGCGCGAGATGCCCGCCGAAGCCGAGCACGACGCCCGCCATGCCGCCGAGCAAACCGAGCCCGGCGAATTCGAACACGAACAGCGCGCGCAAGGTCCGCTGGCTCGCGCCGAGGCAGCGCATCGCCGCGCAGCTGTCGAGATGCCGCCGCATATAACGATGCGCGGCCATCGCAATCGCGACGGCGGCGAGCAGCGCCGTCAGCAGCGACACGAGCGTGAGAAAGTGGCTCGCGCGATCGAGCGTCTCGCGCACCTGCGGCTGACCGTCCTTCAGCGACTCGAGCGCGACGCCGCGCATCTTGCCGTTGTCGACGCGCTCATGCGCCCACGTCGCAAACGACGCAACGGGCTTGTCGCCGCCCGCCACCAGCAGCCGGTACGTGACGCGGCTGCCGTAGCCGAGCAGTCCCGTCGATGCGAGATCGTCGGCGCGCATCATCAGGCGCGGCGAAAAATTGACGAACGCGAAGCCGCGGTCCAGTTCGCGCGTGATCAGCGCGCCGATCGTGAAGTCTCGCCCGCCCACCTTGACCTTGTCGCCGATATGCACCTTTAGCGCGTCGAGCAGTTGCTGATCGACCCACACGTCGCCGGGCGGCGGAATGCCGCGCACTTCGCGGTCGGGCGCGCCGGGCGCGAGCGCGATCCGCAACGCGCCGCGCAGCGGATAGCCGGGCGACACCGCCTTCACCGCCGCGAGCCGCGAAACGGGCTGCGCGGCCGTCGAGTTGACCATGCTGGGAAAGATCGCCGTCGTCGCCGTTTCAAGGCCGAGCGTCCTGGCCTGCTGCGCGAATTGCGCATCGACGGGATGATCGGCGCGCACGACGAAATCGGCGGCGATCATGCGCCGTGCGTCGCGTTCGAGACCTTGATGCAGACGGTCCGCGAGAAAACCGACGCTCGACAGCGCCGCGACGGCCAGCACCAGCGCGAACAGCAGCATCGTCAGCTCGCCGGCGCGCCAGTCGCGCGCCGTCATGCGCACCGACTGATGCAGCAGATGACCCAGCGACAGCCGGTGCGCGCTCGCACGCGGCTTTGGGCGTTCAGGCGGAAGCTCGGGGGGAACCTGAGTGGTGACGCGTTCGGCTTCGCTCAATCGTGTCGGCTCCTCGCGAGTCGCGACACCATGTGCGTCGCCATGCCGCGAAAGCCGCCCTGCACGCCGCGCCACAGACGCGGCAGCGCCCAGCTCGCGAGCACCAGAAAGCCCACGAGCAGCACGAGGAACAGCACGGGGACGAACAGCGCGAGCAACAGGCCGCCGAACACGAGCCCGTCCTCGGCCGCCGACGTGACGACATTCGACACCGGCTCCGGCGACAGGTTGATCAGCGCGCGCGTGCCCGCCTTCGTCAGATGCGACGCGCCCGCGAGCGTGCCGCCCGCCAGTGCCGCGATCGTCATCAGCGACGGATCGGCGTGGCCGAGCGCGCCGACGGCCAGCACGGCGCCCGCCGGAATGCGGATGAACGTATGGATCGCGTCCCACAGAGAATCGAACGCGGGAATCTTGTCGGCGAGAAATTCGGCGAGGGTCAATATCGCCGCGGCGCCGATCACCCACGGCGACTGCAGCACGGACAGCGTATCGGGCAGATGGATGATGCCGGTGCGTCCGAAGACGCCCGCGATCAGCACGGTCAGGTACAGACGCAAGCCGCTGCCCCACGACAGGCCCGCCGCAAGCGAAAGAGGTTCAAGCATGGCCGCCTCCGAGGCGCGCGTCGCGTGCCGTCAGTTCCGGCAGCCTGCGCTCGGGACCAGGAAGCCTAGGGGGCTCCGCCGTGCCGAAGCCGCCGGATCCGCGCATCAAGGCCGCGCGGAGCAATTTCAGGATGATTCCGTCTCATTATAGCCACGTCAATTCGACGGCCGCATGGGCTTCGCGAGCGTTTGTGGCATGTTTGCGGCACTTTTTTGAACGGGTGTGCCGACGCCGGGTGGACGACGGTCCGGCAACGGGCCGGTGATCGGCCGACGCGCTCAGTGGCCCGAGGAGAGCTTGAGTCCGATCAGCCCGACGACGATCAGCACCGCGCTGCCGACGCGCGCGGCTGTGACGGCCTCGCCCATCATCACGATGCCGAAAATGAATGCGCCGACGGCGCCGATGCCCGTCCAGACGGCGTAGGCGGTGCCGAGCGGCAACTGGCGCATGGCCATCGCGAGCAGCGCGAAGCTGCCGAGCGCCGTCACGACGGTGAACACGGACGGCCAGAAACGGGTGAAACCTTCGGATGACTTGAGACCGGCCGCCCACGCGACTTCCAGCAGACCGGCGATAAAGAGAAGAATCCAGGACACGAGACGAACCCCCAGTATGAGTGGGGCCGTCCCCGTTGAAAGCGGATGCAGCAAGGTCGTCCTTGCCGCGCGCAATTATATCAAGACAGGCGGCATTTCACCGTTTGCCATACGCCGACGGATATAGCGACGCAGCCGTTTCAGACGACGCCGACGAGCCGGTAGCCGACGCCCGTTTCAGTCACGATGTGCTCGGGCTGCGCGGGATCGCGTTCGAGCTTCTGCCGCAGATGCGCCATGTAGATGCGCAGATAGTGATGGCTTTCGACATGCGACGGCCCCCACACGTCGCGCAGCAGTTGCCGGTGCGTGAGCACGCGGCCCGCGTGGCGCACGAGCGTCGCGAGCAGCCGGTATTCGAGCGGCGTCAGATGCACGGTCTCGCCGTCGCGCGAGACCTGGCGCAGCGCGAGATCGACGATCACGCCGCCGAAATGCACCTGCGGCGTTTCGTTCGCGCCGCCCTGGTTGCGCCGGCGCAGATGCGCGCGAATCCGCGCGAGCAGTTCGGAGACGCCGAACGGCTTGGTCAGATAGTCGTCGGCGCCCGCGTCGAGCGCCGCCACCTTCTCGCTTTCCTGGATGCGCGCGGACAGCACGATCACGGGCAACTCGCTCCAGCCGCGCAGTTCGCGGATCACGTCGAGGCCGTCGGTATCGGGCAGGCCGAGATCGACGATCACGAGATCGGGCTTGCGCGTGGCTGCTTCGATCAGCCCCTGCTTGCCCGTCGGCGCGTCGTGCACGACGATGCCCTCGCCTTCCAGCGACGCGCGCACGAAGCGGCGGATCTGCTGCTCGTCCTCGATCAGTACGACGGTGATGCTCAGGTCACTCATGGATGGGTATGCGGATGCGTGTCGGCTTGCTGTCGATTATGCGGTTCCGCCGATTCCGTCGCTTTGCGCGTGTCGGACGCTGGCATTGCTTCGGGCCCGGCATCGGCGGCGTCGGAGGCATCGGTGGCATCGGTGGCATCGGTGGCGTCGGCTGCATCGGGCAACGCCGATGCCGCATCGTCGGGCCCAGGCGGCGGCGTCTCCACTGGCAGCGTGAACCAGAAGCGCGCGCCCTCGACGCGCCCCTCGGCGGCGACGCGATTGACCGCGCCGATTCTACCTCCATGCGCCTCCGCGATCGCGCGGCAGATCGCGAGCCCCAGGCCGATGCCAGGCTTCGCCGATTCCTTCTCGCCGCGCGTGAATTTCTCGAAGATGCGCGTTTCCATGCCGGGCGGCAGACCGGGGCCCCTATCGTCGACGGTTACGCGCACGAACGGCTTGCCGTTCTCGTCGATGCGCTGCGCGCCGATCACGAGCGGCGTATCGGGCGGCACATACTTCGCCGCGTTCTCGAACAGATTCGCGAAGAGGCGCTCCATCAGCACGGCGTCGATCTGCAGCAGCGGCAGATCGGCGGGCAGCGCGACCTGAACCGGATGCCGCGCGAGCGTGCGCTTGCAGTCGCGCAGCGCCGAGCCGACCGTCTCTTCGAGCAGCGACCATTGCCGGTTCAGCTTCAGGCTGCCCGCCTGCAGACGCGCCATGTCGAGCAGGTTCGTGACGATGCCCGTCATGCGCAGCGCTTCTTCGTGGATCGCGTCGACGAGTTCGCCTTGAGCATCGTCCTGGTCGGCGCGCTGCGCGGCAAGCATCGATGAAAAGCCGACGATGGCCGTGAGCGGCGTGCGCAGATCGTGCGAAATCGCCGAGAGCAGCGAGTTGCGAAGCCGCTCCGACTCCATGCTGACGAGCGCATCGCGCGCGATATCGACGTAATGCACGCGCTCCAGCGCCAGCGCGATCTGCGCGGCGAACGCGTCGAGCATGCGCTGCTGCTCGGGCACGTCGAGCTCGCGCTCGTCCTGCGTCGCGACGGCGAGCACGCCGCGCGTGCGCATCGGCGCGCGCAGCGGCAGATAGAGCGCCTTCGCGGCAGGCAGCGTATCGGTGCCGTGGCCCGCCGGCTTCTGCTGGTCGTAGACCCACTGGCCCACGTCGACGTCGAGCGAAGCGGCATCGAGCATGATGCTCACGTCGGGATCGTCGATCTTCTGCTTCACCTGGTCGGCGCTATCGGGCAAGAGCACGGCGACACGCGCGCGGAACACTTCGCTCACGTGCCGGCTGCCGATGCCGACGATCTGCTCCGTCGTCAGCGCGGCCGCCAGTTCGCGCGCCATTGCGTACATCGCGCTCGTGCGCTGCTCGCGGCGGCGCGCGACGCTCGCTTCGCGCCTCAACGTCGATGTCAGATGGCCGATCACGAGCGAGGTCAGCAGCATGCCGAAGAACGTCAGCAGATATTGCGTGTCGCTGACGGAGAACGACATGCGCGGCGGCACGAAGAAGAAATCGAACGCCGCGACGGAGAGAAACGACAGCATCACGCCCGGTCCACGGCCGAGCTTCACTGCCGTGAAGATCACGCCGAGCAGATACAGCATCACGAGGTTTGCGAGATCGATGCGATCGATCAGCTGGCTCGCGATCAGCGTCACGCCCGCGCAGATCGCGAGCGCCCATGCGTAGCTGCGCGGCGGCGAGCGGCGGTCGCGCGCAACGCTCAACGCTTCGCGCCACGCGCGCACTTCTTCGTCCGCGCGGCGGTCGCGCGTCGGGCCCTGCGTGGCTCCTTGCGCCGGTCTCGTTCCGTCGCTGCTCGCGCGGATCAGCGTGAGGTCGAGATCGCTCGCGCGTTCCGCGAGGCGCTCGCCGAACGGCCGGCGCAACCAGCGCGTGAAGCCCATCGCCGCCGAGCCGCCCGCGACCAGCTTCGATACGTTACGAACGCGCGCATAGCCGATCAGCGTCGAGACGGCGTCGGCGCCCGCGAGCGTCGCCGTTTCCGCGCCGAGTTCGGCGGCGAGCTTGAGCGCGTCGAGCGTGCGCTTGCGGTGCGCATCAGAGAGGCGCTGCAGCTTCGGCGTCTCGACATAGACGGCGATCCAGTCGGCCTTCAGGCTCGCCGCGAGACGCGCCGCCGCGCGCACCAGCAGCGGCGCTTCGGGGCCGGGACCGACGCACACCAGAAGGCGTTCGCGCGCCTGCCAGATGCGCTGGATCGAACGGTCCGCGCGATACTCGCGCATCTGCGCATCGACGCGATCCGCCGTGCGCCGCAGCGCCAGTTCGCGCAGCGCGATCAGATTGCCCTTGCGAAAGAAATTGCGCACCGCGTGCTCGGCCTGCAGCGGCATGTAGACCTTGCCGTCGCGCATGCGGTCGAGCAGTTCTTCGGCGGGCAAGTCGACGAGCGTCACTTCGTCCGCGCGATCGAACACGCGGTCGGGCACCGTCTCCCACACGCGGATGCCGGTGATCTGGCCGACCACGTCGTTGAGGCTTTCAAGGTGCTGGACGTTGACCGTCGTATAGACGTCGATGCCCGCGTCGAGCAGTTCGTACACGTCCTGCCAGCGCTTCGCGTGACGCGCGCCCTGAACGTTCGAGTGCGCGAGTTCGTCGACGAGGATCAGTTGCGGCTTGCGTTCGAGTGCGGCATCGAGATCGAACTCGGCTAGCAGCCTGTTGCGATATTCGATGCGCGCAAGTGGCAGCACGTCGAGGCCTTCGAGCAGCGCCGCTGTTTCGCCGCGGCCATGCGTCTCCGCGATGCCGACGACGACATCGATGCCCTCTTCCTTGCGGCGGCGCGCGGCCAGCAGCATTGCATACGTCTTGCCGACGCCCGCCGACGCGCCGAAGAAAATCTTCAGCTTGCCGCGCTGGCGTTTTTCTTCTTCGCGCTGGAGTTTGTCGAGGAGTTCGTCGGGGTCGGGGCGGGGCATGATGGTTTTTCAGGCACTTCCTTTGTCAGGCACTTCCGTGCGGGTATGGTGGCATGTTTTTTGTCTGCGACGCTGTTGGTTTTTTTGTGTCTGCGACGGCATTTTTCTTTGGTTTGTTTCGCGTGCCGCGGGCATCCGCGATTGCGCCTCGCGGCGCGGGCGTTGCCCCTGTGCGGGGCGGCACCTACTTTTCTTTGCCGCCGCAAAGAAAAGTAGGCAAAAGAAAGCGGGCTAACACCGCCAGTCCTTGACCTTTACCCACGGGCCCTCAACGTCCCCATTGTTCACACGGCAGCGTATTGGCCCATGTTCGTTGCCAACGCACTACTAAGCGCCTCACCTGCATCTGCATCCGAATTACGGCTCGCGACATCGAATATCCCCGGCCCCTTTGCGGCAAACTGTATGTAGGCATTCGCACCGCACAGGACACCTTCGCTACGCGATGCGGCTACAAGTGCGGGCGGTGTCCCGTACGATACCGCAACCTCATTCACTACCGACATGCGGCGCTGAAACGTTCGATGCCCTTAGCTGTGACACATGTGCGCGACGCGGGTGAGGCGTTCAAGTAGCGCGTTGGCAACGACATCAGCGAGCACATTGCGGTGTGAAGCACGGGGACGTTGAGGGCCCGTGGGTAAAGGTCAAGGACTGGCGGTGTTAGCCCGCTTTCTTTTGCCTACTTTTCTTTGCGGCGGCAAAGAAAAGTAGGTGCCGCCCCGCACAGGGGCAACGCCCGCGCCGCGAGGCGCAATCGCGGATGCCCGCGGCACGCGAAACAAACCAAAGAAAAATGCCGTCGCAGACACAAAAAAACCAACAACGTCGCAGACATCAAATCAACCGTGCTGCACCTCATCAAGCACGAGATTCAACTCCAGCACATTGACCCGCGCCTCGCCGAACAGACCAAACTGCCGACCACGCGTATAGCGGTCAACAAGCGCGGCAACATCGTTCGCGTTCATCTTGCGCGCGGCCGCCACGCGCTCGACCTGATATGCGGCCGCCGCAGGCGAAATCTCCGGATCGAGGCCGCTGCCCGACGACGTCACCAGATCGACGGGAACAGCCATGCCGGCGGGCATGTGGCCCGCCGCCTTCAACGCATCCAGACGCCCTTTGACTTCATCGGCGAGCGCCGGGTTGATCGGGCCGAGGTTCGAGCCGCTCGAACCTTGCGCGTTGTACGGCATCGGCGTCGTCGCCGACAGGCGCCCCCAGAAGTACTGCGGCGCGTCGAACTGCTGGCCGATCAGCCGCGAGCCGACCACCTTGCCGTCGTGCTCGATCAGGCTGCCGTTGGCCTTGTCGTGAAAGACGGCCTGGCCGAACGCCGTCATCACGGCGGGATACGCGAGACCCGTGAGCGCCGTCAACACGGCGAAGATCACGAGCATCGGACGAAAAAGCGATTTCATGATTCAGCTTCCTTTATCTGTCTGTCGTCGCGCGCATCAGACCCAGCCGAACGCGGCGAGCACCATGTCGATCAGCTTGATCCCGAAGAACGGCACGATGATGCCGCCCAGACCGTAGACCAGCAGATTGCGACGCAACAGGATCGCCGCGCCGAGCGGCCGGTACTTCACGCCTTTGAGCGCGAGCGGAATCAGCAGCACGATGATCAGCGCGTTGAAGATCACAGCGGACATGATCGCGGACGTGGGCGTCGCCAGATGCATCACGTTCAGCGCGTTCAGCGCCGGGTACGTCGTCGCGAATGCGGCGGGGATGATCGCGAAGTACTTCGCGACATCGTTCGCAATGGAGAACGTCGTCAGCGAGCCGCGCGTCATCAGCATCTGCTTGCCGATCTCGACGATCTCGATCAGCTTCGTCGGATTCGAATCGAGATCGACCATGTTGCCCGCTTCCTTCGCGGCCTGCGTGCCCGTGTTCATCGCGACGGCCACATCGGCCTGCGCGAGCGCGGGGGCATCGTTGGTGCCGTCGCCCGTCATCGCGACGAGCCGGCCTTCACCCTGATGCGCGCGGATCGTCGCGAGCTTGGTCTCCGGCGTCGCTTCCGCGAGGAAATCGTCGACGCCCGCTTCCGCTGCGATCGCAGCGGCCGTCAGCCGGTTGTCGCCCGTCACCATCACGGTCTTGATGCCCATCTTGCGCAGTTCGGCGAAGCGTTCCTTGATGCCGCCCTTCACGACGTCCTTCAGCTCGATCACGCCGAGCACGCGCGCCGCGCCTTCGCCCTTCTCTGCCAGCTTTTCGGCAACCACGAGTGGCGTGCTCCCGCGCCGCGCGACCTCCGTCACCGCAGTCGACACATCGACCGGGAAGCGGCCGCCGTGCGCTTCGACGTAATGCTTCACGGCATCGGCTGCGCCCTTGCGGATTTCGCGGCCAGGAAGATCGACACCGCTCATGCGCGTCTGCGCGCTGAACGCAAGAAAGACGGGATGCAGCATCGCCATGTCGCGCTGGCGGATATTGAAGCGCTGTTTCGCGAGCACGACGATGCTGCGGCCTTCCGGCGTTTCATCGGAGAGCGACGACAGTTGCGCGGCATCGGCGAGCGCCTCTTCCGTCACGCCCGACGCGGGTATGAAGGCCGACGCCTGGCGGTTGCCGAGCGTAATCGTGCCCGTCTTGTCGAGCAGCAGCACGTCGACGTCGCCGGCAGCTTCCACGGCACGGCCCGACGTCGCGATCACGTTCGCCTGCATCATGCGGCTCATGCCCGCGACGCCGATCGCGGACAACAGGCCGCCGATCGTCGTCGGAATCAGGCACACGAGCAGCGCGACAAGCGCCGTGATCGTCACCACATGCCCAGCCGAATTTGCCAAATGAGCCGCTTCGACAGAGAACATCGAGAACGGCAAGAGCGTTGCGGTCGCGAGCAAGAGAACGATGGTCAGCGCGACGAGCAGAATGGTCAGCGCGATTTCGTTCGGCGTCTTCTGACGCTTCGCGCCTTCGACCATCGCGATCATGCGGTCGAGAAACGCTTCGCCGGGATTGGCCGTCACGCGCACGACGATCCAGTCGGACAGCACGCGCGTGCCGCCCGTCACCGAGGAGAAGTCGCCGCCCGACTCGCGGATCACGGGCGCGGATTCGCCCGTGATCGCCGATTCGTCGACGGACGCGACGCCTTCGATCACTTCGCCGTCAGCGGGAATCGTGTCGCCCGTCTCGACGAGCACGACATCGCCGCGGCGCAGATCGGACGCCGTCATGATGCGGATCGGCGACTTCGGATGCGGCTCGTTGAGCTTCTTCGCCATCACGTCTTTCTTCGCGCTGCGCAGCGAGGCGGCCTGCGCTTTCGAGCGCCCTTCGGCGAGCGCTTCGGCGAAGTTCGCGAACAGCACCGTGAACCACAGCCACAACGACACCGCGAGAATGAAGCCCGCGGGCGCTTCGGCCTGGCCCGTCAGCGCGGCGATCCAGAGGATCGTCGTCAGGATGCTGCCGACGTACACGCAGAACATCACCGGGTTACGGAACTGCGTGTGCGGCTTGAGTTTCTTGAATGAGTCCACGATCGCCGGGCGCACGAGCGCCGGATCGAACATGGACCGCGTAGCGGAATGGTCAGTCATTTCTTCCTCTAATTGCTTCGCATGTTTTGCGCGCCGTTCATGGGACACAGACAGTCCGTCAATGGCCCGCGATCATCATCAGATGCTCGACGCCGGGGCCAAGCGCGAGCGCGGGCACGTACGTCAGCGCGCCGACCAGCAGCACCGTGCCGAGCAGCAGCACGACGAACAGCGGACCGTGCGTCGGCAGCGTGCCGCCCGTCACCGCGATGCGCTTCTTCGCGGCGAGCGAGCCTGCGATCGCGAGCACCGGAACGATCGTGCCGAAGCGGCCGAACCACATCGCAATCGCCGTGAGCCAGTTGTAGAACGGCGTGCTCACAGTGAGGCCCGCGAATGCGCTGCCGTTGTTGTTGGCTGCCGAGCTGAACGCATAGAGAATTTCGGAGAAGCCATGCGCGCCCGGATTCAGAATGCCCGCCTTGCCCGCATCGGTGAGCACGGCAATCGACGTCGCGACGAGCACCAGCAGCGGCGTCAGCAGCACGACGATCGACACCATCTTCATCTCGTACGCTTCGATCTTCTTGCCGACGTATTCAGGCGTGCGCCCGATCATCAGTCCCGCGACGAACACCGCCAGCATCGCGAACACGAGCATCCCGTACAGACCCGAACCCACGCCGCCGAAGATCACTTCGCCGAGTTGCATCAGGAGCATCGGCACGAGACCGCCGAGCGGTGTCAGCGAGTCGTGCGTGTTGGCCACGGCGCCGCACGAAGCCGCCGTCGTCGCGACCGTGAAGATGCCCGACTGCGCGATGCCGAAGCGCGTTTCCTTGCCTTCCATGTTGCCGCCCGCCTGCAGCGCGCTCGCGGTCTGATCGACGTGCAGCGTCGTGAAGAGCGGATTGCCGCTTTGCTCCGCGCCGATCTCGCCCGCGACGCACACGGCGAATGCGATCGTCATCACCGCGAGCACCGCGACGCCCTGCTTGCCGTCGCCGATCATGCGGCCGAACACGAGACACAGCGAGGCCGGAATGATCAGGATCGAGAAGATCTGCACGAAGTTCGAGAACGGCGTCGGGTTCTCGTACGGATGCGTGGAGTTGCCGTTGAAGAAGCCGCCACCATTCGTGCCGAGCATCTTGATCGCTTCCTGCGTCGCGACGGGGCCCATTGCGATGGTCTGCGACTTGACGGGCGTATCAGCCATCACCGGGTTGCCCTTCGCGTCCTTCACTGCGTTGCCTTGCTCGTCCGTTTTCTGCGCCTGGTAAGTGGTGGTTTGCAGCGTCGGCACTTCCTGATAGGACTCGAAGTTCTGGATCACGCCCTGGCTCATCAGCAGCGCAGCGATGACCGCGGCCATCGGCAGCAGCACGTACAGCGTCACGCGCGTGATGTCGACCCAGAAGTTGCCGATGGTCTGCGCGGTGTGACGCGCAAAGCCCCGCACCAGCGCGATCACGACGACGATGCCCGTCGCCGCCGACAGGAAGTTCTGCACGGTGAGACCGAGCATCTGCGTCAGATAGCCGACCGTCTGCTCCGGCGAGTAGTCCTGCCAGTTCGTGTTGGTGACGAAGCTGACTGCCGTGTTGAACGCGCCGTCGACCGTCATCGCGCCGAACTGCCGCGGGTTGCCGGGCAGCCAGCCCTGCACGCGCAGCAGCACGTACAGGAAGACGACGCCCAATACATTGAACGCGATCGTGGCGATCGCGTACTGCTTCCAGCCCATTTCGTGTGCCGGATCGACGCCCGCGATGCGATACAGCAGACGCTCGAGCGGACCGCCCAGTTTGACGACGCGCGACGTGCCGTCCATCACGCGCGTCAGATAGCGCGAGACGGGCACGGCCAGCGCAAGCAGCACGACGATGAAGATCGCCGGCTGCAGGACATTGTTGAAGTTCATTCAATGTCCTCCGCGCGCAGCAGCGCATAGACGAGATAAACGAACAGCAGCGCAGTCGCCGCCCCCGATAGCCAGAGGATCCAGATCATGAGCGCGCTCCCTGACCGCGGCCATAGCGTGTGAGCCGCTCGCAGCCGGCGATCAATCCAAAGGTCAGCGCAGCGAAAAGCGCGATGCCCCCGACGTACAGCACATCCATTTCATGTTCTCCAATTGTTGGGCGATGGATGCCCGCAACGTTATGCCGATCGGCGTAAAGGGCTGGTCAAAGGTGTGTTGATGGATATAAAAATGGCGTAAACGGAAAAGGCCGCTTCACGTCCGGCGTGAAGCGGCCTTCTTTGCGAGCGAGCAGCGCTTACGGCAGCAAAACCGTCGACCCCGTCGTCCTGCGCGCTTCCAGATCCTCATGCGCCTTGCCCACATCGGCAAGCGCGTAGCGCTGGTTGATGCTCGTCTTGACCTTGCCCGACGCGATCACGTCGAATAGCTCGCCCGCCATCGCGTCGTAATCGCTGCGCTTGCCGATGTACGTAAAGAGCGTGGGCCGCGTGAAGAACAGCGAGCCGCGCCCCGCGAATTCCGACGAATCGATCGGCGGCAGCGGGCCCGACGCATTGCCGAAGCTCACGAACATGCCGAGCGGCGCGAGGCAATCGAGTGAAGCCGTAAACGTGTCCTTGCCGATCGAGTCGTACACGACGGGCACGCCCGCGCCGTTCGTGATCTCGCGCACACGCTTCGTGAAGTTCTCGCGCGTGTAGACGATGGGATGATCGCAGCCGTGGGCCTTCGCGATGGCCGCCTTCTCGTCGGAACCGACCGTGCCGATCACCGTCGCGCCCAGTGCCTTCGCCCACTGGCATACGAGCAGGCCGACGCCGCCCGCAGCGGCCTGGATCAGGATCGTGTCGCCCGCCTTGACCGGGTACGTGCGGCGCAACAGGTATTGCGCCGTCAGCCCTTGCAGCATCACCGACGCCGCGTCTTCATACCCGATCGCATCCGGCAGCTTCACGACCTGCGCGGCGGACAGCACGCGCTCCTGCGCATACGCGCCCGGCGGCCGCGCGACATACGCGACGCGATCGCCCGCCTTCAGGTCCGACACGCCCTCGCCGACGGCGACCACCTCGCCCGCCGCCTCCATGCCGAGCCCGCCCGGCAACGGCAGCGGATACAGGCCCGTGCGGAAATACACATCGATATAGTTGAGGCCGACCGCGTACTGTTTGATGCGGATTTCGCCGTTGCCCGGCTCGCCCACCTCGACGTCGACCCACTTCATCACTTCGGGGCCGCCCGTCTTGTCGAATCGAATTGCCTTGACCATCTTCTCTCCAGATTCGTTCGTGATACCTGCCTGAATGAACGCGGACGACGCCGTCAGACCTGTTGTGAAAAACGCAGCGTCAGATCGTCGAGGATCATCCGCGCGGTCGAGATGTTCGTTGCGCACGGCACGTTGTGCACATCGCACGCGCGCACCAGCGCGTTGATGTCCGGTTCGTGCGGCTGCGGCGTCATCGGGTCGCGCAGGAAGATCACTACGTCGACCCGTCCTTCGGCCAGTTGCGCGCCGATCTGCAGGTCGCCTCCATTCGGCCCGGACAGCATCCGCTCGACCTTCAGCCCATGCGCATCGGCGATACGCGAACCTGTCGTGCCCGTGGCGATCAGCTCGCAGCGCGCGAGCGTGTCGACGTATTCGCCCGCCAGCCTGACGATGTCGTCCTTCTTGTGATCGTGCGCGATCAGCGCGACGCGTGTTGTCATGTCGATGCTCCTCTTGCGTTGTCGTTATGGTCGTTATGGGCGTTATCGTTGTCGTCGTTGCCGTTGCGTTTGCGAAAGCGCGGCCCGCTCAGAACGTGCCGGGATAAGCGCCGCCGTCGAGCAGCCAGTTCTGCCCCGTGATATAGCCCGCGTGCACGCTGCACAGGAACGCACATGCGCGGCCGAATTCGTCGGGCGTGCCGAAGCGGCGTGCGGGAATCGTCGCCATGCGCTGCTCGCGCGCTTCGTCGACGGAAATGTTCTGCGATTTCGCCGACGCCTCGAACGTCACGGCAATGCGGTCCGTGTCGAACAGCCCCGGCAGCAGGTTGTTGATCGTCACGCCATGCGGCGCGACCTTGCGCGCGACGCCCGCGACGAAGCCCGTCAGGCCCGAGCGCGCGCCGTTCGACAGGCCGAGCACGTCGATGGGCGCCTTCACCGACGAGCTCGTGATGTTGACCACGCGGCCGAAACCGCGCGAGATCATGCCGTCGATGGTCGCGCGGATCAGCTCAATCGGCGTGAGCATGTTCCCTTCAAGCGCGCGAATCCAGTCGTCGTGCGTGAAGCTGCGGAAGTCGCCGGGCGGCGGACCGCCCGCGTTGTTGACGAGGATGTCCGGCTGCGGACACGCGGCGAGCGCCGCGGCGCGGCCTTCGGGCGTGGTGATGTCGCACGCCACGGCCTTCACGTCGACGCCCGTCTTCGCGCGGATATCGGCCGCCGTCGCTTCGAGCGTTTGCGCCGTGCGCGCGACGATCGTCACGTTCACACCCTCCGCCGCCAGCGCCTGGGCGCAGCCGCGTCCCAGTCCCTTGCTCGCCGCGCAAACCAGCGCACTCTTTCCTGCGATTCCCAGATCCATGTGCTTTTTCCTTTTGTCATGCGCGCAATGCGTGGGGACGCGTCGCGCTCGCAGTCGGTCAACTGTCCCCCGATTCTAGAAGAATCGACGCGGTGCTGCCGGACGCTGCTTCGGTTCTGCTTCGGTCCGACTTCAATTCCTTTCCACAATCTCCAGTCTCTTTCCGCCACCCTTCCGGTAAACTCGCAGCCATGGCGCACGCGTCCGCCGCCCTCCGTCTCCCTTCGTCTCTCGATGCGGGGCCGCGAAACGGGGCCGCAAACGCCGCGCCGCTCTCCATCGACAGCACAGCCCATTTACCGCCGCGAGGCGCTCCGTCATGACTCAGGACAGCCGTTTCCCCAATCTTTTCATCCTCGATCACCCGCTGATCCAGCACAAGCTGTCGCACATGCGCGACCGCGACACGTCCACGCGGACGTTCCGCGAGCTGCTGCGCGAGATCACGCTGCTGATGGGCTATGAAATCACCCGCAACCTGCCGATGACGACCCGCCGCGTGAGCACGCCGCTCGTCGACATCGACGCGCCCGTGATCGCCGGCAAGAAGCTCGCGATCGTACCCGTGCTGCGCGCGGGCGTCGGCATGTCGGACGGGCTGCTCGAGCTGATCCCGTCGGCGCGAGTCGGCCATATCGGCGTGTATCGCGACGACGCTCACCGTCCCGTCGAGTATCTGGTGCGCCTGCCCGATCTCGAGGACCGCATCTTCATCCTCTGCGATCCGATGGTCGCGACGGGCTACTCGGCCGTGCACGCGATCGACGTGCTGAAGCGCCGCGGCGTCGCGGGCGAGAACATCTCGTTCCTCGCGCTCGTCGCCGCGCCGGAAGGCGTCGAGGTGTTCCAGAATGCGCATCCGGACGTGAAGCTGTACGTCGCGTCGCTCGATTCGCACCTGAACGAGCATGCGTACATCATTCCCGGTCTCGGCGACGCGGGCGACCGGCTGTTCGGCACAAAGAACTGACGAAAGCCACTGGCAAAGCGGCTGACAACAGCCGCTGACGAAAGCGGCCGAAGAAATCGGCTAAGGAAATCAGCTGACGGCGCGCCGACAGACAGCGCCGCGCGGGGCGGCACGGCAAGGACAGACTGGTGCCGCCCCGCGCGAATCCGCATCCTTCCCCTACAGAAGCCGGCCCCCGGCATGATAAAATCGCATTCTGCCCGCTGAACGGGCAGTTCACCCTGCTGGCATCGCTTTGCGGCATTCCTACCCCGGTTTGCGCCTTCACCGGCTACTGTACTGACGACGCCAACTGCGGCGCTTTGGCCGCTTCCGTCGATCCCGCGACGCTTTCACGGCGCCATTCTGGCGCGTTTCAGGGTGCGACCAGACTGACATCGAGGCGCGAGCGCGAATCCGCACCGCCGCCCGAAATCGCAACGACTATTGCACTATGCGTGCGCCCCGCTGGCGCGCGCGACGGAGAAAGGTATGGCGGGTCATTCGAAATGGGCCAACATCAAGCATAAGAAAGCAGCGGCCGACGCCAAGAAAGGCAAGGTCTGGACGCGGCTCATCAAGGAAATCCAGGTCGCGGCCCGCATGGGCGGCGGCGACATCGACTCGAACCCGCGTCTGCGGCTCGCCGTCGACAAGGCGTACGACGCCAACATGCCGAAGGACAACGTCAACCGCGCGATCCAGCGCGGCGTGGGCGGCGTCGACGGCGCGAACTACGAGGAAATCCGCTACGAAGGCTACGGCATCGGCGGCGCGGCCATCATCGTCGACACGATGACGGACAACCGCACCCGCACCGTCGCGGAAGTGCGCCACGCGTTCTCGAAGTTCGGCGGCAACATGGGCACGGACGGCTCGGTGTCGTTCATGTTCGATCACGTCGGCCAGTTCCTGTTCGCGCCCGGCACGCCCGAAGACAAACTGATGGAAGCCGCGCTCGAAGCGGGCGCCGACGACGTCGTCACGAACGACGACGGCAGCATCGAAGTGATCTGCCCGCCGAACGATTTCCCGAAGGTCAAGACCGCGCTCGAAGCCGCGGGCTTCAAGGCGGAAGTCGCGGAAGTGACGATGAAGCCGCAGACGGAAGTCGAGTTCACGGGCGACGACGCCGTCAAGATGCAGAAGCTGCTCGACGCGCTGGAAAATCTGGACGACGTGCAGGAAGTCTATACAAACGCGGCAATCGCCGACGAGTGAGGCCGACGGTGAGCGCGCCGCCCCTGTCCGGGCCGTTGCCGCGCTCCCCGCTCCACTCGCGTTGCACCGGTGCGACACGACGCGCGCACCAACCGCACGGCATCCAGGCGATTTCCGCCACATTGTCCCGCTACGTTGCCTGCATCACAGGTGTGGCGTTCGCGTTGTGCGAAGGTAGAGGCAGATATCCACGGCTCGCGCCGCTGCGCGGGCCGTTCACGATTTTTAGTATTCGGGGAATCACATGAAGTTACTCGTCGTCGGTTCCGGCGGTCGCGAACATGCGCTCGCATGGAAGCTCGCGCAGTCGCCGCGCGTCCAGCTCGTCTATGTCGCGCCGGGCAACGGCGGCACCGCGCAGGACGACCGCCTGCGCAATGTCGGCATCACCGACCCGAACGCGCTCGCCGACTTCGTCGCGCAAGAGCAGATCGCGTTCACGCTGGTCGGTCCGGAACAGCCGCTCGCGGCGGGCATCGTCAACATCTTCCGCGCGCGCGGCCTGAAGATCTTCGGCCCGACGCGCGAGGCGGCGCAGCTCGAAAGCTCGAAGGACTTCGCAAAGGCGTTCATGAAGCGCCATGCGATTCCGACGGCCGAATACGAAACCTTCTCGGACGTCGCGGCCGCGCACGCCTACATCGACGCCAAGGGCGCGCCCATCGTCATCAAGGCCGACGGACTCGCGGCCGGCAAGGGCGTGGTCGTCGCGCAGACGCTGGAAGAAGCGCACGCCGCTGTCGACATGATGCTGTCGGACAACAAGCTCGGCGATGCGGGCGCGCGCGTCGTGATCGAAGAGTTCCTCGCCGGCGAGGAAGCGAGCTTCATCGTGATGGTCGACGGCAAGCACGTGCTGCCACTCGCGTCGAGCCAGGATCACAAGCGCCTGCTCGACGGCGATCAGGGCCCGAACACGGGCGGCATGGGCGCCTACTCGCCCGCGCCCATCGTCACGCCGCAAATGCACGCGCGCGTGATGCGCGAAATCATCCTGCCGACCGTGCGCGGCATGGAACAGGAAGGCATCCGCTTTACGGGCTTCCTGTATGCCGGCCTGATGATCGACGCGCAAGGCAACCCGAAGACACTCGAATTCAACTGCCGGATGGGCGACCCGGAAACGCAGCCGATCATGGCGCGCCTGAAGGGCGACTTCTCGAAGGTCGTCGAAGCCGCGATCGGGGGCACGCTCGATACGGTGGACCTCGAATGGGATCGCCGCACCGCGCTCGGCGTCGTGCTGGCCGCGCATAACTATCCGGATGCGCCGCGCAAGGGCGATTTCATCAGCGGCGTTCCGCCGGAAACTGCGGACGCCGTCACGTTCCACGCGGGCACGACGCTCGCGGACGGCAAGCTGACGACGTCGGGCGGGCGCGTGCTGTGCGTCGTGGGTCTCGCGGATTCGGTGCGCAGCGCGCAGTCGGTCGCGTACGAAGCGATCAATCACATCTCGTTCGATGGCATGCAATATCGCCGCGACATCGGTTATCGCGCGGCCAACCGCAAACACAGCTGAGCCTGCCTGGTCCGGTCCGGCAGGCACACGCTTCACCGGCGCGGCGAACTCGCCTCCACAGCCCTGCGGGGCCGTTCGATTTGGGGTTCGGTCTGGTTCGGTCTGGTTCGGTCTGGTTCGGTTCGGGCCGATTCGGATTCGATTCAGGCCGCTTCTGGCCCTTTCCGGGGCGTCGAGCCGCGCCGGCGCTACACTTGAAGCTGGCAGCGGCATCTGTAAGCGAAAACCGGCTGTGTTCCGCCCGCCCCGGCGACACCAGAGCCACCCGCCGCTGACGGCCTGAGCAAGGCCTGACGAAGACCCAATAAAGGCCTGATGAAGTCCCATTGAATCTCGACTGCGCCAGCGTTTCGACGTGCAGCGCCCCAACCATATGACCGATTCGATTCACGACGCCAACGATGCCCACGCAGTCCGGGCCTGGATGCAAGGTTTGCAGACGAAGATCGCCGACGCGCTCGGCGCGTTCGACGGCACGCCGCTCGCCACCGACAGCTGGCAGCGCGCGCCCGGCGACAAGCTGCGTGGCGGCGGCTGCACGCGCATCCTCGAAGGCGGCCAGTTCTTCGAGCGGGCGGGCATCGGCTTTTCGGACGTGCAAGGCGATGCGCTGCCGGGCTCGGCCAGTGCGCTGCGTCCGCAGTTGACGGGACGCGGCTTCGAAGCGATGGGCGTCTCAATGGTGCTGCATCCACGCAACCCGTACTGCCCGACGGTGCACATGAACGTGCGGCTGCTGGTTGCGACCAAGGCAGGCGAAGCGCCCGTGTTCTGGTTCGGCGGCGGCATGGACCTCACGCCCTACTACGGCTTCGAAGAAGACGCGCGGCACTTTCACCGCGTGTGCCGCGACGCGCTGCAGCCGTATGGCGACGACCTGTACCCGCGCTTCAAGCGCTGGTGCGACGACTACTTTTTTCTGAAGCATCGTAACGAGCCGCGCGGCATCGGCGGGATTTTCTTCGACGATTACGCGGAGCCCGGCTTCGAGCAGTCGTTTGCGATGGTGAAGAGCGTCGGCGACGCGTTCCTGAACGCGTATATGCCCATCATCGAGAAACGCCGCGACATCGCATACGGCGAAGCTGAGCGCGATTTTCAGGCTTACCGGCGCGGCCGCTACGTCGAATTCAACCTCGTGTTCGACCGTGGCACCCTGTTCGGGCTGCAAAGCGGCGGCCGCACCGAGTCGATTCTGATGTCGATGCCGCCCGTCGTGAACTGGCGCTACAACTGGCAGCCCGAGCCGGGCACGCCGGAAGCGCGCCTGTACAGCGATTTTCTCGTGGCGCGCGAGTGGGTCTGACGCGCGCCGCCGCCTCGTTACCCGCTGTGTCACCCGCTCCAACCGACAGGCAAAGGAACTGCAACTGAATCCGACCGCTCAACACGCCGCCTCGAAAGGGGCGCTGCGCCGCCGCATCGGGATACTCGGCGGCACGTTCGATCCGATCCACGACGGCCATCTCGCGCTCGCGCGACGTTTCGCCGACGTGCTGAAGCTGACCGAACTCGTGCTGATGCCGGCTGGGCAGCCATGGCAGAAGGCGGACGTGTCGGCGGCCGAACATCGGCTCGCGATGACGCGTGCCGCGGCTTCGTCGCTGAAGCTGCCGGGCGTGACCGTCAGCGTCGCGACGGATGAAATCCAGCACGACGGCCCCACGTATACGGTCGATACGCTGCAGCGCTGGCGCGAGCGCGAAGGCGCCGATACGTCGATTGCGCTGCTGATCGGCGCAGATCAACTGGTGCGGCTCGATACGTGGCACGACTGGCAGCGCCTCTTCGATTATGCGCATATCGCCGCCGCGACGCGCCCTGGCTTCGACGTGACGGCCGTGCCGCCCGCCGTCGCCGCGACGATCGCGCAACGCGCCGCCAGCGCGCGCATATTGCAGGTGACGCCGTCCGGTCATCTGCTGATCGACACATCGCTGGCCTTCGACGTGTCGGCGACCGACATCCGTGCGCATTTGCGCACATCGCTCGAAAACCACGCGGACACCGCGGCAGGCGCCACGAACGGCACTGCCCTGTCCGCGCAGAGTCATGTCCCCACCGCGGTGTGGGACTATATTGTTCAACATCATCTGTACCACCGGTAAACCATGGATATACGCAAGCTGCAACGCGCAATCGTCGACGGACTCGAAGACGTGAAGGCGCAAGACATTCGGGTGTTCAACACCAGCCACCTGACCGAACTGTTCGACCGCGTGATCGTCGCGAGCGGCACGTCGAACCGGCAGACCAAGGCCCTCGCCTCCAGCGTGCGCGAGAAAGTCAAGGAAGCGGGCGGCGATATCATCAGCACGGAAGGCGAAGACATCGGCGAATGGGTGCTGGTCGATTGCGGCGATGCCGTCGTGCACATCCTGCAACCGGCACTGCGCCAGTACTACAACCTCGAAGAGATCTGGGGCGACAAGCCGGTGCGCGTGAAGCTGTCCGTGCCGAACCCGTTCGGCGGCGCCCGCCCGTCCGAACCGATCGACGATGAAGACGAAGAAGAAGCGCCCGTCGCACGCCCCGCACGCAAGGCGCCCGCACGCCGCCGCTCGTGAGCGCGGCGCGCGCCGTCCGAGCCGTGGGCCACGCTCCCGGCTGCGCACCCATCTGATCCGGCGCTATCCCGACGATGAAACTGCATATCCTCGCTGTCGGCCACAAGATGCCCGACTGGATCGCGACGGGCTTCGACGAATACGCGAAGCGGATGCCGCCCGAGCTGCGCATCGAACTGCGTGAGATCAAGCCCGAGCAACGCTCGTCGGGACGCTCCGCCGAGAGCGTGATGGCTGCCGAGCGGCAGAAGATCGAAGCCGCGCTGCCGAAGAACGCGCGCATCGTTGCGCTCGACGAGCGCGGCAAGGACTGGACCACGATGCAGCTCGCGAACGCGCTGCCCTCGTGGCAGCAGGACGGACGCGACGTCGCGTTTCTGATCGGCGGCGCCGACGGGCTCGACCCCGAACTGAAGGCGCGCGCCGACATGATGCTGCGCGTGTCGAGCCTCACGCTGCCGCATGCGATGGTCCGCGTGCTGCTTGCCGAACAGTTGTATCGCGCGTGGACCATCACGCAGAATCATCCTTATCATCGGGCCTGAACCTCGGGTCTGAACATGCCGGTCATCTTCCGGCCGCGCATCGGCGGGCGCAACCTGGCCGAACGGCCAGGTGCGCGGCGCCCGCCTCGTCTGGTACGCTCACCACCTGTCGTCCGCTTCGCGTTGCCTAAGCTGCGCCCTTCTCTTTCTATTGAATACCGATCCATGTCCACTTCGTCCGCGGCTGCCTGGCCGTTCGTCTATCTCGCGTCGCAAAGCCCGCGCCGTCAGGAACTGCTGACCCAGCTCGGCGTGCGCTTCGAACTGCTGCTGCCGCGTCCCGATGAAGATGCCGAAGCGCTCGAAGCCGAACTGCCCGGCGAGCGCGCGCACGACTACGTGATGCGCGTGTGCATTGCGAAGGCGCAGGCGGCACGCGCGCGGCTGGTGGCGGGAAGTCATGCGAACGCACCCGTCCTCGTTGCCGATACAACCGTCACGATCGACGATGCGATTCTCGGCAAGCCTGTCGATGCCGACGACGCCGTGGCGATGCTCGCGCGTCTCGCCGGCCGCGATCATGAGGTGCTGACGGCCGTTGCCGTCGTCGATGCGCAGGGCGAATTGCTGACGCCCGCGCTGTCGGTATCGCGCGTGCGATTTGCTGCGGTGCAAAGCAATGCGCTGCGGCGCTATGCGGCCAGCGGCGAGCCGCTCGGCAAGGCAGGCGCGTATGGCATTCAGGGGCGTGCGGCGGAGTTCATCGAGCATATCGACGGGTCCTATTCAGGTATCATGGGTTTGCCATTGTTTGAAACCGCTGCCCTTCTGCGCGCGGCGCGCATCGACTTCTAACAACACCATGAACGAAGAAATCCTGATTAACGTCACGCCACAGGAGACGCGCGTCGCGTTGGTCCAGCAGGGCGCAGTGCAGGAGCTTCATGTCGAACGCACGCTGTCGCGCGGGCGGGTCGGCAACGTCTATCTCGGCAAGGTCGTGCGCGTGCTGCCGGGCATGCAGTCGGCGTTCATCGATATCGGTCTGGAGCGTGCCGCGTTCCTGCATGTCGCCGATATCTGGCATCCGCGGCTCGCGGGCGAAACGCAGCAACCGGTGCCGCATCAGCCCATCGAGAAGATCGTCTTCGAAGGGCAGACGCTGATGGTCCAGGTCGTCAAGGACCCGATCGGCACCAAGGGCGCGCGGCTTTCCACGCAAGTGAGCATCGCGGGACGCACGCTCGTCTATCTGCCGCAAGAGCCGCACATCGGCATCTCGCAGAAGATCGAGAGCGAAGCGGAGCGCGAGGCCGTGCGAGCGCGGCTCACATCGGTGCTGCCCGTCGACGAGAAAGGCGGCTACATCGTGCGCACCATCGCCGAAGACGCAACGAGCGAAGAGCTCGCCGCCGATGTCGCGTATCTGCGCAAGACGTGGGCGACGATACTCTCGCAGGCGCAGCGCATGCCGGCCACGAGCCTGCTCTATCAAGACCTGAATCTCGCGCAGCGCGTGCTGCGCGACTTCGTCAACGATGAGACCACGCGCATTCAGGTGGACTCGCGCGAGACGTATCAGATGCTTTCGGAGTTCGCGGCGGAGTTCACACCGGCCGTGTCGTCGAAGCTGCATCACTACACCGGCGAGCGCCCGCTTTTCGATCTCTACAACATCGAAACGGAAATCCAGCGTGCGCTGTCGCGGCGCGTCGATCTGAAGTCGGGCGGCTATCTCGTGATCGACCAGACGGAAGCGATGACGACCATCGACGTCAACACGGGCGGCTACGTCGGCGCGCGCAATTTCGACGATACGATCTTCAAGACCAACCTCGAAGCGGCGCACACGATTGCTCGTCAACTGCGGCTGCGCAACCTGGGCGGTGTGATCATCATCGACTTCATCGATATGGAAAACGCCGAGCATCGCGACCAGGTGCTCAACGAACTGAAGAAGGCGCTCGCGCGCGACCGCACGCGCGTGACAGTCAATGGGTTCTCGCAGCTCGGGCTCGTCGAGATGACGAGAAAACGCACGCGCGAATCGCTCGCGCACGTGCTGTGCGAGCCGTGTCCTGTCTGCCAGGGCAAAGGCCAGGTGAAGACGGCGCGCACCGTCTGTTACGACGTGCTGCGCGAAATCCTGCGCGAGTCGCGCCAGTTCAATCCGCGCGAGTTTCGCGTGGTGGCGTCGCAGCAGGTCATCGATCTGTTCCTCGAGGAAGAATCCCAGCATCTGGCGATGCTGATCGATTTCATCGGCAAGCCGGTGTCGTTGCAGGTCGAGTCGAATTTGAGCCAGGAGCAGTACGACATTGTGCTGATGTAACGCATCGCCCTTCCCATTTCGCTCCCCCTCGCGTGGCACAGCAATTGCTCTGACGCACTGACACCACGCGCGGGAGGCGACATGCACACAGAACAATTCGAATACACGGACGACCCAGAACCCTTGCCAGAGGCCCGCTACGACAGGCTTCGCGGGGCACCGCCCGACAATGCCCCGACGCTGACGAAGCGCTCGGTGGCCGGCATTTTCGCGTTCGGCGTCGCGTGGCTGTTCGGCCTCGAAGCGCTCTTTTCCGACGATGAAGATCGTTCCGCCGATGCGCGTCGCATTGACGGGCGATACTGAATTTCAATGGATTCCGTGTAGGCGTTACAAAGATTGATCGGGGACGGCATCGAGGAAAGCGTGGACTGGGCATCAACCGCCCTGTTCTAACAAATCAACTAGACTTCCCGTATGCAGTTGCAATAGACGGAGGCTGCCATGGCTGAATCAATGGTAAGCATCGTGGTCGGCATCGTCGTGCTGGCCGTCATCGCGACGCTGCTATCGCATCAGTGGCGGCGCGATCACCCTCTTCGCGACAGGATGTTGGGCCGCTTCGACGGGCATCGCTGGTGGGAACGGATGCGGCATCGGCACTGATCCCGCAGTCGCTGAACATCCATGCCGCGCCATTCGCGCTGAACCATTCGACATCACCGCGCCGCGCACCGCGGCGCATGACACGCGGCGCAGCGTCAGTCTCGCCCGTTACCCACAGGCCAATCGACGCGCCCGCCCTGCACGGAGGCAATCATGTCCGACGACGCCGTAATCCTGCGTTGGCAGACGGTCGAATACGAAGGCTTCGAGATTCACGTCGCGCCGTCCCCGAAGGATGGGAGCGAGCGCTACACGTACATCGGCTATGTGTGCCACCCCGGTGCGGACCCGAAACTGCCCGGCCATACGGTGCCGTTTCACGCGGATGGCGAGGAGTCGTTCAAGACGCTCGACGATGCGACGTATGAAGCCGTGCACGTCGGCAAGAGCATCGTCGAAGGGACGCATCCGGATCTGTCGGTGTTATCGCTAGTGACGAGCGGCGTGTAGAGCGCCTGGCCAACGAGGCGCACGTCACCGGAGGGAGCGCGATCATTGCGTGCTTCGCATAGGCGCATGCGCGCGTGCACGCATGCGCCCAGCGCGACGCAATCGCAGCGTCCGCTGATCATCGCGCCGGCCTTTACTTCATCCCGCGAAGCCGCCGCACGAGTTGCAGCATGCGTCGGCTTGCGTTTTCCGGCGCAAACGACGCCACTTTCCTGTTGGCGTTTTCGATCTGCACCCGGCGCGCAGCGCTGTCCTTCAGCAGGCGCTCGATCGCCGCCGCCATCGCGCCGACGTCGCCTGGCGGCACGAGCAGACCCGCATCGCCGCCGTCTAAAAGATCACGCGGCCCCGTCGGACAATCGGCGGAAATCACGGGCGTGCCGATCGCCATCGCTTCGCCCAGCACCATCGGACAGCCTTCGTAGCGGCTGCTCAGGACCAGCATCTCCGCGCGTCGTATGTACGGGAACGGATTCGCGCGAAACCCGAGGAACTGCGCGTGAGCGCCGATGCCCAGTTCGGCCGCGAGCTGCTCCAGCTTCGCGCGGTCGCGGCCTTCGCCGATCAGCACGAGATCGATCGGCGTCGCGGCGCGTCGGCGGACTTCGGCGAACGCGCGCAGCAGCGTCGAGTTATCCTTTTGCCCCTCGTCGAGCCTTGCCACCGACACGATGTACGGATTCGCCGGATAGTCGACGCTCGCCGTCGCGTCGCGCCGGATTCGCGCGATGTCGATCACGTTGGGCAACTCGACCAGGTTCAGCCGGTCGCTGCCGAACAGCGACTCGGCTTCACGCGCCATGGCCGGCGTGATCATGGCGACGGCGGCATAGCGCCGGTACTGGTTCATCCGTCGCGCGAGAAAGCGCGCGCCACGGTTGCCGATGCGGGTCGCGAGACTGAAGTGGCTCACGCCGACCACGGGCACGTCGCAGCGGCCGGCCAGATGGCGCAGCGAAAAATCGTAGTCGCAGACGATGTCGAAGCTTCGCGCGATACGCGTGAAGCGGCGCGCGGCCAGCGGCCTGACGACGCCATACGTCAGCAGCTTGTGATAGAGCTTCTTCGCGCCCTTGAGCTTGCGCTTGCGTGCGATCAGATGCGTGCCGTGCATCCAGCCCGGCTCCGCCAGCACGTAGACGGGGACATCGGCGGGAATCGAATGGGCCTGCCAGAACGCGAGATCGTCGGTCGGATACGCAACCGAGACGGCCGGCGCGAAATGCCGTCTGTCCAACGCATTGAGCCACGCGAGCAACGACGTTTCCGTACCGCCTTTGCCGAAGTCGTTGATGTGGAACAGGATGCGCAACGGCGCGCCGTCGGCTTCGCGCACGTGCGCGTGGCGGTCGGCAACGGGTTTGCGGGACTCGCGGCGGAGCGTCATGACATCACCTTGCGCGTTTCGCGGCTGCGCTCGCCGATTCCCAGCAGCAGACCGGAGAAGCACCAGAAAGCGAGAATTGTCGTTTGCCACATGAAGTCGTCCGTCAGGTTCTTCGCGAGCATGCCCGCGACGAGCGCAACACCCGCTGCGCTGACGAGCGGCTCGACGTGACGCAAGTTCCAGAAGCGCGCGACGAGCGCAAGCAGCAGCACGGATTGCAGCGCGAGGCCGATGATCCCCGTCTGCAGCCACGTGTTGATGAACAGATTATGCGCATGCGTCAGCGCCTGAGGCTCGAGCGTCAGCAGGCTCGCGGGCATCTGGTTCCGATAGGCGATGCCCGGAAGCGGCTTGCCGAAACCGATGCCCGTCCACGTATGCTCCGCGCCCACACGCTCGTAGAACGTCCACAGCTTGGGACGCGTATCGTTCGACACCGTGTCGCCGATTCCCGCCAGCGCGGGCGGCAGGTAGATCTGATGTCCGCCGATGTGGAAGTCGCCTTGCGCCGGACGCGGCGCCGCGTCGCCGTAGCGCAGCCGCGCGCTCAGTTCGAGGCTTCCGAGCGCCGCGGCGGCCGCGATGACGCACACCACGCCCGCGATCAACATCCGCTTGCGGTAGAACGGAAACAGCGCGACCAGCAGCGTGATCGCCGCGGCGGGCCAGAAGAAACGATTGAGCGTGGCGAGCCCGACGAACAGGCACAGGATGAGCCCCGTCATACCGGCTGCCCGCCACCGCGCGCGCAGCATCACGCCGGAGAAGAGCGGCATCGCGAACACGGCCAGCGTGCTCGTATGGCCGACGCGGTTGTAGTAGTGAAGCAGGAACGTATCGGCCGTCGGCGGCTGCAGATGGCCCCAGTTGACGATGCTCGTGAGCGCCAGCAACGCGGCGGCAATCCACGTGACGGCGACGAAGGAGGTCGGCCACTGCGTGCGGCTGCCGACGACCCAGAAGCCGAGAAAGGCGACAAACGGATAGAGAATCTCGTCGAACCACTGATGCAGGCTGACGGGCTGCGCGCGCGACCACACGACGGCAGCCAGCGCCCATGCGGCCCACGCACAGATCGGCACGACGAGCGGCCAGCGGCGCAGCGCCGGCGTATCCGATGCGAACGCAGCGCACAGCGTACCGATAGCCAGCAGCGCGAGACCGTTATAGACGATCGCGGTCATGTGTCCGAACATGACCGCAAACAGGATGATCGGGCAGGCAACCCAAAGCACGCGCTCTCCGCGCGCCGCCAAGTTTTTCATGAGACTCCCAGTGCATCGCTCAACGCCCGGCAGACGGAATCGACTGTCAGGCGACCCATACAGGCAGCGTGATCGCCGTGCCAGTCGACGCAAGTCTCGGCGTTGCGGTCGCAACGGCGGACCCACGGCACCTCGCGGCGAAAAATAAACGGCTCGTCACGGCACGGCATATCGGCGATCGTGACGGGTACGAACGGCACGTCGCTCCAGTATTGACCGGCGCCGTGAATCAGCGCATTGCCGGGACCGAAGAGCGCAATCGTCGGCACGCCGACGAGGCGTCCCAGATGCGCGACGCCCGTATCGGGACACACCACCGCACGTGCGCCGGCAAACAGATGCCACAGTTCGCCGAGCCCGAGCCGCCCCGCCAGATTCGGATGCCCCGGATCGGGATCGATGCGGCGAATCAGATCGGTTTCGCCGGGGCCGCCGCTCCATACGGGCATGTATCCGAGGCCGGCAACGTATTCGGCGACTTCGCGCCAGCGCGCGTCCGGCCAGCGCTTGACGGCCGTGCTCGCGCCCGGATGCAGCACGACATACGGCCGTTGCGTCAGCCGTTCGTCCAACACGGCTGAAGCGGCGGGCGCCGGCCAATCCTGAGTCCGGTAGCGACGCGGCGACTCGCCGTCCACCAGTTCCGTCGCGAGGTCGGCCCACGCGGCCGGCTTCGACGGATACGGAATGTGTTCGTTGACGGGCCAGTTCTTCCATGCAGGCACATCGGCTGCATGCGCAACAATCCAGCGGCAGCCCGCGCCGAGCGCAAGCCAGCTGTGCCGGTTGTCGCCCGCGACGATGCCCAGATCGTACGGGCCCGAGCGCAACACGTGCTGCACCGTCGGCAGATCGCGCGGATCGAACGGCAAGGCCGTGACGTCGAACGGCCGCGCGGCATACAGCGGCACGATCGGCTTCGGGCACGCGAGCACGATATCCGCCTGCGGATACTGCGCGCGCAGCTTCGCCAGCAACGGCGTGAGCAGCAGCGTATCGCCGAGCAGCAGATGGTGGGCAATCAGGATGCGCGCGGGTGCGGCGGGCTTGCGGCGCAATGGCTTGAGCGCGAGCCGCGGAACGGCGCGCGCAAAGATTCGGATACGTCCGGACAGTCGACTCATTGGGTGATCGCCGCGTTGGCCCTCTCCAGCGATTCCCGTCTGCTGCTCACTTTGATGACAGCAGGCCGCTCTTTTCTCATACAAAACATTTCCGACGGTGTCATCTCTGATGCCCGCTGATACGTGAGCGCAACTTATCGCAAAAAAGGCGCGCAATGACTTCCGTTGCCCGTCACCCGAAACACGCGATCGTTCGACGAATAATCTGCATCAGAAGCGCCTGATTTTACCATGTGGCCCTCCAATCGCAGTCTGGCAAACGGCTAGCGGGCGCGGCTCACGCGCTGCGCCAGCTTCAACAGCGTCGCGACGTGAGCCGCCACGCTCGTGTCGTAAAGCACGGAGCCGGCGGGCACGCGCGGGCCGGCAGCGGCATGCGCTTCGGCCGATGACGTCTTCACCGCGCGCTCGATCGCCGCCCGCAACGCGGCCACGTCGCCGTGTGCAAAGACGAACTTCGCCTGTCCGGCAATTGCCGAACAGCAGCCGATCGTCGACGGGAAGATGACGGGCGTACCGCACATCACCGACTCGACGCCGACCAGTCCGAAAGGCTCGTATTCGGATGCGAGGATCGTGAAGTCCGCGGCACGGTAGCAGTCTTCGATTTCACGCACGTAGCCGATATGGCGGATGCGCTCTGCCGGCCTGTCGAGCGGCCGGCCCGCGACGGCGACGACCACGCGCGGATCGATGTCGCGCAGCGCGGCTTCGATCAGCGGCAAGCCCTTGCGCTGATGGCTGCTCGACGGAAACAGCAGCACGATTTCATTGTCGGCAAAGCCGTAGCGCTTGCGCAGCGCGGCGCGCGTCACGGCGTCGACGGGCGTGAACCGCGCTCCGTCGACAGGCGGATAGAGCACTTCAATTTTCGCTTCATCCACGCCGTACAGCTCGATCAGCTCGTCGCGCATCAGGTCGGAATGCGCGACGATCACCGCAGAGCGTTCGTACTGGCGCTTTTCGAGTTCGATCTGCCGCTGGTCGGAACGCTTCGCCGGGCGGCGCGTCGCCCGCAGAAAGCCGATGTGCGTGCCGCCGCAAATCGCGATATCGGAAGAATCGACGCGGTTGCAGCCGATCAGCACGTCGACGCCCGCCGCGCGTCGCGCCCTGCGCAGACGGGCCGAAAACCATACGTCGCGCCATTTGCCCGGCAGAAACGACACGGGGATTCGATGACGCTCGACGAGCCCGCTCTCCGGCACCGTCATGTCGAAGTGCCGCGCGAAGAACGCAGGCTCGATGCCGATGCCCGCGAATCCGCGCACGAGGTCCATCGCATAGCGTTCGAGGCCGCCGCTGTACTTGAGCGCGTTGGCGGAGATTCCGATTTTTAGCATTGAAGGGGCTTTGCCGGAGCGTCGATCGAACGGGCATGAAGGCCGCGCGTGCGGTGCGAAGGCGGCACATTGGCGGCGGAGGGCGCGAACGGGACGATTCGCCGCGCCGCGCGGTCAGCGATGCGCGCTCGCATCCGCTCACGCCGCATGCTGCTGAAACTGGATCCGATGCAGATGCGCGTACAGCCCGTTTTGCGCGAGCAGTTCGCGATGACTGCCGCGCTCGACGATACGCCCCGCGTCGAGCACGAGAATGCGGTCCGCGCGTTCGATGGTCGACAGGCGGTGCGCGATCACGAGCGTCGTGCGGCCCTTCATCAGCGTTTCGAGCGCCGCCTGCACATGACGCTCGGATTCGGAATCGAGCGCGGACGTGGCTTCGTCGAGAATCAGGATGGGCGCGTCCTTGTAGACGGCGCGCGCGATCGCGAGCCGCTGGCGCTGGCCGCCCGACAGCATCATGCCGTTGTCGCCGATCAGCGTGTCGATGCCGTTCGGCATCGCGGCCACCGTGTCCCACAGATTGGCCGCGTGCAACGCCGCTCTCACGCGCTCGGCGTCGGCCGCCTGGCCATACGCGACGTTGTTCGCGATCGTGTCGTTGAACAGCACGACGTCCTGGCTCACCATCGCGATCTGGCTGCGCAGCTCGTGAATGCCGTACTCGGGCAGCGCGACGCCGTCGACGAGAACCTCGCCGCCGCTCGGATCGAAGAAGCGCGGCAGCAGGTTCACGAGCGTCGTCTTGCCGCTGCCCGACGGGCCCGCCAGCGCGACCATCTCGCCCGGCGCGACCTTGAACGACACGGTATCGAGCGTCTGTCGCTGCATCGGGCCGCTCGCGCCGTACATGAACGACACGTCGCGGAATTCGACCTCGCCCGTCGCCCGCTCCAGCTTGCGCCCGCCGCCTTCCGGCTCCGACGGCTCGTCGATCAGCCCGAAGATCAGCTCGGCCGCCGTCATGCCGCGTTGCAGCGGCTGGTTCACGTCCATCAGGTGCTTGAGGGGCGAAATGATCAGCAGCATCGACGTGACGAACGCGACGAAGCCGCCGACCGTCGTCTGATCGTGCGACGACTGCACGACGGCAATCGTGATCACGACGGCGAGCGCGATCGACGCGAGGAACTGCGTGAGCGGCTGCGCGAGACCGCCCGACACCGTCATGCGCATCGAGTAGCCGCGCAGGCGCTTGCTCATCTGCGTGAAGCGGTCGATTTCGTACTGCTCGCCGTTGTGGACCTTGACGACCTTGTAGCCGCCCACCGTCTCCTCGACGATGTACGACAGCTCGTTCGTGAGCGTCTGGTGCTCGCGGTTCAGCCGCCGCAGCCGCCGGTTGATCTTGCCAACGAGCCAACCGATGCCCGGCAGCAGCACCGCGACGATCAACGTCAGGCGCCAGTTCAGATAGAACAGATAGCCGAGCAGGAACACGACCGTCAGTGAATCGCGCACGAGCGTGACCATCACGCCCGTCAACACGTTCAGGATCTGGTTCACCTCGAAGACGATCGCGTTGATCACCGTGCTCGCTGTCTCGCGCTGAAAGAACGCGACGCTGCCGTGGATCATCCGGTTGAACATCGTGAGCCGCAGCTCGAGCAGAATCCGGTTCGATACATACGACAGCAGATAGCCCGACGCGTACTGCGCGATCCCGCGCACGAGCGCGAGGCCGATCACGGCAAGCGGCACGTACCATTTCGCGCTGTCGCTGCCGTGCGCGCCGAAGCCATGATCGAGCAGCGGCTTGAGCAGCGCGGGAATGCCGGCCTCGGTGGCGGCGACGGCGCCCATCGTCGCGATGGCGGCGATGACGGTCCAGATGAGCGGCTTCACATACGGCCACAGACGGCGCAGCACGACGACTGACGACGATACTTCACCCGAGCCGATGGGCTTGCTTAACGTTGGCTTGGCGCTCAAAAGATCCCCTGGAAATGCGGACGCGCTTCGCGGCGTCCATGAACCGCCCTCGGGCGGATTTGCAAATGCGACATTGTAAACCGTCCGGGTTGCTGTCCCGGATCGGCCGAATGGCGGTAAAAGCCCGCGTTGGCGGATTGGCTGGGTCGTCGTGCCTGGGGTTGGGCTTTTCGGTAGCGCGGGCTGTGCTGTGCCGTGCCGTGCGCAGTGCTGTGTATACTTGCGCAACTTTCGCTGGGCTCTGGCGGCACTTCAGCAGCAGAGCGCGCGCGGCGTCCGCCTTCCTTCCCGCTTTCGACTCGCATGACACAACCCACGCTCGGCGTCGCCATCATCACGAAGAATGCCGCGCGCAGGCTCGACGAATGCCTGCGAGCCGTCGCGTTCGCCGACGAGATCGTCGTCGTCGACAGCGGCAGCACCGACGGCACGGTCGAGATCGCCCGCGCTCATCGCGCCCGCGTGCTCACACACGACGACTGGCCGGGTTTCGGCCCGCAGAAGAACCGCGCCGTCGACGCGCTCACTACGACATGGGTCCTGTCGATCGACGCCGACGAAATCGTGACGCCCGAACTGGCCGTCTCGATCGCCAGCGCACTGGCCGCGCCCGCCGCTGATGTCTACGCTGTCGACCGGCTGTCGGCGTTCTGCGGTCACTGGGTGCGTCACAGCGGCTGGTATCCGGACTGGATTCCGCGCCTCTTCAAACAAGGCGCCGCGCGCTTTTCCGACGATCTCGTGCACGAGCGGCTCGTGTTCGACGCGCCCGCGAAGCGCCTCGAGGGCAAGCTGATGCATCACTCGTACGAAGACTTCGAGACAGTGTTGCGCAAGCTCGACGCGTATTCGACGCTGGGCGCGCAGCAGCGTCACGCGGCCGGCCAGCGCGGCAGCTTCGGCAAGGCCGTCGCAAGAGGCGCGTGGGCGTTCGTGCGGACGTACCTTCTGCGGCGCGGGTTTCTCGATGGGCGCGCCGGCTTCATGATCGCGATGTTCAATGCGGAGACCGTGTACTACCGGTTCGTGAAGCTCGCGCAGTTGGGGCGCAAGGACGCTTCGGGCCGGTGAACGAAGCCGAGGCCCGCCCGCGCGAGCCGGCGTCTCTCTCGCTCGATTACCCGATCGATCATTCGATCGGTCAGTACACGATCTCGATCGCGCTACCTGAAAACTCGTTGCGCAACGCGGCGAGCAATTCGTCCGTCGGCTTCACGCGCCACGCATCGCCGAGCCGCACCTCGCCTTCCGCGTTGTCGCTGCGATAGACGATCTGCACGGCGAGACCGTTAGGCATCGGCGCGGACAAGCGCTGCCCACGGCTCATGTCGCCGCCTTGGCCATTCTGCCCGTACTGACCGCCACGGCCGCTGCGGCTCGGCGCGGCAGCGGGCGCAGCGCTTTCGGCGTCTTCCGGCTTCGCGCAATGCGCTTCGAGCACACGCCGCAGCGCATGGGCGTCCGCGTTGCCGTTCATCCGCACCTTCACCGCCTGCGCATAGCGCGTGCGTGCACGGCCGAGATCCATCGGCGTATCGACGGTGAAGCGGATGCCGCCCGTGAACGCGTCGTTGCGCGCCTGGCCCTGCACGACGAGCAGTTCGTCTTCCTTGAAGAGCTGCTTGTGCGCCTCGAACTGCTCGTTGAAAACGGTCACTTCGCACTGGCCCGTGCCGTCGTCGAGCAGCGCGATCAGCATCTTGCCGCGCTGAGTCATCTGTGTGCGCAGCGAAACGATGACGCCCGCCACCAGCTTGTCGCGCCCTTCCTTCAGCTCGCCGATTTTCTGCCGCACGAAGCGGCGCACTTCGTCCTTGTACGCATCGAACAGATGGCCCGACAGATAGAAGCCGAGCGCCGTCTTTTCTTCCTGCAGGCGGCGCTTGTCCGGCCACACAGGTTCGTCGACGAGCTCATGGCCTTGCGACGGCGCATCGCCCATGTCGAACAGGCCCGCCTGCATCGCGTTGGCGCTCGCCTGATCGGCGGCTTCCATCGCGAGCGACACCGATGCGAGCAGTTGCGCGCGGTTCGGGTGCAGCGAATCGAACGCGCCCGCGCGAATCAGCGCCTCGATCGTGCGACGGTTGACGATGCGGCGATCGATACGGTTGCAGAAATCGAAGAGATCGACGAACGGCCCGCCTTCGCGCGCGCGCAGGATTTCTTCGATTGCGTTCTGGCCGCTACCCTTGATCGCGCCGAGGCCATATCGAATCGTGCGCGAGCGCTTGCCGTCGCTTTCAGCGACCGGCTCGAAGCGATACGCGGACAGATTGATGTCCGGCGGCAGCACGGCCATCTTGTTCGCGAGGCAGTCTTCGAACAGGATCTTGACCTTGTCCGTGTCGTCCATCGCGAGCGACATGTTGGCCGCCATGAATTCGGCGGGATGATGCGCCTTGAGCCACGCGGTGTAGTACGCGAGCAGCGCATAGGCCGCCGCGTGCGACTTGTTGAAGCCGTAGCCCGCGAACTTCTCCATCAGGTCGAAGATCTCGTCCGACTTCTCGCGCGTGAGGCCGTTGGTCGCTGCGCCCTCGGCGAAGATTTCGCGGTGCTTCGCCATTTCCTCGGGCTTCTTCTTGCCCATCGCGCGACGCAGCAAGTCGGCGCCGCCCAGCGAATAGCCGCCGATGATCTGCGCCATCTGCATCACCTGCTCCTGGTAGACCATGATGCCGTAGGTCTCTTTCAGAACAGGCTCGACGCGCGGGTCCGGATACTCCACTGTTTCGCGGCCATGCTTGCGCGCGCAGAAGCTCGGGATCAGGTCCATCGGACCCGGACGATACAACGCGACGAGCGCGATGATGTCCTCGAAGCGGTCGGGCTGCGCGTCCTTCAACATGCCCTGCATGCCGCGGCTTTCCAGCTGGAACACGGCGACGGTATTCGCTTTCTTGAGGATCGAGAACGACGCGGGGTCGTCGAGCGGCACTTGCGAGAGCGACCAGTGCTCCTTCGACGGATCGAGTCGGCGGATATAGCGCTCGGCCCAGTCGAGAATCGTCAGCGTGGTCAGGCCCAGAAAGTCGAACTTCACGAGGCCGACGGCTTCGACGTCGTCCTTGTCGTACTGGCTCACCACGCCGCTTTCGTCGCCCTGCGTATAGAGCGGGCAGAAGTCGGTCAGCTTGCCGGGCGCGATCAGCACGCCGCCCGCGTGCATGCCGACGTTACGTGTCAGGCCTTCCACGCGCTGCGCGAGCTCGAGCAACTGGTGCACTTCGTCTTCGTTGTCGAAGCGCTCCTGCAGCAGCGGCTCTTCCTTCATCGCGTCGGCGATGGTCACATGCTTGCCGGGCTTGAACGGAATCAGCTTCGCGACGCCGTCCGTGAACATGTAGCCGAGATCGAGCACGCGGCCGATGTCGCGCACGGCCGCCTTCGCGGCCATCGTGCCGAACGTCGCGATCTGCGACACGGCATCGGCGCCGTACTTCTCCTTCACGTACTGGATCACGCGATCGCGGCCGTGCTGGCAGAAGTCGATATCGAAGTCGGGCATCGATACCCGTTCCGGATTCAGAAAACGTTCGAACAGCAGGTTATAGCGCAGCGGATCGAGATCGGTAATGCCGAGCGCGTATGCGACGAGCGAGCCGGCGCCCGAGCCCCGGCCCGGCCCGACAGGCACGCCGTTGTTCTTCGCCCAGTTGATGAAGTCCGCGACGATCAGGAAGTAGCCGGGGAAGCCCATCTTGATGATCGTGCCGCATTCGAAGTCGAGACGCGCGTAGTACGTCTCGCGCTGCGCGTCGCGTTCGGCTTGATCGGCGTATAGCTGCTCAAGACGCTTCTCAAGCCCTTCCTTCGAGAGCTGCACCAGATAGTCGTCGAGCGACATGCCGTCCGGCGTCGGGAAGAGCGGCAGCTTGGGCTTGCCGAGCTCGAGCATGAGATTGCAGCGCTTCGCGATTTCGACGGTGTTGGCGAGCGCGGACGGAATGTCCGCGAACATCGCGGCCATCTCGTCTTGCGTGCGGAAATACTGGTCCGTCGTAAAGCGCTTCTGGCGACGCGGATTCGCGAGAATGTCGCCCTCGGAAATGCACACGCGCGCTTCGTGCGCGGTGAAGTCGTCGGCCGTCATGTACTGCAGCGGATGCGTGGCGACGACAGGCAGCTTCAGCGATGCGGCCAGTGCGACCGCCTGCTGCACGTACGTCTCGGCGCCCGGCTGCCCGCTGCGTTGCAGTTCGATATAGAACGCGTTCGGAAAGACTTTCGCCCAACGCGATGCATTGCGCTTTGCGGCTTCCTCGTTGCCCGCCGCGAGCGCGATGCCCACGTCGCCGTGCTGCGCGCCCGACAGCGCAAGCAGCCCCTCGGCGAGGCCGCTTTCGAGCCACGCCGCCTCGACTTCCGCGCGTCCGCGATACTGGTTCGTGAGCCACGCCTTCGACAGCAGTTCGCACAGGTTCAGATAGCCGGTCTTGTTCTTGACCAGCAGCAGAAGACGCGAAGGCTTGTCGCGGTCGTCGGGATTCGTGATCCAGACATCGCAGCCCGCAATGGGTTTGACCCCTTTGTCACGGGCTTCCTTGTAGAAACGGACGAGACCGAATGCGTTGCCGAGATCGGTGAGCGCGAGCGCGCCCTGACCGTCTTTGGCAGCGGCGGCGACGACGTCGTCGAGGCGCACGATGCCATCGGCAATCGAGAATTCGGAGTGAACGCGGAGATGGACGAAGCGGGGATCTGACATGGGCGACATTGTAACCCCGCCCTCCCGAAAATTTTCGGCAAAACGGCCCTGAACCGGCCCGTTGGCCATCCGGCCAGGCGGGCTCGCACGTGGGGCTTTTACGGTGGCGATCCGCGCGCGTGTGGGTCGGCCATTCGGCCTATCCGTCCGCAAGTCAATATGCCGCCCGGCGGATTGCGAAGCGATCCGCAGGATGAGGGATAATACGGACTCGAACCCATTCCCTGCCGTACACGTGCTGCGCCCGCCATCGATGCGCGCCGGGGCACGGCGCTTTATCGCTGGACCAGCATGAATATCCTGAATCTCTCGGCTTATCAGTTCTCGACACTCGACAAGACGGTCGAATGGCGGCCGCTCGTCACCGCCCGCTGCAACGAACTCGGCTTGCGCGGCACGATCCTGCTCGCGCCGGAAGGCATCAACCTGTTTATTGCCGGCGAAATCGCGCAAGTGCGCGAATTCATCGACTACATCCGTCACGATCCTCTCTTCGAGGGCAAATTCGCCGAGCTTCAGTTCAAGGAAAGCCTGTCGGAGACGCAGCCGTTCCGCCGCATGCTGGTTAAGCTCAAGCGCGAGATCATCACGATGAAGAAGCCGGCCATCAAGCCGGAACTGGGGCGCGCGCCCGCCGTCGATGCGCGCACGCTCAAGATGTGGCTCGACCGCGGTCACGACGACGCGGGCCGCCCCGTCGTGATGCTCGACACGCGCAATGCATTCGAAGTCGACGTCGGCACGTTCGACAACGCGCTCGATTACCGCATCACGAAGTTCAGCGAGTTTCCGCACGTGATCGAGCAGAACCGCGCGGACCTCGAAGGCAAGACGGTCGTGTCGTTCTGCACGGGCGGCATTCGCTGCGAGAAGGCCGCGATCCACATGAAGGATGCCGGCATCGAAAACGTCTACCAGCTGGAAGGCGGCATTCTGAAGTACTTCGAGGAAGTGGGCGGCGCGCACTACAACGGCGAGTGCTTCGTGTTCGACTATCGCACCTCGCTCGATCCGAATCTGCAGCCGACGGCCACCGTGCAATGTTTCGGCTGTCGCGCCGTCGTCACGCCGGAAGACCAGAAGTCGCCCTTCTATGTGCCGGGCAAGACCTGCGCCGCTTGTCATCCACAAGTGCAACACGCCAGCGCGGCGCGTGCCGCGTAAAGCGCACGCTGCGATGGTTCGATGCTGACGCTCGCGGCATGACGATCTATCGCGGACGTTTCGCCCCGTCGCCGACCGGCCCGCTGCATTTCGGTTCACTGGTCAGCGCGCTCGCAAGCTGGCTCGACGCGCGCGCGCATCGCGGCACATGGCTCGTGCGGATCGAAGACATCGACGGTCCGCGCACCGTCCCCGGCGCGGCCGAAAGTATTCTCGAAACGCTCGCGCGCTTCGGCATGGTGGCCGACGAGCCGCCCGTCTGGCAAAGCCGGCGCATGCCGCTTTATCAGCAGGAATTCGAACGCATGCAATCGACGGGGCTCGTTTATCCGTGCGGCTGCACGCGCAAGGAGATCGCCGATTCGCTCGTGCATGCGCACGCGCGCCATACGACGCTCGCCTATCCCGGCACCTGCCGCAACGGCCTGAACGGCAAGCCGGCGCGCGCGTGGCGCTTGCGCGTGCCCGACGGCGATGCCGCCATCGTGACATTCGACGATCGCTGGCAAGGCCCGCAGACACAGAACCTCGCGACAGAAGTCGGCGATTTCGTCTTGCGCCGGGCCGACGATCAGTGGGCGTATCAACTGGCCGTCGTCGTCGACGATGTGGATCAGCGCATCACGCATATCGTGCGTGGCGCGGACCTGCTCGACTCGACGGCACGTCAGATTTATCTGCAACAGTGCCTGGGCGTGCCGACGCCCTCTTATCTTCACGTGCCCGTCGTCACGAATGCAGACGGAGAAAAGCTCAGCAAGCAGACGGGCGCGCTCGCGCTCGACGCAAGCCGGCCGCTCGTCGCGCTCAACGAGGCCGCGTTGCATCTGGGGTTGAAGCTGAGCGGGACGGCAGCGTTGTCGCGAGAAGCGTTTTACGCCGAAGCGATCAAGGCGTGGTCCGAGCGCGTGAAACGCTAAAGCGTCCACATAGCGCAGAAAAGAAATAAAAACGGCGCCAGCAATGGCGCCGTTTTCAGCTTGTCTCGCCGTTCGGCTTGAACACCAACGGCCGCACGATATCAGTTCGAAGAAGTCGTCTTGCGCGGCATCCCGAAACCGCCCAGCAGCGCAGCAAGCGGCTGCTTCGAAGCGGGCTTCTGCTGCGCGGCGGGCACCTCTTCGCGCTTGGCGGAAGCCGACACGGCCGAAGGCGACGGCTCGTACGGCTTCAAGAAGAAATCGTCGACGGGCTGCTGACGATGATGCGCCCCGTGCGACGGACGCTCGTGCGCACCCGTCGTGCGACGGCGGCTGCCGCGGTCGTCGCGATCGCGCCGCGAGCCGCGCTCGTCGTGATGATGACGCACGGGCGTGTCGACGGCGAGACGCTGCACGTCCAGCGGACGCTTGATCAGCTTCTCGATGTCCGCGAGCTGCTTGCGCTCGTTCGGGCTGAACAGCGACAGCGCATCGCCCGATGCGCCCGCGCGGCCCGTCCGGCCGATCCGGTGCACGTAGTCTTCGGCGTTGAACGGCAGATCGAAGTTGATCACGGCAGGCAGTTCGGCGATATCGAGACCGCGCGCCGCCACATCCGTCGCCACCAGCGCTTCGATTTCGCCGCGCTTGAACGCGTCGAGCGCCTGCATCCGTTCGCTTTGCGTGCGGTCGCCGTGAATCGCCGTCGCCACCACGCCGTCGCGTTCCAGCTGGCGCGCGAGACGGCTCGCGCCGATCTTGCTGTTGCAGAACACGATCACCTGCTTGAGGCTGCGTTCGCGGATCAATTGCACGACAGCGCCTGTCTTGTCGCCCTCGGCTACTTCGAAGACGATCTGCGTGACGTTGGTCGCCGTCGAGTTGCTGCGCGCGACTTCGATTGTCTGCGGGTTGCGCAGATAAGTGGACGCGAGCTTCTTGATTTCCGGCGAAAAAGTCGCCGAGAAGAGCAGCGTCTGACGCTCGCTCGGCAGCAGGTTCAGGATGCGCTGCAGATCGGGCAGGAAGCCCATGTCGAGCATGCGGTCGGCCTCGTCGAGCACGAGCATCTGCACCTGGCCGAGATTGGCCGTCTTCTGCTGCACGTGATCGAGCAGGCGCCCCGGTGTCGCGATCAGGACTTCGACGCCGCGCCGCAGTTCCGCCGATTGCGGGTTCATATCGACGCCGCCGAATACGACGGCACTGCGTAGCGCCGTGTGCTTCGCGTACGACTGCACGTTCGCAGCGACCTGGTCGGCGAGTTCGCGCGTCGGCGTGAGGATCAGCGCGCGGACCGGGTGACGCGCGGGCGACGCGCTCGTATTCGCGAGCGGCAGCAGACGCTGGATGATGGGGAGCGCGAAGCCCGCCGTCTTGCCCGTGCCCGTCTGCGCGGCGCCCATCACGTCCCGGCCGCCCAGCACGACGGGGATCGCCTTGGCCTGGATCGGCGTCGGCGTCGTGTATCCCTGTTCCGTGATGGCTTTGAGGATGTCGGCGTGCAGACCGAACTGGTCGAAGGTCACGGTGTTGGGCGTGGTTGCTGTGTCGGACATGGTGGCTTTCGCTAAAAATGCGCTTGGGCGGAACAGCTTGCGCGTTGCCAAAGGCGGGCGCCCGGGCGTCCGCTCAAACTCTCTTGCAGCTTCTTCTGCAGCGGCCGGGGCCGCGGAGGGCATCAGGATGAAGGCGGAGCCACGGCGTCCCGCACAAGGTCCGTTCTGGTATCACCAGGTATCGGCAAGCATGCGGCCGGCTCCGGCCGGCGGAAACATCCGCCGGAAAGGCCGGTATTGTAGCACTTCGGCCCGAGGCCTGTTCTCACGCGAAGCGGGCCCGCGTCGACCCGGGGGCGGCCGCCCCGTCGTCCGGCACGCCGTCCGTCTCGAGCGGGGACGGACCGTGTCCGACGCGGGCAGCGTAGACGGCGAACGAGTCAATCCGGTGACAGCCGCCTGACACGCGCATGACGCAGCAAACAGCCCGCATCGGCCAGCGCCCCGCCCATGTTCACCCAATCTCACCACGTCTCGCGCATCACCATCAGGCGCGGCTCCGTCATGTCCTCGATCGCGTAGCGGATGCCCTCGCGCCCGAGCCCCGAGTCCTTCACGCCGCCATACGGCATGTTGTCGACGCGGAACGACGGCACATCGTTGATGACCACGCCGCCCACTTCCAGTTCGTCCCACGCCTGATGCGCGTGCGCGAGCGAATCGGTGAAGACGCCCGCCTGCAATCCGAAGTCGCTGTCGTTGACGGTCGCGAGCGCGCTTTTGAAATCGTCGAACTTTTCGAGAATCGCCACCGGCCCGAACGCCTCCTTCCGGTACAGGTCGGTGTCGCGCCCGACGTGTTCGAGCAGCGTCGCTTCGAACATCGCGCCGTCCACCTTGCCGCCCGCGACGATCTTCGCGCCCGCCTTCACGGCGCTCTCCATCCAGCCCGCGAGCCGCCGCGATTCGGATTCGGAGATCATTGGCCCGACGAAAGTCTTTTCGTCCTTCGGATCGCCCATCTTCAGCGACTTTGTCTTCGCGATCAGCTTCTCGCGCAGCGCGTCGTACAGCGATGCGTGCGCAAGAATCCGCTGCACGCCAATGCAGCTTTGCCCCGACTGATAGAACGCGCCGAACGCGAGACGGTCGACGACGTAATCGAGCTTGTCGCGCTGATCGCCATCGACGATCGCAGCCGCATTGCCGCCCAGTTCCAGGATCACCTTCTTCTTGCCCGCCTTCGCCTTCAGGTCCCAGCCGACGGCGGGCGAGCCCGTGAACGACAGCAGCTTGAAGCGCTCGTCGGTGGTGAAGAGATCGGCGCCGTCGCGATGCGCGGGCAGGATCGAGAACGCGCCTTTCGGCAGATCCGTTTCCGCGAGCACTTCGCCGATGATCAGCGCGCCGATCGGCGTGCGGCTCGCCGGCTTCAGCACGAACGGCACGCCTGCCGCGAGCGCCGGCGCGACCTTGTGCGCAGCCAGATTCAGCGGAAAGTTGAACGGCGAGATGAACGAGCACGGCCCGATGGGCACGCGTTTCACGTACGCGTGATAGCCCTTCGCGCGCTGCGAGATTTCGAGGTTGATGATGTCGCCGTCGATGCGCACCGATTCTTCCGCCGCGACCTTGAACGTATCGATGAGGCGCGTGACTTCGCCGCGCGAATCGTTGATTGGCTTGCCTGCCTCGATGCACAGCGCCATCGCCAGTTCGTCGAAGCGCTCGCGAAAGCGCTTCACGCAATGTTCGAGCACGGCCTGGCGCTTGAACGGCGGAAACGCGCGCAGCTCGGGCATCGCGGCGACGGCGAGGCCAATCGCCTTGTCGATCGCTGCCGCATCGGCGAGCGCGACGCGTGTCGCGACTTCGCCGCTGAACTTGTCGGTGACTTCGAGATCGGTGTTCGCGGCTACCGCAACATTCGCGAGGTAGTACGGGTAACTCTTCTGCAACATGACACGTTCTCCTTGATCCGATCAAAGGAGCGCAGCGACGGCCGTTCCGCGTCCGCCGCGCCGCGCGCCGGGAAAATGCGGCGACATGTCAAAGCTGCGCCGACAGCCGCTTGATCTCGCGATTGAGCACGCGCTCGTTGTCCGAGTAGTCGATGGGCACGTCGATCACATGCACGCCCGGCGTCGCGAAGCACTCGCGTACGAGCGGCGCGAATTCGGCCGCCGACGCGATCCGGTGTCCCTGCGCGCCATAGCTCTTCGCGTAGTCGACGAAATCGGGGTTCTTGAGCGTCATCCCGTAGTCGGGGAAATTCATGTTCTCCTGCTTCCAGCGGATCATGCCGAACGCGTCGTCGCGCAGGATCAGCACGACGAGGTCGAGCTTGAGGCGCACGGCCGTCTCGAGCTCCTGCGAGTTCATCATGAAGCCGCCGTCGCCGCACACGGCCATCACCTTGCGCTCGGGCAGCACGATCTTCGTCGCGATCGCCGACGGCAGCCCCGCACCCATCGACGCGAGCGCATTGTCGAGCAGCAGCGAGTTCGGCTCGTGCGCGCGGTAGTAGCGCGCGAACCAGATCTTGTACATGCCGTTGTCGAGACAGATGATCCCGTCGACGGGCGTCGTCTCGTACACATCGTTGACGATGCGCACCGGGTACATCGGGAAGCGGTCGTCGTGCTGGCCCTTCGCGAGATGCGCTTCGAAATGCTCCTTGATCTCCTTGAAGCGCGCGAAGTCCCAATGGTCGCCCTTGCCCTGCAACGCCTCCTTCATTTGCCACACGGCATTGGCGATATCGCCGACCACTTCGATCTGCGGGAAGTACACGGGGTCCACTTCCGCGCCGAGAAAGTTGACGTGAATCACCGTCTTCTCGCCCGCATCGGCGCCGCGCATGAAGAACGGCGGCTTTTCGATCACGTCGTGGCCGACATTGATGATGCAGTCCGCGTGATCGATCGCGCGGTGCACGAAGTCGCCGTCCGACAGCGTCGCGTTGCCGAGCCACAGCGGATGCGATTCGTCGATCACGCCCTTGCCCATCTGCGTCGTGAAGAACGGGATGCCGATCTGGTCGACGAATTCGCGCAGCATCTTGCGCGTGGTCTTGCGGTTGCCGCCCGCGCCGATCATCAGGATCGGATGCTTCGCGTCCGCGATGGCCTTCACCGCGCGCTCGACGGCCTTCTCTTCGGCGACGGGCCGGCGGCTGTAGCTCTTCGGAATCGGCTTGCCGTCGCCCTCTTCGTGCGCGACGTCTTCGGGCAGTTCGAGATGCGTGGCACCCGGGCGCTCTTCTTCGGCCTGACGGAACGCCTCGCGCACCGACGCGGGAATATTGCCGATCGACACGATCTGCCGCGTGTACTTGGTGAGCGGCTCCATCATCCGCACGACATCGACGATCTGGAAGTGGCCCTGCTTGCTCGACTTGATCGGCTTCTGGCCCGTGACCATCAGCATCGGCATGCCGCCGAGCTGCGCGTAGGCGGCCGCTGTCACGAAGTTGGTCGCGCCCGGTCCGAGCGTCGACAGGCAGACGCCCGTGCGGCCCGTGAGGCGGCCATAGGTCGCGGCCATGAAACCGGCCGCCTGTTCGTGGCGGGTGAGGACGAGCTTGATCCGGGAGCGGCGCAGCGATTCGAGGAGATCGAGATTTTCTTCGCCGGGAATGCCGAACACGTACTCGACGCCTTCCGCTTCCAGCGATTTGACGAACAGATCCGATGCTTTCATGTGAAGTCCCGCTTGACGAACGAACGCAGACCGGGCCGCCATCGCGGCGCGCGGACAAGGATGATCGAAAACGATGACGGCCGCGCAACGGCATCAGGAAGAAGCGCGGCTTGTGCGTCGCAGACAGCTTACTCCGGGTGGGGAAATCGTGTCGGCGTGCGTCCACGATGCGTGGGGCAGGCCGCGAGCAATGAGCGGGCGCAACGTGAGGCGCGAGGGAATTTAAAGCGGAACGAGGGTCGGGCCCGGCGCGGGCGTAACTGCGCCGGGCGGCATCAGCGAGGCATTAGCAACGCATTAGCAGAGCATCAGCGCACGATCGTCACGCAATCGGACAGCATCGGCGGCGCATTCTCTCCGAGCATTGTGTCGTACAGCGTGGCCTGCGGGCCTTTCGTCCACCATGTATAGCTCGCCGCCTGATACTTCGCGCCCGATCCCGACAGCACGTTGACGAACAGCATCTGCTTGCCCTTGACGGGCAGGATCGCGAAGCTCTGTCCGTTGCTCGTGTTCAGATACGTGACGTGCAGAATGCGGCCCGTCGCACAGGTGTATTTCTGCGTCACGCGATGGGTGGTCCTGATGTCCGGCAGCGGCATCAGGTCCGCAGCGCGGGCCGCGCCCGACACAGCGGCGATCGTCAGCACGCCCATCAACGCATACTGCCTCATGCTCATCGAAAGCCTCGTTTCTGAATGACGCAGCGACGCCGCTGTCGCCTCATCGCACAACCGAACGACAACGAGCGCGGCTCAAGGATCGATCACGTCGGCGCATGCGTCCGTCGGCGCGGCGGCGGCGTGGCCGACCACGGGCACGATCTTCAGCCCCGCTGATGCAATCCGGCATGGCGCGGCAGCAAGACCGCAGCCGCTCAGCGCCGCCATCAACACGACGGCCGATGCGAGCAGCGCGGCACGCCGCACAAGTCCGCCGCGTTGCGCACCACCTGCCCGCTTCGCTTTCACATGCTGCTCCTCACCTGCGCCGCATCTACGTACCGACTACTTCGCCGACACCGGCTTCACGGCCGCCGCTGCCTGCTTCGCGCGCTGACGCGCTTCGCCGATGTCGCGCCCCGTCGCGAGCGCCACGCCCATGCGGCGCTTGACGAAGCTCTCCGGCTTGCCGAACAGGCGCAGATCCGCATCCGGCACGGCGAGCGCCTGCGCGACGCCTTCGAATGCGATGCCCGCTTCGTCGAGCCCGCCGTAGATCACGGCCGATGCGCCCGGCGCGCGCAGCGACGTATCGACGGGCAGACCGAGGATCGCGCGCGCGTGCAACTCGAACTCGGACAGACGCTGCGATGCGAGCGTCACGAGCCCCGTGTCGTGCGGACGCGGACTGACTTCCGAAAACCATACGTCATCGCCGCGCACGAAAAGTTCCACGCCGAAGAGGCCCCGGCCGCCGAGCGCCGCCGTCACCTTGTGCGCGACTTCGCGCGAGCGTTCGAGCGCGAGCGGGCTCATCGGCTGCGGCTGCCACGATTCGACGTAATCGCCCGCCACCTGCACGTGGCCGATGGGATCGCAGTAGTAGGTCGAAGTCAGCTGCGTGGCGGGATCGATTGCGCGCACGGTCAGTTGCGTGATCTCATACTCGAAGTCGATAAAGCCTTCGACGATCACGCGCCCGTAATTCACGCGCCCGCCTGCCATTGCGTACTGCCATGCCGCTTCGACGTCGGCGTCGCTCTTGAGCACCGACTGCCCCTTGCCCGACGACGACATCACCGGCTTCACGACACACGGATAGCCGACCTTCGCGATGCCCGCCTTCAGTTCTTCCAGCGAATCGGCGAATGCATAGGGCGAAGTCGGCAGGCCGAGTTCCTCGGCGGCAAGACGGCGGATGCCTTCGCGGTTCATCGTCAGTTGCGTCGCGCGCGCCGTCGGGATCACTTCGGCCACGCCATCGGTTTCGAGCGCGGCGAGCGCGTCGGTGGCGATGGCCTCGATTTCCGGCACGATCAGATGCGGGCGCTCCTGTTCGACGAGCGCGCGCAAAGCCTTCGCATCCGTCATGTCGATCACGTGCGCGCGATGCGCGACCTGATGGCCCGGCGCGTTCGGGTAACGATCGACCGCGATCACTTCGACGCCGAGCCGTTGCAGCGCGATGATCACTTCCTTGCCCAGTTCGCCCGCACCGAGCAGCATCACGCGCGTGGCGGAAGTCGAAAGCGGTGTGCCGATGCGTTGGCCGATCTGCATGGAAACTCCAGAGAATTTTTACGAACTGCGGGTGGAATGAATGACTGCGGCGATGTTAACATGCGCGGCCCCTGCGCCTGCGCGCCGCGCGTGCCGATAAACCGTCCGCAGGCCGCGCTTCGAGCCGGAGAATTGCAACGGCTGTACGCGATGCATCGTGCATGGACGCATCCGCGCCGCCGGGCATTTCGCCTATGCGCGCATAGGCGCGCCTATGTGTTTTGCCGCGCGCGTTTGCGCTCGCATGCGGCAAGCGTAGTGCGATACCCTTACGCCTTCGCCAGTTTAGAGAGGAACGACGACATGCAGCCCACGTCCGCCACGCCACGCGACGCAAGCTCGAACGCAACATCCGGCGCATCGTCGAATGCACCGGGCGCTGCATCGTGGGCATCGTTCCGACGCCGCGCGAAACACGCGACGACCGCGCGGGCCCTGCTTGCCGCCGTGTCGATGGCCGCGCTGCTCGGCGCCTGCGCGATGCCGAAGCATCCCGACGTGGAAGCCGCGCCGCCCGATCCCTTCAACCCGGCGGCGACGCAGCTGCTCGACAACACCGACTGGCAACTGAGCGGCTGGAAGATGTCCGGCGGCGGCACGCGCGACGTGCCGGGCGGCGCGAGCGGCGAACCGGTCACGCTCGTGCTGTCGACGGAAAGCGGCATGCGCCGAGCGAGCGGCTTCTCGGGATGCAACCGCTATACGGGCACCTACATGCTGAAGGACGGCAAGCTCAGCTTCGGCCCGCTCGCGGGGACGCGCATGGCGTGCGCGACGCCGGGCGGCAAGATCGAAGCCGCGTATCTCGATGCGCTCGCACATGTCGAGCACTCGGGCGTCGACATGCGCAAGCCGCAGCAACTGCAACTGATCCTCAACAACGGCGACACCCTCGTGTTCGCGCGGCGCGGCCAATGACGGCGCGGCCGGCGAGCGTCCGCACTGAGCACGATGCGCGTCGAGGCGCTCACTCGTGCGTTGCTGCCGCATCACGCGCCGATGCCCGCGCGCCGCATGCGACGCCGGCCTTCGAAGCAGAATGCTTCGTCCGATTAAACTCGACGGGTTGCGCGAGCGCGCGCCCGTCATTCGTTGATGTCTAGCATGCAAACGGTAGTTTTCGGCTGGTTCGGCGCTTCCGCCGTCTGGTTTCTTCCCCTCGTGTGGCGTCTCGTGAAGTCCGTGCTGCCGGGCGGCGCGGGGCTGCGCGGTCCGGGCACGATCAGGCTGTGGCTCGGCTTTGTCTGCGTGCTGGTCGCGAGTTGCACGCTGGAGGCGTCGCTGATCGACGCGCCGGGGCTCGATGCGTTCGGTCACGCGCTGGCGGCGGGGTTCGCGCACCTGATGGGGCGCGTCGCGACGCCGCTCGTGATGCTCGGTCTGCTCGGGCTCGCGCTGCCGTGGCTGATCGGATTCAGGTGGTCGTCGTTCGTCGCGTGGTCGAATGACGCGTTCGGGCTCGGGCTGTCGAAGCGCGCCCGCGACGACGAGCCGCGCGGCCATCACCGCGCCGCCACCGATACGGCGCCTGCGCATAGCAGCGCGCCCATCAACACGATGGCGCCGAAGAACAACGGACGCTATGCGCGGCCGACCGTATGGCGGCCACCCTCGACGGCGCGCGGCTCGAATGCTGCGGCGGCTGGCGCGGCGAGCGCAGGTGTGGCGCAAGAGACGATGGGAATGCCTTCGGGCGCATCGGCGGTATCGTCGTCCGGTGCGGCAGCTGCGGGTATCGGGCGCGGGACGAGCGCAGCTGCGAGTGGGATAGCGAGTGGGACTACAAGCGGAATGACGGGCGGCGGCGCGGGAAGCGGCGCGGGAAGCCGCGCGGGCAACCGCCAGCCGAACCGTCCGACGCCGTGGACGCCTGCCGAGCCCACGGCACCCGCCGGCTGGCTCAGCGCCGACGCGCAGCGCCCGCATTCGCGCGAGAGCATCCCGGCATCGATGGAAAGCGCGCGCGTCGCGGCCACGCCGCCGACCGTGTTCGGCAGCACTGCGGCGCTGCAATCGTCGAAGGCGGCGGCCCAGGCGGCCGCGCGCGGCGTGTCGGTGAATCCCGCTGTGTCGTCGGCGCGCGCGGCGTCTTTGCGCGCCGCCACGCTCGCGCAGAGCGGGCGGTCGCAGAGCAGCCAGTCGATTTCGACCGGGCCTTCCTCATCGGCCCAGACGACGCGTCCTGCAAGCCCGCCTGGTCTGCCGGGCACGCGCCGTGGCATGTCGCAGCTCCGCGCGCCCGCCTATACGCGGGCGAATCCGCCTGCTCAGCCTGCCGCGCCCACGACGAGCGTGCAGGAAACGTTGCGCAGCATCGAGGAAAACGCCGCGCGCTGGACGACGCTCGCGGGCGCGAGTCTCGCGCGGCGCTCGGCGGGCGACCTGTCGCGGATCGCCGAGACACCGCCTTCGGCAACTGCCGTCGATCAGCCGGCTGCCGCGCAGACACCGCCTGTTGCCGCGCCAATGACGCCCGTGGCTCCCGTTCCGCAGACGGGCATGAATGCGGCCATTGATGCCGCGGGCAGCGGCATGGCCGCTAACGTCGCAGCCGTCACCGCCGTCGATCAGGCCGTGTCGGCACTCGAAGCGGCCATCGGCGCCCGTCATGCCGGCAATGCGTCAACGATCGCGCCGCAGTCCGATGCAGCCGATGCGGTTGCGCACGCGCAGCCGTCTGCCGTGGCAAATGCCGCTACAGCGATGGAACCCGTCGCCGTGCCGGGTTCCGCTGCCGAAGATGAGCCGCGAACGAGCGCAGCGAATGCTGCAGTCGCAGCGGCAAGCTTGACCGCTCGCGAAGCCGCAGCGCCGGACGCAACCCCTCCCATATCGGCGGATGCAAGCGATTCGACGGCTGGACAAAGCCCGGACGCTTCGCACACTGCTGAGCCTGTCGCGCATACGACAGTGGCTGCGGCACCTTCGGAAGAAACAAACGAAGACGCTGCGACGCGCATCGAAGTGCCGCACGCGCCGACGACTGCAAACGTGGTCGCTGACGCCCAACAGCCGCACGCTGCCGCGCCCGACTCGCCCTCAGCCAACGATGACGCGATTTCGACTGTCAAGCCCCAACCGCACGCCGGCGCTGCGCACGTCACGACGCAAAGTCAAACGGCAGAGCCAGCCATCGAACAGGGGAGCACGACGCCGTCATCGTCCATAGCGAGCGAAATCCCGGCAGCCCACGTCGATCACGAGCCAGCGGATACGGCGCGCGCAGCCGCATCGCCGACAGCAACGACGACGCCCGCCGCCTACGATGCGCCTACGATCGACCACGCAGCGGAATCGAACCAGCCCGAACCGCAAAGCAATCATCCGGCTGCGGCTCATTCAAACACTGCCGCCGAAGAAACCGAATCCGCGACAGAGGTAGCAGGTCAGCAACCCGATCACGCGCAGGCAAACGAAGCCGCCGCCTCCAGGCTCGCGCCATGGGACGCGATCACGCAATCCGTGACGCTGCTGCGGACCGCTTCCAGCCATGACCGCGCGCCCGTATCGAACGCGTCGGCGTACGACGCCCCTGTCGCGCCGCTGCATACGATCAGTCCACTTGCCGTCGGCGGCAACCCGCCCGACGTCGAACCGGCTGACTTTGCGAACGAGGAGCCCCAAGCGCACGTAGCATCGAACATCGTCCGCTTCCCCGGCGCCGCACCCGTCGCGACGGCGCAAGCGCCTGACCAGCAAGCCGCCGACAGCCTCGCGCAACCCGCGCACGACGAAGCGCCGACGCCCGCCCAGACGCCCGACGCAGAAGACGCGTCGCAAGCGCAAGCGCCCCGCCCTGCCGTGCGTGGCCACAGCGGTCCCGCGTTCGAGTTCCATGCACCCTCGGCGTCGCACATCGAGCTGCCCGGCCTCGATCTGCTCGCGCCCGCATCGGCCGACGCCGAGCCCGTCAGCGAAGGAAAGCTCGCCGAAACGAGCGCGCTGATCGAGCAGCGCCTGCAGGAATTCAAGGTGCCCGTGACGGTCGTCGGCGCATCGGCGGGTCCCGTCATCACGCGCTTCGAAGTCGAGCCGGCGCTCGGCGTGCGCGGCAGCCAGATCGTCGGACTGGTGAAGGACCTGTCGCGTGGACTCGGCCTGACGTCGATCCGCGTCGTCGAGACGATTCCCGGCAAGACCTGCATGGGTCTCGAACTGCCGAACGCAAAGCGCCAGACGATCCGTCTCTCCGAAATTCTGCAAGCCGACGTCTATCAGAAGTCCACGTCGAATCTGACGCTCGCGATGGGCAAGGACATCACGGGGCACCCCGTCGTCACCGATCTCGCGAAGGCGCCGCACATGCTGGTCGCGGGCACGACGGGCTCGGGCAAGTCGGTTGCGATCAACGCGATGATCGTCTCGCTGCTGTACAAGGCGACGCCCGAAGACGTACGCCTCATCATGATCGACCCGAAGATGCTGGAGCTTTCCGTGTACGAAGGCATCCCGCATCTGCTCGCGCCCGTCGTCACCGACATGAAGCTTGCCGCGAACGCGCTCAACTGGTGTGTCGGCGAAATGGAGAAGCGCTACCGGTTGATGTCGGCCGTCGGCGTGCGCAATCTGCAAGGCTTCAACCAGAAGATCCGTGACGCCGAGGCGAAAGAGAAGAAGATCGGCAATCCGTTCTCGCTGACGCCCGACGCGCCCGAGCCGCTGTCGCCGTTGCCGCTGATCGTCGTCGTGATCGACGAGCTGGCCGACCTGATGATGGTCGCGGGCAAGAAGATCGAAGAGCTGATCGCGCGTCTCGCGCAAAAGGCGCGCGCAGCGGGCATCCATCTGATTCTCGCGACGCAGCGCCCTTCCGTCGACGTGATCACGGGCCTCATCAAGGCGAACATTCCGACGCGCGTCGCGTTCCAGGTCTCATCGAAGATCGACTCGCGGACGATTCTCGACCAGATGGGCGCCGAATCGCTGCTCGGCCAGGGCGACATGCTGTTCCTGCCGCCCGGCACCGGCTACCCGCAGCGCGTGCACGGCGCGTTCGTCGCCGACGAGGAAGTGCATCGCATCGTCGAGCATCTGAAGCAGTTCGGCGAACCGGAATACGTCGAGGGCATTCTCGACGGCCCGGCAACGGACGGCGGCGGCGCGGGTCAGGACCTGTTCGGCGAGACGCCGGATGCGGAAGCCGATCCGCTCTACGACGAAGCCGTCGCGTTCGTCGTGCGCACGCGGCGCGCGTCGATTTCAGCGGTGCAGCGGCAGTTGCGCATCGGCTATAACCGCGCGGCGCGCCTCGTCGAGCAGATGGAGACGGCGGGCCTCGTGTCGGCGATGGGCATCAACGGCAGCCGCGAAGTGCTCGCGCCGGGGCCCGCCGAGTAAGCCACCTGCCGTCGACGGGCCGCTTCCTGGGCAACCGCGATATCAAAACTCGTAGCGGCTCCAGAAGAACGCGACATCGCCCTTGGTGACGCCGGGAATGCCCGGAATGAACGTGCCCATCACGGACGCCTTGCGATAGCGGATCGAGCCGACGGGCAACACGAGCGGCACGGGCAGGTAGTGCGCGACGTCTTCGCGCGCGGTGAAACCCGCGAAGTAGCCGCCGCCCAGCGACAGTCCGCCGGCCACGGGCTTCGTGTACCACTGTCTCGCCCAGCCGCCGATCGGCTCCGGGTTCTCGTGCGAATCGAGGAACACGAACGCGAACAGGATGTCCTCGTTGCCGTTTTCGTCGGTGAAGTGCTTGCCCGCACCACCGCCCCACGACCGGGAATTGAGCGACTGGCGCTCCTCTTCCGTATAGCCGTTGATGTGCCAGCCGTAGCCCGTCACGTAGAGATCCCACGTGCCCTGTTTCGCGACGCGCTCGATACGCCGGCAGGCGCCCGCGAGCCATTCCGTCGAATAGCTGCAGCTCGCCTCCGCGAACGCAGGCGCGCTGAAGAACCCGCTGCACGCGCCGCACATCGCGCCCGCTGCGATGAATGCGGCGCTTGTCCTCGTCTTTGTTTCTGTCCTCGGCCTCGGTCTTCTCCTGGTTAGCGTCGTTCTCATCGCGCGTTCCGTTGTTGTTCGCGTCAGCCGGCAGCACAACCGATGACAACCGGCGACATGCCGGCGGACTCGTCCGGATCGCTCAGGTCACGGCAATCAGGACGGCAGCACCCATTTGAAGTCGACGGGCGATCCGAGATCGATCCGTTTCGGATTCGCTTCCAGCAGGCCGCTTTGCTGATCGCGGCGGAACACATAGGCCGTGTCGCTGTTCTGGTTGCCCACGATCAGCCATTGCCCCGTCGGGTCGATCGAGAACTCGCGCGGCGCCTTGCCGAGAGTCGACTGACGGCCTGCCTCGCGGATATGGCCGCTACCGGGATCGACCGCGTAGATGACGATTTCGTTCGCGTCGCCCCGGTTGCTGGCGTAAAGAAAGCGCCCGTCCGGCGACAGATGGATCGCGGCCGCCGCGACCTGCCCCTTGAAGCCGGGCTTGGTCATCGGCACGACTTGCAGCTGCGTGAGCTTGCCGTCGTCGTAGCGGAAAACGGTGACGGTTGCGGTCAGCTCGCTCGTCAAATATGCGTATTTGCCGTCCGCGCCAAACACGAGATGCCGCGGACCGGAGCCGGCCTTCACATCGGTATAGCGCTTCTCGGTGGGGCCGAACAGGCCGCGGCTGCCGTCGGGCGTGTAGCGGTACGAATAGAGCTTGTCGGTGCCGAGATCCTGCGCGAACAGATATTTGCCGTCGGGCGAGAACACGGTCGAATGCACGTGCGCGTTGTCCTGGCGCCCCTTCACGGGACCGCCGCCCTCGTGATGCACGGTCAGCACGGATGCGCCGACCTGGCCGTCCGCCTGCAACGGAAAGACGGCGAAGCTGCCGCCGGGGTTCGCAGCAACGGAGTAGTTGGCCGTCGTCAGATATTTGCCGTCGGGCGAAATGCTCAGATAGCACGGATCGTTGCCATCCGACGAAACGCGGTTCAGGAACGTCAGCTGTCCGCTCTTCGCATCGAAGGCAAACGCGCTGATGCCGCCGCGCTGCGTCGCGGGACCGTTGTCGCCCGGCTGCTCGTCGACGGAATAGACATGGCGGCCATCGCGCGTCGCGATCACATACGACGGGTTATCTGTCTTGATCGACGATACCTGCGTCGCGTCGCCCGACTTCGTATCGAAGCGGTAGACGGAGATGCCCTCGCTCTTCGGCCCGGTGTAGGTGCCGACGATCAGATCGTAGATACCGTCGGCGGGCGCTGCGGCCGGGCCTTGCGCGAAGGCCTGCTTGCTGATGACAACCGACGCAAACGAGGCAATCGATACCATGAGTGTCAATCCTCTTATCATCGAACGTAGTGCGGGGCGGAAGCGAGAGCCGGCCGAACGAGGGGAAACCCGGCAATTGAAAGACTGTGGCACGGCACACGCTACTCCTCGTATACGACGCTGCATGACGACCTCCTGGCGATACGGGTTATTCGGATTGTGCGTGTCGCTGGTCTGCCGCGCGGCTCGATCGAAGCGTGCCGTTATCGTGACGGTTGCATGGCGAGACGGCGGCCGTCGCGCTGCGCGCCCTCGTGGCGGGGGCTGGTCGTCGATGTTGTAGCTGGGGCAAGTATAGAAGCGTTGCTCGCGATCGCACAGTCACGCGGGCACGCGCAGGTTATCGCTCACAGCAGTCAAGTCCAACAAAGGAGTCGCCATGAATATCCATGTCACCCTCGGCCCGCTCGTCGCGCTGATCGCCGGCATTCTGATCCTGATCGTGCCGCGTCTGCTCAACTACATCGTCGCGCTGTATCTGATCATCATCGGCCTGATCGGGCTGTTCGGCGTCGGCGGCACCATGCATTTCTGACGCGCGCGTGCAGGCGCCCATGCGGAGCGCCTTGCTTCGATTCGCTGCGCGTGGCGAACATGCGTGAAGCCGGGCACATGCGGCGCTGCGAGCGCGCGCAGTGTCGAAAGAATCGCAGCGCACGTGCACGCAACGCATCGACACGCGTGTCGACGCACGGACGGCCTGTTGCACGGTCCGGATGCCTGTTGCATGTCATTCGCCGCGGCGCGGCAGCGCGATCACCGGACGATGGGCGCTAGCGTGCGTCAACCGTTCGAAAGTTGGTCGAGGCGCCAGCGTCCCTGCAACGACAGCCCGCCGACGGCATAATGACCGTCGGCGTCGCTATGGCGCTTGAAGCAGGCTCGTTCGATCAGAAATGCCGCGGCCGTTTCCATCCCGTTGCGCGTGAGGCCGAGCGTGCGGAAGTCGAGTGGCAAGAGCGAGTCGTCAGGCAGTTCACTCGCGGCGGAGAGAATCGTGATGCAGTCGGATTTCGACGGGTTCAGCATGGCTATATTTCCTCGAAATCGGCACTGTGCTGCATGCTGCAACACCGGGCGCCGGTGGGCGGCGATTCGTCAGAAGTCACGTTCGAATCGATTGTAAGCAGCCAATACGCGGATTGCCAATACTCGAAGTGCTCGCTGGTGTACGAACCAAAACGCATCGCGCGAGTCAGGTAACAACGACGCTCGCGCACCGTCTGGCGCTGTGCGGGAGCGTACTTATTACACGCTGACCGACCGCTATAGACCGCTTTATCATGCCTGCACGTATCGAAGACTATGCACTCATCGGCGACGGCCACACGGCCGCGCTGGTTTCCCGCGATGGCTCCGTCGACTGGCTTTGCTGGCCGCGTTTCGATTCGGGGGCCTGCTTTGCCGCCCTGCTCGGCACCGAGGACAACGGCCGCTGGCTGATCGCGCCCGCAGCCGACACGAACGCCGCCGATACCGCCCACGACGACTTGCATGCCGGCGCGCAACAGCACGAAGAAGAATCGCACTGCGCGACATCGAACGCGAAGCAGGAGCCAAAGCCGGACGAAAAGCCCGTCCCGAGGCAAGCCGGAAAGCGCCCCGCACAAGCAGCCGGGAGCGATGGCCGCAAAGCCCGCACGAAGGCAGCGGCGCGGCGCACGAACGTCGCGGCGCGGCGCGCCCACGAAGAGCAGCATCAAGGCGACGACAGCACGGCGCGCCAGCACGGCTACGCGCGCTCGACGCGCCGCCGCTATCGAGGCGAAACGCTGATTCTCGAAACCGACTTCGAGACACCGGAAGGCGCCGTCACGCTGATCGATTTCATGCCGCCCGGCAATGGGTGGTCTGAGATGATCCGCATTGTCGTCGGCAAGCGCGGCACCGTGAAGATGCGCATGGAACTGGTGCTGCGCTTCGACTACGGCTTTTCGATTCCATGGGTCAGCCGCCTCACGCACGACAGCGGCATCAAGGCGATCGCCGGCCCTGACACCGTCGCGCTGCGCACGCCCGTCGATCTGCGCGGCGAGAACATGAAGACGGTCGCCGAGTTCACGGTCGCCGAAGGCGAGCGCGTGCCGTTCTCGCTCACGTATTCGGCATCGCATCTGCGCATCCCGCCCGCACACGATCCGCATACGGCGCTCGCCCGTACCGAGAACTACTGGCTCGAATGGGCCGCGCGCGGCACCGTCGAGGGCAAATACGCGCCCGCGATCCGCCGCTCGCTGCTGACGCTGAAGGCGCTCGCCTATGAGCCGACGGGCGGCATCGTCGCCGCGCCCACGACGTCGCTGCCCGAGCGGATGGGCGGCTCGCGCAACTGGGACTACCGCTACTGCTGGCTGCGCGACGCGACCATCACGCTGCTCGCGATGATGCGCGGCGGCTACTACGACGAAGCGCGCGCATGGCGCTCGTGGCTCGGCCGCGTGATGGCGGGCTCGCCGGAACAGTTGCAGATCATGTACGGCCTCGCGGGCGAACGCCGCTTGCCGGAGTTCGAACTCGACTGGCTGCCGGGGTATGAGGGCTCGAAGCCCGTGCGCGTGGGCAACAACGCCGTCGGCCAGTTGCAGCTCGACGTGTATGGCGAAGTGATGAACGCGCTGCATCTGGCGCGCGTCGGCGGCTTGCAGGCCGACGAAACCGCGTGGAACGTGCAGTGCGCGATGCTCAAGCACCTCGAAACGATCTGGGAAGAACCCGACGAAGGCATCTGGGAAACACGCGGCGGCCGTCAGCAATTCGCGTTCTCGAAGGTGATGGCGTGGGTCGCGTTCGATCGCGCGGTCAAATCGGCGGAAGCGTTCGATCTGCCCGCGCCGCTCGACCACTGGCGAGCGGTGCGCGCGCACATTCACGCGGATGTCTGCGCGAAAAGCTGGAACCCGGAGCTCAACGCATTCACGCAGACCTACGGCGGCGACGCGCTCGACGCGAGCGTGCTGCTGATGCCCCTGCTCGGCTTTCTGCCGCCGTCGGACCCGCGCGTCGCGGGCACCGTCGATGCGATCGAAAAGCATCTGGTGCACGACGGTCTCGTGCTGCGCTACCGCACGACGGAAGTCGACGACGGCCTGCCGCCCGGCGAAGGGACGTTTCTCGCCTGCAGCTTCTGGATGGTCGACAACCTGGCGCTGCAGGGGCGTGTCGAGCAAGCGCGCGAGATGTACGAGCGGCTGCTGGCGCTGGCCAACGATGTCGGGCTGCTCGCGGAGGAGTACGATCCCGTTTCCGCGCGGCTTGTAGGTAATTTTCCACAAGGGTTTTCCCATGTGGCCCTCGTTCATACGGGGCTGAACCTGATGAAGCACGAACAAGGCATGGCAAGCGCCGCAGGCCAGCCGCCCCACGACGGACAAGGCCGGGAACCGCCGGCTGGCACAGCAGATGCTGGTACGGAATCGTCACCTGTCGTCTAAAGAAAACTCCCGCCTTGACGATGACGTGAATATGACATCCGGTGCGTGCGCTAACGAACTGTTGTTGCATTGCACAAATCGTATGCCTTCTATATCATCGAATGAAGTTGACGGCCGATAATTGTCGCCATTCGCCACTAACAAAGTCCACACGTAACCAAAAACGGCCCGCCTCGTCGCCGCGCTTCAAAACACGCTGCCGTGCGCGAACCGCTTAACGCCGGAGCCCCCATGCTCTATCAATTTCACGAATTCCAGCGGGCACTCCTCAGCCCGCTTACCGCCTGGGCTCAGGCTGCTTCGAAATCGTTTGCGAATCCGGCCAGTCCGTTCGCCTATGTGCCAGGCGCCACCCGCCTGTCCGCGGGCTACGAGCTGCTGTACCGCCTCGGCAAGGATTACGAAAAGCCCGAGTTCAACCTGCATCAGATCGTCAAGGACGGCCGCAACATTCCCATCGTCGAACAGACGATCGTCGAAAAGCCGTTCTGCCGTCTGCTGCGCTTCAAGCGCTATTCCGACGACAGCGACGCCGTCACGCAAC
>NZ_WHNP01000239.1 GCF_009362735.1 Paraburkholderia franconis | reverse complement strand
TACATCGACTCCACGTCCCAGTCGGCGCGACCAATCTTGCCCGTGTATCGAAGATCGAAGACGTCGCGATGCTCGTCGCCCGTCGCATCGAGGAAGCGTGCATTCGAGCGGTTGTACTTCGAGTAGTAACCCGAAAGATCACCCGGTCCGACGCCCTGCCGCTCGAAGCGCACGCCGCTGAACGTGAGATGCCGGTTCGACACATCGTCGAAATCCGTCACGTCGCGGTACTGCACAGGCTGCGTCAGATAGCCGATGAAGCGCCACTTGCCGTACTCGTAGTCCGCCCAGATCGCGTCATACGCCTGCCGCACGTTCGGGCCGTCGCGAACGGAGATGAAGCGCTGCAAGTCGAACGCCATCTCCTGGCGGCCGATGCGAAACTTCACGGTGCCGGGTCCYARCGGACTGACCCACGCGACGAAGGCCTGCTCSAGRTCGAGCGGATTCTTGTCGACGGGCGACACCGTATCCTTGCCGAACGGCCTCGCATCTTCGAGCTGCGCGAAGAACTGAAGATACGGACCGATACGCGCATCGGCGCTGACCTGCGCGCGCTGTATCACGTAGGTATCCGAGTGTCCCGTGCCGATGCCGAAGAGCGGCGCATCGTTGACTTCGAGGCGCTCGCGCAGATTCGCGCCGAGCGACAGATACGAATGCGGATCGCCGCCGAGCGGAATGTATTTGAGGCTGTCCAGCGGCTGCCGGGGCACGCACTTGTCCGCCAGCACGGACCAGTCCTCCTGCCAGCGGTTGAACAGCACGACGGGCCGCTTCGCGGTGCACGCGGCGGTTGCCGTATCGGCGGATGCCGTTTCCTCTGTCGCCCGCGCACTGCCGCTCAACGCCAGGCCGGCGACAAAAAGGGCAAGGTACGCAACAGCGTTCGTACCTGCAAACGGCCTGGGCCACACA
>NZ_WHNP01000238.1 GCF_009362735.1 Paraburkholderia franconis | reverse complement strand
TGTGCCGATCGACAACAATTGGCTGGAAAATCAGATTCGTCCATGGGCCCTGGGAAGGACGAACTGGCTCTTCGCGGGCTCTTTGCGTGCGGGGCAACGCGCAGCCGCAATCATGAGCCTGATTCGATCAGCGCAGCTCAACGGCCATGATCCATACGTCTACCTCAAAGACGTACTGAACCGCTTGCCCACGCATCGCGCCGACGATATCGCTCAGCTACTGCCTCATCGCTGGGCGCCGATCACCGCCTGATCGCCGGCGCGCACTCCCCGGGGTGTCATTGCCGGGCGCTTACGAACGGCCTCACAGCTCGCTCGGATATCTGACGCCCAGGCAGTTCACACAGGCACATGAAGCGAAGCAGCTTTTAACCTCGGACTCTAACAGCGGTCCGGACTAAAACCGGGGGCAGGTCATCGAGGCACCTTTCGCAGTCGTGTTGCTACTGCTGCGAGGAGATGCAGCCTGGGCAGAGGCGGCGGGGTATTGACGAGTGGTGAAGGCGCCGCGGGGAGAATGAGATAAAGGGCGCCGTAAACGCCACGACCCCGCCTGCTGAGGGGCGGGGTCGGGTCTGGGGTAAGGAGCCTGACGATTACCTACTTTCACACGGGCAATCCGCACTATCATCGGCGTGGAGTCGTTTCACGGTCCTGTTCGGGATGGGAAGGGGTGGGACCGACTCGCTATGGTCATCAGGCATGACGGGTTGCTGCGTCGCTGGTTTGAGCGCCGCAGCCAATCGGGAAGAAGCGTAAAGGGTGTGTTGGGGTTGTGTTGTTTGTACCGGCACAACACCGATCTCTCGACCGTCTGCGTGTCCTGCCCCCTTCGGGGGCGCGGTCCGGGTCATGCCGAAGCATTAACCATGACCGTAAAACACACCGGTTATAGGATCAAGCCTTACGGGCAATTAGTATCAGTTAGCTTAACGCATTACTGCGCTTCCACACCTGACCTATCAACGTCCTGGTCTTGAACGACCCTTCAAG
>NZ_WHNP01000237.1 GCF_009362735.1 Paraburkholderia franconis | reverse complement strand
TAGCTGAACACGTCGATCTCGCCGTGCACGCCCGGATTCAGGTACTGATACGTATTGCCCCACGGATCGTTCGGCAGACGCTCGAGATAGCCGCCGTCCTTCCAGTTGTTCGGGATCGGGTCCGTGGTCGGCTTTTCGATCAGCGCGCGCAGGCCCTGCTCCTGGGTCGGATAGCGGCCGTTGTCGAGCCGGTACAGCTTGAGCGACTGCATGATGGTGCCGATGTCCTGCTTCGCCGCCACGCGGCGCGCTTCGTCCGGACGGCTCATGATCTTCGGCACGATCAGCGCGGCCAGAATGCCGAGGATCGCGATCACGACCATGATCTCGATCAGCGTGAACCCGCGTTGACGACGCGCACGCAGGCCCGCATGCTGGTTCGCGATCTCGTTGCGGCGACTGGTCCACATTTGCATAGCTTGCTACCTCATTGGAAAAATTATCGGTCGGCCGGACGTCATGCATGTCACGCGATACATCGAGAATSCAGTACCTTGCACGTCCGGCCGGTCATTTTAATGTCACGCCGCTGAACGCTTTCGACACGCCGCAAAATTCACGAGAGTCCGTACAATGACACGCATGAACGCACTCCAGATCCGCCTCATTTCGCTCGCACTCTTTGCGGTGTTTTGCGCGACGCTCACCTACTGGATCGTCACGCTCACGTCGCATGCGCCGCCCGTGCCCGCGGCCGCCGTGCGCGCGCCTGTTTCGACGGAGCAGGCGGCGACGCTGTTCGGCGGCCAGCTCACGCGCACCGCGAACCAGGACATCCACCTGTCGGGCATTCTCGCGCTGGGCGAGGGCGCCGCGGCGATCGTCAGCACGGGCGGCGAGCCGCCGCATGCCGTCTCGCTCGGCAGCACGATCATGCAGGGCGCGAAGCTCGCCGAGGTGCGCGCGCGCTCGATCATCATCGATCGCAACGGCGTGCGCTCTGAAGTGTTCCTGCCCGCGAACGCGCCCGGCCCGACCATTTACGTGCGCTGATCTATTCC
>NZ_WHNP01000236.1 GCF_009362735.1 Paraburkholderia franconis | reverse complement strand
GATGTCGCGCTCCATTTTTAACTGGCGATTCTCACGGCGCAGCCGCGTAAGCTCCTGCCGCTCGGCCGTGGTCAGCCCGTCATGACGCACCCCAGCATCACGTTCGGCTTGCGCAACCCAGTTGGTGATGGTCTGCGCCGTCGGTTCGAACTCGCGAGCGAGCTCCTGCGGTGTGCGCCCGGCCTTGACCAGTTCCACCATCTGCGCCCGGAATTCCGCCGGGTACGGTGTACGAGTCTTGCCCATTTCGGCACCTCCTGTAAAAGGATAGGTGTCCGTTTTGCCGGGTCAACTTCAGATCGCGCGGTCGCGAAGTGTTCGAAGTGAATGGCCATCGCAAGCGGCTATTAGACGGTCAACATCGTCAGGCGCAAGACACTGCGGGAGTGTCGACAGGCGCCAATGCGCTAGTGCGGGAACCGCTTGGTCGAGACCGGCCCGACACAGGCCGTGAACACCCAGATAACGCAGGAAGGCCCGCGCGCTGGTGACCCGCTTTTCGACCGTACTGACACTGCACTTGCCAACACTGTCCAGCAGGAACGTCCGCACGCGCTTCGGATCCCATCCGCCGACATCGTGCCCAAGTAACTCGAGCATTGTCGTGGCATCGCGACAGTACAGCCGAAGTGTCGCCGGCTTTGCGCCCCGGTGCTTTTGCATCCACTGCCGGAAACCGCTGACGATGTTAGGTTCGCAAATCTCCCCCGGAGGGCACCCAAACTCCTCCGGGTTTGGGCAGTTCAAACTCCTCCACCTGAGAACCCCCGGCTGAGCTTTTGAGCGGGCGGCTAACGATGTTGCAGGACGTCTATTTTCTTCTCCTTCGAACAAGAAGGAGATCAGGGAGTGAACGTCTTGAAGCAACATCTGCAAAGCGCGATATTCACGTTGCTCGAACGCGAGGTGAGCCAACGCAGGATCCATGAGCTCACGGGCGTTGATCGCAAGACGATCCGTCGCTACCAGGCGATCTTCGAGTCCCAGCGTGCAGCGACAGCAA
>NZ_WHNP01000235.1 GCF_009362735.1 Paraburkholderia franconis | reverse complement strand
GTAAGCGCCCGGCAATGTCGCCTTGAACCAGCGTGTTAGGGAAGCGACGATCGTGTCCACCAATTCTTTAAATGGACACGTGTACGCTATGAACGAGAATGAAGCCGGTTCTGAGGTGGTACAGCCGATACGGCGCCGCCGTCGCCACAGCAAGGAGTTCAAGGAGAAGGTGATCCGTGCGGCGATGCAGCCGAACGTGTCGATCGCCGCGGTCGCGCTGCATTACCAGTTGAATGCGAATTTGCTGCGTCGATGGGTGGCCGCGCAGGAGGAGCAGGACGCCGCGCGGGAGGCTCGCCAGTCGATGAGCGTGCCGCTGGCGGAGTTTGTTCCACTGCAAGTCCAGGCGCCGGGCGCGGCGGTCGTTTCGACGGAGATCCAGATCGAGGTGCGCCGCGGGGCGGCGACCGTGACGGTACGCTGGCCGCTATGCGCGGCGGCCGATTGCGCAGCCTGGTTGCAAGGGTGGCTGCGATGATCCGTATCGACGCGATCTGGTTGGCGACCGAGCYCATCGATATGCGCGCGGGCATCGACACGATCCTGGCGCGTGTCGTGAAGGTGTTCGGCGCGGCGCGACCGCACCACGCCTATCTGTTTGCCAATAAGCACTCGACGCGTATAAAGGTGCTCGTGTATGACGGGTTCGGTATCTGGCTGGCCGCGCGTCGCCTGAACAAGGGGCGGTTCATCTGGACGAATGGGGACCAGGCGGTCGCCACCGCGCTGAATCCCGAGCAGCTGCGAGCGCTGGTGACGGGGCTGCCCTGGCGGACGCTCACGCACGATCACGCGATCACGCTCGTGTAATACCCCCAAAGCCGTAAACTGGCTTGCTTCCGCCGCGGGTGGGGTTCTGGCAGACTGGCTGCATGAACCTGCCCGCCAACCTCGACGCCCTGAGCCCCGACGAACTGCGCACACTGGCTGCGCAATTGATCGCTCAGGTCGGCGAGAACGAGCGGGACCTGCGCTACCGGCAGACGCGCATCGACCAGCTCAC
>NZ_WHNP01000234.1 GCF_009362735.1 Paraburkholderia franconis | reverse complement strand
TGTGCCGATCGACAACAATTGGCTGGAAAATCAGATTCGTCCATGGGCCCTGGGAAGGACGAACTGGCTCTTCGCGGGCTCTTTGCGTGCGGGGCAACGCGCAGCCGCAATCATGAGCCTGATTCGATCAGCGCAGCTCAACGGCCATGATCCATACGTCTACCTCAAAGACGTACTGAACCGCTTGCCCACGCATCGCGCCGACGATATCGCTCAGCTACTGCCTCATCGCTGGGCGCCGATCACCGCCTGATCGCCGGCGCGCACTCCCCGGGGTGTCATTGCCGGGCGCTTACGATTGAAGAATGGAGAAACGAGTACAACACCGAACGGCCTCACAGCTCGCTCGGATATCTGACGCCCAGGCAGTTCACACAGGCACATGAAGCGAAGCAGCTTTTAACCTCGGACTCTAACAGCGGTCCGGACTAATACCGGGAGCAGGTCAGTAGGCCACATCATCGGCCACGCGCGCGCGAAAATCAGCAACGGCCTCCGCAAGGCGCTTACGTTGCGCCAGCAGCGCCGGCCAGAGGAAGGTAAAACGCGACGCCGTAAACGCCACGACCCCGCCTGCTGAGGGGCGGGGTCGGGTCTGGGGTAAGGAGCCTGACGATTACCTACTTTCACACGGGCAATCCGCACTATCATCGGCGTGGAGTCGTTTCACGGTCCTGTTCGGGATGGGAAGGGGTGGGACCGACTCGCTATGGTCATCAGGCATGACGGGTTGCTGCGCCGCTGGTTTGAGCGCCGCAGCCAATCGGGAAGAAGCGTAAAGGGTGTGTTGGGGTTGTGTTGTTTGTACCGGCACAACACCGATCTCTCGACCGTCTGCGTGTCCTGCCCCCTTCGGGGGCGCGGTCCGGGTCATGCCGAAGCATTAACCATGACCGTAAAACACACCGGTTATAGGATCAAGCCTTACGGGCAATTAGTATCAGTTAGCTTAACGCATTACTGCGCTTCCACACCTGACCTATCAACGTCCTGGTCTTGAACGACCCTTCAAG
>NZ_WHNP01000233.1 GCF_009362735.1 Paraburkholderia franconis | reverse complement strand
GCGTTCGCGCAAAGCAGCGTGACGCTGTACGGCATCGTCGATAACGGCATCGGTTATCAGTCGAGCTCGACGACGCTCGGCTCGACGTCGGGCGGCCACTCGGCGTTCAAGATGATCACGGGCGTGTGGGCAGGCAGCCGCTTCGGCCTGAAGGGCGCGGAAGATCTGGGCGGCGGCACGAAAGCGATCTTCACGCTGGAAGAGGGCTTTAGCGCGAACAGCGGCGCGATGTCGACGACCAACCTGATGTTCAGCCGCCAGGCGTTCGTCGGCGTGACGAACGGCACGTACGGCACGCTGACGGCGGGCCGCCAGTACGCGTCGTACTACCAGCTGCTGTCGCCGTATAGCCCGACCACGTGGCTCACCGGTTTCTACGGTGCACACCCGGGCGACGTGGATGGCCTCGACACGATCTATCGCGCGAACAACACGCTGCTGTACATGTCGCCGCAGCTGTATGGCTTCAAGTTCAGYGGCTCGTATTCGTTTGCGGGCGTGCCGGGCAGCGTGAACCAGGGCTCGACGTGGAGCACGGCGATCCAGTACGCGCAGGGTCCTGTCGGTATTGCCGTGGGCTTCTCGCGGATCAACAACTCGACGGTGGGCGGCGGCGCATTCGGTGCCGATTCGACGACGTCGAATGCGGGCGCGCAGGCCGGCGTCTCCGCCGTGACCAACGGCTACCGCACGGCGCAGGCGCAGCAGCGCTTCGCAGTCGGCGCGGGCTACACATTCAACAGCCAGTTCGACATCACGGCGACGTACACGAACGTGCAGTACATCCCCGGCGCCGGCTCGGCGTTCCACAGCGAGGCGATCTGGAACACGGGCGGCATCGTGCTGCACTGGAAGCCGACGGCCGCATGGGACTTCGCGACGGGCTACAGCTACACGCGCGCGACGAAGGCCAACGGCATCACGAGCAGCGCGCAGTACCAGCAGTTCAACCTGTCCGAGTACTACTCGCTGTCCAAGCGCACGGGCCTGTACGCATTGCAGGCGTATCAGCGCGCGAATGGCCAGACGCTCGGCAACAACGGCGC
>NZ_WHNP01000232.1 GCF_009362735.1 Paraburkholderia franconis | reverse complement strand
ATAAGGGCTATCCACTTAGCGCCAAAATTCCACGCTGTGAAATTCAGCCCTCACGGGGAGATTTTCGCGCGATCTGCCGGTAGGTGATGGGGTCTGTCTGAACGGCCTGTTCAAGCAGGCGGTAGAAAAGCAGGCCGCGGGAATGAGACGTGCGTCGGTTAAAGCGAAAGACGAACTCGTCGAGGTAATGGTCTAGGTGGGCCGGCTTGACCGCCCCTTGGTGCGTGCCGAGAAGCCAGCGCTTAAGCAGTGAAGCGACGCGATGGACGCCGGGTAACGGCACGTGCGCCGGAATGGCGTCTGGCATCACGGATTTGATGACCGTGCGCTCATGTTGATAGTCGTCCTGCAACGCCCGATAGATGGCTGCGCCGTCAGTGCGCAGCACGGAGCCGGGTTCCACGACCGCTCGCACGAAAGGCTCAACACTGGCAGTCGACTCCTCTTCAATCTGTTGAAGGCGAATCCGACCGAACCCTTTGGGCTCCAGAATTTCCACGGCGATCACCACGACAGCCTTGGTGGTCCGTCTCTTTCCGCCTTTACCCACGGGAGTGTCACGTCGTTCACGAATGGCAAGATAGCTCTGATCGACCTCGACGATCCCTTTGAGACGTTCCCGTCCGGGCCGAACCATCGCACGACGGAAACGGTGCAGGATGGTCCAGGCGGTTTGATAACTGCCAAACCCCAGGACTCGCTGCAAACCCAGAGCGCTCATTCCGGATTTCTGGCTCGTCAGATGCCACGCCGCTGCCAACCACACCTTCAAGGGCGTGCGTGTCTTATCGAAAATCGTGCCGGATGTCACTGTCCCAGGATGTCGGCAGGTGCGGCAGATCAGGCGCCCGCGGCTGCTCCTATACGGGTCCCGTTTGGTTGCGCAACTGGGGCAGACGAACCCCTCCGGCCAACGCAGCCGCTCAAGATAGCGCGCACACTCCTCCTCGGTGACAAACCAGTCTTCAAACTGGCTCCACGTCCGAGGGTAGTCGACGCCGGCGGTCGGGGTAGGCTGGAATTCGCTCACACCGACATTTTCTCTCAGGTGGTGCTAAGTGGATAGCCCTTAT
>NZ_WHNP01000231.1 GCF_009362735.1 Paraburkholderia franconis | reverse complement strand
TAAGTGTTCCTGGGCAACTGATTTGAATTTCGCTATCCTGGCGCCTTCGTGATGCCGGGATAGTGAATGAAGTGTGTCGTAGAGCTGAGTGAAGCTGAGAAAATTACATTGCAACAGCTGTCGATCAATCACAAGCATCGGGATATACGCACGCGAGCGGCGGGCCTGCTGATGCTTGGGCGCAAGATCAAGCCAAAGGCCATCGCAGAGCAGCTCGGCGTGAGCGGCCAATCGGTTTATAACTGGTCCCACGCGTGGCGCGACAGCGGGGTGTGCGGCCTGACAGGCGGTCACTGCGGTGGTCGTCCGCCGGCGTTGTCGGATGCGATGATTGCCACGGCGCTTGAGGTGGCGCGAGCCGAGCCATTGACCCTGGCGCAGATTGCGCAACGCGTTCAGGCCATTCACGCAGAACCACTGCCATGCCGGATCGAAACGCTTGGTGAGGCACTCAAGCGCGAAGGCTTCTCCTTCAAACGCAATCGCTATGCGCTCAAAAAAAGCGCGACCAAGAGGAATTCCAGTTGAAAGCGGATACGCTCGGCAAGCTGCAATGCGCCGCACGTGACGGGCAGTGCCGGCTTTTCTATCTCGACGAGGCTGGATTTCGCGCGGCGCCGCCCGTTCAGCGAAGCTGGTCACCACGTGGCCTGCCCCACAGCATCGAACCCAACAGCCATTGCAGGCGCAACGTGGTCGCCGCACTGAACTTCGGCGAGAACAGCTTCATCTACACCGCGAGCGCCAGCACGGTGAAAGGCTCTGACGTCATCGAATTTCTCGACTCGCTGATCCAGCAGGGCGATGGTCGTCCCACCGTGATTGTGCTCGACAACGCGAGCGTTCACCACAGCATCGATCAGCACACGCTGGACCGCTGGTTTCTCGAACACAAGGCGCTCCTGTTCTATCTACCGCCGTACAGTCCCGAACTCAATTTGATTGAGATCGTGTGGAAGCACATGAAATACCACTGGCGGCGTTTCGTCACCTGGACAAAGGAAACCATCGACGCCGAACTCGCCGCGCTTCTATCCGGCTATGGCACCAAATTTCAAATCAATTTCTCGTGAACACTTA
>NZ_WHNP01000230.1 GCF_009362735.1 Paraburkholderia franconis | reverse complement strand
ATGTCGCGCTCCATTTTTAACTGGCGATTCTCACGGCGCAGCCGCGTAAGCTCCTGCCGCTCGGCCGTGGTCAGCCCGTCATGACGCACCCCAGCATCACGTTCGGCTTGCGCAACCCAGTTGGTGATGGTCTGCGCCGTCGGTTCGAACTCGCGAGCGAGCTCCTGCGGTGTGCGCCCGGCCTTGACCAGTTCCACCATCTGCGCCCGGAATTCCGCCGGGTACGGTGTACGAGTCTTGCCCATTTCGGCACCTCCTGTAAAAGGATAGGTGTCCGTTTTGCCGGGTCAACTTCACACGCCATTCGTCGACCGCTCTCCGGGCCTCCGGAAGAACGAACAATTCACCAGTTGCAACGGTCGTTACCGAGAACATATGGCCTCCAGAAAAAGGCCATCCGGGAGCGTCGTTTGACGTTCCACGAATGGCGGAACGTCGAACAACACTGGGACGATTCTAGGCGAAAAAAGGCAGTTGTCCAGGTCAATGCCTAACGCATTGACGTGAGCGAAGTTCGATATGCACTCGCTAACTTTGTGTCACTGGACAGTAGTACTAAGTTGCACGTATGGAACACACGTTCGCCTCAAGTCGTCGAATGTGTGCTGCCACTCTTTTTGTCCCGGAAACGCGTGGAACTGGCCGATGCCGTCGACGCCGCCAGGGAGGCTGGCTGGCGAGGCGAAGTGCAGGGCGACCCGCGCATCTTCGTTTTGCCGAACGAAGGTGAGTTCCAGTTCGGATTCGTCTGGACCGGCACGCACACGACGGTATTTGCCCCGCTCGCGTTGCCCTGGATGACACCCAAACATGTGGCGGCCTGCTATTGATCCGGCAATAAAATGTTGAAATCAAGCCGCATAACGGACAGGATCATGCTGGAAGTATCGCCGGATGCGTTCGGGTTGCTTCTGCACAACCCTGTAATGGTGCGCGGTGGCCTTGACCAGTTGCAGCCTGGTACGCGTTGGCGCCCGCCGTGTGACGCTTTGCTTGAGGTCGGCGTTGGCCATCTCGTTGGGATTGAGCTCAGGGCTGTAGCTGGGCAGATAGAACACCTCGATCCGGTCGCGGTGCCTGCCCAGCCAGGCCTTCACGGCCTTGCCGTGATGGACACGCA
>NZ_WHNP01000023.1 GCF_009362735.1 Paraburkholderia franconis | reverse complement strand
TCTGTACGCCGACCCACACTACCGTGCGATGCACAAAGCACGCGCGGCGGGCCTCGGCGCGCAACGCGCACGGCCGTCCGGCCGCCCCCCCCGACCCGCCCATGAAACGCAACAATGTGAGCCGGCACCATGAGCATCGACGGTGCGCGGACGCACAAACGCCATCGTGCGCGGCTGGCAGAATCGGGCAACCGATGGACAGGCGTCGGCGCCGGATGCCCGATCCGCCTCCGCCTGTCTGCAAGAAGCACCTTCCCGACTCTCGACACGGGCGCGGCACATGAGGCAGATGGAAACCACGCAGGACCGCGCGGGCAGCGCTGACGCCGGGGCGCGAGCGGCGGGCACGGCTCCCGCCGCGACCGCGCCGCGCGCGCGCGTCATGCGCGAACGCGCCGCCGCATGGTTTCCGTACGCCGTCGCGGGCGTCGTCGCGCTTGCGCTGGTGCTTCGTCTTCCGACGCTCGCCAGCCGCTCGATCTGGATGGACGAGGCCTACAGCTACTGGTTCTCCAGTCTGTCGTGGACGGATCTGTGGACGAAGACGCCGACTTACGAAACCCATCCGCCCTTCTACTACTCGCTGCTGAAACTGTGGACCGCCTGGGCAGGCACGTCTGAAGCCGGCATGCGTTCGCTGTCGGTGCTGGCGAGCGTCGTCACAGTTGCGCTGACGGCCTTCGCGTCGCGTCTGCTGCGGCTGCCGAGGCGGTACGCGAGCGTCGGCATCGCGGCGGCCGTGCTGCTCGCCGTCAACGAAGGCAATATCGAATATGCGCAGCAGGCGCGTCCCTATGCGCTTCAGACACTGTTCTGCGCGCTGCTGATCCTGCTGACGGCGAGCATGCTGCGCCGCATGTTCGACGCGCAGCGCGAACATGCGCGAATCGGATCTGGCGTGCGCCTCGCAGTGCTGTCGGGGCTCGCGGGCGGCATCGTGCTCTGGCTGCACAACACGAGCCCCTTCATCATGTTCAGCAACTCGATCGCGAGCTTTGCCGCGATCGCGCTGTTCTCCCGCTACAGGCGCGCCGACCTGTTGCTCGCGACCGGCTCGCTCGCGCTCAGTCTGCTCGTATGGAGTCCGTGCGTGCCGATCCTGCTGATCGAAAGCCGCACCGTCGCCTCCGCGTTCTGGGTGACGATCTCGCCGAAGATGCTCACGTGGCCCTATACGCTCGCGGCGGGAGGCAAGTACGCGTTCATCCCCGCTGCGGTCATTGCCGTGCTCGCGTGGCTGAACATGTTCCGCAACAACCGCGGCATGGCGATCTATGTCGCGTCGATGTTGCTCTTGCCCGTGATGTGCGTCTTTACGATCTCGTATCTGTTCACGCCCGTCTTCATCACCCGCACGTTTGCGTGGATGGCGCCGCTCTTTCTCTTCGTGGTCTCGCTGGGACTCTTTGGGGCCGTCCCGTCGCCGGGCCTGCGGCATGGGCTGCTGGCCGTGCTGATCGTGCTGGGCCTCGTACAGTGCGTCGGCTATTACCGCACGCCGACGGAAGACCTGCGCGGCGCCGTGCGATATCTGCGCGACAACGTCCGCGCCGGCGACGCCGTGCTGCTCTATCCGAACGAGATGGAAGTCGGACTGCACTACTACGCACGCGACATGGCCAACCCGTTCGAACTTGCAGCCGTCCCCGCGCGTTATCCGGCGCTCGGCCTCACGCGCCCCTATCTCGGCAGCAACAAGGGCGCGCCCGCGGCGATCGAAAGCGACCGGGCGCAGATCGATGCGCTGCTGGCCACGCATCCGCGCGTCTGGCTCGTCGGCGCCTGGCAAGACGCAGATGGCGTCCCGAACGTGGTGGGCAGCGAACTCGTCAGGCAACGCGGCGAGCCCACTGCGTCAGCCGATTTCTTCGGAATCGGCATCGCCCTGTTCGGCAAATAGACGGCGCGTCGCCGCGTTCCGCACGGTAACGCCCGCGCGAGCCCAGCACCGCGCATGGAATTGCCAACGCCGGCCAGCACCGCGCATCGAATTGCCAACGCCCATCGCGCGACGCGCTGTCACAAACTCGGCGGCTTGGTTGGCTCCAGCACAGAACGCCGGGCGACGGGGCCGCACAATCCACGGCAATGCGCACGATCGACGGACGGCGGCGCGAACACGGCCTGCCGGGCTGCCGTCGGCCAATACACAACGCGAAAGGGAGCATCACGATGGGATGGAAGGGCTCGCTCGCCGAAGTACCGCTTTGGTTTGCGGGCCGACTGGGTCCGCAGCCCATCGGTTCACGCAATGAAGCGCCCCGCAGCATTCTGGTGCTGCGGCCAAACGATCTCGGCGACCTGCTGACGACAACGCCCATCTTCGAAGCCTTGCGACGGCGTTTTCCCAATGCCCGGCTCGTGGCGGGCATCGGGCGCTGGGGCAACGCGATCGTCGAAAACAATCCGTTCGTCGACGAAGTCCTCGAACTCGACGCCCCGTGGCACAACAAGGTCGTGCGCGACCAGTCGGTGGGCGCCGCGCTGCGTTTCATCCGCGATTCCGCGCAGGTGCGCGCGGCACGCGAGCACGGCGGCTTCGACGTGGGCATCGACGTGGTCGGCAGTCACTTCGGCCTGCTGCTGATGCTGCGCCTCGGCGTTCGATATCGGATCGGCGTACGCGGCTATCACGGCGGCTGGAGCGGCTGTCACGACCATATCCGGTTTTCGCCGACGGTCCATGTGTCGCGTGCGGCGCTCGCGCAAGCCGAGTTGCTCGGCGCGCACGACCTGCCCGAAGCGAGGCCGCAACTGTATCTGACCGACTTCGAGCGGGTCCAGGCGGCCCATGTGTGGCGCGCGGGCGCCGTCGCAGGCCGTCGCCCCGTGCGGCTCCTCGTCGGATGCGCCGCGGGCCTGCCCGACAAGAGCTGGGCGCCCCAGGCGCTGGGCGAGGCGCTCGGCCGCGTCTCGCAGGCGCTCGCTCAAGCGGGCGGCAGTGACATCGTCATCGTCGGCGGCGCAGCGGAAACGTCCTGTGCGCAAACCGTGATCGAGCACAGTGGCGCAGCGGCCGGCATACGCTCGCTCGCCGGACAGACGCCGCTGCGCATGACCTTCGCACTCGCCGAGCAGGCCGACGTCGTGATCACGAACCCATCGATGCTGTTGCACACGGCGGCGGCGTTCAGGCGGCCGACTGTCGCCGTGCTCGGCGGGACCTTCGGCGACGCGCGCGGGCACGACGGCGCATGGGGTTACTCCGCGCCTTACGGCAGCGTCGGACCCGAGAACGGTTTGCCGTATGGGCACATCTCCGGCTGGCCGAGCGTCGAGCGCGTCGTGCAGGCCATTCTGGAAAAGATCGCCGGGCACGCTGTCTCGCATAGTCCAGACCGGCTGTCGATCGGCCTCAACTGAAGCGCGTCGAATCCTCAATGCAATCTTCCCGGTCCAGTCTGAGGCGCAACGGCATCGCCAACTTTCTTGGCGGCGCGCTGCCGATGATCGTTTCGCTGATCACGGTGCCGCTCTACCTGAAGCACATCGGCGCGGAGCGCTACGGCGTGCTCGCCATCGTCTGGACCTTGCAGGGCTATTTCGGCTACTTCGACTTCGGGCTGTCGACGGCGACGGCCAACCGGATCGCGCAGCTTTCCAAAGCGTCCGAACGCGAGCGGGAGTCCGTGTTCTGGACGGCATTCGTCCTCAATGCGCTGTTCGGGACGCTCGGAGGCGTCATCCTGTACTTCGCCGGAAGCTTTCTGTTCGCGCACTTCCATATCGCGCCGTCGATCAGCGCAGAGGTCATCGGGTCGTTGCCGTTCATCGCCTGCGCGATTCCCATCGCGACGCTGACCTCCGTGTTCGTCGGCGCGCTGGGCGGCCGTGAACAGTTCGGACCGCTCAATGCCGCGCAGTTCGCGGGCGTGCTGATCTTCCAGACCGTGCCCCTGCTTGCGGCGCTGCTGATCGCGCCGCAACTGCAGTACGTGATCCGCGCGGCCGTGCTCGGCAGCGGCGTGTCGCTGCTGATTCTCCTCTTCGTATCGATCCGCGCGTTTCCGCTGCGCTTCGACGCCCCGCCGCAGCGGCGCCATCTTAAGCCGCTGTTTTCGTATGGCGCGGCCATCATGGTCAGCAATTTCCTGAGCCCGCTGCTGGATTCCGCCGACCGGCTGATGATCGGCAGCATTCTCGGGCCCCAACCCGTCGCGTGGTATCAGGTGCCGTTCAATCTCGCCACCCGCGCGAAGATCCTGCCCGCCGTCTTTTCGCGCACGCTGTTCCCGCGCCTGTCCGCGTTGCCGACACGCGATGCCGTCGAACTCGCCGTGCGCGCGACGCACGCATTGTGTGTGCTGATCACGCCGCCGATCGTATTCGGCATCTTCCTGATGCAGCCGTTCATCACGCTGTGGGTCGGCCATGACTTCGCCGTGCGCACGACGTCGATCGGAGAAATCATTCTGATCGGCGTGTGGGCGAACGCGCTCGCGCACATACCCGGCAGCCATCTGGCGGCAGGCGGCCGGCCCGGTATCGTCGCGTGGTTCCATACGCTGCAGGCCGTCCCGCTGGTGGCGCTGCTATGGTGGACGCTGCATCACTTCGGTCTGGTCGGCGCGGCGTTTTCATGGACGTTGCGCTACGTCGCGGAGACCGTGCTGCTGTTCTGGGCCGCGAAACTCGGCGGCGGCCTCGCGCGCTATCTCGTGCTGCCGACACTGCTCGTCACGGCATCGTTCATCGCAACCGTCGTGTTTCCGCCGACGGCGATCGCGCGCCATGTGTGCTGGTTCCTGATGGTGGCGGCATCACTCGCATGGGCGCTGCATGCCGAACCGGCATGGCGCAAGTGCGCCGTGCGCGAGCTGCGGCACATCTTGTCGAAGCGCTTTCGCGCGCCGCGCGCACGTTCGGCCTTCGACGCCGGCATGCCCGCAAGCGCGACGCCGCCGCCCGCGAGCGCCGGCGAACCCGTCGCACGCCAGTAAGCCCCCGCGCCGCAGACCATGCCATTGTCGTAGCGGCCCGGCGCCGCTGCGTCCGAAGCGCGCGAACAACGGGCGACACAGATGTGGTGGCGCGCACAGATTCTTGCGGCACGGTCGTGCACAGTGGCAGCAATCGCTGGACATTCGCCCATGTACAAATCGCTGCAGTGATGTCGCGGGCTCGCGGCCCTGGTCGCCGCCCGGGCGCCGGATCATGTCGCAATGGATCGTGAATACGGGGCAGTCGTTACCGGGCCGTCATTACGGGGCAGTCATGCGCAAACATGCAACGATCGATTCATTCGAAGGCGCTCGCGGGCTCGCCGCGTTGCTGGTCGCGCTCTACCACTTCGGCCTCTTCAACAGCTTCGGGCTGACCTATCCCGGCTTCATACGGTACGGCTATCTGTTCGTCGATCTGTTCTTCGTGCTGAGCGGATTCGTGATCTGCTCGTCCTATGAGAGCCGCCTGAGCGACGGCGCCGACTTCTGGACCTTCGTGATCCGCCGCTTCGGGCGGCTCTTTCCGCTGCTCGTCTTTTCCACGCTGATCTACGTGCTGCTGCCCAACGCCTATGTGCTGGCGAAGCAGATACTCGTGGCCTTCGGACATCAGGGCATGTTCAGAAATCCGGGAGTGTTCGATTACACGATGCCATCGGCGGCCGAGATACTCACCACGCTGACGATGACGCACGGCCTCGGCATGTTCGATCATGCGATCCTCAACTACGCGAGCTGGAGCATCAGCGCCGAGTTCTACACGTACCTGCTGTTCGCGGGCATGTGCATCGCGCTGCCGCCGCGCGCGCGGCTCGTGGCGATGGCCATGCTGAGCGTGCTCGCGTATGCCGTCACCTGCTGGGCGAGCATCGCGTGGCACGATTGCATCGCGAAGACGCGATGCCTCGACGTCACCTACGATTTCGGCTTCGCGCGTTGCATCGCTTCGTTCTTCATGGGATGCGCGGCGTTTCATGTCTCGCGCTACGCGGCCGCGCATGCGAACAGGCTGCAAGGCATCGCGCTCGCGGCGACGGTTGCCGTGTTCGCGTGCCTGGCCGATGCTCCCGCGATCGCGCTTCTCCTGCCGCTCGTGTTCGCGCTGCTGATCCTTTCGCTTTCGTCAGATCGCGGCTGGGCGGCGAGCTTGCTCAAGACGCGCGCCGCGCAGATGCTCGGGCAGCGTTCCTATTCGATCTATCTGATGCACCCGCCCCTCATCTGCGCGTTCGGCTATGTCGTGCGTGGCGCCTGGAGGCCCGCGATGGGTGCCGCCGTGCTGCTCGCGTATGTCCTCGCGCTGATTGCCGTCTCGGGCTTGACCTATCGCTTCATCGAAGTACCCGCTCGCGACGCGTTCAATCGCTGGGCAGCAAGACTGCGCACGCCGCAAAGCGCCGAATATTTCGCGCGTCAGGACTGAAACCCGGCAGTCGTGAACGACGTCGGGAACAACGTGGGGAACGGCATCGGAAGCATGATGCCTCGCACCCCTTCGCATGCGAAGCGCGCAAGGCCAATGCGCCATCAGAAGTTGTCGATCGCTTCCCGATAGACCTGCGCGACCTGGGACGCCACGACCCCTCGATCGAAGCGCGCGCGCGCATAGGCACGGCAGGCGGCGGCATCGGGCAGCGTGCGCGTGCCACGCAGCGCCTCGATGAGTCCTGCACCGATCGCGTTGAACCCGGCCGACGAAAACACCAGATCCGGCGACAGCGGCATCACGGCTTCGGGCAGTCCACCGACGGGTGTCACGAGCACGGGCGTGCCGCACGCGAGCGATTCGATCGTCGTGAGGCCGAAGCCTTCCAGCGCGACGGTCGGCACCACGCTCATGTCGGCGGCGGCATACCAGAGCGGCAGCTCCGCATCCGGCACGAAACCGGCAAAGCGCACGTGCCGCTCCAGTCCGCGCGCCGCCACGCGTGCCTTCAGCGCCGCTTCGAGCGGACCGCGGCCGGCGATCGCGAGTATCACGTCGGGTGCCTTCTGCACCACGAGGAACATCGCGTCGATCAGATCCTCGATACCCATGCGCCACACCAGCCGGCGCACGCAAAAGAGAATGCGCCGGTCGTGCGGCAGTCCGAGCGCAGCACGCGCGCTTGTGCGCGTCACGCCCGTGTCGAAGCGCGCGATGTCGACGCAGCCGGGCACCACACGAATGCGGTCTTCGCGCACGCCGTAGCGCGTGTGCAGAATGTCGCCGAACGCCTTCGACAACACGATATGCCGCGTGCCGCCGCGATACACGAAGCGCTCGACCGAGCGGCGCGCGCCGCGCGCCCATGCGCTGCCGCCTTCGGGCACTGTCTCGTCGGCCCACGGCCCATGAAAATGCACGACGCGCGGTACGTTGTTGAACACGCCCGCCGTCGGCGCCGCATACAGCGCGAAATGCGTCGCCACCACGTCCGGTCTGCGCGCGCGCTTCAATTGCGACGACAGCGTGCGCGCGCGCCACAGACGCGGCGCAAGACGCGACTCGGGCGCCGCGAACGACTGCACGTGCCCGCCCGACGACGACGCGACGGCATCGCTGCCCGCCACCAGCCCGCGCACGCTGACGCCTTGCGAGGGCAGCGACTCCACCAGTTCGACGAACATGCGATCGAGACCGCCCGGCCGCTCCGCGAACCAGTGCATGCCGATCTGCAACGAATCGATCGGGCCGCTCATGAGTCCGCCGCCGCAGCCGGGCACTCGACGCGTTCCGCTTGCGTGCGCGGCGCGGCCTCGCACGATGCGCCCAGACGTTCGTAGAGCGACAGATAGCGCGCGGCCATCGCGGACCAGCTGAGCGATTTCGCCAGCTCGCGCGCGGCCTGCCCCATCTGGCGCGCGCGATCGTGTGCGTCGACGAGTTGCCCGACGGCACGCGTCAACGCGGTCACATCGTCGGGATCGTCGAGCACGATGCCGCAGTGCGGCCCGATCACTTCCGCGCCGCCCGCCGTGCGCGCCGTCACGACGGGCAACGCCGACGCCAGCGCTTCGAGCAGCGCGAGGCTCATCGCCTCGTAGCGCGATGGAAACACGAATGCATCGACGGAGCGCATCAGCGCGGGCATGTCCTTCACGAAGCCGGCGAAATGCACGCGTGCGCCGATACCGAGCGCTTCGGCCATGCGCGGATATGCGCTGTCGCGCGCGTCGCCCGCGACGAGCAGATGCACGCGCGCCGGCATCGACACGAGCGCGCGCAGGACGGTATCGAGATTCTTTCGCGAGATGCGCAGATCGCCGGCGAACAGCAGCATGAACGCATCGGATGGCAAGCCCAGGCGCTCGCGCTCGCTCGCGCCCGGCGCGAATTCGTCGATATCGACACCGTTATGAATGACCTGCATCTGCGCATTGCCGACGCTGCGTCGTTGCAGCTCACCTCGAACTTTCTCGGACACGGGAACGATCACCCGCGCACGGCGAAACGCGTGCGCTTCGAGCAGCGCATTCAGCCGGGTGAACGTGACCTGATAGGCGTCGTACGGACGGCGCCAGAAGCGAAACGGGTAGTAGCCGCTGCGATACCAGCCGTCGTGAACGAAGTGAACCGAATTGACGTCGGCGCGCGCCCACGTGATGAAACCGTTGACATGCACGATGTCAAATTCGTCGCGATGCGCGCGAATCCAGCGCGCGGTCCGCCATGCGAACCACTGGTACCGCAAGAGCCGCGTCGGCACGCGCGCTTCGGGCACGGGCACGCAGCGCGCAAGCGTCTTCAGCTCCGGCGCCACGTTCGTCGCGAGCAGCGTCACGGCATGGCCCGCCGCCAGCGCCGCGCGCACAATCTCGTAGTTGACGCGCCCCTGGCCGTCGTTCTTCGCGACGACATGGGTCACGATCAGGATTCTCATAGCCTCACCTTGTACAGGGGTGTCGCGCCACCACGCAGAGGCGTGCGCTGTTGTTGCGTGCGTGCCGTGGGCGCCATCGCCGCGGGCGACGCCGCGGGCGCCGGCGTCCGCGCGGCCGCCTTTTGGGCCGCGTGCGCCGTGCGGCGCGCGTGACGCAGGCCGATCACGGGCAGCATCACGCCGATGAAATAGAACATGCCCGTCACGCCCACCAGCGTGTTCGTGAACGTCATCATCGCGAAGATCGCGAGCGAGACGCCTGCCCCGCAGATCGCGAGACGGTCTTTCGAGCGCACGATGCTCGCAAGAAACGCCCGCCACATCAGCAGGAGAATGCCGCCGACATAGAGCAGCGAGCCGGGCCAGCCCAGCACCGTGGGCACTTCGAGAATGCCGCTGTCGACGGTCCCGGCAGGGGATGCCGCCTTGGTCGGATCAGACGAAAGCTTGGTTCCCAGCCCCGTCGAACCGAGACCGTCGCCGGAAATGTTCGAGAACGCCGCTGACAGCCAGGCTTCATAAAGCATCTGGCGCGACTGGAAGCTGTTGTCGTTGCTGATGTCGCTCATCGTCTGCATGCGTTTGAGCACGCCGTCGGACACCTGATCGAACATCATCACGGGCGAGCAAAGCGCGGCGATGCCGACGACTGCGCAGAGCAGCTTCAGGCGGCTCCTGCCGTCGAGCATCGCGACGGGATAGACCAACCCGATCACGAGGCCGCCCCAACAGCTGCGCACCGACGTGAACAGCAGCGCGGACGCGGCGGACAGCATCATCGGAATCCGCATGAACTCGCTCGAAGCAAGCGATATCTGCAGCAGGTACATGATCGTGACGGCGAACGGGCCTGGCGAATTCATCGTGCTCCATACCCGCAAGCCGTAAGGCACGGGTTTGCCGAACGAGGTTATCTTGACCGCAATGATCCAGAACACGTCCCACGGCGGCACGAAGATGTACTGGATCACGCCGTAGACGCCCATCACGAGTCCGCCATAGACGGCCGTTCTGAGCAGCACGCGCTGATAGTCCGGGTAATGCTGCCAGGTGACGTTGAGATAGAACGCCACCAGCGGCGGAAACAGCCAGTTGACCAGCGTGTAGACGGCGGGCCCGAAGCCCGTCTGCGCGACGCCGACAATGAAACCGTACGTGAGCCCGACCACGATCAGGATCAACGGCGCGTTGCGGCGCTGGCCGAGCGTATTCGCGCTCGTGATCAGCGACAGGCCGCAAAGCGCCACGGCGAGCATCGGCGCCATCATGATCATGCTCTTGTCGTTGAACGAGCCGTTGACGAAATCGGCGAGGCGCCGCAGCCACGGCGAAAGAAAAAACAGCCAGCAGACAAATCCCACGTAATGAGGCGGCGACTTGCGATACAGCCAACACGCAATCACCAGCGAGCCAAGCGGGAACAGAAACTCGACGGGCCGCGCCAGATGCACGGCGATCAGCACGATGCTGAGCACAAACAAACCGATCGGCACCAGCACCGTCTTGCGCGTCGCGCGAACGCGCGCGCGCGCCCGCCTTTGCAGGGAACGCGGCGCCTCGCGCGGCACGCCGGGCGCGCGGCGCGTCGGCGGTGGCGTCATCGCCATTACAGCAGCTCGAACGTGCCGCCGAACGCAAGGCCATGCCGCGCGCGGCGGGCGTCGCCCGATTGCGTCTTATTGTGACGATGGCTGCAGGACAGGCCGATATAAGGCGCGCCGTGCTCGAGGAACGGCCCTTCTGTCTTTCTGAAGCCGAACTGCTCGTAAAAGCTCTTGAGCCCCTCGGGCGCCGTCACCCGCACGGGACGCCCCGGCCAGCGCTGCGCAACGGCCTGCAGCGCGCGCTCGATGAGCATCTCGGCCGTGCCGTCGCCGCGCCGCCTCGGGCTCGTCATGATCTTGTCGATCACCACTTCGGGGTCTTCGTCGTCGCCCGGACGCAGACGCGCATACGCGAGCACGGGCATCGGACGCGACATGTCGTCCACTGCGAACACATGCAAGGCCTTCTCGTCATGGCCGTCCGCATCGAGACAGACATGCGCCTGCTCGACGACGAACACTGCGCTGCGCGCGCGCATGACCAGATAAAGTTCGCGCGCAGTGAACTGTTCGAACTCGAGTGTTTTCCAGTTCATCATTACGTTTCCCCAGAACGTTTCGGGCGGCCGTCAAGCCCGTTGCCACGACGACACAGTACGCTCCCGGACCCTTGTGTTTCCGTGCGCCAGCGCACCGACGTTGCTGCGTCGCAATCCGTTAAATACGGACAACCGGCGCACTGGTCCGTCCCGTGCACGACCCTCGCTGACCAGGTGTCACTCGTGCATGCAAGCGCGCACGCGTCGCCGGACTCGAAGCAACCCGCTCTCGCCAAAACACTCTGAGGGGCTCCGTTCATGAAAACAGCACTGCGACGCATTCTTTCCGAATCGGCACGGCTCGATGTACCCGCCGACACGCTTGCCGACGACGCAGACCTCTATGCTGCAGGCCTCTCGTCGCTCGCTACCGTGCACCTGATGCTCGCGATCGAAGACGAATTCGGCATCGAGATTCCGGACCGCATGCTGACGCGCCGTCTCTTTTCCAGCATCGATTCACTGGCGGCTGCCGTCACCGAACTGCAACTGGCAAAGGCGGCAGCATGAACGCGCCGCTGATGCAGGCAGAATCCGCCGCTGCGTCCATCGCGTCCGAAGCGTCCCAGGCACCCGAAGGGGCCGCGCTCGTCGCGATCGAACCGGAACCGGCCTGGCGCGCGGCCGCGCAGCGCGCCGCGCAAATCGCGGCGCAGCATGCCGACTCGGTCGATAGCGAAGCGCGCTTTCCCGTCGAGGCATTCGACGTGCTCCGGCGCGAACGTCTGCTGTCCGCGATGGTGCCCGCGCGCTTCGGCGGCGCCGGGCTGTCGCTCGCCGACGTGGCCGCGATCTGCGAAATCCTCGCGCAAGGCTGTGCGTCGACGGGGATGATCTACGCGATGCATCAGATCCAGGTCGCGTGCATCGAGGAACACGGCAGCGGGTCGGCGTGGCACCGCGATCTGCTCGCGCAGCTCGCCGAAAAGCAGTGGCTGCTCGCTTCCGCGACGTCGGAAGAGACGATCGGCGGCAATCTGCGCACGAGCGCGTGCGCCGTCGAAATCGATGGCGACATGTTCCGCATCGAGAAGCTCGCGCCCACCATCTCGTATGGCGCACAGGCCGACGTCATTCTCGTGACGGCGCGGCGCACCGCGGAATCGGCGCCATCGGATCAGGTCATGATCGTCACGCTGCGCGACGAAACGCAGCTCGAAAAGCGCGGCAGCTGGGACTCGATGGGCATGCGCGGCACCTGCAGCGAGGGCTTCCGGCTCGTCGCCACGGGCATCGCCGGACAGATTCTGCCGACGCCCTTCGCCATCATCGCCGACCAGACGATGCTGCCCGTCTCGCACACGCTGTGGGCCTCCGTGTGGACAGGCATCGCCGCCGACGCCGTGAACCGCGCGAAGGCATTCTTCCGCGCGCAGACGCGCGGCAAGCCTGGTTTCGTGCCGCCGTCGGGCATACGTCTCGCGCAAGCCGTCGGGCTGCTGCAGATGATGCAGGCGCGCCTCTCGGTTGCGCTCGACGCCGCGCGCGCCGCGCATCAGGCGAAGCTCGGCGCCTGCCAGGCGGATGCGCCGCTGTCCGCGATGCTCGGCTTCGCGTCCGACATGAACACGCTCAAAACCAGCATCTCGACGACGGCCCTTCAGGTCGTGCAGGAAGTGCTGCTGATCTGCGGCATGGCGGGCTACAAGAACGGCACCGAGTACAGCGTCGGGCGGCATCTGCGCGACCTGCATTCCGCGCCGCTGATGATCAACAACGACCGCATCGCGATGAACACGGCGAGCCTGTTGCTGGCGCAGCGTCCCGCCGCGCCGGGGAGAGCCTGAAATGAACACGATGACCGATACGGCCGCGCTCGCCGCATCCGATGCGCAGGCCGCGGGCGCGGACCCGACGCTTCGTGAGCGCCTTCTCGCGAAGGGCATTCTGATCGACACGGGCGAAAACGGCCTGTATGGCCGCAGCCAGGTGTTCGAAGATGTCGTCGAGCGGTTGAATGCGGCGATCACGCATCTGGGCGCCGATCAGGACCCCGAAGTGCTGCGCTTTCCGCCCGCGATGCGCCGCACGGACTTCGAAGACAGCGAGTATCTGAAGAGCTTTCCGAATCTGGCCGGCACGATCCATTCGTTCTGCGGCACGGAAGCGGGCCAGCAGCGCCTGTTGCGCTGTCTCGACGACGCGATGAAGGAAAGCAGCGACGACCGCGACACCGAATGGATGTCGCAGCAAAAGCCGACGCGCGTCGTGCTGACGCCCGCCGCGTGCTATCCGATCTATCCCGTGATGGCGCGGCGCGGCCCGCTGCCCGCCGACGGCCGCACGATCGACGTGCTGTCGTACTGCTTTCGACATGAGCCGTCGCTCGATCCCGCGCGCATGCAGATGTTCCGCCAGCGCGAGTACGTGCGCCTCGGCAACGCGCAACAGGTGATGGCGTTCCGCCAGATGTGGGTCGAGCGAGGCTCGCTGCTGGTTTCGCTGCTCCAGTTGCCCGTCGACGTCGACCTCGCCAACGATCCGTTCTTCGGACGCGGCGGCAAGATCATCGCCGACAGCCAGCGCGCGCAGGCGTTGAAGTTCGAGCTGCTGATTCCCGTCGCGAATCCCGACAGCAAGACGGCCTGCCTGTCGTTCAACTATCACATGGACCACTTCGGCGCGATCTGGAAGATCGAATGCGAAGACGGCTCGGTCGCGCATACGGGATGCGTGGGCTTCGGCATGGAGCGCATCACGCTCGCCCTCTTCCGCCATCACGGGCTCGACGTGAACACATGGCCCGACGACGTGCGCGCGCTGCTGTGGGGCGATACGAAGGCGCGCATCGAGCAGGGTCTTGCGGGAGCGGGCGCATGATTCCGCCCGTCACGTCCGCTCTGACGGCCATTGCCGGGGGCGCCGCAACGGGCGCCGCCGACGCGCCTCGGCCGATGCGCAGCCACGCGTCGCATCCGCTGCATCAGGGCGAGCGCGTATGGCAGGAAACGAACTGCTACATCGACCTGTGGATCGAGCTGCTGCACGGCTTCGGCCTCGATCCGCGCGCCGCGTTCGCGTTCACGGTGACGCAGGACTTCGAAGGCGACCAGTTCACGTTCTTCAAGTTTCCGCTCGAAGACATCGAGCGCCTGTACGGCACGCAGGTGCAGGAGCTGGCCATCTACGATTCGCTCGAAGACCGCGTGTTCGCGCAGACTCAGCGGGGACATACGGTGCTCGTCGAAGTCGACGGCTATTACCTGCCGAATACGCGCGCCACGTCGTATCGCCGCGAGCATCCGAAGACGACGGTCGGCATCGACCATATCGATCCCGCCGCGCGCCGGCTCGGCTACTTCCACAACACGGGCTATCACACGCTCGACGGCGAGGACTACGACGGCGTGTTCCGCAAGCTGCCGCAGTTCGAGGGACAGCCCGAGTATCTGTTTCCGTATGTCGAGTTCGCCAAGCAGGCGCGGCCCGCGCTGGAAGGCGTGGCGCTCGCGCATGCATCGGCGGAACTGCTGCGCGCGCACCTGGCGCGCAGGCCGCTGCGCAATCCCGTCAGCGAATGGCGCAAGGCCTTCCCCGCGCATCTCGACATGCTCCTCGAGCGCGGCGAGCCCTTTTTCCATCCGTATTCGTTCAACCTGATGCGGCAGCTCGGCGCGAATTTCGAGTTTCTGTCGAAGTATGTGATCTGGCTGTCGGCGCAAGGCTTTGGGATTCCACAGCCGATTGCGGCGTCCGCGCAAAGAATCGCATCGGAAGCAATGGTGATGCAGTTCCGTCTCGTGCGCGCGATGGCGCGGGGCCGGCGCGACACCTGCGACGACTGCTTCGACGTGCTCGAAGCCGCCTACGAGCGGACCATCCCGCCGCTTGCGTCGCTGACGCTGTAGCGGCTGCCGCGGCGAACGCGCCTCGGCGGGCGCGTTCGCCGCCTCAACGGAACACGCTGTGCGCGCCTTGCCAAACGACCTCCTGGCGCTCGTGCCGCAATGTACGAGCACCGCTTCCACCACCTCAACCTGCACGGGCGACGCCCTTCGTGCATCCTGCTGGCCGCGGCCGCTCACGCACGGCTGGCAATGCGTGACGACGAAGCCCGGCGCATGCGCGACACCCGCCGATCTGCCCGAGGCCGGCTGGCTGCCCGCGCAGGTACCCGGCACGGTCGCATCGGCATGGCGCGCGGCGGGCCTGCTCGATATCGAGCGCGCGCCCGCGTTCGCATTCGACGACCACTGGTATCGTCTGCGGCTCGCGGGCCGGGGCGCGCAGCGCCTGCGCCTGCACGGACTCGCGACGCTCGCCGAAGTCTGGCTCGACGGCGAACGGCTGCTCACGTCGGATTCGATGTTCGTCACGCACGACATCGCGTTCGAGCTGCACGAGGACGCGACGCTCGCGTTGTGCTTCCGCTCGCTTGCGTCCGCGCTCGGCGCGCGCCGCTCGCGTGCGCGCTGGCGGCCGCGTCTCGTCACGCCGCCGACGCTGCGCAATGTGCGCACCACGCTGCTCGGCTACATGCCGGGCTGGTGCCCCCAGGTGCAGCCCGTCGGCCCGTGGCGCGCGATCGAATTGCTCGGCAGCGCGCCGCTCGCCATCGATCGCGTCGACGTGAAGACCCGGCTCGACGGCGACGACGGCATCGTCACGCTGGCGCTCACGTTCGTGCACCCGCAGGCGAGCGATGCGATCGAGGGGCACGCGTCGCTGATATGCGCGAGCGTCGAAGGCGCTTGGGAAGCCCCTTTGCAATGGTACGCCGGCCATCCGAACGCGGATACGCCGGCGGACGCGTCAAAACGCACGCTGACGGGCTCGCTGCGCATTCCGAAGGTCGAGCGATGGTGGCCGCACACGCATGGCACGCCGACGCTGCATGAGCTTGCCGTGCGCATCGGCAACATGCAGACCGGTACGCGAACCGGTACGCGGACCGATACGCGGACCGGTATTCAGACCGGTATGCAGATCGAACTGGGCCGCGTCGGCTTTCGCACGATCGATGTCACGCGCGGCGACGATGGCGAAGGCTTCGCGCTGAAGGTCAACGGCGTGCCCGTGTTTTGCCGCGGCGCGTGCTGGACGAGCGCCGACCTCGTCACGCTCGCCGGCTCGCCGCAACAGCTCGCACAGGCCTTCGCACTCGTGCGCGATGCGGGAATGAACATGCTGCGCGTGGGCGGCACGATGGTGTTCGAGTCCGACGCGTTCTACCGTCTCGCCGACGAGCACGGCATCCTGATCTGGCAGGACTTCCCGTTCGCGAACTTCGACTATCCGAACGACGATGCGTTTGCCGCAACGGTCGCGCGCGAAGCCACGCAGTTTCTCGCGCGTACGCGGCATGTCGCGTCGCTCGCGGTGCTGTGCGGCGGCAGCGAGATCGACCAGCAGGCCGCGATGTTCGGCCTGCCGACCGCGCAGCGCGCGCAGCCGCTATTCACCGAACGGCTGCCCGCCATCGTCGCGAGCGAGCGGCCCGACGTGCCCTACGTCGCGCATTCGCCGACGGGCGGCGCCTGGCCCTTCGCGACGCGCACGGGCATCACCCATTACTACGGCGTCGGCGCCTATCAGCGCCCGCTCGACGACGCGCGCCGCGCGCAGGTGCGCTTCGCGGCCGAGTGCCTCGCCTTCGCGAACGTCCCCGATGACGCGACGCTGCACGATGCGCTCGGCACGATCCACACGCATGATCCGTGCTGGAAGAATGCGGTGCCGCGCGACCCCGGCGCCGGCTGGGATTTCGACGACGTGCGCGATCACTACCTGCGCACGCTCTACGGCGTGCAACCGTCACGGCTGCGCTACGAAGACCCGCAGCATTATCTCGATCTGTCGCGTGCCGTCGTCGCCGACCTTTTCACCGACGTATTCGGCGAATGGCGCCGCGCGGGCTCGCCGTGCGGCGGCGCGCTCGTGTGGCAGCTGCAGGACCTTCGGGCAGGCGCGGGCTGGGGCGTGATCGATGCGACGGGCCGCCCGAAAAGCGCGTGGCATGCGCTCGCGGGCGTGCTGCAGCCCGTGCAGGCCGTCATCACCGACGAAGGGCTGAACGGCCTCGACGTGCACCTCATCAATGAGACGAATCAGACGCTCGGCGTTCAGCTCGACATCGTTTGCCTGCGCGATGGCGCAGTCAGCGTCGCACACGCGAGCCGCGCGCTCGAGCTGGCTGCGCGCCGCACCGAGCGCATCGCCGCAGCCGATCTGCTCGGCCAGTTCTTCGATTTCACGCACGCGTACCGCTTCGGCCCGCGCGCACATGACGTGACCATCGCGACGCTGCGCGATGCCGCGAGCGGCGCGGTGCTGTCCGAGGCCTTCCATCTGCCGGAGCGCACCGCGCTCGAGCGCCACGACCTCGGCCTCACGGCGACGCCCGAGGCCTCGTCCGATGGCTGGCAGCTCGTGATCGAAACGCGCCGCTTCGCGCGCTTCGTCCATATCGCCGATTCGCACTTTCGTGCGCGACGCGACGGGTTTCATCTCGCGCCCGGCCGGCCCGTGAAGGTTCCGCTGATCCCATTGCACGCAAGTGATACAACCCGGACACCCGATGGAGAAGTTCGCGCGATCAACGCAACGGCCGCCGTCTATTACCGCTAAACGTTTTCGTCCCGCGGCGATAATCATCGCAATCCTTTTGACTGAAGTAATGGCGCCCCACGCCGACACTTGCGCAGCGGGCGTTGGCTTTTGTCCGACACATTCGCGCCTTTAAAAACGAGGCTTTTGATCAAAATCGCAATCCGTGCGCCAGCACACAAAAGGAACGGAACACATCTGAATCAAAACGCGTTCTATCCGGAAATCACTTATTAAAGGGCTTTCAGGCATGAACGTATTACTCGAACGCCTGCGACGATATTCGCACTTCCTGATGAATCAGTGACTTACGATTCACAAGTTAATGCCGTTTCTCAAATCTCCTGAAAAATGGCATTGTGCAAATCTGAAACAAAACGATACGTTTTGCGGCGTTGGGTTTCATTATGTGCGTCGCTGCGCCGCATCAGTGCTTGTTTTCAGGTCAATTGGCACAGTCCTCGCTAAATACCCGGCGCAGTGATCACCAGCGTGAATGACAGAACTTGAACGGGCGCATTCGCGAATGGTTTGACGGGGCCGGTCTGTACGCTTCTTGCCGCAAGCCAGGCGGCAAGCCAAAAAGAAGCACAGCACCGGGTTAAAAAATAAGGGAGTCGTGCAGCGCGCGGCTTCTTGCGAGGACCGATCATGCTTACGCTTCAATCCGACCTGCACGGCAACCACTTGCTCGGCGCATTGCCCTCCCACGAGTGGCAGGCCATTGCCCCTCACCTCGAACTCGTTCATCTGCGCACGGAACAACTGCTGTGCGATTCCGGCCAACGGATTCATCACGTCTACTTCCCCACCACGGCGATCATTTCGATGCTGTCGACGATGGAAGACGGCGGCTCGGTCGAGATCGCCGCGGTAGGCCGCGAAGGCATGACGGGCGTGCCCGTGCTCACGGGCGGCGAGACGATGCCGAACCGCGTGCAGGTGCAGTGCTCGGGATTCGCGTACCGGATGTCGGCACAAGCGCTGCGCCAGCACTTCGCGCGCTCGGACTTCCTGCGCCGCCTGATGCTGCTCTACATGCATGCGCTGCTCACGCAGGTCGCGCAGACGGCCGCCTGCAACCGCCATCATTCGCTGAGCAAGCAGCTTTGCCGGTGGCTGCTGATCGAGGTCGATCGCGTCGCATCGGATGATCTTTCCGTCACGCAGCAACTGATCGCCGACATGCTCGGCGTGCGCCGCGAAGGCATCACGGAAGCGGCGGGCAAGCTGCACAACGACGGCCTGATCCATCACAGCCGCGGCCATATCCGCGTGCTGGACCGCAAAGGTCTCGAAGCCCGCGCATGCGAATGCTATGGCCTCGTGAAACGCGAATTCGACCGTCTGCTGCCGCGCCTGCATCAAGCGGAAACCGTGTGAGCTAAGGCTCCATTATGTTCAGGAACGTTGCGCGTTGCCTCGACGCGATCTTCGTGATTGCAGGCGCGCTCATCGCCCATTGGGCACGGTTTCCCGCTTCGTACGAACTCGCGGATAACGAGAAGCTGCTGATCGCGTTCAATTGCGTGCTGGTGCTGCTGCTCTTTCCCACGTTCGGCATCTACGAAACGTGGCGCGGAAAGCCGCTCGCCGTGATGCTCGGGCGCGTCGCGATAGCATGGCTCGTCGCGGTCGCGCTCGGGCTCGTCCTCGTCTTCACGCTGCATCGGATGGACACCGTGTCGCGCCTCTGGTTTGGGTATGCGACGGTGGTCTCCGGGACGATGATTCTCGCGACGAAGTTCGCCGCGCATCTGGGATTGCGGATGATGCGCCGGCGCGGACTGAACTTTCGCACGGTCGCGCTCGTTGGTGCGCCTGGCTTTACCCGCACGCTGATGGCGCGCCTCGAGCGCGCGCCGCAGGCGGGCTTCAAGCCGGTGTGCCTGTTCGACACCAGCGCCGATATGGGCGACGTCCTCGACACGGGCGAGCGGGCGCGCGCAGGGCGATTGCCGATGCTGCGCGACCTCGACGAGTTCGCGAAGAAGGTCCGCGACGAGCACATCAACGAGGTGTGGCTCGCGTTGCCGCTTTCCGATGAGCATGTGATCTATCGGTTTCGCCGGACGTTCCAGCACGACTTCGTGAACCTGCGCTTCGTGCCCGACGTGCGCAGCCTGTCGCTGTTCAATCACGAGATCGTCAGCGTGGCCGGGCTGCCCACGATCAACCTCGATGCAACGCCCGTCTCGTCGATCCAGATGTGGCCGAAGCTGATATTCGACCGCCTGTTCGCGCTCGTCGTGCTGGTCGCGCTGGCTCCCGTCTTCGCGATCCTCGCGCTTGCCGTGCGGCTCAGTTCGCCGGGGCCGGTGTTCTTCACCCAGGAGCGCAAGGGCATCGACGGACGACCGTTTTCGATCTACAAGTTCCGTTCGATGACCGTGCATCACGAATCGCATGGACAACTGACGCAGGCAGCGCGATTCGATGCGCGCGTGACGAGGATCGGCGCGTTCATGCGGCGCACGAGCATGGATGAGCTGCCGCAATTCTTGAACGTGCTGCTCGGGCAAATGTCGGTTGTCGGGCCGCGCCCGCATGCACTCGAACACGATGACCTCTACAAGGATCTGGTGTACGGCTACATGTACCGGTATCGCATCAAGCCGGGCATCACCGGATGGGCGCAGGTGAACGGCTATCGCGGCAGTACCAGCAAGATCGAAAAAATGGAAGCGCGCGTGAAGTTCGACCTCTTCTATATCCACAACTGGTCGTTCTGGTTCGACATGCGCATCGTGCTGATGACGATATTCAAGGGCTTTGTGGGCCACAACGCTTATTGAAAGAAGGTACGGGGTTCAACGTGAAAGTCTCTGTGGTCGTGCCGACGTATCGACGCGTAGGCGATCTCGCACGCTGCCTCGCCGCGCTCGATGCGCAGACGAGGCGGCCCGATCAGGTCGTGGTGATCGCGCGCGCCGACGATCGCCCTACGCTCGAATGGCTCGCGCGCCATGCCGACACGCATCGCGGCATTCGCGTGCAGGTCGCGCACGTCACGATCGCGGGCGTCGTCGCCGCCTATAACCTCGGCATCGAATCCGCAACGGGCGACATCGTCTGCTTCACCGACGACGATGCCGCGCCGCACGCGGACTGGGTCGCGCGTATCGATGCCGCGTTCGCAAACGATCGAACGCTCGGCGGCATCGGCGGGCGGGACATCGTTCACGAGCGCAATGCGGTTCTCACGGGACACAAAAAAGCGGTCGGTCTCGTGCGCTGGTATGGACGCGCGATCGGCAATCATCACATCGGTTGCGGCGCACCGCGCGTCGTGCAGGTGCTCAAGGGCGTGAACATGGCGTTTCGCCGCGATGCCATCGGCCCGGTGCGTTTCGATCAGCGTCTGCGCGGCAACGGCGCGCAGGTGCATTGCGAAATGGCTTTCTGTCTGGAAGTAGTCCGGCGCGGATGGACGCTCGTCTACGACCCGAACCTGCTTGTCGAGCATTACCCGGCCGTGCGTGGCGACGAGGACCAGCGCCACATTTTCAATGCCGCGGCTTTTTATAACGCGTCGTTCAACCTGCGGCTGATCATGTGCGAGCACCTGTCGTCGATCGGCCGTTGGGCATTCGTCGCCTACGTGACGCTCATCGGCAATCGCGCGGACCCCGGTCTCGTGCGCGCGCTGACGCTCGCGGCGGGCGGCGAAAGCATCACGCTTGCGTTGCGTAAATGGTGGGTCGGACTGCGTGCGATGCATCGCGCGTGGCACGAAGCCATCCGTTAGCGGAACGCTGGCACATACGGGGGAATTGCGATCATGACCATCAGAATATTGCTCGCCGGGCTGACCTGCCTGTCGTTGGGTGCGTGCGCGATCGCGCCCGGACCGTTTCTCGACTCGGACCGGCTCGACACCAGCCGGCAGCCGCAGTACGCGGCGCCGAAGTACGAGGTCACGCCGATCGATATCGCTTACTTTGCTCAGGAGCGCGCGGCCGCGAAGCCTTCCGTCTGTCCGCTGAAGTGCCTCACGCCCGAGGAGCGAGCCACTTACGATTACCAGATCGGAGTCAACGACCAGTTGACCATCATCGTCTGGGACCATCCGGAACTGACGGGCGGCGGCGTCAACCTGCCGCCCATCCCGCAGGGAGCAGCGGGCGGCGCGACGCCGGGTAATCTGGCGTCTCCCCAGGGCAGCACGATAGCCGCGCTTTCGCCATCGACGGGCGGTGAAAGCGGCCTTGCCGTGCGCGTCGCGCGCGACGGCACGATCTTCTTCCCGCGCGCGGGCCGCGTAAAGGTACTCGGCAAGACGACGCGGCAAGTGCAGGAACTCCTGACGAAGGCGATCAGCAAGACCATTCGCGATCCGCAGATCGACGTGCGCGTGTCGGGCTTCAATAGCCAGATCGTGCAGGTGACGGGCAATGTGCGGAATCCGACGCCTGAATCGATCACCGACCTGCCGCTGTCCGTGCTCGACGCGATCAATCGCGCAGGCGGCGCGCAGACGGACGCGGATCTGCAGGACGTAGGCATCACGCGCAACGGCGTGCGCTATCGCGTCGACGTCGCTTCGTTGCTTGAAACGGGCGACCCGAACCAGAACGTGATCCTGAAAGACGGCGACCTCGTCGACATCCCCGATCGCTCGAACAGCCGCGTGTTCGTGCTCGGTGAAGTCGTCAGGCCCACTTCGCTGCCGATGAACCGCGGCAAGCTCACGCTCGCCGACGCGATCGCGGGCGTCAACAGTCTCGATGTGCGCAACGCCGATCCCCGCTCGATCTACGTGATTCGCGGCGTCGACAAGTCACTGGGCGCGGACAAGTCACCGGGCGCGGACAGGTCACTGGCGCCCGATGTGTACAGGCTCGACATGACACAGGTCGACGCGATCATGTTGATGACGCAATTCCAGCTGCAGCCGAAGGACGTGGTGTACGTGCAGGTTGCGAGCGTCGCGCGCTTCAACCGCATCCTCGACACGATCACGCCGGCACTGCAAACGCTCTTCTTTACGAAGGAACTCGCTCGCTGATGGTCGAGACGCGATGGAGAAAACAATGAGTACGTACGACATGATGGAAGACTCTCCGTCGGGCAACGACGAAGATGCGGTGATGCGCGATCTGCTGAGAATCATCATCGAGCAGATCTGGTGGGTCATCGGCATCGCGGCGCTGGTGATCGCGTGCTCGGTGCTCTACGCGCACATCCAGGTGCGCGTCTATTCCGCCGATGCGCTCGTGCAGGTCGATTCCGGCAACGGCGGCAATGCGGGCGGCAATTCGAAGCTGGCGTCGCTCGTGCCGTCGGGCGGCATGCACACCGAGGCCGAAGTCGAGATCATGAAAAGCCGCGCGGTGGTCGAGCCCGTCGTCGAGCAGTTCAAGCTGAACTTCAGCGCGTGGCCGAACACGATACCGATTCTCGGCAAGCTGACGTCGATGTTCGCGCGGCCGGGGCATCCCCTCAATGCGCTCTTCGGCATGCGCTCGTATGCGTGGGGCGGCGAGCTGTTCGCGGTCGATTCGCTCTCGGTTCCGAAGAGCCTGGAAGGCGCGATGCTGACGGTGCGCGCGCTCGGCGACGGCCGCTATCAGTTGCTCGATCCGAACGGCGCTACGCTGCTGACGGGTCGAGCCGGCACGCAGGCCGAGGGCAACGGCGTCACGCTGAAGGTGACGAAGCTCGTCGCCCGTCCGGACACCGAGTTTCATGTGATGCGCTTCAATCAGCTCGACGCCGTCCTGGGACTCGCCAACGGACTGCAAGTCACCGAGAAAGGCCACGACACGGGCATCGTGCAGCTGTCGTACATGGGCACCGATCCGCGGCAGATCACGGCGATCACGAACGCCGCCGCCGCTTCCTACCTGAAGCACCGGCAGGAAAGCGCGCAGGAAGAAGCGAGCCACATGCTGTCGTTCCTCAACAGCGAAATGCCGCGCCTGCGCGAAGAGGTGACGCGCGCAGAGACGGCGCTTTCCGAATACCAGCGCCGCAGCGGCTCGTTCCAGCCGACCCAGGAGGCGAGCATCTATCTGTCGGGCGGCATCGAGTACGAGAAGCAGATCGCGCAGTTGCGCATTGCACGCGCGCAGCTGCTCACGCGCTTCACCGAAGACAGCCCGGAAGTCAAAACCGTCGACGCGCAGCTCTCGGCGATGACCCGCGAGCGCGGCCGCTTCGAGGATCAGTTCAAGACGCTGCCCGGCTCGGAGCGCGAAGCGATGTCGCTGCAACGTGACGCCAAGGTTGCCGAAGAAATCTACGTGCTGCTGCTCAACCGCATCCAGGAGCTTTCGATCACGCGCGCGGGCACCATGGGCAACGTGCATATCATCGACGAAGCGCTGGTGCCGTCGTCGCCCGTGCGTCCGAACCCCGCGCTGATCATCTCGGCGGGCACGGTGCTGGGCATACTCGCCGGCATTCTGTTCGCGTTCTGCCGCCGCACGTTCTTCCAGGGCATCGCCGACCCCGAGTTCGTCGAGCGGCGCTTTCAGCTGCCGATTTTCGGCGCGATCGCGATGAGCCAGCAGCAGCTGCGCGGCGACCGCATGCTGCTGTCCGGTTCAGCGACGACATCGAAGCTGCCGGGCGGCAATGCTCGCAAGTTGCCGGCGGGACTGACGCGCCTCGTGAGATCGTTCGCGCTGAAAACGGGCGCGCCCGTTCGCGAGCCTGTGAATACGCAGACCATTATTCCGTCGCCGTATGCGGCCACGCGGACGCTGCTGTCGAAGACGCATCCGTTCGATATCTCCGTCGAAGGCCTGCGCGGCTTGCGCGCGTCGCTGCAATTCGGTCTGATCGATGCCGCGAACCGGATCGTCGCGTTCACGAGTCCTGCCCCATCGGACGGCAAGAGCTTCCTGTGCGCGAATCTCGCGACGCTCTTCGCGGAGTCCGGCAAGCGCGTGCTGCTGATCGACGCCGACCTGCGGCGCGGACGTCTTGCACACTACTTCGGACGCTCGCCCAACGGCGGACTGACGGAACTGCTGACGGGCCAGGTCGATCTGAAAGTCGCGACGCGCGAAACGGGCGTGTCCGGTCTGCATTTCATCGCGGCGGGCGGCTATCCGCCGAATCCATCGGAAATCCTCACGTCGAACCGCTTCGCCGAGGTGCTCGATCTGTTGTCCGCGCAATTCGATCTCGTGATCGTCGATACGCCGCCGCTGCTCGCAGCCGCCGACGCGGCGATCATCTCGAACGTTGCGGGCGCCACCGTCCTTGTGATCCGCTCGGGCGCGCATACCGAGCGCGACATCCGCATGTCGCTGAAGAAGCTGCGCCGCGCACGCGCGCATGTGATCGGTGGCGTGATGAACGCGATTCCGCCGAAGCACAGCGGACGTTATGACGGCACCGAGTACAAATATACGTATACGGCGCTCGATATCAGCCACAAGGCGGACTAGCGTCAGCTGACCTTTCGGGTCTCCCGCAAACAGGCCGCGCATCTCGTCGTCCGACGAAATGCGCGGCCTGTTTCGTTGCGGACGCACTTTGCGCATTTGCATCCGCATGCGCCGCGAGCGTGTCATGTGTGCTCGCCCGCACTTACGCGCGACCTGGAACCGGTTATTTTTTCTCAAAGGCATCATGTTGCGCTCAGCGAGGAGTCGCCATCATGAAAGTGGCTATCGTCCACGACTGGCTGGTCGTGTCCGGCGGTGCGGAAAAAGTACTGCAGCAGATCATCGAATGCTTCCCGGACGCCGACCTGTTCAGTCTGGTCGATTTTCTGGAGGACCGGTCGGTCGTGCGCGGCAAGTCCGTGCAGACCTCGTTCGTCCAGAAGCTGCCTTTCGCGCGACGCCGCTATCGCGGCTATCTGCCGCTGATGCCGCTTGCGATCGAGCAGTTCGATCTGACCGCGTACGACCTCGTCATCACCAGTTCCTATGCCGTCGCGAAGGGCGTGCTGGTCGGCCCCGATCAGACCCATGTGAGCTACGTGCATTCGCCGATCCGCTACGCGTGGGATCTGCAGCATCAATATCTGCGTGAAGCGCATCTCACGAGCGGCCCGCGTTCGTGGGCGGCCCGCCTGGTGCTGCATCGGCTGCGCAACTGGGACGCGCGCACCGCGAACGGCGTCGATCAGCTGATCGCCAATTCGCGCTTCGTCGCGCGGCGGATCATGAAGGCCTACCGCCGCGAGGCCGCCGTGGTGCCGCCGCCCGTCGACGTGCAGGCGTTCGAGATGCGCGCGAACAAGGACGATTTCTATCTGACGGCTTCGCGGATGGTGCCGTACAAGCGGATGGACCTGATCGTCGAAGCGTTCGCGGCCACGCCCGAGCGGCGCCTCGTCGTGATAGGCGACGGCCCGCAGATGGCGGAGATTCGCGCGAAGGCGAAACCCAACATCACGATCATGGGCTATCAGCCGTTCGACGTGCTGCGCGATCACATGCAGCGCGCCCGCGCGTTCGTATTCGCCGCCGAAGAAGACTTCGGGATTGCCGTCGTCGAAGCACAGGCATGCGGCACACCCGTGATCGCGTACGGCAAGGGTGGCGCGCTCGAAACCGTGATCCCGTATGGCGAGCCGTATCCGACGGGCGTGCACTTCCATGAACAGACGGTGACTTCGATGCATGCGGCCATTTCGCTTTTCGAGCAGCATAACGTCGATATCACCGCACAGGCGTGCCGCACGAATGCCGAGCGATTTTCATCGGCGATCTTCCGGCGCGCGTTCATGATCGAAGTGATGCGAACGGTCGCCGCGCATGCGCAGCCCCAGCCGCTCGATCACGAAGCGGCCGACAGGCTGCGTCTGAAGGTCGGTTGAAAAGCGATTGAAGTGCGGCAGACAGCCGGGCACACAGCCCGCTTTGCGATCGGTTATTGAAGCTCGTCGTTGTCGCCTCGAGATCACGACGACCACGGCCGCTTCCCTCACTTGCAGATCATGCCTCGCGCTGCGAGAGCGTGCTCTGCGACACGGCCATCACGCCGTCGACGCACCAGCACGACGATGGTCCGAAACGACACGCGCACGATCCATGGCCACGACACACCGCACTGATGGGCGCCTGCGTGCGTCGTCCAACAGTGCCGCCGGGAAGCGCGGCAAATAATGACGCCACCACCTGTTTGCGCTTGCGAGATGACTCCATCCGATCCGACTCACGCCGCCGTCATCGGCGACATCGTTGCGCAAGGCATCGCGCAAGTCGAAACGCCACACGCAGAAGCGGCCTTCGAGAACAAGCCACCCACTGTGCTGTTCATCGATCAGAGCGGCGAACTCGGTGGCGCCGAATTCGCACTGCTGCCGCTCGCGCGTCATTGGGCTTCGCGTGGCAACGTGTTGCTGCTTTCAGATGGCCCGTTTCGCGAGCGTCTGGAAAGCGCGGGCGTATCCGTCGATGTGTCCGCTAATGCGCGGATTTCCGGCGTGCGTCGCGATGCGCTCCGCTTCGCATGGTTAGGCGCATTGCCTGCAATCGCCGGACAGGTGGTGTCGATCGCGCGCAAGGCTCGCCGGTACGATCTCGTGTTCCTCAACTCGCAGAAAGCGCTCGTGCTGGGCGCGTTCGGCAAGCTGTTGCACGGGCGTCCCGTCGTCTGGTATCTGCACGATATTCTGTCGCGCGATCACTTCGGCAGGATGCAACTGACGATCGTGCGCTGGCTCGCGCTTCATGCCGTCGATCATGTGATCGCCAACTCGCGTGCATCGGCCGATGCACTCGTTTCATTGACGCTACGTCCTGATTACCCCGTTCGCGTCGTGCACAACGGGATCGATGCGGCTGCCTTCGCTGTGCCCGATGCGCAAGACCGCGCGGCGCTGCGCCGTCGTCTCGGTCTGCCGGAAGACGCATGGCTTGCCGGCCTGTTCGGGCGCCTCGCGCCGTGGAAAGGTCAGCACGTCGCGCTGGCGGCGCTCGCGCGGCTGCCCGGCGCGCATCTCGTGCTGGCGGGCGCGGCGCTCTTTGGCGAGCACGAATACGAGCGTGAACTGCATCGCCAGGCGCAAGCGCTGGGCGTCGCCGATCGCGTGCACTTCGCGGGCTTCTGCGACGACGTGCCCGCGTGGATGAGCGCGATGGACGTGATCGTGCATACGTCGACGGAAGCGGAGCCGTTTGGACGCGTGATCGTCGAAGGCATGATGGCGGAACGCGCTGTCATTGCGACGGCGGCGGGTGGCGTGAAAGAGATCGTCACGCACGGCGAGAACGGATGGCTCGTCGCGCCGGGCAATGTCGATGAGCTCGTCGCGGCAATGACCGCATTGCGCGATGATCCGATGCTCGCGCAACGACTCGCGGCGCAAGGACGCGCCGATGCGCAGCGGAATTTCTCCCTCGATGCGTATTTGCGGCAGATGTCTCGCGCGATCGGAGACGTTGCTGTTTGACTTGTGAAACCGTTGAAGCGGCGCTGCCTCGCTGGAGTGCGAGGCAGCGCGCGTGTCATATGCGCATCACGCGCATCATGTGCGTACTCGTGCGGGCCGGTCAGACTTGCGAATAGTCGATCGTCTCGACGCCCTTCTCCATGCCGAGCAGGCACAGGTCCGCGCCGCGCGCGGCGAAGAGGCCCACCGTGACGACGCCCGGCCACGCGTTGATCTGCGCTTCGACCGCGCGTGGATCGCTGATCCGCAGCCCCTTGACGTCGATGATCTCGTTGCCGTTGTCGGTGATATAGGGCGAGCCGTCCTTCGTCACGCGCACGACGGGCACGCCGCCCATCGCCGTGATGCGGCGGCCGATCGCCGTGCGCGCCATCGGCACGACTTCGACGGGCAGCGGAAACTGGCCGAGCACATCGACGCGCTTGCTCGCGTCGGCGATGCACACGAATTTCTCCGCTACCGACGCGACGATTTTTTCGCGCGTGAGCGCGCCACCGCCACCCTTGATCATCGCGCCGCCGTGATCGATTTCATCGGCGCCGTCGACGTACACGGGCAGCGATTCGACGTCGTTCAAATCGAAAACCTGAATGCCGTGCGATTGCAGGCGCGCCGTGGTCGCGACCGAGCTGGACACGGCGCCGCGATAGCGCGACTTGTGCGCGGCCAGCGCGTCGATGAAGCAGTTCGCGGTCGAGCCGGTGCCGACGCCGATCACAGCGCCTTGCGGTACGTTCGCGAGGACATAGTCGGCGGCAGCCTGGCCGACCAGTTGCTTGAGTTCGTCTTGAGTCATGGTGAGGAAATGCCAAGGCAGGCGGAAAAGCGCAAGTTTACCGGAGTCGGCGCGCGAGGCCGGATTTATTGCTCACGACTCGTCGCGGATGTCGCGCGCCCTTCGCGCGCGACGTGCATTCATGGCGCCGACTGAGCCGGTTCTGACGCCGCCTGCGGCATGTACTTGTCGAGCAAGGCCTGCGCAATCGCATCGGTTTGCGCGTCCGGATCGCCCGAATAGTCGGCGGGACGAAAGTGCATCTGGAACGCGGCAAAGACGCGGCGCGTCTTGTCGTCGAGCACGCCGTCCGTCGCCACTTCGTAGCCGTAGCGCGCGAGCTTCTGCTGGAGCGCGCGCACGTCGGCGCTCGCATGCGGATCGCGGCCCGCGAGTTCTTTCGCGACCGTCGCATCGTCGGGCCACGCGCCGACGCCCGCGTCGTACAGCTGCTTCCACGGAAAGAGCGGACCCGGATCGATCTTGCGTTGCGGCGCGATATCGCTGTGGCCGACGACACGCGTCGGCGGAATGCCATAGCGCGTGACAATGTCCTTTGCGAGGCGGATCATCGCGTCGACCTGCCCGGGCGGATACGGCTGCCACGTGCGGCCTTGCGGCGTGTCGATGGGGCCGACGTTCACGTTCTCGATGCCGATCGACGCGGCGTTCAGTTCCGTCGTGCCCTGCCAGTAGCTGAGGCCCGCGTGCCATGCGCGCTGCGACTCGGGCACGAGCTGCCAGACGATGGGCTCGCCGCTCTTCTCGCGCGGATGATCCGGCACGACGTAGTGCGCGCTGACCTGCTCATTCGTCAGGACATCGAGCGACTGCGCTTCGTCGATTTCGGTGTAGTGCATCACGAGAAAGCGGATGCGGGTATCGGCGTACTGCGCGTGGCGAGAGGTGTCGGCATAGTAGGTGCCGCGCTCGACGATGTTCGTCGTGCACGCAGCGGTGAGCAGCACTGCGAGCGCAACGGAGAGCGCGCGGCGAACGGCTTCGATCTGGAAAGCAGCTTGTCGATTCATAAGATCCGAACGCTACGGCCTCGGTCGTGGCTTCGCATCGTGACGGTTACTTCTTCACCGACCTCTGCCGCACGGCCTCGAACAGGCACACGCCCGAAGCGACGGAAACGTTCAGGCTCTCGACCGAGCCTGCCATCGGAATGTGCATCACCTCATCGCAGGTATCGCGCGAGAGCCTGCGCATGCCCTCGCCCTCAGCGCCCATCACGAGCGCCACGGGACCATCGAGCTTCGTCTCGTACAACGACGCCGTCGCATCGCCCGCCGTTCCGACGACCCACACGCCGGCATCCTTCAGCTCGCGCAATGCGCGCGCAAGATTTGTGACGGTGATGTAAGGCACCGTATCGGCCGCGCCGCTTGCGACTTTCGCCGCCGTCGCGTTCAGCCCGACGGCACGATCGCGCGGCGCGATGACGGCATGCGCGCCCGCCGCATCGGCGACGCGCAGACACGCGCCGAGATTGTGCGGATCGGTAACGCCGTCGAGCACCAGCAGCAACGCCGAGCCCTGAATCCCGTCGAGCAGTTCCGCGAGATTCTGCGCGAGCGGCAGGTCCCCCGCGCGCGCGACGACGCCCTGATGCCGCTCCGTATGCGCGAGGCCCCACAGGCGCGTTTCGTCGGCGGCGATCAGACGCACGCCCGCCTCTTTCGCCACGGCGAGAAACTCGTTCATCCGGCGATCGCGGCGCGACTGGTCGTAAAAGATTTCCTCGACCGTCGATGAATCGTGACGCAAGCGCGCCGTCACCGCGTGAAAACCGTAGAGAACCTTGAGACGTGACATGACTGAAACAACCTTTGAATGAGCGCGCCTGGCGAAAACGTTTGAGGCGCGCCCGATGAGAACGGGCGCCGCGCGCAGTGAAAACGCGCGCGGCGTTACAACAGAATCAACGTTTCTTGCGCGCAGGCTTCGCGGACGACTTCGACGCCGGACGCTTCTTCGACGCGCCCGCCTTGCGCGCCGCGCGCGCTTCCTTCACGGCCGCCGTTTGCGCAGGCGCGGCCTTCTTGCGGCGCGCGCCATCGACAGGCTCCGCGCGTTCGATCGAACGCATGCGCGGACCGCCGAGATCGTTTGCCTTCTCCGCCGACGTCGCGCGATGCGCTTGCGGCTTCACAGGCAGATCGCGCACGAGACGGAAATCGATCTTGCGCGCGTCGAGATCGACGCGGCTCACCTGCACGCGCACGCGATCCGACAAACGATAGCGAATGCCCGTACGTTCGCCGCGCAGTTCGTTCTTGATCTCGTCGTACTGGAAGTAATCGGAGCCGAGTTCCGTCACATGCACGAGCCCTTCGATGAAGAGCGCATCGAGCTGCACGAAGATGCCGAACGACGTCACGCCGCTCACCATGCCGCCATATTCTTCGCCGAGCTTGTCGCGCATGAAATAGCACTTGAGCCACGCTTCGACATCGCGCGATGCCTCATCGGCGCGGCGCTCGTTCGCCGAGCAGTGCAAGCCGAGCTCTTCCCAGATTGCCGTGTTCGGACGGCCGCGGCCGCCGCGCTTTTCGTCTTCGGCCTGCAGCGCGCGGGCGCGCGGCGACAGCGCCGTGTTCAGCTCGACGCCATGCGGTGTCTTCGGCTCGTACTTGCGGCCCTGCAGGATCGCGTAAATCGCGCGGTGCGTGAGCAGATCGGGATAGCGTCGAATCGGGCTCGTGAAGTGCGCATACGCCTCATACGCGAGACCGAAGTGGCCGATGTTGTCCGGGCTGTACACAGCCTGCTGCATCGAGCGCAGCAGCATCGTCTGCAGCATCTGCGCGTCGGGCCGGTCGCGGATGTGCGCCATCAGCGCGGCGTAATCGCTCGCGTGCGGCGTGTCGCCGCCGCCGAGCGTGAGGCCCATGCCGCGCAGGAACGTGCGCAGGTTTTCGAGGCGCTCCGCCGTCGGACCCGCGTGCACGCGATACAGGCCCGGGTGCTTGTTACGCTTCATGAAGTCGGCCGCGCAGACGTTCGCGGCCAGCATGCATTCCTCGATCAGCTTGTGCGCGTCGTTGCGATGACGCGGCACGATCTGCTCGATCTTGCCCTGCGCATTGCAGACGATGTACGTCTCCGTCGTGTCGAAGTCGATCGCGCCGCGCTTCTGGCGCGCGGCGAACAGCGACTTGTAGACGCCGTACAGGTGCTGCAGTTGCGGCAGCAGCGCGGCGCGGCGCGTGGCTTCGGGACCCTTCGTGTTGGTGAGGATCGCGGCGACTTCCGTGTACGTGAGACGCGCGGCCGAATGCATCACGCCGGGATAGAACTGATACGCCTTGATCTCGCCACGCGCGGTGATCACCATGTCGCACACGAGCACGCAGCGGTCCACCTGCGGATTGAGCGAGCAGAGCCCGTTGGACAGCTTTTCCGGCAGCATCGGAATCACGCGGCGCGGGAAATACACGGACGTACTGCGCTCGATCGCATCGACATCGAGACCGCTGTCGGGCAGCACGTAATGCGACACGTCGGCGATCGCGACGATCAGGCGAAAACCATCGCCCCGTCCGACCTTGATCGGCTCGCAGTAGACGGCATCGTCGAAGTCGCGCGCGTCTTCGCCGTCGATCGTGACGAGCGGCACGTCGCGCAGATCGACGCGATGTCTGATGTCGACGGGACGCACTTCGTCCGGCAGCTTCGCGGCATCGTCGAGCGCGGCCTGGCCGAACTCGTGCGGCACGCCGTACTTGCGCACGGCGATTTCGATTTCCATGCCGGGATCGTCGATGTCGCCGAGCACTTCGACGACGCGCCCGAGCGGCTGCGAATGGCGGCTCGGAAAGTCGGTCAGCTCGACGACCACGACCTGTCCGACCTTCGCCTTCTTCGTGTTCTGTGTGATCAGGATGTCGTGGCCGATGCGCTTCTCTTCGGGCACGACGATCAGCGCGCCGTTCTCGTTCAGCAGGCGCCCGATCACGCGCTTGTTCGCGCGGTCCGTCACCTCGACGATGTGACCTTCGGGCCGCCCGCGCCGGTCATAGCCGACGATGCGCGCGAGCACGCGATCGTTGTGCATGACCTTCTGCATTTCGCCCGTCGGCAGGAACAGATCGTCCTGGCCGTCGTCGCGGATCAGAAAACCGTAGCCGTCGCGATGGCCCTGCACGCGGCCCGCGACGAAGTTCGACGGATGGGTCAGCTGATAATGCCCGCGCTGATCGAGTCTGATCTGGCCATCGCGCTCCATCGCGGCGAGGCGCTTGAAGAACCCTTCGCGCTCCTGGCGCTTGATCGACAGTGCTTCGGCGATGTCGTTCGCTGCAAGCGGCGCCTCACTCGTGCGCAGCACGCCGAGGATTTCTTCGCGGCTTGGAATCGGATACGGATATTTGCTCAAGGGCTTGTCGATGATTGTTCTCGTTGCGTGGACGTCGGCGGGTGTGATGACGCTGCTCTATCTGACTGCAACTGCACTCGTGACTGCGACTGCTCTTTCTGATGGAAGACGGCGGCGCGGCCCCAGTAGCCCGTCATGCGCGCGACGGGCCCATGCGCCGTGCCAGCTTTCTATTGCGGGGATTCTAACACCCGTCTTGCCCGCCACGCGCCGCCCGGCGGGCGATTGCGCGACATGCGCGCGGCGTGTTCACGCACATCGCACGTGCCGCGCGCACGTTTTCGAGAAACGCTTGACACGGTTCGTCGACACGCTATAATCTCTTTCTCTGCTTCAAACGCACCTTGCCCAGGTGGCGAAATTGGTAGACGCACTAGGTTCAGGTCCTAGCGGTGGCAACACCGTGGAGGTTCGAGTCCTCTCTTGGGCACCAGATTCAAATGAAAGCCGCCTCCGGGCGGTTTTTCATTGTTGTGAGAGCAGCGCGTCGTGCTGCGGTTCCTGAACCGCGTGTAGTGCGCTGCGGAAGTGGCAGGCCGGTTGGTCACCGGGTCGCATCGAGTCATTTGATGCGCGAACAACCAGCGAAAAGATGAAGTGTTTTTCGAAATACCGATTGACACGCAGATTCTTCTCGCTAAAATAGCGGTCTAGCTTGAGACGTGCCCAGGTGGCGGAATTGGTAGACGCACTAGGTTCAGGTCCTAGCGGTGGCAACACCGTGGAGGTTCGAGTCCTCTCCTGGGCACCACGTATTTAAAAAGGTCGGCAAATGCCGGCCTTTTTTCATTTCTGGCCCAGAAAGCAAAGCGCCTGCGCGCTTTGCGCGAGGCCTCGAAAGACTGCGCTTGCAAGAGCAGCCGCGGTCGCGCTTGTGTGACCGAGCCCTCTCTTGGATACCGCGCTCTCACAACTAAACAGATGTCCCCTGCAAAGCGAATAGCAGCTTGCGGGTTTTTTTGTTTGTGCGGTTCTTGTGCTTGCAGTCTCTTATCGAGTGGCGTCCTGCCACGCCGCACCAGATCCGATTGCCCTGCTTGTCGCGGACCACAAGAGCGGTGAACGCGCATTTGCCATTCCCGACAATTACAAAACAAAAACCATAACTAATCAAAACAACTACATTAATTACATTTACAAAACATTATTCCCGTTTCCGCGTTCGATTTCCGCGCGATTACCACCGACAAGGCGGTGTCGTTACATGCAGCCGCTTAATGGTCGGCGTACACTCGCTTCGAGCCTTCGCATACGGGGCGCGGCGTGCCGTGCAATTGCCCTTTAAACGGCATTGGGCGGCACGGGATATTGGAGACTGCAACCAGGTTACATGAGACCAGAGCAAGCGTTAAAGCGTTACTCAGGTCGACAGGAGAACAACTGAAATGAGCTGGACTCGGGAACAGAGAAACGTCACGATCGCTGCATATCTAGGCTGGACCCTCGACGCATTCGATTTCTTTCTGATGGTCTTTATCCTGAAAGATATCGCGGCGGAATTTAATACGAAAATCCCGGAAGTCGCATTCGGCATTACGCTCACGCTGGCGATGCGCCCGCTCGGCGCGCTGATTTTCGGACGTCTTGCCGACAAGTTCGGCCGCCGCCCGACCCTGATGGTCAACATCGCGTGCTACTCGCTGCTCGAACTGCTGTCGGGCTTCTCGCCGAATCTCACGACGCTGCTCGTCCTGCGCGCCTTCTTCGGCATTGCGATGGGCGGCGAATGGGGCGTCGGCTCCGCGCTGACGATGGAGACCGTGCCCCCGAAAGCGCGCGGCTTCGTATCGGGCCTGCTGCAAGCGGGCTATCCGAGCGGCTATCTGCTGGCGTCGATCGTGTTCGGCGTGCTCTATCAATACATCGGCTGGCGCGGCATGTTCTTCGTCGGCGTGCTGCCCGCGCTGCTCGTCATGTACGTGCGCGCGCACGTGAAGGAATCGCCCGCGTGGGTCGCGATGGAAAAGCACGCGCGTCCCGGCCTGCTCGTCACGCTCAAGCGCAACTGGGTGCTGTCGATCTACGCGATCATCCTGATGACGGCCTTCAACTTCTTCTCGCACGGCACGCAGGACCTGTATCCGACCTTCCTGCGCGAGCAGCATCACTTCGATCCGCACACGGTGTCGCTGATCACGATCACGCTGAACATCGGCGCGATCGTCGGCGGTCTTGCGTTCGGCGCGTTCTCGGAGCGCATCGGCCGCCGCCGCGCCATCTTCATCGCCGCGCTGATCGCACTGCCCGTGCTGCCGCTGTGGGCGTTCTCGAGCACGGCCATCGCGCTCGCGGCCGGCGCGTTCCTGATGCAGATCTCCGTGCAGGGCGCATGGGGCGTGATTCCCGTGCATCTGAACGAAATCTCGCCCGACGAAATCCGCGCAACGTTCCCCGGACTCGTCTATCAGCTCGGCAACCTGCTCGCTTCCGTCAACGCGACGATGCAGGCGTCGTTCGCCGTCAGCAATAACAACAACTACGCGATGGCGATGGCCGTGGTCGCGGGCGTCGTCGCCGTCGTGATCGCGGTGCTGATCCTCTTCAGCCGAGAACGGCGCGGCATCGATATGACACAATCCGCCGAACAGGTCACAGCGACGGTACACTGAGCACCGCGCAGCGACGAAACAAACCAGCAACGACACACGGCAGCACACGACATCACATAAGGGCGCCACGGCGCCCCAGCCAACGCAGCAACCACGAGGCCGCTCCGATTCGAATCGGAGCGGCCTTTTTTGTCCGCGTTATCTGCGAGGAGATGCGCGATCGGACGCTTTTTAGAGGAGTCCATCGACACTCATCTCTTGCCCGATCACGAGCTCCATTTTTATCCTGAAAAAAACGTACGTTTCAAAATCAAAATTTAATCGATTGTTTGCGGCCGGCAAAAAAGCCGACACAGGGAGATGCAACATGGCAACTCGCACGACGAGCCGGCCCACCGGCGACACGAAATCGCGCATCCTCGACGCAGCCGAAACGCTCTTCATCGAATGCGGCTACGAAGCGATGTCGTTGCGGCAGATCACATCGAAGGCCGAGGTCAATCTGGCCGCCGTCAACTATCACTTCGGCAGCAAGGAAGCACTGATGCACGCGATGCTGTCGCGGCGTCTCGATCTGCTGAATCAGGAACGCCTGAAGCTGCTCGACCGCTTCGACGCACTGCTCGGCCCGCGCCTCACCTGTGAGCACGTGCTCGGCGCGATGTTCATTCCGGCGCTGCGCGTGTCGCGCGATACGCGGATCGGCGGCAAGGCGTTCCTGCGGCTGCTCGGCCGCGCGTACACCGATCCCTCTTCGTTCATCCGCGAATTTCTGGGCGCGCATTACGCGTCGGTATCCGAGCGCTTCTTCGATGCGTTCCAGCGCGCGCTGCCGCATCTGCCGCGCGAGGAGCTCGGCTGGCGTCTGCACTTCGCGATCGGCGCGCTGTCGGGCGTGCTCGCGGGCGCGGATACCGACAACCTCATCACCGAGTTCTCGCAAGGCAAGTCGATGAACGATCTGCAACTGATCGCGCGGCTCGCATCGCTGATCGTATCCGCGCTGAAAGCGCCGTTGCCCGATGCGAGCCAGCTCGCAACGTTCGCATCCGTCCTCGGCGACGCGGGCAGCGCCGACATCGCTTGCGATGCCGTCCGCGAAGCGCAAGCGGATGTCGCGGCGCAAAGCGCGTCGTCGGCCGCCGTTCAGGCGCAGCTGCCGACGCCCGGCACGCCGCAGCAACCGCCGATGCGCGCCGAACCCAGGCCTGACGCGCAACCATACGTCGAGCCGGCGCGCAGCGGCGAGCAAGCGGACGCATGCAATGCCGGCTCACGCTTCGCCGCGCACGGTTGACGCGGCGAATCATCGCTTGCGTGCATGAGTGGCGCGCGGTTTTATCGCGCGGCGCTGCACGGGCTGAAAGGATGGCCAAATCCAAGGCCGACCCCAAGGCCAAACAAAAGGCCGACGAAGCAGCTGCACGCCGCGCGCGACCATGCAAGCAATCGCGCGGGCACGCCGGCTGCAACGGATAACCGCAGATAACGGCGGGCACACTCGCCGCGGATCGAACAACTCGAGAACAACTCGAAGAACACGCGAGCCTCCCGCGCATCGCGGGACGCGCTCGCGGCCAGGTTCGTGTCGTTGAACAGGAGGGGTCGTCATGTCGTGGTTCATCGTTGCGCTGATCGTCGCTGCCGGGGCGCTCGTCTACGTGCGGGCGCGCGCGTCGTGGTGGCTCGCGTTTCTGATCGTGTGGGTCGCGGCCGCGCGTCTGACGAGCGCAGCAGGCACACTGACGACCACCGTCCTCGCGATCGTGTTGATCGTTCCCGCGCTGCTGCTGACGATCAGGCCGCTGCGCCGCGCGTGGGTGAGCCGGCGCGTGCTCGGCGTCTTCCGCAAGATCCTGCCGGACATGTCGCGGACCGAGCGCGACGCGATCGAAGCGGGCACCGTCTGGTGGGACGCGGCGCTCTTCTCAGGACGCCCTCACTGGGACACGCTGCTCGGTTACGGTCCGGCAAAGCTCACCGCGCAAGAGCAAGCGTTTCTCGACAACGAGTGCGAGCAGCTGTGCGATCTCGCGAACGACTGGCAAACGACGGCCGTCTGGCAGGACCTGTCGCCGCAGGCGTGGCAGTTCATCAAGGACAAGGGCTTCCTCGGGATGATCATTCCGGCGCAATACGGCGGCAAAGGCTACTCCGCGTACGCGCATTCGCAGGTCATCATGAAACTCGCCTCGCGCTGCTCGGCGGCCGCCGTGTCGGTGATGGTGCCGAACTCGCTCGGCCCCGCCGAACTGCTGCTGCAATACGGCACCGATGCGCAGAAGAACCACTATCTGCCGCGTCTCGCGCGCGGCGACGAAATCCCCTGCTTCGCGCTGACGAGCCCTTACGCGGGCTCCGACGCGGCGGCGATTCCCGACGTCGGCATCGTCTGCAACGGCACGTTCGAAGGACGCGAGACGCTCGGCTTTCGCGTGACGTGGAGCAAGCGCTACATCACGCTCGGACCCATCGCGACGGTGCTCGGCCTCGCGTTTCGCGCGCTCGATCCCGACCGTCTGCTCGGCGGCGAAGACGAACCCGGCATCACGTGCGCGCTGATTCCGACGAGCCATCCGGGCGTGAACATCGGGCGCCGCCACTGGCCGTTGAACGCCGTGTTCCAGAACGGCCCGAACTGGGGCAACGACGTGTTCATCCCGCTCGACTGGGTGATCGGCGGACGCGCTGAGGTCGGCAACGGCTGGCGCATGTTGATGGAATGCCTCGCGGCGGGCCGCGCAATCTCGCTGCCGTCGTCGAACGTGGGCATGTCGAAAGTCGCGGTGCGCGGGGTCGGCGCTTACGCGGCCGTGCGGCGGCAGTTCCGCACGCCGGTCGGCAGGTTCGAAGGCGTGCAGGAAGCGCTCGGGCGCATGGGCGGCAATCTGTACGTGATGGACGCCACGCGCCGCCTGTCCGCGCAGGCCGTCGATCTCGGCGAGAAGCCGTCGGTGATCTCGGCGATCTCGAAGTACCACATCACCGAGCGCAACCGCGAAGTGATCGACGACGGCATGGACGTCCTCGGCGGCAAGGGCATCTGCATGGGCCCGTCGAATTTCCTCGCGCGCGCGTATCAGCAGGTGCCCATCTCGATCACCGTCGAAGGCGCGAACATCCTCACGCGCTGCCTGATCATCTTCGGCCAGGGCGCGATTCGCTGTCACCCGTACGTGCTCAAGGAAATGGCCGCGGCGCGCGAGGCGGGTCATGAAGCGGGCAATGAAGCGGGTCGTGAAGCGGGCCATGAAGCGGACCACGCGAAGGCGCTGCGCGATTTCGACGAAGCGCTCTTCGGACACATCGGCTTTACGCTCTCGAACATCGTGCGCTGTTTCGTCGATAGCGTGACGGGCGGCGCGCTGATCGCGAAGCCGCAGCGCGCGCATCCACCGCTCGCGGGCTACTATCGCGCGGCGACACGCCTGTCGACGACGTTCGCGCTGCTCGCGGATGTGTCGATGTTCGTGCTCGGCGGCGACCTGAAGCGGCGCGAGCGCATCTCGGCGCGGCTCGGCGACGTGCTGTCGCAGCTCTATCTGATCTCCGCGACGCTCAAGCGTTTCGAAGACGAAGGCCGCGAGGCGAGCGATCTGCCGCTCGTGCAATGGGGCGTCGAAGACGCGCTGCATCGCGCGCAAACGGCTCTCGACGGCGTGTTGCGCAATTATCCGAACCGACTCGCCGCCGGCGTCGTGCGCGCGCTCGCGTTCCCGTTCGGCTTGCCGCATCGCGCGCCATCCGATGCGCTCGGCAGCGCCGTCGCAGAGCTGATGCAGACACCCGGCGCCGCGCGCGACCGGCTGCTCGCGGACTCGTACGTGCCGCATGTCGAGGTCGACGCGCTCGGTTATGGCGAACTCGCTTGCGAGCTTGCGCCGCGTGTCGCGCAGATCGAGCAGCGCCTGCGCGAAGCGATCCGGCATGGCCGCATCGATCCGCTGCCGCAAAGCCTCGCCGATCTCGCGGACTGGAACGAAGCGGCGCAGCAGCGCGGTTTCATCGACGAAGACGAGCGCAAGGTGCTCGACAACTACGCGCGCTTTGCCGCCGAGGTCGTGAAGGTCGACGATTTCCCCGCGGACTTCGGCATGCTCGCCGATCTGCAGCGGCGCAAGGACGCACTCGACAAGGCGACGCAGCTGGCCGCCTGATGTCTCTTGATGACATGTCGATGGCCTCCTGATGGCCGTGCGATGGTCTGCGATGGCCGCGCGATGGTCGTGCGATGGCCATGCGACGAACGCGCGACGAATGCGCAATTCGGCCGCGCTTGCGGCAAGTCACGCGCACCGTGCACACTGACGCCATCCGTCAGGCCAGGAGCCAACAACGCGATGAACGATTCCTACCTGAACTTCGTCAATTCGCCGCTGGGCGCGCGGGTCGCGCGCTCGCTCCGTTTGCCGAAGCCCGAAGTGCTGCGCCGCTATCGCGCCGATGCGCCCGAATTCGACGGCATCGTCGCCGTCGGCGCGGGGCCGTCGCCGCAACTGCTCGACGCGCTCGCCGGCGTGATCGCGCGTATCGGCATGACGAGCGTCGCGCACGCGGGCGCGAGCGCGTGGGTCCCGCTCGCGAACCGCCACGGCCTGATGACCGGCCGCTTCGAGCCCGCCGATCCCACAGCGGGCTCACAGGCGCGCGTGCGGGCGCTCGTGTTCGACGCGAGCGGCATCGCGGACAGCGCGCAGCTCGACACCCTGTACGCGTTCTTTCACGACGCGCTGCGCTCGCTCGACAAGTGCGGACGGATCGTCGTGCTGGGCCGCCCGCCCGATGCCTGCGCGAGCCCGCGCCAATGGACCGCGCAACGCGCGCTCGAAGGCGTGACGCGCTCACTCGGCAAGGAAGCGCGGCGCGGCATCACGTCGAATCTGGTCTATGTGGCGGATGGCGCCAAAAGCAGCGCTGAAAGCAGCAACGACAGCGGCATCCAGAGCGGCATCGAATCGACCTTGCGCTTTTTCCTGTCGCCGCGCTCGGCGTATGTGTCGGGCCAGGTCGTGCGGATCGGCACGGCGCCTTCCGCGCTCGGCGACGATTTCGACTGGAGCCGGCCGCTCGCGGGCCAGCGGGCCGTCGTGACGGGCGCGGCGCGCGGCATCGGCGCGGCGATCGCGCACGTGCTCGCCGCGCAAGGCGCGCACGTGACGGGCATCGACGTGCCCGCCGCCACCGACGCGCTCGACGCCACGATGCGCCAGATCTCCGGCACGGCGCTGCCGTTCGACATCGCCGCGCCCGAAACGCCCGCGCGGATCGCAGCGGCGCTGGACGAGCTCGGCGTCGATGTGTTCGTGCACAACGCAGGCATCACGAAGGACAAGACCATCGCGAAGATGAGCGAGCCGGCGTGGCGCAACGTGATCGACATCAATCTGTCCGCGCAGGAGCGCATCGACGACGCGCTGCTCGAAGCGGGCACGCTGCGCGACGGCGGACGCATCGTCTGCGTGTCGTCGATCGGCGGCATCGCGGGCAACGTCGGGCAGACGAATTACGCGGCGTCGAAGGCGGGCGTGATCGGACGCGTGCAGAGCATGGCGCCGCATCTGGCGAAACGGCGCATCACGATCAATGCCGTCGCGCCCGGCTTCATCGAAACGCAGATGACGGCGAAGATGCCGCTCGCGATCCGCGAAGCCGGCCGCCGGATGAACTCGATGAGCCAGGGCGGCCAGCCCGTCGATGTCGCGCAGACGATCGCATGGCTCGCGCATCCGGGCTCGGCGGGCATCACGGGCCAGATCGTGCGCGTGTGCGGGCAAAGCCTGATAGGAGCGTGACGGCATGGCTCTCTTCGACTCCAGCCCGATGTTCGGCGCGCCGCGCCCGAAAACGGTCGTCCTGCCCGAACTGCCGAAGCCCGCGAAGCTGTATGCGCGCGCGCTGTCGGGCGTGGCCAAGCGCTTCCAGCGCAACCGGCCGACGGAGCTGCCCGCGCTGCGGCTCGTGCGTCCTGCCGTCACGCTCGATTCCGTCGCGATCGAACGCTACGCGCGCGTCTGCGGCTTCTTTCCCGAGCAGGGCATTCCGTTCACGTATCCGCATCTGCTCGCGTTTCCGCTGCATCTGCTGTTGCTGACGGACCCGGCGTTTCCGTGGCCCGCGCTCGGCATCGTTCACCTGGCGAACAGCGTGCGGATGCGCCGCCCGCTTGCGTTCGACGACACGCTGCGCGTCGAAGTCGAATTCGGCGCGCGACTGCGCCACGACAAAGGCCAGGCGTTCGTGATGCAGACGCGCATCTACCGGCGCGGCGAAGCCGTGTGGGACGGCGACAGCGTGTACCTGAAGCGTGGCGTCGCGGCGAACGGCGATCCGCTGAGCCCGCTCGAAAGCGATGGCAGCGCGCTCTCGCGCAGCTCGCGCTGGCAGTTGCCCGCGCAACTGGGCCGCGACTACGCGCGCGCATCGGGCGATTACAACCCGATCCACCTGTCGATGCTGTCCGCGAAAGCGTTCGGCTTTCCGCGCGCGATCGCGCACGGCATGTGGACGCTCGCGCGCACGGCCGCCGCGCTGCAGCCGCCAAAGCGGCTCGCCGACGCGACGCTCGCGGGCGAATTCAGGGCGCCGATGCTGCTGCCCGGTGAAGCGTCGCTGTGGACGGCATCGCCCTCGCCGACCATGCGCGAGTTCGAAGTGCGCGATCCGCAGAGCGGCAAGCCGCATCTGCGGGGCCGGTTCCAGTGGAATCTGCAATGAGGCGGCTGGCGTGCGGCGCAGACCCGGCGGGACCCGCGCCCACAGCCCGATTACGCAACGCGATCACGCAACGCGATTACGCAACCGATCACGCAGCCGTTCACGCAATCTGCTTACGCAGCCGTTCACGCAACCGATCACGCACGCAATCCGCCATCACGATGGAATCATCGCCCGGCCTGATTCGTTCTGAAACAGGTGCCGGGTGTTTCATGCCGACCTGATCCGTCGCACAGACGGACACGACCACGGAGCTTCCCGATGCCTCACCCGTCACGACCGCTTCCCGCCGCGCGCCGCGTCGCGATACTGGGTGGCAACCGCATCCCGTTCGCGCGCTCGAACACCGCGTATGCGACGGCCTCGAACCAGGACATGCTGACTTTCACGTTGCAAGGTCTGATCGACCGCTACAACCTGCACGGCGAGCGCCTCGGCGAAGTCGCGGCGGGCGCCGTCATCAAGCATTCACGCGACTTCAACCTGACGCGCGAAGCCGTGCTGTCGACCACGCTCGCGAAGGAAACGCCCGCGTACGATGTGCAGCAGGCGTGCGGCACGGGGCTGGAAGCGGCGATTCTCGTCGCCAACAAGATCGCGCTCGGGCAGATCGACGCGGGCATTGCGGGCGGCGTCGATACGACCTCCGATGCGCCCATCGGCGTGAACGAACGGATGCGCAAGATCCTGCTCGAAGCGAATCGCGGCAGGTCGGCGGCGCAACGCGTCGGTGCGCTGACGAAGCTGCGGCCCGGCATGTTCTTCAAGCCACTGCTGCCACGCAACAGCGAGCCGCGCACGGGGCTGTCGATGGGCGAGCATTGCGAACGGATGGCCAAGCGCTGGAGCATTTCGCGCGAGGCACAGGACGTGCTCGCCTACGATAGCCATCGCAAGCTGACCGAGGCCTACGCGCGGGGCTTCCTGAACGACCTGATGACGCCGTATCGCGGACTCGCGCGCGACAACAATCTGCGCAGCGATCTGACGCTCGAAAAGCTGGCGTCGCTCAAGCCCGTGTTCGACCGCGACGCGGGCACGATGACGGCGGGCAACTCGACGCCGCTGACGGACGGCGCATCGGCCGTGCTGCTCGCGAGCGAAGAATGGGCGGCCGCGCGTGGCCTGCCCGTGCTTGCGTACCTGACATGGTCGGAGACGGCCGCCGTCGATTTCTTCGACAAAAAGGAGGGCTTGCTGATGGCGCCTGCGTACGCGGTGCCGCGCATGCTGAAGCGCGCGGGCCTGACGTTGCAGGACTTCGATTTCTACGAAATTCACGAAGCGTTCGCCGCGCAGGTGCTGTGCACGCTCGCGGCCTGGCAGGACGATGAGTACTGCCGCACACAACTGGGACTCGAGGGCGCGCTCGGCACGATCGATCGCGAGAAAATGAACGTGAACGGCGGATCGATCGCGACGGGCCACCCGTTCGCCGCAACGGGCGGGCGCATCGTCGCGGGACTCGCGAAGATGCTCGCGCGGCTCGACAAGCCGGCGGGCACCGCGCGCGGTCTGATATCGATCTGCGCGGCGGGCGGCCAGGGCGTCGTCGCGATCCTGGAGCGGTAGAATCGCGCTCCCGATTTGACCGACTGCCTTTGGCAACCCGAACGGTTCATGTCCACCCAACAAACAACGACGCCGAGAGACCCAGGAGACGCCACGATGACCGAGCCCACCGCTTCGCATTCCGCGCAGACGCAGACGCAAACGCAGTCCGGGTCGCAGTCGCAATCCCAGTCGCAGTCGCCATCGCCATCACAGCCACCTGCCGCGCCCTCCTCCGCCCATGCCGCGCCGAACACGGACGGCATCTGGTTCGCGTCATACTCGCCCGAGGTGCCGCATGAAATCGACGCGTCGCAGTATGCGTCACTCGTCGAGTTCTTCGACGATTGCACGACGCGCTTTCGCGAGCGCGTCGCCTATGTGAGCGTCGGCGAGAGCCTCACGTATGCGGAGCTCGCGCGCAAGGCGACGGCATTCGCTTCGTACTTGCAGAGCATCGGCGTGAAGCCTGGCGAGCGCGTCGCGATCATGCTGCCGAACACGTTCCAATATCCGATCGCGCTCTTCGGCGTGCTGAAGGCGGGCGCGATCGTCGTCAACGTGAATCCGCTGTACACGGTGCGCGAGCTGTCGCATCAATTGAAGGACAGCGGCGCGCAGACGATCGTCGTGTTCGAGAACTTCGCGAAGACCGTCCAGGATTCGCTCGCGGGCACGCGCGTGCAGCACGTGATCGTCACCGGCCTGGGCGATCTGCTGAAGAACGGCCTGAACCTGAAGGGCAAGCTGATCAACTTCATGCTCAGGCACGTGAAGAAGCTCGTGCCCGCGTACGACCTGCCGCAAGCCGTCCAACTGCTCGATGCGCTCGCAATCGGCTACGGCCGGGCGCTCACGCCCATGCAGATAACCCCCGCTGACCTCGCGTTCCTGCAATACACGGGCGGCACGACAGGCGTCGCGAAGGGCGCGATGCTCACGCACCGCAACGTCGTCGCGAATCTGCTGCAGGCGAAGGTATGGGCCGAGAGCCAGCTCACCGACGACATCGAAACGGTGCTCACGCCGCTGCCGCTCTATCACATCTATTCGCTGACCGTGAACGCGATGATCTTCATGGGGCTCGGCGGGCGCAACATCCTGATCGCGAATCCGCGCGACACGAAGCGCGTGATGAAGATCCTGCGTCACGAGACGTTCACGGGCATCACGGCCGTCAATACGCTCTACAACGCGTTCCTCGACGACGAGGAGTTCCGCAAGCGCGACTTCTCGAAGCTCAAGCTCGCGATGGCGGGCGGCATGGCGATGCAGAAAGCCGTCGCCGACCGTTTTCGCGAGGTGACGGGCAGGCCGATCATCGAAGGCTATGGGCTCACGGAATGCTCACCGATCGTATCGATGAACCCGGTGGATCTGAAGCACATGCGTGAATTCGACGGCTCGATCGGCCTGCCCGCGCCGTCGACGCAAGTGCGCTTTCGCAAGGACGACGGCAGCTGGGCGAATATCGGCGAGGCGGGCGAGCTGTGCGTGAAGGGTCCGCAGGTGATGAAGGGCTACTGGAACCGGCCCGAAGAGACCGCGAAGGTGCTCGACGACGAAGGCTGGCTGGCGACGGGCGATATCGGCGTGATGGATTCGCGCGGCTATATCCGGCTGATCGATCGCAAGAAGGACATGATCCTCGTGTCGGGTTTCAACGTCTATCCGAACGAGATCGAGGACGTGATCGCGATGCATCCCGACGTGCGCGAAGTGGCCGCGATCGGCATTCCCGATGTCGCGCAGGGCGAGCGCGTGAAGGTGTTCGTCGTGCGGCGCAATCCGTCGCTCACCGAGGAACAGGTGATCGCGCACTGCCGCAAGAATCTGACGGGCTACAAGGTGCCGAAGGTCGTCGAGTTCCGCGACGAGCTTCCGCAAACGAATGTGGGCAAGATCCTGCGGCGCGAGCTGCGCGATCAGGAGCGGGAGAAGCTGAAATCATCGTGACGGCCTATGCGTGCCTTTGCATGCCCTTGCGCGTCTGAGCGCGCAGCCGGGGCGACGAAGCCGTGCGCGCTTTTTGGAGCGATGCATGCATCAACCGATGTCTGTGAAGAAACGCTCGCGCTGGACCCGGCTTCGCGCCGCCCATGTCGTCTGCGCGCTGATGGCGGGCATCGCGGGCGCGGCCTTCGCGCAGAACAATGCGGCGGCACTGGCGCCGAACGCCCCGAGCACCGCGTCGATCGCAAACGATGCCGCCGCGCAAGTCGCGAAGCTCACGCTCGAACAGCAGGTCAAATGGCTGCGCCGCGCCGCGCAGAGCGGCACGCTCGAACAGATGGACGATGCGCAACTCGTCGCGCTGTTCGAATCGTTCGACCCGTTGACCGTGCCGCGCTATATCGAGGAAGGCCCGAACGGCTATCCGTCGTACGAGTTCACGATGCTGCGCCAGGAGCGTATTCGCGGCGTGTGGCCGCGCAAGCCCGATCACATGCTCGTGCGACTCACGCGCGATCCGCTGCGCATCTATGGCAAGTGGCTGCCGGGCGGTCCGCACTCGGGCCAGGAAATCATCTACGACGAGTCCAGGCGCAGCGATGCGATGTACGGCCATCTCGGCGGCCTGTTCAACATCATGCCGCTGTGGACGTCGATCGACGGATCGCTGGCGCGCGCGCAGTCGAACCACCGCGTGCGCGATCTCGGCACCGAATTCATCACACAGCAGTTTCTCGACGAAGGCAGAAAGTTCGCCGAGGCCGGCATCACGCATCCCGCGCAGATCGAAGTGAAGACGCTCGAAGGCGTGCGCGTCATCGCGTTCACGTACGAGACACCGACGGGCCAGCCCGAGTTCTACGCGAAGAAGGAAGTGCTCGGGCTCGATCTGCGGCATCCGTATTTCAGAATGGTCGAATCGTATGGCAACGATGGACAGATCTTCGAGCGCATCGTGTTCGTGACGATCACGCCGAAGATCTTCGAAGACATGGTGTTCGATCCGAAGAACCCGGAGTACAAGTTCTGATCATGTCGTCAGCGCGAAGGCGACGGCCGAGCTTTGCTTCTGTGCAGGCATCGAGGCATGTGCTTGCGTGCGCGCAGCGCCCGGTTGCAGCGCGAGGCGCGCGAGCACGAAGAAATCGGCGGCGCGCGTGACGCCGATCAGCGTGAGGCGCCCGTCCGCCTGCGCCGCGCGCGGCGCAAGCGTTTCGTACCACAGCGCGGCAATATCAGCGTCCGGCGCGTCGTTGATATCGAAAGCAGGCAGACGCACGCGTGCCGCATGCGCCGACAAGGCCGCGGATTCCGGCAAGCTCGTATCGATCAGCGCGATATCGGCAAGCAGGCCATCGGCATGAAGCCACGGCACGCCCCACACCGCCGTCGCCGATAGCCATGCGCCCGCCGCGATGAATGTGCGACGTTCCATGTCGACTCTACCTTCCTCTCCTGCACGCGCGATCATCATGTATAGCCGCGCCTGTCGCGAAACGCCTTCGGCCAGATGCCCTGCTTGCCAGGCGACAGAATGCCCGTGGGATCGAGCGCATCCTTGATCGTCTCCGACAGCCGCAGCAGCGCGCCATCGTTGAAGTTGTAGCGCGCCGCCGCGAAATCCATGTAGACGAGATGCGAGCGGTACTCGCCATAGCCCGCACCGTGTGCATCGCTCATCCACGCGCGCAGCAGATCGGCCGCCTGTTCGCTTTGCCGCGCGTCGCTGTGATCGAAGATCGCCGCCGCGATGTGATGCAGATGCCGCTCGCCCGCCGTGAAGCCGCCGTAGTAGTCGAAGCCGTATTCGTTCGCGCGCGCCTTCGCCATCGTGTACTGGCGCATCGCATCGCGCCCCGTCGCCGGACATACGGGCGAAAAATCGACATGTGCGCCGCTACCGCCCAACCAGTCGAGCATCCGGAACGCCGTCATCGCCGGAATGCCCGCCAGATTGCGATCGCCGCCCGCTTCGGGCTCCGCGTTGCCGTCGTAGATCTTCGACATCATCCGCGCACCCTGAATGCGGCCGAACGCGCGGCGCACGAGCGTCTCTTTCGCGTCGATCACGTCGCGCTCGCCGTACAGCGCGTAGTGAAGGTTCCAGCGGCCTATTTTCAGCGCGCCGGTCATCGACGCAATCGCGCTTTCCGGCATCACGCCCTTGCCCCGATACCACTGCGAACGCGGCCCGAGGCCCGCCGCGCGCCGCAACGCGCCCTCGATGACGGCATGATTGCCGATCGTGCCGTCGAGGCGCAGCGGCCTCAACGTCTCGACAATGGCTTCCAGATCGTCGTCGCGCCGAAACTGGATTTCGCCCAGCAGATACGCGCTCGGCGCGGGCATCAGCCAGACGCCCATCTTCGTGACGATGCCGTAGTTCGACTGCATGAACATCGGATCGAATGACGGTCCGTAGCCGTGTTTGAAGGCCTGCCACGACGTGCCGATCTCGATGCCGCCCATCCCGGTGCGCACGACATCGCCATTCGCTAGCACGACCTCCATCCCGCATTGCCTCGCCGCGTGATCGCCGTAGGCGGTCGTGCCGAAGCCACGCTCCAGCGTATTGCCGACGATGCTGCCCCAGCCCGCCGCGGGCGGATCGACCCACAGCCTGTAGCGGTGCTCGCGCAAGTAGTGGTGCAGATCGAAGTAACTGACGCCGGGCTCGACGAGCGCATACGCCAGCTGCTCGTCGACGGCGAGAATGCGGTTCATCCGTTGCAGGTCGAGCACCACCGATCCCGCGAGCCGGGGCGCCGCGCCGCCATACGCGAAGTTGCGCCCCGTCGACACCGTCCATAGCGGAATGCGGTATTCGTTCGCGACGCGCAGGATTGCGCGGATCTCGTCGACGTTCGCGGGCAGCAGCGCCGCCGACGGCACGAACGACGCGGCGAGCGCGCCCGGCGCGAAAGGGTCGGCATAAGGCGCGAGGCTCGCCGCCGACGATGCGACCTGCGTCGCGCCGACGATCGCTTCGAATGCGGCGAGCGCGCGATCGAATGTCGCGGCGGAAACGTCCGGCGGCAGAGTGCGTGTCAAGGCGCCTCCATGTGGGGTCGAATGTGCTGCGTCGAGTTGTACTCCGAGTCGCGTATTGCTCGTGGCGGCATTCGATGGACGCTCGTGGCGGCTTCGATGGACGGCGCTCATGCGGCACGCGCGACGGCGTGTTCAGCGCCCGTGCGCGCCGCCTCCTCCGTGCATGCCGCCCATGCCGCCCCACGTGTGCGATCCGCCGCTCCAGCCGTGCATGCCGCCCCCGCCGTGGAATCCACCATGTCCGTTGAAGCCGCCGTGCCCGTTGAAGCCGCCATGTCCGTTGAAGCCGCCGCCCGGCCGCCCCCAATGCACGTGATGCATGTGGTGAAAATGGTGGAAGTGGTCGACGAACACAAACGACGCGCCGCCAACCACGACAGGCGGTCCCCAATACCACGGATCATAGTAAGGATAGGCCGGAACGGGATAGACGGCGGTCGTGTCCGTGCCGTTGCCCTGCTGGATCAGCCACGTGCCGTCCGGCTGCCTGCATGCGATGCCGCTGATCTGCTGCATCGTGCCGTCGATTTCCGCCTGGCCCACAACGGGCTGACAGACGGTGTCGCCCGAGTTGATGTCGCTAGCGTTGTCGCCGAACTGCTCCTGCGCGGCGACGGGTTGCGCGGCGAGCACCGCGCAACCGGCGCACACGCACAGCGCCGCGCCGATTCCTGACAAAGTACGCATGATTGATCCTGCTTCGACGGTGCGGTGTCGCGGCGCGCGTTGCGCGCCGACGCCGTGAAGACCCCATCGATTCGCCTCGCAGGCAGGTGACAAGCTACTCTTTCGCGCCCGTCGAAGCCGGCGGAACACGCGCCTGCATAACGACATAAACGCACACGCGTGCGGCGCTATTCCTGCACCGCCGATTACAGCGTAGGCCGTTTTGTTACCCCGTGTTTCGCTTGTTTCGACCAGGGAAAGGCGAAGCGAAGAAAAGCCCCGCGCGAGCGCACGCTACTGCCACGCCTCCGGACGCCCGCCGAGTTCGCCGCAGACTTCGATCGCAATCGACCGCAGCTTGGCTTCCTCGATCGGGCCCGACAGCGCGTAGCCCATGTGGTCGCTGATCCAGTAGAACGTGCGGCGATTGCCGTCACGGAACAGACGAAACACAGTTTCGTCCCTGGGAATGCCCGTCACGTAGAGCGTGAGCCGCGCGCCGCTCTGGTTTTCGTACATGAATTGCGCGGCGGGCCCCGCCTCGCCCGGCAGCAGCCGCCCGCCGACGAGCGTATAGCCGTATTCCTGCAACGAAGGCACGGACAGATGACGGTTGAGCCGCTTCGACAGCCACGCGATCAGATGCTCTTCCTCGCTTGCGGCGACTTCGACGGGATGCCGGCGCTCCGGCGTGTAGACGGCGTAGGCGATATCCGCGCGCTTCGCGAACGACATGACGTCGCCGTTGCTGCCGGCCGTCAGACGCGGGACGAGCGGGCCCAGCGCGAGCGCCAGCCCCGCGCCCGCGATCACCCAGCACGCCGCGATGCCCGCGCGCCGCCACCACGGCACGCGGGCACGCAGCACGATCACCGGTGGCTCCTCGCGCTCGTTCACGCCGCACAGCGCCTGCAATGCGGCCTTTTGCGCGCGCCACGACGCAACTTGCGCGGCTGCCTGCGAATCCTCCGCAAGATGCTCGCGCACGGCAGCGCGTTCGCTCTCCGGCAATTCGTTGTCGACGAATGCCGACAGCGTGCGCAGGTCCGGCACGTCAGTGGAACCGGTCGAATGTTCGTCGTTGTTCATTGCTCGCTTCTCGCCCCGTTTCTGACCACTTTCAGCGACGGCGACTTGTGTTGTACTGGCCCTTCCGTCAACAGCGCCCGCATATGCTCGCGCGCGCGGGACAACCGCGACATCACCGTGCCGATCGGCACGCCGAGCGCGGCCGACGCCTCCTGATAGCTCAACTCCTCCACACACACGAGCAGCATCACCTCGCGCTGCTCGACGGGAAGACGATAAAGCGCGCGCTGCACGTCGCGCAACACCAGTCCGTCGACTTCGCCGTGCGGCGCTTCGAGATTGCGCCACGGCGCGCTCTCGTCGTCCACCGCGATCTCACGGCGCACGCGCAGCTGGTCGATGTAAAGATGACGCAGAATCGTGAGGAGCCACGCGCGCAGATTGCTGTCGGGTCGGAACCCCTTCCATCGCGCGAGCGCACGCTCGGCCGTATCCTGAACCAGATCGTCCGCCCAAGCTGGGTCGCCCGTCAGTGCGCGCGCGTAGCGGCGCAACTGAGGGAGCCACGAAATCACCTCCGCTTCGAACTTCACCCGGCGCTAGCCGTCAAGCGGGCGCGCGCATCAATAGCCGCCGCTGCTGCCGCTTGTGCCGCTGCTGCTCGCGCCGCCCGACGAACTCATGTCGCCGGTGGACTGACACGCGCTCAACGACAACGAAGCAAACCCTAGCGCAACGATCATGAATACGGCAGATACCAGTCTGGACACTTTCATGAAGACCCTCCTGTATGGACCACGCCACCGCGTGACGCAGCCATGCGTTAAATGGACAAATCATGCGGAATCGCACGACGCTGGCAGCGGACGCCGCAGCCTTGTGTGCGATGCCTGACTGATAAACGCTTACGACATGCGCTTTATTCCGGAGCATCGGCCATTTATTACCTGTCCGCCTTCGGGTGCTGCCCCGACGAGCAGGCCCTGCGTGCCGCATGTTCACTGCGCAGCGACGCGCGAACGTTGGATGGCGCTCACTGCGGACCAGGATTTCGTAACTCAACGTTACACATGGCTTTTAAAGGATGCTTCCGCGCTCACAAGTGGTTATAGTGGGCGTCAGTCAGTTCGCGTTTGGCGCCCGTCACGCCGGCCCGCGGCCACAACGGGTAAAATCCCCGGCGAACAACCGATTTTCTATACACAATTGTCCATGCCTCCCGCAGAATCGCATCCGCAAAACGACTTCATGAACACGGCGCGCAAAGAACGCAAGCGCGTCGAAATTTACCTCGTCAACGGTATCCGGCTGACGGGCTGCATCGAGTCGTTCGATCAGTATCTGGTGATGCTGCGCACGCCCGTCGGGCTGCAAGGCATCTACAAGCGCGCCATTTCGACGATCCAGCTCGACACGGGCACGCGTCCCGCGCCGCGCGCAGGTGGACGGCCGTCGCATGGCGAACACACCGCGCGCGGTCCGCACGGCGCGCGCGAGCATCGCGAGCCGCGTGAACAGCGCGAGCCGTATGGCGGTGCGCCGCAAGCGCCGTCGGACCGGTCGTCGTCGGACGGCCCGGTGGTCGTCACCCGCCGCCGGCGTCTGTATGGCACAGGTAACGATCAAGGCAACAACAACGGCGGAAACGCCGAATAAACGGCTCAAGCCGCCTGACAGGCCATTCAGAAGGCACCCAACGCGCCGCCCGGTAAGCGCCGGACAAGCACAAGCGTCCAACAAGCGGCCGGACGAGTCGCCAAACACGCGATATCACGTCGAACCGGCGCGCGCGGCGCGCCGGCATTTCACGCGACGGACGAGCCGGCGTGATCGGCCAGCTGCTTCAGCATCCTCTCGATCCGCATACCCTGCTGCGCGGTCAACTCATAGCCGCCCTTCACGTCCAGCACCCTGCGACGCCAATAGCATGCGTTGAGCCTGCGCATCATCGGCTGACGCGTCGCCCATTCCAGATGCTGCAGTTCCGATTCGACGACGTGCGTCGCGGTCAAGCGCTGTCTACAGTGATATCCGTCCGCTTGCATGGGTCTCCCTCGCATGTCCGCCGCGATCGGCTCGCTGTGCGCGCCGCCGTCCCGATGCGGTAAGAACGAATCGTCAGGCGAGAAATTCCATCGGCCTGCATCGGCTGCCTTTTCTGCCTATTGCTACTTCGCGACGCTTTTCCGAACGTCGAATGACAAGCGCGCGACGAGTGGGCATGCGCATCGTCCTATGCCATTCGGCCAGGCGGTCGCGTTCGCGCGATTGAGCTATTCTGGTTGCTCGATACCGTAGAACGTCATAACGGAGCACGTCATGTCGAACACGAAGCCCAAAGCACCGAAGCCAGCCGAGGAACCCCACACCATGGAAGAACGCCTCGACGAGGCGCTCGAAGAAACCTTCCCCGCAAGCGATCCCATCGCCGTCGATCCCGAAGAAGCCGACGAAGGGAGCCATCAGCGCAAGCAGAAGAAGTCGCGTTGAGCGAGTGATCGTCAAACAGGGGCGAGCAGTCCGAAGCGCGCGCGGCAAAACTGCGCTCGCGGTCCGCGCACCCAGGCGAAGCCGCCTCGGACGCGTGAACGATCGCGCGCACGAGCATGCGCATCATCTCCGGCGCCGCTGATCCGCGAATCATCCGCGAATCATCCGCGAATCATCCGCGAATCATCCGCGAACGAGCCGCGAACGAGCCGCGAACGAGCCGTGGATGATCTGTGAGCGAGCCGCGAAGCCATAAAAGGCCCGCGCGGCTCGCAGGAAGGCCGCACAAATCAGTGCGCCGGCAACCCGCTTTCGAGTTGCCGCTGCAGATCGCGTACCTGGCGCTGGGCGGCGCGCAACTGCTCCTGCGCCTGCGCCTTTTGCTGCGCCAGCGAGGCCGCGTCCGCGCGGGTCTGCTGCTGCATGCTGTTGACGATGGTCTGCTGCTCGTGCGCGACATTCAGGTCCGCTTGCAGACGGTTCGCGCGTTCCTGCGACAGCGCGACGAGGCGATCCGTATATGCCTTTTGCGCTTCGAGTCTGGTGCGGCGAATTTCGACGTCGGCCAGCTGTGCCGTCTGACGCGCGAAGTCGCGATAAATCTGCTCGGCGCGTGCGTCATCCTGCGTCTTGATGACGCGCCAGAAGTTCTTCTGCTGGAACAGCGCGACGTAGTACGTCATTTCCTTCGCGTTGAACAGGAGGCTTGCCCCGTAGCTGGCGTTGTACGTCGTGCGCAATTCGGCGATGTCGCTGCCGTGGATCATCTGTTGCAGTTCCGCGACATTGCCCGTCGCCGACTGCTTCGCCTCGTCGGGCGTGAGTACAAACGTTTGACTCGCCGATGTGGCGGAAGCCGCAGCCGTCGCCGTCTGCGCAGCGACGGCGATGGGGGCGGTGGCGGCAACTACTGCGCCGTTTTCCCCTGAAGCCTGCGCGTATGCCCCGTGAACAGCCCCGAAAAGCATGCATGCCGACAGCGCGATGTGTCGAACTTTCGACTTCTGGTCCATGTAATTCTGCCCGTATCGTGTTGTAGTTTTGCAAAACAGGCTAATTATTACTCAGTTTCGCGCGTTTCGGGTTCCTCGTCGAAAATCTGGTACTTGCGCATCTTCTCCCACAGCACCTTGCGGCTGATCCCGAGATAGTGCGCCGTGTCCTGGCGACGCCAGCTGTTCGCATCGAGTGCCGCGATCACGCGGCTGCGTTCGGCCATGTCCCATTTGCTGCGGTCGACGAGCACCTCCGCCGCGCTCTCGGCGGGCACGGGCTGGCTGCTGCGTGCAATCGCCAGCAGCCGGTGCAGCCGCGCCGCGTCCCACGCGCCGATCTGCCGCACGGTCACGCCGATCCGTTCGGCGAGATTGCGCAGCTCGCGCACGTTGCCGGGGAAGTACGTATCGGCGACGGCGTCCGCGAGCCAGTACGGAAGGTCGGGCAACGTCGCCAGCCGCTCGGCGCCCACGACAGCCGCGATGAACGCCTTGAAGATCGCGATCTTGTCGACGGCGCCCCGCTCTTCCAGCGACGGAATCCTCAGCTCGATCACCGCGAGCCGGTAGTACAGGTCCGCGCGGAACGTGCCGTCCTTCACGAGCTGCGGCAGGTTCCTGTTGGTCGCCGCGACGAGCCGGAACTCGAGCTTCACGGGCGTCGCGGAGCCGATGCGCGTGACGGCGCTGTCTTCGAGCACGCGCAGCAGCTTGACCTGCTGATACAACGGCAGATCGCCGATTTCGTCGAGAAAGAGCGTGCCGCCGTCGGCCTGCTCGAAATAGCCCTTGTGCGCGCCGACGGCACCCGTGAACGAGCCTTTCGAGTGTCCGAAAAAGAGCGATTCGAAGAGCCCGTCGGGAATCGCGCCACAGTTCACGGCGACGAACGGCCCCTGTCCGTAGCGCGAGTGTTTTTCGTGCAGCAGTTGCGCGATGCGCTCCTTGCCGACGCCCGTTTCGCCATGCACGAGCACGCTGGTATCGCAGTCGGCGAATGTTTCGACTTCGTGCAGCAGCGCCTGCATGCATTCGGAGTTCGCGACGAGCGCGCCCGATTCGAGCGTCTGCGCCGAATGCGCGCGCAACTGCACGACGAGCTTCGACACCATGCCGCGCAGTTCGGCGCACGTGAAGTCGAGCGGCAACACGTGCGAGTACTCGGCGGGGAACATCGCCGGGTCGTGGTCGCGTGGCGCCGCGCCGACCCAGATCACGGGCATCGCGTGCGTCGCCTGCAGATCGCGCACGGCGAAGTCCGCCGTATCGATCACCGACACGCTGATGATCGCGAGCGACGGCCGCACCGACGTGCGCTCCGGCGAGAGCGCGATATCGTCGGCGCGAATCACTTCGACGTCGAAGCTCGCCATGCAGCGCGCGACGCGATCGACGATATCGGCCTTGCCTTCCCAGACATACAGGTCCAGTTCCTCGATCTTGGCAGTGGTTCTCATAGGCGAAGAATCCGTTGACCTTCGATTGATGGGATGGCCATGGCGTTTCTGTTGATCTGTCGATCCGTTCAGTTGACGCGTCAGCCCTTCAGCCGCGCGAGGCGGTACAGCAGGAACGCGCCGAACATCTGCAGCGCGAACGCGAGCCAGACGAGCTTGCGGCCCGTCGCATCGTTCCACATCCACGCGAAGTAGTGCGGGTTCGATGCGATCAGAAACCCGCCGATGCCGAGCGGCAGCAGCGTCAACACCCACGCGGACAGCCGCGTCTCCGCCGACAACGCGACGAGTTCGCGCTCTGCCTGTTCGAGATCGCGCATGAACGACGCCATGCGGTCGAGCATCACATCCGCGCGTCCGCCGTATTTCACCGACAGGCGCAGCACCGCGCCCACCAGTTCCAGCTCGCTCGTCCGATAGACCCGCGCGACGTGATACAGCGCGCGATCGATTTCGACGCCGGTGCGCAGCATCCGCGACACGTGATCGAGACACTGGCGCAACGGCGCTTCCGTCGTCTGCAGCGATGCCTGGAACGCGGCGGGCACGCTGTTGCCGAGCACGATCAGCCGCACGATGCCGTCGAGAAACGACGGCAGCTGACGCACGATCGTCTGACGCCGCTTCAGGATGCGGCGCGACATCAGCACATAGAGCAGCACGATGCACGTCGCGAGCGTCATGAAGAACGCGCCCGCGCCGCCGCGGCTGCCCGCGAAGGCGGACAGCGCGAGCGAGCCGAGCATCGAGGCAAGCGCAGCGACCTTTGCATTCGAAATCCCCGCGCGATTCATCGATTGATCGAGCACGAGCGCGACGCGTGCGTTGAGCTTGCGCCAGCGGGTCGATTCGTTGGCCGTTTGCGCGAGCGGTTGCGCGCGCATCGGTTGCGCGGCCTGCTGAGTCGTGAGCGACTGCGCGCGCATCGTTCCCACCGGATGCGCGCCCGCCGTCGCTACGCCCGCCGATGCCGAAGCCGTCGCCATCGGCGCCATGCGGCTGTCGATGAAGCGCTCGGTGCCCGCGCGCTCCTTGCGCTGCGCGCCGCGCCGCACGACGAGCAGCGCGCCCGCCACGCACAGCAGCGCCAGCGCGCCAACGAACAGCGCGGCGCTATCGCTAGACATTGAAGCCTCCGTCGCCGCCCCTGCCGCCGAAGCCTCCACCGAATCCGCCCGTCATGGCGTCACCGAAGCTCCCGCCGAAGCCAGCTCCCATCCCGCCGCCGAGCGCCTGCCTGAACCGCGCGAGCTTCGGCGAATGCGGATGAATGCCGAGCGACGTCCAGTTGTCGGCCTCTTCGCCTTCGGGCGTCGTCAGCGGCTCGTAGGCATACAGCTCCTGTGTCGCGATGATGTTGTCCGACAGCCCCGTGACCTCGGTGACGGACAGGATGCGGCGCCGCCCATTCGACAGCCGCCCGATCTGCACGATGAAGTCGATCGCATTCGCGATCTGCCGGCGCAGGCTCGATTCCGTGCCCTGAAAACCCGCGAAGCCCGCAAGCATTTCGAGCCGGTACAGACACTCGCGCGGCGAGCTCGCGTGCACGGTGCCCATCGAGCCGTCATGACCCGTGTTCATCGCCTGCAGCATTTCGAGCACTTCGCCGCCGCGCACTTCGCCGACGATGATGCGGTCCGGGCGCATGCGCAGCGTGTTGCGCAACAGGTCGCGGATCGTCACGAGGCCGCTGCCGTCGAAGCCGCCCGGACGGCTTTCGAGCCGCACCACATGCGGATGGTTGAGCGACAGCTCGGCCGTATCTTCGATCGTCACGACGCGCTCGACATCGGGGATATGAAACGCGAGGGCATTGAGCAGCGACGTCTTGCCCGAGCTCGTGCCGCCCGACACGAGAATATTGCAGCGCGCCTTCACGGCCGCTTCGAGCAGCGCGCCGATCTCCTGGTTGTACGTGCCGTTGGCGAGCAGATCGTCGGGACGCAGCGGGTCCTTGCGGAACTTGCGGATCGACACAACGGGGCCGTCGATCGACAGCGGCTCGATCACGACGTTCACGCGGCCGCCGTCGGGCAGACGCGCATCGACCATCGGATTCGATTCGTCGAGCCGTCTGCCGATGGGCGCGAGAATGCGCCGCACGATGCGCAGCAGATGCGCGTTGTCCGCGAAGCGCACGGGAATTTTCGTGAGCATGCCGTGACGCGACACGTACACGTCGTTGTAACCGTTCACGAGAATGTCCTCGACGGCGGGATCGTTCAGCAGATCCTCGATCGGCCCGAAGCCCGCCAGCTCCTTGGTCAGCGCCTGCGCGATCAGCCGCACTTCGCTCTCGTTGATGGGAAACCGGCGCAGCCGCACGAAGCTGTCCATTTCCAGATCGACGAACTGATGGATCGCGTTGCGCGACCAGCGGCCGAACTCGGCGCCGAGTTCCTCGATGCGCGTGAGCAGATGTTCGTGCGCCGCGTTCTTGATGTCCTGGAACTGCTGGCTGTGCGCGAACGCGGGTGCGTCGTCGGCAAATTCGATTTCTTTTGCCATCGTCTATGACCGTTTGCTGGAAATTGGAATGAAGCGCCGCAACGCATCGAGCGCGGCCTTGCCGTGCGGGTTCGCAGCGCGTGCGCCCGTGCCCGTTGCCGATGGAGCGCCCGCGAGGCGCGTCACGAGTGCATCGAGCGCGCGTACGTATGCGTCGCGCGGTGCAGTCTCGGCGAGCAGGTTGCCCTGATTCATCGACTGCCCGAGCGCGACGCGCCGCTCAGGCAGCGTCGCGATCAGTTCGAGCTCGAGCCGCTGTGCGATCTGCGCCGCCGTGAGCCCCAGCTCCGGCTCGTACTTGCCGACGACGAGCCGCACTTTCTGCCGCAGCGTCTCCACGTCGATGCCGTGCTCACGCAATCCGTCCAGCACGCCGACGGCCGACACCACCGACGGCACGCCCTGATCGCAGACGAGCCACGCTTCGTCGGCGGCCTGCACGACGTTCGCGATGAACTCGCCGTTCGTGAAGCCGCCGAGATCGACGATCAGCTGATCGAAGAACGCGCGCAGCCGGTTCAGCAATCCCATCGACGACGCGTGCGAGACCTCGCGCATCTCGGCGAGATCGGCGGGCAGGCTCGTCAGCGCGAGGCCGCTCGCGTGATGCGACAGCGCCGTGTGGACGAAGGTCTGATCGATGCGGCGCACGTTGCGCACGGCTTCGACGAAGCTGAAGTCGCTGCGTGTGTTGAGCAGCAGCGTGCCGTCGCCTGCGGGCAGGCCGAGATCGAGCAGCAGCGCTTCGCGACCTTGCGCGGGATCGCGCCGTTGCAGCAGCACGGCAAGATTCGCGGCGAGCGTGCTCACGCCCATGCCGACGCGCGCGCCGATCAGCGCCGTCAGCTTGCCGTGACGGCTCACGGGCTCGACGACGTTGTCGAGCACCTGGCGCGTGATGCGCAGCGCGTCCGCGGCGGGCGCGCACAGATCGATGAAATCGCGCACGCCCGCGCGCAGCGCGGCGAGCGCACTCTCGGGCTCGCTCATCGAACCGACCGCGACGATCTGCAAGCCCGGATACGCGGCGCGCGCCGCATTCGCCGCCACGCTCGCCGCCGCAATCTGGCCGCCCGAAAAATCGACGAACACGAGCGACGGATTGAGCGTGCCGATGCGTTGCGCAAACACCTTCGGATCGAGCCTCACACGGTCGACGGCGCCTGCCGCGACGAGCGATTCGGCGAGCCAGCGCGCGTGCTCGTCGGCGAGCGTCGCGAACACGAAAGAATCGGTGACGGCGCGCTCAGCCAAAGCGGCGGTTCTCGCGTTCATGGTGTGCTTTCCTTGCTGGCGGTTGCCCGTGCGACTGTCGTTCGATTTCGGTCAGCCGCGTTTCACATCCGCTGCTCGCCTGGTATCGCGCGTTCATTTCAAAAACCCCGGCGCGGCATCGCGCGACGCCGCGCCGCCCAGCAGCGAGCGCCACACGGGCGCATCGCGTTGCTCGGACTGTTCGCCCGGCGTCGACGGCAACGCCGCGCCCTTCGCGAGCGGCGACACGAGATGCGGCGAGACGATGATCAACAGCTCCTTGTCGCTCTGCGAATAGTTCAGCTGCTTGAAGAACGTGCCGAGGATGGGCAGATCGCCGAGCACGGGCACCTTGTCGACGTTCGACGCCGTCTCGCGATCGATCAGTCCGCCGATCACATAGCTCTCGCCGTCGCCGAGTTCGACCGTCGTATCGGCGCGGCGCGTGGTGATCGCGGGCACCGAGATGCCGTTCACCGTGACCGCGTGCACGAAGTCGAGCTGGCTCGCCTCGGGCGCGATCTTGAGTGCGATGCGCTGCGGGCTCAGCACGGTCGGCGTGAGCGTGAGGCCGACGCCATACGGCTTGTATTCGATCGACGTCGTGCCGAGCCCTTGCGGCACGGGCACGGGAATCTCGCCGCCCGCAAGAAAGCTCGCGCTCTGGCCGGACAACGCGACGAGCGTCGGCTCGGCGAGGATACGCGCGAGGTTGTTGCTCTCCATCAGGCTCAGGTCGGCGAACAGATCGTGCGCGACCGAGCCGAACACGAGATTGAACGCGGACGCGATTGGCATCGTCGAATCGAATGACGTGCCCTGGCCCGGCGTGAACGTTGCCTTGTTCAGCGACGACGGCGCAAACGAGCCGAACGCAAAGCCATTGCTTCCCTTCGAGAAGTTGAAGCCGATCTGCTTGAGCACCGCGCGGCCGAATTCGACGACGCGCACATCGACCTGCACGACCGGGCGCGTCGCGATCGTCGATGTATCGACTGTCGTGCCGACTGTTGTGCCGGCGCTCTTGCCATCGCCGCCTTTGCCATTCGATGCGGTCGAAGCGACCGCTCCCGCCGCGACGCCTGCCGCGCGCTGATGCGCCTGCATCGACGCGGCCGTGCCCTTGATCACGGCCGTCCCGCCGAGCACTTTCACTTCGGGCGTGCCGCCGTCGAGCAGATCGGTCGCCGCGGTTGTCGTCACGTTGACGGTATAGGTGAGCGGCGTGTCGCGGTTGCGCTCCCACAGCATCACGCTCGTCGTGCCCGCCGATTTGCCGACGAGCAGCACGCTGCCGCGCGAGTCCGCTTTCGCGCCGCCTTTCAGGATCAGCACATCGGCGACGTTCGGATCGCCGACGGCCACGCGCTGTAGCGTGTGTCCCGCCGCGAGCGTCCGTTGCGCGCCGACAGCGAGATCGATCGCCGGCGCAGTGGCGGCCGTTGACGCGCTTGCCGCGATGCCGGCGGCACCGCTCGCGACGGGCAACGCGATCACCGTCAGCATGCACACGCGGGCGGTCACTCGCCACGCAAGAATCCGTTTCCTCATGTTCCGCTGGACGCGCATTTGCGCCCTCTCCCTAAACACGCTTTTTTCGTTCGCCGGCGAATGCGTCGCCGGGTTGTCTCGCTGTTTGCCCTGCTGTTTGCCCTGCTGTTTGCCCTGCTGTTTGCCCTGCTGTTTGCCCTGCTTTTCGCCCTGCTGTTTGCCCTGCTGTTTGCCCTGCTTTTCGCCCGCTTTCTCGTCGCATTCGCCGCGCGATCACCATGCAACCGTCTCCGAGCGGCCGCCCCGTATCACTTCGATTCCGCCACCTGCGTCGTGGGTGCGTGCGACGAGTCTCGCCGGCGCGGGCGCACTTTTCGATGGACCTGACGACGCACCGGCAGACGACGCGCGGCGTGCGCTGCTCCCCGACAGTTCGTCGAGCGCGATGCCCGCCGCCGCGCGTGTCGATGCGGACGCATCGACGCTCGCGGCAGTCTTCAGCACGCCGGCATATGCAGGCAACGCAGCGGCGTCGAGCGCGTCGGCATCGCGTGGATTGCGCAACGCGAGCATCAGATGCCCCGCGCCTTCGGCCAGCACCAGCCGGTCGACATCGGCGAGCGGCACGGCGAGCACGGCCGTGCGCGCGGGCGTGTTCGTGTCGGGCGCGCCGCTCGCCGTGACGTTGCCCCACGCGAGCACGCGCACGCGCGACAGCAGCAGACGCGCCTGCGTGCGCTCCACTTCCGCCTGGCCCGTCGGACCGACGCTCAAGCCATCGCGCTTCAACGTAAAGAACACATCGACGACATTGCCGGGACGCAGCCGGTTGCCGACGGCATTCTGCTCATCGACGCGCACAGCAACCGCGCGCTCACCAGGCTCGATGCGCTCGGCAATGCCCGATGACAGCTGCGCTTCGAGCACGGGCGTCTGCACGCCGATGTCGGCGACAGGAACGCGTCCGGCAATCAGCGACGGATCGGCGAAAGCGCCTGACGGATCGATGGGGAGACGCTGGATGCGCAGCGCGTCGGCGGGTATCGGCTGTCCGGCAGGCAGCGCGCGCACCGCGACGACGACGGGGAACGCCGGCTGCGTCTGCGCAACGGCCACCTGTGCGGGCGCGGGGCGACGGGCCAGCGTCATCGCCAGCGCGCCGAGCAGCACGGCGAGCACAATCAGCGCCCCTGCGGCGATTCGAGTCAGATTCGGCATGATTCGCTACCTGTCCGGTACGGCGCGCGGCGAGCGGGTTCGCGTGTCTCGCATGCGTGATATGAAGGAGGCAGGCGTAGCGTCGCGGTCACAGCACATACCCCGGGTTGAGTTGAACCATCGACGTGCTCGTCAACTGCGACGGCAACGTCGCATCGAGCAGCGGGATCGGCGGGACGAGCGGATGGCTCCCGTAGTCGTACGTGAGCGTGACGGTGACGCAGCGCATCGTCGCATCGAACGTACACGGCGCCCAGCTCGCGTCGCAGTTCGCCCTGGCCGCTAGCCAGTTCGTCAGATTCGACGCGGCCTGGCAGGCGGCCGACGCGCGGTCGTCGAGCGCCGTCTTCACGTCCTGCGCCCGCTGGTAGTTCAGCGCGGCGCGCGCGCCCTCTTCGGCTGCAAGCGTCAGGCTCTGCTGCGCGACGAAAATCAGGCTGAACGTCACGATCGCGTAGAAAATCATGAAGAACAACGGAAACACCAGCGCGAACTCGACCGCGCTCGAACCGCGCTGACTTGCCGAAAGTCCGCGTGCGCGAATACGCCGCCGTGCAGGCGGAATCGGTTGCATCGGTGCGTTCAATGTCAGGCTCCCCGCAGGTATCGCGACGCGAGCACGCCGAGCGCAGCAACGCCGAGACACGTGACATATGGCGTCGCGCGATGGCCGCGCAGCGCGAAGGTGGCTGAGCCGCCGCGACCGGGCGTGGCGGGCCACGTCCGCGTCGCGAGTTGCAGCGCGAGCGAATGCAGCCCGGCCATGACGGTTGCCATGACCCACAGCCCCGGCAGCGCATGCGCGCCGCACCACGCGCCGAGCACGGCGAACGCCTTGACGTCGGCGGCGCCCATCACGCGCAACGCGTAAAACGGCAGCATCGCGGCGAAGCCAAGCAGCGCGCCCAACGCGGCCTGCCCGGGCGGCACCCCGAACGGCGCGCGTACGGTGAACGCGCACGCGAACGCCGCAGCCAGCCCGACGGCGATCCACGCATTCGCGACGCGCCGATGACGAAGGTCGCTCAGCGCCGCCGTCGTTGTCCACGCAACGAACAGAAGACTTTCTATCCATGCGGCCATAAGAATCCAGCAGGCAATAGCAAGCAACGCGGAGCTATCCAAAAGCCCGCATGACATAAATTCGTTTGAACAGACGCAAAGACTCAGCGAGCGTCGTGCGCCGACGCTCGCATCCTGATGCTTCTGAATTAAGTTGATCGAGTCTTTACGACGATTTCGCCGGTGTGCTCGACGAAATGATTCCAGCAATGGAGTCGAACAGATTCGACAGATTGGTCCCGACCGACCCGGCCGCCGTTGCAATTGCAATGGCCACCACCCCTGCAATCAGGCCATATTCGATTGCCGTCACGCCCTCGTCGTTTGTCAGAAACCGGCTGATGATGTTTTTCACGTTGTAACCCTCGGACTTTCCATATTCGTTACTGGGATGCGGCTCACGCCGCCCGCAGTGGCGTCGTCATGGGCGTTCTCGTGTGCCCTTTATGTTTCTCTACGCTGGTTTTTACAGATTTTTTCCTGCGCGAGAATGTGCCGGCTTTATACCCAGGCAATCATTTGTAAGCAATCCTGACGCGTGACGCTATTCGTGCCTGTTGTGTTTGAACATTTAGCACTTGCTTTAGCGTACCGGCAGTCTGTGCGGAACAGCACATAGGGCTAACCATGAGTTAGAACGCTTGCACAAAGCACCCGTTTCAGCCGTTTGTTTCAAGCATCGCGTTACGCTGCGTTACCTGTCCTCACGTAACGGATTCCCCTCGCCGTTACGTTACGCCGCCGCTCGTCTTCTCCTCTTTCGATCACGTTAGCGATCCTTATCAGTTTTCATGCGGTCCGCGCGACGGCTCGCGAAGACGCGCCAGCGCTCGCCTGCAACGCCCTTCACACGTGGATGCCGCAGAGCGTCACGCGCGCTGGCATGGACGTTGCAGATAGGGCGCGCAGCATCACTCGACACAAACGGAATATCCGAGGACGAAATGAAAATTCAAACGACACAAGGCCTGGTACGGGCATCGATGATCGCAGCCGCGGTGACGGCCATGTTGTCTCTCGCCGCTTGCAGCGGCTCGGGATCGCTGAGCCAGGGCACGGGGGACGGCAGCAAAGGCGCGATTTCGACGGGGGGCACCAGCGGTGTGGGAGGCGGCGGTTCAGGCGACAGTACAGGCGGCGCGGGCGGTTCGGACGGTAGCGGTTCGGACGGTAGCGGCTCGGACGGTAGCAGTTCGGACGGTAGCGGGTCGGGCAGCGGCGCTTCGGCAGACAACGGTTCGGCGGGCACGGGCGGCACGGCAAGCAACGGTTCGGGCGATGGCTCCGGCGACGGATCAGGCAACAACGGCGGATCGAATCCGACGCCGAAGGCGGCCAACCAGATCGGCGACGTCGCGGCTGGCGCAGGCGGCGTCGTGGCCGACGCGGGGTCGACGGTGTCGGGTGTCGGCAGCGTGATCGGCGCGCAGACGCTGCCGGGCGTCGGCAACGGCACGACTCAGGCGGCAGGCGCCATGGTCTCGGATCTCGGCACGGCTGTGTCGACGCTCGGTAGCGGCGTCGCGCAGGGCCTCGGCCAGCTCGGCGCGTCGACCAATCCCGTTGGCACGACGGTCGCGAGTGTCGGCGGCGTGGTGAGCAATGCGGGCAGCGCGGTGACGAGCGCGGGCGATCTCGTGATGAGCCTCGGCAGCGGACAGCTCGCGCCGCTCGCGGCTGTCACGAACCCGCTCGGCAGTGCCGTCGAGATGGTCGGCGGCGCGGTGACGAACGGCGGCGGCACGCTGAAGGGCGCGCTGTCGTCGGGCCCCGTGCAGCAGGTCACACAACAGGTCAGCACGGCCATCACGCCGATCACGTCGATGCTCGCGGCACCCACGCAAACGGTCGGCAACACGACGGGCATAGGCGCGCCCGTCAACGGCCTGCTGTCGACGCTCGGCGGCCAGCTCGTGAAGACGGGCGGCATCGTCGCCTCGACGGGCAGCAATCCCGTATCGACGGGGCTCGGCAACGTCGTCGCCGATACGGGCAAGACCACGATCGCAGTCGGAGGACTGCTGCAAGGCGGCACGGCGGGCGGCAATCCGTTGGGCGCGGTGACGGGCGCGCTTGGCGGGCTCGCAGGCGGCGCGGGCGGCGGCAATCCGCTCGGCGCGGTGACGGGCGTGCTCGGAGGCGCTGCAGGCGGCGCGGGTGGCACCAATCCGCTCGGCGCTATCACGGCTGCTGTCACGGGCGCGGCAGGCAGCTTGACGGGCAACGCAGGCAACGCGGGCGGTGGCAACCCGCTGTCCGCGGTAACGGGCGCCATCACGGTCGTCGTCTCGACGGTAACGGGCACGCTCAACACGCCCGCCATCGCCGCGCCGACGCCGTCGACGTCGTCCGCGCCTTCCACGTCGACGGCTTCGTCCGCGCCCGGCGGACTTTCGCTCACGTCGACGGCGGGCGTCAACGCGAGCGCTCCGTCGAATCCGCTTTCCGCGATCACGTCGCTCGTCGGCGGCGTACTCGGCGGCGGCGCGAAGAAGTAGCGGCCGCGTCGGGGCGCGGCGGCCTGCTCGCGTCCCCGCCCATTCTCCAAGCGTGCATCGACACAGGCAGCGCGTTGCCCGCGTCGTGCGCGGCCGCGTCGGCGACCGTCGCGGCCTTTCACCCAACGCTTCAAGCCAACGAAGTTTTCTGGCGACATCCGCAAGACAACGAGGAGCATTCCATGCACACGCAACGTCTTCTTATCTCTCATGCCGCGCGCGCCGCGATCCCGTCGCTGCGCGCCCCGCTTTCCGCGTTCGCGCTCGCGTGCCTGCTCGCGGCTTGCGGCGGCCACAGCGTCACCGCGGGCCCCTCGCCCGCGCCCGCGCCGTCCGGCGGCACCGGCACGACGGGCGGCGGCAGCACGGCGACTACGGGCACGTCGGGCGCGGTATCGACGCTGGCCAAGACAGTCGACGACCTCGGCGACACGATCGGCTCGACGAACGTGCCGGGCGTGTCGCGGCAAGTCACGCAAGGACTCGGCAGCACGGTGTCGGGCGCGGGCGGGACGGTCGGCGCGCTCGCGGACGCCGTCAGCAACGGCCTCGGGCAAACCGGCTCGACCTCGGACCCGGTCGGCACCACGGTCGCGGGACTCGGCCCCGTCGTCGGCTCGACGGGCGGCGTCGTGCACGGCCTTGCGGAGACCGTCGATGGTCTCGGCACGGGCAATCTCGCGCCGCTCTCGCCCATCACGACACCCGTGGCGGGCGTGCTGGACAGCGTGGGCAACGCACTCGACACAGGCGGCGCGGGTGGCACCAGTCCGCTCGGCGCATCGCTGTCGTCGGCGCCCGTTCAGCAGGTGACGCAACCGCTCAGCACCACGATCACCCCGCTCGTGATCACGCTCGGCCAGGTGACGCAAGCCGTCGGCACGACGACGGGGCTCGGCCAGCCCGTGTCCGGCGTGCTCGCGCAGATCGGCGGCGCACTGCAGAACGCGGGCGCGGCCGTTGGCAGTACCACGCAAAATCCGCTCGGCGCGGGTGCGGGTCTGCTCGTCGGCTCGCTCGGCAACACGGTGACGAACGCGGGCGGCCTCGTGAATCCCAACGGACCGAATGGCTACGCGCCGATTCCTGGGCTGATCGTGAGCCTCGTCGGCGGACCAGCGTCTGTCGTCAGACCGGGGCCGCCGCCGTCGTCCGCGCTCGGTCCACTCGGTCCGCTCGATGGCGTGCTGTCGAGCATTGGCCTGGGCAGCAACCCGCTCGGCTCCGCGACGACGCTGCCCGGCGGCACGCCGCTGCAAGGCTCGACGGGAACGACGGGCGCAGTGACGGGCGCAGGATCGGGCAGCCCGTTGTCGACGGTGACGAGCGCGCTCGGCGGCGGTGCGTCGAGCGGCAGTCCGCTCGCGCCCGTGACCAGCATCGTCGGCGCGCTCACGGGCACGCTCGCCACCGCAGCGGGAAGCGGCACGACAGGCGGCGGCGCATCGCTGGTCGGCGGACTCGTGCCGTCTGTGAAGAAGTAGAGCGCCTACGCAAACGAAGCGCGCGTGCTTCGTGCCGGACGGAGCACGCGACGCTGCAGCAACCGCGAAATTCGGCGTGGCGATGCACGCGTGCCCGATGCACCCGATGTGCTTGCAACGATCTCGCGCACGCGAGAAGCGAGCAGCGAAGCGTGAAAGAAGCCGCAGACGCGGCACTACACGAAACACAAAACAAGACACGCACCACATAAGCGGGCGCGACGCCCGGCGATGCGCGCACCCGCAACGACAAAAACAGGCCAACGAGGACCCAACCGATGAAACTCGGTCACAAGCAATGGACACTGTTGCTCGCAGCAGTCATCGCGAGCACGACACAGGCACACGCGCAAACGCGCCCCACTGTCAGCGGCAATCCTGTAGGCGGCAACCCGCTCGATGCGCTTCCGCAAATCAAGGCACCCGACAAAGGACCCAACGCGACGGCGCAGATCCAGCCGCAAGCGCCGCAGCTTCAGGAACTGCTCGCGCGGCATCTCACGCCCGCAAGGTTTCAGGTCGAAGGCGTGAAGTCGATTCCCTTCGACGAGGTCGCGCAGCGCTTCACGCCGCTCGTCGGCAAGGACATCACAATTGGACAACTGATCGAAGTCGCGAACGGCGTCACGCGTCTGTACGAGGAGCGCGGCTATGCGCTGTCGTTCGCGTTCGTGCCGGCGCAGACATTCGAGAACGGCGTCGTCCGCGTGACGATCGTCGAGGGCTACGTCGCGAACGTGAAGGTCACGGGCGAGCCCGGCAAGACGGAAGACAAGCTGCGCGCGATCGCCGCGCACATCACGGCCGACAGGCCGCTGCGCCGCGCGACCTTCGAGCGCTATATCAACGTGATGGGCCTCCTGCCCGGTGTGAAAGTCACGGCCAACGTGCCGCCGCCGCAAAGCACAGATGGCGCGACGACGCTCGAACTGACCGTTGAGCGCAAGCCCTTCGACATCAGCACGGGCATCGACTTCAATCATCCGGGCGTCCAGGGTCTGCTGACGGCGACGGAGAACGGGCTCACGTCGCTTGGCGAGCAGCTCAGCGTATCGGCGCTGCTGCCGAAGGGCCGCGACAACGTCACGTATCTCGCGGCGCACGGCGCGCTGCCCATCGGCACGGGCGGCATGACCGCGAAAATCGACGCATCGCACTATCGCGGCAATCCGAAGAACAACCCCGGCCTGCCCTCTTACGTGCAACGCACGGTGATCAACGACAGGATCGGCGGCTCGCTGTCGTATCCGCTGATGTTGAGCAACACGCGCAGCCTGACGGGCACCATGACGGCGTATGCATCGCACGACGAAGACCGCTTCAACAACACGATCACGGGCGCGGCCATCGGGCTGCGCTCACAGGTGCGCGTGCTGCAGTTGCAGGCCGACTACGCGCAAGTGCAAACGGGCCAGGTGCGCAAGGCCAGCATCAACGTTGCGAAAGCGTTCGACATACTCGGCGCAGGCAAGGCCGGCGACTCGAACATCCCCGGCACGACGACCGTCAATCCCGCTTCGATCACCTTCGTACGCACGGGCGCGAGCGTGTCGCAAACCAACGAGTGGCCGTTCGGCATCGGCACGTCCGTTGCCGCAACGGCGCAATACAGCCCCGACACGCTGCCCACTTCCGAACAGATTTCGTTCGGCGCGCAACGCTTCGCGCAGGGCTATCAGCCGGGTGAAACATCGGGCGACTCGGGCTGGGGCGCATCGTTCGAAATCAATCGCGCGGTTGCGCTGGGGTTCACGTATCTGCGCACGCTCACGCCGTATGTGTCGTTCGACATGGCGCGCGTCTATCTGCATGCGGGCACGCCGCAGCCGAACAGGCTGTCATCCGTTGCGATCGGATTTCGCGTCTCTGACGCGAAGTACTACAGCCTCGATCTTTCCGTCGCGAAAGCGCTCGGCGATGCGCCCATCGAAAGCGCGTCGCGCAGTCCGCGCATCAACGCGACGTTCTCGTATCAGCTGAACTGACGGCGGCATCGCAACCATGAAGCGCTCGCAAAACCGCGCCCTCGATTAGAGGCTTCACTATCAAACGACGCGCACGCTTTCACGTATTCTGCCCTCTCCAACGCAGCACATAAAAGGCCGGGCGCCGCCCCGCATCGATACTCACACGGCGCCGCGCGAGTCCCGCTCGCGACGATTTTCAACAAGGAGGAAGACGATGACATTACTCACCCAGCGCGCGCGTACCGCGTTCGGCAACACGGTGAAACAGGCGGCTGTCGCGGGCGTGCTGCTCGCTGGCGCCGTCACGGCATTCGCGCAGGCCGACAGTCCCGTCGGCACATGGCAAACCATCGACGATCACACGGGCCAGCCCAAGGCGCTCGTGCAGATCATGCAGGACGCGAACGGCACGCTGAGCGGCAAGGTCATCAAGGGACTCAACCCGAACGATCAGCCCGACCGCCGCTGCACCGCCTGCACGGACGCGCGCAAGGACCAGCCGATTCTCGGCATGACGATCATCAACGATATGAAAAAGGACGGCGACAACTGGGACGGCGGGCAGATTCTCGACCCGGAGAACGGCAAGCTCTACAAATGCAAGATGCACGTCGAGGACGGCGGACAGAAGCTCGTGGTGCGCGGCTATATCGGCGTATCGCTGCTGGGACGCTCGCAAACGTGGGTCCGGCAGAACTGATGCAATAGCGCGGCGCTTCGTTCGCGACGGCGAAGCATGAACGCAAAAAAGCCGGCCTGGTGATTACTCTCGCCAGGCCGGCTTTTCGTTATTACGTGCGTTCAATTCGTTCGATCCGTCAAGCCGCATTCATAAAGGGGCTGGCGTAGTCGAACACCAGCGGCGTTGCGGGCGCGACCGGCGGCGGGAACAACGGCGTGGCGGGCATGGCCGGTTGCGCGGTGGCGGCATCGTTTTCGGCTGCACCGACTGCGTTCGGCGCGTGGATGCGCATGCGCGCTTCCATCGTGCTGCACAGCTCCCTGCCGGCATCGCCGAACAACTGGTCCATCACACGCTTCAGCACGCCTGCCTTGTGCCACGCCTTGAAGCGGCGGTGACACGTTTGATACGACGGGTATTTGCGCGGCATTGCGGACCAGGTGGCGCCGCTATAGATCACCCAGAGCACGCCGTTGAGCACGGAGCGGGTGTTGGCAAGTGGACGGCCGCGCAGTTCGGAACGCGGGCGCAGTTCCGGCAGCAGCGGCGCGACCTGCTGCCATTCTTCGTCGGTGATATCACGGTAAGGGGTCATATTTTCTCCTTCGTCAAGGGTTCCTCGACGATATAGAGTTGACCCACTACCGGATATCAGACCAGTCCGAATCCTGAAAACACACGGCTAGCCGGTGCCATAAGGATCAGCGCGGGCTGCGCTATCCCAAACGGCGTGCCGTTCGAATCAAATCGATCAGGTGAGCGATGTATCGACGATCCGTCGCGGCGCATCCAGATATTCCTGCGACTGCATCTCAACGATGCGCGACACCGTGCGCGTGAACTCGTTGGCCATCGGCCCTTCCGTGTAAAGCTCTTCGGGATGCACGGCCGCCGACATCAGCAGCTTGACCTTGTGATCGTAGAAGACGTCGATGAGCCACGTGAAGCGCCGCGCTTCCGATTGCATGCGCGGCGTCATCTGCGGGATGCCGGAAAGGATCACCGCATGGAAGCGGCTCGCCAGTTCGAGGTAATCGTTCTGAGAGCGCGGGCCGCCGCACAGCGTCGAGAAATCGAACCAGACGACGCCGTCCGCGCGCCGCAGCGCCTTCAGCTCGCGCTTCTCGATGTGCAGCAGCGGGCTTTCGTCGGGCACGGCCGCGAGCTTCGCGAACGCATCGCGCAGCGCCTTGTCGGCGGCGGCGCCGAGCGGCGTGTGATACACCTCGACCTGCGACAGCGTGCGCCTGCGGTAATCGATGCCCGCATCGACATTGACCACGTCGAGCTTGCTCTTGATCAGCTCGATCGCGGGCAGCAGACGGTCGCGATGCAGGCCGTCGGGATACAGCGTGTCGGGATCGTAGTTGGACGTCATCACGAACTGCACGCCGTTCGTGAACAGGCGGTCGAGCAGGCGGTACAGGATCATCGCGTCCGCGATATCGGACACGTGGAACTCGTCGAAGCAGATCAGCCGGTAGCGCTTCGCGATACGCCGCGCGAGTTCGTCGAGCGGATCGGCCTGGCCTTTGAGTTCTTCGAGCTCGCGATGCACCTCTCGCATGAACTCGTGAAAATGCAGACGCGTCTTACGCACGAGCGGCACGATCGCATAGAAGCTGTCCATCAGGAAGCTCTTTCCGCGCCCCACCCCGCCCCACATATAGACGCCCTTCGGCAGATCAGGGTGCATGATCAGCTTCATAAAGGCATTCGGACGACGCGCCTTATACGCAGTCCACTCTTCATAGCACCGCTGCAGACGATCAACGGCAGCGCGTTGCGCCGGATCGGACTCGTATCCCCGTGTCTGCAGTTCCTGTTCGTAGTATTCGGTGACGTTCATTATGTGACGCAGCAATGAAGAAGGCGGGAGGGGTTGAACCCACCCGCCTTCGTCGTGATTCGCGTTTGCCCGGATAAGACTCCGGGCAGAAGCTTCTTACATATTCAGCGCGCGCTTGTCGACGGCGAGCGCCGCTTCACGCATCACTTCAGACAGCGACGGGTGCGGATGGCAAATACGGCCGATGTCTTCCGACGCAGCCTTGAACTCCATCGCCACCACGGCTTCGGCGATCAGATCCGATGCATTCGCGGAGATGATATGCACGCCGAGCAGCTCGTCCGTCTTCGCATCGGCGATCATCTTGACGAAGCCATCCGCCTTGTTGATGCCGAGCGCGCGGCCGTTCGCCATGAACGGGAACTGACCCGTCTTGATCTCGCGGCCTTCCGCCTTCAGCTGCTGTTCCGTCTTGCCGACCCACGCGATTTCCGGTTCCGTGTAGATGACCCACGGAATGCAGTTGTAGTCGATGTGAGGCTTCTGACCGTCGATGATCTCGGCCACCAGCACACCTTCGTCTTCGGCCTTGTGCGCGAGCATCGGGCCGCGCACCACGTCGCCGATCGCGTACACGTTCGGCACCGACGTCGCGCAATGATCGTCGACGTCGATGAAGCCGCGCTCGTTCGCCTTCAGGCCGATCGCTTCGAGGCCCAGGTTATCGGTATTCGGCACGCGGCCGATCGACACGATCAGGCGGTCGGCGTCGAGCGTCTGTGCGTTGCCGTCCTTGTCCGTGTATGCAAGCGACACGCTGTTGCCCGAGTTCTTCACTTCGCTGATCTTCACGCCGAGCTGAATGTCGAGGCCCTGCTTCTTGAACTGCTTTGCGGCTTCCTTCGCGAGCGCCTGGTCGGCGGTCCCGAGGAATTCCGGCAGCACTTCGAGCACGGTCACATCGGAGCCCAGACGGCGCCACACCGAGCCCAGCTCCAGGCCGATCACGCCCGCGCCGATCACGGCGAGCTTCTTCGGCACTTCGGTGAACGACAGCGCGCCTTCGTTGTCGGCGACGATCTTGTTGTCGACGGGGACGTTCGGCAGATGACGCGCCTTCGAGCCCGTCGCGATGATCACGTTCTTCGCCGTGACCACTTCCGTTTCGCCTTCGCCCGACACTTCGATCTGCACGCCAGCGTCCGTCTTGCCCGTGAACTTGCCGTGGCCCTTGAGCCACGTGATCTTGTTCTTGCGGAACAGGAACTCGATGCCCTTCGTCATCTTGTCGACGATGCCTTCCTTGCGGGCGAGCATCTTCGCGATGTCGACCTTCACGTTTTCCACGATGATGCCGTGGTCCGCGAGGTGATGCTGCGCATTCTCGACTTCTTCCGACGACGCGAGCAGCGCCTTCGACGGAATGCAGCCGACGTTCAGGCACGTGCCGCCCAGCTTCAGCGCGCCGGCCGGGTTCTTCCACTTCTCGATACAGGCAACCGTCTTGCCGAGCTGCGCGGCGCGAATGGCCGCGATATAGCCGCCGGGACCGGCACCGATCACGACGACGTCAAATTCTTTGGACATGACTATCCTTTTGATCACTAGCCGACGCGGCCGCGCTTCGCGGCGCGCGTGGCTTCAGGTACTGCGGAAATGCGAGAGATCCCGTCCTCATATTGCGACGGCGGGCCGCGGCTTCAAGCCGCGGCCGCGTCGCGAGACAGGCATTACAGGTCGAGCAGCAGACGAGCCGGATCTTCCAGCGCGTCCTTCATGGCGACCAGCGACAGCACGGCTTCGCGGCCGTCGATGATACGGTGGTCGTACGACAGCGCCAGATAGTTCATCGGGCGGATCACGATCTGGCCGTTTTCGACAACGGCGCGTTCCTTCGTCGCGTGCACGCCGAGGATCGCCGATTGCGGCGGGTTGATGATCGGCGTCGACAGCATCGAGCCGAACACGCCGCCGTTCGAGATCGAGAACGTGCCGCCCGTCATTTCTTCGATCGACAGCTTGCCGTCACGTGCCTTCGCGCCGAATTCGGCGATCTTCTTCTCAATGTCGGCGAGGCTCATCTGATCCGCGTTGCGCAGGATCGGCACCACCAGACCGCGCGGCGAGCCGACCGCGATACCGATGTCGAAGTAGCCGTGATAGACGATGTCGTTGCCGTCGATCGACGCGTTCACCAACGGGAACTTCTTCAGCGCGTGGACAGCCGCCTTTACGAAGAACGACATGAAGCCGAGCTTCACGCTATGTTCCTTCTCGAACTTGTCCTTGTACTTGTTGCGCAGATCCATCACGGGCGCCATGTTCACTTCGTTGAACGTCGTGAGGATGGCGTTGGTCTGCTGCGACTCGAGCAGACGCTCGGCGATACGCGCGCGCAGACGCGACATCGGCACGCGCTGCTCCGGACGGTCCTTCAGCCATTGGTCAGCCGATGCCGGCGCGCCGACTTGCGGCAGCGACGGTTTTGCCGCACGTGCGGGCGCTGCGGCCGGCGCCGGCGCGGCCTTCGCAGCCGGTGCCGCAGCGCCTGCGCCCAGCACGTCCTGCTTCGTGATGCGGCCGTCGCGGCCCGAGCCGGCGACGTCGCCTGCTGCGAGGCCCTTCTCGGCCATGATCTTCGTCGCAGCCGGCGATGCCGTCGTGCTTGCGCCTGCCACAGCCGCCGCCTGCGCGGGAGCGGCAGCCGCCGCTGCCGGTTCGGCTTGCGGAGCCGGCTTCACTTCGGCCTCGACGGCTGCCTCGCCCGGCTTGCCTTCCGTGTCGATCTTCGCGATCACTTCGTCGGCGACCACGATATCGCCGTCGTTCTTGATGACTTGCGCGAGCACGCCAGCCGACGGAGCCGGCACTTCGAGCACGACCTTGTCGGTTTCGATTTCGATCAGGATTTCGTCCTGGGCGACGGCTTCGCCCGGCTTCTTCTTCCACTGCAGCATCGTCGCTTCCGAGACCGACTCGGACAGCTGGGGAACCTTGACTTCAACAATAGCCATTTGATTTCTCTGAATACGTATCGGATGACAACGAACCTTGTGCGAGCCGCGTCTGATTGGTGCGCGTGGATGTCGCGCTTACATGGGTGATTCAGACGCGGGGCGGGAAAGCGCTCAGCGCTTTCCCGGTTCGCCCTCTTTGGTTATTTAACGATGGACGCGCCTTTCAGACGGCCAAACGCGCCTTCGACCAGCGCCTTCTGCTGCTCGTAGTGCTTCGCGTAGTAGCCGACAGCCGGCGAGGCCGAAGCGGGACGGCCGCTGTACGCGAGCTTCTGTCCTTCCTTCATGCCTTCGCGCAGGTGATGCTCGATGTAGAACCACGGGCCTTGATTCTGCGGCTCGTCCTGCACCCACACCACTTCGGTTGCGTTGTCGTACTTCTTCAGTTCCGCTTCGAACTGCTTGTGCGCGAACGGATAAAGCTGTTCGATACGGAAGATCGCGACGTCCTGCGCCTTCGCTTCGCGGCGATGCGCGACGAGGTCGTAGTACACGCGGCCCGAGCAGACCAGCACGCGCTTGACCTTCTTCGCGTCGATCGACGCGTCCGTTTCGCCGAGCACCGGCTGGAACGAACCCTTCGCGAGTTCCGACAGATCGGACACGGCTTCCTTGTGACGCAGCAGCGACTTCGGCGTGAAGACGATGAGCGGCTTGCGGAACAGGCGGATCATCTGACGGCGCAGCAGATGGAAGATCTGCGCCGGCGTGGTCGGCTGGGCGACCTGCATGTTGTGGTCTGCGCACAGCTGCAGGAAGCGCTCGATACGCGCCGACGAGTGTTCCGGACCCTGACCTTCGTAGCCGTGCGGCAGCAGCATCGTCAGGCCCGACACGCGGCCCCACTTCACTTCGCCCGACGAGATGAACTGGTCGATCACGACCTGCGCGCCGTTGACGAAGTCGCCGAACTGCGCTTCCCACGCGACGAACGTGTTCGGTTCCGCCGTCGAGTAGCCGTATTCGAAGCCGAGCACCGCTTCTTCCGACAGCACCGAGTCGATCACGTTGAACTTCGCCTGGCCTTCGGCGATGTTCTGCAGCGGAACGTACGTGCCGCCGTCCCAGCGCTCGCGGTTCTGGTCGTGCAGCACCGCGTGACGGTGCGTGAACGTGCCGCGGCCCGAGTCCTGGCCCGTCAGACGCACGGCATAGCCCGATGCGACCAGCGACGCGAATGCCAGATGCTCGCCCATGCCCCAGTCGAGGGACGCCTCGCCACGGCCCATCGCGCGGCGATCGTTGATCACGCGCTCGACGAGCGGGTGCAGCTTGAAGCCTTCCGGAATCGTCGTGATGCGCTCGGCCAGACGCTTCAGCTCGGCGAGCGGCACGGCCGTGTCGGCGGCATCCGTCCACTTGCGGTTCAGGAACGGCACCCAGTCGACCGCGTACTTGCTCTTGTAGTTCGACAGGACGGGGTCGACCGTGTGGTGGCCTTCGTCCATCGCCTTGCGGTAGGCCTTGACGAACTCATCGCCTTCCGTGGCGGTGATGACGCCCTGCTGCATCAGCTTTTCCGCGTACAGCGCGCGCGTGCCGGGGTGCTTCGCGATCGTCTTGTACATCAGCGGCTGCGTGACAGCCGGCGTGTCCTGCTCGTTGTGACCCAGCTTGCGGAAGCAGATGATGTCGAGCACGACATCCTTGTGGAACTGCATGCGGAAGTCGATGGCCAGCTGCGTCGCCAGCACGACGGCTTCCGGATCGTCGCCGTTCACGTGCAGAACGGGTGCCTCGATCATCTTGACGACGTCCGAGCAGTACAGCGTCGAACGCGCATCGCGCGGATCGGACGTGGTGAAGCCGATCTGGTTGTTAATGACGATGTGCAACGTGCCGTGCGTGCCGTAGCCGCGCGTCTGCGCGAGGTTCAGCGTTTCCATCACGACGCCCTGGCCTGCGAAGGCGGCATCGCCGTGAATCTGCACGGGCAGCACCTGCAGGCCCTGCTCGTCGCCGCGGCGATCCATACGGGCCTTCGCCGAGCCCTCGACCACCGGGTTCACGATTTCGAGGTGCGACGGGTTGAACGCGAGCGACAGGTGAACGGGGCCGCCTTCCGTGGCGATATCCGACGAGAAGCCCTTGTGGTACTTCACGTCGCCTGCCGGCAGGTCGTCGACGTGCTTGCCTTCGAACTCGGCGAAGAGGTCAGCGGGCATCTTGCCCAGCGTGTTGACCAACACGTTCAGACGGCCGCGGTGGGCCATGCCGATGACGATTTCCTGCACGCCGTTCTTGCCTGCGTGATGCACGACTTCGTCCATCGACGCGATAAAGCTTTCGCCGCCTTCCAGCGAGAAGCGCTTCTGGCCGACGTACTTGGTGTGCAGGAAGCGCTCGAGGCCTTCCGACGCCGTCAGACGGTTCAGGATGTGCTTCTTCTTCTCGTTCGAGAAGTTCGGCGTCGAGCGGATCGACTCGAGCTTCTCCTTCCACCAGCGCTTCTGCTCCGGATCGCTCAGGTACATGTACTCGGCACCGATCGTGCCGCAGTACGTGTCGCGCAACGCCTTGACGATGTCACGCAGCGAAGCCTGCTCGAAACCGAAGTACAGGTTGTTCGTGTTGAACACCTGGTCCATGTCGGCTTCGGTGAAGTCGTAGAACGCGGGTTCGAGTTCGGGAATGTTCGGACGTTCGCGGCGCTTCAGGGGATCGAGGTTGGCCCATTGCGAGCCGAGGAAGCGATATGCGCCGATGAGGGACTGCACATAAACCTGCTTTCGCGCGGTGGTGAGATCTTCGCCAGCGACTCGCGGAAGGAACGCATTCGCCTTCGCGCGTTGAGCAAACGATTCGACGATCGGGCCGTGGGCCACATCGTTGGCCGCGGTGCCATCCGATGCAGGGACGTTCTGCAATGCGTCGAAATAGTTGCGCCAGGTCTCGGGCACTGACGCGGGATTGTCGAGATATGCTTCGTACAACTCTTCTACGTACGGAGCATTGCCGCCGAACAGATACGAGTTCGACTGGAATTGCTTCATCATTTTACGCTCACCTTTCTTCGAGCTTCTCGAGAAATAGCGGGTTACTGAACCTTCCGCGACACGGCCTGACCGTTTAGCGGATTGCGCGAATCAAGTCTTGCTTGGAAGGACCTAAAACTTGCATTCGCGGGAGCATATCACATAACCAATGGTTGATATAGGACAGCTCCCAATTGAAATCCCCGTCCCACGGGGCTCTGCGGCAAGTTTTATGTTTTCGCAACAGTCTTTGCCGCACTGCGCAAGAATATTCTAGGCGCATATTCGAACACCGTCCGGTGAGGTGCTGCGCGCCATGCAAAAAGCCGCCCGAAGGCGGCTTTTTGGCTCTTTGCTGACGCTGAATGCTGCCCGCAAAGGCACGCGACCTTAGCTGGCTGCCGCTTCGCGACTCGCACGGCGACGCTCATGCTCCTTCAGATGGCGTTTGCGCAGACGGATGCTTTGCGGCGTCACTTCGACGAGCTCGTCGTCGTCGATGAATTCGACCGCGTATTCCAGCGACATCTGGATCGGCGGAACGAGACGCACGGCTTCATCGGTGCCCGACGCGCGCACGTTGGTCAGCTGCTTGCCCTTGATCGGGTTCACGACGAGGTCGTTGTCGCGGCTGTGAATGCCGATGATCATGCCTTCGTACAGCGCGTCGCCCGGCTTCACGAACATGCGGCCGCGATCCTGCAGCTTCCACAGCGCATAGGCGACAGCAGCGCCGTCGTCCTGCGAGATCAGCACGCCGTTGCGGCGCTCGCCGAGCGACCCTTCCTTCAGCGGCAGGTACTCGTCGAACACGTGGCTCATCAGGCCCGTGCCGCGCGTGAGCGTCATGAACTCGCCCTGGAAGCCGATCAGGCCACGCGCCGGGATGCGGTATTCGAGACGCGTGCGGCCACGGCCGTCCGACGCCATGTCCAGCATTTCACCCTTGCGGCGGCCCAGTTCTTCCATCACGCCGCCCTGGTGCGCGTCTTCGACGTCGACCGTCAGCAGTTCGTACGGCTCGTGCTTCACGCCGTCGACTTCCTGCAGCACCACGCGCGGACGCGACACGGCCAGCTCATACCCTTCGCGGCGCATGTTCTCGACGAGAATCGTGAGGTGCAGTTCGCCGCGGCCCGATACTTCAAACACCGTTTCGTCGCCCGTGTCCTTCACGCGCAGCGCGACGTTGTGGTTCAGCTCTTTCATCAGACGATCGCGGATCTGGCGGCTCGTGACGAACTTGCCTTCCTTGCCCGCGAGCGGCGACGAGTTGACGAGGAAGTTCATCGTCAGCGTGGGTTCGTCGACGGTGATCATCGGCAGCGCTTCGGGATTGTCCGGCGCGCAGATCGTCGCGCCGATGCCGACGTCCTCGATGCCGTTGATCAGCACGATGTCTCCCGCTTGCGCTTCGTCGACCTGGACGCGCTCCAGACCCTTGAACGACAGCACCTGGTTGATCTTGCGGTTCAGGACCTCCGCTTCCGGACCGAAGCGCAGCGCCACCTGCTGACCCGGCCTGATGCGGCCGCGCGTGATGCGGCCCACGCCGATACGGCCGACGTACGTCGAGTAGTCGAGCGACGTGATCTGCAGTTGCAGCGGACCGTCCGGATCGGCCGGACGCACGGGCACGTGCTCGAGGATCGCTTCGAACAGCGGGCGCATGTCGCCGTCGCGCACGCTCGGATCGAGGCCGGCGTAGCCATTCAGGCCCGAAGCGTAGATGACCGGGAAGTCAAGCTGCTCTTCCGTCGCGCCGAGTTTGTCGAAAAGCTCGAACGTCTGGTTGATCACCCAGTCGATGCGCGCGCCGGGGCGATCGATCTTGTTGACCACGACGATCGGCTTGAGGCCCAGCGCGAGCGCCTTCTTCGTGACGAAACGGGTTTGCGGCATCGGGCCTTCGACGGCGTCGACGAGCAGCAGCACCGAGTCGACCATCGATAGCACGCGTTCCACTTCGCCGCCGAAGTCGGCGTGGCCCGGGGTGTCAACGATATTGATGTGCGTGCCTTCGTATTCGACTGCGCAGTTCTTGGCGAGAATCGTGATGCCGCGCTCTTTTTCGATGTCGTTCGAGTCCATCACGCGTTCCGCGATCTGCTGGTTTTCGCGGAAGGTGCCGGACTGGCGGAGCAGCTGGTCGACGAGCGTGGTCTTGCCGTGGTCGACGTGAGCAATGATGGCGATGTTGCGGAGAGCGCGGGACATAGGAACCTGGAGACGCTGGAAACGAGTGGAGTGCGCCACCTGCCCAGCTACTTCGCCAAGCCCAAAGCGCACTTTTGGGAACCCAAAATTATAGCACGCGCACATGACGCGTTTCTGGTATTCCCCGATAGCGCGCCCCAATATCTCACTAACGCAACGCATGCTCGCTGCCCGCCTGTCACCCCAGCCAAGCTTTCCCCCGACTTTCACCCGGCGCGAGATAGATCCTTGCCTAAGCTGTAATAACGCTTGCCGCGTCAATTAATCGATTCTACAATCGTGCATAGTCAACCATTGCAGTCGCACGAGAATCATGACCGAACCGTCCAACACGCCGTCGCCCGAGGTCAGCGAATACCAATTCGGCGAAAGCGTCGGCTATCTGATTTCACGCGTGAAATCGGCGTTGTCGAACCTCGTGACGCAACGCACGATTGCCGAACTCGGCATCACCAGCCAGCAGGCCAGCGTGCTGTTCATGGTCGCCAGCGGCAAATGCCTGCTCGCAGCCGAGCTGGCGCGCGAATACGGCATCGACGCGAGCGCGGTCACGCGCCTCGTCGATCGCCTCGAAAAACGCGGGCTGCTTACGCGGGTGCGCAGCGACGAGGACCGGCGCGTCGTCCGGCTTGCGCTGACGGCCGAGGGCCACGCAATCGCCGCGCGCATGCCGGCCGTCTTCACGGGTGTGACGGAGAAGCTGCTGTCTGGTTTCACGCCTGAGGAGACGGGATTTCTCAAGAGTCTTCTGAGGCGAGTCTTGGCAAATAGCTGTGAATTACTCGGCGAAAACCGTGACTCGGCAAGCAATGCCGACAGCAAATCGTAAGAAAATAGTTGCACCGTCCATTAAAGAAAAAATGCCATTACACGCAAAGAGTCCAGCGATGAAATTCCTGTCGAGGCGCGCGCACGCATCGTCACGCCGGGCGGCGGTCGCTGCCGCCGTCGCGGCGCTGACCCTGGCGGGCTGCGCGAACTACTTCGGTCTGAAGGACGACAAGCAGATCGCGCCCAGCTCGCAGTTCGAGGCCTCGCAAAGCCTGCCCGCCGAAGGTGGCCAGTGGCCGACACTCGACTGGGCCAACCAGTTCGACGATCCGCAGCTGCCTCAGCTGATTGCGGAAGCACTCGAGGGCAATCCGTCGATCGCGCAGGCGCAGGCGCGCATCGCGAAGGCGTCGTCCTATATCGAATCGTCGAAGTCGGCGCTGTATCCGAAGGTCGAAGGCAGCTACTCGTGGACCCGCGAGCTGTATTCGGAAAACGCCTTGTTTCCGCCGCCCTTTGGCGGCACGTGGTACAGCGAAAACAATGTGCTCGCGAGCGCATCCTGGGATCTCGACCTCTGGGGTAAGAACCGTCAGCGGCTCGGCCAGGCCGTATCGCAGGAAAAGGCAGCCGAAGCGGACATGCAGCAGGCACGCGTGGCGCTCGCCGCGTCCGTCGCACGCACGTACAACTCGCTTGCGCAGCTTTACGCGCTGCGCGACATCGCCGAGCGCGAGATCAAGAACCGCCAGACGGTCGGCTCGATCACGAACGGCCGCGTCGCCGCCGGTCTCGATACGAACGTCGAACGTCAGACGGCGAACGGCAACATCGCGACCAGCCAGTCGAACCTGACCGAACTCGACGGCCAGATCACGACCACGCGCTACCAGCTCGGCGCGCTGCTCGGCAAGGGCCCGGACCGCGGCCTGCAGATCGCCAAGCCCGTGTTCAATCCGGGCGGCGCCGTCACGCTCCCCGACAACGTGCCCGCCGATCTCGTTTCGCGCCGCCCCGACATCGTCGCCGCGCGCTGGCAGGTCGAAGCCGCGATGCACGACGTGAAGGAAGCGAAGGCCGAGTTCTTCCCGGACGTAAACCTCGCCGCCGCGTTCGGCTTCGACGCGTTCGGCTGGAGCCGCTTCCTGACGGCGTCGAGCCGCCAGATCCAGTTCGGCCCCGCGATCCATTTGCCCATCTTCGACGCCGGCGCGCTGCGCTCGCAACTGAAGGGCCGCTACGCCGACTTCGACCTGGACGTCGCGAACTACAACCAGACGCTGATCAACGCGCTGTCCGACGTGGCCACGCAGATTTCGTCGATCCGCTCGATCGACCGCCAGCAAGGGGATGCGCAACGCGCGCTCGACGCGTCGACAAAGGCGTACGAACTCGCCGTGATCCGCTACAAGGCAGGGCTGTCGCCGCAACTGCAGGTGCTGAACGCCGACGAGAACCGCCTCGCAGCGGAGCAGACGGTCACGAACCTGAAGATGCGCCGCCGCGATCTGCAAATCGCGCTGATCAAGGCGCTCGGCGGCGGCTTCGATGCGACGCAGACGGGTCTCGTCGTGCCGACGGATGCGCCCGCTTCGTCGACGGCGGCGTCCGCGTCGGCGGCCCATGCGTCGAACTGAGCGCGCCAGGCGAACAAGCACACGCACAGCACATTGCGATCCGAATAAACGATACAGACTGACAGAATCCGGAGCCTATTCATGAGCACGCCCCAACAACCCGCTAACGCGCAGCCGGCCAGCAACGGCAAACGCAAGCGCATGATGACGCTGCTCGTCAGCGTGATCCTGATTGCCGCGATCGCGTACGGCCTCTACTACTTCCTCGTCGCGCGCTTCCACGAGGATACCGACGACGCGTACGTGAACGGCAACGTCGTGCAGATCACGCCGCAGGTCACGGGCACGGTGATCGCCGTGAACGCGGACGACACGCAAACTGTGAAGTCCGGCGATCCTCTCGTCGTGCTCGATCGCGCCGATTCGCGCATCGCCCTGCAATCGGCGGAAGCGAATCTCGGCCAGGTCGTGCGCCAGGTGCGCGGCCTCTACGCCGACGACAGTCAGTACCAGGCGCAGGTTGCCGTTCGTCAGGCCGATCTGTCGCGCGCCCAGGATGACTTGAAGCGCCGTCTGACCGTCGCGCAAACGGGCGCGGTGTCGCAGGAAGAAATCTCGCACGCACGCGATGCCGTGAAGAGCGCGCAAGCCGCGCTCGACGCCTCTCAACAGCAGCTCGCGTCCAACCGCGCGCTGACGGCCAACACGACGATCGCGAGCCATCCGAACGTGCAGGCCGCGGCCGCCAGGGTCCGCGATGCGTATCTGAACAACGCGCGCAACACGCTGCCCGCGCCCGTCACAGGCTATGTCGCGAAGCGCTCGGTGCAGGTCGGCCAGCGCGTGTCGCCGGGCAATCCGCTGATGGCGATCGTGCCGCTCAACGCCGTGTGGGTCGACGCGAACTTCAAGGAAGTGCAGCTGAAGCACATGCGCATCGGGCAGCCCGTCGAACTGACGGCGGATGTCTACGGCTCGTCGGTGAAGTACCACGGCAAGGTGGTCGGCTTCTCAGCGGGCACGGGCTCGGCATTCTCGCTGCTTCCGGCGCAGAACGCGACGGGTAACTGGATCAAGGTCGTGCAGCGTCTGCCCGTGCGTATCGCGATCGATCCGCAGGAGCTCGAAAAGCATCCGCTGCGCATCGGCCTGTCGATGCAGGTCGACGTGAGCATCAAGGACGACGTGGGCGGCGAGCTCGGCAGCGCGCAGAACACCGTCTATCAGACCAACGTCTTCGACAAGTACGGCGACGAAGCCGACGTGGAAATCGCACGCATCATTTCGGAAAACGCAGGTCCGAACGCCGGCGTGCCGCAGAAGGCGGCATCCGGCTCGAAGGCCACGCCGAAGCTGATGTGAGCGGCGTCCGTCCGCATTCAACAAGGTTCGAACAATAGATGGCTCAGGCTCAAGCGCACGTCCCTCATCCGCCGCTCGAGGGCGCGCAACTGGTGATCGGCACCATCGCGGTGTCGCTCGCCGTTTTCATGAATGTGCTGGACACGTCGATCGCGAACGTCTCGATCCCGTCCATTTCCGGCGACCTCGGCGTGTCGGCCGATCAGGGCACGTGGGTGATCACGTCGTTCGCGGTCGCGAACGCGATCTCCGTGCCGCTGACGGGCTGGCTCACGGACCGCATCGGCCAGGTGCGGCTCTTCATGGCGTCGATCGTGCTGTTCGTGATCTCGTCGTGGATGTGCGGCCTCTCGCCGAATCTGCCGTTCCTGCTCGCGTCGCGCGTGCTGCAGGGCGCCGTCGCCGGTCCGATGATTCCGCTGTCGCAAACGCTGCTGCTCGCAAGCTATCCGCGCGCGAAAGCGCCGATGGCGCTCTCGATGTGGGCGATGACGACGCTGATCGCGCCCGTCGCCGGTCCGATTCTCGGCGGCTGGATCTCGGACAACATCTCGTGGCCGTGGATTTTCTACGTGAACATCCCCGTCGGCATCATCGCCGCGGCCGCGACGTGGGCGATCTTCCGCAACCGCGATTCCGTCATCAAGAAAGCGCCGATCGACATCGTCGGGCTCGTGCTGCTGATCACGTGGGTCGGTTCGCTGCAGGTCATGCTCGACAAGGGCAAGGACCTCGACTGGTTCTCGTCGACGACGATCGTCGTGCTCGCGCTCACCGCGGTGATCGCGCTGGCGTTCTTCATCGTGTGGGAGCTGACGGACAAGCATCCCGTCGTCGACCTGTCGCTCTTCAAGCTGCGCAATTTCACAGGCGGCACGGTGGCGCTCGCGATCGGCTACGGCCTGTACTTCGGCAATCTCGTGCTGCTGCCGCTCTGGCTGCAAACCGACATCGGCTACACGGCGACGGACGCCGGCCTCGTGATGGCGCCCGTCGGCGTGTTTGCAATCCTCTTGTCGCCGCTGACGGGCAAGATCCTGCCGCGCACCGATCCGCGCTATATCTCGACGGCCTCGTTTCTCGTGTTCGCGCTGTGCTTCTGGATGCGCTCGCGCTACACGACGGGCGTCGACACCTACTCGCTGATGCTGCCGACGCTGATTCAGGGCATTGGCATGGCGGGCTTCTTCATCCCGCTCGTCTCGATCACGCTGTCGGGCCTGCCCGGCCAACGGATTCCGGCGGCCTCCGGTCTGTCGAATTTCGTGCGGATCATGTGCGGCGGCATCGGCACGTCGATCTTCGAAACCGCGTGGGACCATCGCTCGATCCTGCATCACGCGCAACTGACCGAGCGCGCGAACGCGTACAACCCGGTGTTCGACCAGTCGATCACGCAGATGGGCGGCGTCGGGTTGAACCAGGCGCAAGCGTACGGGCTCTTCAACTCGATGACGACGCAGCAGGCCGCGCAACTCGGCGTGAACGATCTGTTCTATGTGTCGGCGGGAATTTTCGTCGCGCTGATCGCGCTGATCTGGGTCACGCGCCCCGAGCGCGCGGCCGGCGGCGACGCAAGCGCAGCGGCTTCCGCGGCGCATTGATTTCTGCAGTTGGCCGACTGACGCCCTGATTCGTCGGGGCAACAATCAGTCGGCAAGAAAAAAGGCGGTACCGCACGATTGCGGTCCGCCTTTTTTGCTTCTTGTGCAGATTTGTCTGTTAGCGGGTCTTGCTGCCGTCACGCCGTTATTAGGCCGTCACGATCAGGCGCTCGGGCGCGAGCACGCCCTCGCCCACTCTCGCCACGCCAAGCAATTTGCCTTCGCTCGCATAAACGCGCGTGCGGGTGGCTTGCAGCACATCGTCGCCGACGGAAAGGTCCGCGAGCCGCAAGCGCTGGCCATGCATGAAACGACGCGTCGCTTCCGCATCGAGCTGCACCGACGGAAACGTCGAAAGCAACGCGTCGACAGGCTGCAGCCACGCGTCGCGCTCGCTTTCTGTCGCGTCTGACAGCGCGTCGAGCGTGACCGAATGCTCGAGCGTCAGCACGCCGACGCCCGTACGCCGCAGCATCACCAGATGCGCGCCACAGCCGAGCGCTTCGCCGAGGTCCTCGGCCAGCGTGCGCACATAGGTGCCCTTGCTGCACGTCACGCGAAACGTCACATCGGGCAACGCGCACGCGACGAGTTCCAGCGCATGAATCGTCACCTGACGCCCTTCGCGCTCGACGGTCTGCCCTGCGCGCGCATACTCGTACAGCGGCTTGCCGTCGCGCTTGAGCGCGGAATACATCGGCGGCACCTGCACGATGTCGCCGCGAAATTGCGCGAGCGCCCGCTCGACGGCGGGCTGGTCGCACGCTACGTCGCGCGTTTCGATCGCTTCGCCTTCCGCATCGCCCGTCGTCGTGCGTATGCCCAGGCGCATCGTCGCTTCGTACGTTTTGTCCGCGTCGAGCAGGTCTTGCGAAAACTTCGTCGCTTCGCCGAAGCAAAGCGGCAAAAGTCCCGACGCGAGCGGGTCAAGCGTGCCTGTGTGTCCTGCCTTCTTCGCGAGATACAAACGCTTCGCGCGAATCAGCGCGTCGTTGCTCGACAGACCGACTGGCTTGTCGAGCAGCAACACGCCATCGAGCGCGCGGCGCGGCACCTTGGGACGTGGATTCTGAGTCATATGCGCGCTTGCCTCGACTTCGATCAGTCGTCTTTCGCGCGCGTGGCGTTCGCCTCGTCGATCAGACGCGACATCTCAACCGCGCGCTCGATCGTCTTGTCGTAATGGAAATGCAGCGTCGGCACCGTGTGGATATGCAGCCGCTTGAACAACAGGTTGTGCAGATGACCCGCCGCGTGATTGAGCGCGTCCTGCGTCTGGTGCGGATCGCCCGTCAGCGTCGTGAAGTAGACCTTCGCGTGCGCATAGTCAGGCGTCAGCTCGACGCTCTGAAAAGTGACGATACCGATGCGCGGGTCTTTGACCTCGCGAATCAGTTCGGACAGGTCGCGCTGAATCTGATCGGCGAGCTGCACGTTGCGGTTGGGAGAAGTACGTTTCTTAGGCATGGTGAATCCGTGATCCGGTGGCAGTGTGTTCGCGCATTCGGCGGCAACGAGCCACGGACTCCAACGCAAACACGACAACAAAACAGTCGATACAAAAACAAAGGGGCGGGATTGGGCTCAAGCGCCCGCCCCGCCCCTCATGCGCTCGACGCCTGAATTACAGCGTACGCGCGACTTCTGTGACTTCGAAGACTTCGAACTGGTCGCCTTCCTGGATGTCGTTGAAGTTCTTGACCGACATACCGCATTCGAAGCCCTGGCGCACTTCCTTGACGTCGTCCTTGAAGCGCTTGAGCGAATCGAGCTCGCCCGTGTGGATCACGACGTTGTTGCGCAGCACGCGCACCGACGACGTACGCTTGACCACACCGTCCGTGACCATACAGCCCGCCACCGAGCCGACCTTCGGCACCTTGAAGACCTGGCGGACTTCGACCATGCCGGTGACGACTTCGCGCTTCTCCGGTGCCAGCATGCCCGACATCGCCGCCTTCACCTCATCCACTGCGTCGTAGATGATGTTGTAGTAGCGGATGTCGATGCCGTTGGTCTCCGCCAGCTTGCGAGCCTGCGCGTCTGCGCGGGTGTTGAAGCCGATGATGACCGCCTTCGACGCCGTCGCCAGGTTGACGTCCGATTCGCTGATGCCGCCGACCGCGCCGTGCACGATCTGCACGCGCACTTCGTCCGTCGACAGCTTGAGCAGCGCCTGCACCAGTGCTTCCTGCGAACCCTGCACGTCGGCCTTGACGATGAGGGGCAGATGCTGCACTTCGCCTTCGCCCATCTGCTCGAGCATGTTTTCGAGCTTCGCGGCCTGCTGCTTCGCGAGCTTCACGTCGCGGAACTTGCCCTGACGGAACAGCGCGATTTCGCGAGCCTTGCGGTCGTCCGGCATGACGATGACTTCTTCGCCCGCCGCCGGCACTTCCGACAGACCCTGGATTTCCACCGGGATCGACGGACCCGCCGTCTTGGTCGGCTTGCTGGTTTCGTCGAGCATCGCGCGCACGCGGCCGTAGGCGCTGCCTGCCAGCACGACATCGCCGCGATTGAGCGTACCCGACTGGACGAGGATCGTTGCAACAGGCCCCTTACCCTTGTCGAGCTTCGCTTCGATCACGAGACCCTTCGCCGGTGCTTCGACAGGCGCCTTCAGTTCCAGCACTTCGGCTTGCAGCAGCACGTTTTCGAGCAGATCGTCGATGCCCGCGCCCGTCTTCGCCGACACCGGCACGAACGGCGAATCGCCGCCGTATTCTTCCGGCACCACGCCTTCCGCGACGAGTTCCTGCTTCACGCGTTCCGGATTCGCTTCCGGCTTGTCGATCTTGTTGATCGCGACGACGAGGGGCACGCCGCCCGCCTTCGCGTGCGAGATCGCTTCCTTCGTCTGCGGCATCACGCCGTCATCGGCTGCGACGACGAGAATCACGATGTCGGTTGCCTTCGCACCGCGCGCACGCATGGCCGTGAACGCTTCGTGACCCGGCGTATCGAGGAACGTAATGACGCCGCGCGGCGTTTCGACGTGATACGCGCCGATGTGCTGCGTAATGCCGCCCGCTTCGCCCGCCGCGACCTTCGCGCGACGGATGTAGTCGAGCAGCGAGGTCTTGCCGTGGTCGACGTGACCCATGACCGTGACGACGGGAGGACGCGGCAGTTGCGGCGCGTCCGAGGCATCGCCTTCGATCAGCATCGCTTCCGGATCGTCCAGCTTCGCCGCGACGGCATGGTGGCCCAGTTCCTCGACGACGATCATCGCCGTTTCCTGGTCCAGCATCTGGTTGATCGTGACCATCTGGCCGAGCTTCATCATCACCTTGATGACTTCCGAAGCCTTCACCGACATCTTGTGAGCGAGGTCGGCAACCGTGATGGTTTCCGGCACGTGCACTTCACGCACGATCGGCTCGGTCGGCGCCTGGAAGGTCGTGGCTTCCTGATGCTTGCCACGGCCCTTCGGACCACCGCGCCAGCCGCGATCGACGCCGCCACTGGTGTCACCGCGCGTCTTGATGCCGCGACGCTTTGCTGCATCGTCCTGCCAGGTGCCGCCCTTGCCGCCCGCCTTCTTCTTGTCGCCAGCGGGACCCGCCGGCTGCGCAGTCGCAGCCGGTTGCGCCGCTGCTGCGGGCGCCGGCTTCTTCGCGGCCGGACGCGCCGACGTTTCGCCAGCGGGACGCGCCGGCTTGTGCAGCGTGCCCTTCGCTTCGGCGGTCTTGGCCGGCTCGGCGGGCTTCGGTGCCGGTTCCGGCGCCTTCACCTGCGCCTTGCGCGGTGTGCTCATCATTTCGCGGATCGCGCGCGCTTCGGCTTCAGCCGCCGCACGGCGCTTCGCGATTTCTTCCTGTTCGAGGCGCGCCTTCTCGGCCTGCTCGCGTGCAGCGTCTTCGGCCTTCTTCGCCGCTTCCCGCTGCGCAGCGCGTTCCGCCGCCGCGCGCTCTTCGTCCTGCGATGCGCGCTCCTGCTCGGCCTGCTCGCGAGCCGCCGCTTCGGCCATGGCCGCCGCGCGCTTCTTCGCCGCTTCGTCTTCGGCACGGCGACGCTCCGCCTCGGCCGCCTGTTCGCGTTCCTGACGCTCGGCTTCTTCGAGCGCGAGACGCTCCTGGCGCTCCTTCAGCTCCAGAGCCTGCTTTTCGAGCAGCTCCGCCGCGTGACGCGCTTCTTCCTCGCGACGCTGCAGTTCGAGATCTTCCGCTTCCTGACCGTTGCCCGCTACTTCCGCCTGTTCGGCCGCTTCATCGCGGCGGACGAACGTGCGCTTCTTGCGCACTTCGACCTGAATGGTGCGAGCTTTACCCGTGGCGTCGGACTGTTTGATTTCCGACGTATGCCGGCGCGTCAGCGTGATCTTGCGCTTGTCAGCATCGTTCGAGCCGTGCGACCTGCGCAAGTGGTCGAGCAGACGCGCCTTGTCCGTCTCGGACAAGGCATCGTCTTCACTCGCTTTCTGGACGCCCGCCGCCTGCAGCTGCTCGAGCAGCACGCCTGCAGGCATTTTCAGTTCCGCGGCAAATTGGGCTACGTTGTTACTCGCCATTCATTCCTCTTAGTGCAAGGACCGATTCCTTGCGGTTAGCATCGGGTCATGCGGCCTTGCGGCCGCGATCAGATCAGTGGTTCATGGTCGTGGATCTCATTGAAACCAGTGTTCACGGGCCTTCATGATCAACGCCTTCGCGGCGTCCTCATTCATCCCCGTCATCTCGACCAGCTCGTCGACAGCCAGTTCTGCCAGTTCGTCGCGCGTCTGGATCTGATGTTCAGCCAGCTTCGCGAGCAGATCGGCATCCATGCCTTCCAGGCTCTTAAGGTCGAGCGCAACACCTTCGACCTTCTCCTCGTTCGCAATCGCCATCGTCAGCAGTGCGTCACGAGCACGATTACGCAGTTCGTGAACCGTATCTTCGTCGAATGCTTCGATTTCGAGCATCTCGTTGAGCGGCACATACGCAATCTCTTCGAGACTCGTGAAACCTTCGTCGATCAGAATGTCGGCGACTTCCTCGTCGACATCGAGACGAGCCATGAACAGGTCGCGCAGTACGCCCCGTTCCTGGTTCTGCTTTTGCGCAGACTCGTCCGGCGTCATGATGTTGATCTGCCAGCCGGTGAGCTCGCTGGCAAGACGCACGTTCTGGCCGCTGCGGCCGATAGCGACGGCCAGTTCGTTCTCGTCGACGACGACGTCCATCGAATGCTTTTCTTCATCGACGACGATCGACTGGACGGCTGCCGGCGCGAGCGCGCCGATCACAAACTGGGCGGGATCTTCCGACCATAGCACGATGTCGACGTTTTCGCCACCGAGCTCGTTACGCACGGCCTGCACGCGCGAGCCGCGAATGCCGACGCAGGTGCCGATGGGATCGATGCGCTTGTCGTAAGCGACGACGCCGATCTTTGCGCGCACGCCGGGATCGCGTGCCGCCGCCTTGATTTCCAGCAGGCCCTGCTCGATTTCCGGCACTTCCATTTCGAAGAGCTTCATCAGGAACTCGGGCGCCGTGCGCGACAGTTCGATCTGCGGGCCGCGCGCGGTGCGGTCGACCTTCGCGATATAGGCGCGCACGCGGTCGCCGATACGCAGGTTTTCCTTCGGAATCAGCTGGTCGCGGCGCAGCAGCGCTTCGACGCGGCCCGATTCGACGATGAAGTTGCCTTTGTCGAGACGCTTGACGGTGCCCGTCATGATGTTTTCGCCGCGCTCGAGGAAGTCGTTCAGGATCTGCTCGCGCTCCGCGTCGCGCACCTTCTGCAGGATCACCTGCTTGGCGGCCTGCGCGCCGATCCGGCCGAACTCGATCGACGGCACGGGTTCTTCCAGGAAGTCGTCGATCTCCGCGTCGGGCTTCTGCTCGCGCGCTTCGAACAACAGGATTTCCTGATCCGGCTCCTGCAGGCCCGCTTCGTCAGGCACGACTTTCCAGCGACGGTACGTCTCGTGCTCGCCGCTTTCACGGTCGATATGGACGCGGATGTCCGCGTCTTCGTCGAAGAGTTTCTTGGATGCAGACGCGAGCGCTGCCTCGAGCGCGGCAAAAACCACGTCCTTGTCGACATTTTTTTCGCGTGCCAGCGCATCCACCAGCATCAACACTTCGCGACTCATTGTTTGCGGCTCCTAAAGTCAACTTTCGGAACGAGGCGTGCCTTGTCGATATCCGCGAGCGTGAAATCCAGCATCGCGGCGCCTTCCTTCCCTTCAAATTCCAGACCGATCGTTTCGCCTTCGGGTGCATGCAAGGTGCCCCGGTACGATTTCCGTCCGTCCAATGGTTTTTTCAATGTGATGACCGCCTCGCTGCCCGCGAAGCGTTCGAAGTCCGCCAGTTTCTTCAGCGGGCGGTCGAGACCCGGCGACGATACTTCAAGCCGCTCGTAATCGATATTTTCGACCGTCAGAACGTGCTGGAGCTGACGGGTAACTTTTTCGCAGTCTTCGATCGCGATGCCAGCGGGCTGGTCGATATACACGCACAGCATGCCGCGCCCGGTGCGCTCGAGATCGACGAGCTCGTAGCCGAGGCCCACGACCGTGGTTTCAATCAGTTCCGTCAGTTGCACAGTGCTGCCCTCTAAGATGTTCGCGCTGCAAGCCTTTGCGATACACCCGCGGGCTGCGCGCCAAGCCGGCGCACGTTCGTGCTACCCGAGATGCCGATCCACGTAAAAACTGAGCGGCAAAAAAAAATGGGCGAAACGCCCATCATCTTATTGCCGGTGGTCGCACCTGAGCCGCACATGAAACCGCACGCCCAGTGACTTTGCGATTGTAGCCATTTTTCAGGACAAACGCAAACCGCCGGCGGGCTCGCCAAGCGCACTTGCGGCTGATTTCGCCGCAATCAAGCGTTAAAGCTGGGCTTTTTCGGCAGTTCGCGCGGGTTTGCGCCCGCGCTCGAAACAGCTTGAACGCATCTGCAAATGGCGGAAACGAATCCCGACACAAAACACCCGCAGTGTAATCACAACCTCATGGCAGACGGCTCGAGCCCGAGACCGCCCGCAGCACCGGGACGATCAGCGTCCGCGCGAACGGTTGCGCGGCGCGCCGCCGCTGCGGTTGCCGCCGGCGTTCGGGTTGCCGCCGGCGCGATTACCGCTGTTCGCACGATTACCGTTCGGCGTGCGATTGCCGCCGCCGCCGCGCTTCGCATTGCCGCCCGCTGCTGCACGGTTGCCCGACGGCGCGCGATTGCCATCGACATCGCGGCCACGACCTTCGCGATTGCCGTTCGTGTTGCCGAATCCGCCCAAGCCGGAATTCACCCCGCCGAACGCGCTCGGTGCCTTGCCGCGGCGACCCTGCCCGCCTCGCGGCTGCTGATCGAAGCGACCATGTGACATCAGCACTGGCTCGCGGTTGATGAAGCCCATCGACGTCTGCATCGGATCCGGCTGACGGCGTTCCGGCTCGTTGCGGCGGCCGCCGCTCTTCTCTTCGGTCGGCGCCTTCAGGCCCACCGATGCCATCAGGCTGCGCACCTGATTGTCCTCGAGCTCTTCCCAGCGGCCGCGCTTGAGACCGCGCGGCAGCAGGATCGGGCCATGACGCGTGCGGATCAGCCGGCTGACCATCAGGCCGACGGCCTCGAACATGCGACGCACTTCGCGGTTACGCCCTTCGGCGAGCGCGACGTGATACCAGTGATTCGTGCCTTCACCGCCGCCATCGCGGATGCGCAGGAAGTTCGCCGGACCGTCGTCCAGCTCGACGCCGTGCAACAGCTTTTGCCGGTTGCCTTCCGTCAGCTCGCCGACGACGCGCACCGCGTATTCGCGCTCGACGCTGTAGCGCGGATGCATGAAGCGGTTAGCCAGGTCGCCCGACGTGGTGAGCATCAACAGGCCTTCCGTATTGAAGTCCAGACGGCCAACGGCGAGCCACTTTGCCGTCTTCATCGGCGGCAGCTTGTCGAACACGGAAGGACGGCCTTCCGGGTCGGCGTGGCTGACGATTTCGCCCGTCGGCTTGTGATACAGCAGCACGCGCGGCGGCTTGTTCTGCAGCTTGCGCTTGACGGGCTTGCCGTTGATGCGCACGAGATCGGTCGGCATGATCCGCTGGCCGATGTGAGCCGGCTCGCCGTTCACCGACACGCGGCCAGCGACGATCAGCTCTTCCATCTCGCGGCGCGAGCCCATGCCCGCTTCGGCGAGCACCTTATGCAGTTTGGGGGCGTCGTCGTCCGGCGCCAGCACGCGCTTGGGCGCCGCGGCGCGGCCACGGCGCAGCATCGGCGCGCGCACGCCGCCCGTCGTGGAGTTGTCGGCATCGAATGCCGGCGACGTCACGTACGCGAACAGGTCATCCTGCTTGTCACCGTCGGCGGCCGCTGCGGGCGCCGCAACGCTACCGCCGCCGCGATTCTTGCGCTGGCCGCCTTGCTGTCCGCCCTGCTTGCCGCCCGCGCGGCGGCCGCCCTGGCCGCCTTGCCCCTTCGCGCCCGCGTCCTTGCGCGGCGTGCGCACCTGCGCGACGACTTCGCTGTCGGGCGGCGCTTCCGTCGCGATGGGCACCGGCTGCGTGTCGGCGGCTTCCGCCGTCTTCGCCTTCGTGCCGGCGCGGCGACGCGCGATCAGGCTGCGCGGACCACGGCGCAGGCCGCGGCGCGGACGCTCTTCGCCTTCGGCGTCGTGCGCCTGCGCGGGCCTCTCGCTATCAGTCGCCGATGTTTGCGCCGTACGCGTCTCGTCGGGGCGCGCGGCCGCAACGGCGCGCTCGGATTCGGGCGAATCGGTGTCGTGGATGTCTGTCAAAACAACCTCAAAATGTCTGGTCGCGCGCCCGTTGCGGGCGCGTCAAAAGGTACGGTTACGTCAGGCGCTGCGCGACTCGGCTTCGTCGTCGGTCAGCTCGCCTGCGTCCTGGGCGGTATCGCGGCGATCGTGCCGATCGTCATGCACCGCGTGAGTCTGGTCTGTTCCGGCCGGATTGGCGCGCTGCGCGTGCCCGGTCTCGTTATGCGATTCGCGCGTGTCTTCGTGTCCGTCTTCCGACTGCGCGGCAGATCCGGCTTGGTGAGCCGGCTCCGTTTCATGCGCCGCCTGTGCGGTGCTGTGCTGTTCGGTGGGCGCCAACACGTCTGATTGCCCGATGCTGCTTTTAGCGTCGTCGGGCACGGCGTCTTGCGTGCCTTGCGTGTCTTGCGTTACGCCGTGCATTGCATGCGCTTCTTCCGCAGGCTCCGATTGCTCGCCAGCTGGCTCCGCCTGAGCCTCGGCTTCGGCGGCGCCAGCGGGTTCCTCTGCTTCCGATGCAGCATGAGCCGTGCCATCGACCTCGCTCACATCCGTTGCAGCGCTCTCTGCACACGCTTCGCCGTCCGCGAATTCGATCGCATGCTGCGTGAGCAGATCCATGTTTGACTGCGCCGACGGATCGTCGAGCGGCGGCAGTTCTTCGAGCGACTTCAGGCCGAGGTCGTCGAGGAACGAACGCGTCGTCGCATACAGTGCGGGGCGCCCCGGTACGTCACGATGGCCGATCACTTCGATCCAGCCGCGGTCTTCGAGCTGCTTGACGACCTGCGTGTTCACGGTCACGCCGCGAATCTCTTCGATATCGCCGCGCGTGACAGGCTGCCGGTACGCGATGATCGCCAGCGTCTCGAGCACCGCGCGCGAGTACTTCGGCGGCTTCTCGGGATTCAGGCGGTCGAGATACGTGCGCATCGCCGGCTTGCTCTGAAAACGCCAGCCGGAAGCCAGTCCGACGAGTTCGACACCGCGTCCGGACCAGTCCTGCTTCAGGTCTTCAAGCAACGTGCGAACCGTGTCTGCCGACACGCCGTCGGCAAAGAGCTTACGCAAATCAGCGATCTTCAACGGCTCCTGCGCGCAGATCAAGGCAGTCTCGAGGACGATCTTCGCCTCTTGGGTATTCATGCAGCTAGGTCAGACCCTGTGGTCAAAGAACCGGATCAAACAGACGATGTGGAACTGAAGACGCGCTCGCCCGATTTTGATCGGTCATATTGATGGGAGCACGCACCGGGGGGAGGCGAAACAGGCATCGAGCCATACCCAGCCGGACGACGGAGCAGCGAAATTCCGCGAGGGAACCGCGTGACTGGCTGCCATATTACGCAAAAACAATCGGTGCGTAAAGACGAAATCCAAACTGCACCTTAATCGGGGTACGCCGCCGTGCATAACGGTGCGAGGCGCCGCGCCGCGTTCTCAACTTTACCGATGCGCTCAATGGCGCGCGAGATACTCCTTGAGCCGTTCGACGCCCGCGTCGAGACGCGCCGTGTCGCACGCATAGCACCAGCGCACGAAGCCCTCTCCCTCCGGGCCGAACGCGCTGCCAGGCGCAAGGCCAAGCCCCGCCTCGCGCACGAGCGCCTTGCACAGATCGAGGCTGCGCGAAGCACCCGGCAACGAGAAGAACACGTACATCGCGCCCGGCGGCGCTTTCACATCGACGCCCGGCAGCGCCGACAGCGCGCCCACCAGATGATCGCGCGATGCCCGCAGCTCGCCGACCAGCTCACGCGTGAACTGCGCGCCCTGCTCGATGGCGGCAATGCCCGCCTGCTGCACGAACGCCGGCGCACACGAAGTGTTGTACTCGACGAGCTTGCCGAGGTCGTCCATCAGCGACGTCGGCGCGACAATCCAGCCGAGCCGCCAGCCCGTCATCAGCCAGGCTTTCGAAAACGAGTTCACGCAGATCACGCGTTCGTCCCGTCCCGCGAGATCGAGGAACGAAGGCGCGCATTGCCCCGGCTCGCCCGCGTAATAAAGACGTTCGTAGACTTCGTCGGCGACGACCCAGATGCCCAGGTGTCGGCAATGATCGAGTACGGCGCGCTGCTCGTCGCGGCTCATCACCCAGCCCGTCGGATTGTTCGGCGAGTTCAGCATCAGCAGCTTCGTGTCCGGCGTGAGCGCCGCGAGCAGCCGCTCCAGGTCGAGTTGCCAGCCGCCTGCACCATAGACGAGCGACACGGTTTCGACGTGCGCGCCGAGAATTTTCGGAATTTCGACGAGATTCGGCCACAGCGGCGTCACGGCCACCACGCGGTCGCCTGCGCCGACCACCAGCTGCGCGGCCAGCATCAGCGCGTTGACGCCCGCGCTCGTGACGGCTACATGCTCGACCGATGTCGGCCCATGCAGCGCGCTCACGTAGCGGGCGAGCGTCTCGCGCAACGGCGCAATGCCGAGGTTGTGCGTGTAAAACGTCGCGCCGGACGCAAGCGCCGCGCTCGCGGCATCGCGGATGAACGGCGGCGTCACGCGGTCCGACTCGCCGAACCAGAACGGCAGCACATCAGGCACACCGAAGCCGGCGTTCGCGACTTCGCGGATCTGCGACGCACGCAGCGAGCGCACGGCATCGCGTGCACTGGGGAACGGGGGCAAATCGGTTTCGCTCATCGAAGATCCCGGCGGGTCGGTGAAAAATGCGAGTGTAGCGTGTCGCAAAATACGGGGCCGCGAACCCGCAGCGCGCCACGCCCCCTCAGCGCAAGTCTTCCGTGCGTCCTGGCACCTGGTGGATCAGGTTCCACACGGCATCGGCAGCCGGAGACAGCGAGCGGTCGCGCCGCCGCACCAGCTCGACGGTCCGCTCGGCGCGCGGCACGAGCGCCCGCGTGACCAGCGACGACCCCGCCGGCAACGGCATCGCGAGCCACGGCAGCACGCTCACGCCGATGCCCTCCTGCACCAGTCCGTACACCGTCGACGGATGGCCGAGCTCCTGCACGACGTTCGCGCTGACGCCGTACTCCTCCAGCGCGGCGTCGATGATCGGCCGGCTGCCCGACGCATGATCGAGCAACACGAGACGCTCGCCTTCCAGCTCGCGCCACGCCACTTCGCTGCGCCCCGCAAGCGGATGATCGTCGCGCGAGACGAGGCAGAACGAGTCGGTCATCAGCGCCTCGGCGATCAGATCGTCCGCGGACACGGGACCGATGATCACGCCGAAATCCACCTCGCCCGACTTGACCTTGCGCACCACGTCGCTCTGCACGTCGTCGCGCAGGCCGAGCGTGATGAACGGATACTGCTTGCCGCAAGCCGCGACGATCTGCGGCATCAGCCGGCAAGCGATCGTCGGGCTGGCGGCCACCATCACGCGGCCGCGCCGCTGCTCGCCGATTTCGCGGATTTCGCGCAGCGCATCGTCGAGATCACCGAGCAGCCGCGACACGCTCGCGACCAGATTGCCGCCGACGTCGGTGAGCTGGACCTCGCGGGTGGTCCGGTCGATCAGCTTCAGGCCGATTTCTGCTTCCAGCTCGCGCACGCACCGGCTCACGGCCGACTGCGTCAGCCCGATTTCGCTCCCCGCCCGGCTGAAGCTCTGCAGGCGCGCCACTTCGATGAACACGCGCAGTTGACGCAGCGTCACATTCATCTGCTCCCCTCATAAATAATGTTGTTTGATGCCAATTTTATGACCTGCGATGGGTTTACGCATCGCTTCTTTCGCGTCGCTGCAATGCAGCAAGAAGGCGCAAACGCACGCGGGGCGGGCCTGATTGCACAAGATTGGTGATTGTCCCGATTTGCTGAATGGTTTTTTTGGATTCTCATACGGGCCAGGCTAACGCCCGTAACGGCTTGATGCGGCGAGGCTTCGAGGCGGTTGGGTGAAAGATGGCACGCTTCGTGCGTTTCCTCCTGCACAAGAGTCGGCGCCGATTCGGACTGGCGAGAAAAGCGGTTCGCAACGGTACAGGCCGGCTCTCCGCCGGCGCCCGATATGGATTCGGGTGCATGAAGAGTGCGCAGCGCGGGGCAGCGCACCGGAGTTAGCTTCGCTGAGGTGAAACATGATGGTGTTCGACGATTTGAGAGACAACGAGTGGGCGCTGGTCGAGGCGTTGTTCTGTGCGGAGCCGGCACGGAGCGAACGCCGTGGTCGACCACGCGTCGAAGCTCGCGCGGTAGTCAACGCCGTGTTGTGGGTTTTGTCGACGGGGGAAGGCTGGTCCAAGTTGCCGGGCCGCTATCCGTCGCCGCCGACGTGCCGTCGCCGTTTCGACGAATGGCAAGCCGACGGCACGCTCGCCGAAATAGTCAAGCGGCTGGGCACGAGTGGCCGTGAGATTTCGTTGCGCGGACGCATTGGCGCAACGGCGGCCAAACCACCGGCACCGCCGAGCCGCGACCGTCTGCGCGGCGCGTTCTGGACCAATCCGGAATCCTGGCGCGCACCCGTCAAGATGGCCTGACGCAGCAAACCACGCCGCCGGGCGCCCCTTGGGGCGCCCGGTGCGTTTCTGGGACCGGGCTTTCGCCCAATTTCGTCCCTCGTTTTCCATTTCCAAACTGCCAATGGCCCGGTGAGGGACCGACGGCGCCGCATGTCCATCCGATCGTGACGCCTCCAGCCCTCCGCTGAACGCACATCAACCGTGCCGCGGATTTTTCCACCCGTTACGGCGCGCCTTCGCCAGCTTCGCAGTTCGCAGCGTTCTGCACGCGCCCACCCTTGTCGCCCGCCGATTCCCGTTTTGCGGCCTGCATACCTTCCGTGACGGGACGAAACATCCATTTACTTTTATTTACAGCACGCTTTCGCAGTGCGGCATACCGTACAAGTATGCAAACAAGCCCCGACTGGCTTGTCGGGAGTTGATCATGAGGCCAATGTCACTGCGTGTCTGCGGCATGGTCGCTTCGGTGATTGCCGCGACTGCGTTCGCGCAGCAACGCCCGCAGCAGGGCTGGAACTGGCGGCCGGAACAGCCGGCCACGCTTCAGGCGTGGCAACAGACGGAAGCGCGCAATCAGGGGTTCACGCCGCCTTCGCCGCGTGGGGATTTGCGCGGCGATATCGCCAGTAACGTTCGCGCGCGGCCCGACGGGCAGCGAGACGAGGCCGTGCAACGGCGGGCACCGGACGCGCACTGAAAACCGCGCCGCGAGCAGCGGATTGCCTTGCCGTCGCCGGCGCAGCAAAAGTGGCGCAGCGGAAAGATCTGCGAAATCGGGAACCACCTGCAGGGTCGCCAGTCTCACAAATGCCATAAGCACAGCGTGGCAGAAGTAATTCCGGTACGCCCGTATCCTCGCGATACGGGCTTTTTTTCGTCCAATGTTTCTGCAGAGCCAATCGGCGCGGATGCCGCGCGACGCCGCCCGGCATGCGTAAAGAAAGGGTTAAAACGCGGAAATGGCGGCGACATGCCCTCGACGCGCCTCGCACGACGCGTTTTCCGCGCGCCGCACTGTCATGGTGAGCGCGCGTCCTGCAAGAGCCCGTCGTCTAGACGGCAGCTGCCCTCTCTCCGGCGACCGCGCCGGCAAAAACGTAGTTGCGCATGCGGCGCGAATCCCAGTCGAGCGAACGCTCGTCGCGGGCGAGCCGCGCAAATTCGGAGCGGCCACGTTCGGTCAGCACCGCGATGTCCACGGGAGCATGGAAACCCGGCGCGGGAGCGACCGTCCTTTGACGAACGGTGTCCATCATGCCAAGCGAACGCAGATATTCGAAAACGCCTGGGCGCTTGGCCCATGGCACCTGACGGTATTGCGCCCGTCGCAGCGCCTCAAGTACGGCTTCGTTGGAATAAGTGGTCATCTCACTTCTTTCTTTAAGTGCAGCCATGACTTATTTGTTCGCGACACAATGGCGCATCTGTCGACACGCGCATCGCGGATGGCCGGAGATTTCCCCCGTAGGTCCGCGATTCCGGCATTGGCCGCCGTTTTTTTCGGTCCCCGTGTGAACGCCGTGCTAGCGTTCTGCTTCCGACTGGCGGCGATGCGACCGTATCGGCGCGATGGCCCGCGGGTGGAAATGTCCGAATACCATACGTTACCCCAATAAAATTGATTCTCTTAACTTTATTGCTGCTTTTTTTTGCAGCTTTCGTGCTGCTGCGCAGCGCGCGCACGATAATCGGCGCGGCAGCGATTGCGTTCTACTGGGCGCTCGGCTCGGGCTGGCTGGCCCAGCCACTGCTCGACCTCACCCAGCGTGGCGCGCCACCCGGCGGGCAGACGGTTGCCCCCGCAACATACGCGCCCCATACGGCGATCGTGCTGCTCGGCACGGGCACCATCAATGACCATGACGGCAAGCTCGTTCCGCCCAAGGACGCCTACGCCCGCATCGACAAGAGCGCCGACCTCTACGCCCGCTGCAAGCAGGTCAGTCCCGTTTGTCACGTGATCGTAAGCGGCGGCAATCCGCAGGAGCACGAGGCGACGGAAGCCGACACCTATCTGCCCTACCTGCTGCGCGACCGGGTGCAACGCGGCGACATCATCCTCGAGAACCACAGCCTGACGACCTACGAAAATGCACGCAACGTCCTAGCGATTCTGCACGACGGATATTACGGTTCGTTGATTCTCGTCACATCCGCCTATCACATGCCAAGGGCGCTGCTCAACTTTCACCGCTTCGGGATGCAGCCGCTGCCTGTCGTGTCGAACACCCGTCACGCGAAACTCGGCTTCTTGCCACGCGGCGAAAACCTCTTCGACGCGGAAATCGCGCTGCACGAGCTGATCGGCCTTGCGCAGTTTCATGTCTACCAGGAGATCGGCTGGTTCTGATCGCGGGCAACCGGCAAGGGCGCAGCGATTTGCTTAGCTATGCGATGGAATTTTTCAAGCACATTGAAAAATCGTCGGCGCAACGCCCGAGCGGGAAAATCTGACTTCTCGAGACGACTGCGGCGAACAGAAGCACAATACGTTTCATGCGCAATGGCTTCTGGGAAGCGGCTCCGTGACGACGGCGCACCAATGTAACGAAACGTAACCATCTGTGAATTCTGTTACAGACAATACTCTGGATCAAACATTGCTGGCTAGAATGCACTGTCGTTCCAACGGACAGCCATACTCGGGTCCACAACCACTCTCTACGGAGGCAGCGATGAAGAAAGTGTCCCTGGCAATCCTGGTTTCCCTTTCGGCACTGACGGGCGCGGCGTACGCGCAGCAGGACCAGGGGGTGACGATGAGCACCGACCCGGCGAAGGCCGCCGACGTCGAACAGCGCGCGCAAGAATTGCAGTCGAAGCAGCAGGCAATGGAAAGCGCGCCGCCTGCGCCGATGATGAAGCATCACAAGGGCTCGATGCATCACAAGAAGCAGGCTGCGCCGGCACAGTAAGCCGTCGCAGCAAGCCGGCGCAGCGGGCCCTCGCAGTTAGGCCCTATGCGCCGCTGCGCACGGCAATTGCGTGACGGCGGACGTGTCGTGCGCCTGCTGTAGTCGCTCGATGCAAAAGCTCGAACAGAAGCCGAAGCCGTCCCGCACGGCCTCGGCTTTTTCATTGCTCCAGCGCGTTTTCCGCGAGCGGCTGACCGCGCAGCGCGTGTCGCGGGATCTGCGCTGACGGTATGCTAAAGTCGCGCACCGAAGAACCCACCCAACCCGTGCGCACCCTGGTGCGGAGGACAGAATGAGCAACATCCAGCTGGACATCGAATGGACTGAAGCAGCATCCCGCAAGATCGAAAAACTCATGCCGCGCGGCAGTCAGGAGGCATTCCTTGCGCTGCCGCCCGTCGAATGTCTGCCGATGGAAGGCGATGTGCTGTTTCTCGGACCGGCCGGCAAGCAGCAGCCGTTCATCGTCGCGGAACGTCAGTATCATCACGACGGCGACGCCGACTGGACTATCATCCTGATCCTCGACGTGCCGCATTCGACGCATTGATCGCAAGAAGCCTCATGCGCGCGCCGGCGGAGATGGCATCGTCAGCATGAAGGCCGTGTGAGCCGACGCGAAGCGCACGAAAACGAAATGCGCATGGAGAAGCCGCAAGCGCCCACGGTGCTGCTAACGCCTGCATGCTCGAGCCCGGAAAAGGCATTGCCGGGCTTTTCTTTTTCGGCTTCGCCCGCTGCCCTTGCGCTTCACGCGATCTTCGACACGATGCGCAACTCCGCGTACTCGATCCATTCCGCCGACGCCTTCCTATACGCCTCGATATGCGCGGACTTCGCGTGCGCAGCAAGCGCCTCTTCGCTTTCCCATCGCTCGAAGAAGATGAAGCGGCGCGGCTCGCGCAGATCGCGGTGCAAGTCGTACTGCAATGCGCCGCGCTCTTTGCGCGTCGGCCCGACGATACCTTCGAGCGCCTTGCGCAACTGCTCCTCGTGCCCCGGCTTCGCCACCGAGATCGCCACCACCGCGATTTCCGACATGCTGGACTCCACTTTTGAGAAATCAGCAGCATAACGCCGCTGCCATAAATGCACCGTTTGTCCGCGCCAACATCAAGACGAAACCGCACAGACTCTCACTCCGTCTGTGATTACCCGAACATTCATTACGCATGCGAACTGCTAGACTGATTCGACGAACTGGACTGCATCTGAGCTGCACAACTGAGCGGAGTCGCGCGTGACGGGCATTGATCCGACTGCCTTCGGGCCCGACCTCCATTGCGCCGACGTTACGCATGCCTGCCGCGGACATGTCGCCTCGTCCGGGCGCGCGCCGCACGCTGCATAGGACAAATCTGCCGTCATGCCAAACGTCGACGATACGACGCTCCCTGGCCTCCTGCAGCATATGGTGCAGGACGATGCCGGATGGGCCGCGCCGTGGCGAACCATTACGTTGCGCAGCGTCTTTCAGCCGGTCATCTCGGTGACACATCAGCGCGTCGTCGGCTATGAAGCACTGCTGCGCGCCTTCGATCCCGTCGGCCACCCGATCTCGCCCGCCGTGCTGTTTTCGGGCACACGCTCGACGGCCGATGCGCGCGCGCTCGACCGGCTCGCGCGCTGTCTGCATGTCGCGAACTTCATGGCGCAAGGCATCGAGACGGGCTGGCTGTTCCTCAACACGCGTCCGCAGGTGTTCGAGACGGGCTGGCCGCAGCGCCCGTTCATCGACGAACTGTCCGAGCATTTCGGACTGCCGCAGGAACGCATCGTGATCGAAGTGCTCGAACAGCCCGCCGACGACGAGTCCGCGGTCGCCAGCATGCTCGCGGCATCGCAGCCGCGTGAGTTCCTGATCGCGATCGACGACTTCGGCACGGGCTTTTCGAACTTCGATCGCGTGTGGCGCTTCAGGCCGGACATCGTGAAGCTCGACCGCTCGCTCGTTGCGCGCGCGGGCCGCCAGGACAACGACAATTCGCTGATCGGCCATCTGATCAACATGCTGCATCAGTCGGGCACGCTGGTACTGGCCGAAGGCGTCGAGACGGAAGACGAACTGATGACGCTGATGCAGGCCGACGTCGATTTCGTCCAGGGTTACTGGTTCGGTCATCCGAAAGCGTCGATACAGGCGGCGAACGCGCGCGTGCCCGAACTGATCGATGAGATGTGGCAGCGCTTCGCGAGCTTCGAGCGCACGCACTCGCGCTATCAGCGCCCGGGTTTCGAGGGTTTCACGGAAGCGGTGCTCGCCGGCGCGAACGTGTACATGCAGACGGGCGATCTCGCGCAGGCGGCGCAACCCGTTTTCCTCGTGCCCGACGCGCGCCGCGTATTCGTGCTGAGCGATCGTGGCGAACAGCTGGAGCCGTCGTTCGCTGCTTGCGGCACGCCCCCTCCGCCGGCGCGGCTTGCGCCCCTCGTGCCCGACACGCGCAACAACTGGTCGCGGCGCGCCTACTTCAAGCATGCACTCGCCGCGCCGGGACGCGTCGCGATGATGGGGCCGCACTGCTCGCTGATGGATGGCCGGGATTGCTACACAGCCGCCGTGACCGTCGAGCGCGACGGCGTCACGCGCGTGTTCTGCGTCGACTTTCTGCCCGAGCTGCGCAACGCGAGTCCTGTCTGAAGGATCGGCAGGTTCCACCACGCGGTTTTCAACGGCGAGACTCGTCGCGCGCAAGTTGCGCGCTGCGGGCCATGCGCTGCAATTGTGCTATTCCTGCTCGATGCGTCGCCTTGCGGCCTTTACATCGCCGCGCTTCGCCTTGCTCTCCAGCCGGCGCTCCTTCGATGCGCGCGTCGGCCGCGTCGCGACGCGCGCCTTGCGGGTGACGCTGACGCTGTCGATCAGCGCATCGAGCCGCGCGAGCGCCGCCGCGCGGTTCATTTCCTGAGTCCGGTATTCCTGCGCCTTGATGATGACGACGCCATCGCGCGTTAGCCGATGGTCCTGCAACGCAAGCAGACGCATCTTCAGCACGTCGGGCAGCGACGACGCGCGCACGTCGAAGCGCAGATGGATTGCGCTCGACACCTTATTGACGTTCTGCCCGCCCGCGCCCTGCGCGCGCACGGCCGTCAGTTCGATTTCGTTCGGCGGGATCGGATAGCGTGAAGTCATGTCAAATGGTCGGACGATGCAAAATAAGAGTACCGGCTATGCTGTATCGTGTACCGGCTACGCCGTATCAGACGAAACCGCATGCGCCGCGCGGCATGCACACTCGCTGTACGCGCGGCTCATTTGCTTCAATTCGCCGATCTCGCCAATACTGACATCTCTAGCTCATAGGCCAATCATCGTGATGAAGATGCGCCCCGCGCAGATGCTGGAACTGGCGGTCAACCTGCTGTTGCCCTGGATCACGTATCGTCTCGCGCAGCCGTACTGGGGCGAGACGGGTGGCCTGATCGCATCCGCCGTGCCGCCCGTCATCTGGAGCGTCATCGAACTCGTGCGCTTTCGGCGCGTCGATGCGCTTGCCCTGATGGTGCTGCTCGGCATCGTGCTGTCGATCGGCGCGATGGCGCTCGGCGGCGACTCGCGCGTGCTGCTGATGCGCGAATCGCTGGTGTCGGGCGCGATCGGCGCGGCGTTCCTGCTGTCGCTGCTGCTGCGCCGGCCGATCATCTTCTACCTGACGCGCGCCTTCGTGGCCCGCGAGATGACGAACGGCGCCGCGCACGTCGACATGCTGTGGCGCGAGCAACCCGCTTTCGCTCGCGCGCTGCGGGTGCTGACGGTCACATGGGGCGTCGGCCTCATCAGCGAAACCGCGCTGCGCATCTGGATGGCGTGGCACTGGCCGATCGAACGGGTGCTGATGGTGTCGCCCGTCGTCGGCTATGGGATCTTCGGCGGCCTGATGGTCTGGACGTTCTGGTATCGGCGCACGATGCGCGACCTCGCCGGACAGGCGCCGGAAACAGAAGCACAACCTTCGCGCGGGACGGCCGCGAACTGAGCGGCCGTCTGCTGCACGCCTTATTTGCTTCGCGGCATCCTTGTTTGCTTTGTCGCTTCCACGTCTGCCTCGCGCGTTCCTCGTTTTCCTCGCGTTTTCCTCGTTTGCTTCGCACGTTCCTCGTCTTCTTTGCGCTGTTCGTATTCCTCACGCCTTCCAAGTTTCGAATCAGCAACCGCCTTCTTGCGCCGCTTCGGCGATCCGCGCAGCGAGTCCCGAGTCGCGCTGCGTCGGCGTTGCGATTGCGCGCATCAGCACCGCCCGCGAGCCGATCACCTCGACCCGCTCGCGCGCCCGCGTGATCGCCGTATAGACGAGCTCCCGCGACAGCACGCGGCTGAACGTCGAAGGCAGCATCAGCACCGCATGGTCAAACTCCGACCCCTGCGACTTGTGAACCGTCAGCGCGAACGCGGTATCGTGCGGCGGCAGTGCGGCGGGCGACACCGCGCGCAAGCTGCCATCCGCGCCACGAAAATACACGCGCAGCGAGCCGTCCGCGCCCGGCAGCGCGATGCCGATATCGCCATTGAAGAGACCCAGCGCGTAGTCGTTGCGCGTGACCATAATGGGCCGGCCCGCGAACCACTGCGCGCCCGCGGTCAGCGGCACGCGCGCGGCACGGCGCACTTGCGCCGCCATCGCGGCATTCATCTGATCGACGCCGCGCGCCCCGAGACGCGTCGCGCACAGGATGCGAAAGCGGTTGAGCGCGTCGAACAGCGCAAGCGGCTGCGGCGCCATGCCGGATGCCGCTTCGCCGAGCGTCGCCGCGAGCGCGTCGGCATACGGCGCGAAACCGGCGGCAAGCCGCTGGATCGTGCGCTCCGAAGCCGCCGCGTCCGTGTCCACGTGGAATGCCGCCGCGCAATGCCCGACGGGATCGGTCTCCAGCACGTCGAGCGCGGCCTGCGCGTCGCCGCGGCGGATCGCGACAGACAACCGGCCGATCGCCGACTCCAGCCCGAAGCGATAGTTGCGCTCCAGCCAGACGACGCAATCGGCTAGCGGCGCGGGCTGCGATTGCGCGATTGCCTCCGACGGCGCGCCGAATAGATCGTCAATGAACGGCGGCGCATCGTTTGGCGAAGTTTCGCGGCTGGGGGCCGGCAACGCCGCGCGCAGCCGGCTTTCGTCGATGCCCAGGGCTGCCGCAATCACACCGACGCCTTCTTCGCTGAACGCCGGCTGCGCGCTCAGCTCGGCGAACACGGCGCCCGCCTCGACAGCCGCCAATTGATCCTTGTCGCCGAGCATCACGAGATGCGTCTCTTGTGCGAGCGCATCGAACAGATGCGTGGCCATCGCGACGTCGATCATCGACGCCTCGTCGATCACGATCACGTCATAAGGCAGCGGGTTGTCGCGATGATGCCTGAAGCGCCCGTCCGGCCCGGTGCCCAGCAGGCGATGTAGCGTGAACGACGTTTGCGGCAGACGCACGGCAAGCTCCGGCGGCAGCGAGCCCGCGCGCGCGAGCAGCGCTTCCTGCATGCGCTGCGCGGCCTTGCCCGTCGGCGCGGCGAGCGCGATGCGCAGATCGGCGCGCGCATCCAGCAGACACGCAAGCACGCCGACGACGGTCGTGGTCTTCCCCGTTCCCGGCCCGCCGCTGACGATCGTGAGCCGCCCGGATAGCGCCATCACGGCGGCCACGCGCTGCCAGTCGATCTCGTTGTCCCGAGGCTCTCCGAAATAACGCAGCAGCCTTTCGCGCAACGCGTGTGGCGACGCGCTGCGCGAAACGGGATCCGCTTGCTGTGTCTCGCCGCGCGGCGCGTGCGCATGGTCGACGAGCGACTGCGCGAGCCGCCGCTCGTAATCGTAGTAACGCGCGAGATAAAGCCGCCCTTGCCCATCGACGACGAGCGGCCGCAATGCCTGCGCCGTCTCTTTGCCGTCGCTTGCGACACCGCTTGCAAGCAGCGCGGCGCGCACATCGTCGGCGCGCGCATCGTAGCGCTGCGCAAGCTCGTCGAGCGACACGCACACGTGCCCTTCCGACGTCGCGCGGCTCGCGGCGAATGCGGCGCGCGCGGCCCAGCGCACGCCGTCCGCTGGCGCGCGACCGCGCTGCGCTAACGCGCTCACCCGCCGCGCGAAACCTTCGGCGAGCGCCGTGCTGAAATCCGCGGGCGCGGGCACGTTCACTTCGACGTCGGGCAATGGCTGATCGAATGTGCTCATGCCGTGCCTCCGTCCATCAATGCGTCGAGCGCGGCGACGAGCGCGTACTCTGGCCGTCGCGCATGCACGCCCGCCGCGTGGTCCGCGCCGCGCCACGACGGACGCACGCCGCGCACGAACAGATACAGATAGCCGCCGATATGCTTGTCGTACTCATAGCCGGCGAGCCGCACACGCAGATACCGATGCAGCGCGACGACATAAAGCAGCGCCTGCAGGTGATAGGCGTGACTCGTCATCGCTTCGTCGAGCGGCGCGGCGGCGTAGTCTTCGCACGTATCGCCGAGATGGTTCGACTTCCAGTCGATCACCCAGTAGCGCCCCTGATGCTCGACGATCATGTCGATGAACCCCTTCACGTAGCCGCGCAGCATGCCGGGCTCCAGCGCGACATCGGGAAAGCCGTGCCCGGCGAGCAGCGCGCGCAGCGCCGGAAAATCCAGCGATGCCGCCGAAAACAGAAACTCCAGTTCGTTGAGCCGGCGCTTCGGATCCAGTGCCGCGAGCGTCATGCCCGGCACGAGTTGCGTGCTCACGACGTCGCCGAGCAGGCGATGCATCATCGCGGGCAACCGTTGCGCGAGTTCGGGCGCGGCGGGCGCGGGCCGCTCATGTAGCGCGCGTTCGATCGCATGCGCCCATGTGCTGCGATCAGTGAAATCCGCAAGTTCGAACATGCGGTGCAGACATTCGCCCGCCGCCGCGCCGCGCGGGAACGCGAGGATATCGTCGGGCGCGAGCTCGACGGGAGCCGGTGCGGCATCGAATGCGCTTGCATGCAACGGTGCTGGAACATCGGCCAGTTCGTCGTGATCGGGACGCGCCTCGTCGTTCGCCGCCGACGTTTCTTCGGCGCGCGAACCGGCGACGATCAGCGAACTGAAACTCGCCATGCGCCACGCGTCGCGCAGCGTGCGCCGGTTCGTGCGCGCGCGCATCAGCGCTGTGCCGTCGGCGATGCTTTCCAGCGGCACGCGCCGCCCAACGGCAGGCAGCGCGCCGACGGCAACCGGCCCGCCCCCGAGCGCCTGCCAATGCTGATAGATCGCGCCTTCGTCGAGCGGCTTCGTCAGCCATTCGTCGAAATCGCGTCCGCTGCCCGCGACGAGCCAGTTCAGCACACTGCGCGCCGATTCCTTCGACGAGTTGTGCGACAGATACGTGCCCGCCACCAGGTAGCAGCGATACACGGCGCGCGTCAACGCGACATAGACGAGGCGCGCGCGCTCGGCCGCCTGCTCGCGCGTGGCCTGGCGGCTCGCAAAGTCCTTCTGCTCGTCATCGCAGCCGTAGTGAAGCACGGCCGCGCCGTCGTCCGCGTGATATTCGCGCGCATCGGGCAAGCCCGACGACGGTGGCTCGCGCATGCCGCCGTCGTTGAGAAACGGACAGAACACGACCGCGTATTCGAGACCCTTCGACTTGTGCACGGTGACGATCTGCACGAGATTGCGGTCCGATTCGAGCCGCAATTGCGCCTCCTCGCCGCCTCCTGCACCACCCGCGCGCTGGGCGGCCAGCCAGCGCAATGTCGGCGCGATGCCCGGCTGCATCGCGGCGCGCGCCTGCACGAGTTCGGCGAGATGGTTGACGTTGGTGAGCCGCCGCTCGCCTTCCACGCCCGCGACGAGGCGCTGCGCGACGTTCAGTTCGCGCATCAGCGTGCGCCACATCACGGCGAAGCCGCGCTCGTGCCACAACATCCGGTAGCGCGAAAAGCGCTCGACCCAGCTCATCGCATCGACGGATTGCGCGGCATCGCCCGACGCGCCGTCGTCGAGATGCTCGAGTCGCCATAGCGAAGCAGCGTCGAGCCCGGACCAGTCCGTCGCGAGCGCGGCGCGCAGCCGGCGCAGGTCGCCGGGCGTATCGACGGCGGCCAGCACGCGTTCGATCTGCTCCGCGTCGAGCGATTCGAACACGGACGCCTGCGCCAGTTCGACGCTGCCCACGCCCCACGCGGACAGCTCGCGCTTGATCAGACTGCCCTGCTTGTGGGTCTGCACGAGCACCGCGATATTGCCGGGCGCGAGCGGCTTGTCGCCGATCGTCACGCTGCCGTCGCGCGCGCCGCGCAACAGACGCACGATCTCCGCCGCGCACGCCTCGCTCGCCGCGCGCTGCGCGTCGCGCCTGGTTCGCGCTGCATCGCCCCGCGGCAGCATCCAGACGCGGAAATCGCCGTCATCGGGTCCGCCGCGATCGACGAACGGCGGCCGCTGACGCTCGCCCGCGCGCACCGGGTGATAGTCGAGCCCTTCGAGCACGAATGCCTGAGGATTCGCTTCGAAGAAGCGATTGCACGCGTCGACGATGGGCGCCGTCGAACGCTGGTTGACGGCGAGCGAATAGCGAGCCGAGGCCTGCGCGCGCGCCGCGAGATACGTGTGCAGATCGGCCGCGCGAAAACTGTAGATCGCCTGCTTCGGATCGCCGACGAGAAAGAGCGGTCCGGCGGGCGCGAAGATGCGATTGAAGATCGCGAACTGCAACGGGTCCGTATCCTGGAACTCGTCGATCAACGCAGCGGGATAGCGCGCGCGCAACGCGTCCGCGAGCCACACGTGCGTGGCGAGCGCGCGATGCAGGTTCGACAGCAGATCGTCGAAGGACACGACCCGCCGCGTGCGCTTTCGCGCCGCCAGTTCCTGCGGCGCATAGTCGAGCCACTTCTGCACAAGGCGAAGCCAGCGCGCGTGCTGAGCCGCTTCGGCTGCGACGGCGGCGGCCGCGAGTTCGTCGGCGGTAGCGAAGAACGGATGCGCGGGCGGCTCGAAATCCTTCTTCGTGCCCTTCGCCAGCGCGCTCGCCGTCAGCTTCAGCGCGGCTTTCGGCGGCGCGGCATGACAGTCGTCCTGCGCGAAGTAGTCGTTCCACGCGGCAATCGCGGCGGCGATGGCGTCGGGCTTGTGCGACGTCTGCTTCAGACGCGCCTGCGTCTCATCCAGCAGTCGCGCGACGTTGTCACGCTCGTCGCGCCACATTGCCCACGCTACGTCGAAGCGCCCGCGCGCATCATCCGACGCGTCCGTTTCCGGCTCGTCGATATCGTCTGTCTGGCCCCAGCGCAGCTGTGCGAGCGGCTTCTTCAGACGCCGCGCAAGCTGTTCATCGAGCGACGCGGGGCCCGCGCGCCTTTCGACCAGCCAGGCCGCGAACGAAGGATGCGCCCCTGCAACAGGTTCGACCTGCTCGCGCCAGAAATCAGCGGCGAGTTCGAAACGCAACGCGGCATCGTCGGCTTCCATTTCGAACGCAAACGGCATCGCCGCGGCAAACGGCGCTTCCTGCAACGCGCGCTGGCAGAATGCGTGAATCGTGTGAATCGCGGCCTGATCGAACGTGCGCAGCGCGCGGCGAACCACCTTTGCAGCCGCTTCGAGATCGACGCCGCGTGCTTCGGAAAGCGTCGTTTCGAAAAGCCGCGCGATGAAGGGATCGCCGCCATCGTCGCCTGTTTCGATCGCGCGCTGCACTTCGGCGAGACGGCCCCGAATGCGCTCATGCAGTTCCGCCGTCGCCGCCTTCGTAAAGGTCACGACAAGAATCTGATCGGCGCTCAGATTCTTCTCCAGCAACAGCCGCACGTACAGCGCGCAAATGTTCCATGTCTTACCCGTGCCCGCCGACGCCTCGATCTGGTTGACGCCATCCAGATCGCAGTCGAACACATCGAGTTCCTGCGCCGCGGCCGCATGCATCCAGGCTGCGCCGCTCATGATCGGCTCCTCAGATGCGCGACGAGCGGCTTGAATACGATCGACGCCAACGTGCCGAACGGCTCGTCGAGCGTCAGCGGCGTGCCTCGGAACGCGATGCGCAACGCGGCATCGTCGGATTCGGCGCGCACGCGGTCGCTTGCCCACGCGTTCTGCGCGACGGAGTCGCTGTCGCTGATCTTCGCCCACGCGCTCTTCGGAAAGAAGCGCAGCGGAAACGCGCGCCCTGCCCGGTATAGCGCGGCAAGCGGCGCAAGCTGATCGAGCGGCTGTTCGACGGGCGCGAGTTCGAACGACTCGCCACTCGCGTGCCACACGGTGCGCCTTGGGCCTTCGGGCAACGCCGCGCAATAGACGAGATGGGACAGCCAGGCGGACAGATAGTCGCGTGCGCTGGGTCTTGCGTAACGGAAAATGACTTGCCCCGTTTCAGTCAACAGATTGAGCGTGCCTTGCAGATGCAGCGAGCCTTCTGAGCGTTCGCGCAGTGGCTCGTCGAATGCGCCGAAGAGCGCGACGTCGCCCGTATCGGGCCAGCGCGCGTCGATGTTGAGCGCAAACGGCAAGCGCGTGACACCCGACGCCACCTCGCGCAGCACACGCTCGGCGAGCCCCCGCAACGCCGACAGCTCGCGCGCGCGCCAGACTGCGCCCGTCGCGCCGCCAGGCAGTTCGGGACTCGCTTCGGCGACCCGGCGCACGCGCGCCAATGCATCGTCGCCGGCACTCGCGTCGAGCAGCGCGGGCAGCAGCCGTTCGGCGAGCGCATCGCGGCCCGCGAAGTCGAGTTCGAACGGTTCCATGTCGAGCAGTTCGCCTTGCGCATCGGAGAGCACGATGCCGAGACGGTCGTGCAACAACGCGCGCGCCGGATGCCGCCAGAAGCGCTGGAAGTCGTCGAACGCGACAGGCCGGTTGCGTTCGTCCGGCGCGGCGGGCAGCGGCGCAGCGAAGAACGGCGGCGTCACGTCACGCGCCGGCGCAGCCAGCAGAGCGGCCAGTTCCGCGCGGTCGGGATCGTACGTGAACAGGCTGCTCTTTCCATTGTTCTTCGCATCGAAGTACTCGGACGCGAACGGCTGCAACGGATGATCGACGATGAACGCACGGCGCGCCGCGTCGAGATCGGCGGGCGAGGCATCCTCGTCGCACGACACGCGCGCGAGGTGATCGAGCAGTTCATCGACGAGCGCGGCGGGCGGCAACGGCGCGTTGTCGCGAATGCTACGCCCTGTGTACGCGATCAGCAGACGGTCTTGCGCGGCGAGCAGTAGATCGAGAAACAGATTGCGCTCGTCGTCGCGGCGTTGCCGGTCGCCCGCCTTGCCGAACTCGGCCATCAGGTCGAACTCGTCGGCGCGCGCGAGACTCGGCAACACACCGTCGTCCATGCCCAGCATGCAGACGATCCTGAACGGCAAGCCACGCAGACTCGTCAGCGATGAAAACGTCACGCTGCCCCACGGCACGCCGCCGCGTGCCGGGTCGTCGAGCGCTTCGGACAGCGCCGTGCGCACCACGGCCGCGGGCAGCGCGATGTCGCCGGCGCCCGCGCGCATCGCTTCGCTCATCTTGTCAATTGCGTCGCGCACGGTGGCCAGGGTGTCCGCAAAGTCGACGCCACCATCGAAGCAGCGGCCGAGCACTTCGAGCAGGAGCTGCGTCCACTCGGCGGGCGTCATGTCGTCGGCGCAACGGCGCGCGAACGCGTCGACGTCGTCGACGAAGCTCGCGAGACGTCCGAGCAGTTCCGCATCGGAGCCATCGGCGCCTTCGACGGGCAGCCACGCATCCACCGGCTCGCCGCCTTCGGGCATCGCGTAGCCGAGAAAGAGCCGCGTGAGCGCGTCGGCGAACGTGTGGCGCGCGACGGGAACGGCGCTGTCGGCAGGCGTGACGGGCGCGAGGCCGCGCCGCGCACCAGCCGCCGCGAGCCATTCCTGAATGTCTTCGAGCGCCGCTGCGTCGATGCCGTAGCGCGCGGCGATCGCATCGACGCGCAGCCATTCGATCAGCTCCGGTGCGCCGACATTGCGCTCGGGCAGCGCGAGCCAGTCGAGCAGCACGCGCGCAACAGGGTTCGCCTGCGAAGGCGGCAAACCCGTGACGCGATACGGAATGCGCCGTGTATCTCCCATCGGCGCCGTGCCGAATACGGAATCGATCAGCGGCCCGGCTGCGCCGAGATCAGGGAACGTGACGAGCACGTCCGAAGGCTGCAGATCGTCGAACTCGTCGAACCAGCCAAGCAGCCGGTCGTGCAGCACCTCGAGCTGCCGCGCGAGGCTATGACACACATGCACTTCGATGCCGCGCTCTTGCGGCTCCGGGTCGAGATCGCGCTCGCTGCGCAGATCGAGCATCGCGTTCTGCACGGCGGCGAGCCACGTGGGCGCGTCATTTTCGGCGAAGTACGAAGCCTCGCCCGATGCCGCGCTCTCGGTCAGTTCGTGCAGCATGTGCAGTTGCGCCTGCGTCTGCCGTCCCCATTCCGCGAGCAGCGGATGACCGACCTCCTGATAATCGAGCTGGCCCGCAACGTCGAGCGCTTGCACGCGACCTTCGCTGACGATATCGAACCAGAACTCGCGGCATGGATTCATCGCGTACAGCCGCACGTCGATCCAGCGCGACAGCTCGCGCAGCAACGCGATGTGCAGCGGCGGCATGGTCGGCAGCGCAAACACGCTGACGGACTCGGGCCAGTCGGCGTTCGCGATCGCCTCGAGATCGAGCGAGCGAACTTCGTCGAGGAAGCGATACGCGGGCGGCGTGGCGGCATCCGCGGAATGTGCGTCGCCTGCCACTTCGCCGAGCAGCGAGCGCCACAGCGCGGCCTGCCAGCGCTCGTCTTCACGCGCAGCAGGACTCGCGCCGATGAGGCGCGGGCCCGTATCGTCGGCCGCGCCGCCCGCGAAGATCGAGCCGCCCTTCTGCCATTGCAGCAGCCACTCGGGACGATAGGTCAGATAATGATCGAGCACCGTCGCGACGCGGCGCGCAAGTTCGTAACGCATCGGCGCATCGGCGGCGTCGAGATAGCTGCGCAGGCGCGGCGACGCGTTCCAGGGACGCGCTTCATCCGCGTCGCCAAGCAGACGGTAGCAGCGCCACACGAGCCGGTCAGGCGCGAAAGGCGAACGCTCCGGCACCTTCTTGATCACGCCGCCGATCTGCGTCCACAGCCATTGCGCGAGATAGCCGAAGTCGATGTTCGCGCACACGCCCCGACGCGCGGCAATGTCCAGTTCGAGCCGCCGCCGCACGGCCGCGCTCGGCACGATCACAGGCTGCGCGGTCCATGGACTCGACGGCGCCTGAGCGAGTCCGTCGAGCAGCGCATCGACGAGCACATCGTACCGGTTCGAATAGAAAAGCTGGAGCATAAAGCCTGTGCGAAGAAGCGGCTGCGCGCTCGCGTGCAGCCCGCGTATGGGAGAGCCGACAGCATAACAAAGGCACTCGCCGGCACGAAACCTGGCCATTCGGACGATGGTCCGGGCATCGGCAAATCAGTTAGACTCGACGGCAGTTCGGGCTCGAATGAAGCCCGTGAGGCCCGTCATCATCTGCTTCAATCAACATTCGGACACATCAGGCAGTCGATGCGCTATTCAGTCGAAATCAAAAAGTTTCTGTATAGCCAGTACTTCTACGGCGGCTTGCGCATTGCGGTCGGCATTTCGCTGCCGGCCATCCTTTGCCTGATCGTCTTTCATAACCGGGAACTCGGCTTCACGATCGCGACAGGCGCGCTCGGTGCATGTGTCGTCGATATGCCGGGTCCGCTCAAGTACAAGCACAACGAGATGCTCGCGTGCAGCGTGATCGGCTTTCTGGCCGCGCTGGCCACGGGGCTCGCCACCGTCAGTTCGATCGCGCTGTGGTGCACCGTCGTGCCGCTCACGTTCGTGCTGTCGCTGATCGTCGTCTACGGCAACCGCTGGCCGCAGATCAGCTTCGCGACGCTCTTCATGATGATCATGACGCTCGAAGAGCATTTCACGCCGTTGCAGGCACTCGTCAACGCGTCGTGGATACTCGTGGGCGGCCTGTGGTTCACGTACTGGTCAACGCTCGTGAGCCACTGGATGATGTACCGGATCGAACAACAGGCGCTCGCCGAAAGCGTGTTCGCGCTCGCCGACTATCTGCTCGCGCGCGCGAACTTCTACGATCTCGACAACGACCTCGACGAGTGCTATCGCAACCTCGTCGCGAAACAGATCGATGCCGTCGCGATGCAGGATGCCGCGCGCGACATCGTGCTGCGCAATCTGCCCAAGCTCAGGAGCGGCCGGCTCGAGCCGCGCCGCGCGACGCTCTTCAACCTGTTCATCCATATCGTCGATCTGCACGAGCAGTTCGTCGGCGCGCATACCGACTACCCGCTCGTGCGCAATACGTTCGGCGGCTCGGACCTGCTGATCTTCTATCGCGATCTGATCCGCAAGGCCGCGTGCGATCTCGAGGACATTGGCCTCGCCGTGCTGCAGAACGAGCCGCCGCGCGCGCGGATCAGCGTGAAGGCGGAACTGCGCGCGATCGAATATGAAATCGAGCTGATGCGCAAGCAGGATCTGCCCGCGAAAAACCCGGAGGCGTATTCGGCGGTCTCCGCTACGTTCCGGCGCATCTGGAGCGCGACGCGTCTGATCGACAAGATGCGCAAGAACCTCGCGAACGAGGAAAGCGCGAAGGAAACCGAGCTGCGCATCGACCAGGCACTCACGCGTTTCGTGTCGAGCCGGCGCGTGCCGTTCGGTTCGATCTTCTCGAATCTCACGATGGCCTCGCCCAGCTTCCGGCATGCGCTGCGCGTGACGATCGCCGTGGCCATCGGCTTCTGGCTCGGGCGGCTTCTGCCGCTCACGAACGCGTACTGGATCGTGATGACGACAGTCATCATCCTTAAACCCGGCTACTCGCTCACCAAGCAGCGCAACGGGCAGCGTATCGTCGGCACGCTGATCGGCTGCGCGGCGAGCATCGCGCTCATCTTTAGCGTAAAGGAGCCGCATATCCTGCTCGTGGTGATGTTCGCGTCGATGGTGATGAGCTACAGCCTGCTGCTCTTCAACTACACGGCGAGCGTCGTGTTCACGTCGTCGTATGTGCTGCTGATGTTCCATCTGCTCGCGCCGGGCAGCCTGCACATCATCGGCGAGCGGGCGATCGATACTGTCGTCGGCTGCGCGATCGCGATCGCGGCAAGCCACCTGTTCCCGTACTGGGAGTACCGGCTGATGGGCAAGCTCGTCAACAACATGATCGCGGCGATGCGCTGCTATCTGGAAGCGAGCTGGTGGTGGAGCGGCAAGCCGGCCGCTTCCGTCGCCGTGCCCTCCGCGCTGACGGAAGCGGCAGCGCTCGCGCCTGCCGTAGCGATGGCGGAAGTCGCGGCAAGCGCTCCGCAAATGAATGAGGCACGCGTGCATGCAGCGCAAGCCGATGCCAGATCGGTGACTGCGACGACTCAATCGTCCATGCCGACGCCTGACGCGGGAGCCAGCGCCGCACCGGCAATCGCGACATCGACGACCGCAGCGAAATCATCGGCGCCGACGCCCGCGGCCGCAGCGGCAGCGAGCGCGCTCGATCGCGACTATCGTTATCGGCTTGCGCGCAAGAACGTGCACGTCGCCTTCGCCAATCTCGGCCAGGCATTCCAGCGGATGATGCTCGAACCGAAGTCCGCTCAGAAGTTCGTGCCGGAACTGAACGATCTGCTTGTGCGCTCACACGTGCTCGCATCGCAGATCACGGCGACGGCGCCGTTGCTGCGCACGTCGTCGCAGCAGATGGGCGGCCCGTCGCATCAGCCGCTGCAACGCGCGCTGACGGTGATCCGCGATAACCTCGCGCAAGCGGAAGAAGGCGACGCGCCGCCCGCCGACCAGGCCGACATCTCAAAGCAGTTGACGCGTGAGCTCGATACGATGGTCGTCGAAGCGGAGCGTGCGCCCGACTATTCCGCCGATGCCGTCCATGAACTGAAACTGCTTGCGCATCAGTGCAAGCAGATGCTGGCGGCGTCGTTTCTGATCCGCAAGGACGCGAGCGTGATCCGGCTGCCGGAGAACTGACGCAATATTTGCGTCGGTTATTGCGTGGCGGGTTGCAACCATGATGCAACCCAGGTCGCAACCCTTTACTGCGATGCGCCCTTGGCCGCACCCACTGCGGACGCCGCCGCCGACAGCGCCGACGTCGACGAACTGAAGTGATTCTCGCGCTCGTACTCGTGCTTTTCGGAGATCGCGTTGTAAAGGATCGTCGCGATCACGAGCAACACGACGACGACGATGAACACGGCGATGCCAAGCGTCGGGTTTTTCTTGCGCGGATCATTCATGAGTCTGGCTCTGCCTGCTGATTGATTCGACGAAGCGGGCATTCTACGACGAAGCACCTTGCGCGCGGCTTGCGGTTCGCCGCGCAGTCCCGCTGTGCCACCGATCGATGCGCAAGTGCAATGCCCGATGAATCAACGCCCGTCAGCGACCACGGCAGCACGCACCGGCAGCGCCGTCGAATACTTGATCTGCTCCATCGCGAAGCTGGAACTCACGTCGTAGAGCGGTACCGCGCGGATCAGCTGTTTGTAGACGCGGTCGTAATCGTCGATATCCGACACGACGACGCGCAGCAGGTAGTCGGTCTCGCCGCTCATCCGATAGACCTCGACCACTTCGGGGATATCCTGCACCGCGCGCGTGAAGGTTTGCGCCCAGGCCTCGGTGTGCTGGTTCGTGCGCACCGCGACGAACACCGTCGTACCGACCCCCAGCTTGCGCGGATCGCACAGCGCAACCTGCGCGCGGATCACCCCCGCTTCCTTGAGTCGTTGCACCCGCTTCCAGCACGGTGTCTGGGACAGATTCACCCGGGCCGCGAGTTCCGCAATCGGCATCGTCGCATCTTCCTGGAGCAGTTCGAGCAGCCGCCGATCAATGATGTCCATTCCCATCTTTGCACCTGGATAGAAAATTATTCTATTTCTCGCCAAAACGAGGGAATTATATGAAAACTCTTTCTCCGCGCAAATCGGTATAAATGTTGGCAGTAGCGTTCTCTAAAAACAACGTCCGCGGAGCCTTTCATGAACCACACAGCCGGCTTGAGCACACTCGACCGTTCGCTGACACAAGCCATGCCCGCATCTTTCTCGCATGCGGCATCGCCCGATTGCGCGATCGCGCGCCTGTGCCACGCCCTCGATGCAGCCTTCGACACGTGCGACGACGCGCAAGATCCGTCGCTGCACGCGAGTTTTGCACGCGGCGTGCGCGCGGCTCTCGCGGAAGCCGCCGCCGATCCAGCGCTGCTCACCGACGCGCAGCGCGAAGGCGCAGCCAATGGTTATCGGCGTCACCTGCTCGCTGCCGATCCGCTCGGCCGCTATGCGATCGCCGCGCTCGTCTGGATGCCCGGTCAGGCGAGTCCGATTCACGCGCATCATACGTGGTGCGGATACGCGGTGATCGACGGCACGTTGACGGAGACCACCTACGAATGGAACCCGGCCAGCGAGTGCGCGACGCCGTTGCGCGACCAGTCGCGCGAGCCGGGCGCAGTATCGTTCACGCGCGCGGGACGCACGGGCATCCATCGGCTCGGCAACAGCAGCGGCACAGCCGCGGTGTCGCTGCATATCTACGGCGTGCCCGGCGAACGGATCGCGAGCCACGTGAACGACATCGTGCGTATCGCCGATAGCGCGCAGGCCTTTCTCGCCTGAAGCCCGCGCGATGCGCGTCTCCGGTCCATACACAGTTGAAAAGAAAGGCGTCACGCGTGACGCCTTTCCATCCTTTCCATCGTAAGCCCCAACTCCCCGCTCACGTCTTCCCGCCGTCGCCCGCCGTCGGAATCTGCGGCGGCACGGACGCCGTTTGCCCCGTCGACGGCGGCGCCGGCCGTGGCTCATGCGACACGTCGCGCGCAGGCGGCATCGCGCTCGTCTGCCTGGTTCTGAACGGCGTCGTCGTGCCCGTCAAGGCTTCGCGCTCGCGAGCTGCATGCCGCACGGCCTCTTCGTTCATCAGCGCCTCGCCTTCGGCATCGTCGCGCGACGAATGAATGCGCATTTGCGGCACGGGAATCTCGATCCCCGCCTCGTCCATCTTGCGCTTGACGCGCAGATTGAACGCGCGCGCGACGCTCCATTGCTGCAGCGGCCGCGTCTTGATCTGCCCTTTGACCACCATCCAGTTCGGATCGAACCGGTCCAGACCCCACACTTCGACGGGCCCGAGCATCTCGCGCCGGTAGCGGAAATCGGCCATCAGGTCCGCGCCGACCGCGCGTATCAGTTGCGTCACCTGATCGACGTCCGCCGAGAACGGCACGCGCACCTCGAACACCGCGTACGCGAAATCGCGCGACAGGTTCTTCACGATCTTGATCTGCGAAAACGGAATCGCGTGAATCGCGCCCTGGCCGTCGCGCAGCCGCACGGTGCGGATCGACAGATACTCGACGGTGCCCGCATGGCCGCCGTCGATGTCGATCCAGTCGCCGACCGAAATCGTGTCCTCGATGATGATGAAAAGGCCCGTGATCAGATCGCTCACCAGCGACTGCGCGCCGAAGCCGATCGCAAGGCCGATCACGCCGGCGCCCGCGAGCAGCGGCGTCACGTTGATGCCGAGATTGGCCGCCGTGACGATGCCCGCGATCGTCAGGATCGTCACGAACAGCACGTTGCGCACGAGCGGCAGCATCGTGCGCGCGCGCATGCTCGGGTTTTTCGACTTGTTGCGCGGACTGCTCGGATTGACGGCTTCCTGAATCGCCGTGTCGATCAGAATCCACACGAGCCACGACACGAACACCGTGATCAGGATCGCCGTCAGCGCGTGCGCGATGCCGCGCGCCGTCACGCTCTCCTCGACGATCTGCGCGAGCGATACGTCCCACAGACGCGACGCGAACTCGAAATACGCGAGCCAGATGAAGAGCGTCAGCAACGTGCCGACGAAGCGCAACAGGCGCGTCAGATACGGCGAGCGCCGACGGCGGCGCGCGTTGCGCGGCCGCGTCACGCGCAGCACGATCGCCGACAGGAAAAACGCCAGCACGAGCAGGAGCGCCGTCACGACGGAGATTTGCAGCACGTTCTCGCCGCTGCCTATGCCGCCGATCGTCGCGATCACCGATGCCGTCGCGAGCACGAGCATCGGCACGTGCCACAGCGACGCGAGCACGTCGAATGCGTCGGTGGCGGCCTTGTGGTCGTGCCGCTGTTCGTACGCACGGTTGCGGATCAGATGTGCGACGGGCCGGCGGAACGCGAGCGCGAAATACGCGGTCAGCGCGGCCGCCGTCATGTTCGATACCGTCGACACCAGCGCCGCGAGATTCGTGCCGAGTTCATGCGCGACGTCGTAGTTGACGGCGGCATCGCCGAGCGCGCTGCAGATACCGATCACGAACAGCAGCCGGCGCGCCTGTTCGATCAGCAGGCGCACGGCCGCGCGCCGGTGGCCCGAGCCGAACAGCGAGAACATGATCAGGCAGATCGCCGAGAACACCGCGCCCGCAACGATTGCATACGCGATCACCATCGCGATCGTGCGGCCCAATGAATCGGGCATCGCGCGCACGAACATCAGCGCGGCGACGAACGCGATGATCCACGGTCCGACCCGACGCAGCGCGAAGATCAGCAGATCGCGCGTGGTCGGATTGGCATCGAGCCGCACCACGATGCCGAAACGCTCATGCACCCTGCGCTGAACGTAGATGAGACCGGCCGCGCACGCGCCCCAGCCGGCCAGCACCGCGAACATGTTCAGCAGCACGCGGCCGAAGTGTTCGCGCCCCTGGCTCGTGACGATCGTGTAGATCTCGTTGGCTGCCGCGTTGAAGCGGCCGGACCAGTAGTTGAGCGGCGAGCGGCCCTGATGCACGTCCGATTCGAACGACGCGATGCCCGCCGCGATGGCGCCGAGCAGCCCGGGGCTCGGCTGTGCGGCCGCAGCGGGCGCGACGTTTTTCGTTGCATCGCGCAGTTTCTTCAGTTGTGCGACGAGTGCGGTGCGCTGGCGGTCGTTGTCGAGCGTGGTGATCACGCTGTCGAGCGATTTCGCCATCTCGGCCTGGCTCGCAGGCGACGGCGCCGACGCGGCATCCGCCGCCGAAGCGCCCGACGCGGGCGCCGACGACGACACCGTCGCACTGTTGATCAGGCTTTGCAGCGCGGGAATCATCGGCGTGCCGCTGGCCGCGCCGGCGGCATGCGCGACACCCGGCATCGCGACACACGCGCCCGCGAGCGCGAGCCATACGCAAACGGCATGCAGAAGCGAGCGCAAGCGAAGGCAATCGCGCGTGAGGCCGGACAGGCGCTCACGCGACACAATGCGGAAAACAAAGCAAAAGACGGCGTCAATCGCCAGAAGCCCGCCGCATAACGGCGCAGCCCGCGATTCACGCCGCGCAAGGCATGACTTCATGGCAATCCGTGACAGAACGGGAGAGACGCCAAGTTTAGCGGGTGTCGTCGAGGGAAACCTCCCCGATGCGTAACCGAATGTTAGTGCACTTGCGCGACGCCGTCAGACGCGCTCCGGCACGCCGCGTGCCGTTCGCGCGCGTGCCGGCCGATGTTTCGAAGCCCTCAGTACCCGACCGTCGCGAGCTGATGAACGAAACGGCCCTGCTCCAGCTCATCGACGAACGCGATCGCGTAGTCTTCCGCCGAGATGCTGCTATTGCCCTGCGCGTCGACAATCAGCGAGCCCGCGCCCGTGCGGAACGTGCCCTTGCGCTCGCCCGGCGCGATCAGCGCGGCGGGCGCGAAGAAGGTCCAGTCAAGATCGCAGCCGCGCAGGATCGGGAGCACGTCGCGGTGCGCGAGCGCGATCGCCTTGTAGGCATCCGGAAAGCCTTCGCTATCGACGAGCTGCTTGCCAGGCGCGACTTCCAGCGAACCCGCGCCGCCCACCACGACGAGACGCCTGATGCCCGCGTCGCGCGTGCCGTCGACCAGCGCGCGCGTCGCCTTGCCGATCAGCGCGACGTCGTCCATCGGCGGCGCATAGGCGCTCGCGACGACATCATGCCCGCGCGCCGCTGCCGCCACGCTCGCCGCATCCGTCACGTCGGCCTGCGCCGCCCGCAGGTTCGCGACGTCCGCCGGCACGCGCGCCGGGTTGCGCGAAAACGCCGTCACCTGATGCCCGCGACGCGCCGCCTCCGCCGCGATGCGCGAGCCGATCATGCCCGTTGCGCCGAACAGCGCGATCTTCAGTGTCTTGCTCATGTCGATATTCCCTTCGGTTAAATGTAACTTTTATGATTACATATTTCGTTAAAAAAATCGGGGCTTGGCCCCTTGTTTGCAGCGTTCGGCTTCGTTCAGCCGTCCGCGGCTTTTCGCTTGCGTTCGCGCGAGCGTTCCGCGCGCACGACGTCGGCCGTCGCGTCCGCCAGCGTGCGCGACGCCAACGACGACTCGAGCGCCTGCTGCGCATCGTCGATGATGCCCGTCAGCACCGTCTGGATGTTGCGGCCGACCATGCATGCGGGGTTCGGCGTCTCGCGATGCAGCGCGAACAGTTGCGCATCGTCGACGGCGTGATAGACGTCGAGCAGCGTAATGTCGCGCGGCTCGCGCGCAAGCAGCGCGCCCCCGCCCGCGCCCAGCTGCGACGTGGTGAGGCCCGCTTCGGCCAGCATCGCGAGCAGCCGCCGGATCAGCACGGGGTTCGTGTTCACGCTCCCCGCGATCATCTCCGACGACAACGGCACGCCCTGCTGCATCGACAGCAGCGCGAGCACATGAACCGCAAAGGCAAATCGGCTACTCGTGTTCACAGTGGTAGATCATCCGATGCGCGTCACACGCACGCACTCACACACCGTCCCGATCGACGATATGCAATCATGATAGTTACATTTACCGGTCCCGGTCAAGCGCGGGCTCATTTGTCCATCTGCTTTTGCGCGTCGCTGCCGCCGTCGGCGGACGACGGCTGCGAGTTCGACGACGTTTCGCTCGACCATTGCTGGAGCTTGCGTCCCGCCGTCTCGAGTCCGGCGCCCGTCGAGCTCATCGCCTTGGCGACGGCTGCGTTCGTCGCGCTGGCTGCGCCTTGAAAATTGGCTTGGGCCTGCGACGCGAGATCGCCCGGATCGAGCTTGATCGACGGGCCGGATGCGGCCGCGTCCAGATTCTGCTGCGCCGTCGCCTTCGCGGCATCGACCTGCTGGCCGACGTAACTCGCCGCCTGATCGAGTTTCTGGCCGGCCTGCTGCCCGATATTGTTGAGGCCCGACGACGTCTGGCCTGCGGACGCATCGTTCTTCTGGCACGCAGTGAGGCCCGCGAGCAGCGTGGCCGCAAACAGCGTCGAACGGACGAGCGGACGGCGTGAGGTGGGTTTGATCGTTGTCATCGTTGCGTATGAGCCGCGTCGAGCGGCCTCGTGATGCGAAAACGCCTCAATGATACGCCGTCGCGTGTCACCGACCCCGTTCGCGACGGGCCATCAGGCGATCGTTCGCGGTGTTGTCAAATGTGCTGGAGTAGACTGGCCGACGTTCGACGTATTCCCTCAACCACTGGAGGCATGCGATGGCAGCAAAGAAGATTCTGTTCCTCACGGGCGACTTCGCCGAGGATTACGAAACGATGGTGCCGTTTCAGGCGCTGCAGGCAGTCGGCCATACCGTCGATGCCGTCTGCCCCGGCAAGCGCGCAGGCGAGCGCGTGAAGACGGCGATCCACGATTTCGAGGGCGACCAGACGTACTCCGAGAAGCCCGGCCACCAGTTCACGCTGAACGCCGCATTCGACGACATCGACGCGTCGCAATACGATGCGCTCGCGATCGCGGGCGGACGCGCGCCGGAATATCTGCGCCTCGACGCGAAAGTGATCGATCTCGTGCGCCACTTCGCGCAAGGCAACAAGCCGATCGCCGCGATCTGCCACGCCGCGCAGTTGCTGGCCGCCGCCGACGTGATTCGCGGCAAGCGCATCTCGGCCTATCCGGCGTGCGCGCCCGAAGTGAAACTGGCGGGCGGAGACTACGCGGACATCCCCATCGACGCGGCCGTCACCGATGCGAATTTCGTCACCGCGCCCGCATGGCCCGCGCATCCGGAATGGCTGCGGCAATTCCTCGTCCTGCTCGGCACACGCATCGAACTTTGATGCGTCTCGATGGCCGGGTTCGCGCCCGGCCTGGTTGTGCGGCGCGCTGCCGCTCACTGTCCAGATTGAGACTTCTCCGATATCCGCTATGCGTAGCGCCCCCTAAAGTCGCAGGTTGACTTTAGAAGGGCTCTACCATGGATCTCACTAACTGGGTGATCATTCTCGCAGTCGCACTGATCTCGCTGACGTTCTTCTGCTCGCGAACGCCGGCTGGCTGGTCAATCGAAAACCGCGCGCGGCGCTTCACGGGCACGCGTCTGCTCGCACAAGCCGTTTTATCGTTCTGGCCCGCGCTGCTCGTCGTCGTACGCGGGCTATTCGCGCTGGGCGCCGGCTCCATCCGTGTCGCACCCTCACTCATTCTGGCGGGCGCGTTGATCCTGATCGCGGCCAGTTGCTACTGGTCGATTCGCGGCAGCAAGCTGCTCAGGCCGCGCCGGCTGTTTTCGGCGACCTGACGCTTGCTCCGTGCGCACCCCGCGCTACCGCGTTTCAGCCCGCAGCGCCTGCGCGGCGCCCGAGAGCACGACGTCTTGCGGCTCGTCGCCTGAGGTCGCCGGGGCGGCGTCCGGCAACGCCACATAGAACGTCGTTCCAACGTCTTCCTTCGACTCCGCCCACACCCGCCCGCCGTGCCGCTCGACCATCCGCCGCACGAGCGCAAGACCAATTCCCTCACCCGCCGCGACGTTGCCGTGCAGCCGCTGAAACGCGTTGAAGAGCCGCGGCATCGCGATGTCGGGAATGCCGCGTCCGTTGTCCTTCACATAGAAGATCCGCAGCGTCTGCACGCCGGGCGGCGCGGCCGTCGTGCCGATCTCGACGACGCCCGCGCGCGCCGGACTCAGATAGTTGATCGCATTGCCGATCAGGTTCGCGAAGACCTGTTCGAGCGCGGTCGGATCGCCCCACACGGGCGGCAGCGTCTGCACGACGATGCGCGCGCTGCGGTCGCGGATCGTCGCCTGCATTGCGTCGATCACGCGTTGCACGATGTCGCGCACGTCGACCTGCTGGCGCCGGTACTCGACGCGGCCGACGCGCGACAGCCGCAGCAGCGCGTCGATGATGTGCGATGCGCGCAGCACCGCCGTCTGGAGGAAATGCAACGCTTCGCCGATGTCATCGTCGATCAGTTGCTCGACGTGTTCGCGCTGTTGCCGCGTCAGTGACGACTGCCGTACGGCCGCGCGCAGATCGTCGCACGCATGGATCAGTTCCTTCGAGAAGCCCTGCAGATTCACTAACGGCGCGCGCAGATCGTGCGACACGCTGTAGATGAAGGTCTCGTTCTCCTGCGTCTGCTGGCGCAGCGTTTCGTTGGTCTGCGCGAGCTCGGCGGCATGGCGCCCCAGATCGGACCGGAAACGCGCCTGCTGGCGCTCCGATTCGAGCAAACGTCGGCTGGTCTCGTGCAGCATCAGGTCGAGCCACGCGATCTCGTCGCTGCCCGGCGTGAGCGGCGCAAGCGGCTCGTTGCTCGCGAGGCGGCTCGCATTGTCCGACAGCAGCGCGAGCCGGCCACGCACGCCGCGCGCGAACATCCAGAATGCGATTGCGACGAACACGAGCGAGCTGACGACAGCCGCAACGATCAGCGACTGCTGCCGCGAGCGCGCCGCCGCGGCCGCCGCCGAGCGCAGCGAATCGAGGCGCCGCTCCTCCGCCTGGAACTCCGCGACCTGCGAACGGAAGCGGTCGAGCACATCGGTCGCGGCGAGGTCGCGAAAGCGTTGCAGCACGTCGCGCCGGCGCCCCGAGCGGATCAGGTCTTGCACACGGTCCGACCATTGCCGGTACGCCTGCACGGACTGGCGTATCTGCACCGCGCGCTCGACCTGCGCCGGGTTATCGGAGACGAGTTCGGCGAGCTGGTCGATGCGCCGGTCGACGTCCATCCACAGCGCGACGGGCGTGGCGATATCGCGTGCGCCGCTGACAACGGCGCCGCGCAGCCGCACCGATTCCAGCAGCACGGGCGCCAGAATGTTCGCCGTCTGACGCAGCACGTCCTGGCTGTGCATGCTCCACCGTTCGGCCTGATCAGCGTCCGACTGCGCCTTCAACAGTCCCGACAGCAGCGCCAGTTCGAATACGGCGGGTATCGCGATCAGCAGCAGCCCTTTGGTGGTGAGTCTCATGCGCGCGCCGGAAAAATCGGAAGCCGGCGGGTCGCGCCGGGGACGGCACATTATGTCGGCGATCGGTTCCGATGACAAAAGGCCGTCCAGCCAGGATAGCTCGCCAGTCTGGTGCAAATGCGGCCGGCATGGGCGCACGCCGGCCACGCCAGATTGCCATTCCTTTTCGCGTAGCTTGTCGGCCGTCGCGGCTGTTATAAAAACGTAGGGATTTATCAAGCAAACAACAAGGATTCGCACATTTTTGGGCTCGCCCGATGCCCCATTTCGGATCAATTGCACACAGACGGTGCTCGCACCGTCCGACTCACCACATAAAGAATCGCGACGAATAGCATTTGCAGAGTCCACGCGTCCCATTCCGGTGCGGCTCCGCACCGGCAGAACGCGTGCGCGCCTCGCTTTGGCCCGCTTCTTGCGTTCGATGCCCGCTTTTTGCGCATCGCAGGATCCCTATCGATGGACAGTCTGAAAACCGGCACCGACACCCTCTTCCTGCTGCTCGGCGCGGCCATGGTGCTCGCCATGCACGCGGGCTTCGCGTTCCTGGAACTGGGCACGGTCCGCAAGAAAAATCAGGTCAATGCGCTCGTGAAGATTCTCGTCGACTTCTCGGTGTCGACCATCGCGTACTTCTTCATCGGCTACACGATCGCCTATGGCGTCCAGTTCTATGGCAGCGCCGAAACGCTCGCCGCGCACAACGGCTACGCGCTCGTGCGCTTCTTCTTCCTGCTGACGTTCGCGGCGGCGATCCCCGCGATCGTCTCGGGCGGCATCGCCGAGCGCTCGAAGTTCAACCCGCAGCTGTTCGCGACCTTCGTGCTGGTCGGATTCATCTATCCGTTCTTCGAGGGGATCGTGTGGAACGACCGCTTCGGCATCCAGTCGTGGCTGACGCACGCGCTGGGCGCGCCGTTCCACGACTTCGCGGGCTCGGTGGTGGTGCACGCGTTCGGCGGCTGGGTTGCGCTGCCTGCCGTGATGCTGCTCGGCGCGCGCCATGGCCGCTACACGCGCGACGGACGCATCGCCGCGCATCCGCCGTCGAACATTCCGTTCCTCGCGCTCGGCGCGTGGGTGCTGGCCGTCGGCTGGTTCGGCTTCAACGTGATGAGCGCGCAGACCATCGACAAGATCAGCGGCCTCGTCGCCGTCAACTCGTTGATGGCGATGGTCGGCGGCACGCTCACCGCATGGCTCGCGGGCCGCAACGACCCGGGCTTCACGTACAACGGCCCGCTCGCGGGGCTGGTCGCCGTATGCGCCGGCTCGGACGTGATGCATCCGCTCGGCGCGCTGGTGACGGGCGCCGTCGCGGGCGTGCTGTTCGTCCACATGTTCACGATCGTCCAGAACCGCTGGCGCATCGACGACGTGCTCGGCGTCTGGCCGCTGCATGGTCTGTGCGGCGCGTGGGGCGGCATCGCGGCGGGCATCTTCGGCCAGCACGCGCTGGGCGGCCTGGGCGGTGTGTCGCTCGTCGCGCAGGTGATCGGCACGCTCGGCGGCGTCGTCTTCGCGACGCTGGGCGGCACGATCGTCTATGGCGCGATCCGGATGAGCGTCGGACTGCGGATCGACCAGGAGAACGAATTCAACGGCGCCGACCTGTCGATCCACAAGATCACATCGACGCCGGAACGCGAGACGGTCGGCTGAACGGCGCGATATCGGCCTGCATGGAAGGACGCGCGGAAGGCGGGACGGCGTGGCCGCAATCGCCGGAAGCACAGCGCGGCTGTGTGCGTTCGCTGACAGTGTCCGCGCTTCCGGTGTAACCTCGCGATGCTGGCGCGCGGCCCGCCCTGTCGAGCCGCTCACCCTTCATACAACACGCGCGCTGGTGTTAGACTTGCGCGCGCCGGAGATGGCATTCTCCCGAACCGCCCTCGTGGCTGATGATGCCTGCTTCGCCCGGATCACTGCGGACGTTGCAGCCTCACGCCCCGCCGCAGCCGGTTTGTCGACGTTCGGCTTTCCAGGCTTCCCATGTATCTGTCCATTCTTGCCGTCGGCATCGGCGGCGCACTCGGTTCGCTGTTGCGCTGGTTTCTCGGTCTGCGTCTCAATGCGCTCTTTCCCGCGCTGCCGCTCGGCACGCTCGCGGCGAATGTGGCCGCCGGCTACATCATCGGCGTCGCGGTCGCCTACTTCGGCCGCAATCCGCAGATCGCGCCCGAATGGCGCCTCTTCATCATCACCGGCCTGATGGGCGGGCTGTCGACGTTCTCGACCTTCTCCGCGGAAGTGGTCCAGCACTTGCAACAAGGACGGCTGAACTGGGCCGCGGGCGAGATCGCGATTCACGTGACGGCTTCCGTGATCGCGACGGTGCTCGGCATCGCGACGGTGGCGGTCGTCGCGCGCTGAGCGGAACACGTCGCCGCTGCTGGCGATGACAGACATCCGCCCTTCACCAAAAGATCACGGACGATCGCTGCCGCGCACGTTTCGCGCGGCTGTATCATCGGCGTCATATGCGGCGGGCAATGTGATGCCGGACACGGGTGACGTCTGCGACATCGGCGCCGCTTTCGAACGCGTACATACCTACACGTCAGCCGGAGACCTCTTGAAGTACAGATATCTATCGCGTCGATCGTGCTACCCGCTGCGGCGCAGCGCGGAGGAACTGTCGTTTGCCTTTTCGGTGCTGCTCACGCAGCCGCTCAGCCGGCCCGAAGCGGCAGTGCGCTTCGAAACGCTGTGGAACGAAGTCAACGATGCGGCGCAGTCGTGCGTCGACAGCGATGCCGCGTTTTCGTATATCGCGCTGCTGCACAGGATGGATCAGCGCTGGCGGTTCCTGCCATCGATGAACTAGCAGGCGAGGTGATCGTGTCCTACGATCAGTCCGGCGACATGCAGACGAACCCGCCAGCGCGGGCGCCCCGCTCCGCCGAAGCGATCGAAAAAGACTTTCTGGATCTGATGATGTCCGGCATTCCCGCGGACATTGCGTGCGACAAGTTCGAGCGCCTGTGTGATGAGACGAACGCCCTGGCCGCGTCATGGATGATGACGGATCAAGGGCATCCGTATATTGCGCTGCTCAAGCGCATGCACTCGGCTTTCGCCGAGCACTATCCGCGCGATGCGGGATGACGGCGGCGCCTGCAGCCGCCGCATGATCACGACTTGGCGGGGCGTCCCGTCTTGACCGCTTCGAGCTCCTGCACGGCCGCGATCAGCCGCTTCGCAGGCGAGACGGCGAGCAGGTTAAGACCCGCGCGCAGCAATTCGCTCTTCTTCACGGAGAGTCCCGCATCGAGGCAGCGCTGCTTGAGTTCGGCGATCTTCGCGTAGTCCGACTTCGGCATCGTGAAGCTGTCGCGGACGACTTTTTCCTTTTCCTTCTTCACGCGCGGCTTCTTCTCCGCAGCGGCGGCGGGCGCCGCTTTCGCCTTCGACGGCTTCGCTGCCTTCGGCGCTTTCGCCGCGGGCTTGGCGGGCTCTGCCGTCTGCGTGGGCTTGGCGGCCTTTGCTGGCTTCGTCGCGCTCGTCGCGCTCGTCGGCTTCGTCGGCTTCGTCGGCTTCGTCGCCTTCGTGGTCTTCGCGGCCTTGCTCTTCGGCGCGGCCTTCGGTGCTTGCGCTTTCGTCGATGCCGCTTCCGGCGCGCTCGCGGCCGCTTGCGCATCCGGCGACGCTTTTTTCGCGTCAGCCGTCCGCGATGCGTTTGAAGATGGCTTCTTCGCTTCAGCGGACGGTTCCTTCGCGCTCTTCGGGAAATGGAAGGCCTTCTTCGTGGGTTCCTTGATTCGTGGCGTGCTCATGTCGATTCCTCGTTAACGGTATAAACAGTATATACGGTTTCAAAGACGCGGCTTCCGCCCTCGCGCACCCGATGCGCAGAAGCAACGGACACTACGATTTACGCAGCAACCGCACGGCTTCGCGCTGACGATGCCTGCGCCGCTCCTTCAGATACGCGAGCGCCGCACTGGCGTCCTGCTCGTCGGCGAAAAGACGCGTGTTGTCGCGCAACAGCGCGACGCTTGCGTTCACGTCGTTGAGTTCGCCAAAGCACTGCTGCAGTTTCTTCAGGTGCGCGAGCGTGTGCCCGTGCGCGTCGCCGTCGAGCATCGGCCCGAAAAACTCGAGCAGATAGCGGACCTTCTTCCCCGCCTTGCGCACATCATGCAGCGCTTCGTAATCGAAGCGCTTCGCATGCGATGCGCCGCGCAGCGTCTTGCGCAGCGAGCGTTCGGCGGCGCGCACGCGCTTCGCGGCGAACTTCTGCAGCGCATGTCGTTCCGGCGCGGCGTTCAGTTCCTTCGACGTGCCCGCAAGCGCGCTATGCAGCACGTTTCGGATATCCGCGTTGATGAGCGTCTCACGGCTCGCCGACAGCGCCTGCTCGCGGGCTTCGCGCAGGCATGGCGGCACATCGCGGGGGCTGTCTTCGTCGACGGCGAGCAGTTCGAGGAGGATGTCCCAGTCGCGCGTTCTGCCCGCGGCGTCGGCCAGATCGCGATACAGCGCGCGCGGTCGTGCGTTCTCTTCCTTGTCGAGCAGCGGCCGGTACGCCCACCACAGCGAACGCAGGCGCCGCAGCGCGACACGCAGCTGATGCAGGGATTCGGGAGAAGCGTCGGCATGAATGGCGGCAACGCGCGCGAGCGCTTCGTCGACGAGGGGCGTCGCCAGCGCGGAGAACGTCGACTCGGCATGCGGCTCTTCGCCCGGCGCCGCGACGTCGTGAGCGCGATCGTCGTGTTTCATGTGGCCTCGTATCGGGAGCGACAACAAGATGACTTGTGATGCATCGACCGATGCAAACGACATCTTACGCTTTCCATATCGCTTCAAAAGCAAAGTGCTACCGGGAGCCGCAACCTAGCGCGACGTGACAGATCGCGCTTCATGAGCCATCGACAGGTTGCGTCACCAGACTGTGCAGAGCGTGCCGTCGCTCGCCGCAGGCCACTGCCTGAAGCGTTGCATACGCAGTCGGCCAGGCAACGTGCGCGTCTCTGTCTGCTTGACACTGGCGCCTGAAGTTTTTGCAGCCGCGCATTCGACCCGCACAGATGTACTCGCCGGGAGCGGGTTCGAGTCCGGTCCTGCCGCGTTCGTGACGATGCACGCGCGCGTGCATTCGCCTTCTCGTGAAAAGCTCGCGGGCACGGCGGATGCACATTGCATCCCGTGGACTTTTCCAGGGAGGAAATCATGACCACGCCAAACCCGAAAACGAACCCGGCGCAAGCCGGCGCAGGCATCGTCGGCGGTGGAGTCGGCGAAGGTCCGGGGCCTGAGGTGATGGCCGCGGCCACGCTGGATGGCAACAAGGTCGTCTCGTCGGATGGCGAACACGTCGGCAAGATTTCGGACATCATGCTCGACGTGCGCAGCGGACGCGTCGCGTACGCGGTGCTGTCGGAAGGCGGTTTCCTCGGCATGGGCAGCAATCTGCACGCAATCCCGTGGAGCGCGCTGACGCTCGATACGGACGAAAAAGTCTTCCGCGTCGACATCACCGCGCAGCGGATCAAGGACGAACCGGGCTTCGACAAGGACCACTGGCCGTCGATGGCCGATGAGACCTGGGGCACGCAGATGCACAAGTACTACAACCGCGATCCGTACTGGACCACGACCTCGGTCGATCCGGCAGCGGTGCGCGACCGCGGGCTCTGACAGGCACCCTCACGTCGCGCAGCCGGGCGGGCGCCGCGGATTTTCTCTTACTTTGGGGCGCCCGGCCCCGGCGGCAGTCGAGCAGACTGCCGCCACGTCGTTCACGGATGCGCGCCGTGACGGCAAACCGCATCGAACGCAAACGACGAGCAAGGGACAACCGACCGGACGACGGACATATTTGTGAACATCAAAGTTTGCGGGGAAAAACGGCTGCAAGGCAATGTCCAGTCAACGCTCCAGGAAATAACAAAATCTGCTGGAACCCTGTCCTACGAGTCAGAGGACTTGCGGTGAACGGCGCAAAAAAGCGCCCCGTTGCGGAGGAAGGAGACCAAACAGAGATAAGGTCAAGTCTGGTGTACGGGCCGTTGATAGCGGGCGACGTCAAGCGGCGAGTTTCTGCTGACCCGGTTGATCGTCTTGCACCGGCTCGCCGTCCTGGAAGGCAATGCCCTCCAGCAACAGCTGGATCTGTTCGGGGCCGTTGATCCGGCGCCAGGTTTTTTCCGCTTCCTCGATTAGCTTGAATGCCAGACCGAGGAAGGTCGGTCGCGACACGCAGTTGCGCGTACGCGTAGTACGGTGGCGCACCGTCGCGAACGTCGACTCGATCGCGTTTGTTGTGCGCAGGTGCTG
>NZ_WHNP01000229.1 GCF_009362735.1 Paraburkholderia franconis | reverse complement strand
CAGTTGTCGGTCTATCGGAAGTCGGTCTGGGCCTGGACGAATTGGTGCGACACGGAGCGCGGCAAGTGATTCAGCAGGCAATCGAAGCGGAGCTGTCGGCGCTGCTGGAGCGATTCGAGAACGTCAAGACCTTGCATGGACAACGCGCGGTGGTACGCAACGGCTATCTGCCGGAGCGAGAAGTGTTGACGGCAGCCGGGCCGATTCCAGTGAAGGTCCCCAAGGTTCGCGATCGATCAGGATCCGGTGTGAAGTTCAATTCCTCGATTGTGCCGCCGTATGTGCGGAAGTCGCCGCGCGTGAGTGCCGCGCTGCCGTGGCTTTATCTGAAAGGCATCTCGACGGGCGACATGAGCGAAGCGCTGAGCGTGCTGCTGGGTGAGGACGCCAAAGGCTTGTCGGCCAATGTGGTGAGCCGTCTGAAGGCGCAATGGGCCGATGAGCACGCCAGTTGGAGCCAGCGTGACCTGTCGAAGTCGCGGTATGTCTATTGGTGGGTCGACGGCATTCACACCGGGCTGCGCAGCGAGAACTCAGACGGCCAGTGCCTGCTGGTGATCATCGGCGTGAGGCCCGATGGGCGCAAGGAACGAGTCGCAATCGGTGACGGTTATCGCGAATCGAAGGCATCCTGGCAGGAGTTGCTGCTCGATCTGAAATCGCGTGGCTTGCAGGCAGGTCCGCTCCTGGCAGTCGGCGATGGCGCGATGGGCTTCTGGGCCGCGTTGGAAGAAGTGTTTCCCACGACGCGCGGCCAGCGCTGCTGGTTCCACAAGATGGGCAACGTCCTGAACGCGCTGCCGAAGTCACAGCAGGGCAAAGCCAAAGCAGATCTGCAGGCCATCTGGATGGCCGCCACGCGAGCCGACGCGTATGCGGCGTTTGATCGTTTCGTGACGGTCTACGCGGCGAAATATCCGAAGGCCACGGAAACGTTAAAGAAGGATCGGGAGAGCCTGCTGGCTTTCTACGACTTCCCGGCCGAACACTGGCAGCACCTGCGCACAACAAACGCGATCGAGTCGACGTTCGCGACGGTGCGCCACCGTACTACGCGTACGCGCAACTGCGTGTCGCGACCGACCTTCCTCGGTCTGGCATTCAAGCTAATCGAGGAAGCGGAAAAAAC
>NZ_WHNP01000228.1 GCF_009362735.1 Paraburkholderia franconis | reverse complement strand
ATCGAACGCTCTTCAAGCCTGGCTTCAATATCCGTGCCCGCGTTCTGAATGCGGGCTTTATTTCCCGTCGCTTCGCTCGCCGGCTTACCGATTTACCGTATCGAGCATCACTTCATCGCACCATGCCAGGTCCAATCAAAACGATCCTCACGCCACGCGAAAGCGATATCGGCAATCTCGTCGTGCGGCGCGTGCTGCCTGCGCGCGCCGCCCGTCTCGTGGGCCCCTTCATCTTCTTCGATCACATGGGTCCCGCCGTATTGCCGGCCGGCGTGGGCGTCGACGTGCGCCCGCATCCGCATATCGGGCTCGCGACCGTTACCTATCTGTTCGAAGGCTCGCTGATGCATCGCGACAGCCTCGGCTTCGAACAGAAAATCGTGCCCGGCGATGTCAACTGGATGACGGCCGGGCGCGGCATCGTGCATTCGGAACGCACGCCCAATGAAGATCGTCCGGAGAGGCAGACGATGCACGGCATTCAGACGTGGGTCGCGCTGCCCGTCGATCACGAGGATGCGCAGCCCGGCTTCATGCACGAAGGGAGAAACCGAGGCTTCGTTGCAGCAGATGGCGGCGGCATCGTGCGGCTGCTCGAACGGATGCGCGGTGCACGGCCACGATCACGCGCGCGCCTGGTCGAACAGCGCGCCGGCGTCCGACCTGCGTTCGTTCTGGGGCGCGCTCGGCTGCGCGTGCTGGGCGGTCTGACATGAACGCGCGTGCACAGGGGAATCCACGCTGGATCGCCGCGATCCTCGCGCAGCCCTGGCTGCTGATGCTCATACGCACGGCGCTCGTGTCCGCCTATGTGATCGGCGGTCTTGCCAAGCTCGCGAACTTTCATGGCGCTGTGCTCGAACAGGAACATTTTGGGCTGCACCCAGGATGGTTGTGGGCGGCGCTCACGATCGTCGTCGAGCTTGGCGGCTCGGCGTGCGTGATCGCCAATCGCTTCGTGTGGCTGGGCGCGGGCGCGCTGGGCGCATTGACGGCCGTGGCGATGTTCGTCGCGAACGACTTCTGGAACCTGACGGGCGATGCGCACTTCTTTGCGCTGAACGCCTTCTTCGAACACCTTGGACTCATCGCCGCGCTTGTCATGGCGACATGCCTCGCCGGCGTCCAGCATTCTTCCGGC
>NZ_WHNP01000227.1 GCF_009362735.1 Paraburkholderia franconis | reverse complement strand
GAAGACGGCCCCGCAGCGGGATGTGATGCGGGCTCGGATTGCGTTGTGGGCACATGAGGGACACTCGAATACCGTGATTGCGCGAGAGCTCGGTGTATCGGTGCAGACGGTCAGCACGTGGCGCAAGCGCATTGCGCGGCAAGGCGCACAGGGCATTCGGGAAGGTGAGCGCAGTGGCCGTCCGCCGCGCATTGCGCAGGAAACGCGACTGCAATTGATTGCGTTGGCTTGCGAAGCGCAGGAACCGCAGGGGCGGCTCACGCCGACGCTCGACGAGATCGTGGCGCGCGCAATCGAGCGCGGCATCGTCGAACAGATCAGCCGTAGCCATGTTCAGCGGATCTTGCAGGCCGGCGACGTGCGCCCGCACCGGGTGCAGCAATGGCTACACAGTCCCGACCCCGCCTTTCGCGAGAAGGTCAATGTAATTTGCAAGCTGTATCGCAAGGCGCCCAAAAACGCRGTGGTGCTCAGCATCGACGAGAAGACAGGTATCCAGGCCATCGAGCGCAAGCATCCGGGGCGTGCACCGGCGGCGGGACGGCTGCGTCGTCGGGAGTTTGAATATATCCGCCACGGTACCCAGGCGTTGATTGCTGCGCTGGATGTGCACACGGGAAAGGTGTTGGCAGAGTGCCGCGAGCGGCGTACCCAGGACGATCTGGTAGCCTTCATGGAGCGCGTGGCTGCTGCATACCCGGGCAAGCAGGTGCACGTGGTTTGGGACAACCTGAACACGCATCGCGCCCAGGCCGTCTGGCAGGCGTTCAATGCGCGACATGGCAAGCGGTTTCACTTCCACTTCACGCCGTTGCACGCGAGTTGGGTCAATCAGATTGAACTATGGTTTGCGCGCTACACGCGCCGGGTATTGCGCCATGCCAGCCATACCAGCACCGCGCACCTGCGCGAGCGAACCGCGCAGTTTATCCGCCAGCATAATCAGGCAGCGCGCCCCTTCAAATGGAGTTTCCGGGGCTACCCACTACAAACCGGCGCAACGTAATCGAGGGGACCGACGTGCCAGCCATACCCACCAAACATTACGCGGCCGAACTTCAGCGTCAACTACGCACCTTGCTCGGCCATGACCAAATTGTTACGCAAGCCTACGGACGTCACCTGCTGATCAAACGTCTGGACGATGAGGAGCCCACTGTTGTGGCGCGCCTCACAGAG
>NZ_WHNP01000226.1 GCF_009362735.1 Paraburkholderia franconis | reverse complement strand
ACCGTCGCGGACGCGCAGCGCCTGAAAGAACTGGAGCAGGAGAACAACAGGCTCAAGCGCCTGTTGGCAGAGTCGATGCTCGACAATGCCGCGCTGAAGGACCTGCTGTCGCGAAAGTAGCAAGCCCGCAAGCCAAACGCGAGGCGGTCGGGATATTGATGACCGAACGCGCGATGGGTGTCACCCGGGCTTGCGGGCTGGTAGGAATTTCGCGTTCACTGTTCCGTTACGAATCGCGCCGCACCGACGACGCGGAACTGACGGACAGGATGATGGCAATCGCCGCGCAGAAACGTCGRTACGGCTACCGCCGTATTCATGTGCTGTTGCGTCGCGAAGGCTGGCTGGTTAACCATAAGCGGACATGGCGTCTGTATAGCAAGGCAGGGTTGAGCGTGCGTAAGCGCAGACGCAAGCGCATTGCCGCCGTCGAGCGAAAGCCGCTGCCGGTGCCGACAGGCCCGAACCAGAGCTGGTCGATGGATTTTGTTTCTGATGGACTGGCTTACGGCCAGCGGTTTCGCTGCCTGAATGTGGTCGACGACTACACGCGGGAATGTCTGGCTATCGAGGTCGACACTTCACTGCCGGGTCTACGCGTAAAGCACGTGTTGCAACGGTTAGGCGAGATGCGTGGATTGCCTGCATCCATCACGGTAGACAACGGCCCGGAATTCGCGGGCAAGGTGCTGGATGCATGGGCTTACGAAGCCGGCGTTACGCTGTCGTTCATTCGGCCAGGCAAGCCCGTCGAGAACGCGTACATCGAGAGCTTCAACGGACGCTTCCGTGACGAATGCCTGAATGAGCACTGGTTTGTCTCGATGCGTCACGCCAGACGCCTGATTGAAGAATGGAGAAACGAGTACAACACCGAACGGCCGTAAGCGCCCGGCAATGTCGCCTTGAACCAGCGTGTTAGGGAAGCGACGATCGTGTCCACCAATTCTTTAAATGGACACGTGTACGCTATGAACGAGAATGAAGCCGGTTCTGAGGTGGTACAGCCGATACGGCGCCGCCGTCGCCACAGCAAGGAGTTCAAGGAGAAGGTGATCCGTGCGGCGATGCAGCCGAACGTGTCGATCGCCGCGGTCGCGCTGCATTACCAGTTGAATGCGAATTTGCTGCGTCGATGGGTGGCCGCGCAGGAGGAGCAGGACGCCGCGCGGGAGGCTCG
>NZ_WHNP01000225.1 GCF_009362735.1 Paraburkholderia franconis | reverse complement strand
CGCCCGACACGATGATGTTCGCGCTCGTCAGTTCCGGACGGTCCAGCTTCGTCACTTCACGGCTCACAAACTGCGAGATGCCTGCGTCTGCCGCCGCTTCGATCTTCCCGACCGACGCACTGCCGCCTTCTGCTGCGACCGGGTCGAAGCCCGTTGCACGCACCGTGATGACCTTGACCGGATCAGCCGATTGCACGATCGCGATTGCGTTGCCCGCGTAGATCGGACGCTCGAACGTATCCGCGCTATCGACGGCCGTGATGTCGCTGATCTGCGCGACGTCGAGTTTTGCCGCGATGCGCGGCGCGATGTTCTTGCCGTAGGCCGTCGCGGGCGCGAGGATGTGCGAATAGTCCGTTGCGATGTTCAGCACCGTCGCCTCGACGTTTTCCGCCAGGCCCGCTTCGAGCTGCGGCGCATCGGCGAGCAGCACCTTTGCGACGCCCGCAATCTTCGCAGCCGCGTCCGCAGCCGCCTGTGCGTTGTGACCCGCGACCAGCACATGAATGTCGCCGCCGATCTTCTGTGCGGCGGCCACCGTGTTCAGCGTCGCGGCCTTGATCGACGCGTTGTCGTGTTCAGCAATTACCAGAATCGTCATTTCATTCGTCTCCGCTTTCCGTAAATTCGCGTCGATCAAAGCACCTTGGCTTCGGTCTTCAGCTTCTCGACCAGCGTCTTCACGTCCGGCACCTTGACACCAGCGGAGCGCTTGGGCGGCTCGCTGACTTTCAGCGTCTTCAGGCGCTGCGTCACATCGACGCCCAGCTCTTCGGGCTTCACGGTTTCGAGCGGCTTCTTCTTCGCCTTCATGATGTTGGGCAGCGTCACGTAGCGCGGCTCATTCAGGCGCAGATCCGTCGTCACGACAGCGGGGAGCGTGAGAGACAACGTTTCCGCACCACCATCGACTTCACGCGACACCGTCGCCTTGCCGTCAGCCACGACGACCTTTGATGCGAACGTCGCCTGCGGCAGGCCCGCCAGCGCGGCGAGCATCTGGCCCGTCTGGTTCGAATCGTCGTCGATGGCCTGCTTGCCGAGGATCACCAGCGAAGGCTGCTCCTTGTCGACCAGCGCCTTCAGCAGCTTGGCGACAGCCAGCGGCTGCAGGTCTTCATTCGATTCGATCAGGATCGCGCGATCCGCGCCGATCGCCAGCGCCGTGCGCAGCGTTTCCTGGCACTGC
>NZ_WHNP01000224.1 GCF_009362735.1 Paraburkholderia franconis | reverse complement strand
CGGAACAGTGAACGCGAAATTCCTACCAGCCCGCAAGCCCGGGTGACACCCATCGCGCGTTCGGTCATCAATATCCCGACCGCCTCGCGTTTGGCTTGCGGGCTTGCTACTTTCGCGACAGCAGGTCCTTCAGCGCGGCATTGTCGAGCATCGACTCTGCCAACAGGCGCTTGAGCCTGTTGTTCTCCTGCTCCAGTTCTTTCAGGCGCTGCGCGTCCGCGACGGTCATCCCGCCGAACTTCGCCTTCCAGTTGTAGTAGGTCGCCTCCGAGATACCGTGCTTGCGGCACAGTTCTGCCGGCTTCAGGCCAGCCTCGGCCTCCTTCAGGATGCCAATAATCTGTTCTTCGCTGAATCGCTTCTTCATTGTCGTTCCTTTTGGGAACGAACTCTACATCGTTATCGGACTAAGCGCGGGGAGCAGGTCAGCGCCACCCCGATAACGCCGGCGCCACGATCCCGGTCGTGGCAGACATTCCTTCCCGACAGACCCTCCCTCACGATGGCCCCGTACGGCCACCGCCACGCGGCCCAGACACTGGTATCTGTTTCACCGCGCGCGCCATGTCATTCATGCCGCGCATCAACGAAAGGCCGTCCTGCCCAGCAGGCACCCGGTCGGGAGCACCCTGTAGTGGTCAACTTATTTCGGACAGGCAGATAGGTTCTTTCGCTATCGGTTTGGCCTCGTAGGCGGCGGGCGACAGATAGCCCAAAGTGGAGTGCAAGCGCACCGGATTGTAGAAAGCGACAATGTACTGGTTGATGTCGCGCCGTGCCTCATCGTGGTTGGCGTACTGACGCTGCCACGCACGCTCCATTTTGAGGTTCAGGAAGAATCTCTCCATCACCGAATTGTCCCAGCAATTTCCTTTGCGACTCATGCTGCAAACGACGTGATGCTGCTTCAGCAAGGCCTGGTACTCATCGCTTGCATACTGGCTGCCCCTGTCCGAATGCAGAACCAGTCCNCTATCGGTTTGGCCTCGTAGGCGGCGGGCGACAGATAGCCCAAAGTGGAGTGCAAGCGCACCGGATTGTAGAAAGCGACAATGTACTGGTTGATGTCGCGCCGTGCCTCATCGTGGTTGGCGTACTGACGCTGCCACGCACGCTCCATTTTGAGGTTCAGGAAGAATCTCTCCATCACCGAATTGTCCCAGCAATTTCCTTTGCGACTCATGCTGCAAACGACGTGATGCTGCTTCAGCAAGGCCTGGTACTCATCGCTTGCATACTGGCTGCCCCTGTCCGAATGCAGAACCAGTCCTGGCGCTGGCCGACGCTGCTGTAGCGCCATGGTCAACGCCGACATCACCAGTCCAGCCGGCATGGTTGGTGCCATTGACCAGCCAACCACCTTGCGCGAGTACAGGTCCAGCACGACCGCCAGATAGAGCCAGCCCTGCGCCGTGCGAACATACGTGATGTCCGAAACCCATGCGCGATTACGCTCGGGCACATCAAACTGTCTGGCCAGCACGTTCTCTGCCACAGGTAGCGTATGCCTGCTGTCGGTCGTCGAGACGAACTTGCGCTTCCAGCTCGTGCGCAGGCCCGCTTCTCGCATCACCGTACGCACCGGTAACGACCAATTCGTAGCCCTTGTTCCCGCAGTGCATGCATCACGCGGCGGCTACCATAGCTCGCGCCGCTCGCGGCGAATGCTGCTTTGACGTGTGTCTGTTCCTGCAGCCATTTCGCGCTCGGCCTGGCGCTCCGGTGCGCATAGTAGCCGGAGCGGCTCACCTGCAAAACCCGGCAGGCGTGACTGACCGATACGGCCTCCTGTTGCAAATGAGTTACCACGCGGTAAATCACTTCAGTTCCCGGGCAAAGAAGGCCGACGCTTTTTTTAGCAGCGCGTTGTCCTCGCGCAGCTGCCGGTTTTCCGCCTCAAGCTGCCGGATTCGCTGCTGCTCAGCCGTCAGCGGCTTGCCCTCGCCGGCGCCGCCAGCACGCTCCGCATCGTACTGCGCCACCCAGCGGCGCACGGCTGTCTCAACAAGGTCCATCGACCGGCACACTTCGCTGACCGATAGCCCTTGGTCTCGCACCATCCGTACTACTTCCAGCTTGAAGCTGGCGTCAAATTGTCGGCGCCTTCTTGTCATCTTGCTCTTTTCCTCCTCGATTCAGGATTGTCCTCCTATCGACCTGTCCGAGGAAATTAGACCACTACA
>NZ_WHNP01000223.1 GCF_009362735.1 Paraburkholderia franconis | reverse complement strand
ATGAGGACCGAAGCGATGATCAGGAGTGTTTCGTGTGCAATTTCCAACTGAAATCCGGATGCGCCGATCAGTTTGCGCAGGCAACGCGCCTGCGCGGGGATGCCAGGCCTCGCGGGCCGCGCGCATCGGCGGCTCATTGCACCGCTCCGGTATGCCCCGCGCCCATTATTCGCGCCATGCGCGTGAGATTGCTCGCGACCATTGTCAGCTTGAAGTGCTGGTCGACCCGCTTGATGCCGCGATACACCGTCTGCCGGATCCGACCGACCGTCTTGCCCCAGCCGAAATGCTCCTCGATGCGCTTGCGGATGACCTGACTCATCCAGTATCCCGCGTGCCGCGATGTACGCTCATCGATCGCGCTGCCGCCCTGGCGGGCGTCGTTGCGTGCGACATGCGGGGTGATGTTGCGCGCCCGGCAATCGTTTACGAAATCATGCGTGTCGTACGCCTTGTCGGCACCGACTGTCTTCGCGTGAGTGCCAGGCACGCGGTCGAGCAGTCGCAGCGCACTGGCCCGCTCGCCAAAGCCATCCGCATGGCTTAGCACGGCACCGACGACCAGCCCGGAGCGGTTCTCCATCAAGATATGCCCCTGGTAACAGAGGATGGCCGGACTCTGCTTGCTCTTCTTGAACAGACGCGCATCCGCATCAGTGCTCGACTCATGCGTGTCATTGCTACGTCGCTCACCCTTCCAGTCGGCCTCGGCGTTGCGCCCGCCGCCGGTCGGCGGATCGTCCGATCCGTCCTTGCGGCGAAAACTCTTGTGACTCGCCCAAGCCTGGATGAGCGTGCCGTCCACCGRGAAATGCTCCCGAGACAGCAGACCCTGCCTGTCGGCGAGAGTCATCACTTCGGTAAAGAACGACTCCACGACCTCATGCTCGAGCAGCCGGTCACGGTTCTTCGAGAAGACGGAGTGGTTCCATACAGTGTCCTCGATGGCCAGTCCAACGAACCAGCGGAACAGCAGGTTGTACTGCATCTGCTCCATCAGCATGCGTTCGCTGCGCACCGAGTAGAACACCTGCAACAGAAGCGCACGCACCAGCTTCTCCGGTGCAATCGAGGCCCGGCCGCTGTCCGCATAGATGATGCCGAACAATCCGTTGAGCCGCTTCAACGCCTGATTGACCAGCAACCGTATGGGGCGCAACGGATGATCGGCCGGAACGAAGTCCTCAAGCTTGACCGTCGTGAAAAGAGCTTCCTGCA
>NZ_WHNP01000222.1 GCF_009362735.1 Paraburkholderia franconis | reverse complement strand
CTCGCCTGGTTGCAGAGCTGATCTGCACCAGTCATCCATCGGGATCAAGGCGAGGGCCGGTGTGCTGGCTTTCGCCCGTGGCTCTGGTAGAGCCCCAGAAAACCATCGGTACCAGACCGGTGTCCATGGGAGTATTCACCAATGATCGGCTTGCTGCGTCAGCAGTGCCAGGCTCATCTCGGCTCATGGTCTGGGCATCCCAGTTGGTCGCTCGTGGAGGACGGCGGGAGCGCGTGGCGCAATCACTACCTTGGGTTCACGCCAACAGAATTACCGGGCTCACGGCCCCGCCGGATCTAACCAAAGCATTTGGTCACCTCGAATGGTTTGCCATCTCGCAACATGTAGAAAGCCGCGCGCGCAAGCTTGTGCGCGAGCGCCTTCATGGCGACCACGGACATGCGCCGGGCTTTCTTGCGCTCATAGAAGCGTCTCGCCTCCGGACAGCTGCGCATGGCAACAGCCGCAGCTTCGATAAAGGCCCACGAAAGATACTTGTTGCCGTTCTTGGCATTGCCTTCGCCTTTCTTCCTGCCGTTTGAGACCCGCCTGCTTTCAACGCACCGGCAATACGAGCTGAACTGGCCGACAGTGCGGAAGCGGGTAATGGTGCCCGTTTCCAACATGATGGTGGTCGCGAGTGTGACTCCGATACCAGGCGCGGTTTTCAGTATCGCGAATTCGGGACGCAGTTTTACCTCGCGACGAAGTATCGACTCGATCACCCTGATCTGGGCTTGTAGGGTGCACAGGACCGCGAGATTTGCCGCCAGGGCGCTCTCAATATGCGTCGGCAAACCGAATGCGCTGACAGACGCGCTATCGAGATGGCGGACCTGCTCTGCATTGAGCCGCAGATTCAGTTGTCGGGCGAGGATGTTCTCGATACTGAGAGTGTTCAGTGTGCTTTGCTGAACGAGYTGCATGCGCTTGCGGGCGAGATCACGCAGGCCCCGCTCCTCCGGCGGATAGATGTAACCTTCTGGGAGAAGCCCAAGCCGGAAGAGATGCGCGAGAAACACGGCGTCTCGTTCATYACCTGCGTACTTCAGGCCCTCGTACTGCTTGATGGCAGCGGTATTTGCGAGGTGAACGGCAAAACCCGCTGCCATCAAGCCATCGACAAGCCAGTACCAGTTGTAGGTTGATTCCACCACGACCCCTTGCAAGTCCTCGTGGAACGAGGCGAGAACCGCGATGATTGATGACAGATCGTTGG
>NZ_WHNP01000221.1 GCF_009362735.1 Paraburkholderia franconis | reverse complement strand
GTGCACCGAAGTACTTCAGCGCCTGTTCAGCGACCTGGCTCTTATGGTTGGCGTGCAGTTCGAAGAACTTCCTTCTTGCATGAGCAACGCATCCGATTTCAGTGATGCCCAGCTCGAATCCAGCTTTGTAGGCGCTGTAGTCGTCACATACCAGCTTGCCTCGCCATTTGCCGAGGAACGTGCGGGCATGTTCGCCAGCACGGCTATCCGCGAATTCATAGACCACTGCGCGCACGTCGGCGAACTGCGTCGTGGCATATGCCCATACATAGGCGCGCTGCGTCTTTCCTTTGCCGGGAACCAGCATTTGCACTGGCGTCTCATCGGCGTGCAGCACACCCTGTTGCAGAAGCGCGTCGCGCAGCGCGTCGACCAGCGGCTGCAATCGCACGCCGCAAACACCAACCCACTCGCCAAGCGTTGATTGGGGAATTGCAAGACCCGCGCGTTCGAAGATGCGCTCCTGACGGTACAGCGGCAAGTGATCGCCATACTTGGCGACGAGCACTTGCGCGAGCAGCCCGGTGGTGGGAATGCCCTTGTCGATCACATGAGGCGGAACAGGTGCCTGAATCAGCGTTTCGCACGCCTTGCAGGCCCACTTGCCACGAATGTGCCGCTCGACCGTGAACACGCCCGGCGTATAGTCCAGCTTCTCGCTGATGTCCTCACCGATACGCGCTCGCTGGCAACCGCAGGAGCACGTCTTGTCATCGGGTTCATGGAGGATGTCGGTGCGCGGCAGCTCCGGCGGCAATGGCGTGCGCTTTGGCTTCTGACGTTGCTTGTCCGGCGCCGTATTCGACTGTAGCTGCTCGAGCTCGATTTCGAGTGCAGCCAGATCGGCGTCGATCGCCTCATTGAGCAGGCTCATCTGCTCGACGTTGAGTTGCTCGCTGCGCTTGCCGAAATGCAGGCGCCTGAGCACGGCAATCTCGTGTGTGAGCTGGTCGATGCGCGTCTGCCGGTAGCGCAGGTCCCGCTCGTTCTCGCCGACCTGAGCGATCAATTGCGCAGCCAGTGTGCGCAGTTCGTCGGGGCTCAGGGCGTCGAGGTTGGCGGGCAGGTTCATGCAGCCAGTCTGCCAGAACCCCACCCGCGGCGGAAGCAAGCCAGTTTACGGCTTTGGGGGTATTACACGAGCGTGATCGCGTGATCGTGCGTGAGCGTCCGCCAGGGTAGCCCCGTTACCAGCGCTCGCAGCTGCTCGGGATTCAGCGCGGTGGCGACCGCCTGGTC
>NZ_WHNP01000220.1 GCF_009362735.1 Paraburkholderia franconis | reverse complement strand
ATGACCCACGCGGCGTCGAATCGGTTGACGACTGCCACTGTGTAACACGGTAGCTACCCGCGCTGTAGGCCAGTCGCACTAACTTTGTCGCGTGGTCGCACAACTGTGGCGCCAGTCGCACTTACTCTGGCACCCTACGTGTGTGGCGTAGGGCGCCACGATTATTGCGACGGCGCACATTGAAAATCGAGGGTTTCGGCGTAGCTGCGCCACATGTGCCAGGGCGGGTGCGACAGAGTTCGTGCGACCCGCCTACGCTCGCGCCAAAGTTGTAGCAAATCGTCGGACGCGATGGGCCGTAGCCGGACCCACTTCGGCCTTTGAATCCCACAACAACTCAACGACAGCTTGTGGTCCAATTCCCGACTGTTGTGACCGGCCCTTTGGCGTCACTGACTTGCATTGAACGGTGGCCGTGTCAACAGGGTCACGGCAACGCGCGGTTATATCCGGCTTTGCATTCTTGCCCCACCTGCTATGTTGAATTGGCGGTCTGGACYGCGGCTCCATGGGCTCGTCATGTGATGGMGAGTTATATGTGGCCCTTAGGGATCAGTGGAACGGAAAGCGTATTCGAGCCGCGTCGGCGTTTCAGCGCCGGGATCGCGCAGCGGGCGCAACTCGCCACGRGCAACGGCCTCATGAATGGAAAGGAGGAACCATGACAACCGATGAATCTGACATTCGYGACCTCCTCACCAAACGGGACGACGCGCTTGCACGCGGCGACGCCGCAGCCGTAGTAGCGACGACCGACCCGGATATCGTCAGCTTTGACCTCCAGCCGCCGCTGCGCCTGACCGGCGCGGCAGCCCGCGATCCGGCTGACCTCGACGCTTGGCTCGCTACCTGGGACGGACCGATCACCAGTCGCTTCACTGACCCCGTGATCCACATGAGCGGCGACTTGGCAGTGGCTCACGGGCTGACGAACCTGCGAGGCGACAAGAAAGATCAGGGCTCGGTGGACGCCTGGTTCCGCAGCAGTTTCGTGCTTGTTCGACGTGCATCCGGTTGGCGCATTGTGCATGAGCATCACTCGTTTCCGATGAAGATGGACGGCAGCAATCTCGTCGCCAGCGATCTCAATCCCTAGAGACTGAGTAAGTGTGATTCGCTGAGCAACCCGGCTAGCTTCGACGCGTCGTGGGACTTCAGTCCAACCGGCACGTGGGCCATGCCGGCGGACGCGACGCATCCGATCCTTCGCTGGCGATTGGGGCGGTATGCGCTGCGCAGAACACACGCCCCCAGA
>NZ_WHNP01000022.1 GCF_009362735.1 Paraburkholderia franconis | reverse complement strand
TTACTCATAGATCAGAAATATAGGCGACAGACGGATGCCTGAAAAACGAGCGCACGAGTTCTGGGTTTTGCTGGACCTGTGCAAGTTGGTCGTGAACTTTCGGACCGAGCTTTTCGCCCTTGCGCAAGGGATTTCGCGCGACGCCTGTGCGCTTCACGTGGCTCCACACCAACTCATCCGGGTTGAGGTCCGGTGCATAACCGGGCAGAAAGTGCAGGGTCAGTTTGCCGTTAGTACTGGCAACGTAGTCCTTCACGACGGCCTTTTTGTGTGCGGGCAGTCCGTCGACAATCAGATGAACCGGCCTCTTCCGATTGAACATCAACTTCTTGAGCAGCGCGACGAACAGTTCACCGCTGAGTCCCCCTTCGTACGTGGCAAACCAGAACGCGCCCTTCGAGTTGACGGCGGACGCCGCGCTCATGCTCTGCCGTTGACCGGGTCGCTCTACGACCGGTGTTTCGCCGCGTGGCGCCCAGGTCTTGCCATGTACCGAGTCGGCCCGAAAGCCCGATTCGTCCCAGAAGAAGATGTCCGCCTTCTGCTCACGAGCGCGTCTGGCGATGGATGGATACGTGTCGTGTTGCCAGCGCTCGATTGCCTCTGGATCGCGCTGGTAAGCGCGCTGCAGCGGCTTTTGCGGCGTCAGGTTCAGACGCGCCAGCATCGTGCCGATCGAGGCCAGGCTCAGCGCGATACCGAATTTACGCTGTACCAGTTCGCGTACTTGCGCGGGCGGCCTGTCGCCTGGGTCGACCTCAACGCACGCACACCTCGTCCTCGCCCCCGGGCCTTCGCTCGCAGCTTGTACGCCCACGAACGATGCATTCCAAACGACGCCGAAACCGCATCGGGATGTTCCCCATCGTTCATCCGCTCAAGTGCCAGCATGCGCATCTCTTCGAGGATGTTGTGCGCCAGACTTCTCCCGTCTCGTTTCACAGTCCGTGGCTCCATCGAGTGACACGACACGATAGATCAGCACTCGTCGAATTTGTTCCCTAACTTACTGACCAATGAGTAAATCCCTGCCGCCAACCGGCGACCATATAACCGGTGTCGCATTCGACAGCATTCTCGACCGTGAGCTGGTATCGAGGTTTTCGCACCCCCGATAGTGGCACAAGCGATGACACACGAACGTTGCAGACTGGCTTCACACAGGTCTTATGTGGCATAGTGCGGCCATTACTAACAAGAGGAAGAAGAGAAGAATGGCTACGCTCGAAAACCTGCAAGCAAAAATCGCAAAACTCCAAGCGCAAGCCGAAGCGATTGCCAAGAAAGAATCGTCCACTGTCATCGCAAAAATCTGCGACATCATGCAGAAACACGGCCTGACGGTTGCTGACATCGAAGCGCAAATTGGTGGTGGCAAAAAGCGTGGTCGCAAGCCCGCCGTCCAGATTGCGAACACGGCGGTCAGTGCCGTCAAGACTAAGTCTTCCGCCGGTACGACGGGCAAACTGCCACCCAAGTATCGTGACCCGAAGACTGGCGCCACATGGAGCGGTCATGCCCGTCCGCCTCAGTGGATTGCCGGCGCAAAGGACCGAAGCAAGTTCTTGATTGACAGCAGTTCCGCAGCATCGGCACCTGCCGCAAGACGGCTGCCAAAGCTGGCGCCTACGTCCGCGGACCTAAGCCGGCGAAATATCTTGACCCCAAGACCGGCGCAACCTGGAGCGGCCGCGGCCCCGCGCCGGCATGGCTGGCTGGTGCCAAGGACCGTACGGCATTCCTGATAGCAGAGGCGGTCGAGGGCGCTGATGCGCCGAAGGCTGCAGCAGCCAAGAAGGCACCGGCCTCGGGCAAGAAAACGGCTGCGAAGAAAGCGGCGACGAAAAAGGCAGTCGCCAAAAAAGGCGCAGTGAAGAAGGCCGAGGCAGTCGCTAAGAAAGCGCCGGTGAAGCAGGCTGCAGCCAAAAGGGCAGTTGTAAAGAAAGCAGCGAAGAAGTCGGTCGCCAAGAAGACTTCTGTCAGCGCCGTCTCGGGCGGCAACGTCAGCGCCGCAGCGCCAGAAACCACCAGCGTTACGACTTTCGCTTGACCGACGGCGGCGTCGAGCAGTAGGCGGCTGCAAGGATGCCAAGCGGGGCTTGTGCCACGCTTGACTTAATGTGCCCCTCTCGTGCCTCCAGCAGACTTGGCACTCTTGCTGCGCGGAGGTGATGAGGAAAATGCCGTATGAGCTTACGAACGCAGTTTACTGAGACGCGAGAGCCGTGGCAGATGCCCACTGGCATGCGGCCGGACAGCTATCAAGACGAGCGGGCGGCATGCAAGCGCACAATGTTCAGCAGAGAACTCGAACAGTTGTGGTCGCCGTCGAAGTGAGGAGAAAGCGCGGCTGACTCGAAGTTGAATTGTGAAGCACAGACCGCACGTGCCGCGGAAGTAATAGCGGCGCTGCGCGCTGAGTCCACCGCGCGCTTGGACTGGCAGGTTATGCCCGACGGCTTGACCCATTGTGCGCTCGAGAACTCAATCCATTTTGAACTTGGCGGGGGGCACGGCAGACCGACAAACCTGTAGCCCCCGTGAAGAGATTAGCCGAGGCTCCGGGCACAGATGCGGTCACTTCCCGCCGAAAGAAAAAATGCGACCAATCTTTCGACTGGCCGCAAAGCGCTCACCTAAGAGACATACCACAATACTTCCACCAAGACGTCAGCCTGTCTCAGGCCGCAGCCTTCAGACTACCGTGCGGGTCGATGACAAACTTCTTGGGCACGCCGGAATCAAATTCGGCGTAGCCACCGGGAGCCTGGTCGAGTTCGATTACGGTCACGTTGACGACCTCAGCGATATTCAGCCGGTCCCAAAGAATCGCCTGCATCAGATTCTTGTTGTACTTCATCACAGGGGTTTGGCCCGTGAAGAAGGAGTGCGACTTTGCCCAGCCCAAACCGAAGCGCACGGAGAGGCTGCCGTGCTTCGCAGCGGAATCCGTGGCACCGGGGTCATCCGTCACATACAGCCCCGGGATACCAATCTTGCCAGCAGCTCGCGTGATTTCCATGAGCGAGTTCAGGACGGTCGCGGGTGCCTCGACTTGAGAGCCAGAGTGACCGTGACCGCGCGCTTCGAATCCGACGCAGTCGATGGCGCAGTCTACTTCCGGCTCGCCGAGCAGGTTGGCAATCTGTTCTGCGAGCGAGGCGTCTTCGGAAAGGTCGACGGTCTCGAATCCGACGCGTCTTGCGTGTTCGAGCCGTGCTGGATTCACATCGCCAACAATGGTGACGGCCGCTCCCAGGAGTCGGGCAGATGCCGCGGCGGCAAGTCCGACAGGGCCTGCGCCAGCAACATATACCGTTGAGCCGGGTCCGACGCCGGCTGTTACCGCACCGTGGTATCCCGTCGGCAGAATGTCCGACAAGCAGGTCAGGTCGCGAATCTTCTCCATGGCACGGTCGCGGTCCGGGAACTTCAGGAGGTTGAAGTCCGCGTACGGCACCATGACGTACTCGGCCTGCCCACCAATCCAGCCGCCCATATCAACGTATCCGTAGGCGCCGCCTGCGCGCGCTGGGTTGACGTTGAGACAGACCCCGGTGTTTTGCGCCTTGCACATCGGGCATCGGCCGCACGCTACGTTGAACGGGACCGAGACCAGGTCGCCTTTTTTCAACGTCATGACGTCGGAGCCGATTTCGATGACTTCACCCGTTATCTCGTGACCGAGGACGAGCCCGGCAGGAGCCGTGGTCCTTCCGCGGACCATGTGCTGGTCCGACCCACAGATATTCGTCGCGACGACTCGAAGAATGACCCCGTGATTGGCCTTCCTGCCAGCAGGGTCGACGAGTTCCGGAAAGGCGATTTTCTGAACCTCGACCTTTCCGGGTCCGATATAAACGACTCCACGATTGCCTGACATGCTGTCTCCTGATGTCATGTGTAGATGGAATGCCGATGCGGCCCTACTCGAGCAGCATCACAGCCAGTCGGTCTCGTAGCTGCAGTCAGTAAGCGAGACACAACCGTTCTCCGTGAGCACGACCTGCTGCTCGAGCTTTACGCCCTGAGTACCGCCTTCCGCGCCGATATAGCTTTCGACGCATACCGTCATCCCGACCTCGAACAGGCCGTCGTAACCCGCGCTTTCCCAGTCGACCTGGTGCGCAATTGAGGGATACTCATCGACCATCCCGATGCCGTGAGCAAGACAGCAATACCGGTTCTTGACATACTGGTCCGGAATCTTCCATGCCTTTTCCGAGAACTCATGGAACGTCATTCCCGGGCGCAGAATGTCCATGTTGAAGTGGACCTGCGCGTAGGCGAGCTCGTAAAGCTTGCGCTGCTCGTCGGAAGGACGGCCGTCGCCGACCAGCCAAGTGCGCGAAATATCGGAGCAGTAGCCGTTCGGCCCGACCATGTCCGTGTCAAACGCGAGAAGGTCGCCGGCTTGCAATACCCGGCTGGAACATTCATGCATCCATGGATTGGTCCGGTCACCCGATGCGAGGAGTCGGGTCTCAATCCACTCACCGCCGTTCCGGATGTTCTCGTAGTGCAGGTTCGCCCAGATGTCGTTTTCAGTCAGTCCAGGACGAAGCTCGCGACGCATACGCTCAATTCCTTTTTCGGCGGTGCGCAGCGACTCGCCAATCAGCACGAGTTCGCCCGGTGATTTTATTAGGCGCGCCGTCTCCATCAGGGCCTGTCCGTCCAGCAGGGTAATGCCATGCTTTTCCAGGTATGCCGTGCCGAACGGGTCGAGCCGGTCTACCGCCAACACGCTGTCGCCGGGTGCGTTTTTCAGGAACACGTCGACTATCTCTGCACCCCACGTTTCGGCGCGGCGCTCAGCCTCATGTCCAGCGTTGAAAAACGTCCAGCTCAGTGCACTACGTAATTCGACGTCTAGGTCCAGCCCGTCCCAGACATGCTCGCTGCTGTGAAATTCCCACGCGATGATGCGACCGTCGGCGAAGACCATGACGTATCTCGCGAGATTGCGGCCGGCCCAGACCTGCATGTTTGACGTATCGGTCGCGTATCGAATGTTGACCGGGTCGTAGAGCAGGATTGCCGGGCATTTGTTTTTACGCAACTGTTCCTGTACCCGAGCGAGTCGATACGCTCGGACGTCGCGCAGGATGCTTTCCTTTCCACCGGTTTCAACTGCGGCAGCTACATCCGCGAGCTGGTCATCCGTCATTCTTGGTTGCTCCAGACATTATTGTGAGTGTGGGGCTGCGCCAAATAACAAGCGGCCCAAAAGAGATACCGGAGACTGTCAAAGCTCCAGCACCAAATCCGAAGTCGGACGGCTGCAGCAGAGGAGTCGGAATCCCTTCTGAATCTCCCGCTCCCGGATTCCGCCGTTGTGGTTCATGTCAACCGTGCCTTCAAGCACCTTCGTCTTGCACGTGCCGCACATGCCTTGACTGCACGATGACGGGATTGCCACTCCGGCTTTTCTCGCAGCGGAGAGGACTGTTTCAGCCGCGTTCATCGTGAACGTCTTCGACGAGCGGGATAGTTTGATGGTGAAGGTCTCTTGCGCAGCGTCGCTCGCCGGTGCGATGGGTTCCGGTGCAACGCCGGCGCTGATGTCGAAACTTTCCTGGTGATAGCGGGCTGGGTTGTGTCCGCCCTCATGAAGCAATGTGCGAACCGCGTTCATGTAGCCAGCGGGACCACAAGTAAATACCTCGCGCTCGATATAGTCGGGCACCCACTCGGAGAGAAGCTCGAGGCTGAGTCGGCCAACCGGGCCAGACCAGCCGTCTTCGTCTCCAACGCCTTCACACACGAAGAATGTCTTAAGGCGAGGAGACAGTTCCGTGAGCCTCTTGAGTTCCTTCCGGAAGACGATGTCTGCCGGCGTCCGCGCGCTATGAACAAAGACAATGTCACGGTCCAACCCGAGGTCGATACTCGCGCGTGTCATGGACATGAGCGGCGTGACACCCGAGCCGGCGGACAGGTACAACGACCTCGTTGCTGGAGCTGCTGTCGGCGTGAAGCTGCCGGATGGCCCATATGCGCGCAACTGGGTACCGGGCTTCATATTCTCGTGCAGCCAGTTGGACATGACGCCGCCGGGTACGCGCTTCACTGTGATGGACACCAGATAGGGTCGCGTAGGCGGAGAGGAAATCGTGTAGCAGCGCTCGACTGACTGTCCTTGAACGCTAGCCGATACCGTCATGAACTGACCCGGCTCGAAGCGGATGGGCGTGCCATCACCGACGCGAAACTCGAAGCTCTTGACGTCGTGAGTCTCGTCCACCACTCGACAACAGGTCAGTGTCTTCTGCTCACCGCTTGCCCAGTACGTTGCACCGCTCTCCCAGGTATGGGCATCGGACAGTCTGTCGATTGCGTCGTGCGTCGGGTCGAACATTCTTTCTACCGAGTTCATAGCATCAAATCTGTTGGGACGCCTTGCGCTCATTCGGCTGCTGACCAGCGCGTGAACTGCTCAACGTACATTGTCGTACTCGCGGATAAGGGGAGAGTCGGGCACGTTGCCAGGCTCATCGTTCTGATATTGTCTTCGCGCGAATCCACCACCTTTGCTGTGCCTTGAGTATTGGTGGCTTATAAATCAGCGTCAATGCGCTTTATTTTCGCGGCACTATTACATTAAGTTATGCGTCGCGCAGAGGCTCTGTGGACGTGGGCTGAGGCAAGTCCAGAGTATCCATCACAGGTGAATTCAGCCGCGCCAAATCCCTGCCTTCGAGAAGAGTACGCAGTGCCTCGGGCAGCTTTCTCGCGTCCATGTCTCTGCATTCTTTGGGGGTTATGCCCACTACGCGCTTTAGCTCTCTGCCCAAGTGAGACGCATCGGTGAAGCCACAGACCTCCGCGACCTCGCTGATGCTCTTTCGAGAACGTCGTAGCAGCCACACGGCCACGCGCACACGGACGAGGCGCGCATAGGACGCGGGCGTCAGGCTAGTCTCTGCGGTGAAAAGACGCTCAAGCTGTCGCGGCGAAGCATCGACCCTGGCTGCAAGTTCATCGAGACCCAGTGGCGATGACAGATGTTGCTCCATCAGTGCGATGGCCCTGCGGATTTTCGGACTGAACTGCGATGTCACCGAGGGTGGAAAAGGTTGCTGGTCACTCCGTGCGCCCGGGTCAGCAACCTGCAGGATGCGGAGTGCTTTGCTCACCACCTCAGGGGCGATGTGTCTCCGAAGAATGGCCGCCGCTACATCAATCGACGCGGCTCCGCCCGAGCAGGTAATCAGATTTCCATCAGCTACGAAAAAGCTGTCAGTCACCACGAGGTTCGTTGGGGTGAATGGAAAGCGCTCGAGGAAATCTTCATAGTGGAACCAGCTTATGCAGATTTGCTGTTTATCCACCAGCCCCGCCCGCGCGAGCGCAAACGCGCCAGTACAAATTCCGACTAGAGACGCGCCGGACGAGGCCGCTCTACGCAGGTACTCGAGCGTGGCCTCGGTTGTTTCCGAGCCCGAATGGAGCAATCCGCCGACGACTACGATGTATTGGTAGTCGACAGCGCCGTCAAAGGTTGTCCACGGAGACATTTGCACGCCACAGCTCGCCCGAACGGGCCTCAGGTTTTCTCCCACGATTTGCCAGGTGCAACGCTCGGGTCTGCTCTTGTCGCCGACGTCACTTGCAAGACGCAAGGTATCGATAAAGCCTGACAATGCCGTAAGCGTGAAATTGGGCAGCAGGACGATTCCGAACCGAACAGGAGCGGGCTCCACTATTTTCTCCCTCGCGGTGAGTCAATGTTGAGAGGAAATTCCATGTATCACACATATCGAAGGAAAAAAGACATCGACCTACCCACAGCTGTAGAACCCCGATGGAGCCAAAGTTATCACCGACATCTGCGAGCCTACGTCAGTGTCTTCCCTTATTAGACGCATTGTCGGCTTGACCAATACAATTTGTAGACACAAGATAAATGCAACAGGAGTGCACATGAAAGCGAACGTAGTTGAACTCGACCGAGAGGATGGACAGGCCTCGTCCCTGGACCGCAAGGCGGCCTTGGGACAGGCTCTACGGCACCGCATCCTCAGCATGGAGATGGCGCCGGGCGCCTCCCTGGACGAGGTGGCCCTCGCCGAGGAGTTTGGCCTGTCGCGCCCGCCCGTGCGCGAACTGATGCGGCAGATGGCAGCCGAGGGCTATATCGAGCTTGAAGCAAATCGCGCAGCGCGCGTTGCGTCAATGAACTATGACTCGCTGCGCAACTATTTTCTGGCGGCGCCGCTGATTTACGTTGCGACGACCAAGCTGGCGGCAGTGCACGCGACGCAGGCCGAAATCGATGGCCTGAAGCGCATTCAGGAACGGTTCCGCGCGGCAGTCGCAGGCGGCGGCGTCGATGAGCGGGTGCTGCAGAACGACGAGTTCCACCTTGCAATCGGCAAGATGGCTCACAACCCGTATCTGTTGCCAAGCCTCTGCCGCCTGCTGATTGACCACGCACGGCTCGGCAAGACTTTCTATCAGCCGCGCGACGAGCGAATGGATGCTGAACTCGCGGAAGCGGTGCAGCAGCACGAGGGCATCATCGACGCCATTCAGCGTCGTGATGCGGAAGCGGCTGGAGAAATTGTGCGCGCCCATGTGTACCTGGCGCGGCGAAACATGGCGTCTTACGTGGCACCGGACGGTGTTGATGTGCAGATGAATTTCTAACTTCCGCGAACCGAGTGGTTTGTTCGGTTCCTCATGAAAACCTGTATCAAGAGAGACTGATATGACTGATTTGCTGTCCAGGAGCGAATATCAAAAAATCGCCCGTGAGCTGAAGCTGCCCAGCCAGGTCATCATCGACGGCAAGGCTTGCGGTGCGGCGTCGGGCGAGACGTTTGCGACGTTCAATCCGGCCACGGGCGAGCATCTCGCTGACGTGCCGGCCTGTTCGAAAGAAGACGTGGACGCAGCTGTAGCGAGTGCCCGTGCCGCATTCATCGACGGACGCTGGTCGAAGCTGCATCCCGTTGCTCGCAAGCAGGCGATTATCCGGTTGGCCGACCTCGTCGAGAAGAACGCTCTTGAGCTCTCAGTCATGGAGAGTCTCGATGCGGGCAAGACCATCTTCGACTGCCAGACCGTTGACGTTCCGGAAACGGTCAACGTCCTGCGTTGGCACGCCGAGGCAATCGACAAAATCTACGACCAGGTCTCCCCGGCCTCTGACAGCCACATCTCGATGATTGTGCGCGAGGCAGTCGGTGTCGTCGGCCTCGTCCTGCCGTGGAATTTCCCGCTGCTGATGCTCGCGTGGAAAATCGGCCCTTCTCTGGCTGCGGGTTGTTCGCTCGTCGTGAAGCCCGCTGAAGAAACGTCGCTCACGACCATGCGGGTTGCCGAACTCGCGCTCGAGGCAGGCATTCCCGCTGGTGTCTTCAACGTCGTGACGGGCACTGGACCTGCGGTTGGTGAGCCCATCGGACGTCACCGCAATATCGATATGGTGTCGTTCACCGGTTCGACCGATACGGGGCGACGCTTCCTGACGCATTCCGCCGAAAGCAATCTCAAGGAGATTGTGCTCGAAATGGGGGGCAAGAACCCGTGCATCGTGATGTCCGATGCGACCGACCTGGACGCAGTGGCGGGCCACATCGTCAATGGTGCACTCTGGAACATGGGTGAAAACTGCTCGGCGATTTCCAGACTCATCGTTCATCGCGACATCAAGGCGCCGCTGCTAGACAGAATTATGAAGCTCGCCGACGAATGGCGCGTCGGCGACCCGCTCGACCCGGCAAACCGAATCGGGCCGCTCGTTTCGCAGCAGCATTATGAGAAGGTGCAGTCGTATCTGTCGGACGACATAAAGGTCCTCTATGGCGGACAGACTAGCGACGGACGCTACGTCCATCCCACCATCATCGACGTCGCAAGCAATGGCGCGAAGCACGCTCGCGAAGAAATTTTCGGACCGGTTCTGTCCGTTATCACGGTAAGCAGCTTGCAGGAAGCAATCGACATCGCGAACGACACTGACTACGGCCTTGCAGCTTCCGTGTTTGCTGGTAATGGGAAGCGAGCATTGCGTGCAGCACGCGCACTTCGGGCAGGCACGGTGACCGTAAATTCATTTGGTGAAGGCGACATCACGACTCCATTTGGCGGCTTCAAACAGTCGGGTTTCGGCGGACGCGACAACTCGCTCCACGCGCATGACCAGTACACCCAGCTGAAAACCATCTGGCTCGACCTGAACGACAACGAAGCGGACGAAGAGTAACGACATGAAAGATTTTTCATTTACTGGCATCAACCTTGCAATTAGTACTCCTTTCGATGAGAACGGTAAGCCAGACCACGGTCGACTGGAGAAGCTGATTGAGCAATACCTCGCTGCTGGTATTCGTGGCTTCGTGCTCAGCTCGGGCACGGGCATGCACGTGTATCTGTCGCAGGAAGAGTCGAAGGCGCTGGTTGCGTTCGGCGCGAAGGTCATCAATGGGCGGGCACGCATCATCGCGCAGACGTCTGCGCTGCTCGTCGATGACGTCGTCGAGCGCACCCGTCACGCAGCTGACAGCGGTGCTGGCGCTGTGATGGTCCTGCCGCCGTTCTTCGAAGGACCGACGGACGACGACGGTGTCTTCGAGTTCTATGCGGCCGTTGCACGCGGCGGCCTGCCCATCATCGGCTACAACGTACCGCAAGCCGTAGGTGTGGAAATCACGCCATCGCTCCTGCGCCGTCTCTGCGAAATCCCGGAATTCCTCGCCGTGAAGGACAGCAGCGGAGATTTGAGCAAGCAGGCAGCGCTTGTTCGCACCGGGCTGCCGATGATGAATGGCGCGGACCCGCTGATGCCATACGCGATGTATGCAGGCGTCCGTGGGCTGATTTGGGGCGGTGCAAACTTTGCCCCGAAGACGTGCACGCAGTTCGTCACGGCGGCACAAGAACATCGCTGGGACGACGCGAGAGAACTCTGGCGCGTGCTCGAGCCAGCCATGTCGCTGATTTGGGAGGGCGACTACGTCCAGTCTGTCTATGCTGCCGCCGAGATGACGGGCTATGGCGCGGGAAATCCCCGTCGACCGCTCGCCCGGCTTTCCGCGAAGAAGTCCGACGCCTTGCGTAGCGCGCTCGGTGACTTGGTCGAGCGCGAAAAGCTCGCTCTTTAAGCAATTGGGCCAATCATCATGTATGTAGCGAGCAAACTTCCGCAACACCTCGGCCAATCCGGCTGGGTATCCATGCTGCCGTCCAGGACGCCGCGCCCGATGCTCAACGGAACGGTGAACGCCGACATCGTGGTCATCGGTGGCGGCTTCGCGGGGCTGTCAGCAGCAAGACGTCTTTCTCAACTCGACCCGAAGCTGAAAGTCGTCATCCTCGAGGCAGGGGAAATTGCGGAGGGCGCTACCGGTCGGAATTCGGGCTTCATTATCGACCTGCCTCATGAGGTTTCGTCAGAAGACTACGGCGGCTCTGACACCAACGAGCGACGGCACGATATTAAGGTCCACCGCATCGCAATCGCGCTCGCGCAGGAGCTGGCCACAGAGAAGGGGTGGGGTAAAGACGTTTTCGACCCTTGCGGAAAGTACAACGTCGCGCTGGGACTGCAGGGTGACCAGCATGTCGTGTCCTACGCGAAGCAGTTGGACAAGGTCAACGAACCGTATCGCCTGCTCGATGCCAACGAGATTGCTGCTGTCACTGGAACCAAATCCTTCACGTCGGCGATTTTTACTCCTGGGACCGTCATCATCCAACCCGCTGCATACATCAGGGGGCTGGCAGATTCATTCCATGACCCCGTGAAGCTTTACGAGAACACCCCTGCCTTGTCGTTCGAACGACAGGGAGCGTCCTGGCAGGTCAAGACGCCGAAAGGTGCTGTCAACGCGGCAAAAATTATCCTGGCGAACAACGGACAGGCGCAAAGCTTCGGTCTCTTCCGTGGACAGCTGTTGCACGTCTATACCTACGCCTCGATGACGGAAGCGTTCGACCCGAAGCGGTTGGGCGGCCAGCGCTCGTGGGCGGCAACGCCCGCCTTCCCCATGGGGACGACTGTTCGTCGTGTTGAAGGCGATAAGGGAGACCGGATTTTGATTCGCTCCCGGTATACCTATAACCCTCGTATGCAGGTGAGCGAAAGCGCGATTGCCAGAGCCGGCCGGGTTCATGACCGGAAGTTTGAAACACGCTTTCCGATGCTGAAGGGTATCCCGATGGAGTATCGATGGGCGGGCGCCATGGCGCTCACCTGGAATGGCGTTCCCGCGTTCGGGGAAATCGAGCCCGGCGTCTTCGCGGCGATTGCCTGTAACGGAGTTGGTGCCACGAAGGCAACCGCGTCCGGGATAGCTGCCGCTGAGGCGGCATTGGGCCGGGACTCGTGGCTGGTTCAGGTGTTCCGGGGTTTTGCAGCACCGAAGCGGCTGCCGCCCCAGCCTTTCCTGACGATAGGAGCAACGGCCAATCTCAGCATGAAGGAATGGTCTGCTGGAGCGGAGTAGTCACCTTTCACGTCGCGAGGCAGGCAGCACTGGTGAGCGACTGAATGATGGAGGAAAAAATGGACTGGATAAACAAATTCCCACATATGCAGGACGAGGCGCTTCTGCACATGAAGCGTTCAATCGACGACGGCTTCCGCGCATTTACGGCGGCATACGGTGACCCGATTGACAGCTTCTTCCATCCGCTGCAGGAGTTCCTGATGGCGGCGGAGCGTTTCATGACCCAGACGCCGTGGCCCATCATCATGCTGCTCGTCATGGTCATCGCCTGGGGTGCTAGCAGGAACTGGAAGGTGGTGCTCGGGTGCTTCGTCACACTGGCCCTCATCGGGTACCTCGACATGTGGCAAGACACGATGCGCACTGTATCGATGATTTTCGTGTGCACGTTCCTGTCGATTGTCATTGGCTTGCCAATCGGGATTCTCATGGCGAAGTCGGACCGTGTCCGCAAGCTGGTGGACCCAATCCTCGACGTGATGCAAACGATGCCGAGCTTCGTCTATCTGATTCCGGTCGTAATGCTGCTCGGTATCGGACGCGTGCCTGGCCTTATCGCCGTGGTCATCTACGCGATTCCGCCGATGATTCGATTGACCAATCTCGGCATCCGGCTGGTCGACCGCGACATCCTTGAGGCAGCTGACGCGTTCGGCTCGTCGGGCTGGCAACGACTGCTGAAAGTGCAGTTGCCCCTGGCACTGCCGACCATCATGGCCGGGGTCAACCAAACCATCATGATGGCGCTGGCAATGGTGGTCGTCGCAGCGATGATTGGCGTCCAGGGGCTGGGGCAGCCGGTTCTTAAAGCCATCGCGAACCAGTACTTCACGCTCGGTATCTTCAACGGTCTTGCTATCGTGGGTATCGCGGTTATCTTCGACCGCGTCAGTCAGGCATATGGCAAGCGGCTCCAAAAGCATCAGGAGGTGGTCCATGGCTGACATCCAATCCGGCGGCATCCGAATCCAGCATCTGTACAAGATTTTCGGACCCAAGGCCGCATCCTATGTCGAAGCCGTCAAGAACGGTATGTCCAAGGCCGACCTGCTGAAGGAAACGGGTCATGTCCTTGGCCTTCGAGACATCAATCTGGACATCCCGGCCGGTTCCATCCAGGTCATCATGGGTTTGTCGGGTTCGGGCAAGTCGACGCTCATCCGGCACATCAACCGGCTTATCGACCCGACTGCCGGGGAAGTCCTGATTGGTGGCGTCGATGTCTGCAAGATGGGCTTTCGCGGTTTGCGCGAATTCCGTCGGCGCCAAACGGCGATGGTTTTCCAGAAGTTCGCGTTGCTTCCCCACCGGAACGTGCTCGACAACGTCGTCTACGGACTCGAAATTTGCGGCGTGAAGCGCAGCGAATCTGTTGCGACGGCAATGCGCTGGATTGAGCGTGTTGGACTCAAGGGCTTCGAACAGCGCTTCCCGAACCAGCTGTCGGGCGGTATGCAGCAACGCGTCGGCCTCGCGCGAGCACTTGCGATGGATGCGCCCGTTCTCCTGATGGATGAGGCGTACTCGGCGCTCGACCCGCTCATCCGCATGGACATGCAGACCGTGCTGCTGGACCTCCAGAAGGAAATCAGGAAGACGATTGTCTTCATTACGCACGACCTGGACGAGGCCCTTCGTCTTGGCGACCAGATTGCCATTCTTCGCGACGGCTGCATCGTTCAGCAGGGCACGAAGCAGGACATCGTGCTGCGACCGGCCGACGAATACGTGACGAACTTCGTAAAGCAGGTGAATCGTGGGCGAGTCGTCTGCGTTGAGTCCGTGATGTCACCGTCGCGTTTGGGCGTCGCATCGGCTGGAAATCACGTTGCGGCTGGCACGACGATTGAGGAGGCGATTTCGATGCTCACGCACAACCCCGCAATCGAGCAACTGACTGTCGTTGGTGCGGAAAGTCAGCCGCTCGGCACCGTGAATCTCCGCCAGTTGGCATGCGCCCTGATTACTTCGGAAGAAGGCTGCGACGCGATTCGGGTGCCTGCTGAAGAGCGCGGTCGCGCAGATGCGCCAGTCGCAGTTTCCCGTGTATGAATTCCCTCTTCAATCACTGACCTCATATGTTTAACCGAGCCGAACACACTCTCGAAGCCATTGACCCGGAATTGCTTAAAGCAATCACCCAGGAAAACCGTCGCCAGGAAGACCACATCGAACTGATTGCGTCGGAAAACTACACCTCGCCCGCTGTCATGGCGGCGCAGGGTTCGCAGTTGACCAACAAGTATGCCGAAGGCTATCCCGGCAAGCGTTACTACGGCGGCTGCGAGTACGTCGATGTCGTCGAGCAGCTGGCTATCGACCGCGTGAAGCAGCTTTTCGGCGCTGAAGCCGCGAACGTTCAGCCGAACTCGGGCTCGCAGGCCAATCAGGGCGTGTTCTTCGCGATGCTCAAACCGGGTGACACCATCATGGGCATGAGCCTCGCGGAAGGCGGTCATCTGACACATGGTTCATCGGTCAACATGTCGGGCAAGTGGTTCAACGTCGTGAGCTACGGTCTGAACGAGGCCGAGGACATCGACTACGATAAGACCGAGGCGCTCGCGAAAGAACACAAACCGAAGCTCATCATCGCGGGTGCGTCGGCGTTCGCGCTGCGCATCGACTTCGAGCGCCTGGCGAGGATTGCGAAGAGCGTAGGTGCGTATCTCATGGTCGATATGGCGCACTACGCCGGTCTCATCGCTGCCGGCTTGTATCCGAACCCGGTGCCGCATGCTGATTTCGTCACGACCACCACGCACAAGAGCCTGCGTGGCCCGCGCGGCGGCGTCATCCTGATGAAGGCGGAATTCGAGAAGCAAATCAATTCTGCAATCTTCCCCGGCATCCAGGGCGGGCCGCTGATGCACGTCATCGCGGCCAAGGCGGTCGCGTTCAAGGAAGCGCTCGCGCCAGAGTTCAAGACGTATCAGCAAGCTGTCGTCGACAACGCGCGGGTGCTGGCCGAGACGCTAGTCAAGCGCGGCTTGCGCATTGTTTCCGGCCATACGGAGAGCCACGTGATGCTTGTGGACCTGCGCGCAAAGAAGATTACGGGTAAGGCCGCGGAAGCCGCGCTCGGTGCCGCACATATCACGGTCAACAAGAACGCAATTCCGAACGACCCCGAAAAGCCGTTCGTCACGAGCGGCGTACGTCTCGGCTCGCCGGCGATGACCACGCGCGGCTTCGGCACAAAGGAAGCGGAACTGGTCGGCAACCTGATTGCCGATGTGCTTGAAAGTCCGGAAGACCAGGCCGCGATTGAACGGGTGCGCGCTCAGGTCGCGGATTTGACGAAGCGGTTCCCGGTCTACCGCTAGCCTCGTATGGGGAAATCGAGGCGTGCGGAAGATTGAAGGTTGCCGTGGTCTGTAGTCGGCCGTTTTGTCTGTGGACCTGGTAACCGGGTTTAAAAAGTCGCTTCCGGGGAACGACTGGCAGTTGTAGTCAGGCGGGTGAATCAAGAAATCGCAGGTAATTATCGTAGTGGGTTCGTTAGGTTTCCGATTTAAATGGAAATCTGTATGGCGCAATGACCGACGCATACCGGGGAAGCTCCGGCAACTATTTGGGAACTGAAATGAAACTGAAATTTCTAGGGGCGCTTGTCGCGGTCGGGGTTTTCTGGACCAGCTCGCAAGCTTACGCCGCCGGTTGTGGGAACGTCACTATTGCAAGCATGAACTGGCAGAGCGCGGAACTTGAAGCCGCTATCGACAAGGTTATTCTTCAGGACGGCTACGGCTGCTCGGTGAATAGCGTTGTTGGCGACACTGTTCCGACGATAACGTCGATGGTGGACAAAGGAAAGCCCGACATCGTGCCAGAAGGGGCAATTGACCTGTTGCCCGCCGTCGCCAAGCAAGGTATTGATTCGAAGAAAATCATCCTCGCGGGCAATGTCATCCAGGAAGGCGCGGTGTACGGGTGGTACATTCCAAAATATGTCGCCGATGCGCATCCCGAAATCAAAACGATTCCTGATGCCTTAAAACACCCCGAATTGTTTCCGGACCCGGAAAACCCTGGGAAAGGCGCGATTTACAACGGCCCTCAAGGATGGGGCGTGACGGTCAACACCGCGCAGCTGTACAAGGCGTTCGGTGCTGAGCAGAAAGGATTCCGGCTCGTCGATACGGGTTCTGCGGCAGGCCTGGACGGTTCTCTTGTAAAAGCGTATGAGCGCAAACAGGGCTGGCTCGGCGTTTACTGGGCGCCGACTTCGCTGCTTGGCAAATACAAGATGGTGAGACTGAGTGAGGGCGTCCCTGTCGACCTGGCTGAGTGGAAGCGTTGCACGACGGTTGCCAGTTGTCCGGACCCGAAGCCGACTGGCTGGCCGGGAAGCCGACTGCTCACGCTGGTCTCGAAGCCATTTGCCGACAAGGCAAGCCCGGACGTGATGAAATATCTGAACACGCGCACGTTCACCACAGCTGATGTTCAGCAGGTCATGGCCTGGATGACCGACAACCAGGCAACAGGTGAAGACGCGGCGAAGCACTTCCTGAAAGAGAAGCCGCAAATCTGGACGAAGTGGGTGACGCCGGCAGCGGCCGAAAAAATCAAAGCGTCGCTGTAAGCGCAGAACGAGACGGTTGCTCCGTGCTTAGTCTGAGAGGCAAGTCATCGGTGGGCGGCGATTGCCGCTCACCGAAGCTATATCAAGAAGAGCTATTCTCCTCACAAGCTCACAATGAAAGCGGCTATGGACAGCGCAAAGGGTTATCGTCGACTTATCCCGTCACTAACGGCACTCGTCGAGTTCGAGGCGGTAGCGAGACTACGAAGCTTCACGCTTGCGGCTGCCGAGCTTGGCGTCACCCAGGCAGCCGTCAGCCGTCAGGTCAGGCTGCTGGAAGAAATGCTTGGTGTCCGCCTGCTCGACCGGTTACATCGCACCACCACGCTCACGAGCGAGGGCCAGGCTCTGTACGCGGTCGTTGCCGAAGCGATGGGAAAAATTGCGGGCGTTTTTGACCGCCTGTCGACTGGTATCGAAGATGAAGAACTTGTGCTGGCGACGACCGCCTCGTTTGCGCATTTCCGCCTGATGTCCAGCCTGGCGAGGCTCAAACGCCTTCAGCCAAACCTGCGCATTCGCCTTACCACGACCATGTTCACGGCCGACCTTCGCCACAACGAGGTCGATGCGGCCGTTCGATGGGGCAACGGGCGGTGGAGCGATGGAACATCACATCTGCTTTTCGGCGAGCAGGTGTTTCCGGTGTGCTCGCCAGCCTGGAAAGACGAGTACGGTGCCCCTGCGTCACTGGATGAACTCGCGAACATGACGCTCATCGCATACGACCCGACGTCGGAAGGATGGCTGACCTGGGAGGAATGGTTTCGGACCGTCGGCGCGCGCCCAACTAAACTCAAGTATGGCATGCGCACCTGTCTTTATACCGACGCAGTGCAGGCCGCCCGCCTTGGTCAGGGGGTTGCACTTGGGTTCGGTAGCCTGCTGCACGAGCACCTCGCATCAGGCGAACTCGTGCGTTTGACGAGCGCCTCCATTACCCTGGACGACGCCTACTATATGGTCGTGCCACACGGCAAGGCCATGTCACCGACCATTCAAACGCTGATTGAAACGTTGAGAAACGCTGTCGGGATTTCCTGAGCAGCAGCACGGCTTTGAAGGCGCGGTAAGCAGCAAATGACCATCTCGGCGGGAGCGCTGCGCGTCAGAGCTCCGCGGCGCGTTCTGGCGCCCTCTCCCCGCACGTCTTATCATCCTCTCTCGTGGCTCAAGCGCCCTCCGCCCCATTGGGCTAGCGTTTGCCGTACACGCGCCACCTATAATTTAAAGTAATACTTCCGCGAAAATAAAGCGCATTGACGCCGATTTTCGGTAATCCAATACTCAAGGTTAACGCGGGACCATTCGAAGTCCCGATACCCCTGAACGTTGGAGAGAAGCGATGTCTGAGTTCGTATTGAAACCTCTTGGTGAGCTCGTTCGAAGCCGTGAGCCCGGGTGCGGATTGCCGGGAGAGGTTTTTAGCCGGCAGGATGTATTCGAAACCGACATCGATATTTTCTTCCACAAGCACTGGATTATGGTCGGCGTGACGGCGGACGTGCCGGAGCCCGGTGACGTCTCCGTCGTCGACATCGGCAAGGCGTCGGTCATCATCGTGCGCGACGACGACGAGAACGTTCGTGCCTATCGCAACGTGTGCCGGCATCGTGGCGCTCGCCTGAAAGAAGCCGGGAAGTCGACGGTCGGCATGCTCGTGTGTCCGTATCACCAGTGGACATACGACCTCGACGGTAGCCTGCGTCACGCGAAGCACATGGGAAAGGACTTCGACGCAACCTGTCGCAATCTGCGACCGGTACATCTCAAGGTCGTTGGCACCCATGTGTTCGTGTGCTTCGCGGATGAGCCGCCGGCCGACATCGCGAAGCTCGAAGAAACGATGGCGCCGCGCTTCGCTCCGTATGAGCTGCAGAACACGAAGATTGCATTCGAATCGGAGATTATCGAGGACGGCAACTGGAAGCTCGTCATGGAGAACAATCGTGAGTGCTACCACTGCGAAGCGGGGCACCCCGAGTTGACGATGTCGTTCATTCCGGAGTCGACGAGCTCCAGCGCGGACGGCATGGACGAGGAAGGGATAAAAGCGCTCGACGCCTACAACAAGCTCAATGCCGAGACGCAGGCAAATTGGGAAAGCGAGGGGTGGCTGTGTTCGGCCGTCGAGGAGCTCAGCGGGGACGTTGCAACGCACTTCCGCACCGAGCGGCTGATGATTGGAGGTCATGGCGAGTCGCAAACGATAGACACGAAGGTTGCCTGTCAGAAGCTGTTGGGCAATCTTACCCGTCGTGACCTGGGCGACACTCATATGTGGACCCACAACTCGTGGACGCATGTGATGAGCGACCATGCGATGATTTCTTACATCATTCCGTTGACTCCAGAAAAGACCCTCTGCCGCACGAAATGGCTGGTTCACGCTGACGCCGTGGAAGGCGTCGACTACGACGTGACGAAGCTGACTGAGGTCTGGGTCGCCACGAATGCGCAGGATGCAAGCCTCGTCGCCATCAATCATCGTGGTGCACAGGACCCCGGGTACATTCCTGGACCATACTCGCCGTCCACCGAAAATTATGTCGACCAGTTCGTCGGCTGGTATGCAGGGCGTCTGAAGGCGCATGGCATCTGACTCCAAGCGCCGTTGAATCGCTGCTTGAAGGTGCGAGCACCGCGCCAAGTATCGAAGACATCGGCGGGTTAAGGTGTTCGACGTGGTACAACGGAAGGGCGGCTCAAGCCGCCCTTGCGCTTTGCCGATACCACGATGAAGGCCAGGACCACCCAAGTGCCAGTTCCATCGTCGTTCGCTGACAAGCCTCATCAGGTAGATGTCTTCACGCTACTGTCGGATTGGCAACGTCTGACCTTGGGCGGTCTGTTTCTCATCGCAGGTCTACCGTTTGGTTCTCCGCCGATTATGAGACTCACGAGCATTGCATTCGTTTTACTCGGCATCCTTGGCGGCTCGAACTTCATCTACATGAAGTGGGCTACGGCTCTTATCAATCCGACACAGGTAGCGTTTCTACGTGTGCTTTTCGGATTTCTGCCTCTTGCACTTGCCGCGTGGCATCAACGGGCCATCACTCGCCAGCAATTGCGCCTGCTGCCGCACTTTCTCGTCATGGCGGCGGGCGCAACAGCTTTCTATTTCATAGCTATTATCAAAGGCACCTCGGTACTCCCATCGGGCATCGCTGGCGTGCTGGCTGGAGCTATTGCTCCTTTCACAGCAATTTTCTCCCCACTGTTTCTTCGGTCAGAGAAATTTAACGGAATGATGGGCGCTGGTGTCGTTATTGGCTTTGCGGGCATCATCCTGATTGCACGCCCTTGGGACGGCGCGAATGGCGCTATCGATTTAGCAGGTGTTTGCTGGTTAATCGCGAGTTCCATGATACTGGGCTTATCATACATTTACGTTCGTCGGTTTCTATCCACCGCAAATCTTCCGCCATTAGCGTTGGCTACATGGCAAATGGGACTGGCGTTGGTAATCCTCTACTTCTCGACGGACTTCACCGGCGTTGGACGAGTTTTTGTGGATTGGCGCGCCACAATGGGATTGGTTATTGGCTTAGGTATTATGGGAACGGGCATAGCCTTCATCCTTTACTACTATCTGCTTGACAAGCTCGGCGCCGTGGCTTCTTCGAGTTCAAGCTATCTGGCTCCGGCCGTGGCTTTGCTGATTGGATGGCTTACAGGGGAGCGATTCGGGCTGCTGGAGATGACGGCCATTGCTCTCATCTTTGTGAGTATCGTTTTGCTTCAATTCGGGCAACAGCGGGCAACGGACTCTTTGTTAGCTCAAGTTGAAGGGGGCACAAGTACTGCGGGTTGAGCGGTTTGCTCTCTACTGATACGAGCGTGCTGGTGGCCTGTGGTCCTACTGTCACGCGTAATATGGCTGGGCAGTTGCATCCGCCGCCAGATGCTTCTAGTCTCAGCTGTCCGCGACGGCAGTCGGACTCAACCTATTGACCGTTAGCCATGGCTATCCAACCACGCGCGGCACCACGAGAGACCTGCAGATTCTGCTTCGTCTTCAGTGTCGAAAACTCCCAAAATCCCGGACACTTCGACGACACACTCGTCTTACGAGTGATTGTGCCGCTCCAAGCGAACCGGGCAGGCCGCGGCCTGCAACGTGGCGTGACCCCAAAGCGTGTATCCGCGATACCTCTCAATTTGTATCCGCTGGCCTTTGCGCCTGATGCCCGGGCCGGGTGGTGTCGACGCCAGCCATCTTCAACGTAGCATCAATCATCTTCAGCTCTTGGCCGAAATCAAGCGCCCACTCCTCACCATCGCACCGCACGGTCATGCCGTTGTGCATTGGAATCAGATAGCGCGCCTTGTAAGCATCGTTTCATGCACAGACCCAGCGGTGTTCTGCAACGCATTTCCCTCGAGCAAACATCCTGCGTTTTTTGAATGCCCCTTGGTGAAGTTGAGCCCCGCCTTATCCTGAGCGAGGCCTTCAGACACGTTCCAAAGCATCGTGAGATGCCCCTCGGAGCCAGCGTCGCCCGTCAGCCGTTCGCCTCAGGGCGCTAACTTCGCCACCCTGTCCGGTATCTCAAGGCTATCCCACAGTACCGGCTATCCCGCAACCGCTGCCGTTGATGTCCGACCAGTCGCGCGGCCGCACCGCGGAACGGGCAGCAGTATGTATACCGCGCAACATGGGTGATGATTTCGCATGGCAGGGGGCGTGCTCGGAAAACTGACCGTGAGGCAGGGAAATTTGCCAGCAAAAATATTTCGGCGGACTGGCGGCGAGCGCTGCGAGCCTCGACGAACGGTTCGTCAACGACTCCCGCGAGGCGTGGCATTGCCGCGCCCACCGCCGGACGGGTTTCCAGTCGTGCTCGGCCAGTTACCACCGGAAGCGCCACCTGCCGTCCGACCCCTGCTTCCAGCCGATTTGGCCCCGCCGGACGAGCTCTTCGATGCACCGCCCGAGTTGCCGCGCGCGTTACCTTGGTTGCCGCTTGCTCCTTTGCTCATCGCTGCCTCCGTTAAAAACACTTGGCGCTACTCGCCGTGCCTGATGAATGAAATTGCGCACGGCAATGAAGTCCATCAGACAACGATACTCCTGCTCGTGACAGTTGACATGTCCCACATCGAGCGCCGGCACCGAGGTTACTAATATCGCGCCGTCGAGAGCGGCAAGTTAAGGCCGGTAGTCCGTCACATTTTGTTTTTCAGTCGGCGCAAGAATGTGCGAGCGGTAATCAAGACAATGTGGAGGCGGAACGTACTCCTGTCTTCGTCAGAAAGGCCAGGGTGAGAACCTTCCGTATGCAGCATCTTGAAGAGCCCATTTATATAACTCTTCCCATCTGTGCTCCATTCGTTTCGAGCGATTGACAAAAACTGCTGCTGTGTGGCCAGCCATTGTCGTCGGTTCTCAGAAGAGCCCTGCGGAGCACCGGCGGCGTCGATGTGGAATGCGATGGCATCAAACAAGCTCTCAAGGAACGTACGGGTCTGGCTATTTGCTGCAGCCCAGTCACCTCGGGTGTGCGCTTCTATAGCCTGGTCGAGGTGACCCTTTGGGAGACTGAACCCAAAGTGGTCAAGAAGTTGATGAACCTCATCATCAGTAGCGGGAAGGTCGACTTCGTTTGGAAGCGCCGCTCGAAGGGTTGGTGGTGATTGCGAATATCTATCTGCAAACTGGACAACAAATCCGTCGAGCGCCAGAGCCCGCATTAGCTTGTTCTGTTCGTCTTCCTGAGCTGGCTCCGCTCGCATGACCTCAACAGCTTCCCGAACAACAGCCTCAACCAGCGTGACGACACCGTCTGCGGTTGCAATCTGCATGTCCGCCGCTTTGGCGACTTCGCGAGCGAGCAGCGCTACCTTCTTCGACACGCTCACTTTATCGTCAATTGGGATGCTAGCTTCGAGGCCTAATCTGAACACCAAGTGATTAAATTTGGCCTGTGACAGCGAAACATCGAGCAGAGCTATGGCGGCAGCTATTGTCGGTCGTGTGAAATGGTTTGTACGCATCTTTTATATTGGAGTTATACGGAGACCACTAAACAATATCTGCTCTTCGTGACGAACACCAAGCGATGTTTTTGAGGCCCCTCGGAATCGAAATCTCGTCTCGAAAACCCATCCATGCTTAACAGAAGTTCCTACTGACAGCCGTAAGGCCGCCAAGGAGGTGCGATAGGTCGACAAGCCGCTCGGCGACCAGGTGGCGGACCTCGCCCTCGCATTGCCACGTCCCATACACTGCAAGGAGTGACGCTCCCAGCGTTTCCTGTCGGAATCGTTCCTGGATTGACGGCCAGATGATTACGTTCACGTTGCCCGTCTCGTCCTCGATGGTCACAAACATCACCCCCTTTGCGGTCCCTGGTCGCTGACGAACGGTCACCAGTCCGCAGCCACGCGCGAGCCGGCCGCTGCGGTAAGTCATGAGCGTCGCGGCCGGCATGAGACGCTGTTCGAGTAGCACCGGCCGCAGTAGTGAAAGCGGATGCCGACCGAGTGTGAGGCTCATCGAGTTGTAGTCGGCGACGATGTCTTCGCCCTCCGACGGCGCGCCAAGCACAGGCGTTCCATCATCCACGCGCGCATCGGCAAGGATGTCACGGTCGGGTACCGCGGCGACCGACGTCCAGAGCGCTTCGCGCCGGTTGCCGGCGAGCGACGACAGAGAGTTCGCGGCGGCCAGAACCTGAAGGTCCTTCCGGTCGAGCTGCGCACGTTTGGCGAGGTCGCTGACGCTGGCAAACTGTCTCACGGCTCTCGCGGCTTCAATACGTTCGGTGGCGCCGTCCTTCATGCCCTTCAGTAGCGACAGGCCAAGGCGTACCGCAGGCCTTGATTGAGAATCGAGACGCTCAAGCACTGAATCCCAGTTGCTGATGGTGACGTCAGCCGGCAGCACCTTCACACCGTGGCGTTGTGCATCCTGAATGAGCTGCGACGCAGAATAGAAGCCGAGCGGCATGCTGTTCAGCATCGCGGCAAGAAACGCTTCCGGCTCGTGACACTTCAGCCAGCTGCTCGCGTAGACGAGCAGCGCGAAGCTCGCCGCGTGGCTCTCAGGGAAACCGTATTCGCCGAAGCCGTGAATCTGCTGGAAGATGGATTCGGCGAAGTCCTTCGTATACCCGCGCTCCGTCATGCCGTTGACGATGCGGTCGTAATATTTGTCGAGGCCGCCCTTGCGTTTCCACGCGGCCATCGCGCGGCGCAACTGGTCCGCTTCGCCAGGCGTAAATCCGGCAGCCAGGATGGCAACCTGCATCACCTGCTCTTGGAAGATGGGTACGCCCAGCGTCCGCCCGAGCGCGACCTCCAGTGCTTCGCTTGGATAGGTTACTGGCTCCAGACCTTGGCGACGGCGCAGGTATGGATGCACAGCGCCGCCCTGAATCGGGCCGGGCCGCACGATGGCGACCTCGATGACGAGGTCGTAGAACTCGCGCGGTTTCATCCGCGGCAACATGCTCATCTGAGCTCGCGACTCAATCTGAAACACGCCCACCGTGTCGGCGCGCGAAATCATTTCATAGGTCGCCGCGTCTTCAGCCCGTATGTCCTGCATCTCGAAGCGCTCGCCGCGTTGCTCTGACACGATGTCGAGCGTGCGCCGGATTGCCGACAGCATTCCGAGCGCGAGTACGTCGATTTTCAGTAGCCCGAGCGCTTCGAGGTCGTCCTTGTCCCACTGGATTGCGGAGCGGTCCGCCATCGCCGCGTTCTCGACGGGCACCAGGCGCGTGAGTTTGCCGCGGCTGATGACGAAACCACCAGAGTGCTGCGACAGATGGCGCGGAAAATTGAGAATCTGGGCGGCCAGCTTCGCCCACAGACCGATGAGCGGATTCTCCGGGTCAAGCCCGGTTTCTGCGAAGCGTTGGAGCAGGTCGGCCGAATGGTCGAACCACCGATGCGACTTCGCGACCTTGTCCACTATCTGAGGGTCGATGCCGAGCGCCTTGCCGCTCTCGCGCAGCGCGCCGCGTGGCCGGTACGTCGATACTGCCGCTGCAATGGCAGCGCGGTCACGCCCGTACTTCCGATAGATGTACTGGATGACTTCCTCGCGACGCTGGTGCTCAAAGTCAACATCGATGTCGGGCGGTTCACCGCGTTCCTTGCTGATGAAGCGCTCGAACAGCATGTTGCCGCGCGACGGGTCGACCTCCGTCACCCCGAGGCAATAGCAGACGGCACTGTTCGCGGCGGACCCGCGTCCCTGACACAGGATGTGCTGGCTGCGCGCAAAGCGCACGATGTCGTAGACCGTGAGGAAGTAGGCTTCGTACTCCAGTTCGTGGATGAGCTGCAGTTCGTACTCGATTTGCTCCTGCACGCTGTGCGGAATGCCATTGGGATAGCGCCGGTGCGCACCGATGTAGGTTTCCTGCCGCAGATACGCTTCGTGCGTGAAGCCATCTGGCACAAGCTCGTCCGGATACTCGTAGCGGAGCTCGTCGAGCGAGAAATGACATCGCTCCAGAATATTGAGCGTCTCGGACAGCACGTGCGTCGGATACAGGTTGCCCAACCGGAATCGCGAGCGCAGATGTCCTTCGGCATTAGGCGCGAGGTCGTACCCGCATTCAGCAACCGTCTTCCGCAGCCTGATTGCCGTCATCGTGTCCTGCAGCGGCTTCCTCGACCGGACGTGCATGACGACATTGCCTGTAGCCACTACGGGCACGCGATACTGGTTGGCCACATGTTGGACGATGCCGCGATGAATGTCGTCCATCGCGCGTTGATGCATGACGAGCCCAACCCATGCGCGACCCGAAAAGACATCGTTCATCCACTCGAGCTGGGATGCGAGCACGTCTTCTTTCGCGGGGAAATCCGGCACCAGGATGGTGAGGCAGTCCGGCATGCCTCTCAGGTGCGCGTAGCCTTTTTCTGGCTTCGAGATGTCGTGCGGCGTCAGCAGATATTCGCCCTTCATCGCACGCATGCGTCCCAGCGTGATGAGCTCGGAAAGGTTGCCATAACCCTCGCGGTTCCGCGCCAGCAGGATGAGGCCGAAGGCCGGGGTCCTGTCTGCATGTACGAGCTGGAAGTACGAGCCGATGACGAGTGGAAGCTTCTCTTTTTTTGCCTCGACATGTGCGCGCACGACGCCGGCAAGCGAACACTCATCCGTTATTGCGAGGCCCGAATACCCGAGCTGCGAGGCGCGTTGCACCAGCTCTTCTCCGTGTGACGCGCCGCGAAGAAACGAAAAGTTGGTGAATGCAAAAAGCTCCGCATAGTCCGGAAGCATTGACGAAGAAAAGTCCATGACAGTGCCGTCTTACCCGAACAGGCCATGGAGGAACCAGCGGACTTCTTCCGTCTTTACGCCCGGGCGTTCACGGTAAATCCAGTAGCAGCTTTTGTCGGCCGCTTCAGCGACGTAGTAATCGCGCGTAACGGCTTCACTGTCATGCCATCCCGCCTCAATGCGCTCACCCATCGAGACGAGCCTGAGCGGCGAGCCGTAAAACGGTCGATGGTTCTTCATCATGAGCTTGATGGGTTCCTCAAGCAGCCAGGTCGGTCGTGGCAGGTCCGGCGGTGGCGTCTGCGTCTTCGCGTCGTTCTGGATGGGCACCCAGCGGTTCGCCATCTCTGGTCTGTGGTCGGATGTGGGTGCCGCGCGCTCCACGTTCTCAGCGCCGAGTCGCGCAACCAGCAGCTCGATGAGGCGGTTGTGGTCTTCAGCCGACCCACCCGGGTCGGGAAACAGCGAATCGCTTGGCGGCTCGGCGGGCTGCACGCTGGATGCCGTCATGCGAACCGCGAGCACGGCAGCCGACAGTTCGGTGCGCCCCAGACGCTCCTTCAGCAGACGGACAAGATGCTCCTCATGCCACGTCGGCTCGGCAAGGGCGATTTCGAGGAGGGTAGGCTCGACGGCTTCGCGCCCACGTTCATGTTCGAGCGACACGGTAGCGTGGGTCAGCGCAAGCTGTTGCGCGCTCAACCAGCCGCACATCTGGACGATGAGGCGACCCGCCGAAAACAGTATGGCCTCAGCGTGCTCGACCCGGTCGGGAAGTCCGGCTCGGGCACTGAAGGTGGGCGGCACTTCGAGCCACTGAAACAGCTCTGGCGACAGACCATAGGCGCGGTCGAGCGCATCGAGCAAATCCACGCCGCAACGCTTCTTCAGCCCGGCGCGCGGCAGGCGGCGGACGTCACCCAGCACCCGGCAGCCGAGGCCCTGAAACCAGTCAGCGAACGCGCGCAGTTCCTGCACGACCGTGAACGGCAGCGCGTTGAGGTTTCGCTCAAGGGATGGCATCTTGAGCACGCGACACCGGCCCCGCTTTGCGAGCAGCCAGGCACCCTGACCGGTCGGCGCCACGCTCATGCGCACGGTTACGCCGACCGCTTTCACGACCTCACGCATCAGTGCACAGACGCGCCGGATGCCGCCGAAGAGACGCAGGCTGGCCGTCACGTCCATGACAATGGTTTCCTCGTCGCAGACCGCGACCTGCGGCGAGAAGCGCAGCAGACCAAACGCGACCTCGCGCTGCATTTCCCGCTCACGCTCGGCGCTCCGGTCGTACATCAGTGCGTCGGGCGATAACGTGGTTACGCCGCCCCGTTTCATTCCCGGAAGCACGCCGGCTTCCCGCGCCATCGAATCCATCACCACTACCTTGTCGCGCTCGAGCACGACGCAGCCGCGCTCAGTCCGAGGTGACCACCTCGGACGGAACACCTCCAGCGAAAGCCGGGGCAGGAAGATGGCGACGAACACGGCCATAGGGGCTGAGCGTAATCGGTGATGGTTGCAGGGTGATGGACAGTGTTTCGGTTCGCGTTGGGCCTCGTCGCTTGACGACATCGACGACGAGGCCCCCGTTCGCCGGTCTTACGGCAAGCCGCAGCGTGGCGGGTGAGGCATCCTGCGCGCTGGCCAGGGGCCGAATGAGCACAAGGAATGTTTCCGACGCCTGCGCTGCCAGGTGTAATCGCCGCAGCGCCTCGGTGCGGATGTGCTGCTGCCACAGGATGAGCGCGCCGCAGCTCTTTGCCTGAAGGACACGCTCCGCGCACCAGAGCGCGTCCGCCGTCTTCGGTGCCCGCAATCTGATGAGCCGTTCCACTGGCAGGCCGAGATACGAGAACGCAAGCGAGTTGGGGACATGCGGCGGCTGCAGTAGCGCAATCGGCCGCGCGCTCAGTTCTGCAAGCGCCGGCTTCAGGAGCCGCATCTCGCCAATCCCAGGCTGCTGGACCAGCAGTTCCACCAGTGCACCCAACGGCCAGCCGCCGCCGGGCAGTTCGGCCGACAAGGCTGCGTAGCCTGTATCGACCGTCCTGCCATGGGCGCGCGCGAGTTGCGCCCCGCGCCAAAGCGCTGGGTGAATCGACTCGACGTGTTGGGGCAAGGCGGCCATGTTGCAAAAATACTGTATGGATGTACAGTATCCTATATTAAAAACCTAGTTTGTGAAGTGCCCCTTTTTGGTCGCGACGGGAGACGATGATGGACATGCCTGTGCGCAAGCACCCGATGCCGGAGATTGCGGCGTTCGTGGCCGAATTGCGTCGCGCGTTTGGGGATGCGACCATTCATGACGCCCGCGGCAAGGCGGGCGAGCCAACCTTCTTCGCGCGCGAGAACGGCCTGACGGTGGGCACGAAGTCAGCTGATGCAGTGAGCGGCTGGCGAGTCGACGACAGCGTGCGGAACCGGCACCTCTGCCGCGGATGCGACGGGTCATGCATCGGAACCGACATTCGGTGCAGTAAACGGAGATGACGCATGTGCTATTCGGCTCAAATCTTGGCGGACTATCGCCGGTACGTTCGGATGTTCGGCGCGCACATGGACATCGCCGAGTTTGCGCGTCTCTACTTCCTTCAGGCGGAAGGGAGCAGTGCGAAGACGCCAAAGGCGCTCGACGATGCCTTCCTCGACCCGCAGAACGATGGAGAGCGTGAGATACGGCAGACTCATCGACAAGACGCGCGCCCAGCAGAAGACGAGACTCGAACAGGAATTCTTCAAGCAGCGAATCCGCCTGACCGATGCAGAGCGCAAGCTGGAATCGAAGGTGACAAAGGCTGCGACCGAAAACCAACGTATTGCCTCCGACAAAATCGAAGCAGCGCTACGCCGCATCGAAGACCTCAACCGGACCGAATCGAAGCCGCGCGACTCGCGCATCTTCCCGGGCTACTACGCGCCGGTGCTTGTGATGGAGAGCGGCGAATACGTGGTCAAGCCAATGCGATACCAGTGCCGGATTGCCGGCACCCCGGCCAGCTTTGATGCGAAATATCCGGGGACGTATATCGCTCGCCGCGACAATCTTGCCGGGTCCTGGAAGCCGTGCTTTGGCCACACGCACGGTCTCATCCTCGTTGACGTCTTCTATGAGAACGTCAGCAAGGCGAAATTCGAGGGGACCTTGAGCGAGCCTCATGAAAAAGACGGAAACGTCGTTCTGGAATTTCGTCCAGGCAACGGCCAGTTGATGCTGGTCGCCTGTCTATGGTCTCGATGGTCGGCGCCCAGCGTGCCCGACTTGTTGTCATTTGCTGCAATAACCGATGAACCACCCGCAGAGGTTGCAGCAGCCGGCCATGACCGATGCATCATTCCCATCAAGTCTGAGAACATCGACGTGTGCCTTAACCCGGACCCGTCTGACGTCGAAGCCTCATACGCCGCGTTGAATGACTGGGAACGACCTTACTATGAGCACCGACTGGCCGCTTGAAGTACGGCACGAATGCGATTGGGACGACCTCTTTTAGAGTTTCGCAATCGTTTGCGTTTTGCTTCTATTCGTTTTTTTGACGCTCAGTCTGACTGAACTGACGCGTTTTAGACCGACTGTCATGTGGATGAGCACACGCGGTTTTTTCGGTATACGCCATAGCAGGATTCTCCGCCAATATGAGATTATGCGACGGGGCGCGACTCCCGTCGGAAGGGTGTTACTCGATTGGATAAAAAGCCCATGTTCTGAGTGCCTGTTCGGCATATAGGACGTGGCGGGGCGACGGCATAATCAAATTGAGAGAAGACGTACAAGCGGAAGGCTTTGGGGGCCAGATGGACGAGACTATTGTTGAGCGGGCAGAAACGCCGGAGGAGCCACGTTGCGTGCAGATTAAAGCTACGCTCGCTGGCAAAATAAATCTGGCCGATTTCCAGAATGCCATTCCGGTTGTCCACGAGCTCTCGCTTGCCAACGAGACGACCGATGACATCAAGGAGTTGAGGCTTACCGCGTCCTCCGAGCCGTCATTTTTCAAGCCGAAGACATGGCACTTGGACCATGTCGCGACCGGAAAAGATGTGCGTATCAGCGACCTCGACCTCTCGCTGGACGGAGCGCTTCTCGCCCGACTGACCGAGTCGGAAAAGGCACACATCACTTTCAAGCTGACGGCGGGGTCGGAAAGTCCTGTTGAGCTTGCTTCGTTTGAGACAACCGTCGAATTATTGCCACGTAACCAATGGGGCGGCCTATCGGCTCTCCCCGATATGGTCGCGGCATTCGTTCAGCCGAACGAACAGGCGGTGGAGCGGGTCTTAAAGAAGGCCGCAGACGTCCTTCACAAAGCAGGCAAGTCAGGGGCTATCAACGGGTATCAGGAAGGTGCAAAGCGAGCTTGGGAATTGGCATCCGCCATCTGGAATGCCATCGGCTCGATGGGCATTGACTATGCGGTGCCGCCGGCAAGCTTCGAACAGTCTGGGCAGAAGGTGCGTAGCCCCAGCCAGATAGCCGACTCGGGCCTTGGGACCTGTCTCGACCTCGCTTTGTTTGTGTGTGCCGCGCTCGAACAGGCCGGTCTCAACGCTGTGCTCATTTTCACGGATGGACACGCATTCCCAGGCGTCTGGCTGAAACCCGAAGAATTCTCGACGTCCGTTATCGACGATGTTACGGCGCTCCGGAAACGTGTGAAGTTGAAGGAGATGGTGCTGTTTGAGGCGACGATGCTCACGCATCGCCCCCATCCGGCATTCAGCTTTGCTATTGCGAACGGCGAGGAGCAGATTTCCGAAGAGGCGGAGCGAAAATTCCATTTGGCTATCGACATCCGCCGCGCGCGAATGCAGCGTATCAAGCCGCTTGCCAGCGAGCAGGCGATTGAACGTGGGACTGTCGGGACGGAAGAAGTCAATCTCGAGAGAGGGTTCGAGGTCGCTCCGGAACTGCCAGAAGAACTGGAACGCTCCTCGGAAGACAAAGCTGTCGAACGCCCGGAGGACCGGCTGACCCGTTGGCAAAGGAAGCTGCTTGACCTGTCACTTCGCAATAACCTGCTCAGTTTCAAGGCCGGCAAGAAATCGCTGAAGCTAGAAGCGCCAGACCCCGGCCAACTGGAAGATATTCTGGCGGAGGGGCACGCCATCAAGCTGCTCACGCGTCCCGACCTGATGGACGGCAACGACCCACGTAGCCAGGCAATCCACGAAGCTCGGGAGCGCGAAAACATTCGTCGTTCCCATGCGATTGACGCATTGAAGCGAAAAGAAGTTTTCGTCGGGCTTTCGCAAGACGAGATGGATACTCGTCTGGTCGAGCTCTTTCGGACCTCACGCACAAACTTGCAGGAGGGTGGTTCCAACACCTTGTATCTGGCGCTGGGCTTTCTTTCCTGGACACGTGACGCGAAGGACGACAAGAAGTATCGCGCGCCACTCATTCTTGTTCCTGTGTCGCTTGAGCGGCGAAGCGCGCGCTCGGGGTTCAGCCTGACTTTGCACGATGACGAACCGCGCTTCAATCCGACGCTGATTGAAATGCTTCGCCAGGATTTCGAACTGGAGCTGGGCATCCAGGACACCGAGCTGCCGAAGGATGATTCGGGCTTGGATGTTGCGGGAATCTGGAAAACCGTATCGAGTGCAGTCAAGGACATCAAGGGTTGGGAGGTAGTCGAAGAAGTCGTTCTCGCTACGTTCTCTTTCGCAAAGTATTTGATGTGGAAGGACTTGACCGAGCGAACCGAGCAGCTCAAACAGAAAGCGGTCGTAAGGCATCTTATTGAAACGCCGCGCGATTCCTATGAGAGCACGATTGAGTTTCCTGACGCCAGAAGGCTCGACACAGAACTGCCGGTGAAGAACACCTTCTGCCCATTACCGGCTGATTCGTCGCAGCTTTCCGCGGTCGTGGCGGGAAGCAAGGGAAAAGACTTCGTCCTCATTGGACCCCCGGGAACCGGGAAGAGCCAGACCATTTCAAATCTCATTGCGCAGTGTGTGGCGGAAAGAAAGCGTGTGCTGTTCGTTTCAGAGAAGATGGCAGCGCTTGATGTCGTGTACCGGCGCCTCGCCGATGTTGGTCTTGGCAATTTCTGTCTCGAATTGCATTCCAGCAAAGCACGTAAGACTGAAGTGCTCGAGCAGCTTCGTACTTCGTGGGATTCCGCTGTGGCCATGGAGCCTGATGAATGGCATGCAGAAGCCGCTCGACTGGAGGGATTGCGCAATCAACTGAATGGGTATGTTGAACGTCTGCATCTGAGATACCCCAACGGGCTCAGTGTGTACGAGGCAATCGGCCGCGTTGTCGCCGGGCATGACTTGCCCGTCTTGCAACTGTCATGGCCTTCCGCTCGGGTTCACGATTCAGCCGCTATGCGAACGCTGCGTGAGACGGCCGAGCTTCTGGATGTTCACGCGAAAGTGATGGGAGAAGGGCAGCTGACGTCCAGCCCGCTCGCCCACGTGGTTCAAACCGAATGGTCGCCACTGTGGCAAGCCGCGTTGCTCGATTCGGCCCGCGCTATTGCCCCAGTGGCAGCCCGTCTTGAAGCGGCAACTGAGCAACTGCGTGCGGCCGTCGGTCTGCCGTCATCTGTTTTCGACACGCGTGTTAGGGAAGGCCTGCGTCTCCTGGCTGCGACTTTGCCGTCTGCGTCTGGGCACGGTTGGCAGTTCGTTCTGCGTCCGGATGCAAAAACAATTGCAGATAACCTGCGCGTCGCGAAACCATTGGTCGAACGACACCGCGAGCTGCACGCTTCGCTTTCAGCGCCGCGGGGCAACCAGGTCTTGGAGGATGTGCGACAAGGTATCGTTCAGCTCACTCGTTATCACGAACTTCATTCGCAGCTTTCCCAGCCGTGGAACGAATCGCTAAGGTCACGGCTTTCCGCTGGCATTGAGCTGCTGCGAAAGCGCCAGGACGTGGTTAACCAACTGTCGCTCAAATACAAAGACGGTATTTCGACGGCAACGGTTCAGCAACTCCAGCTCGATTGGCGGGAGCTGCAGGATTCGTCCTGGCCGATGAGCATGATGCGCCGCCGCTCGCTTTCGAAGAAGCTCGTGGACCTGTCGACCGGCGGAGGCGAGCCAGACATTGGCGGTGACATCGAACGTCTCAAGCAGATTGAATCACTTCAGGAAGAAATCAAAGCGCTCGACGACCTATCGTTGCCGACATCGAACGCGTGGCTGGGATTGAAGACGGAGCTTGATGTCGCGCGGGCTTCCCTTGGTTTCCAAACCGCCCTCGAACAGGCTCGCGTACGAGCGGTTTGGGAAGATGTTGGACTTGACCCGGTTAGCCGGGGTCAGTGTGGCGAAACGGCGCGTGAAGACCTCGCTCGCATCAGAGAACTTCGTCAGATTGACCAGATTATCAATCGCCTTTCCGGACTCGAAGAAGAGACAGACGCCGTATGGGTTGGATATAAAACGGATTTGGCTGTCGCGAAGACGTACGTCGTCTTTCAGGGTGCGCTGGCAGCAGCAGTGGCCAGCAGCTATTGGCATGACGAGGGCTTCAGCGTTATCGAACGCGGCAGCGCGGGTGCCGTCGCGTCGGCGGACCTCAAGAAGATGCGCGAGCTGGTTGCGCTCGGTGCTCGTCTCAAGGAGTTTGACGACCTCCCCGCGAAGACCGGCGGACTCTGGAACGGTTTGCAGACAAAACTGGAGGCAATCGAACCAGCGCTTGATTTCTTCGAGGCGCTGTCGGGCGCGCTCGCATTGATGGCAAATTCGCCTGAAGCGCTGGCGGCAGTAAAGAGCCCGATTGCTTTGCTGCTGGGCGATAGCAATGTTCTGCTTGAGCCGACGGGCGCGATTGCGGGTGCCGGGCGTATGTATGCCGAGGCACTACAGGCGTTTAATCAGGCAGTGACGCAATTCACGGTCGCGAGCGGCTTGCCGAGCTCTGATGTCGCGACTCTGGGTGCACTTCTCCCTGCCGCACTGGCCGCACGTGCAAGCGACGTCCTGACTAGCTCGAATCGGTTGAATGCCTGGTGTGCGTGGCGCAAGACCCGCGCGGCGGCTCTTGGGTTGGGGCTTGCTCCCGTCGTCGCTGGCGTTGAACAGGGTGCAATCCAGCTCGGACGCGTAAAAGAAGCGTTCGAGACCGGCTACTGTCGGTGGTGGTTGAATGCAGTTGTCGATGTGGACGACGTGTTGCGCACCTTTGTTTCCGCAGAGCACGAGAAACGCATTCGGGATTTCCGGGAGCTTGACGAACGGTTCATCGGCTTGACACAAGCCTGGGTGCGTGCGCAGCTTTCGGCCGGGCATCCCTCGCCTGACCGTGTCTCACGAGGCTCTGAATGGGGCCTGCTGCGATACGAAATGCAAAAGAAGACTCGCCATCTGCCTCTTCGCGAGTTGATGTCTCAAGCTTCGAGCGCCGTGATGCGCCTGACGCCGTGCCTTCTGATGAGCCCGCTGTCGATTGCACAATATCTGCCGGCCGAGACGGCGAACTTTGATGTCGTCATCTTCGACGAGGCATCACAGATTCCAGTGTGGGACGCTATTGGCGCAATGGCGCGTGCGAAACAGGTCATCATGGTTGGTGACCCGAAACAGTTGCCACCGACAAGTTTCTTTGACCGCGCGGAATCGGACATTGATGACACTGATGTCGAGACTGAGCTCGAGAGCATTCTTGAGGAGTGTATCGGCGCCAACCTGCCGACGATGAAGCTATCGTGGCACTATCGTAGCCGCCATGAAAGTCTGATTGCATTCTCGAATCATCGTTACTACGACGGGGACTTGGTGACGTTCCCAAGTCCGGTCACGAACGACCGTGCCGTCAGCTTCAATCACGTTGCGAATGGCCAATACGAGCGCGGCGGGGCGCGAACAAATAAGCCAGAAGCGAAAGCGCTGGTAGCCGACCTGGTCGGCAAAATGAAAACGCCCGGCTTCCGCGACAGTGGGTTGACCATCGGCGTGGTGACGTTCAACTCTGAACAGCAATCTCTCATCGAAGACTTGCTCGACGAAGAACGTCGTAAAGACCCATCCATTGAGCACTTCTTCCTGGAAACGCAGCTTGAACCCGTGTTTGTAAAGAATCTGGAGAGCGTGCAGGGTGATGAGCGGGACATCATGTATTTTTCAACCACCTATGGCCCGGGGGTTGACGGCACCATGCCGATGAATTTCGGCCCGATGAACCAGCAGGGTGGGGAGCGTCGTCTGAATGTTGCCATTACCCGTGCGAGGCAGGAGCTTCGAGTCTTCGGTAGCTTCCGTCCAGAGCAGATGGACTTGGCGAGAACTCAGGCGCTCGGAGTGCGTGACTTGAAGCACTTCCTGGAGTTTGCGGACCGCGGCGCACGCGCGCTTGGCGAGGCGGTTACAGGTAGCGTCGGAGACTTCGAGAGCCCGTTTGAAAAAGCTGTATCGAACGCGCTCACCGAGAGAGGCTGGACTTTGCATCCGCAGGTCGGTGTGTCGGCTTTCCGCATTGACCTCGGTGTAGTCGACCCGGACGCACCTGGACGTTACCTTGCCGGCGTTGAGTGTGATGGTGCGACCTATCATCGTTCTGCAACAGCCCGCGACCGCGACAAGTTGCGTGAGCAGGTCTTGCGTGGCCTCGGTTGGGACATCCTGCGCATCTGGTCGACCGATTGGTGGATTGACGTGCAGGGGACCGTCGAGAAGATTCATCGTCAGCTCGAGGAGTTGCTCGCCGAACAGCGGGCGAAGCGAGCGCAGACCGAGCAGGAGGCGACAGTCCTTGCGGAGAAGGTTGTCGCGGACGTAATGGCGATGCCGGATGAGCAGATGGACCAGTCGGCAGATGCGACAACCGACCCGTCGAGCGAGGTTAAAGTGGTGGCGGACGCTGCCACGCTTCCCGTTACCTACGCTGGGAACGCTGCCGTTGCTCATTCTAGCGACCCAGTTGAGGGACGTTTCACGGAGGTCGATTTGACGCTTGAGGGATACGCGGTCGATGCCAACTCGTTCTTCGACGTCGTCTATAACCCAACGCTTCTGCGGTTGATTGAGCACGTCGTACGCGTGGAAGGACCGGTTCGGGACGAAGTCCTGGCGCGTCGTATTGCGCGGGCGCATGGCTGGGTTCGGACAGGCGCAAAAATCCAGGACAGGGTCGTCCGGTTGGCATCGCAGCACTTCAACGGTGACCCGGAGGATGTGGGTACGTTTTTCCGTGCTAAAGGTGAATCTGCCGATATGCAGATTCAATTCCGGCGGCCCATTGATGGCACCGCACGGTCAGTCGATGAAATCTCTCTTGCCGAACTCCGAGCACTCGCGTTCGACATGATGCAGGCAGGGCATGACGAAGAGTCTGGCGTGCCGGCGATGGCCCGTGAAGTGGGTCTTCGCAAACTCAACGCAGGCAGCAGAACGCGTCTTGAAATGGCTTGGTCGGATGCGACGAAGACCGCTTTTCGGAAAGTTGACGCCAAAGACTAAAACAGTGCGACGGTCGGCACGACAAGTGTCCGGTCGTCTGCACAACTGGCAACATTTTTCCTTGCCGTACAGGCGACATTAGTTCGCTGGTGAAGGTATTGGGGGGACAGCATGGGTTGGGGCTTCAGGAAAAGCATAAAAATTGCGCCCGGTATCCGCATCAATCTCAGCAAGAGCGGAATCAGCACATCCATTGGTGGAAAGGGCTTCACGTACAACACCCGTGGCCGCATCACCACAAGCATTCCGGGAACCGGAATCAGATATACGACAAATTTGAAGGGCAGGAAATCGAGCCGTCGGGACAGTCACGGCACGTCTGAGAGCACCGGTACTGAACATATGAATACTGAGAACCTATCAAAGAAAGAGCAGGCAACGCAGGACTTCGTCTACAAGGTGCAGTCACGCACAACGAATGCCCTACGACAGTATTTTATCTCCCATGGTGTTTATGTCGAAGATGATGACATCGGCGAAGCGGTCAAGCTCGAAGCGTTTCAACCGTTTCTCAATACGCTCGCGCACGACCTGGCGCTCACAACGAAAGCTATCAAGTTAGCCGTAGACATCGGTACGGTCTCGCTCGCAGAAAAAGAAAAGGCGATGCTGGCGGTCTACGAGATGGAGCACAAGTGTGCTGCAGCGCAAGGACCTCGCGGTGAGCTGCAGACAGCCGCGAGCGCTCTGATGGCCAGGGTGCGGGCTTGGCCGAGTGTTCCTGGATTTGTTGGTCCTCTGTTTGCTGCGCTGTTGGGTTGTTTCCTCATGGCTGTGCTTAGCGTGCCCGTGGGGCAGGCTTTAACTGGATTCGCGCTTTCCTACGGTGGATACAAGACCTTCAGTTTCATGCGTAAGAAGGCCGTTTCCTCCCAAGCCATCAAGGAGGCGAACGAGTGGTTTCAGTCCAAACTAACTGTGGAGGTCACGCCGCGACCAGCCATCCGTTCGAGTAATGACTATGTTGCCCTCAAGGCGGCGGCGTCCGCAACAGTCACTGCGGCGGCGGTCATCTACACCATCATCGTCTATCCTCACCACCCCGCGTCGAATGGCAATGGCGAACAGGTGACGCTTCAATCCGACACAACCGCAGTCGGTTCGAATGGCGTTGTGCCGGCTGCCGCCTCTGCCACGACACTGAATACAGTTCATCCGGTTCCGGACTTTAGCTGGCTTGTGGGTAAGTACCCGTCTGATGTCGTGAATGACAAACGATTCCGTTCTGCTTTCAACGGCGTCTCGCGAGCGGACTGGATAAAAATCTTGGAGCGGCTTGCTGTGGTGAACTCTTCCGGGATTCAGATGCAAGACGGTTATCTGGTCGCGCAAGGGTGCAAAGAACATGAGTGCAGTACGGAGCAAGCCGCGTTTGCCATCAATGCAACATCCGGCAAAGGCGTGATGCTTGTCAAGCAAACCTCAAACCCTTCGGGTAACGCCTCGATAAAGATATTCCAGTGGCCTGACTTGCCCGTCGGTGTGACACCACTATCAAGCTGGGCGCAGGAGGCTGCAGGTACAGACGCCGCGCCTTCGGCTCAAACGGCTTCATTCCAGCAGACCAGCTTTGAATGTTCGAAGGCTCATTCCGACGCAGAGCACATCATTTGTAGCGACGCCGAGCTGGCCTCAGATGACGTTCGGTTGGCTGCAATCTATGCCAAGGCAAAGGCCGCTGCAGATGACCCGGTTGCATTCAAAGAGCGGACCCGGGCGCAATGGAATTACCGCGAGCAGCAATGCCATGAGCGCGAATGCCTTATCCGGTGGTACGCCGACCAGAATGTTGCGCTTGCAGCGATTGCGGAGACCGGTAAGGTCGCTCAGCAATAGGGACTTCGACAACGTCAGGGCAAATCGCCAGATTCGTATAAAAATCTGCGGCGGTCTGTGGCAGAGGTCATTGGATGGCGACGAAAAAAGAGAAAAGTAATAGCATGGGCCAGCGGAAGCGAAACAATGATGCTTCCAAGAATGAAAAAAAACGCACGCGAGGCGTGCTGTATTTTGAGAGACCAACATGCCTATGGATTACGCGCAGTATCAGGAAGAGGTTAGAGCGGACATTGCGAACGTGTTGCAATTGGCGGGTTGTCAGCCAATTTTATTTGTCGGGTCTGGGTTCGCGCGTCGTTACGCAGACGCACCAAATTGGGATGAGCTTCTGAAGAAGCTGGCCGAGAATTGCCCGAGAGTTGACCGTCCTTACGCCTACTACAAACAGAAGGTCCAGGACCAGCCGCATATCGCAAGCATGTTCGCGGAAGCGTACCGAGAATGGGCGTGGGGAGACGGACGCGCGAACTTTCCTCCGGAATATTTTGACGAGGCGTTTCCGGCGGAGGTTTTCCTGAAGCACGCGACTGCGGCGATGCTTCATGACCTGAAGCCTGTGCATGCCAACTTGAAAGCGGAATTGAAGGCGTTGCAAGCGATAAACCCGCACGCCATCGTCACGACAAACTATGACGAACTATTGGAACCGCTCTTTCCTCAGTACGATGCTGTCGTCGGCCAGACCATTTTGAAGCAGCCTTACCTTTCAATCGGCGAAATCTTCAAGATTCATGGCTCGGTTTCGGACCCGCTGTCGCTTGTGCTCACACAGGGCGATTACGAGGCTTTCGAGACCGACAAAAAGTACCTGAGCGCAAAGCTGCTGACCTACTTTGCAGAACATCCGCTGCTGTTTATCGGATACGGTGCGAACGACCCCAATATTCGGAGCGTGCTATACGACGTTGACCGGATGATTCGAGCGAATTTCGCACTTATCCCTAACATCTATATTCTCGAATGGGACCCTACGATTGACGAGAAGTCATACCCAGCGCGGGACAGGGTTCTGGCGGTGGGCGAGAACCGAGAAATCCGAATTAAAAGCATCTCGGCGTCGTCGTTCGAATGGGTCTATGAAGCGTTTATCAGCGGAGGCGCCCTTGAGAAGGTGAATATGAAGCTGCTACGCTCGTTGCTCGCGCGCACGATTGACCTGGTCCGAAAAGACGTGCCGACCAAAAAGGTTGAAATCGACTTCCAGACGCTCGAACACAAGCTGGAGCATGGGGAGGGTGTCGCGACCTTGCTGGGCATCACCGCAATCGGGGACCCGGCGAAGGTCAATTTGCATTTTCCCTTCACGCTCACAGAAGTCGCTGAGCAACTTGGGTATACAGGCTGGAATGCTGCCCATCGCCTCATAGAGATTGTGGAGGAGCAGACCGGCTTCGACCTGAAGTCCTCCGATAACACGTACCACATTACGATGCGGACCGGGAAATCGAGCAGTACAAACAAATATTCGCAGGCATGCGTCGATTTGCTCAGGGCTGTGCGAGACGGAAACGAGTACGTTCTCGCGGTCGACTGTATTGTTACGTAGGAAAGCCGATGCCACGTCGGTCGGTCTGTATGAAAGGCTACATCGCCTCGTCGTGTTGACAGTCTCAACAAAGCGTTTTGTGTCGTCTGCAACTGCCTCTCTACCTGAGCACTTTTGGGGTAAACGGCGTCGTACTGCAGTTCCCATGTCAGAATCAACTGGACCGCAAACATGAAGCAGCCTGGACTCGATGGTCGCCAGCGCGACAAGGATGGAAAGATTGACCAGAAGCACGGCAATACGATGAACAAGAATCTGCCAAAGCCCATCGAGGGCTTCGGGCCAAATACGACTCTGAAGACTATGCGCGAAAAAAGTGGTGCCGTCAGCGAGAAAGACATTCGAGCTGCGGTAGCGGAAAAGCGAGGGCGATAACTTTTTGCGGATGCCGGTCGACCGCTTTCTCGCGCAAGATGCGGCAGGCGCTCGGCCGCTACGTTCGAGATAACATTGAACGGCACCATCTTGGCACCCGTCCTAGCGGTCGGACGGATGTCGGTTTGTCTTCACCCTCAAAATAGCTAGAACGCCTCTTGGGCGCGGCAACGTCGAGAGGCGTCGAGTGCTTAGCCAAGGAAGGCTTTCTGAACGGGGAACGAGTCTTCCACGGCCTTCCGCATCCGGGCAAAGAAGCCAGCGAGCACACGGCATATTTCCTTGGTGAGAAGGAGCTCGGTGACCTGTCCGGCGCTACAATCGCCAACAAGGTTGACGCCGCGCGCGACAACCTTCGTAAAGCGATTGCTGCATTGTGCCGAGGGTTTACCTCCAGACGTCGCTGGGGAGCGCCGAACGCATCGATGTTCAGAGGAGCCCCAGCAGAATGGGCCTTCAAAGCGCGCAATGAACATGCTCCGTAACATTCACCTTGTTGTACTAGATACATCCCATCTGTCACGACTTGCTACAGACTGGGCTTCGCGAGACCCCGTGCGCCGTCGCTCCGCCGAACGTTTTGTTCCACGTCTCTTTGAGCGCGGTTGGCTGCCGCTCCTGTCGTGGCATCAAATCGCGGAGCTAATGCAGCACGGAAACGACGGTCTTGTAGACATGCGATTGCGCTACCTGCGAGGCTGGCCGATGGCAGCATGGGTGAAGGGTGGTGTTCCGAACGTCATACCTGGCTCTGAATTGGACGTCCTCCGGGCTGAGGTGCGAGCGGCATATACGCGTCCTGAACTCGATGTCCTCGGTGTGCGGGATATAGCGCGCAGCGACTTACTGTCCTACGGTACAGGCTTGGAAGCAGTGCCAGACAGTTTGAGCAATTGGCGAATCCTTCGCCTCTTTCTTGCTGAGCATCAAGCGCACGCGCAGAAGGTCGCCGTAATCTCGCCTTGGCGCGCGATTGAAATCGAAAACACGCGTATTGCTGACTGGTTGGACAAGCCGCATCGAGACAATGAAGCTACCGCTGCGACGCTTGTTAAGGTCCGCGCCCACCTTAAGAAAGAAATAGTCGAGCGCGGAGACAAGCGCATAGCAAGTCCAGCGCATATGGCGGCCGACTTCATGTCCGACGTGGCGGCGAACGTAGAGCTCGCCATTTCAGAAGGTTTATCGGAGCCGTTGCCCGTTCGTATATTGTTGCGGGCAGGACTCGAACCGGACGAAATCAACTTTGCCGCCACGTTTCGCGAAACAATGGCCATGGTGATGTTCAGACAGCGTTTGAGGATGGCTTCAGACGCAGAAAATCTTCCTTGGGAAGAGGTCAAGGAGATAGTAACGCCGGACCGTGTCCCGTCTGCCTTTACCCATGAATGTATGCGGACCTACGCGCACGACCAGCCCGAACGGAAGGGCAGTGATGTCAACGACCTTTCTCTACTCTGCCTCGCCCCCTACGCGACCGAGACCTTCGTTGATAAGCGGACGTTGGAGAGCGTGCGGCGGGCAAAACAGAAAGTTCCGCGGCTAGCTGAACTGTTGGGTAGTGTGCGCAAGGCCGCGAGTTACCACGATATAACGGCTGCGTGCCCGCAGCGGTAAGACGATGGCAGCACCGGGCTGATGCTGCCACTGTCGCAGAGGTCGCTGTCGAGCGCCGGACGCACGATGATTAGGTGATATGAATCCACCCCTCACCGCATGCGCCCGTCAGTGCCAGAGAGCAAGCACCAACTGGCAGTTGCCCGACTCGAGCACGGGCTTCACCTTCGCGCCCATGTCGATGTTGGTTGCGTTAGCAGCGAGCGTGTACAACCCCACGTTGTGGAGACGGCCACACTCGGACGGCTGGCTGACCCACGAGGTGATGATGCGATAACCCTCTTTGCGGAGCTCAACCACTCGCGCCCGAGGGTCGATGACGTCGAGGTACCGCGTGGCCTCCAGTGTCGTAATCCCCGCGCACAGCCGCATTGCATCAAGCAAGCGTGCACGCTGATGCTCGGCGGTGTTGTCTGGCCAGTTGGCGATGATGCTGTCGAAGGACTGGAAGTTCTGCGGTTTGGTGTGTTTTTGCATTCGATGCAGTGCGAGTTATGACAGGACGTATTGTTCGCCTGTCGGCCCGAAACACTGCTACCGAAATACCAAGCCAATTCAGCCGTAAAAAATCCGGAGGAAATAGGCGGGAAAACAGGCCCAATTTCCGCTGGTTTCTATTCCTCCGCCGAATCCGGCTCTATCCCGAGTTCGGCGGCCGCAGTGCTCAGCGCGTCGTGAAGCACGATAGCCGCTGTCTCATCAACGAACCCGCCCACGATGTCGAGAGCCTGAGCTAGCCGCTGAGCGTCGGTTCGGGTGTCGGGCACCGGCGAAGTGCGGTTTCGCGGAATGCTCGCCCGGCTTATCGCCAGATGTGCTGTGTTCTCGCTGTCGGCTTGATTCCGGCGCTTCGAGTCGACGAGCGCTCGGATACTGTCGCGTTCGGCGGCAGTCAGCACTTCGTAGACTTGACGTTCTAAGGTATCTTCCCACGCGCGCGCGACGACCGTCGTGATGAGTCGAATAGGAATTTCGTCGCAAACCTCGCAGATGGCATGGGCGAGCCGAAGAATCAGCGTTCGACGCTGTGTCATCGGCAAGCGGCCAGCGGTCCTAGCCGGAACAATCGACGGCATGGTCTGGAGCGTCCGCAGCGGCTCCTGGAAGCCGCGTGTTCTGGCACTCGGAGTAAGCCAAGAGGAGGGCGCCGCAGTCAGCTTGGTCGCCAGGTCTGTGGCGCTCTTCATGATGTCGCGCACTTCAGCGCCAGTCGGTGCGAGGTCAGGCTCCCCATCCTCGATACAGTCGACAACCGCGCGGGCTATCTGCGCTATGGCGGTGACCTGCAAACTCGTACCTTTCGCAAGCACCTTCTTCTTCTTGAAGAAGCTGCGGACGTCTTTGTCGTCACGAAAGCTTCTGAACCAGTCCGACTGCGCGCGGGCCGCCTGGTCAAGGTTCAAGAAATTACTTGCCTGTTCATACATCAAAGCAAGATGCGAATTCGTGGTCAGAGTGGTCATGGGCAATAAGAAGGGCGATTCACGCAAGTTGTAGGTCATATTGTAGCTGCGTGCTATACGCCGACCGAGCGCGTAAAGAGATATTTACGGGCGTACAGGAGCGTTGTTGTTATCACGCGCGCGGCAAGTCATCCGGCGCATCTCACGCAGCGCTAGAAGACGCGGCGAAAGTGCCGTTTCAGAAGCTGCTCAACTTCGTCGGGAGATGGGTGAAGCGGCGGCCGGCGCGCTATTGTCGCGGTCGGCCGCGGCGAATCACCGTTGTATCGGCTCGATAAGCATCGACCACAGATACTCGGCCGCCCCAGTGTCAGACAGCTTCTCGGAAACGCCTCTCGCCATGCTCATCATCGGCTTCAGATAAAGCGTCTGGCTATCTTCGGTGAGCGTGAGCGCTTCGTTGTAGCTGTTCGCGTGCGAGGAAATCTGGTTCGAGTAGGTTATCTCGCGATTGCTGTGTCCACCGAAGGCCCCGCCGTGCGTAACGGTGCACTGTGACACGCTCTTTCCGTCCTTGTAGATGCTCGCGGTGAACCGGCGCGCATCGATGCGCGAAAAACGTCCTTGGAACTGGCCGTGCCGCTTCTCCAGCTCCTGGAGCGAACCCTCGAAGAAGCGGGCAAGAAAGTCGAACGTCTCCGAAACGAACGTGTCCTTGTCGAGGTCCGAGAACTCATGCTTGACGCGAAGGTTGCTCGACCGCGGCAATTGCGCGGCCGCGGAAGGTTCGACGACTGCGGGCTGGGGCGCTGAGCTTCTTGCCGCCGATGCCGTGCCCACCTTGGGCGCGGCCGCCGAGGCTGTCGCGGCCACGGCTTTACGAATCGACTTCGCAATGTCGGTGAAAGCCTCGTCCTGGTTGGCCCAAGAGGTGACCGGTCGACCGTCCGTCGGGACTGCATTCAGTTTGCCGAACGGAGCACTGTGCCAGTCACATGCTCGCAGGATGACGGGGATGACGCGCGCATCGCCGGCCTTATGCCGCTCCAATGCACGCGTCATCTCGGTCGCAATGCAGTATTCGGACGCGATGAAGTTCGCGCTGACGAGCAGCAAGATGATGTCGGCCTTCTCGAGCTGCTCATCTATACTGTCGTCGAGGTTGTCGCCCGCGATGATGCGCCTGTCGTGCCATGCCGAAATCAGGCCTTCGCGCTTCATCAGCGACAGATGGATTTCGAGCTGGTCGCGCAGCGACTCGTCGATGTGCGTGTACGAGAAGAAAACTGATGCCATGCAGTATTCCAGCAAGAAATTCAGGTGGGTGTTGTAGGCGGCTATGCCGTTGTCACCATAGCATGGCGATTTGGCTTGAGCGAACGCGTGAAGCCGAACGGCCTAAGTGTTGTCAGGCCGCACGCCATCAGTAGCTGACCAGGTCGAGCTCGTGGATGCGAATCGCCATGGCGGTCGGCGACATGCCGAACTCTTCAGCGAGCGACTTGAAGTGGTTGCCAATACCAAATTTCCGTGCGGTTGCTACTGCGCGCGGAAACTCAAGCGACCCAGTTTTCGACCGGAGAAGGTCCTGCGAGCCGTTGCCGGCGATGGCGAATGCTACGCGGTCATCGAGGTGGAGCATGTCGGTGCCAAATCGCTGCTTGAACGCGCGACGCAACAGCTTCTCCGGCGCAAGGAAGCACGCGGCAAAGTAATTGGCCTCCCGCTCGCGGCGGTCTAGGACCGGCGCGTCACCGAGGAGGGGGCGGTCGCGATGAAGCGAGAGCCCAGGATGCAACACGATGTGGCCGAGTTCGTGCGCTCCGGTGAATCGCTGAACTTCGTAGGGCAGGTTTCCCGCAATACGAATCGTTGAGCGCGGAACGTCGACCATCCCGGCTACCTGGTATTGGGCGTTGCCGACCCCGTGCACGCCGAGCGAGCCCGCGGTCACTTCGTACTCGATGTCATGTACCGAGGCCGCGTGGTCAGGGCGGAAGAGCTGAAGCAGGTGCGGAATGGTGCTGTGCGTGGTCCCCGCGCGCTGCCAGATTTCAAACTGGAAGCGTCGCACCTCGGCCGCAATGGAAAGCTTGTCGATGTCGTGCATGTGGGAACCCCGAAATCGCATTTCGTTGTATAGCACCAAATGTGGTGCTTCAAATGACAATATATACAACTAATAGTGTATTCGCCAAGAATTTAATTGGATTCGAACCCTTAATAAATATGGACTTCGATTCTTGGTGCGCGGGCCGGTGGCGTTCGCGCGAGAGTTGCTCATCATGGATTGAAGCGGAGATTGTCTGGCGCGGTTGGCGAGGCCGGGAGATGCAGAAGTAACTGCGGAGAGGAGGGGGCGGGAGGATGAAGGTTGGCCGCCGCTGCCGCGGCCCTCTCTCTGAGCGAAGAGGACCGCGCGCGGTTCAACTGTTCGGCAACTCAGACGGCGATGGGAGCCGCAATACTGGGGTGCGGGTTGTAGCCGACGATTTCGAAGTCTTCAAACTTGTAGTCGTAAATCGAATCGGGGCGGCGCTTGATATTCAGCTTGGGCAGCTCGCGAACGTCTCGGGCGAGCTGTGTCTGAATCTGCTTCATATGGTTGGAATACGCATGCAGGTCCCCAATGCTGACGATGATTTCATACGGAATCAGGTCACACTGTTGCGCGACCATATGCGTCAGGAAGGCCAGCGAAGCAATGTTGTACGGGAGACCAAGGAGAACTGCGGATGTACAGCAGAGCGGATAGCTTGCCTTCCGCGACGTAGAACTGATAAAGGAGATGGCACGGCGGCAGTGCCATGAGACCTTTCTTCGCGTTCTCTTGAGAGCTGATGGACTCGTTCGGGAGGTACTCGGGGTTCCAGCCATGGAACAAGATACGCCGGCTGTTTGGCTTCTCCCCGAGTGTCTTGATGACGTCGTCAATCTGGTTGATGGTCCTGCCGTTCTTTCGGCCATGCGGTCCATTGCTTGCCGTAGACTGGGCCCAGCTCGTTGTCTTCGGTGGCCCACTCGTTCCAGATGAATACGCCCTTCTCTTTGAGCCAACTTACGTTCGTGTTGCCGCTCAGGAATAGGCTTGAGTAATCCCAGATGGTTGCGGTCTTTCGGTGTCCGGCGCGCCAAACTCGCAGGCACGTTGGCAGGGAGGGCGGGACCACACCTCTTATCGCTGCTCGACCGTAATGGGATGCATCAGTGATTGAGTCTGCGCTCCAGGGAAGAACTTTTATTGGTGCTCAGATGCGAAATGTGACCGTCGCGTTCAAGTCGGCATGGAGCTAACTGGGGCTCGCTCTCGGCCAGAGCTAAGTCGGCAATCAAAATGGAAAACAGACTGATTTAGATTATTTTTCTATGTTGCTGTCGCGCCGTATATCGTAGAAGCGTGCGATTCGCAATGTCCGGCTAACTCCGTGTATATCATAAATTACATAAATGATTGTGGCTTTGACCTGCAAATTTGGTGGCGCGGTCTTTGTAATTCATAGCATATAGATGGCGCGGGAGTGCCCAGCTGGCGGGCTTATGGGCGCAATAGGGTATCCCGTTGTAGTCGAGGACTCTTCACTATTAAATGCGAAAAGCTAAAACTTAGTTAACAAATTCGACCACCGTGATAATCGTAAAGTTAACAATCCTTTTGCTAGTCATCACCGAGTCTATTCTCTCTGGCTGAAATAAACCCTTGAATTAACAACTCGCTTTTGTTAGACTAACGGCTGGTGCAATGCCAACCTAATTTACACCGCTATAATGCCAGGAACTGGAAGCCTCTCCTATTAATGAGAGAGTATTTCGGCGAGGTAATGGTGAGGAAGGCGACGGGACGGCTGGATGTAGGTCGAACGAGTTACGCTAAGTCGGCGTCTTTTCGGTTGTCGTCGCGAACCCGAAATTGGGGTGCATGCTCACCCTGGTGCAGCCAGTTTGTCATATGGGACGATGATGGCAAACTGCCTCCGCATTTCTTTGCCCTCAATGGCAGCACATTTGAACCGTCCAGACACTTGGACGCACTTCGAGTCTCTTATGCGCTACTGCCGCGCTATGTCAATTTCCGGCTTGGCTATTCATACCCGCAGCCACTGAATGAGGCGCTGCTGTCGACGGTCGTAGCCCGGAAGATTGCAAATTACAGCTACCTGCTGTTGGTCAGCTCTGTTTCCATCCGGGCTTGCGTGGTCAATGAGACACGCCACGCCGGCCTGCACCGCGTTCATGGTTTTCCCACTCGTGCACACACAGTATGTCTTCACAGATGCGATAGAAAGTCGGCGGAGCCTTTGCGGGGAGGCTGGGTCGATGATGTGGTTGTAAGAAGGGCGGTGGCGCGATGACTAAATATGTAGCGAAACGTGTGAAATTTCGAAATGGGGAGCGGCTTTCGGTTCTGAGCAGGCCGGGAGGGCTACCTGTCTACGAGGTAACCTTGTACTTGGCGAGGTTTCGGAAAGGCGGCCGAGCGGCTAACACGATTCATCTCGTGTGTGTCGTTTTGGCATTGTTGTATAGAGAGCTTGCTAAAGCTGGTATCGACTTGCTCGAGCGCTTACGGCGGGGTCAGTTTCTGACGGTCTCAGAGCTTTACCGCTTGGCTGATGCTGCACAGTACCGTGTAGCCGACCTTTCTTATGAAGACGCGAACAAACGAAGCGCAAAAAACGTCGTTAGCATCAAGCGTATCCAGATGCGCCGCAAGATGGCCGTCAGCGAGCCCAAGGCAGTCGTTGTCGAGACCCAAGCTTCACGCCTGAGGTACATGGCTAACTATCTCGAGTTTCTGGCGATGTACGTGGGTGCGACGTTGCCGCACTCACAGCGAAACGAGTTAGCGCTCGAGAGTGCACATGCGTTAAAAGCATTTCGCGCAGATATTCCTCAAGTACCGAAGCGAGCGAAACTTGGCGCTAGGGAGGGACTTTCAAAAGAGGACCAAGACCGCTTAGTCAAGCTAGTACACCCGGACTCGCCTGACAATCCATGGAAGCGCGGATTCGTGCGTCAGCGCAATTGGTTGATTGTTGTGCTCTTACTCGCAACTGGCATGCGTCGCGGTGAACTCCTAGGCATGCAGATTCGAGACCTTGACCAACGCTTGCCGAAGTTGCGCATCATTCGCCGGGCCGATGCAGGCGAAGACCCGCGGCGTATTCAGCCGAACACTAAGACTCGCGACCGCGAGATAGAACTACGCCCGAATATCATGCGGGCCGTCTGGGACTATATACATCAGCACAGAAGGAACATAAAGGCCGCCCGCAAATTCCCACAGCTCATCGTCGCCGACGATGGGCAGCCATTGTCGCTCAAAAGCATTGACAAGATTTTCGCGCAGCTTCGCAAGGCTTGCCCGGGACTGCCTATTTCACTGACGAGCCATGTCTTGCGACACACTTGGAATGAACGCTTTTCTGAGCAAGCAGAATTGATGCAGTTGACGGATGTCGCTGAAGAGAAGGCTCGAAACGAGCAGCAAGGTTGGACCGACAATTCGGCGTCTGCTGCGACGTATACGCGTCGTCATGTTAGCCGTAAAGGACGTACCATTTCCCTGAAACTACAAGAAAAACTCGATGTCTCCGAAAACTGAACACTCCCCGGCGACCACAATTACTGATGCTTTGCCCGAGCGCGTGTTTACACGCAGTGGAAGCAGCTTCGACCCAAGAGAGAACGTTTGGGAATGGGTGGACGGGCCGTTTAAAGCGCGAATCGATTTTGGTCGATACAAGCGCAGCTTTGAAGCATTCATTTTGTCGCTCAAACGTGCCTTGCTACCTTTTGTGAAGGGGCACTCCGCTGGATACGTCATGATTCTACACAGTGCATTTGTGCACTTTGTGGAAAATGTTAGACCTCGTCTGAAAGGGGAGGTTACTTCTCAACAAATTTCTAACTATGCGACGAAGCTTAGCGCTCGCGACAAGCACCGACTTGGCACCATCAACGGCCTATTTCAAAAATGGGTCGCGCTCGGCTTGTATGGAGTAAAACCTGAGTGCGCAACCTATTTGCTGGAGCAACGGAAACCCGGGAACCGAAAGGGTGACGCAGTCAGGACGAGAAATCCAGTCGAAGGTCCGCTGACTGAAGAGGAGTATACGTCGTTGTACGCGACGGTCAACGCCGCCTACGGATGTGACGCTCTCCCGCTCTGGACTCTTATTCTCACAAGGCTACTCCTAGCTTGCGGTGGACGAATTTCACAATACGCTTCGCTTAAGCTTTGCGACTTCAACTGCGACACCTCAGTGCTTAGCCTTCCGCAGGCTAAGAAACGTGACGAACATACGCGTATCGAGTACCTTCAGTTCGACATCAGCCCGCAAACGGGGCGACTCATAGCGGACTATGTAAATCGCCTCCGAGCGGATGGCTATGACGATACGTCGGCGTTATTCCCAGAACGTTTGATTATGGTAAGGGGGCCGCGGAGGAAATTACGGGAAATTGGAGATTTGTTCTATGGTCACTGTACGCCTGAAGCGCTGTCTCAATCTTTCACTAGGCTCATGAGCGGAATCGCACCCCCGACATCGCGACTTGACTTTGCGCCTATGCCATTGGCGCCTGTGAGGTTCCGATACACCTATGGCACTCGATTAGCCGAGGAGGGTGCGAGCAGAGTTGTTATCGCGAACCGCTTGGGTCATGCTGACCTTCAGCATGTTGAGGTATACATTTCCGCCTCTCCGAAGATTGTGGAGAACATCGACAAGACCATGGGTACATTGCTTGCTCCGCTTGCCGCTGCTTTCAAAGGACAGGTGGTAGAGGACGAAAGCAGCAGCACCCAAAAAGGTGCTGGTGGAAGTCGTATTATTGACTTCAGGGTCTCAAGGGAACCGATAGGCAGTTGTACGAGAAATGGACAGAATTGTGCCTTTGCTAAACCGGTTGCTTGCTATACGTGCTTTCGGTTCGAGCCGTGGCTCGACGCTCAACATGGGAAGGTGCTCGAACGCTTGTCTTCAGAACGGGAGAAATGGTCAACTGATGACCGAATGGCGGCTGTGAACGATGAACCGATTCGCGCGGTGCGAGAGGTTATCGAGCTATGTGCTCAAGTACGGGCACAGCGGGCACTTCACAATTCGGAGTCTGCATCTTGAGCGCAAGTATCTTAAGCTTCACACCTCGGGTCGAACTGGAACCGTTGGATAATCTAATGGCTTTCATTGCTCTTTGTAGAGAGTCAGAAGTTCTCGAAGCGAATCGGCAGTTTGAAAAGAATATCTGGAAGACGGGATATAGAAAAGGTCGCAACCATCAGGCCGGAGTAACATTCAACACTCTGGAAGCTTCCGGTCGCAGCGAGTCCGAGCCAAGTATGCCCCAACCGTTTCTTGACTTTGCAAAGGCAAGCTTGGTGTACCTCAAAGATGTGAAACCCGTAGAAGACCAAGGCCTGCGTTTGTCAGCGCTTCGCTGCCTTGAGGCCGCTTTGCGCGAATGCAAAAAAGATTCCCGGCCGACGGCCGTCGATGAAATGGTATTGGATGCCGCAGTTGAACTCGCTAAGCAGAAAGTGTCGCCAGCAAGGGCTTATTCAATCGGGGCACAGCTTGTACTTATAGCGGAGTTCATGCACTCGAAAGGGTTCATTTTGCTGCGCCAGCGCTGGAAACACGGGGTGCCGAGTCCGCGAAATTTGGGGTCTCGTATTTCGAAGGAGGCGCTGGCGGCACGCCAGAAAAAATTGCCAACCGCCGCTGTTCTGCGTGCGCTCGGCGGAATATTCCACGAGGCGATTGAGCCGGCCGACGTTTTACTTGCGAGTTACACGGGGCTCATGCTCTGTGCGCCTGAGCGAATTAACGAGGTGCTTCGACTGCGACGCGACTGCTTGGTAGAAGGGGACGGCGAGTATCGTAACAAGTTGGGCCTGCGATGGTCTGGGTCGAAGGGGTTCGAGAACGCAACGAAGTGGTTGCCGACAGAGATGGCACCAGTCGCACGTGAAGCTGTCGCAAATCTCATCGAGGTCACTGCTCCGGCGCGGAAAATCGCTGCTTGGTATACAAAGAATCCAAAAAAGCTGTATCTGCACGAAGGGGCCGTGCATCTCAGAGATTCGAAAATTCTATCGATGTCCGAAATCGCGTTAATCCTGTGGGGTGATGAGTCGGCGAAAGACGTCGCACGCAATTGGGCGAGAACTACCAACAAGCTGCCGAAGCAATCGATTGGTAGGGGTCGCTTCGGCTATTTTTTTGAGGACGTGGAACGGGCCGTCCTAGCCATGTTGCCGGAGACGTTTCCGTACGTGCCGGGGGCTCCAGAACTTCTATGTCGTCAGTCCATGGCTATCATGCGTACGCACGAAATGGATTTGAAGAAGTCTGTATTTCTATGTATGTTCAGTTGCGTTGACTATGGGATGGTCACGAAGCGTCTCGGAACTTACGGTCGTGCCTCCATCTTCGAGCGCTTTAATTATAGAGAGGATGACGGTTCGCCGATTATGCTTCAAAGTCATAGTTTGCGTCACTATCTAAACATGCTAGCCCAGACTGGTGGCCTGAGCAGCGCGGAAATTGCTATCTTCTCAGGGCGGAAGGATGTGAAGCAGAATCGAGCGTACGACCATATGAGTTCCGATGAGGTACAGGCACCCATCAATTTGGCTTTAAAGACCGGGTTTACGTCAGAGTTGGAACCGGTCTTTGAGGGGCGGCGAAACCTCATTGCTCGCAGCGACTTCGAAAACAATGGATTGACTGCGGCGCACACAACTGAATACGGTTGGTGCGCACACGATTTTGCAAGCGAGCCATGCCAGATGTACCGTGATTGCATCAACTGCGAAGAACAGGAATGCATCAAGGGAGACGCTGAGAAGGAAGCAAACCTACGGATGCTTAAGACCGAGTGCGAGTACCTACTCAATCGGGCTCGAGAGGCACTGAACGAGGAGGAGTTTGGTGCGGACAGTTGGGTTAAACATCAAACGGTCACGCTCGAACGCGTCAACGCACTTTTGTCGATACTCGAGGACCCAGCGATACCGTTTGGAGCCAGAGTTCGCTTGGACGTCAACAACGCGCCCCTCATCGCAAACGATAGCGTTCAGCCTATCAGGTTAGTGCCGACCATAAGGCGAAAGGCGAAGCCATGAAGAAGCGCCGTGCACCAGACTTGACAGAAGAGAGCATTAACTCGGTTATTAAAACGTTGGACGAATGGAAAGGAAAGCTTACTTGGGAGCTTCTATTGGATGCTGTAGAGGCAGCTTTGGGGTATCGCTACTCGCGATTCACGTTTGCCGAATATTCGCAAATCGCAAATGCCTTTTCATTGAGAAAGGATATTTTGCGGGGAACCCTAACGCGTGAAAGAGGCGAGCCCAAGGACGAGAGGTTGCGTGCGGCACTCGCGCAGGTAGACCGTTCCAAGGCCAGAGCGGACCGCCTGGAAGCAGAGAACCAACTTTTGACGGAGCAGTTTGTGACGTGGGCGCTAAACGCGGAGCGAAATGGGGTAACGATTGACATGTTGAATGCTCCGCTTCCGAAGCCGAAACGTGACCGTTCCAGTGGAGTTGAGTGAAAGTTGTCGAGGAGTCGGTCTGCAAATAAGAGTGTGCGGTGAATCGGAGCTCTCGCGGAATCGAGGACCGGTGGGTCATCAAGCAATGTCTATGCAGGCTGTCTCCTGAACGCACACATTGCCGCGATAAGTTTGTCCTAGCATAGAACGGATAGCTTCAGGATGAGCTTGCAAACTATGCGATAGACATGGCGAGCGCGGTCCAGTGACTCGCAGTTGGCGGTGCCCGAGATGCTTCGCCTCGAGTCACGCTACCTGCGTCGCGTGGCTAGCGATGTCGCATCTCTTTGGCGGGAAGGAGAAGTCCACTATTTTCGATGATTGCCACGCCTCCGGCACAAATAATGCTATATCGGTTCCTTCCGCGAGAATCCTTCCGAAGCGGTCATCGCTAGCTCCGCTACCCACAAAACAAGACTGAAGGTCCATTTTCCATGCATTTCACTGGCCCTTCATTTCTTAACCCACATTCTCGTTACGCCCCTTGACTCTGTAAGCTTGTTCTTGCTGATGTCTTCGGCCGTAACAACATTTTTTAGTAGGCACAAAGCTTCTATACGTTCACGATCTCTGCAGAAGTACATGGTCAACACGACGGGATTCAGCCGCAATACGGCGACGCTGATCACCACGGTCGCGCTCGTCATCTACATGTGCTTTCAGCCGCTCTATGGACTGCTGTCGGATGCCGTCGGCAGGCGTCCTGTCATGCTGATCTTCGGTATCGGCGGCACGTTCTGCACGGTGCCGCTGATGCATGCGCTCGGCACGACACACAGCGTATGGGCGGCATTCGCGCTGAACCTCGCGGCGCTCGGCATTCTGAGCGGCTTCTCGTCGATACATTGGCTCGTGAAGTCGGAGCTCTTTCCCGCGAAGCTGCGCGCGCTCGGCGTCGATTTGCCGTTTGCGGTGGTGTCGTCGGTGATGGGCGGCACGACCGAATACCTCGCGTTGAAGTTCAAGCACGCGGGTCATGAGTCGTGGTTCTTCTACTACGTGAGCGCGTGCGCGGCCGTATCGCTCGTCACCTATCTGCTGATGCCTGAGACGCGCCATCGCTCCGTCATCGACGAAGAAGCGCGAGGCTGATAGCGCCATGCAAAGCACGCAACGGGACGACACGATGCACGATTCGACGACGACGGCCACTCACGCGCTCGCGGACTACGCTCACGGCTTGCGATACGAAGCATTGCCCGCCGATGTCGTGCGGCTCGCGAAGGATTGCCTGATCGATGCAGTCGGCGCGGCCGTCTATGGTCATGAAGTGGCCGCAGGCGAAGCCGTGCGCTGTTATCTCGCGGATGCGGCGCCCGGACCATGCGCCGTCCCCGGCATCGCCGATGCGCGCTATGGCGCCGAAGCGGCGGCCTTTGCGGGCGGCGTGCTCGTGCATGCCGCCGAACTCGACAGTCTGCGGCAGCCCGGCGCGGGTGTTCATCCCGGCGCGGTCCTCGTGCCGCCCGCGCTGGCCGTCGCGCAGATATCGGGCGCATCGGGGCGCGATGTGTTGACCGCGCTCGTCGCCGGCATCGAAGTGCTGTTCCGGATCGGCGCGGCGACGAAGCATTCGGCGGAAGCGCGCGGATTCCACGCGCCGGGGCTGACGGGTCCGTTCGGCGCGGCGATCGTCGCGGGCAAGCTCGCGGGCGCTGACAGAGAGATGCTGCGGCGCGCGCTCGGCATCGCAGGTTCGCTCGGCGGCGGACTACTCGAATTCGCGAAGGCAGGCGATGGCGGCCTCGTCAAGCGCGTGCATCTGGGGCGCGCGGCGCAGGCGGGCATCGTCGCGGTGCAACTGGCGCGTGCGGGTTTCGACGGCCCGTCGAGCGTGCTCGAAGGGCGCTACGGCTTTCTGCATGCGTATTGCGAGCGCTTCGACGTTGCGCTGCTGACAGACGGCCTCGGCACGCGCTATGAAACGCCGACGCTCTGCCTGAAGCGCTACGCGTGCCATATCGTCGCGCACACGCCCGTTTATGCGGCGCAGCGTCTGCGTGCCGCGCACGATATCGACGCCCGTCGCATCGCGTCGATCTGTATCGAAGGCGCGGCGCGGCTCGCTGCGAATCACGACATCAAGTCGCCGGCCGATGCGACGCTCGCGCAATACAGCGTGCCGTACTGCGTCGCCGCCGCACTGCTGCACGACGCCGACGACCCCGCGATCTTCGGCAAGCGGCTGCTCGACGATCCCGCTGTGAGCGAACTCGCGCAGCGCGTGAGCGTCGTCGCAACCGATGCACAAGGGCTGTCGACGAAGACGCGCATCACGCTCGACAACGGCACCAGTTACGAAGAAGCGCGCGCGGATTTTCCGGGCTGCCCGAGTTCGCCGCTTTCGCGCGAGCAGTTGCGCGCGAAATTCATGCGGACGACGCGCGCGCTCGACAGTGCGGCCGCGCCGCTGTTCGATCGTCTCGACCGTATCGAAGAGGAAGCGAACCTTCACTGGCTCGACGCCGCGGCGCGACGGCTGCAAGGAGCACACGCATGACGATCGCCCGATGGCTCGGCGACAGGATCGCCGCATTCCGTTTCGAAGACCTGCCACCCGAGGCGCTGCGCTGGGCGCGCATCGGCATCATCGATACCGTCGGCGTGACACTTGCGGGCGCTAGCGAGCCTTGCACGCGGTTCGCGCATGCGGTCGCGTCGCCATCGACGGGCGACGCGCTGGTGTTCGGACGACGCGAGCGCATGAAGCCATCGGACGCGGCTTTCGTCAACGGCACGGCCGCGCATGCGCTCGACTTCGACGATTGCAGCAACACGCTCGGCGGTCATCCGTCGGCGCCCATTCTGCCGGCGCTCTTCGCGCTGGCGGAGCACGTTCATGCAAGCGGCCGCGAGTTCGTGAGCGCGTATGTCGCCGGCTTCGAAACGCAAGCGCGCCTCGCGCACGCGGTGAACTTCCATCACTATGACAAGGGCTGGCATCCGACTGCGACGCTCGGCGTATTCGGTGCGTGTGCAGCCACGTCGCGTCTGATGCGGCTCGACGCGTCGCAAACGGCGACGGCGCTGTCGATCGCTGCATCGTTCGCGTCGGGCGTGAAGGCGAACTTCGGCACGATGACGAAGCCGCTGCATGTCGGCCACGCGTCGCGCAACGGACTCATCGCGGCGCAACTTGCGCGCGAAGGCTTCACGGCCGGCGACGAAGCATTCGAGCATCGCCAGGGCTTCTTCAATGTCTACAACGGCGCGGGCAACTACGATGCCGAAGCGGCGATGCGCGCGTGGGCCGATCCGCTCGATATCGTCGAGCCGGGCATCGCGATCAAGCAATATCCCTGTTGCGGCAGCACGCATCCCGCTATTGACGCGATGCTGATGCTCGTCGCTGAGCACGGCTTGACGCCGGAGAAAGTCGAGCGCGTGATCTCGCGCACGCATCCGCGCCGTTTGCAACACACGAACCGTCCGCAGCCGAAGAGTGCGCTCGACGCGAAGTTCAGCGTGCAGTACTGCGTTGCGAGGGCGCTTGCGCAGGGTCGCGTCGTGCTATCGGATTTCGAAGGCGATGCGTATGCGAATGCATCGATCCAGGCCGTGATGAAGAAAGTGACGGCCGAGCCCGATCCGCTCGCGGACCAGCAGCCCGATCATTTCGGCGCGGAGGTGGTCGTCGAGTTGCGCGATGGGCGCTGCGTGTCGAAGCGCGTCGCGCGCGCGGCGGGGCGCACGTCGGCGAATCCGCTGCCCGACGAGCGTATCGAGACGAAGTTTCTGGATTGCGCTTCGCACGCGCTGACGGCAGACGCGAGTGCGCGCGCGCTCGCCGCGCTGTGGCAGGTCGAGCGCATCGAAGATATCGCCGGATTCACTGCGCAGATGGAGGCCGGCTTGAAGCCCGATTTAAAGCCCGATTGAAGCACGCCAGCGGATGAGCGACGCACCGTCCCGCACCACACCCGATAGCAAATCGCGCGGCCACGAACGCGCGGATTCGAAGGAGACAGGCATGAACGATTCACTCGTCGCCGCGCGCGTCGACCGTTTGCCGAACTCGCGGATGCATCGCGAATGGATGCTGCTGTTTGCGATCCCGCTGTTTTTCGACAGCTGCGATATCAACACGTTTGCTTCGGCTGCGCCCGCGCTGATCCGGCATTGGCATATTGCGATCAACGAGATTGCGCTGATCACGTCCGCGAGCTTTATCGGCATGTTCTTCGGCGCGACGTTGGGCGGCGTGCTGTCGGACCGAATGGGACGGCGGCGCTCGCTGACCGTGTTCGTGCTCATCTCGTCGCTCGGCTCGCTCGCGACCTCGCTCGTGCCGGGCGTTCCCTGGCTGTTCGCGGCGCGCGTGGTGACGGGCTTCGGCATTTCGGCGGGCATGGTGACAGTGATGACATACATCGCCGAGCTGTTTCCGGCGAAGTCGCGCGGCACGTGGCAATCGTGGGCGATGGTGATCAACCTGTGCGCGATTCCGTTGACGAATCTCGTCGCGCGGCTCGTTGTGCCGTTCGGCCCGGACGGCTGGCGCTGGGTGTTCGTATGGGGCTCGCTTGGCATCGTGTTTCCGCTGATCGTGCGGCGCTTGCCCGAATCGCCGCGCTGGAGCGCTCGCGCCGGCCGCTTCGACGACGCCGAAGCCGCGATCGCCGCAATGGAAGCGCGCGTGACGGCCGAAGGTCATGCGCTCTCATCGCCTGCCGTCGTCGCGCGTGCACCCGAAGCTCGCGAGCCGTGGACCGCGATGTTCAACAGTATCTACCGCCGCCGCACGCTCACGCTGTGCGCGATCTGGCTGCTGCAGACCATCGGCTTCTACGGCTTCGAAGCGTGGGTGCCGACGCTGCTCGTGCATCACGGCATCACGGTCGCGCGCAGTCTCACGTACTTCACGCTGATCAACGTCGGCGCGCCGCTCGGTGCGTTGCTTGCCGTCGCGTTCGCGGATCGTTTCGAGCGCAAGCATCTGATTGCGCTCGTCGCGTTTCTGATTGCGTGCTTCGGCTTGCTGTACGGGCTGAGCTTCCAGCCGGTTCTGATCGTCACGTTCGGTTTTGCGGTCGGCATGTTGACGCAGACCTTCGCGACGCTGCTGTACTCGTACACGCCCGAGCAGTTTCCGACGGGCGTGCGCAATAGCGCGACGGGCCTGACGTATGGCGCAGGCCGCGTTGCCAACGTGGCGAACGCCTTCGTGATCGCCGCGATCTACACCAGCTACGGCTATGTGACGGTGTTCATGTACATCGCGGGCGCGTGGACGCTCACTGCGCTGATCACACTGGTGTTCGGTCCGCGCACGACGGGCCGCAGTCTCGAAACGCTGAGCCCCGCCGTCGATCCGAACACAACCGGCGACGCCTCGCTGCAGCCGCTCGCCGATTATCCACGCCGCTGACTACGCAACGGGAGACTTTACTGATGACCCTCGACGAATCAACGATATCGACGTACTCGTGATCGGCGCCGGCAATGCCGCCGCGAACGCGGCACTGGCCGCGCACGAAGGCGGCGCGCGCCGCGTCGCGATGCTCGAAAGCGCGCCCGAGAATGCGCGTGGCGGCAACTCGGCATTCACGGGCGGCGCGTTCCGTTTCGTCTACGAGTCGGTCGATGACTTGCCGCAATAGAGCGCATCGATGTCGTGCCGTTGATCGGCCTATGGGTCAGGTTCCTTCGCGTGCCGTATCGCTATCTGTATCCGTCGGCGCTCTTCTTCATTGCGGTCGGCGTATACAGCACGAACAACAGCCTGTTCGAGGTGGGAGAAGTGTTGGTATTCGGCGTCGTGGGAGCCATCCTGCTCGCGCTCGACTTTCCGATTGCGCCGATTCTGCTGGGCTTCGTGCTCGGCCCGATGCTCGAAGAGAACTTCCGGCGCTCGCTGCTGCTTTCGCACGGCAACATGCTGGTCTTCGTACAGCATCCGATCAGCGGGGGATTCATCGGCGTTTGCGCACTGCTGATCGTCGCGCAGATCGCATTCGCGATGCGTGGCGCGTGGAAAAGCAAAAGGCGCCGGCAACAACACGCGACGGAAGCGCATCCCGGCGTAGTGAGCCGATAGGCTGCAAAACCAGACGTTTCTTCCAGATCGCCTCCTTTCGTGAGGCGATTTTTTTTGCCCGCGACGAGGGTGATTGCGGATTGATATCGCAATTCGGCGGGTGTTGATGGCCGCCCTCCCAGCGGATCGACGTCCCATCTGCGTTGCCGTCCTGATCGGCGGGCTGCTACATCGGAAGCCCGTCTCTCGCATCTGCGTGGCTTTGCCACCCCTCAAAACGGCAGGGGTCCGCCCCGCGCCGGCCGTACTAATCTACCTGATGTATCTCCGTTGATTGGCCCCGCAGTGTGAGCGGGCGTGCCCACGCATCTCTCTCGTTTCGCCTAATTTCCAGGAGTTCCGATGTTCTCCGTACAGCGCTTCTTTCTCGGACTGACTCTCGTGTGCGGTGCCTTGCAGGCATCGGCGCAGACCGTGGCAGCTTCAGCGCCGACAGTCCCCGTGACTGTAGACAACTTCGTCCGTGCCGAGTCGGACATGGAGTTCGCCGCCGTCGTCAAGATGAACGGCCTTGGGCGTTTCGGACATCTTCGCGAACTTGCGCCGTTGAGCCGGCAGATCGTCGTGCGCGTCAATCGCGACACGCTGTATTCCACCGCCGTGTTCGATCTCGACGCAGGCCCCGTCACGATCGACCTTCCCGATGCGGGCAAGCGTTTCCGCTCGATGATCGTCATCAACCAGGACCACTACGCGCAGGAGGTGGTCTACGACGCGGGCAAGTACACACTCACGAAGGACAAGATCGGTACGCGCTACGTGCTGGCGGCAGTCCGAACGCTGGTCGATCCGGCAAATCCTGAGGATCTCAAGCAGGCTCATGCGCTGCAGGATGGAATCAAGGTCGAGCAGCGCAGCGCGGGCCAGTTCGAAGTGCCCAATTGGGACCCCGCAAGCCACAAGAAGGTGCGTGACGCGCTCAGGGTCCTGGGTTCGACCGTGCCGGACACGAAGGACGCCTTCGGCCGGAAGGGCGAGGTTTCGCCGATACGCCATCTCATCGGAGCAGCCGTGCTCTGGGGCGGCAATCCCGACAAGGATGCCGTCTATCTGACCGTCACGCCGCCCAAGAACGATGGCAAAACGTCGTACAAGCTTCATGTACGCGATGTCCCTGTCGATGGCTTCTGGTCGGTCACGGTCTATAACGCGTCAGGCTATATCGACCCGAATCCGTTGAACGCCTACACGATCAATAGCGTCGGCGCGAAGAAAGGAGCCGACGGCGCGGTAGACGTGCAGTTCGGCGGATGCGACGGCAAGCGCGACAACTGCCTGCCGATCGAGCCCGGCTGGAACTACACAGTACGTCTCTATCGTCCGCGCCCCGAAGTTCTCGACGGCAAATGGGACTTCCCGAAAAGCGTGCCCATGTCGTGATCACGCAGGTCCGCATCGTCAAGGCGCTCGCTGCATCGCTAGCGGGCGCTGCTGATGAGGCAACGGACTTCACGAGCCGCTGCCCGCGAACATTCAAATGATCTGACGAACGACAGCGGTTGCATCCGAAGCCCAAATGCGCCGGCGATGCAACCGGCCTGTCAACGAAGCGCACTCCCACGCACGAATTCCCTCCGGCCGGGCTCATGGCGCTGCCCGCCATCCACCGCCCCCGAGGCCATGCGATTCCGGCGTATTCCATCGCGAGTCAAAAGCGTCCGTAAGGCCCGCCCCGCAAGGCTCTCCGCCTGCTGACATACGGTGAAATAACTTCCGCATAGCCTGTAACGGCGCCCGTCACTACAGTGCGCATATCGGATGCGATGCACTGATCCACCACTTCACCGCAGACGATACCTCCCGCCACAACCGTTATGGCATCGTCATGGAAAATCTTGGGAAATTCACGTTGTACGTCACGGCTTTCGTCATTGCCGTATCGATGATCGAAGCTGTCTGGCTCACCCGCAAGAACCGCAATACGGCCACGCCATTTGCATGGCACGAAGTCTGGCTGTCGATCGTCGATCTGGTCGCGCGCAAGCTGCTCGCGCTGCTGCCGCTCTCGCTCGCAGCACCTGTTTTCGCCTTCGCCTGGGACCACCGCCTCTTCACGGTGGAACTCAACAGCGCGCTGATGGTGCTGGCGCTCTTCGTCGGCCAGGAATTCTGCTACTACTGGTATCACCGTGCGTCGCATCGCGTGCGCTACTTCTGGGCCACGCATGCCGTGCACCATTCGCCGAACCAGCTGACGCTTTCCACCGCGTACCGTCTCGGCATCACGGGCAAGGTGTCGGGCGCGGCCGTGTTCTTCGTGCCGCTCGTGTGGCTCGGCGTGCGTCCCGAAGTCGTGCTGATGACGCTCTCCATCAACCTGCTGTACCAGTTCTGGCTGCACACGACGTGGATTCCGAAGCTCGGCTGGCTCGAGTACGTGTTCAATACGCCGTCCTCGCACCGCGTCCACCATGCGTCGAATGTCGATTATCTGGATGCGAACTACGGCGGCGTGCTGATCGTCTTCGACCGGCTGTTCGGCACCTACGTCGAAGAACGCGCCGACGAGCCCTGCCGCTACGGTCTCGTCACGCCGACCACGTCGCGCAATCCGTTCGTCGTCGAGTTCGAGCACTGGGCGACGCTGGTTCGGGACGTCGTGAAGGCGAAGAGCGTGTGGATCGCGATCAACCACGTGATCCAGCCGCCCGGCTGGCTGCCCGATGGCGGCGGCGAAACCACGGAAGAACTGCGCCGCAAGAGCAAGCCGGTAACTCGCGAGTGCGAAGCGGTCAACGGCTGATCAGAAGATAACGCAGCACCAGGGCAGGGCGCGTGAAGCGACACGCGCCCTGTCGCTTTTCAGGGCGGCGCGCCCGACGCGGCCTGCGATGTCCCGCTGCAGCCTGAAAGCCATGTCCATCGCGGCGCGGCACGGTATGGCACGGCCTTGCCGCATTGTCCAGGCACCCGCCTGATTCGCGCGGTGCAAGTCGTAATAGTTCCCATGGCAATATCTGACTGCCGGCACGATCTTCGTGCGGCGTTTGGGCTTTTCCGTGCAAGAGAGGAAACCGTGATGGACGACGACGCGCATGCCTTTAGCCAGCTTCGCCCGCGTTTGCAGAAGATTGCGTACCGGATGCTCGGGTCCGTGGCCGAAGCAGAGGATATCGTGCAGGACGTGTGGCTGCGCTGGCATTCGGCGGCTCGCGAGCGCATCGACAATGCGGAAGCCTGGCTCGTCGCGGTCACGACGAGAATGTCGATCGACCGTTTGCGCGCGGCGAAGATCCAGCGCGAACACTACACGGGCATCTGGTTGCCCGAGCCGCTGCTGACGGAGCCGCCGGCGACGCCCGAGGAGATGACCGAGCGCGCCGACGATGTCTCCGTGGCTTTTCTGATGCTGCTCGAACGGCTGACGCCGGAAGCACGCGCGGCGTTTCTGCTGCGCGAGGTCTTCGACGCGGACTATGTCGACATCGCCGATATCATCGGCAAGACGGAAGCGGCGTGCCGTCAACTGGTGAGCCGCGCCAAAGCGCAACTGCGCGAGGCGCGCCCGCGCCGTGCCGTGCCGCGCGAGACGCATCGCCGGCTGCTGAAGACGTTCGCGCAGGCGCTCGAGGGCGGCGACTTCGCGTCGATCAACGCGCTGCTTGCCGAAGACGCGACGCTGATCGGCGACGGCGGCGGCAAGGTGCCCAGCTTTCCGCGTCCGATGCTGGGCGGCCGGCGTATCGCGCAGCTTTTCTACGCGTCGTCGCTGCGCTACAAGAGCAAGCTTCGCGTGAAGCTCGTGATGCTCAACGGCGAGTGGGCGCTCTTGCGTTATTTCGAAGGCAAGCTCGAATCGGCGCAGACGTTCGAGACAGACGGCCAACGCATCGTCGGCATCCACGTGCAGCGCAATCCCGACAAGCTGGCGCGCATCGTCGCTGCGCACGGCAATCCCTGAGCGCCGATCCATCCTGCACGCGTGGCGGGTACCCGATGACGGATGCGCCGATTGGTGCTTCACGGGCAACAGCGTGAGCCCGATCCCATGTCTACCGCCGCCCGCCCTGCACACCTACCATGGCTTCATGCGGCTCATCGCCGCTCATGACACCCTGGAAGTGCGGGTGTTTCTCTCATCGTCGCCAGGAGACATCATGACCCAGCGCATCAACTACGTTCAGCAATCGCCGGAACTGTTCAAGAAGTACCTCGAATTCACGACGCTGTTGAAGGACAGCGCGATCGAAGAGACGATCCGCGATCTTATTTCGATCCGCGCGTCGCAGATCAACGGATGTGCGTTCTGCCTCGACATGCACGTGAAGGAAGCGCGCATTCACGGCGAGCGCGAGCTGCGCATCCATCATCTTCCGACATGGCGCGAGTCGACGCTCTTCTCGGCGCGCGAACGTGCCGCGCTCGCGTGGGTGGAAGTGCTGACGAAGCTGCCCGAGCACGGCGTCGATGACGATATCTATGAGCGCGTGCGCGGCCAGTTCTCGGAAAAGGAATTGTCGGACCTGACGTACGAAGTGATGGCCATCAACGGATGGAACCGTGCAAACATCGCGTTCAGGACGGTGCCCGGTTCGTTGGACAAGGCTTACGGCCTCGACAAGGCTAACCTCGCCTGAGGCGCGTTGTCGGTTTTCGCTATCTCGGCCCGCGTGCGTGGGCCGCGTCTTTGAGGAGCGCATCATGTTTCGCTCGAAGAGATCGGTCATGTCCTTGCTCGTCGTCACGGGCGCATTGATGGGGCAGGCGGCCCGCGCCGCGGCGCCCGAGGCCATCGTCACGCCTGTGATGACGCAGCCGCTCGAAGACTATCCGGGCAAGGAAGCGCTGATGATCACGGTCGAATATCCGCCCGGCTCCGTCGATCCCGTTCATCGGCATCATGCGCATGGGTTCATCTACGTGCTGGAAGGGTCGATCGTGATGCAGGTGAGGGGCGGAAAGGAAGTCACGCTCAAGCCCGGGCAGAGCTTCTATGAAGGCCCGAACGATGTTCACACAGTCGGGCGCAACGCGAGCCAGACACAGCCGGCCAAGTTCCTCGTGGTGTTCCTGAAGGACAAGGGCGCGCCCATTCTCGTGCCGGAAAAGTGAGCGCGGCGGTCGGCGGCAAGCGGGGCCGAGAAAAAAATCTGCGTGAAATGTCGCAAGCGGTGTCACAAGCGGGGCTGCTCATACGTCTAGTCGGATACCGACCCACCGACTATGCGCCATGTCAGACTACCCACCACGCAGTTCGGCCTCAAGCGCCGACGACCCGATCGCCAGCAGCTTTGCGACCAGTTACGCCGGCGTCGTTTCTTTTCTGGCCGTTGCCAACGAAGGCAGCTTTGCCCGCGCGGGCGATCGCCTCGGCATCGGCCGCTCTTCCGTCAGCCGCAACGTGCAGAAGCTCGAGGCCCAGCTCGATGCGCGGCTCTTTTTTCGCACGACGCGCAGCACGTCGCTGACGCGCGAGGGCGAACTGTTCTACGAGAAGTGTCAACCGGGCGTCGAGCGTATCGCGCAGGCGCTAGAAGACATGCGCGAGCTGCGCAACGGGCCGCCACGCGGCCGTCTGCGCGTCTGCTCGACACGCGGCTTCGGCCGCAAGATCGTCGCGCCGCTGTTGCGCGGCTTTCGCGCGCGTTATCCCGACATCGCGCTGGAATTGCTGCTGAACGACCGACCCACTGACTTCACGGCCGACCGCATCGACGTGGCGTTTCGCGACGGGCGCATGGAGGACAGCGAGATCGTCGCGCGCCAACTGATACCGATGCAGATGATCGTCTGCGCATCGCCCGCGTATGCACAGGTCTACGGCTTGCCGCGTGATGTCGACGAGCTGGCCGCTCACGACTGCATCAACTTTCGCATGACGTCGGGCCGCATCAGGGAATGGGAATTCAAGGTCGACGGTCTGCCGCAGCGGCGCCAGCCGCCCGCGCAGCACACGTTCAACGACGCCGATCTGATCTTGCAGGCCGTGCTCGACGGCGAGGGCATCGCGCAACTGCCGGCCTATCAGGCGTGCGATCTGCTCAAGCAGGGCCGGTTGCTCTGCTGCCTGCCGCAATACGCGCCCGACGACGGAGGCCACTACATCTGCTATCTGAGCCGCAAACATCTTCCCGCCAGAATCCGAGTGTTCGTCGACTACATGACCGAGCACACGAGAGCGCTCGATTTGCAGTATCTGACCACGACGCACGAGATGCCCGAAGTCGAATCCGCAGTCGATTGACGACGCGCCCGACGTCGACCTTCGTCGATGTTCCGATTGGTGCCCGTGACGCAACACGATGGGTCCTTCTGCGGCTCTTCTGCAGGGCGGGGCGCAAGCCTACGATGATTCACGTACGGACTGCGCGCAATGCGCGCTTCGTACGCAGGAGCGGCTTCGCGCCCGCACACAAGCTCATAAGGGAAGTGAATGAAGATCGTAGTGACAGGCAGCACGGACCTCGTCGGCAGCAAGGCTGTCGCGACAGGCGGCAGTCACAATTTGAACGGATGACGCGCGCCGTGACCGCATTACGCCCGCCGCCATTGACGCTGCTCGACAGGTACAGCGGGAAAGACACCCAAACGCTGTATTCGGCGACGGTCTCCGTGACGGGCGGCGATGCGGGTCATGGGCGCGCGTCGGGCGTCGTGCGTTCCGACGACGGCAATCTCGCGATCGAGTTGCGCTTGCCCGAAGCGCTCGGCGGACCAGGCGGCGGCGCGAATCCCGAGCAGCTGTTCGCGGCTGCATACGCGGCCTGCTTTCACGGCGCGCTGAGCCTGCTTGCAACGCGGGCAGGCGTTCCGATCGCCGACGCATCGGTGCAAGTCACGGTCGAATTCGGCCGCGATCCCGTCGATGGGCTGTTCCTGCTGGCCGCAAATACGCGCATCCGCTTGCCGGGTGTCGAGCGGACATTGGCAGAGCAACTGGTGCGCGACACGGAGCGCTTTTGCCCCTACACGAAGATGGCGCGGCAAGGCATCGGGAACGTCGTCGTGCTCGCGCCGGCGGATGGCGCTGACGAAGCGTAACGCCGCGCGTGCGCATCAGCGAAGGAGGTCGAACATGAACGGCAGTGATCCGTGGTCTCAGATCGTCGGCTGGCTGCGCGGACAGGCTCCCGATATGCGGGAATCGCGCGAACTCTGTCGTCCGGCGCGGGCCCCGGTTGCGAATGCGTCATCGATCGATCGCATCGAGCGGCAGACTACGTCGACAATACTCGTTTCGTGGAGCGACTCGACGTTCGGCCGGTATCAGGATCAGATGTGGCGAGCAGGCTTTGCGCGCACGGCCGGCGTCTGCGGGCTGACGGGAGCGCCCGTACGGCGCGGCGACCCCGTATTCCGGCCGCTCGTTCGCGCGGGCGCGAAGCCGTTGAACGCGCTTGACATGATTCTCGCCGCCACGCTGCAAAGGGAGTGGCACGGCCCATCCGCCGACGGGCATTGAAGACGCGAATGCTAGGGCTGCATCATCGACGCCGTCGCTCCAGCATCGCGCACAACGTCACGCGTGCGAGGCGTTGTGCGTATCAGCGCCGAAAAATAGCGGATCGTCGCTTCGAACCCTTCATCCAGCGACGTATGCGGCTCCCACGCCAGCAATTGTCTTGCGCGGCCGATATCACTACGACACGCGAGTCGGCGAACGCGGCGTTCGGCTGTCGGGCGGAGAGCGGCAGCGCATCGCGATCGTGCATCGCCTGTCAACCGTCGTCGCGTCGCGACAGCTTCCTTGTGGCCTTCGAGGCCGACCTTCGTGATGTACGCCTCGCCGAATCCCTTGCTATTCAGTTTGCGCAGCGAGCCGACCAGTTCCGTGTCCGAGTTGTCCTTCGGTACCGTCACGCCGTGAGGCGCGGCCATTTTCAGTTGAACGGTCAGCTTGGCGTGATCGAGCATCATGTGATGCGCGAACGATTTCACGTCCTTGTCTTGCGAATGCTGAGTGGCGAGTTTGGCCACAGCGGGATGTTTTGTTCCTTTCCTTATCGTTCTCTGCCTGATGCGCCGTGTCAGCCGGTGAGTTTTTCTTGTGGTGTGTATCCTGTACGCGTGAATGGTCGGAGCCTTGTTTCATGATCTTCCTCTACAGTCGATGCGTAGTTCTGACCTTTCTGTGTCGCGCAATCACCGTACCCGTGCGCCTGGGGCGGCATCACGGCGACGCCCGGAATGGTGCTTGCTGAATCCGTGGATCGAAGCCCGTGTTTATCTATTAGGGAAATGTTCCGGGAGGCAATCATGAGCGAAGACGCAAACAAGGAACTCGCCGCCGAGGCCGCCGTGGAAAACGCGGCGCACGACGCGATCGAAGTGCTGAAGGCGGACCATCGCATTGCCGAGCAGCTCTTCGACGCATTCCACCAGACGGCGGACACCGACCACGAAGCAAAGCGCGCGCTCGTGCAGCGCGCATGCGAAGAGTTGACCGTTCATACGCTGATCGAGGAAGAGATTTTCTATCCCGCCGCATACAAGGCGCTGCAGCAGTCAGAGGAAATCGACGTGGACGAAGCCTGCGTCGAGCACTTCCTGATGAAGACGCTGGTCGCCAGATTCGAATCGCTGAAGCCTGGCGACCGCGGTTTCGACGCGACATTCGAAGTGTTGTCGGAGATCGTGCGTCATCACATCGAGGAAGAGGAATCCGTTCTGTTTCCCGAGTTGTTCAAGAGCGGTGTCGATCTTGTGAGGCTCGGCGAAGAAATAGCCACGCAAAAAGAAGTGTTGATGAAAAGACTGGAAGCGGCGGGCAGCAAGCTCGCCGGCGACGAAAGCTCCACGCTTGATCGCGAGGCGAAGTGACCGCGACGTGACGAGCGGCGCGAATGGATCGGAGTGCGTCATCGGCCGTCACGCGTGCTCGCCGCAAGCGCGGCTTCCACTGAAGGCATCTGCTCGTCGCTCGCGGTTACGCTAAGCGTGAACCTTGCGCCCGTATCGAAGTCTTTGAATCTGCGGTCGTATTCGTCAGGTTCCGAACGTCCCGTTTCGCAGTCGCCCGTCAGAAAGTTGCCGCGCACGCCGCCTGCTTCGTCGGCTTGCGACCACAGCGTCACGCAGTCGGGCGGCACGCCGCAGCGCAGTACGGCGTCGCGCGCCGCATTGGCTTCCGTCAAGGTTTCGATTACTCGGGCGATCACGGGCATCTCGGTTCTCCAATCGGTTTGCGTCCTGGTGGTCTACGTCCTGGTGGTCTATTGGCTGGCCCCGGAAGGCACGGCACTTGCACCCGCCGAAGGCGTGCTGGCGACGGGCGCCTCGCTCGATGGGGACGGCATGCTCGCCGCGGATGCGTTGCCGCTGGCGCCTTTGGCTGCCGCGCTTTGCCCCGGCGTGCCGCTCATGCCCGCCGTGTTGCTCATCACGCCGCTGCTGCCCGAGCCCATGCCGCTCGGGCCGCTATTGGCGTTTTTATCGTCGACTTTTTTGCAAGCGGCTGTGCCGAATGCAAACGCGGCCGCCGCGAGCGCGACAGAAAGATGACGCGCGATGAGTTTCATGTCCGAAGCTCCTTTGCGAACGGGTATCGCGTCTGACGACGTGCGCCCGTCCGTATATAGTCGGTGTAGCAACGCATATTCCAGCGTTCGCCCCGTCGCGGATGGTGCACATGGGCTCCTTGCGGCGACGTATTCGCCGCAAGGAGCGGGCCGCGTTCTTGCAGGTACGTGCGGGAACAGGTCGATCATCGGACTTCAATGACGTCAAGGAGCACTGCGATGAAAGTGAGAGTGACCAACGAGGGGGACACGCCCATCCGTCTGATCGTGGACGGCGACCCGATATTGGGCGAGACGATCGAGCCAGGGGCGGAAATGGTCGTCGACGGCGAGCTGGTCGAGATTCAGGATCTGGAGCCCGGCCAGGTCGTGCCCGAGGACGAAGAATGACGTGAGCGGTAGCCGCGCGCCCCATCGGGCCGGGCGGCATGCGGGCTCGCTTCCGCCCGGCGTATGTCGGGCCGCCGGTGCGCGAGTGTCGACGGAAGGCCGACGGGAGTGGCCGATCTCGACGTGCCCGGCGCTGTTTCACTAAACACGTCAGCGCCTTCGCTTTGCGAACGACGTCACATCATCGGCATATGCAGATGATGTGGATCGTTCAGCGTTTCCGCGACGCGTTGCAGCGCATCGCGGCAATCGTCCCTGTCCTGCGGACCACCGAGGCAGAGCCGGATCGCATTCGGCGGATTGCCGTCCGTCGAGAACGCAGCGCCCGCCACCGCTCCGACGCCCTGATTGCGCAGCTGCAATGCAAGCTCAGGCGCGCTCCAGTCGCACCGCGACGGAATCGGCAGCCACAGATGAAAGCCATTGCTCTGCACTTCGTAGCGCCAGTCGGCGAGTTCTTGCGACGCTATCGCCTGGCGCGCGTTGGCCTCCTTGCGGATCGCGTCGAGCATCTCGTGCGCGGTGCCGTCGTTGACCCATTGCGTTGCCAGCATCACGGTAAACGGACTCGGCATCACGGTCGTCGCGCGCAGCGCGCCCGCGACGCGTTGCGTTTGCCTCGCAGTCGGCGCGCGCAGATAGGCGACACGCAAGCCCGCGCCGAGCGTCTTCGAAAAGCCCGTCACGTACCACGTCAGTTCCGGCGCGAGCGCGGCCAGCGCAACAGGCTTGCTCGCCGGCAGCCAGCCATACGCATCGTCTTCGATGATGGATACGCTGTAGCGCAAGGCGACATCGGCAAGCGCTTCGCGCCGCTGCACGGAAAGCGTGAGCGTGCTGGGGTTCTGCAGCGTCGGGTTGCAATAGAACGCGCCGGGCTTTTCGCTCTTGCACAGTGCTTCGAATGCATGGGGCAGCGGGCCTTCGTCGTCGCGCGGCAACGGCTGCAAGCGCACGCCGAGTTGCGACGCGATCGCCTTGATGCCGGGATACGCGAGCGTATCGAGGCAAATGGTCTCGCCTGGTCTCGCAAGCTGCGAGACGAGCGCGACAAGCGCGCTATGAATGCCGGGGCACACCAGCACGTTGTCGTCTTCGCAATCGGGCAGCCTTTGCTTCAACCATGCGCGGCCCGCTGCACGATCATCGGGCGTGCCGCCGAAATCCTGATAGCGCAGCAGCCGATAGGGATCGGCGTGCGCCAAAAGACTCGCGGACGATTCCCTCAGCCGCGCCGCAAGCTCGGGTGGCTCGGGCGGCATGTTCATCGACATCTCGATGCTGCTGCCGCCGGCGAGCGGCAGCGTCTGCGTCCGTCCGCGCACGAACGTGCCGCTGCCTGCGCGCGCATCGAGCAAGCCGCGCTTGCGCGCTTCCGCGTAGGCGCGCGCAACCGTCGTGTAGTTCAATTGCAGGGCGCCTGCAAGGTCGCGCAACCCAGGCAGTCTGTCACGCGGGCGCAAACGTCCGCTCGCGAGATCTTCTTCGATCAGATCCGGTATCACGAGATACGCCGGTTTGCGGCTTTCAGTCAGCCGCTTGAGCCAGTGATGCGTGAGACTGTCCATGTCAAGAAATCCTGAATATGTGATTCAAAAGTAACACACAGTCCGCACAAAAAATAAACCGGTCTTCATTCAATTAAAAAGTTGATCGCATTGATTGGATGAATGCACGCTTGCGGGGTGCCACGCACCATACGCACGCAAGTACGCATTGTCATTGTGCGGGGACGGCATGCGCCCCTGAACCATAGACGCCGGGAAAGCCCCGCCAGTAAAGGCTCGCAAAAAAATATTCGGGTGCGCTCGAACAATCCTGGTTTGATTGATTGGAAGTTGATCGCATTAACCGGGCCGGACATTGGCATATGCGTTGCGTTAATCGGTTCGCCAATCCGGTTATTTCCGGTTGAGCAATCCGATCAATTACGCGACTTATTGGAGAGTGAAATGCCCGCCGTCAATCAACCTCTGCATCAGAAAGGCGACTATCTGGTCGACTACGAAGAGAAGGTCTTTCCCGACGTCAAGGCCGAACCCGGTGAGAAAGCACTCGTGACGTTTCATACGGTCGCATTCGAAGGATCGATCGGCTTCGTCAATCTGTTGCAGGCGACGCGGCTTCAGCGCAAGGGCTTCGATACGTCGGTGCTGCTCTATGGCCCCGGCGTCACACTCGGCTTGCAGCGCGGCTTTCCGACGCTCGGCGACGAAGCCTTCCCTGGCCATTTGAACTTCAACAAGCAGCTGATCAAGTTCATGGAAGAGGGCGGCAAGGTGTTCGCATGCCGCTTCGCATTGCAGGCGCTGTACGGTCACGGCGAGGCGTCGTTGATCGAAGGCATCCGGCCGATCAATCCGCTCGACGTATTGGACCTGCAGCTTCTCCATCGCAAGGAGAACGCGCTGATCATCCACACGTGGACCGTCTGAGCGCGCGGGTGCCCATCATGTCCGAGCAGCGAATCATCCGTGCAGCAGCGGTGCAGATTGCGCCGGAGTTCGAGCGTCCCGGCGGCACGCTCGACAAGGTATGCGCGGCCATCGACGAAGCGGCGGAGAAAGGCGTGCAACTGATCGTCTTTCCCGAGACGTTCGTGCCGTACTACCCGTACTTTTCGTTCGTGTGTCCGCCTGTCGCGTCGGGCGCCGAACACATGCAGCTCTATGAGCAGGCCGTCGTCGTGCCGGGCCCCGTCACGCAGGCCGTTGCCGAACGCGCGCGCCTTCATGCGATGGTCGTCGTGCTCGGCGTGAACGAACGCGATCACGGCAGCCTGTACAACACGCAGCTCGTGTTCGATGTCGACGGGCGTCTCGTGCTCAAGCGCCGCAAGATCACGCCGACGTTTCACGAGCGGATGATCTGGGGCCAAGGCGATGCGGCGGGGCTCAAGGTCGCGCACACGGGCATCGCGCGTGTCGGCGCGCTCGCGTGCTGGGAGCACTACAACCCGCTCGCGCGCTATGCGCTGATGACGCAGCACGAAGAGATCCATTGCAGCCAGTTTCCGGGCTCGCTCGTCGGGCCGATTTTCGCCGAGCAGATCGAGGTGACGATCCGTCATCACGCGCTCGAATCGGGCTGCTTCGTCGTCAACTCGACGGGCTGGCTCACCGACGCGCAGATCGAATCCGTGACGACGGACCCGAAGCTGCAAAAGGCGCTGCGCGGCGGCTGCATGACGGCGATCGTGTCGCCCGAAGGGCAGCATCTTGCCGCGCCGTTGCGCGAAGGCGAAGGGATGGTGGTCGCCGATCTCGACATGTCGCTGATCACGAAGCGCAAACGGATGATGGACTCGGTGGGTCACTACGCGCGCCCCGAGTTGCTGAGCCTTGCGATCAACGATCGCCCGGCGATGCCCGTCGCGCCGATGTCGACGTCATTCGAACGCGCGGGCGCAGACGCAGCAGCGCCCGAAATCATGAGTGGAGGTCAGGATGAATGCCAGCATGAACCTGTCGCCGGTTGAGCCGCGCACGCGGCGCCAGATGATGGAACTGCGCACGGAGTTGCAGTCAACCGGGCTGCGCCTCGTCGATCCGAACGCGGGCGCTGCAAGCCGGCGCGGCGGCGCGGGGCCGTCGGACCACAAGGCCGTGACCGTCGATGGCGTGACGATCATGGTGCCCGTGCACACCAGTTCCGCGTGGAATTCGCCGTTCGTCGCGGGCGTGCCGGACGAGTCGGGCGCGAGCGCGTTGATGCGCGGGACAATACCGATTACCAGCATCAACTTTCCGAAGGCGCCTCGCTTCACGCAACTGCAAACGCTCGATGGCGTGCCGTATTCGCACATCGCAACGCTGCACGGCACCGACGTGCTGGCGACGACCGTGCTGCAAACCTGCATCCGCTACGAAAGCCGCAAGAAGACGTGCAAGTTCTGCGCGATCGGCCAGTCGCTCGCGGCCGGCCGCACGATTGCGCGCAAGACGCCTGAGCAGCTTGCAGAGGTCGCGCGCGCGGCCGTGCTGCTCGACGGCGTGAAGCACATGGTCCTGACGACGGGCACGCCGCCAACATCGGATCGCGGCGCGCAGATCCTGTGCGAAAGGGCATTCGCGATCAAGGCTGCCGTCGATCTGCCCATTCAGGCGCAGTGCGAGCCGCCCGACGACGACGCCTGGTTCGAGCGCATGAAAGCGAGCGGCATCGATACGCTCGGCATGCATCTCGAAGTGGTGACGCCCGACGTGCGCGCGCGCGTGATGCCGGGCAAGGCGAGCGTGCCCGTATCGCGCTACATGGACGCGTTCAGGGCGGCCGTCGCGGTGTTCGGCAGAGGGCAGGTCAGCACATACATTCTTGCGGGCCTCGGCGATACCGCTGAAGCGATCCTGTCGATCTCGCGCGAACTGATCGACATCGGCGTGTATCCGTTCGTCGTGCCGTTCGTGCCGATTAGCGGCACGCCGCTCGAAGATCATCCTGCACCTTCGCCCGCGTTCATGAAGTCGATACTCGTGCCGCTCGGCGCGATGCTGCGCGATGCGCAGATGCGCTCCGCTGACATCAAGGCGGGCTGCGGCAAATGCGGCGCGTGTTCGTCGCTGGCATCGTACGAGGACTAGCCATGTTCTGCGAGACATTCGATCAGCTCGACGCATTGCCGCTCGCGTTCACGCCCGCCGAGTACCGCGTGAAGTGGGCGACGCTGCCGTGGGAAAGCAACGAAGCGTATGCGCTGCGGCGCGCGGTGTTCTGCGTCGAACAGGGCATTTTCGTCGGCGACGATCGTGACGAGATCGACCGCCATGCGAAGCTGCTCGTCGCGCTGAGCTGTATTGCGGGCGTGCCCGAACAGGTGGTCGGCACGGTGCGGATTCACGAGACGCAGCCGCGCACGTGGCTCGGCTCGCGTCTTGCCGTGCATGCGGCGTTTCGTGCGCACGGCAAGCTCGGTTCGACGCTGATCCGCCTTGCCGTCAGCAGTGCGCACGCGCTTGGGTGCGATACGTTTCTTGCGCATGTGCAGAGCCAGAACGTGCCGCTGTTCCGGCGGCTGCATTGGCAGACGGTCGCGGAAGAGACGCTGTTCGGCCGGTCTCATCATCTGATGGAGGCCGACCTTGCGCATTACCCGCCGTGCTTCACGCCGGAGAGCGGGTTCGTCACTTCGTCGCGAGGCCGCTCATGAGTCTGCATGCTCTCGTCGAACGTCTACGCGAAAGCCGCGGCTTTCGTCACAAGACGGATATTGCGGGCGTGGTCGCGTCGCTGGCTTCGCGTCTGCCGCGCGGCACGCGCGATCTCGCGCAAGCCGTCGCGGTGGGCGACGACTGCGCGGCGCTTGCCGATGGCGACGGCTACCTTCTGTTCGCGATCGAAGGGCTGGTCAGCGATTTCGTTCAATCGATGCCGTGGTTCGCGGGCTACAGCAGCGTGATGGTCAACGTCAGCGACGTGTATGCGATGGGCGGCCGCCCGCTCGCCGTCGTCGATGCGTTGTGGAGCGACGGGCTCGATTCGGCCGCGCAGATTCTCGCTGGCATCGCGGCGGCATCGAATGCGTATGGCGTGCCCGTCGTCGGCGGACATAGCAATGCGCGCAGCGCGCAGCCGCAGCTTGCGGTGTCGATCGTCGGCCGCGCGCGAGCGTTGCTGTCGAGCTTCAATGCGCGTCCCGGCGACAGCCTCGTGATGGCCGTCGATCTGCGAGGCCGTTTCGAGGACCCTTATCCGTTCTGGAATGCGTCCGTGGGCGCGCCCGCGCAACGTCTGCGCGACGATCTCGAACTGCTGCCGCTGCTCGCGGAAAGCGGCCTTTGCGACGCGGCGAAAGACATCAGCATGGCGGGCGTGCTCGGCACGTCGCTGATGCTGCTCGAATGCTCGGGCGTCGGCGCGCGCATCGATCTCGACGCGATTCCCCGGCCTCAAGGCGTCGATTTCGAACGCTGGCTCAGTGCGTTTCCGAGTTATGGCTTCGTGCTTGCCGTGCGCGACGAACATGTCGATGACGTACGCGCGCGCTTCGTGCAGCGCGGCCTCGCGTGCGCAACGATAGGCAACGTCGATGCGTCGCGCGAAGTGGTGCTCACTCAGCGGCACGAGTCGGCGCTGTTGTGGAGCTTCCACGACAGCCCATTTATCGGCGCGCCCGTGGAAGCGAAAACATGAGCCGCACGCCAGTGCGCGTTGTGCGCCGCATCTCTCACCCAAAGGACACGTAATGCCAGTCATGCACTTCAAGGTCCAGTGGCCGGACGGCACCGAGGCCAACTGCTATTCGCCTTCGACGGTGATACGCGAGTTCTTCGTCGCCGGGCAGTACTATGCGCTCGGCGATTTCGTCGAAAGAGCGCGTGAGGCGCTGCATTTCGGCTCCGAACGCGTGCGCGAGAAGTATGGTTTCGCGTGCTCGGCGGCGATGGATCAGCTCGCGCAGATCGAAGAGCAGGCACGGCGCTTCGTCACGGACCCGCAGGCCGAAGTGAAGATCGTCGAACTCTTGTGAACCCCGATGCAGGGCGCCGATGCAATCGGTCCGCCCCGCATGTCAGATCGAAAGCAGGAAAGAATCATGTCGAATGCAAACACCATCGCTCCCGATGCATCGAACGAAGTCCCGCACCGTACGGTTATCGTCGTGGGCGGCGGGCAGGCGGGACTGTCGATCAGCTATTACCTGAAAGAAGCGGGCATCGATCATCTCGTCATCGAGAAGCATACGGTGACGCACACGTGGCGCTCGCAGCGCTGGGACGCGTTCTGTCTCGTCACGCCGAACTGGCAATGCTCGCTGCCCGGCCATCCGTATCGCGGCGACGATCCGCACGGCTTCATGAAGAAGGACGAGATCATCGCGTATCTGGACGGCTTCATCACCATGGTCGATGCACCCGTGCTCGAGCATACCGAGGTCAGGCGGATGAAGCGTCGAGCGGATGGCCGTTACGCGCTGTCGACGACGAACGGCGAGTTCACGGCCGATCACGTGGTCGTCGCGTCGGGCGGTTATCACACGCCGATCGTGCCGCGCATGGCCGAGCGCTTGCCCGCAGGCATCGTGCAGTTGCAGTCGTCGCATTACCGCAATCCGCAGGCACTGCCGGATGGCGCGGTGCTCGTCGTGGGCTCGGGGCAGTCGGGCGCGCAGATCGCGGAAGACCTGCATCTGGCGGGTCGCCAAGTGTTTCTCGCAGTGGGCGAAGCGCCGCGTTGCGCGCGCTTCTATCGAGGCCGCGATGTCGTCGACTGGCTCGCGGATATGCGCTACTACGACATGCCCGTCGAGCAGCATCCGCTGCGCGAAGGCGTGCGCGACAACACGAATCACTACGTCACGGGCCGGGACGGCGGGCGCGATATCGATCTGCGGCGCTTCGCGCTCGACGGCATGGAACTGTATGGCCGGCTCGACGATCTGCGCGACGGCCGCCTGCAATTCGCGCCCAACCTGATCGCAAATCTGGATAGCGCCGACGATACGTACAACCGCATCAACGCGAGCATCGACGCATTTATCGACAAGCACGGAATCGACGCGCCTCGCGGCCAATCGTATGAACCCGTATGGCGGCCTGAAGGGGAACGCACGTCGCTCGATCTCGCGGAAAGCGGCATTACGTCGATCATCTGGTGCATCGGCTTTACGCCCGACTTCAGCTGGATCGATGCGCCCGTCTTCAACGGACGCGGCTATCCCGCGCATGTGCGCGGCGTCACGCCGCAAGCGGGCCTGTACTTCATCGGGCTGCCGTGGCTGCATACATGGGGATCGGGGCGCTTCTCGGGTGTTGCGCGCGATGCGGCGCATGTCGTCGGCACGATTCGCTCGGCGATCGAAACGACGTCGGCGAGTCTTGCGGCGTGAGCATGAACCACCGCTATTGCGCGGGCATGCCGCAACTGAGCTATACGGGCCTGTCGGAGAACTGGTTGCTCAAGGAATGCGGGCACCGGCATTGGGAAGCGCTCGCAGCTCACGCGAGCCGCGAGAGCATCGACTTTCACGACGACAACGGCGACCGTTCGTACGCCGCATTCACCGCGATCCGATTGCAGACGCGCGGCCTCGATTCGATAGCCGAAAACGACACGTTCGACATTTGCACCGCGTTGTGCAGAACGGGAGCAGTGCGCCATTTCAGCACGCATCGCATCGTGCGTGGCGATGCGCCCGTCGCTGAGATCGCGATGGCATCGGCGTTCGTCACGCGCGGCAAGGCGCGCAGCAATCGATCCGTCGCACGTTCGACGCTGGCGGCGTTGTCCGGCGAAGTGGTTTCAATGCCTGACCAGGCGCTTCAGATGGTGCAAATGAGCAAGCGGTTTCGCTGCGCCGATCACGCCGCAATGCCGGACCTTGGGCCTTCGAACGCCGAGCCCGTTGAATTTCTGCCTTGCCCCAACACCGATTTCAATGGCGCCGACTTTCTGTATTTCGCGAGCTTCCAGGCGTTCGTCGATCGCGCGGAATGGCAGCGTCACCGTTTCGACGAACCGCCTGTGCTCGCAAGCCGCTCGCTGTTCTATTACGGCAACGTCGATGTGGGCGACACGTTGAGCGTGCACGTAGTTGGCGAATCCGAAGACGAACGCGGTGTCAGGCACTGGACACAAGTACGGCGAAAGGGCGACGGAATGAAGATCGCCGACGTGGCGACGGAAAAGCACTGGAGGCGCCGATGAGCACGTTGCGTTCGCGCCGTCGTCGCGCTGTTTCACTCAAGTCCGTCTATTCGCGTGCGGATATCGAAGGCGTCGCGCACCTCGACAGCATGCCGGGCGAAGCGCCTTTTGTGCGCGGACCGTTTGCGTCGATGTACACCGAAAAGCCGTGGACGATACGACAGTACGCGGGCTATGCGCAGGCCGCCGATTCGAACCTCGCGTTTCGCACCGCATTGGCCGAGGGGGCGCAGGGTTTGTCGATAGCATTCGATCTGCCGACGCAGCGCGGCTACGATTCGAACGACCCGCGCGTGAGCGCCGATGTCGGCATGACGGGTGTCGCGATCGATACCGTCGAGGACATGAAGCGCCTGTTCGACGGCATCGCGCTCGACAAGGTGTCCGTGTCGATGACGATGAACGGCGCGGTTTTGCCCGTGCTCGGCGCGTTCATCGTCGCGGCGGAGGAGACCGGCGTGCAGCCATCGCAACTGAGAGGCACGATTCAGAACGACATTCTGAAAGAGTTCATGGTGCGCAACACCTGCATCTTCGCGCCGGAACCTTCGTTGCGTATTGCCGCCGATGTCGTCGCGTATCTTGCGGGCGCCGTGCCGCGCTTCAATGCGTTGTCGGTGTCCGGCTATCACTTTCAGGAAGCGGGCGCGGACCCCGTGCTCGAACTCGCGCTGACGATGGCCAATGCCCGCACCTACGTCGATGCGCTCGTCGGGCGCGGCATGCCGGCAGACGATGTGTGCGAGCGCATGAGTTTTTTCTTCGGTGTCGGCATGGATTTCTATGTCGAAGTCGCCAAGCTGAGAGCCGCGCGGCTTCTGTGGTCGCAGATCGCGATGCAACGCGGCGCGACTTCGAACAGGGCACGCGCGCTGCGCATGCACTGTCAGACATCGGGCTGGTCGCTGACTGCACAAAAGCCGATGAACAACATCGTGCGGACGACCGTCGAAGCGCTCGCCGCGATCTTCGGCGGCACGCAGTCGCTGCACACCAATGCGTATGACGAGGCGCTGGCGTTGCCGTCCGCGTCGTCGGCGCGTCTTGCGCGCGATACGCAACTGGTGCTTCAGCACGAGACGGGCGTTGGCGACGTCGTCGACCCGTGGGCGGGATCGTACACGATGGAAGCGCTGACAGCCGACATCGTGAGCCGTGCGCGCGCGTTGCTCGCTGAGGTCGATGCGCGTGGCGGCATCGTCGAGACGATACGTTCGGGCTGGATCAGCGAGCAGATACGCGAATCGGCGCTGGCCGTTCAGGCGGAGATCGAAGGCGGTCAGCGTGCGATCGTGGGCGTCAATTGTTTCGTCGTGCCGGACGACGAAGACGAACACGTTGCGTGTCGAGCGCTGGACGCAAGAGAAATTCGACGACAGCAGGCGCTGCGGATTACGCACGTGCAATCGACGCGCGACGCACAACGTGTTCGCGAGACGCTCGACGCGCTCACAAGGGCGACGCGGGACGGCGAGGGCAATCTGCTTGAACTGACGATCGAATGCATGCGGGCGCGCGCAACCGTCGGCGAATGCACGCAGGCGCTGGAAGCGGTATGGCCGCGATATTCCGTCAATCTGCAAGCCACGCGCGGAACGTATCGGGACACGCTTTCGGATGACCCAGGCTGGCAAGACGCTTGCGATGCAGTCTCGCGCGCAACGGCAGCACGTGGCCGCCCTCCGCGAATCCTGATCGCCAAGCTCGGTCAGGATGGACACGACCGCGGCGCTCAGGTTGTCGCGAGTGCATTGATGGATGCGGGCTTTGAAGTCACATTGGGCGAGTTGTTCGCGACAGCAGCCGACGTTTGCGAGCATGTGAAGCTGAACGACGTGGATGTCATCGGACTGTCCTGCCTGTCCGGCTCGCACGTCGAGCTTGCCACGGCCCTGATTGAGGAACTGCGGACGCAGGGACTCGACATTGCCGTTGTGATGGGCGGAAACATGGACCCCATCTGCGAGAGCGCGCTGAAATCTCTTGGCGTGGCCGAATGCTTTTCGACGGGGAGCAGTGTGCGGGAAATTGTGGCGAGACTCGCACGTCTGTTCGTTGACGTTTCGCACGCGGACTGCCAATCGCAAATGACCGCTTGACATGCAAGCAATCGCTTGCCTAATATTCATGCAAGAGATCACTTGCATATCGCCGTTCATGGCCGAGCGCCCGGATGACAACCTGCTGTTCAAAGCCCTCGCCGATCCCAGCCGGCGCAAGCTGCTGGACTTGCTGCACGCGCACGACGGCCGCACGCTCAACGACTTGTGCGAGCACATGGACATGACGCGGCAGGGCGTCACGCAGCATCTGGATTTGCTGGAGGCGGCGAACCTGGTCGCCACCGTGCGGCGCGGGCGCGAAAAGCTGCACTTCCTCAATCCGGTGCCGCTACAGGAAATCTACGAGCGCTGGATTGCCAAGTTTGAGAAGCCGCGCCTCAAGGCGCTTTCGAAACTGAAGCGACGTCTGGAGAAAGGCAATGACTAGATCGACCTTTGTCTACGTGACCTACATCCGCACCACGCCGGAAAAGCTGTGGTCGGCGCTGACCGATGCGGAGTTCATGAAGCAGTACTGGTTCGGCATGCACTGCGAAAGCGAGTGGAAGGCGGGATCGGCGTGGAAGCTGGTGTCCAGCGAGGGGCAGCTCTTCGATGCCGGCGAGATCGTCGAGGCCGAGCCGCCTCGGCGTCTCGTGATCCGCTGGCAACACGAGAACAAGCCCGAGCTGAAAGCCGAAGGCGCGTCGCTGTGCACGATGGAACTGGAACCCAGCGGATCGGCCGTCAAGCTCTCGATCACGCACACGATCGAGCGCGAAGCGTCGAAGCTCATCGACGCGGTGTCCGGCGGATGGCCGAAGGTCATTTCCAATCTCAAGTCGCTGCTGGAGACGGGCTCCATCGCTCTGCAGGAACCCTATCCTGCTGCAAGCGCGTGCGAGAGAAAGGCGTAAGCACATTGCTGCACGAAAGTGGGCGCGACGCCCGCTCGCGCATCAGCACTTGCGCGCGAGCGTTGCGGCCACGACGGTTATACGTAGCGGCAATACGAAGTGACGATGCGAAGCGGCTATATGAAACTTATCCCGCCGTTGACAGGAATCGTTTGGCCCGTGACGAACGCGTTGCCGACGAGCATGAGCACGACATCCGCGACCTCGCTCGCTTCGCCGAGGCGCCCGACGGGCAGCCGCTCCGCGACATTGGACGCCTTGAGCGGCCCGGCCATTTCGGTGTCGATGGGTCCTGGCGCAACGGCGTTGACGGTGATCCCTTCGCGCGCGAGGCGTGCCGCATAGCCGCGCGTGAGGCCTTCGAGGCCGGCTTTCGACGTGTTGTAGTGAATGCCGATCAGGCCCGCGCCGCGCGCGGCAGCCGACGACAGGTTGACGATGCGGCCCCAGCGTTTCGCCCGCATGCCGTGCAACACGGCTTGCGTGCAGAGAAACGCCGACTTCAGATTGACGGCGAGCGTTCGATCGAATTCCGCTTCTGTGAGAGCGTCGATGTCGACGATCGTCGCGGTGCCCGCGTTGTTCACGAGCACATCGACGGCGCCGAGGCGGCTTTCCACTTCCTGAATCATCGCTTTGACTTCATCCGCGACCGATACGTCGGCGCGTACCGCGATCGCGCGGCCTCCGGCGCGCTCGATTTCCGCGACGACGTCAGCGGCTTCGTTTTCACGTTGCCGGTAGTTGACGGCGACGGCGGCCCCAGCTGAGGCAAGCGCGATCGAAATGGCGCGTCCGATTCCGCGCGAGCCGCCTGTGACGAGGGCGACGCGCTCGTTCAGGCTGGGCGAATGAGCGGGCATGAGGAACTCCTCTTTCTTGCGGGATGGCCATTCCTAGTTTGCCCCTTTCGTAGCGATTTCGCCGGCGAGTCGCACGGATGCATTCATCGAGCTTTCGGCTGTCGTGTGATCAACGCGATATCGCTCTCGCCATCAAGTTCCGCGCCGACCTTTCGCCAGGAAGGCGACGGCGACAACTAACGCCGCACCCGTCTCGCGATCGACGTCGAATCGGGACCCTCGTCGGCGGTAATGCTCCGGCTCTGGCACGCTATGCCGCCAGTTACCAGGGCAACGCGGGGCATCGCAGGGCATCGCAAGACACCGGAGAAAGTCGGATGAAACAAATAAAAATTTCGCTATGGGTCGGCGCGATCGCTTTGTCATCTCCGGCGGCCGCGTCGGCGCAAAGCAGCGTGACGCTGACGGGCATGATCGACGCGGGCGTCACCTACGTGAACAACCAGCACGGCGGCGCGGTGACGCTGTTCGACAGCGGTGTGTACGCGCCGAACCTGTTGACCTTCAAGGGCGCCGAAGACCTCGGCGGCGGCAACAAGGCGGTGTTCGAGCTGACGTCGCAATTCGATCTCGGCAACGGCTCGACGATTCCGGGCGCAAATCAGCTCTTCAATCGCACTGCATTCGTCGGCCTGTCGAACGATCGCTTCGGCACGTTGACGTTCGGCAGCCAGTACGACTTCATGTTCGATTCGCTGACGCTCGGGCTCTTCGACGGCGCGTTTCTTGCGGGTGGCATTTACGACTTCCGGCAAGGGCCGTTCACGGCGCTCGGCGTGCCGAACAACCCCACGGGCTCATTCGATTTCGACCGGATGGCGGGCGCGACGCGCGTGCCGAACTCGGTCAAGTACCGCAGCCCCGTCATCTCCGGATTGCGGTTCGGCGCGTTGTATGGATTCGGCGGCGTGCCGGGCTCGTTCTCGGCGGATTCGACGATGAGCTTCGGCCTCAACTACGCGAACGGTCCGCTCGGCTTGGGGGCCGCGTATGTCGAGGTCAAGTATCCGCAGCTCCGCAACGGCCACGACGGTATCCGCAACTTCGGCTTCGGCGCGCACTATCAGTTCGGCAGCGTGCTCGGGATGCTGCTGTACACGAACACGAAGAACACGGCGACGGGCGCGCAGATCGACGTGTACAAGACGGGCGCGCAGTGGGAGATCGGCGGGCCGTGGTCGGCGGGTCTCGACTACACGTTCATGCACGGCAACGAGACGCTCGATCACAATCGCGCGCATCAGATCAGCGGCGCGCTCCAGTATCACCTGTCGAAGCGCACGTTCGTCTATGGGCAGGCGATCTATCAGCGGGCGAGCGGCGACAACGCGGTGACACAGGCATGGATCAACGCACTGCTGCAACCGGGCGCCGCAGCAAGCAACCGTTCGCAGACGCTCGCGCGCATCGGGGTATCGACGCGCTTTTAGCGAATCAGACGCGCGCCGCGAACGGTCGTCATCTGGACGTTGGAAGGCTTACAGCACGAGCCACAGCGCAACCGCATAGATCACGAGCGAGACAGCAAACGTGACGGCCGTATAGCCCATCACGCGCTGAATCCGGATACCGGCAATCGCGACGATCGGCACGGCCCAGAACGGCTGCAGCATGTTCGAGACGTTCTCCGCCATCGCGACGCCCATCGCGGTGCGCGACACCGACGCATGCAGGCTCATCGCCGCAGGCAGCACGAACGGCCCCTGCACGGCCCAGTGACCACCCGCGCTCGGCACCAGCAGCGTGATGATCAGCGAGCTCAGAAAACTCCACATCGGCAGCATCGCAGGCGAGGCGATCGTCACGAACGATTTCGCGATCATCGAAGCGAGCCCGGTGCTCTTCATGATGCCGCCATAGACGGGATATTGCAGCAGCCCCGAAGGCGCTGAAAGCCTTCTTCGCCACGTCGTAGTAGCCTTGCGCCGCCGCGACGGCGGTATCCTTGTCCGCGGGATTCGCAGAGAGCGCGATGTAGGCCCGGCTCAATGCGCGACGGGTCTTCAGATTGTTGATATATACATCCTTGAGGTGGACGGTTTCGGCGTTGAGGGTATTGATCTGCTCGGACAACGCATTGGTCCTCGTCAGAGAATAGATACCGAACAACGCGGTCGCCAGAACCAGCGTCCCGAACAGCGCGAGCACTGTGATAAAACCCGTTCGCACGGGCAGATCTTTCAATTTCATGATTGTCATTTTCGAAAATGAGCCGTGAGTCCGGCTCGTCACGAGCGCGAGAGGCAGCAACGTAGTGCCGCGGCTTTGTTGGCGGGCGCTTAATTGAAAACTTGATAGGCGGCCGATGCGTGTGGCGATGGAAAATCGGCCCACGTCAGCCTGTTTCGATCATCGGGAACGCAGCAGGACCAGCGCGGGCGCGGCATCCCGTATGCGGCGAACCCGCGATGCAATGTGACCACCACAGATGGAGGGAACGATGCTCACACAGCGGACGAAGGACATTGTCAAGGCGACGGCTCCCGTGCTCGCCGAACATGGCTACCCGATCATCCAGCGCTTCTATAGGAGGCTGTTCGACGCGCATCCCGAGTTGGAGAACGTGTTCAACATGGCGCATCAGGAGCAGGGGCAACAGCAGCAGGCGCTCGCGCGCGCCGTCTATGCGTATGCGGAAAATATCGAAGACCCGGGCAGCCTGTCGGCCGTGCTGAGGAACATTGCGAACAAGCACGCGAGCCTCGATGTGCGTGCCGAGCACTATCCGATCGTCGGCGAGCATCTGCTCGGCGCGATCAAGGACGTGCTCGGCGACGCGGCCACCGACGAGATCGTTTCGGCGTGGGCGCAGGCCTACGGCAATCTCGCGGATGTGCTGATGGGAATGGAAAGCGAACTGCGCGAAGAGACAGCCGCGCAGCTGGGCGGCTGGACGGGCTGGCGCACGTTCGTCGTGAAGGAGAAGCGCCCTGAAAGCAGCGTCATCACGTCATTCGTGCTCGAGCCCACGGACGGCAAGCCTGTCGTCAACTTCGAGCCGGGCCAGTACACGAGCGTCGCGGTGCGCGTGCCCGCGCTGGGCCTGCAGCAGATTCGCCAGTACAGCCTGTCCGATATGCCCAACGGCAGGACGTACCGGATCACCGTCAAGCGCGAAGCGGGTGACGCGCAACGGCGCGAGGGCTACGTGTCGTCGCTGCTGCACGAACAGGTGAAGGTCGGCGACGAACTGCAACTCGCGGCGCCCTACGGCAGCTTTCATATCGACGTCGATGCGAAGACGCCGATCGTGCTGATCAGCGGCGGCGTCGGCCTCACGCCGATGATCAGCATGCTCAAGCGCGCGATCCAGGACCCGGGGCGCCGGGTCGTGTTCGTGCACGGCGCGCGCAACAGCGCCGTCCACGCGATGCGTGACAAGCTCAAGCAGACGGCCGCGACGCATTCGAACTTCCGCGCGATCATCTTCTACGATTCGCCGCTGCCCGCCGACGTGGAGGGACAGGACTACGACCATTCCGGCTTCATCGAGCTCGACCGGATTGCGAGCGAGGTCATGCTACCCGACGCCGATTACTACATCTGCGGGCCCATTCCGTTCATGCGCATGCAGCACGACAAGCTGAAGAGCATGGACATCCACGAATCGAAGATTCACTACGAGGTGTTCGGGCCGGATCTGTTTGCCGAATGAATCGCATCGGCCATCGGCTGCGATAACGCGTTACACGCCGCGCGGCGTGATGAACGTCGCGTCGCGCGATGGATTGGCCGCTAGTGCGATGCCTCAGCGGGCCGCTGCCTGAACACCGACCCGCAGACCAGAATGAACAGCACGAGCGCAATCGACGCGTTATACCGGCTCATTGCAAGACCGCCGTTGGCGATCGGCTTGTCGAGGAAGTCGCCGACCACGGCGCCGAGCGGCCGGGTCAGGATGAACGCGGCCCAGAAGAGCAGCGTCCGCGGAATCTCCGTTGCGTAATAGGCGATGACGAGCACGAGCAGCAATCCGCCGAAGATCAGCGCGGCACCGGAATAGCCGACGCCTGCCGTGTCGGCCGTCCAGTCACCCAGCGCGGTGCCGAGCGTCTGCGAGAACATGATCGTGACCCAGTAGAACACTTCGGCCTTGCTCGACGACACTGTCGTAACGGATACCGAACCCATCGTGCGGTACCAGATGAAGAGCGAGGCGAGCAGCAGGAACACGAGCAGCGTGCTGCCGCCCGCATATCCGATGCCGAGCGATCGATCGACAAAATCCGCGAGTGTCGTGCCGACCGTCGTGGTCGCGATGATCGTGACCCAGTACAGCGCGGGGCTGAAGCGCTCCGCTTTCATTTGTGCAACGACCGCTACGAGAAATATCGCGGCGAAGATGATCGTGCCGATCAGATAACCCAGGTTCATCGACATCGAGACGGCATCTCCGCCCGTTTCGCCGAGCGTGGTTGCGGCGATCTTGATGATCCAGAACGCTAGTGTGACTTCGGGAACCTTGACTATCGCGTTGTTCGTTTTTTCCATGGCTTTAGCGTGAAATTCAGTTAGGGCACGGTGGTTGAAATTACAGGATTCGCCGGTTGCTATCGTCGACTGCTTGTCGAACCAATGCGCAAATCGGCGAGCTGCCAGCAGCGCAAGGCGACAGGCTACGCGATGTTTTCTTAACAAACCCTTAGTGTCGCGACACTTTTGCGAGGGGCACACCGCTTGCTCGCCGAAAGCAGGCTCCCGTTTCAAATGAGGTGACGACTCATGAACCCATCCATGACCTCGGCCGACGGCGCATGCTATGAGTACCACGGCTATACGGTGACGGTCGGCGCGACGAGCCAGGACGGTGAGAACTGGCTACCTGCGATCGATGTCGAACGCGACGGACAACAAGTGGAACTCGACGCGCCAGAAAGCGCGGTCCCGTTTTGGGCGACTCGCGCCGAAGCACTTCGCGCGGGCATCGAACGTGCGCGCTATCTGCTCGACCGGCGCGATGGCCTGCTCGACGAGCGCAATCCGGGACGCCGGGGCTGATTGCAAACCCACATGCTACGCTTTCAGTGCGTTCTTCGATTGCGCTGCAAGCAACGGCAACTCGCGCATTCTCACGCCCGTCGCATCGCAGATCGCATTCGCAAGCGCCGCAGCGGCCGGACCTTGCGCCGCTTCTCCCACGCCGAGAAAAGGCAAGCCCGGACGATCGATCAACACGACCTCGACGCGCTTCGGCACCGATAAAAATCGCATGATCGGATACGTGCTCCAGTCGGCGCTCGTGATGCGCTGGTTGTCGAAACGCGTCTCTTCGAACAGTGTCCAGCTGCTCGTCTGCAGGATGCCGCCTTCGATCTGATTGCGCACGCCATCCGGATTGACGATCTGTCCGCAATCGACAGCTGTTACCACGCGCTCGATGCGAACCTCGCCGGTATCGCGCATGACGGTCACTTCCATCGCGATCGCAAGGTATGCCATCAGGTTCTTGTATTGAGCGAACGCGAAGCCGGTGCCGCGCGGACTCGTGCCCGTTTTCTCGATGCGTGCCGCGCGCGGTTGCCAGTCGAATTGTTTGGCCGTCGCCCGAATGACATCGAGTGCGCGCGGATCGTCGAGATGCCTGACGCGAAACGCGACGGGATCGGCGTGCGCCGCGCTGGCGAGTTCGTCGATGAAACTCTCGATCGCGAATACGTTCATGTGCGCGCCGAGCGAGCGCATCGCGGACACGCGTATCGGCATGTCGGGCAGAAAGTGATGCTGCACATGCAGGTTCGGCGCACGGTAAAGCGGAATGCTGTTGCGATCGCCGCCGCCTTCGGGCATCGGAATCGGCTTGGGCGGCGCGGGTGTGAACGGATGTTCGAGCAGTTGCGCAGCCAGCAGACGACCCGCATTCTCGATGCGGTTGTTGTGCGTGTTGCTCCACAGCTCGTAACGCCAGTCGACGATCGAGCCACCGGCGTCGAGCGATGCGCTCGCATCGACGATCATCGCGGGGCCGAAAGGCTCCCACGTGTGTTCCTGCTCGCGCATCAACTGAACGCGAACGGGACGTCCGGGCAGCTCGCGCGCGATCAGCGCTGCGTCCGCGGCGACGTCGTCGGCGCCGTTATGGCCATAACAACCCGAGCCTTCGACATGCACGCAGCGCACCTTGTCGCGCGGCATCGAGAGCAGTTCGGCGAGGCCCGCGCGCAGCGGATAGACGCCCTGCGTGTGGGTCCACACCGTCATCATGCCGTTGTCCAGATGGGCGACGGCACACGATGGCCCGATCGAGCCGTGCGTCAGATAGGGCTTCGAATAGCGGGCTCGCAGCGTCGTCGCCGGCGCGGCGGCGGAAGCGTGTTGTTCGGCCACGGCGATCTCTTGCGCCGGCAGGCTCATCAGCACGTCGTGAATCTTCGCGGGATCGGGCAGAGGCGGCCCGGCTTGCCATTGCGCGGCGAGCATCAGCTCGCGCATCGCGACGATCGCGCGCCATTCGTCATCGGCGGCCACGGCGAGATAGCTGCCGTTGCGCACGACCTTGACGACGCCGGGCAGCGCTTCGACGCGCGCGGTATCGACGGAAGCGAGCGTCGCGCCATAAGCCGGCGGCCTGACGACACGTGCATGCAGCATCCCGGGCAGACGCAGGTCCTGCACATAGCTCGATCCACCCGACACCTTGCCGGGAATATCCACGCGCGGCAGCGTGCGGCCGATCACCGCGTAATGCGCGGGCGCTTTCTTCGGCGCATCGGGCTGCGCGTTCCGATGCAGGTTCGCATGGCGGACGGCTTCGCCATACGTGATGCGGCGCCCATCCGCCGCGACGATCGCGCCATCGCGCGTCGTGAGTATCGATGCGTCGACACCCAGCTGCGAGGCCGCGCTCGCGACGAGCAGCGCGCGCACTTGAGCCGCCGCGTTGAGGATCGCGGTGCCGCTGTCCGCCATGGTGTGGCTGCCTGCCGTATAGCCCTCGTTCGGCGTCGCGCCGGTATCGGCGGTGATCAGGTCGATCGCATCCGGCGACAGGTCCAGTTCTTCCGCGGCGAGCTGCAACAGGGCCGTGCGAACGCCCGTACCGAGCTCCGCCTTGCCCGTGCATGCGCTCACGCGGCCGTCGGGATCGATCTTGATCCACGCATCGAGCAACGGCGTGGTCTTGAGGCTGCCGGGCAGCTTCGGGGCACTTGCGTTGAAGGTTCCCGCTTCCGTCGTGGTCTGCGCGAGCGCGGCCGCGCCGGGCACGATCGCGAAACTCACCATCAGCGAGCCACCGACGAGGAAGCGGCGCCGTCCCGCATCGCTTGGCGCGCCATCGGAAGCGGTCGAATAGCGGTGATCGTTGCTCATGACTTCGCTCCGTCGTCCGCCTGCGATGGAGGCGCCGCCACTTCGCGGATCGCGGCGAGTATCCGCATATGCGTGCCGCAGCGGCACAGATTGGGCTGCATGTGGCGGCGAATCTGTTCGTCGGTCGGATGCGGCGTTCGGTCGAGCAGCGTCTGCGCGCGCATGATCATGCCCGCGATGCAGTAGCCGCATTGGGCGGCTTGCTGATCGATGAAGGCTTGTTGCAGCCGTCCTGGATGCTCCGCCGTGCCGAGCCCTTCGACGGTGCGCACCGGCCGTTCGCCGACGGCCACGACGGGCATCAGGCACGAGAATACGGCTGCGCCGCCGACGCTGACCGTGCACGCGCCGCATTGGCCGAGTCCGCAGCCGAACTTCGCGCCGTTCAGCTGCAACTGGTTGCGCAGCACATAGAGCAGCGGCGTGGACGGATCGACATCGAGTGTGTGACTGACTCCATTGACGTTGAGCGTGATCATCGTTGTGGGCTTTCCTTTCGAAGACGGGCGACCGCGTCGGCATCGAGCGAGGGCCATTGGCCGCGTGCGGTGAAGCGCGTGCGCGTGTAGTTCGCGAGATCGGCGATTTGCGCATCGGTGAAGGTGCTTGCGAACGGCGGCATGAACTGCGCTGAGGCGGTGTCGTCCCAGTCGATCCCATCGAGGATGATACGGACCATATTGCGCGGGCTGTCGGCATTGACGGCCGTGCCCAGCGACAGCGACGGATGACCCGAACCGCCCGATATCGGCGCGCTGTCGCCGTGGCACGATGCGCAGGCCGCGACGAACAGGCTCGCGCCGTTTCCAGGCTGGGCCGCAACGCTGACGTGCGAGATGGAAGAAGGGGAATTCATCGAAGAAGCGGGCGCATCGCCTGGCGCAGCGCGCGCATTCGGCTGCAACGCGATCAGATAAGCGGCGATCGCCTGAACGTCCTCTGCGGAAGCGTCGGCGAGCAGGCGCGTGACGGGGCGCATCGGACCGGCCGACGCGCCGTGTTCGCTGGCGAAGCCCGTGCGCAAGTAGCCGACGAGCTGCGCTTGGGTCCAGGCCCTGGGGCGCGTCGAGAGATTCGTCAGCGCAGGCGCATCCCAGCCCTCTATCGTGCCGCCTTGCAATGCGCTGTCGCGCTGCTCCGCGCCCAGGCCGTTGAGGGGCGTGTGGCATGCGCCGCAGTGGCCGACACTGTCGACGAGATAGCGCCCGCGCGCGACTTCCGGATCGGCAGTGCCGGACGATGGTTCGTCGGGACCGGGATGCAGATACAGCAGGTTCCACGCGGCCATGATCGGCCTGAATCCGAGCGGAAACTGCAACTCGTTTTTCGGCGTGCGTGCGTTGACGGGTTCGCGGCTCATCAACCACGCATAGAGCGATGCGATGTCCGGGTCGCTCATGCGCGTGAAGTGCGGATACGGAAACGCGGGATAGAGCAGATGGCCATCGCGCGAAATGCCGTGCCGCATCGCGCGCGTAAATGCGTCGAGTGACCAGAGGCCGATGCCCGTGTCCTTGTCGGGTGTGATGTTGGTCGAATAGATGACGCCATACGGCGTTTGCAATGGCAGTCCGCCTGCGAACGGTTGACCATCGGGCGCGGTGTGGCAGCCGATGCAGTCGCCGATTGCCGCGAGCTTCGCGCCGCTCGCGACGGCCGCCGCATCGCCGGCGGGCGCCGAGGGCATCGACACGGGTTCCAGGCGGGATTGCCACGCATGCGCGGCGCGGCCACCGTATGCAGTCACGAGCGCAAGAACGACGATGGTCGCGCCTGCAACGAATATGCGTCTACCTTTCATCCGGCCTCCAGTGCGCAGCATGCTGCGTTCGAGGAAACGCTACCTATGATGCCTGAGGCGAGAAAAAGTATCTGCGGACGTGGAAGTTCGTTGCGCCGATGTGTGTCAGCTAGCGGTTTGCGCAACTTGCGCATCGTGTTCCGGCGCGCGCAGCGCGATGTCGATCGACGCTACTGCACGGCGACTGCGAGCTCGGCTCGCAGGTCCTGCAGCACCGCGAACGTTTCTCTCAGTTGCCCGACCGGTTCGGCTGAGGCTGGCGTGAGCGCCATCCGCACTTCATCGGAGATGCGGCCTTCGAGAGACAGCATTGCCTTGTCTTTACACCGATTTTAGAAGCGGCCCGCAAGATTCTCCATTGCGGCCAAGTGACGGCCTAAAGCCGGTGATCACCCGATCTCATTCGGCGTCTCAGGAAGCGCCCGCCGCCAATTGTAAATTTTCTGGCAGTTGCCGCGATTTTTTCCGGGCAACGTATGGGTGTGGCGCGAAGCCCTGATTGCAGCCAGTCCCGATTGCGATGAAATTGCCGTCGAATTCGAACATATATTACGCAGTACAACATAATCATAATGGTTGGAGACGCAGCATGATGAAGGTAAGGAGAGTGTTCTGCAAAACCGCCCGGAGAGGCGGCATATTGGCGGGCGTCATATCGACAGCCACGCTTTACGCCGTCCCAGCGAGTGCGCAATCACTGGTGACTTTCTATGGCGTTGTCGATACTGGCATTCGCTACACGACTCACGCCAACCTGAATGGCGATTCAGCCATTCGACTCGCTAACGGCGGAGCGACAGAGAGTACTTTCGGATTCAAGGGAACGGAAGATCTTGGCGGCGGCACGAAGGTCGTGTTCCAGCTCGAGGATCGCTTCTTCCCGAACTCCGGTGTAATCGATCCGGCCTATCCCTTCTTCAATACGGCTCTCGTTGGCCTGCAATCCAGCAGCTATGGCAAGTTGACGATGGGTCGTCAGCTCAATCCGCTTTCTGATGCGGTACTGAGCGCCTTCGTGACTAATCCATGGTTGCCGACCTTCTATCAGTTTCGTCCGGAAGTCATGATGGCGCAGGGCGTATGGACCAGCAACATGGTCAAGTACGCCGCGCGATGGCAATACCTGACAGCCGAGGTGTCGTATGCGTTTGGCGGCAATGCAGGCGCGTTCGGTGCGGGTAGTCAGATTGGCGCGTCGCTTCTCTATTTGCCTGGCGAGCCGTTGCGCCTTGGTGCTGCATACCTTGATTCGCGCGACGCGGTCAACTCGTCGGCGCACCTCAAATCGTGGACGGCGGGCGGTTCATATTCATTCGGCAATACCACGCTGATGGCCGGCTGGGCGGTGAACCGGCAGGACAATGGCTTCGTCGGCAATTTCCCCAATGGACCATTTAGCCAGCCGGAACTGACCGCGCTGAAGTTCAACACGTTCAGTTCCCGCAAAATGTTCTTTGGCGGAGTCACGCAGCAGGTAGGCGATGCAACGCATCTTTCGGCTAACGTGTGGCGCACGATCCAGACCGGAAAGACACAGTCCGCCGATGGGAACTCGACGCAATTCCAGTTGCTTGCGGACTACAACTGGTCGAAACGCACGGATACTTATCTCGAAGTCGACTACTCGCTTTATCGCGGCGGAATGGTCGGTGCGCAGTTCCAGGGCATCAATGGCTTGAGCTCCGCGTTCGGTACGACGCAACTGGGCATCATGGCCGGGTTGCGTCATATGTTCTAGGCTAGTGGAACGCGGGCGGGAGCGATCGTTGTCATTCCTGAAAAGAGGACAGCACGTCTTTCGAGCAAATTTCGATTCGACCATACCGGAGAGCGATCGCTCCTTTCTCGGCCATCGCCTTGAGTTCCAGCGAGAGTGTCTGGCGCGTGATGCCGAGCATCATCGCAAGCGTGTCCTGCGAGACCTCGACATCCGGGCGACTCTGCGACAGCATGGTCACGTCGCCCGACGCGAGCAGTAGCAGCCGGCGGGCAATGCGCGCACGCGTCGAATGCAGCGTCGCATCTTCGACCATGCGATAAAGCCAGTTCATATGGATCGACTGCAACCCGGCGATCGCGTGGAAGAAGGCCTGATTCTTCATCAACTCGTCGAAGGCCCGTGTCCGGACGACGAATACGCTGGATCGCTCGAGCGCGACGACATCGCGCAGGCGCGGGTGTCGGGCGGCCATGCTGGTTTGCCCAAACCAGTTGCCGGCCTCGATGACGGCGAGGATCGCTTCCTTGCCGTCTTCGCGAAGCGTGCAGGCCTTCAGCCTGCCGCGTTCGAGGCCGAAGAATCCGTTGGGCGCATCGCCGCAGCGGAACGCATACTCGCCGGCGTGTAGCGTCATCGGCTCGCACCGGCGCATGAGCGCCTCTTGCATTGCAAGCGGCAAAGAGCTGAACCACAGGTTTGTCCGCATTGCTTCGGACGTGTCCGTCATGAGCGCCATGTGAGTCGATGAAAGCGCTACCCGCTACGCAGGCAAGAGCTGGGTTTTTGTCAAAGCGCCGCTCGATGCAGCGCGCAGTTCGGACAACAGCGGGTCGCCCGTCCACGAAGGACGCACTTTGCTTCGCTCGGCGTCGTGCGCGAGTTCGCAAAGCAGTTTGTTGACGGGCGCATTGAGCCCGAGACGGCGCGCGAGCTTCACGACTTCACCGTTGATCCAGTCGACTTCCGTTGCGCGTCCCGCCTCGAGGTCGTCGGACATCGACGAGCGCGCCAGCGGATCGATGGTCAGCATCGCGCGACCGAGACGCGCGAACCGTGCATCGGGCAGGCCGAGGAAATGCGGCATCCACGCGGGCGGGACGGGCGTCGAGCGGGCCGGACGAATGCCGGCCCGCGCGAGCAGTGCGAGCGCTTCTGACTGCGCCATCCCGAGGCAGCGGCGATACGCGGGTTGCGCAAGCTCTTCCTTCAACGGCCGGTTTGCCAATGCGTTGATTGAATTGTTCAGATTCAGCAGCAGTTTCACCCACTGCACGGGCAGCATGTCGGCGTGCATGACGAGCGGCAGTCCCGCCTTCGCTCCTGACACCGCGTTTGCAGCGCCATCGCAGCGGGCGCCGGCCTGCCTGCTGCTGCGCCGCCCCGTCTCGCGATCCGGCAAGACCCCGCTGCATGCATTCTCAAGCCGCATTTTCCCCAGGCTGCCTCGTCCTGTGGCTCCCCCGTTCAGGGGATGTTGCTTCCCTCCGGACAATTCGATGATGGTCTCACTCGGGATGCACCAGGCGCGACACGCATCGACGGACCTGTGCCTACCCGACTCATCACCCGATTTCAGGAGACATCGATGCAGGACGCCGGGCGCGATTCGACGCCATCCCCTTACGCCTATCCGCTGCTGATCAAGCATCTGTTGCACACGCCGTTCGTTCAGGCGCCCGACCAGGAAATCGTCTACCGCGGCGATTTGCGGATGACCTACACGACGATGCGCGAACGCATCGCACGGCTCGCCAACGGTCTGCATCAACTGGGCGTGCGCCACGGCACGACGGTGGCCGTGATGGACTGGGACAGTCATCGCTATCTGGAGTCATACTTCGCGGTTCCGATGATGGGCGCCGTGCTTCAGACGGTCAATGTGCGGCTGTCGCAAGCGGAGATCGCCTATACGATCAACCACGCGGGCGCAGAAGTGCTGTTCGTTCACAGCGATTTCCTGCCTGTCGTCGAAGCAATCAAGGATCAGCTTCACACGGTCCGCACGTTCGTATGGATCGACGAACCGGGCAGCGACGCGTGCGCGCACGCCATCCCGTTCGCGACGGAATACGAGGCGATGCTCGCGGCGGGCGCAACGAGCTACGACTTTCCCGACTTCGACGAGAACACCCGCGCGACGACGTTCTACACGACGGGAACGACGGGCTTGCCGAAGGGTGTTTACTTCTCGCATCGTCAACTGGTCCTGCACACGATCACGCTGATGGCCGCGCTGTCGAGCCCGGTATCGGGTCAGCGCTTTCATCGCGGCGATGTCTACATGCCGCTCACGCCGATGTTCCATGTGCACGCGTGGGGCATGCCCTATATCGCGACAGTGCTGGGCGTGAAGCAGGTCTATCCGGGCCGTTACGTGCCCGAGCGTCTCGTGCAACTGGTGCGCGACGAAGGCGTCACGTTTTCGCACTGCGTCAGCACGATCCTGCACATGCTGCTTTCGTGTGACGAAGCGAAGCATGTGGACCTGAGCAAATGGAAGGTCGTGATCGGTGGCGGCGCGCTGCCGCACGGTCTCGCGCGCGCCGCGCTCGATCGCGGCATCGATGTATTCACGGGCTATGGCATGTCGGAGACATGCCCCGTGCTGAGCCTTGCACAACTCCAGCCGCACACGGAACCGCTCGATCTCGATGAAGAAGTGCGCCTGCGCTGCAAGACCGGTTATCCCGTGCCGCTCGTCGAGCTGCGCATCGTCAACGAACAGATGGAAGATGTCGCGCATGACGGCAACGCATACGGCGAAATCGTCGTGCGCGCGCCGTGGCTGACGCAGGGCTATCTGAACAATCCGGAAGCGTCTGCGCAACTGTGGGCGGGCGGCTATCTGCATACGCAGGACATCGCGAACATCGACACCTCCGGCAACGTCCAGATCACCGATCGCATCAAGGACGTCATCAAGTCGGGCGGCGAGTGGATTTCTTCGCTCGAAATCGAGAGCCTGATTTCACTGCATCCGGACGTCTCGGAAGTCGCGGTGATCGGCATCAAGGACGACAAATGGGGCGAGCGTCCCGTTGCGCTCGTGGTGCTCAGGCAGGACGCGGTGGTCACCGAAGACGACATCCGGCAGCACGTGATGGGCTTCAGCAAGACAGGGCAGATCTCGAAGTACGCGGTTCCGCAGATCGTCAAGTTCGTCGACGTGCTGCAGAAGACGAGTGTGGGCAAGACGAACAAGAAGTGGTTGCGCGAGCAGTTCGCCTGACACGTCGCAAAAGCTGGAACGCAGGTGAAGTGAGCCGGAAGATCGAAGCCGAAATCGGTCGCGACTTGCAGTACGTGCGGATCAACGGCGTTTGTCGGCGGCATGATGGGTGTGCTGATTCACGCGGCCACACCCGGCGTCGCGCGATGAGACGCGTTGTTTCATCGCGTTGTTTCAGCCAGCCGCAACCAGTCCCAATGCCTGCGCGCGCGCAACGGCTTGCGCCCGCTTGTCGACATCGAGCTTCACGAAGATGTTCTTCACGTGCGTCTTGACAGTCTCAGGCGCGATCCCGAGCGTGCGCGCGATTTCCTTGTTCGATTGCCCTCGCGCGATCAGCTCGACGATGCTGCGTTCCCGCGTGCTCAACGGCTCGCGTCCGGTGTCGCGGTCCGGCGTCGCGCCGGGCTCGTACAGCGTCCGCGAGCCATCCAGCAGACGGTCGATATAGGCGATGGTGTCCTTCGTCATTGATGCGGCGCGCGTGTCGTCGCGCGCTGCTCGCAGCAGCAGCCCGATTTCCGGCCCCTGGTCGAGAATCGAGCGATAGATTTCGTGATTGGCATTCAGCACGTCGCGAAAGATCTCGACTGCGCGCGCCTCTTCGTTCGCACGCTGCCAGACGAGCGCGAGCACAGTGCGCAGGCGCAACGCGAGATAGTCGTTGTGCCGGCTTTCGACGCTTCGCAACGCGGACTTGAGCGACTCGACGGCTTCGTCTGTCCGGTGCTGCGCCATTGCCAGCGACGCCACCGCAACCGCGCGGAATGTTTCGATCTCCGGTGACGCCGGTTTCGAAGCGGCGGCGCGCGTGTCCACCAGCTGATCCAGCTGGGCGACACATGCCGACGCTTCCGTGACCCTGCCTTCCCTGAGATAGAGCCGTGCACGCTCTGCGTGGACGCCCGCGATCATCCGGTCCCAACGCCGTGTATAGCCGAGTGCCTGCGCGTGATCGAGCAGCGCATAAGCCTGCTCGAAGTCGGCGCGCGAGATGGCGACGCGCACCAGCACCCGATACGCGAAGAACGTGCTGTCGAGCAGAACGGCCAGGTCGATGACGGGCATCAGGTCGACGAGCATTGCTTCGGCTTCGTCGAGCCGCCCCTGCTCATACCAGATCTGCGCGATCATCGGCGTGCATAGCGCGGCAGCAATGGACTTCGGGCCCGAATGTCGCTCGGCGAGCTGGATCGACTCGGTGAAGTAGCGTTCCGCGAGCACGAAGTGCATCTGCTGCATCTCCGCGTGACCGAGCAGGCACAGCCGGTAGACGGACGCGAACACGTTGCGGTGGTCTTCGTCGATGGAACTGGGAATCCACGGCGTTGCATACAGCGCGCCGAGGTTGCCAGCTTTCCAGTGCCCGAAGCGCACGACGTTGGATGCGACGTTGGTGGTCCAGCTGTCAATGGGCGGATGCTCGAGACAGCGTTGCGCGATCCCGAGTGCGCGCGGCGCATCATCCTGCAAACCGGCGATCACCGAGCGGATCGCCCGGCATTCCCAGCCGATCTTTTCTGCGGTCTCGTCCGTGACTGCGCTTGCGTCGCGCTCGATGTCGTCGAGCATCGTCAGCGCTTCGTCGAAACGCATCGCGAGCGCCATGCCCCATGCAATCGCGAGCGTGACCTTGATCTGCCCGCGCATCAGATGCGCCGGGAACTGGCGCTGCCAGCCGAGCAGCGTGAGCAGGTCGCCCTTCGCGACGAGCGTCCGTGCGCAGTGGCCCACGAGGGAGACGGCGTGTTCCATGTCGCCCGCGGCTATCGCATGCTTGACCGCGTCCGTCCATTGCTTCTGTTCGGCGTACCACTGGCATGCGCGGCGGTGCAGGTCGGCCAGTTCTTCGCGATGCTGGATTTCGAGCCGACGCAGCAGGTACTCGCTCATCAGATGGTGATAGCGAAACCAATGTCCTTCGATGTCGAGCGGTTCGAGCAGCAACTGGCGTGCGGAGATCGTGTCCAGCATGCCGTGCTCGGCGGCAATGCCCGTGACGGCTTCGCACAGCGGCGCGCACAGGCGATCGAGTATCGACGTGCGCAGCATGAAGCCGACCATGTCGGCCGGCAGGCGCTTGAGCATGTCTTCGAGATATGCCGCGAACGGCCGCGAAGCGCCGGATAGCGGGCTCACGTCCTGAGCGAACCTGCCTTCGTCACGCGAAAGTACCGAGGCGGAAATGCGCAGTGCGGCCGCCCAGCCTCCCGTGCGCGCGAACAGCGACTTGACGCTGGCCGCGTGCAGGCCGCCGGGGCATTCGCGTTCGACAAAGCTGCGCGTTTCGTCGAAGTTGAAGCGCAAGGCGGCGGCATCGACTTCGAGCAGATCGTTCTTCGCGCGCAGTTGCGCGAGCGGCAGCGGAGGATCGGTGCGCGTGCAGAGCACGACATGTGTGTTCGACGGGATATTCGCGATGAAGTACGACATCGCATCGTGAATCGTGGGCAGGCTGATCGCGTGATAGTCGTCGATGAAGAGATACACCTCGTCGTCGACCTCGACCAGTTCATTGATCAGCGTCGATACGATCGACTGTGTGGGCAGCAGCGACGCCTCGGTCGTCAGACTGATCGCGGATGCGCCGACGCCGCTACACGCGTTGCGCAATGACTGCGCGAGATGATGGAAGAAGCGCGCGGGCTCGTCGTCGTCGATATCGAGCGAAAGCCAGGCGATGAAAGCGCCGCTCGCCGTCAGCCGGTTGAGCCACGTGAGCGCCAGCGATGTCTTGCCGAACCCCGCAGGCGCCTTGATGACCGTGAGCCGCTTGCATTCTGCCTTGTCGGCCAGCGCGACGAGCCGCGGCCGGTCGATCAAGCCGGCGGGCAGGCGCGGCGGACGGACCTTCGTCGCGAGGAAGAGTGGTGGGCACGTGGTGGGCACCCGTTCTATCACGTGCATCGGCTGCTCCTGGCGTTCCCGTTGAACCTGACTGCCATTTTCTGTTCTTGCGATCGCGTTCTCCTGTCAGGGAAGATTGCGCGGCGCCACGTTGAGACGCCACGCATACCGTGTGGCGTTCGATGTCTCCTGCGAAATGATACGCCCAACGCTTTCGAATCAGGGGACGTGTCCGCTGCATCGGAAGTCAATGGCCATTGATTGTCGCCTCTCCCTTCCGGCGAAGCACCTCGGTGGCCGTGCTAGCATTCTTGCGACAATCACCGGGGAAGACGCATGGTGCAATTTGCCATCGGTCGAAGCGAGTTGCTGAGAATCATCAACAACTTTCTCCGAACCAAAGTCAGATGCGCGAACTGCCGGGTAGTGGCGATAGTCGATGATGCCCAGTGGTCCTGCGGGACAAACTGGAAGATTCAAGGCTTCACATGAACGGGGAGCGACAACGAGCGAGTCGGCTGTGAAGATGCGGTGAAGGAATTCATTGCGGCCTTGCAGGCGAGGTATGTGGTATTCGACCGCTCGATCAATTGTGTTTGAGCGGCACATGACGCACGCTCGGATACACGGTCCGGATCGTCAATTCCATCGCGCGGCACGACGGCAACAGCTGACATTGGTCGCTTCGTCGGCGAACTGGAGCGCGGCGTCGCGAGTCGCGATCAATAGGTATGGTCCGCGATGACCCGCGCCACGGTTTCCAGAGACCGCCTGAGTGTGTCGAGGTCGACGGAGCCGAGCGCCAACCGGATGGCGTGAGGCACGTGAGCCGACGTCGAAAACGGCTGGGCCGTCGACACCGAAACGCGCTCGCGCATCAACGCCATCGCAATCGTGTCCGCGCGAACCTCCTGCGGCAGAGGAAGCCAGACGAAGTACGACGCGGGATGACTGATCCGCTTGAGCCGGTTCAGAACTTCGGCGGCGAGGCTTTGACGTATCGTGGCATCCTGCCGCTTCCCGGCTTCGAGCCGGTCCACCGTGCCGTCCTCCATCCAGCCGCACGCAATGGCCGTCATGGTCGCCGGCGTGTTCCAGGTCGTCGCCCTGATCGTCCGTTCGAGCCTGGCAATCCATTCGCGCGGTGCACAGACGAAACCGACACGCAGACCCGTCGCGACACTCTTCGACAGACTCGACACATACACCGTCGTCTCCGGAGCAAGCGATGCCAACGGAGGCGGCGCGCCTTCGGCCAGGAACGCGTAGGCGGCGTCTTCGATGAGGATCAGTCCGTGGTGTCGAACGAGAGCGACAAGCTCCCGACGTCGCGTTGCGCTCATCACCCAGCCGAGCGGATTGTGCAGCGTCGGCATCGCGTAGACGGCGCGTACTCGCCGTCGCTTGCACAGGGCCGCCAGTGCGTCCAGATCGGGTCCGCGCCCGGCGGCCGGGATTGACGCGAGTTCCAGACGATTGGCCTCGGCGGCCAGCTTGAATCCCGGATAAGTCAGCGCATCGACGGCCACCACGTCGCCGGGTTCGAGTAGCGCCATGGCAGTCGTCGTCAGCCCGTGCTGCGCGCCGCTCACGAGCAACGTGGTGTCGACGGTTGCTGGCACTCCCCGGCTGTCCAGGTGACGCGCGACCGTCGTCCGCTCGTGCTCGCGCCCGCCGTGCGGCTGATATCGAAGCAGGGACTCCAGATCGCCCGAGGCCGCAAGCTGACGCAGCGCTGCCCTGAGAAGATCGGTCTGGCCCGGCGCAGACGGATAGTTGAAGCTCAGGTCGACTACGTCCGCGCTCCACGCAGGCAGGTCAATGCCTTCGCCGCGTGGAAGAGGCTCCTTGACGAATGTGCCGCGCCCAGCTTCGCCGCTCGCCAGACCCATTGCTTGCAGCTCCGCGTAGACACGCGTGGCCGTGACCAGCGCCAGACCTTCGCGAGCAGCGAGGTCGCGGTGCGTCGGCAGACGTGTCCCCGGACGCAGGCGGCCTGCACGGATGTCGGCCGCGAGGCGGTCGACCAGTTCTTTGTAGCGAGGCTGAGGCATGCCGCAATGTATCCATGACAATTATTTGATTGTATTGGTTATCGTCCTTACCATGAAGTGATACAACGTCTCCACCCACACGAGGACGCCATGCACATCGCCATACTGACGTTTGAAGGCTTCAATGAACTCGACTCGCTGATCGCATTCGGCATCCTCAACCGGGTCAGGACGCCGGGATGGCGGGTGTCGATCGCGACTCCGTCCGCGAAGGTGCGTTCGATGAACGGCGTGGTGCTGGAGGCGCAAGCGTCGCTGAAGGACGCATGCGAGGCCGACGCGGTGCTGGTCGGCAGCGGAATACAGACCCGTGACGTTGTCGGCGATGCCGCGTTGATGTCGCAATTGAAGCTCGATCCGACGCGCCAGCTACTAGGCGCGCAATGCTCGGGCACATTAATACTCGCGAAGCTGGGCCTGTTGAACGGCGTGCCGGCCTGCACGGATCTGACCACCAGACCGTGGGTCGAAGAAGCGGGTGTAGCGGTGCTGAACCAGCCGTTCGTGGCGAGGGGAAACGTCGCGACGGCGGGCGGCTGTCTGTCGTCGCAGTATCTGGCGGCGTGGTTCATCGCGCGTCTGGAGAGCGTCGAGGCTGCACGCAGCGCGATTCACTACGTTGCGCCAGTGGGAGAGAAGGAGACATACGTAACGCGCGCGATCGCGAACATTTCGCCGTTCCTCTGAGATGGGTCGCGCCTGTCCAGTCCGGATCGATTGATGGATTGCTTGACGCGTCATGTGACGCGCCATGGACCTCAGCCTGATCGGCTTGCTCGTCGAGATCGTCGAGTCGCGCAGCCTCAGCGCCGCCGCGTGCAAGCCCGGCATGACGCGCGCCAACATCAGCCAGCGGGTCAAGCTGCTCGAACGCGAAACGGACATTGCTAATTCATCGCACTCGCGCTGACTCCGCGGACACGGTGGCGGGAACGCGCATCCGGTACAACGAGACGGCTTGTATCGCGAGCGTGCAGACAATCGCTCCACCGTAAGCGGCAAGCAGATTGAACCGCGTCAACGTCAGGCCTAGCACATAGAAAAACGCGGCAAAGGCGAGAAGTCCCGCCACCATGCCGCGCAACACTTGCTGCGCGGCTGCGTGGCCGATCATGCGATGACTGAAAACGGCAAGAATGATCCCCATGAACGGGAACGACGCGAGCACGCCGCTCGCTTCCGGTCCGACGTAAGGCGCGGTCAACGTCACGCTGACGACGAGGCCGGCAATGAGCGCCATACGTGTCGGCAAATCCCACCACGGCGCATCGAGCCTGCCCGCTTTTGCTGTCGTGTTGGGGATGACGCTGAGCGCAAGCATGGCGGCCAGGACGGCGACAAGAAAGAGGCCCGTTTCCGGTAGCGCGATGTGCTGTAAAAGACCGGCGACGATAGAGAACGTCGCGCAAGCGCCAGCGAGGGCCACGGGCCATCCCTGGGCCGCCAGTCTGCAATAGACAAGGCAAAACGCCGCTTGCGCAGCGGTCGCGACCAGCGACCCCGCCGTAGCCTGCGCGGCAAAGGCAGATCCATGCTCGAGCGTCAGGAAAACTGAGATCGGCCCCGATGTGAGCGGCAGTGCGACCAGAAGGCCGCCGATCGCCTCGCCCCAGCGGCGAACGGCCATAGATGCAGCCAACAGCAACAGCGGCGTAACGATGAGCTTGAAAGCAAGAAGATTCATGATTTGCGAACAATGAAAAGGATGCCGGCTTTGGAGGCCGCGCGCGGGGCGAATCCGCGACAGAGATTAAGCGAGCGTGGTTCCGACGACAACGAAATCACCCACCCGGACGCGATCGAAGCGCCAGCCGGTACATCCAGGCCAAGGGCGCGTCCACCGCTGCTGTGTGTAGATATTGGGGGCCGCGGCTCCGGCTGACAAACCATTTGTCGTCATATAATACGTGAGTGAGACTCACGCATATCTATCTATGTTCGACCGGCTTCCTCCTCTGCAAACGCTGCGCGCCTTTGAAGCAACGGGGCGGTTATTGAGCATGACGCTGGCGGCGGAGGAACTGCACGTCACGCACGGCGCAGTGAGCCGGCATATCAAGACGCTCGAAGGTCATCTCGGCGTCGCGCTGTTTCAACGCCTGACGCGGCGGATCATCCTGACGGAAGCCGGCGCGGAGTTTCTGCTGATCGTGACTCGCGCGCTGGGAGAGCTGACAAGAGAGGCGGAACGCCTTCGTGCCCATGACAATGTCGCGCGCCTGAAGATCAACGCCAGCGTTTCGTTCGCGAACAAGTGGCTCGCGCCACGGCTGCATTGGCTGAAGGCGCTGCACCCGGAACTCGACGTTCATCTCGATGTGACCGACACCTATGTCGATCTGAATGACAGAGAGGTGGATGTGGCGATACGTTACGGGAGCGGTCGCTATCCACGCGTCCTCGCCGAGCGGATTCTGGAAGAGACCGTGACGCCCGTTTGCAGTCCTGCCTATCGGGAGAAAAAGGGGGGATTGTCGTCTGTGGCGAGTCTTGCCGGTTGTACCTTGTTGCACGAGGACGGCATGCTGGCCAACTGGGAGCAATGGTTCGCGCTGACGGGAGTAAGCAGCGTGCGTAGCGATCGCGGTTCGGCGTACAGCCACGGGAGCCTGGCCATTGAGGCGGCGATTCGCGGCGAAGGCGTCGCATTGGGGCGCAGCGTGATCGTGGCGGACGATATTGCAGCCGGACGTCTGGTTGCCCCGTTCCCGCAGTTTCGTCTCAAGGCCGAGCGCGGCCATGACCTCGTCTATCGCATCGGGAGCCGGCACGACCCCAAGGTGTGCGCGTTGCGCGACTGGCTCGCTGACGAAATCCGGCTGTTTCTCTCGCGCGCGGGTTGATTGTCGAGCGCTCGCCAGCACGTGACTGGGCGCGGCCTGCGCCTCGAACCAGTCGAAATCTGAAGGCTCTTGCGCCTCGCCGCCGGATTGGTATCGCCAGACATTCCGGGATGATGAGGGTGCCTGGACGCCCGCGCGCAAGGGGTGAATCGCGACGACTACGCATTACCTGTAAAACAGTTAATCGTCATTTACCCGTATAGCAGTTATCTTGCAATTACCCGTTTTGCGAGTAAAATGCACTTACCTGCCATACAGGTATTCCGCAAGCCGCCTCGATGAAACGCACGCTGATCACTCCGCACCAGCTTGGCCAGATCCTTCGCACCGCCCGGCGCACGAAAGGGCTTTCGCAGGCCCAGGCGGCGTCGCGGGTGGGCCTGAGCCAGAGCCGGCTGTCGGCGATGGAGCTCAATCCCGACTCGATCACAACAGCGCAACTCTTCACATTGCTGGCAATGTACGGCCTCGAACTGGCCGTGCAGACGCGGCCCACGCGCGCGGAGCCGTCGAAGGAGGACTGGTAGCCATGGGCCGGCCGTCTCACGCGCGCGCGCTGTCGGTGTGGACCAACGGGCTGCGGGTCGGCACGTGGCGCATTCCGTCGCGTGGCGATATGGAGCTTCAGTACGATCGCGGCTGGATGACTTCATCCGCCGGACGGCCGCTGTCGCTGTCGCTGTCGTTCGGCATCGACGATGCGCCGTTGCGCGGCGAGCGCGTTCGCAACTACTTCGACAACCTGCTGCCCGACAGCGAGCCGATCCGGCGGCGCCTCGCCACTCGCTTCAGGACGGCCACCACCGACGCCTTCGATCTGCTCGAAGCCATCGGACGCGACTGCGTGGGCGCGGCGCAACTGCTGCCGGAAGACGCGCAGCCGGAAGGGTACGACCGCATCGACGGCACGCCGATGTCGGACGAAGAGGTCGAACAGACGCTGGCGCGCACCGTCGCGTCGGGCGGCCCGGGCGCGGGCGGCGACCACGACGACTTTCGTATCTCGCTCGCGGGCGCGCAGGAAAAGACGGCGTTTCTCCGGCACGACGGAAAGTGGATGCGCCCGCATGGCGCAACGCCTACCACGCACATCTTCAAGCTGCCGCTGGGACTCGTCGGCAACAAGAAGGCGGACTGGACGACGTCCGTCGAAAACGAATGGCTGTGTCTCGCGCTCTTCAGGGCGTTCGGTTTGCCCGTGCCGAACGCCGACATCCTGACGTTCGGCGAGCAGAAGGTGCTGGCCGTCGAGCGCTTCGATCGCCGGTTGCATCCTTCGGGACAATGGATCTTGCGGCTGCCGCAAGAGGACTTTTGCCAGGTGCTCGGCAAGCCGTCGCATCAGCGGTACGAAGCGGACGGCGGCCCCGGCATGGTCGACATCGCCGCCGTGCTGCGCCAGTCGGAGCGGCCCGACGCCGACCTCGCGACGTTCCTCACCACGCAGATTCTGTTCTGGATGCTCGCCGCGCCGGACGGCCACGCGAAGAACTTCAGCGTGCACCTGTTGCCGGGCGGGCGCTACGCGCTCACGCCGCTATACGACATCATGTCGATCTGGCCCGTCGAAGGCGACGCCGGCAACCAGTGGTCCTGGCACAAGGCGAAGCTCGCGATGGCCGTCGCGGGCAAGAACCGGCACTACCTGATGAAGGACATCCAGCGTCGCAATTTCAACGCGATGGCATCGCGCTGCTTCTACGGCCCCGACGCCGAAACGCTGATCGGCAGACTGATCGAGGACGTGCCCGCCGCCATCGACAAGGTCGCCGCCACGTTGCCCGACGGTTTTCCTGCGCGTGTCGCGGAGCGCATCTTCGGCGGACTGCGCGCTTCGGCCGACCGGCTCGCCGAGATGCCGCCGGGCATCTGAGCGGCCTGCGCGTTAAGCGGTTTTCACGCAGGCTCGGCGGCCGCGCTTTTGCGCATCGAACGCGCCTGCCCATTCGACGCGTCGAGCGCTTCCTCCACCAGTTCGATCCAGTGACGCACGCGCGTTCTGCCCGCGCCATCCAGATGCATCTGGCAGCCGATGTTCGCCGTCGCGATGACGTCCGGCTGTCCGCTTTCGAGCGCGGCCATCTTGTTGTCGCGCAGCTTCTGCGCGAGCTCGGGCTGCGTGATCGAATACGTGCCCGCCGATCCGCAGCACAGATGTGCGTCGGGCACGGATGAAAGATCGAAGCCGAGCCGCGTGAGCACGCTTTCCACCGCGCCGCCGAGCTTCTGCGCGTGCTGCAGCGTGCAAGGGCAGTGGAATGCGATGCGCGCCGCCACGGCATCGTCGGCGGGCTGCAAAGCGTCGAGCGGCTCGGCCGCCAGCACTTCGACAAGATCGCGCGCGAGCGCGCTCACGCGCGCGGCCTTCGCGGCGTAGACGGGATCGTTGCGCAACAGGTGTCCGTATTCCTTCACGAACGCGCCGCAGCCGCTCGCCGTCTGCACGATCGCTTCGGCGCCTGCTTCGATCGCGCGCCACCATGCGTCGATGTTGCGGCGCGCGCGATCGAGTCCCGCGTCCTGCGCGTTCAGGTGATAGTCGGTCGCGCCGCAGCAGCCCGCTTCGCTGACGGGCGTCACGCTGATGCCCAGCCGGTCGAGCACGCGCGCCGCCGCCGCATTCGTATTTGGCGAAAGCGACGGCTGCACGCAGCCTTCGAGCATCAGCACGCGCCGCGCGTGACGCGGCGCCGGGCGCGGCTTCGCGGGCACGGCGGCGCGCGTCGGAATCTTCGCCTGCACGGTAGCGGGCAAGAGCGGCCGCACTGCGCGCCCCGTCTTGAGCAGCGCATCGAACACGGCGGGCCGCGGAATCACCGCGCGCAGGCCTTTGCGCGTCAACCGTTCGCCGACAGGCCGTTCGACGCGGCGCTCCAGCTCGGCGCGTCCGATGTCGAGCAGCCGGTGATACGTGACGCCCGATGGACATGTCGTTTCGCAATTGCGGCACGTGAGGCAACGGTCGAGATGCAGTTGCGTCTTATCGCTGACGGGCTCGCCTTCGAGCAGTTGCTTGATCAGATAGATGCGCCCGCGCGGCCCGTCGAGTTCGTTGCCGAGCAGTTGATACGTCGGGCACGTCGCATTGCAGAAGCCGCAATGCACGCACGAACGCAAGATGCTTTCCGCTTCCGCGGCGTCGGGCAGCGCTTTCGCGTGAGAGTCGAGATTCGTTTGCATGATTGCGTCCGCTTCAGAGGTCGGCGTACAGGCGGCCGGGGTTCAGCACACCGCTCGGATCGAGACGGCGTTTCAGTTGATGCTGATAGCGCAGCAGCGGCGCGGCGAGCGGGTGAAACGGCTCGCGCTCCGGCGATGGCGTGAAGCACGTCGCGTGTCCGCCTGCCGCATGCGCGAGCTGGCGAATGTCGGCGGCTTGCGCGTCGCTCCTGAGCCAGCGTTGCGCGCCTGCCCAGTCGATCAGCACGTCGCCGGGCAGCGGCATTAACGGCGTCGCATTCGGCAGCGACAGACGCCACAGCGGCCTCGCGTCGGTACCGTTGTCGAAAAACGGCAGACGATGATCGCGCAGCGCATCCCAGAACGCGCAGTCGATTTCTTCGCCGCCGATCCGGTCCACTGCCGACTTCACCGATCCGCTTCCGCCTTCGAGCCGCACATGCAGCTTGCCGTCGAGATAGCTCGCGCCCGTCACGGGCAGCGCGGCCTTGCGCCATGCCGACAGTTCCTGCATCGCTTCGTCAGCGCCGAGCGTGAGCGCGAACGTGCGCCGCTCGCGCGGCTTCGGCAGCACTTTCAGCGACACTTCCGTCAGCACGCCGAGCGAACCGAAACTCCCCGCGAGCAGACGCGACATGTCGTAGCCCGCGACGTTCTTCATCACCTGGCCGCCGAAGCGCAGATGATCTCCATCGCCCGTGATCACGCGGCAGCCGAGCACGAAGTCGCGCATCGAGCCCGCCCACGGACGGCGCGGCCCCGACAGGCCGCTCGCAACCGCGCCGCCTATCGTTCCCGACCCGGTTCCCGACCCGGTTCCCAACCCCGTCCCCAACCCCGTCCCCGAGCCGTTGAAGAGCGGCGGCTCGCACGGCAGCATCTGGTTCGCGTCGTCGAGCACGGTGTTCAGTTCGGTGAGCGGCGTGCCCGCGCGCGCCGTGATGACGAGTTCCGTCGGGTCATACGCGATGATGCCGCGATGCGTGCGCGTGTCGAGTTCCTCGCCTTGCACGTCGCGCCCGAGAAAACGCTTGCTGTCGCTGCCGCGAATGCGCAACGGCGTGTGCTCCGCGATCGCGCGCTGGACTTGTGCGATGAGGCGCGCGCTGTCGTCGGTTGAATCGAATTCGCGTCGCATCAGAAGCGCTCCAGCTCGGGAAACGGCAGCTTGCCGTGATGGATGTGCATCGCGCCGAATTCGGCGCAACGATGCAGCGTCGGAATGTTCTTGCCGGGATTGAGCAGACCGTCGGGATCGAACGCGGCCTTTAGCGAATGGAACAGCGTGAGTTCTTCGCTGCTGAACTGCACGCACATCTGGTTGATCTTTTCGCGTCCGACGCCGTGTTCGCCCGTGATGCTTCCGCCCACTTCGACGCACAGTTCGAGGATCTTCGCGCCGAGCGTTTCGGCGCGCTCCATTTCGCCGGGTGCATTCGCATCGAACAGGATCAGCGGATGCATGTTGCCGTCGCCCGCATGAAAGACGTTCGCGACGCGCAGGCCATATTCGTTCGACAGCTCAGCGATGCCGCGCAGCACGCGCGCCAGCTCGCGGCGCGGGATCGTGCCGTCCATGCAGTAGTAGTCGGGCGAGACGCGGCCCACGGCAGGGAACGCGTTCTTGCGGCCCGCCCAGAAGCGCTGACGCTCGGCTTCGTCCTTCGCGATGCGGATGTCGGTGGCGCCCGCTTCGCGCAGCAGCGCACCGACGCGATTGCAGTCTTCCTGCACATCGGATTCCGCGCCATCCAGTTCGCACAGCAGTATCGCTTCGGCGTCGACGGGATAGTCCGCATGAATGAAGTCTTCTGCGGCACGAATCGCGAGGTTGTCCATCATTTCGAGGCCGCCCGGAATCACGCCCGCGCCGATGATCTGCGCGACGGCGTCGCCCGCTTTCTCCACGTCGTCGAAGCTCGCGAGCAGCACCTTCGCGCTCTGCGGCTTGGTCAACAGCTTCACCGTGACTTCCGTGACGATGCCGAGCATGCCTTCGGAACCCGTCAACAGTGCGAGCAGATCGAAGCCGGGCGAGTCGAGCGCTTCGGAGCCGATCGTCAGACGCTCGCCGTCGATGGTCAGCACTTCGAGCTTCAGGATGTTGTGCACCGTCAGGCCGTATTTCAGGCAATGCACGCCGCCCGCATTCTCGGCGACATTGCCGCCGATCGAGCAGGCGATTTGCGACGACGGATCGGGCGCGTAGTAGAGGCCATGAATCGCGGCCGCCTGCGAGATCGCAAGATTGCGCACGCCTGGCTGCACGCGCGCAATCGACGCTTCAGGGTCGATGTGCAGGATGCGGTTGAAGCGCGCCATCACGAGCAGGATGCCTTTTTCGAGCGGCAGCGCGCCGCCCGACAGACCCGTGCCCGCGCCGCGCGCGACCACGGGCACCTTGCGCGCGGCCGCGAATTTCAACAGCGCTTGCACCTGCTCGATCGAGTCGGGCAGCGCGACCATCATCGGTGTCGTGCGATAGGCAGAGAGGCCATCGCATTCGAACGGGCGCAGGTCTTCCTTGTCGTGCAGCAGCTGCATGCCGGGCACGAGGCGTTGAAGCTCGGCGACCAGCGTGGCCTTGTCATGCGAGGGAAGCGTGCCGTCGATCCGTTCGTCGTAGGCATAGCTCATCGGGTGTCTCCATGAGCGCGGGGACTGGCTTCCACGCGCCGCTTATCCATGTAGCCGCCGATTGTTCCCGTTTCGCCTTCCGCTGTCGATGGACGCCGCGAGTGGTCGTACCAGTTTTTTTGCCTCGACATTGCCGTGACGAAGCCGTTCGATCCGGCGTTACGAAGGAATCGGCGGTATTATGTCGACATGCGAAATTCGCTTATCAAGTGGTCATACCAGTGATTTCAAGCACGCAAAACGACGTCAACGAACCCGATCGCAAGATTGCCGATGTGGTCGCCGAGCGCATCGAACGCCTGATCGTGGACGGCGTACTGAGGTCGGGGCAGGCGCTGCCATCGGAGCGGCGGCTGACGGACAAGCTCGGCGTATCGAGAACCGCACTGCGCGAAGGGCTCAAGCTGCTGCGCGCGCGCGGCATCATCGAGACGGCGCACGGCAAGGGCTCGTTCGTTGCGAATCTGACTGCGCAGCCGCCGCAATCGCCGCTGATGCATCTGCTCGCGTCGCAACCGCGCACGCTCTACGATCTGTTCGAAGTGCGCGGCATGCTGGAGGCGGAGTCGGCGCGGCTCGCCGCATTGCGCGGCACACCCGCCGACTACATGATGATCACGCGGCGCTATGAAGAAATGCTCGCCGCGCACAACACCGAAACCGATCCGGCGACACATGCGCGCTTGGATCACGCGTTTCATCTCGCGATCTGCGAGGCATCGCACAACCCTGTGCTCGTGCACACGTTGCGGTCGTTGACGGAACTGCTGCTGAGTTCGGTGTTCGCGTCGGTGAACAATCTTTATCACCGGCAGCCGCATCGCAAGCGCATCGACCGGCAGCATGCGCGTCTCTACAACGCAGTGACGGGCAAGTTGCCCGAGCAGGCGTATCGGGCCGCCGCGGATCACATCAACGGCGTGCGCGAAAGCCTTCAGGAAATCGAACAGGAAGAACAGCGGCTGATACGGGCGACGCTCAGGCTCGAAGGGTGGAAGTGAGTTGAGCTGTCGATCAACACGCATGCGCTGTCGGCGTCCTGCGCTTCGAGGCGCGAGCGGGTGCAGCGGTGACGTTGGACGGCCTGGTCTGCGCCGAGCCGGTTGTCCTGATTGGCCGATACATCGTGCTTGCACATCGGGGTCGCGTATCCCGAGGGGGCTGCTGCATGGTTGCATCGGACTCCCGGCTACCGCCAGGGAAGGCTTCGATGAATCGGCGCGAAAAACGCTGTAGTGGCGGATATACCAGATATTGCAAGACTTCTTTCTGGCCCTCTCGCGGAACAGTGCCAGCATGCCCATGCATGCGTGGAAGTCACCGCCTCAAGTCTCAGATGCCTCGCGTTCGAGTTCGACTAGCGGGACGTGACGCACGTCGCGGCCCCGAACGGCATAGACGATGAATTCAGCGATATTTTTCGCATGGTCGCCTATGCGTTCGAACGCCTTGGCGATGAACAGATAATCCAGCGCGACTGAAACCGTCCCGGGCGCTTCCTGCATCCGCGTAACGAGCGTGCGGACAAGGTCGCGGAATGTTTCGTCGACGGCCCTATCGTCCCGAACGACCTGTGCAGCAGCGACGGCATCCATCCGCGCGAACGCATCGAGTGCCTGATGCAGGACGGACGCGGCCATTGAACCGCATTTTTCGAGTCCGATGATGCGAGCCGCAGGCGCGGCGCCCGTCTCGTCGATGCGGCGCGCGCGCTTCGAGATCTTGCGCGCTTCATCGCCGATGCGTTCGAGGTTCGTCACGCATTTCGATGTCGCCATCAGCAGGCGCAGGTCGCGTGCGGCGGGTTGTCGACGCGCAATGACGCGATGAATTTCTTCGTCAATGTCGAGTTCGAGCGCGTTCACCTGTCGCTCGCTCTCGCGAACCTCGATAACGAGCGCAGGGTCGTATGTGTTCAGCAGTTCGAGGCAGCGAGCAATCTGCCGTTCGACAAGGCCGCCCATCTTCAGGAGATCAGTCGAAAGCATGTCGAGCGCAGCGTCGAACTGACTGGAAAGATGCTTGTCGGGCATGGTGAACTCCTTTGCTTTAAAGCTCTGCAACGAATACGGACAAGTCGAAATGGACGTCGTGTTGCCTGTCTGTCACGAGCGGTTAAAAACTATATATACCGTTTTATATCCTTGTTGCAAGCGGCCAGAGGTTGCTGATGAATAACGGCAACGGACCCTTTGCGAACGGTCCAGTGCTCGCGACCCGTAAAAAGTACAATCGTTATCCAAAGCAGAGGAAATAATTGCGCTGAAGCCTCTTATAACCGATGAAGAGTTTGATGGCGCGATCGTCGGTGCTTGAGCACACCGGTGTGTCCGTGTGGAAATGCAGCAGCAAACAGCGCGGCCGCTTCGCAACGTACACGCGAAGCGGCCGCGTTCATTCGTCGATCATCGCCGGAATGTCCTCGACGAGCGCATCGATCGCGCAACGTGTTTTAGACGGCATATAGCGGGTTCGCGGCCATACGACGTTTATCTCCTGCGGCGGCAGGCTGCAACGTCCCTTGACCAGCACCAGTTCTCCCGTCTTCACGTATCGCGCGAGCAGCCAGTACGGAATGCGCGCAAGCCCGAAGCCCGCAACGGCCGCGGACGCGATCGCCTGCACGTCGTCCATGCTCAGCTGCGGGTGAATCTTCACGCGTTTCACCTGACCTGAGTCGTCGCGCAGATCCCACGGTACCAGCGCGCCGGCGCGTGCATAGACGACGCCGTCGCGTCCATCCATGTCGTCGAGCGAGACGGGCGTGCCGTGCTGCGCGAGATACGACGGCGCGGCGCCGATGCTCGTGTATTGAACGTCGAGCCGCCGTGCCGCGAGACTCGCACTGTCGCGCAGTTCGCCGATTCGCACGGAGAGATCGAAGCCTTCTTCGACGAGATCGACCATGCGATCGCTGAACGACATGTCGATCTGCAACTTCGGATGCCGGCGCGCGAGATTCATCAAAACAGGCGCGACGCACAGTTGGCCGAATGCGAGCGGCAGACTGACGCGCAGCCGTCCACGCGGCACGCGACGGCCGCCTTCGAGCTCGGCCTCGGCGGCCTCGAGTTCCGCGAGCGCGCGCACGCAGCGCTCGTAGTACGCCTGGCCGTCTTCGGTGAGGCTCTGGCTGCGCGTCGTGCGATGAATCAGTCGCGCGCCGAGCCGCATTTCCAGCCGCGCAATCACCTTGCCGACGGCCGAGCGCGTCAGGTTCAGCCGTTCGGCCGCGAGCGCGAAACTGCCAGCCTCGACGACCTGCACGAAGGTGGTCACGCCATCGAGCCGATCAGTCATCACGCCACCTCATTGGTTCCATGATGGCCGCATTCATCGGAAACTGGCTCGCCAATAGGGACTGAAGTTCCCGATATATTAACCGTTCATTCACAGCATCGGGTTCACGTTATGCCGCCACTCCGCTTTCGCAAGAACACGCTTGCGCTGCTTGCTGCCTGCCTTTCGTCATTGATGTTCGGTCTGGAGATTTCCAGTGTCCCCGCGATTCTGCCGACGCTCGAACACCTTCTGCACGGCGACTTCAAGGACATCCAATGGATGATGAACGCCTACACGATTGCCTGCACGACCGTCTTGATGGCGACGGGTACGCTCGCGGATCGCTTCGGACGCAAGCGTGTATTCGTCGTCAGCATCGCGCTGTTCGGCGTTACGTCGTTGCTATGCGGGCTCGCGTCCAACATGGCCGTGCTGATCGCGGGGCGCTTCCTGCAAGGCGCAAGCGGCGGCGCGATGCTCATCTGCCAGGTGGCTGTGCTTTCGCATCAGTTCCAGCAGGGGCGCGAGCGCGTCAACGCGTTCGCTGCATGGGGCATCATTTTCGGCATCGGACTGGGATTCGGGCCGATCGTCGGCAGCGCGACGGCCGCGCTCGCCGGCTGGCAATGGGTCTTTCTGGTTCACGCGCCACTGGCGCTCGCGACGATCGCACTCGCGGCGAGCGGTGTCAGCGAATCGCGTGACCCGCATGCGCAAACGCTCGATGCATGGGGCGCCGCGACGCTGTCGCTTGCCGTGTTCGGGCTGGCTTTCTATATCACGCAGGGCGCGGACCTCGGGTTCACGAGCCTGCCTGCGCTCGGCATTGTCGCGATGAGCGCGCTCTGCCTGATCGCATTCTTCGTCGCCGAGAACATGAGTGCGCATCCGATGTTCGACTTCTCCGTCTTTCGCATCCGCGAGTTCTCGGGCGCGCTGATCGGCTCAGCGGCGATGAATTTCAGCTTCTGGCCTTTCATGATCTATCTGCCCGTGTACTTTCACAATGCACTCGGCTACGACGATCTTCGCGCGGGACTCGCGCTGCTCGCCTATACGCTGCCGACGCTGGTGGTGCCGCCCGTCGCGGAACGCCTCGCTTACCGCTATCGCCCGGTCTATGTGATTCCAGGCGGACTGTTCACGATCGGCGTAGGCTTCTTTCTGATGCGCATCGGCAGCGTCGCTGAACACGCGAGCTGGATCACGATGCTGCCCGGTTGCGTCGTCGCGGGCGTCGGGCTCGGCCTCACGAATACGACGGTGACGAACACGACGACGGGCGCCGTGCCGAGCGCGCGCGCCGGCATGGCTTCGGGCATCGACATGAGCGCGCGCATGATCGCGCTCGCGATCAACATCGCATTGATGGGGTTCGTATTGGTGGCGGGCGTCGATGCATCGCTGTCACACGCGCTTGCGGGTGCGCACGACGCCGCGCAGATTCATGCGCTGAGCGTCGCGATTGCAGCAGGCCACAGTGTCGCGCTCGATCAGAAGACCGCGCATGACGCGCTCGTACGCGGCTTCGGCTGGGTGATGCTGTATGGAGGCGCGGGCGTGTGGATACTCGCGGCGGCGAGCTTTCTGATCTTCGGCGCAGCGACCAGCCGTCGGCAACAATGTGAAGCACACGTGACCACACGCGCGCAATGCGCAGATTGAACGGACGCGTCAGCGCCAGAAAGACGCCCCGGGCTTTTGAGCGTGCGAACCGGCAATGGGGCGCGTCTTACCATCGCAACAGCTTCGGCCCCAGCCACGCGCCGATGCCTGCGGGCATCAACATCCCGATTGCGTACCACACGCTCCAGAATGCCGGGCTCATCTCGGGGCAATGCAGGCAGTACACGATCGTTGCAGTCGAACTCGCGAGCAGGCCGGCGGCGGCGCCCGCGAGCCGCAGATGCGTCGGCGCGAGCGCCTTGACGGCCCAGAACACGGCAGGAAACGTCGGCACGGAAAGCAGCAGGATGTTGAACGGACACGTGCGCCACGTTTGACCGAGCACAAGCGGCCAGCGTCCCGTGGGCGCCACGCCATCGAGCACGAGCGCGCCCGCGACCCACACCGCGACGAACGGCAGCGCGACAAGCGCCCACGTATAACCTGCCCTGGCGCCCGGACGGCCGAGCCGCATCACGGCGAGCATCGCGCCCACGGCGATCGCGAGCGGATACGCGAGCTTCGCCCAGAAGATGCTCGTGCGCGCGACACTGCTGAGATCGTGCCGCACGCCGAACACGATGGTCATCAGGATCAGCGAGCCCAATGCGCCGAGCAGCAACGCCTTGATGAAACGGTGTGCGACGGCCTCGCGATCGACGCGCGTCACCTGGTTCGACAGGAGGCTAATGAGATCGTCGGTCTTCATCGCAGCCCCCGAATGAGTGCAGCCAGTGCCTTGAGGCCACGATGCACGCCCACCTTGACGGCCGATTCGGAAAGGCCCGTGATGCGTGCCGTCTCCGTCACCGACAAGCCTTCGAGTTTCATATGGACAATGGGCAGCCGCTGCTTGTCCGGCAGATGTGCGAGCAGCTTGCCGATGTCGTGACGCGCGTGCGCGGGTTCGTCGTCGGTATCGGCGAGCAGGTCGGCGTGATCGTCGAGCGGATCGTTTAACGATTCGCGGCGCGCGCGCGAGCGGAAGAAGTCCATCAGCTTGTAGCGGGCGATCGCGTGCAGCCAGGCGGTCAGCGGTTCGTCCGCGCGATACGTGTGACGCGCATTGTGCACGGCAAGCAGAATCTCCTGGACGAGGTCTTCGACGTCGTCGCGATGGTTCGGAATGCGCTTGCGCAAGTAGCCGCGTAAATGCCGGGTAAGCGCTTGCAGAAAGCTGCGGTAAGCGTCGGCATCGCCGTCGAGACCGCTGACGAATAGCGCTTTCAGGCGGCTTTCCGCGTCTTGCAACATGGTTCCCCTATTGGCGAGACGACGAGTCGACGATCCATGCGAATAGCCCGCGTCCGCAGACGCGAGCGCGGCGCCCAGTCTCAGATCGATCGTTTCGGAACAGCCGAAGCCGTGATGCGCCACTATAGCGCGGTCGTGGTTCATCGTCGTCACCCGCTTCCTTTATCACGCTAGTTCGCGTTTTCGCGGCTGCCGGTTACACCGCGCGCGAAACTTTTCACGCCGGTCAAAAACGCTGAACGCATCTGCGCGTGATCGGCGCGACGCTGTAACCAATCGCGCATTGGCAACGAATTGACAGGTATCCGACCGTCATGGTGATCAACATGGAAACGATGAAAGCGCCACTCACGCCAGCGCGCGAGACGTCACCGCGCAACCCGCCGATTCATCCGCTCTGGTTGCGCATCACGCATTGGCTCAATGCGTTGGCCGCGCTGATCATGATGTTTTCCGGCTGGCGTATCTACGACGCGTCGCCGGTGTTCCATAACATTGTGATTCCGCCGTCGGTCACTCTTGGCGGCTGGCTTGGCGGCGCGCTGCAATGGCACTTCGCGGCGATGTGGCTGCTGGTGTTCAACGGGCTGGTTTATCTCGCGCTCAACATTGCGAGCGGGCGCTTCGTTTCGAAGTTCTTTCCGCTCTCGCCACGCGACGTGCTGCGCGATTTGATTGCCGCATTGAGCGGCAAGCTCTCGCACGCGGATCTGCGCCAGTACAACGCGGTGCAGAAGCTCGCGTATCTCGTCATCGTCATCGATCTTGTCGTGCTCGTGCTGTCGGGGCTCGCGATCTGGAAGTCCGTGCAATTTCCGCTGTTGCGCGAGCTGATGGGCGGCTACGACAACGCACGCATTGTTCACTTCTGCGCGATGGCGGTGATGGCGGCGTTCGTCGTCGTGCACGTCGCGATGGTCGCGCTCGTGCCGCGCTCGCTGCTGACGATGCTGCGCGGCCGCTGATCTTTGTCGAGGAACACGCCATGAGCATCAACGACAGAAAAATCATCAAGCTCGACCGCGCCGCGATTCTGGCGGATGCGCGCCGCGAACTGGAGATGCCGTCGCGCCGTCTGTTCGGCAAGCGGTTGTTGACGTTGGGTGGCCTGTCGCTGTTGACAGGCTGCTCGATCACCGATGACGAGTCGGTCAACAAGTTTCTGATGGCGGTCTCGCGCCTGAACGATCGGGCACAGGCGCTCCTGTTCGATCCGAACCGTCTCGCCCCGACCTATACCGAAGCGCAGATCACGCGGCCGTTTCCGTTCAACGCGTACTACGGCATCGACGAAGTGCCCGATGTGAACGGCGGCGACTATCGACTGAAAGTGAGCGGCCTCGTGACGGGACAGCGCGTGTGGACGCTGCCTGAGCTATACGCGCTGCCACACGCGGAGCAGATCACGCGGCATATCTGCGTGGAAGGCTGGAGCGCGATCGGACGCTGGGGCGGCACGCCGTTCCGGGAATTCCTGCGCCGCGTGGGCGCGGATACGACGGCGAAATACGTCGGCTTTCGATGTGCGGACGACTACTACGAAAGCATCGACATGCCGACGGCGCTGCATCCGCAGACCCTGCTCACGTTCGACTACGACGGCGAGCGTCTGCCCGCGAAATACGGCTACCCGATGAAGCTGCGCATGCCGACCAAGCTCGGCTACAAGAACCCGAAGCATATCGTCGAGATCTTCGTCACCAATACGTACCCCGGCGGCTATTGGGTCGACCAGGGCTACAACTGGTTCGGCGGTTCGTGAGCGCCGCCCGTTTTTCTGGTTCCGGTATTGCCGGATGCCACTTTCAACCCCAAGGAGATGAGCAATGAAACGACTGATGACGGCAGTAATCGCGGCAACGCTGGCGATGGGTACATCCGCTGCTTTCGCGCAGGCGAGCGGCGCGATGTCGAACGATGCGATGTCAAACGACGCAATGGGCAAGGGCAACATGTCTCACGAAACGATGAGCAAGGACGGCAAGTCTCACGATTCGATGAGCAAGAGTCACAAGATGAAGAAGCACGATTCGACGGGAATGGATCATCCCGCGTCGGGCGCGATGTCGCAGTAAGGACAAAGCAGCGAGCGAGACCGGGCGTGCATGCGCGCCCGGCTCGTTTTCATGGCGGTTTTCTGTGTCAACGTATCCGTTACGCCTGCGCCTGAAAGACCAGATTGAATGGCGTCTGCGTTGCGCGTCTGAAGCGCGTGAAGCCGCCCGCCGTTACGACTTCCTTAAGCCGTGCTTCGCCTGCTTGCGCGCCTAGCGCCTTTCTGCCTTCCTGCGATAAGGACGCTGCCGTGCAGATCATCGTCGACGCCGAGTAGAACACGCGTCCGACGGGGTTCAGATTGTCTTCCAGCCGGTCGTTTGCGAAGGGCTCGACGATCATCCACGAGCCATCGGGCTTGAGCGACTGCAGCACATGGGCAGCGGCACCCGTCGGGTCGCCCATGTCGTGAAGACAGTCGAAGAATGCGACGAGGTCGTAGCCGTTTCCCGGGTATTGCTGCGCGCTGGCCACTTCGAACGTGACGCGATCGGCGACGTCCGCTTCACCGGCCAGTTCGCGCGCTCTTTCGATGGACGGCTCGTGATAATCGAAGCCGACGAATGTGGCGTCCGGATAGGCCTGCGCCATCAGGATCGTCGACGTGCCATGTCCGCATCCGACGTCGGCGACTTTCGCGCCGTGCCCCTTCAGAACCGCTTCGACGCCGTCGAGCGCGGGAATCCATTCGTCGACGAGATGCACCGCGTAGCCAGGCCGGAAGAACCGCTCGGTGCCCTTGAACAGCGACGGATGATGCTGGTGCCATCCGACGCCCAAGCCCGTGCGAAACGCCGCTTCCAGTTTGGGTATCGCGCGGAACATGGCTTCGGCGCAGTCGCAGAAGCCCGGAACGAAGGTCGGGCTTGTGTCTTCTGCAAAGCACATCGCCATTTCGTTTTCGAGCTGGTAGCGGGCGGTCGCCGCGTCGTAACTGATGAAGCCCGATGCGGCTTGCGCTGCGAGCCATTCGCGCACGTATCGTTCGGCAAGGCCGGCGCGTTCTGCAACCTGCTCCGAGGTCAGCCAGCCCTGTTCGGTCATCGCCTTGTAAAGACCGAGCCTGTCGCCCAGCGCAATGAGCGGCGCGGACGCTACTGCACCGAACTCTTCGACCATGCGCGCCATGAAGTCCTGCACTTTCTGTTCGTCGTATTGCATGTGCCACCTCCTTGACGAAGGCAGATTGATCTGACGAAACAGGCGCCGCCGCATTTATGGCAATACGCCGGCCACTCGCCCATGCAAAGTATAGGAAGAAGAAAGATGCACGAAAGACAAATTGCAGGTAGTCACGGCCGTTTCCATCGTGTGTATGATCCGCGAACATCGCCGGCGAACTCACTGAAGCGCTGTGTGACTAGTCAGCCCATCAACCCGCGAGGACCTCGAATGAGTTCAGGCAGGCAACCCGGAAACGCTCTTCCGGGCAAAGAGGAACTGGAAGCCATGTCGGCATTCCGCTACGAATTGCGCAGGTTTCTGCGCGTGTCGGAAGAAATCGCCAACGCGGCAGGCGTCACGACGCTTCAGTATCAGTTGCTGCTGCACGTGCGCGGGTTCGAGGGGCGGCAGTGGGCCACGGTCGGCGAACTCGCGGAACGCCTGCAGGCCGCGCCGAACGGCACAGCCGCGCTCGTGTCACGCTGCGAATCGGCTGGGCTCGTGACGCGCAAGCCCGACGCGAGCGATCGACGTCAGGTGCAGGTGCATCTGACGCGAAAGGGCGAACGTTGCCTGCTCAAACTTGCCGCCGAGCACAAGGCGCACTACGGATCGTTCGGCTGGGTGTTCGGCGATAGCGGCACATAGCCTTGCGTGAGTGATCATGCGGGTCGGTGCGGCGGGTTGCGCATTTATGTCACAATCTGCCTTACTTTGCTTCGACCAGACGATCTCTTCAATGCGTATTCCCGGATTTATCGACCGACGCACGATCATGCGCGGCAGGCGGCTTTGGCTGCACTACGGCGTGTTCTGGCTCGGCGCGATCGCTACCGGGCTCGTTGCTGTGATGTACGCGCGGCTGATCGATTTCGGCTACGCCACGTTTCTGCGTTATGCGACTTCGTTCTGGTGGCTGCCGCTGCTGCTCACGCCTGCGGTTGCCGCGTTCGGCGTCTGGATTACGCGGCGCTGCTTTGCAGGCGCTGAAGGCAGCGGCATTCCGCAGGTCATCGCGACGCTGCATGAGGGCGGTGAACTCGGGCCGCGTCTGTTGAACATGCGCATTCTCGTCGGCAAGATCGTCGTGTCGTTTCTGTCGATTCTCGGCGGCTTCACCATCGGCCGCGAAGGGCCGACGATACATGTCGGCGCTGCGCTCATGTTCAGCTTGCGGCGCTTCTATCCAGTGCGCTTCCGCAATATTCGCGGCGCGGGGCTCGATCGCAAACTCGCGCTTGCTGGCGCTTCCGCCGGTCTGTCGGCCGCGTTCAATGCGCCGCTCGCCGGCGTCGTCTTCGCGATCGAAGAACTGACGCGCAGCTTCGAACAGAGAACGAGCGGCGTCCTGATCACGGCGATTATTTTTGCGGGCATCGTCTCGCTCGGTTTGCAGGGCAACTATACGTATTTCGGCACGATCGAAGTCGACGGACACTTCCCCGATCTGCTTGCCGTCGCTGTCGTCATGCTGGGCGCCGTGACGGGCATTGCGGGCGGTGCGTTCTGCTGGCTGCTGCTGAACGCCGACCGCTGGATGCCGGCGCGATTCGGAGCGTGGCGCAAAGGACATCCGGTGGCATTCGGCGCTGCATGCGGTCTGTTCATTGCTGCGCTCGGCGTGGCGGCCGGCGGTCATACGTTTGGCAGCGGTTATGCAGAAGCACGCGGCATGCTCGAAGGAAACACACAACTCGGCGCGAGCTATCCGCTGCTGAAGATGGCGTCGATGATCGGCTCGTATCTGCCTGGCGCGCCGGGTGGACTTTTTGCGCCTTCGCTTGCGATCGGTGCGGGCATCGGCAACGCGCTGCATCTGGTGTTCGGGCAGATGCAACTGCCGATGCTGATCGCCCTCGGCATGGTCGGTTATCTCGCGGCCGTCACGCAAAGTCCGATCACGGCATTTGTGATCGTGATCGAGATGATCAATGGACACGCGCTGGTGCTTTCGTTGATGGCGACGGCGCTGATTTCCAGCCAGGTGTCAAAGCTGTTTGCGCCACCGCTTTATGAAGCGCTGGCGCAGCGGTACATGGCTACTTTGCGGGTCGGCTGAAAGGGCGCATGAAGTGCGTCGACGCGCACTGTGCGCATTTTCCTTCACGGCTCTTGAGTTGTTGAGCTTTTGAACCGATGGAGCATGCGACGACTATCTTGGGCTAATACTTCCGCGCTTGTGCATCGGATCATCAGCAGAGGTATCGGCTGTGCAAAGTTCTAACGCCGTTATCGCTTTTCTTGCAACCGCCAAAGTTTCATCGCACGCAGCAGGCTTCTCCGATCTCGGGCATCCGCTTTCGGACGCTCGAGCGAACATCTGGCGCACTTTTCGGAGTGCCGCATCGGGAGAACCGCTGTCGTATATCAGACGAGCGACGTTGAAACTGCTCCCCGATGGCAATTCGACAAAATCAGGGCATTCTCGAGCGGCGGCATCCGCCTCGATAAGCGCAAAAGTCGCGGCCAGAGCGGCTGTACAAACGAAGCGCGAGCCTGCAGTGCTCATTTCCATGGGTGGCTCCCTCATACGTATTCGTCAACAGATGACGTCCATCAAACAGGCGAACCCATGTCCTGGCGGGTTTCGCGAAGAAGGGTGAGCAAGCGACAAACCATACGCTGTTTATCGTCGGCTCGCTAGGGAGTCGGAAGAGCGAAAATCAGACGGTCACGCGTCGGTAGGTGCTAAACATGCTAACGGCGATAAACGCGCACGCGCGGTGGGTCTGCGGCGCGACAAAGGCGAGCCGGCGCGCGTGAGCAAAAGCGGGCTCAACGTTGCTGCGAGTTTCATTTTCAAATCGTAGCGACTTTCTATTCGTCGAACGACGGCGCCCGGAACGACAGCCTTCTACGCATCGCCATACAGATACGACACTTTGCCATTCGCAATCTTCTGCGCCATCTGCTGTAGATCGACGGGCGTGTTCTTCGCGAGCAATACGTAAGCAAGCTTGTTCGAACGCCATGTGACCGTTTTCATTTGACCAACCTGCTGCGCGCGTACGGGTTCATCGGGCAGCGAATCCGCGACCTCCAGCACACACAGCGCGACAGGGTCGCCCCGTTCCGGCAGGTACACGATCTGAATCAACGGACGGTTATCGTAATTCAGGCGCTGCACGCGCTTGAACTTCAGGCCCGCCTGCTGCAGATCCGGCACACGCACGGGCATGCCATCGCGCTGACGGATATCCGTGAGGATCTGCTCGGTATTCGCCGGATCGTCACGAATGCTCGCGACCGTTTCGCGCCCGTACAGCACCTGATAGTCGGCTACGCTGCGCACCCACGGCGACACCGCCTCGTGGTGGAACGGCGTGAGCGGTCCCAGGTAGCCCGTCAGCACGCCGGAGATGACCGCGCCCGCAACGAAGGCGGCGGCAAGCCACGGGACTGCGGGCGCCTTGCGGGGCACATCGCCGCGCTGCCGCGGGGCGCTGACGCTGACGAGTTCATCGACACGCCGCACCAGACTTTCCGGCACGGGTGGCAATCTCTGCCGCTCGAATGCCGCGCGATACGGCAGGCACGACGCGCGCAACGCATCGACGCGCGCGCCGAGATCGTGCGAGTGCGCGATGGCGGCTGCGACTTCGGCCCGCTGTTCCGGCGGCAGTTCGCCGTCAACGTACATCATCAACATCGAGTCGTCGATATTCTTCATATTGATCCTCCCTTGCGCGCAGCCGCCGACGGCTGCGCGCCGAACCGCTGCCCGATCGTCAGACGGGCGCGCGAGAGCCGGCTCATGATCGTACCGATGGGCACGTCCAGAACTTCCGCAGCTTCGCGATAGCTGAGGCCCTCGATCGCGACGAGTACCATCACGGCGCGTTGCGCATCCGGCAATGCCTCGACGGCATCGATTACCTGCCGATGCATGAGGTCGATCTCCGGGGTGTGACCGGACGGATCAGCGAGGCTCTCGATCTCGTCATCCCGCCAGTTGATGCTGCCCCTGGTGCGAATGGTGCGGGCGCGCAACTCGTTGATCCACGTGGTATGGACGATCGCGAATAGCCAACTGAGCGCCGCCGTGCCGTTCTGCAACTGGCGCCGACGCTCGAGTGCGCGCACGCACGCGCGCTGGACGAGATCCTCCGCATCGTGCTGGTTCTGTGTCAGGCGCAGCGCGAAGCGCCATAGTCGTGGCAGAAGCGTCGGCAGGATGGTCGGCAAATCTTCTTCGTTCATCGACGCCACTCCTTCCAGGGCCGCGCATATATCGACATAACACTCGAGCCGCTAATTTATTCGGGCGTATTTGGCCAATTTTTTTTCCGGCATTTGGGGAATAAGCGCATGAGACCCACTGTTCTCAGATCAGCAGACAAGGATTTGCGCAGGAGACCATCATGCAAGACGTTCTCGACAAAGCCCGCGAGGCTGGCATGGCTGTGCTGCTCGATGCGTGTATCGGCAGCGAGCGGTTTCATAGCGTCGTCGGCTCGGAGGCGGCGCTTGCGCGCTTTGCAGCGCTTTGCGAAAGCGGAGTCGCGGATCTCGAAACATTGAGCCGATGGGCGGACCTCTGCGAACGGGGCGCGGGTGCTTCCGTGGGGGAATCGATCCGCAGCGTACTCGACGCGCGCAACTACACGACTTCCCGATAATGCGAGCAGCGCGTCGATCTGAAAGCGCGCCGTGCCGCGAATCAGCGTGACGGCGTTTTCCGGAGCGAGGGTCCATGGACCCGAAAGGGCGAGGGGAGCGACGACGGCGCTTCACATCGCTGCGCCTGCAACGAGAGTGCGGACGCCGCGCAATCGCGCGCGTTGCGCGGCGTTTCGATGCGTTGCCCGTCGGCGGCACGGCCGATGTTCAGCTCAACGGCACGTTGACGATTGCGGGGCAATCGAATCCGCTTGTCGCCGATCTGCGCATCGTCAAGCTCTCACGCAATGCGCTGCTGGTCGGAACGCGTGTGCCGATTATCGTGAGCCTGAAAGAGTATGGCTTGCAGGATGGCGTCGATGCGCTGCGCAATGTGATGAACCTGAATGTGCTGTCGGGTTCGGCGCTGGTGACGTTTTCGGTGGTCTTGCGCGCGGATCGTTGAGCGGTGGGTCGATACGAAACTATCGCTGTCGAAAACGGTACGGCAGGCGGACTCGCATGACTCACAAGTTCACAGTCCGCTGCGCCACACGTCGCGATGCGCTGACTGCATCCGCAGAGTTTTTATTGCACGGGATTTGACAGGGCCGCCTGCATCAGCATCGGCGCAATTGCCGGGAAGTGCAGGCGACTCGCGCTGCCGCACGAAAATGCAACTACCGGTCTGCCGCCACCGCCCATCCCATACGCCTTCGGCGGCAACTTCCAGCTTGCGCGAAAAGGCCCGAGCGTACGGGCAAACGCACGACAGCTACTTCTTTTTTCTCGCCGCTGACGCCTTCATTTCGATCACATCGGGCGACCGCTTGGGTTTGCCCGGCACGACACCCATGCGCGGGTCGCGCTCGCGCGCGAGCGCGACCATGTCTTGCACGACGGTTTCGAACTCGGGATGGCTTTGCGACACATACAGCCACTTGCCGAGCACGGGATGCGGGACGAGCGCCGGGTACGCTCGCAGCAACCCGGCTTGCCGGTCATGTGACGTGCACACGAGGAGCCCATTCCACGGTTCTTCACCGCTTGCGACCGCGAGATAGAGCAAGCCGTCGAGCCAGGCGGCCTGCATGTTGAAGAATCGTTCGCGCGAATAGCCGGGGTCTCGCTCGAGAGGCTCCAAAATCCACAGCAGCGGGTTCTCGCGTTTTCGTTTCGGGTTCAGATCGGCGGACAACATGGCAAGACCTTCGATGAATCGATTACCGCGATGATATAGCCGCTCGCTTCAACATTTCTTTTCGGTGCCATTCTCGCATTGCCTGGTTTCATGCGAATGCCCATGAGAAACAGGTATCGTATCGGCCGTGACACGCCGCAAGGCATCGACAGCAATCCGCGGAAATCCGCACAAGTCAGCAGAGAGAGGAGCAACAATGGCAACGAAGATCGAAACGATAGGCATCGTTGGCGCAGGCACGATGGGCAACGGAATCGCGCAGGTGTCGGCGGTGGCGGGCCTCAAGGTGGTGCTCATCGACGTCACGGATGCCGCGCTCGAAAAGGGCGTCGCGACGCTCACAGCGAGTCTCGCGAAGCTGGTCGAGAAGGGCAAGATCGACGCATCGGCGCGCGATGCGGCGCTTACGCGCATCGAAACGTCGACCGACTATCAGCGCCTCTCCAGCGCGGATATCGTCGTCGAAGCTGCGACGGAGAACGTCGAGTTGAAAATCCGCATCCTGCGGCAGATCGAATCCATCGTGAGCGGCGAGACGATCGTCGCGTCGAATACGTCGTCGATTTCGATCACCGCGCTCGCCGCGACGCTCGCGAAGCCCGAGCGTTTCGTCGGCATGCACTTCTTCAATCCGGTGCCGCTGCTGCCGCTCGTCGAAGTGATTCGCGGTGTGCAGACGGGCGACGATACGGCAGCCACCGTGCGCGAACTGACGCAGCGGCTCGGCAAGACGCCCGTCAACGTGAAGAATGCGCCGGGTTTCGTGGTTAACCGGATTCTCGTGCCGATGATCAACGAAGCGTTCTTCGCGCTGGCGGAAGGCATCGCGACGGCGGAGGAAATCGACGAAGGCATGCGGCTCGGCGCGAATCATCCGATCGGGCCGCTCGCGCTCGCGGATCTCATCGGGCTCGACGTGTGCCTGTCCGTGATGGATGTGTTCCTCAAGGACTTCGGCGATTCGAAGTATCGCGCGTGTCCGCTGCTGCGCGAACTCGTCGCGGCGGGGCGACTGGGCCGCAAGACGGGACACGGCGTCTATCGCTACGATCAGAAGCGGTAAAGCTGTTACCCCAACTCGAACGTGGTGACGCCGAACACCTGCGCGCGCGGAATGTCCGGCGCCTCTTTCGTGTACATGCGTGCCGTTTCGAACACGCTCGTCATGCCGTGGCGCGCGGCGAGCGTCACGGCTGCCGGATTCGGCTCGGGCACGTCGAGCGTCACGGTTTCGCCAGGACAATGCGCGACGAGCGCGGTGAACAGCGTTTCGGCGATCTGCGCGTCGTCGGCGAACAGCGGCCCGATCTTGCGGCCTTCGCGGCATCGGCGCAGCACGCCGTATCCGCGCATATGTCTATCGGCGACGTCCGCCAGTGCGACGGCATCGGGCTGATCGATCCACGCGCGAAGAAAGCCGTCGCGCGGCGCGGGGAAGAACCAACGGTCGTAGGCACTCAGCTGAGCGAACGGCAATTCGCGCGCATCGGATAACGCCGCGCTGCTCGCAACGCCAGCCTTTGCAATGCCCTGAAAGCGTATGTTTCTGTACGCAAGCGCGAAACCCGACTTTCGATAGTTCGGTTGTTGCGCGACGACGCCATCGAGCCCGATGTTGCGCTCGCCGAGATACGCGATGCCATGCTGCCAGATGCGCAGCCCGAGCCCCTTGCCGCGAAACTCCGGCTTGACGATATACAGCCCGATAAAGCCGAAATGCGCGTTGTACGCGACGGCGGAAATCGAGCCGACCGGTTCGCCGCGCCACACGCCGACGAAGAACCCGTCGGGATCGGCTGCGCGAAAGCAGCGGGCGTCGTGCATGCCGGGATTCCAGCCTTCGATCGCGGCCCATTCGATTGTGCGATCGACTTCGTCCGCTGTCATCGTGCGCACGATGAAGTCGCGCGCCGCGTTCGTCGATTTATCCATGGTGTGTCCTTGATGCGGTTCGAGGCCATGTCCATCGGCACCTATCATGCAGCCAAAATCGCTTTGACGATACCGTCGACACGCAACCCTCCGTCAATGTCAAGCTTTAGCGATTAAATCGCATGCGATGTATAATACGTCTTTGACGAAACATTCGTCTCACGCCGACGAGGACGCATATGAAGACCACCGCCAAGGCAGACGCCGCGAATCCCAAGCTCGCCGATTTCCTGTGCTTCGCCGTTTATTCGGCGAATCTTGCGTTCGGCAAGGCATACAAGCCGATTCTCGAGGAACTTGGGCTGACCTATACGCAATACATCACGGTGATCGCGTTGTGGGAAGAGGACGATCAGACCGTCAGCAGCCTCGGCGAAAAGCTGTTTCTCGAATCGAACACGCTGACGCCGATCCTGAAGAAACTCGAAGGCATGGGCTATCTCGAGCGGCAACGCGATCCCGAAGACGAGCGCCAGGTGCGCGTCAGTCTCACGAAGAGCGGCCGGCGCCTGCGCGAGAAGGCGCTCAACATGGATCTCGTCGAGGCCACGGGCCTCACGCCCGATGAATTCTCGAAGATGCAGAAAGCGATCGTCACGCTGCGCAACAACCTGGTCAGAGCGGTGAACGAGCAGCAATAATCGTATATCCGCTTGATGCAGGGCGGGCCCGGCATATCTGCCGCGCCCGCCCTGCACGTTTACGCGCACCCGGCCCAATGCCGATCCCCGCGCACTCCTTTTCATACAAGTATTTTTCAAAAAATGATCGTACGCGATTGAATCGCATGCTTGATATGTATCCGGTTTTCTCCTAGAATGCATCGCATGCGATTTAATCGCGTAAGTTGTTGTGTCGGCGATGATGAGGCGAAAGCGTCAGTCCGCATCGATCAGCGATTTGTAGACAGACAGAGTGCCCTCGACCGAGGGCCTTCAACTACCGGAGAGAAATGATGAGCAAGTTCTTCAAGGCCGCAGTTTTCGTTGCAGCGAGTGTTGCCGCTTCTGCTTCCGCTTTCGCGAGCGGATACGGTCCCGCGCCGCACTACAACCCGAGCCAGGGCGCGCCGGCTTCCCAGCAAGGTGCCGCCGCGATCGTTGCAGACGCTGGCCACGAAGCGACGGGCAACGAGAACATGGGCGCGCTGGGCGGTGTGACGGATTCGGCGGTTCAGTCGGGGCATCGCGTGATCGCTAGCGACTTCGGCTCGACCTTCAAGCATCACTAATCACACACAACACGCGAAGGAAATAATTATGGCGCGCATCGAAAACGTAATCTACACAGGCGAGACCCACACGTCGGGTGGACGTGAAGGCGCGTCGCGCAGTTCGGATGGCCGGCTGGATATCCAGCTTTCGACGCCCGGCACGAACGGCAAGGGCACGAACCCCGAGCAGCTTTTTGCGGCGGGCTGGTCGGCCTGCTTCATCGGCGCGATGGGTCTCGCAGCGCGCGAGCTGAAAGTGACGTTGCCCGCCGACGCGAGCGTCGACGCCGAAGTTGACCTCGGCACGGGCGAGGGCGGTTACTTTCTGCAGGCGCGCCTGAACGTGAGCCTGCCGGGCGTGGCACGCGACGTCGCGCAAGCAATCGTCGATACCGCGCATCAGACCTGCCCGTACTCGAAGGCGACGCGCGGCAATATCGACGTTGAAATCGCGCTTGTGTGATGTGCTTGAGTCGGTCCGCCAGATCTCTTTCGTGAATGGGACGCGCGGACCGCCTGTCCGGTCGCTTAACCGCGATTCAACCGCGATTCAACCGCGATTCAACCGCGATTCAACCGCGATTCAACCGCGATTCAACCGCGATTCGCTTGCGGCGGCTGCGGATTATTCGCCGGATTGGTGTCGTATTTGAAAACGCGCTCGATGCCCGCATCGCTGGGCAGCGCCGACAGTGCCGCCGCGAGCGAATCGGCGATCGCCTTGTCGTACACCTCTTGGCCTTCTACATACACGGTAAAGGACCGCAAGTACTTCGCCTTCTTCTCGGGATTCTCGATCGTTTGCCGGGTCCATTCGTATAGCCGGTACGCCGACGTGCCCATCGCTTCCGCTTCCTTGACGTAATCGGCGAATGCGTCGAACTGGCATTTCAGCGACGCCTTGTGCCGCCGCAAGATCTCGCGCAGGGGCGGATAGCTGTCCGATGCGGGGTCCGCGCGCAACGCGCTGGCCCGTTCGTCGGCCACGGTGATCCTGATCTGGAATTGCCACGTGCTTTCCATCGTTCCTCCGCGTTGAGTCCATCGCGGAGATTCTAGCGAATGGCTGAAATCTCGGCCTCCTCATCAGCCCAATTCTGAAATCTCAGAACGACGCGGCCGTCCGCACTTTCTGGTTCGATAAAAATTCAATCAAATCAATGAGATGGAGCGGTGCGCGCCGACCGGATTCTGGCATGGGCCTTGCGCTATAGCCGCCCACTGGCCACGAGGCCATCACGATGCGTGACGCAGCGATAGTCCGCGCACTCAAATCAAGGAGACATGCTTTGCAAACGAGTTCCCACGCCCCGAGCCACTCGCAGCCGATTTCCGCGCAGCAATCCGACAGCAAAACCCGCTTCTGGCCGGAAGGCTGGTGGAAGCTGATGGAATACCGGATCGGCATCATTCCGCTGCCCGTTTATTTCATCCTGCTCGCGCTGATCGCAGGCTTCGCCGTGACGGGCAAGGTGCCCGGCGAGATATCGATGGCGATCGCCGTGCTCGCGTTTTTCGGCTTCACGTGCGCCGAGCTGGGCAAACGTCTGCCGATTCTTCGCAACATCGGCGCCGCCGCGATCTGCGCGACCTTCGTGCCTTCCGCGCTGACCTTCTATCACCTGCTGCCGAAGCCGATCCTCCACCTCACCACCGAGTTCACCAAGCAGACGAACTTCCTGTACCTGTTCATCGCGTCGATCATCGTCGGCAGCATTCTGAGCATGGACCGGCGCGTGCTGATTCAGGGCTTCCTGAAGATCTTCGTGCCGCTCGCTGCCGGTTCGATTGCGGCTGCGCTCGTCGGCACGGCCGTCGGCGCGGCGTTCGGGCTCGGCGTGCGTCACACGCTGCTGTATATCGTCGTGCCCATCATGGCGGGCGGCGTGGGCGAGGGCGCGATTCCGCTGTCGGTCGGCTACTCGGAGATCATGCATCTGCCGCAAGGCGAGCTGTTCGCGCAAGTGCTGCCGCCCGTGATGCTCGGCAGCCTGACGGCGATCGTGCTCTCCGGCGCGCTCGACATGCTCGGCAAGCGCTTTCCGCATCTGACGGGCGAAGGGCGTCTGCAGGTCGGCGAGACGGATGAAATGGACCCCGTGAAAGAAGAAATCACCGGCCATATCGACGTGACGCATATCGCGGCGGCGGGTATCACGGCGATCACGCTCTATCTGCTCGGCCTGGCGTGCCGCGATATGTTCGGCTTGCCGGCGCCCGTCGCGATGCTGTTTCTCGCGGTGCTCGTGAAGCTCGCGCGCGCCGTGTCGCCGCAACTGCAAGAAGGCGCGTTCGTCGTCTACAAGTTCTTCTCGACGGCCGTCACGTATCCGCTGCTGTTCGCGATCGGCGTCGCGATGACGCCGTGGGACAAGCTGATCGCCGCGTTCACGTTCGCCAACATCGTGACGATCGTCGCGACGGTTGCGACGCTGATGGGCACGGGCTTTGTGGTTGCGCGTCTGTTGAAGATGTACCCTATCGACACGGCGATCGTGAACGCCTGCCACAGCGGCCAGGGCGGCACGGGCGACGTCGCGATTCTGACGGCCGCGAACCGCATGACGCTGATGCCGTTCGCGCAGATCGCCACGCGTATTGGCGGCGCGATCGTGGTCACGCTGACGCTGATCCTGCTTGCGCATTTCGGTTGATGCGCCGTTGCCCGACGCGGCCCGACCATGCTGCAACGCGCGGCGCGGGCGTCGCTGGGTGTCGAGCGCGGCTCACGCGCCTTTCGCCAACAGGCATTGCGTACCGATGAGGCTGAACGTGCGCGTGAGAATAAGAGGGATACCGTTGTGGGGATGGGCCGCCGCAGCCGCGCTGTATTTCGGCGTGGCTGCGGCGGCCGTCGAGTTCGCATGGGACCGCGCGATCGACGCGCTCGCTGAAGTCGGCGCGCACCGGCTGGACCTGTACACGGCAAGCCTGAAGAGCGAGCTTGGCCGCTTCGAGATGATGCCCGCCATCGTCGCACGGCAGGACAGCGTGCGCGCGTTGCTGGCCGCAGGCTCGGGGGCATCGCCCGAGCTGCTGCACGACGTCGACACTTACCTCGAAGCGGTGAACAACGATGCGGGCAGCCTCGCCGTCGACGTGATCGACCTGCAAGGCTCCGTGATCGCCGCGAGCAACTGGAACCAGTCGCTCAGCTTCGTCGGCACCAACGTTTCGTATCGGCCGTACTTCAAGGACGCGCTCGCGCGCGGCTCGGGGCGCTTCTTCGGCATCGGCACGAACACGGGCATGCCCGGGCTGTACTTCGCGAGCGCGGTGCGCGATGCGGGCAAGCCGATCGGCGCGGCGGCCGTGAAGGTGAGCGTCGATGCGCTCGAATCCGCATGGCGCGCGCCCGGCGAAGCGGCGATGGTCATCGACGGCAACGGTGTGGTCGTCATCTCGACAGTGCCCGCGTGGAAGTTCACCGCGCTGCGGCCCATCACCGCGCAACAGCAGCGCGAGATTCAGGCTTCGCGTCAATACGCGGGCCGCAACGTCGATGCGCTGCCGTACCAACGCGTCGGCGACTGGAACGGCGATGCGTGGATCGGCCGCTTTCCCGACTGGCGTCGTCCTGGCAAGACGACGCGCTTTCTCGTGATGTCGCGGTCCGCGCCGCAAGCGGGCGATTCGATGATGGTGCTGCTCGACGTCGTGGGCGCGCGGCATCAGCAGCAGCTTGCGCTCGCGTTCGTGACGGGCGCTTTCCTGATCGCCGGCCTCTATGCGCTGTACGCGATCCAGCGCCGCCGGACGATCGCCGAAAAGCTCAACGCGCAAGATGCGTTGCGTCGCGCAAACGACCAGCTCGAAATCACCGTCGCGCAGCGCACGGCGGCATTGACGGCGACGAACGAACGCATGCAGCAGGAAATCGTCGAGCGCAAGCGCACTGAGCAGCGTCTGCGCGATACGCAGCAGGAAGTCGTGCACGCGGGCAAGCTGGCCGTGCTCGGGCAGATGGCCGCGGGCCTCACGCACGAACTGAATCAGCCGCTCGTCGCCATCCGGACGCTGTGCGATAACGCACGCACCTTCTTCGAGCGCAACCAGCCGGCGCAGGCCGTTGCGAATCTCGAACGCGTTGCAAAACTCGTCGACAGCATGGCCGTGTTGACGGCGGAGCTGAAGACGTTCGCGCGCAAGCCGGAGGTCGAGCGCGTCGCCGTATCGCTCAACGAAGCGGTCGCGCACGCGCGGCTCATCTACGATGCGCGCATTCGCGACGAAGACGTACGACTCGACGTGAAGATTGCATCGGGGACGATGGTGTGGGCGGAGTCGAGCCAGTTGCAGCAGGTCATTGTGAATCTGCTCGGCAATGCGCTCGATGCCGTGCGCAACCAGGAGAAGCGTGTCATCACCATCGCCGCCGGCGAGCCTGACGAATGCGACCGCGTGCTCTTCACGATCGCCGATAGCGGCGCGGGCATCGCGCCCGAAGTGCTCGCGCATCTGTTCGAGCCGTTTGTCACGACCAAGCCGCGCGGGCATGGACTCGGCCTGGGGCTCGCGATCACGTCGCGCATCGTCGAAGGCTTCGGCGCGAAGATCACCGCTTCGAATCGCGCAGACAGCGGCGTACGCAGCGATGCAGAAGGCGGCGCACAATTCACTATCGAATTCGCGGCGGCGACGTCGCAGAGGATGGCCCATGGGAGATGAGATTCGCGTGCTCGTCGTCGAGGATGACGAGAACGTTCGCTTCGGCGTCGAGCAGGCGGTTGCGCTGGCGGGTTTTCCCGTCAGCGCGTATGCGTCGGCGCAAGAGGCGCTCGGTGAAGTCGCGCCGGGCGCACCGTTCGTGATCGTATCGGATGTGCGGATGCCGGGCATCGACGGATTGCAACTGCTCGACAAGGTGATGGCGATCGATTCGCAGATCCCCGTCGTGCTGATCAGCGGACACGCCGACATATCGACGGCCGTGGGCGCGATGCAGGTCGGTGCGTACGACTTCATCGAGAAGCCGTTCTCTTCCGACCATATCGCGGGCCGTGTGGCGCGCGCCGTCGAGAAGCGGCGGCTCACGCTCGAAGTGCAAGGGCTGCGGGCCGCGCTGCACAACTGGCAGGGCATCGAGGCGATGGTGCTCGGCAAGTCGCCCGCGATGGCCGACGTGCGCAAGAAGATATTGCGTCTCGCCGATACGTCGGTGTCGGTGCTGATTACGGGCGAGACGGGCACGGGCAAAGAACTGATCGCGCGCAGCCTGCACGATTTCGGAGGGCGGCGCGACAACCATTTCGTCGCGCTCAATTGCGGTGGCCTGCCGGAGCAGATTTTCGAAAGCGAGCTGTTCGGTCACGAGGCGGGCGCGTTCACGGGCGCGATCAAGAAGCGTGTCGGCAAGATCGAATGGGCGAACGGCGGCACGCTCTTTCTCGACGAGATCGAAACGATGCCCGTCGCGCTGCAGATCAAGATGCTGCGCGTGTTGCAGGAACGCACGCTGGAGCGGCTGGGCGCGAACGAATCGATATCCGTCGATTGCCGGGTGATCGCGGCATCGAAGGCCGATCTCGCGGAGCTATCCGCCGACGGACGCTTTCGTTCGGACCTGCTGTATCGATTGAACGTCGCGCAGATCGAACTGCCGCCTTTGCGCGAGCGTCGCGAAGACGTGCCGCTGCTGTTCGAGCATTTCGTGCTCGCGGCCGCGCGCCGGTTCGGACAGCCTGCGCCCATCGTGTCGGCGGCGCAGGTGTCGGAGCTGATGACGCATCAGTGGCCGGGCAATGTGCGCGAATTGCAGAACGTCGCGGACCGCTTCGTGCTCGGGCTGGCGGGCGACAGTCTGCTGACGGAACGCAGCGATCCGAACAAAGGCGCGGCGAAAGGCGGCACGCTCGCGGAACAGATGGCGTACTTCGAGCGCATGCTGATCGAGGATATGCTGCGCCGTCATCACGGCAACGTCGCCGATGCGAGCGACGCGCTCGGCATGCCGAAGAAGACGCTTTATCACAAGCTGCGTCAGCTCAAGATTGCGGCGCGTGATGCGCAAGGCGAAGAGATCGACACGTAAAGCGAGCCGACAGCATGACGCGGCGGCGATGCCGTTCTAAGGAACGACGCTTGCGCCTTGCGCCGTCGTATCGGCATCGACGAAGAGCGCGGAGACGGGCACCGGGCGCTGATAAAAGTAACCTTGACCGAACGGAATGCCGAGGCTGCGCAGCGCTTCGTGCTGGGCCGCCGTTTCAACGCCTTCGGCAATCACTTCCATGCCGTAGTGTTTGGCCACGCCGGCAATCGCGCGGATCAGTTCGTATCCTTTCTTGTCGATCTGCCGCACGAACTGCCCGTCAATCTTCACGTAATCGAACGGGAAGCGGCCGAGCAGATCGAGATTGCTGTGCTGCGTGCCGAAATCGTCGATGGCGAACTTCACGCCGTGCGCCTTCAGGCGCTGGAAGATCGCTTCCGTTCGCGGATGTTTCTGGAGCAGCAGTCGCTCGGTCAGTTCGAGCACGAGCGTGATGTCGTCGGGGAGCTTCTGGTTCACGGCCAGCACGTCCGCGACGAAGCCGTCGCGCTCCAGATCCATCGGCGCGATGTTGACTGCAAGGCGCAAGGGACGGACCTTCGTCTTGTGCGCGATTTCATCCGACGCGCGCTCGAGCGCGAAACGCGTGATGCGAGGCAGCAGGCTGCTGCGCTCGACTTCCACCATGAATACGCCGGGATTGACGGGGCCCCATTTCGGATGCGTCCAGCGAATCAGTGCTTCAACGCCCGCGATGCGGCGCGTGGCGATTTCGACGATGGGTTGATACGCGAGGTGAAGTTGTCCTTGCTTGAGGCCGCGTCGTACGGCGGCGAGCATCAGGCGGCGCGGAGCGAACGCGATCAGCCAGGCGGCGGCGATCAGCAGATTCACGAGCAGGGCCGCTGCGCCAGCCAGCAAACCGTACTTCCAGTGCGCGTGCGAAACGAATTCCGGCGCGGCGACGACGGCGATCGAGAAGGCCCAGCGTGTCGACGATGCGCGTGTGCCTTGCCGCGCGGCTGCGCTGTCGGCAGGAATCATGTTGCCACTGTTGTTCAGCGCGCCTGTGTTGGACACGACGAGCACGACGTGGTCTGCTTCGTAGCGCACGCCATGCGCGAGCGCATCGGCGAGATAGGCTGCCTCGACGACGTAGAGCAAACCCGTGTCCGGTCCCGTCGAGACATACAACGGCATCACGGGCGTATCGGGCTGATTGAACGTGCCGGCAGCCAGCCCGATTGTGATACCCGACGGTGCCGGTTGCAGATAGTCCAACAGCGGAACGTCGATCGGCCCAAGTGCCGAAGAGCAATATAGACGCCGATGCCCGACGAGATCGATCGCGCGGACATAGTGAACATAGGTCTTCAACTCGGCGAGACGATACGCGACGAGCGCGCATGATTGCCCGGGGAGACTGCGCAGTTCTACGCGTCGCCGCGTGACGACGTTGTCGAGTATGCGATCGATCGACACGACCATATCGCGCGCGATCAGACTCTCGCGCTCTCGCACGGATTCGTCGCCTGCCTGCTTTCCCCAGATGACGGCCGTTGCTATGACGCACATTCCACACGCCACCGCGACGATGAGCGCAAGCGTCGGGGTAACGCCACGTCCCGCAAAAGCGGGTTTGCGGAAAGCGAAAAGCTTTCTCACATCGGGGTCCGGCGGTAAATCAGGGTCCAGCGGTAATACGGAATTGCAGGCATGTGTGGCTCGCTCACCGCATTGCGTATGCGGTTGTGATAGTCGGGTCAATATAGCACGCGAACCATTCGCATGTTTTGTACCAGGCACACCGATAATCGGGCAATACGTCGGTAAGTGTTCCTGGGCAACTGATTTGAATTTCGCTATCCTGGCGCCTTCGTGATGCCGGGATAGTGAATGAAGTGTGTCGTAGAGCTGAGTGAAGCTGAGAAAATTACATTGCAACAGCTGTCGATCAATCACAAGCATCGGGATATACGCACGCGAGCGGCGGGCCTGCTGATGCTTGGGCGCAAGATCAAGCCAAAGGCCATCGCAGAGCAGCTCGGCGTGAGCGGCCAATCGGTTTATAACTGGTCCCACGCGTGGCGCGACAGCGGGGTGTGCGGCCTGACAGGCGGTCACTGCG
>NZ_WHNP01000219.1 GCF_009362735.1 Paraburkholderia franconis | reverse complement strand
GAGAAACGGTCAAGGTGGCCTTCGCGGATCAAGGATACACAGGGGAAGACGCTGCGCAGGCCGCCAGCAATGAAGGCATTGATCTGCAGGTCATCAAACTGCAGGAAGCAAAGAAAGGTTTCGTGCTGCTGCCCCGGCGATGGGTGGTCGAGCGCAGCTTTGGCTGGCTCAACCGCTTTCGCCGCCTCGCGCGGGACTATGAGCGATTACCTGAAACGCTTGCCGGGCTTCATTTCGTGGTCTTCGCCATGCTTATGCTCGTGCATGCAGTGCCAGTACTTCAAAGTTCATAACACGGCCTCAGTGAGACGGGAAACGGTTGTCACCGTGACTCACGAATTTGCACCACCATCAGATGATGCAGCCGCGGACGCCCGGAACGACGCCTTTTGCTGGCAGGACGCTCGAGCCGTCCGCGTTCATCGGGCGCAAGCGCGCTCGACGTTTGCCTGTTATCTGTCTGTGATGTCATGTCAAAGCTTGCCGTCGGCTTTTATGTCAAGCGGCGGTACGTCCTCTACCCGCTGCAAGACAGGCCATGACGGCTGATCGGCCATTCCGGCCGTTCGTGCCTCGCCAATGCAGTCGTTCCACGATGACAGCTTTCGCGCGGGCCTCGTCTAGAATTGACTACCAAGCCGAGAGAAGGAACTGTCATCATGTGGCGAATTCTGCTGATTCAGGGCGCGAACATGATTCACTTGGGCAAGCGTGAACCGGAAATATACGGCAAGACGACGGCGAGCGAGCTTGACGCCATGCTCCACCAGCACGCGCGCTCGAAGAGTTACGAGCTGGAGATCTTCTACACCAACGTCGAAGGAGAAGCGATCAATCGCATCTATCGAGCCGTTGAAGATGGTGTCGACGGCCTCGTCATGAATCCCGCGGGCTTCAATTATGCGGGATATGCACTACGCGATTGCATAAAGGGTGCAGCGCTACCCTATGTGGAAGTACACATGACAAATGTCGAAGCACGGGGGATCAAGTGTTTGATCGCCAAGATCGCGGATGGCGTGATCTTCGGTCTTGGGGTTCATAGCTACGTGCTTGGATTGGAAGCCATGCTTTATTTGCTCTCGAATTCACCCAAGGGCACGCTCAAGACGCACGGAGGCCAATCAGGCGATATGGTCGCACGTGAGTGAGAGGCGGCTCGCCAATGGCCGGTTGTTGTCCGTGAGTGGCCATACCGAGCGACTACTCGAATCTGATACCTGCCGTTTCAATGCTGACGGCTCGACCGGCGGGCGACGCGTCGAACCGAGCCGAACGCG
>NZ_WHNP01000218.1 GCF_009362735.1 Paraburkholderia franconis | reverse complement strand
GTGGACTTCATGCTCAGGGCGAGGCGCGAAGTGGGCGCGGCCAAAGCCTTTTTCAGCAAGGCGATCAGGCATCAGGGCCAGTCGCCGGAGATCATCACGCTCGATGGCTATGCTGCCTCGCACCGCGCGGTGCGCGAGATGATGGTCGATGGTTCGCTGCCTGAAGACACGAAGGTCCGGTCCTCGAAATACCTGAACAACCTGATCGAGCAGGACCATCGCCATATCAAATCCAGAACGAATGTGATGCTCGGCTTCAAACGGTTCAGAAACGCCGCGACGACGATTTCAGGCATCGGGTTGACGCATCGCATTCGTAAGGGCCAGTTCGATCTCGCGAAGCTCGGCCTTAAGGATGCCGTTGCGCCCGTCGTATGGAATACGGTCCTCCGCGTTCAATAAGATATCCTTCCTATATGAAGACTTCTCAACCGGCTTACCTATTTGCACCAGAACCCGCGTGAGTACGTCGAGGCATTCCGGGAGTTCGCGGATTCGATCGACGTTTGTGGGCAGGTCAAATACGAATGCGCGAAGGCCGCGATGTCGGCTCTCGCGTTGGCCCGCGCCACGCGCAGTCGGCATGGCGCCACAGCGTGGAGGCCGGGCGCCAAAGACTCAGCGATGGAGCGCGAACTGTCGGACTTCATCGCGAAAACTGAAGAAAAACGGCGGACGTCGCTTGAGCGACGAACGGACTCTGTTCCCGTTCGCGGATCAAGGATACACAGGCGAAGACGCTGCGCAGGCCGCCAGCAATGAAGGCATTGATCTGCAGGTCATCAAACTGCAGGAAGCAAAGAAAGGTTTCGTGCTGCTGCCCCGGCGATGAGTGGTCGAGCGCAGCTTTGGCTGGCTCAACCGCTTTCGCCGCCTCGCGCGGGACTATGAGCGATTACCTGAAACGCTTGCCGGGCTTCATTTCGTGGTCTTCGCCATGCTTATGCTCGTGCATGCAGTGCCAGTACTTCAAAGTTCATAACACGGCCTAGACCGTGTTAGGAACTTTTTATAGAACCTGGTACCCTGGAGGGATGACAAAAGAAAGACGCAAACCCTACCCGACAGACGTGTCCGACGAAGAGTGGAGCTTCGCGGCGCCGTATCTGACGCTGATGGATGAAGCAGCACCGCAGCGCAAGTACGAACTGCGAGAAATGTTTAACGCGTTGCGCTGGATCGTACGTGCTGGTGCGCCATGGAGAATGATGCCCAACAACTTTCCTCCGTGGGAACTGGTGTACCAGCAGACCCAGCGCTGGCTTCAGGCAGGCTGCTTTGAGAAC
>NZ_WHNP01000217.1 GCF_009362735.1 Paraburkholderia franconis | reverse complement strand
TGAGCTTGCCCCCGAAAAACGAATCCCTTGCTGAGCGTTTAAACTCATGCAAGGAGAAACAAGAAGATGAGCAAGACAAAGCGGGCGCGATACACGCTCGAATTCAAGCTGGAAGCGGTACGGCTGGTCAAGGCCGGCCAGAGCATTGCGGCGGTGGCTGCGACGCTGGACGTGCCGACCCAATCGATTTCCAACTGGGTCAAGGCTGAGCACGAAGGCAAGCTCGGCGGAGCCGGTACAAAGCCGGTAAGTCCGGAGCAGATGGAATTATCGAGACTGCGTGCCGAAGTGGCCCGCCTGAAGATGGAGCGGGACATACTAAAAAAGGCGTGCGCGTACTTCGCGAAGGAGTCGACGTGAAGTACGCCTTCATCGAACGTAATCGCCGTCATTGGCCGATTTCGGTGTTGTGCGAGGTGCTCGACGTCAGCCCCAGTGGCTATCATCAACGCCGGCAACGTACCGCGCAGGATAAGCCGGGCGGAAGCCGTGTGAGCGACGATGCCCTGCTGGCGCATATCAAGGCAATTCACGCACAGGTAAAGGGCGAATATGGCTGGCCACGCATGTGGAAAGAGCTGGTTGCGCGCGGCGTGCGCGTCGGCAAGGAGCGCGTGCGCAAGCTGATGGCACAGCACGGCATTCGTGCGCGGCACAAACGCAAGTACATTGCGACGACAAACTCGAATCATGGCTTGCCGGTCGCGCCGAACCTGCTGGAGCGCAACTTCACGGCGACGGCGCCGAATCAGGTCTGGACGAGTGACATCACGTATGTTGCAACGGCTGAAGGCTGGCTGTATCTGGCCGTCATCATCGACCTGTTCAGCCGGCAGGTCGTGGGCTGGTCAATGCAGCCACACATGAAGGCCGAGCTGGTTACCGATGCGCTGCGTATGGCGTGGTTCCGCCGCCACCCTGAAGCCGGCGTAATCGTTCATAGCGACCGTGGCAGTCAGTATTGCAGCGGTCTGTTCCAGGACACGCTGAAAGCATACGGCATGCGCTCATCCATGAGTCGACGTGGTGATTGCTGGGATAACGCGCCGACCGAAAGTCTGTGGGGTTCGCTGAAAGTTGCACGCCTGCACGGTCGACACTTCTCGACCAAACGTGCGGCAATGGACGAAGTGGTTGATTGGCTCAACTTTTATAACGCGCATCGGCTACACTCGACGCTCAATTACGTCAGCCCCATGACGTTCGAGAAGAACTGGTTCGCCGCTCAGCAAGGTGCGGCCGCATAAATCCCTCGGCTATGGGATTCGTGAAACAGGGGCAAGGTCA
>NZ_WHNP01000216.1 GCF_009362735.1 Paraburkholderia franconis | reverse complement strand
GCGTTTGCGGCATCGGACCGTCAGCGGCCGAGCACACCAGGATGGCGCCGTCCATCTGCGCGGCGCCCGTGATCATGTTCTTCACGTAGTCAGCGTGGCCCGGGCAGTCGACGTGTGCGTAGTGGCGGTTCGCCGTTTCGTACTCGACGTGTGCCGTGTTGATCGTGATGCCGCGCGCCTTTTCTTCCGGCGCCGCGTCGATCTGGTCGTAGGCCTTTGCTTCACCGCCGAACTTTGCGGTCAGCACCGTCGTGATCGCCGCCGTCAGCGTGGTCTTGCCGTGGTCAACGTGACCGATTGTGCCGACGTTCACGTGCGGCTTGGTCCGCTCAAACTTACCTTTGGCCATTTTCGACTCCTAAGAGGATTTTTCCGTACGTTGCGCCAGGCGCAAACAATCACTTGATACTGGCTGGTGCCCATGGGCAGGATCGAACTGCCGACCTCTCCCTTACCAAGGGAGTGCTCTACCACTGAGCCACATGGGCGCTGCATCTACTTTGCCTGCTGGAGCGGGTGAAGGGAATCGAACCCTCGTCGTAAGCTTGGAAGGCTTCTGCTCTACCATTGAGCTACACCCGCAAGGATCTGTCGATTCCCAACAAACGCTTTACAGCCTTGAAATCTGGTGGAGGAGGTTGGATTCGAACCAACGTAGGCGTAAGCCAACAGATTTACAGTCTGCCCCCTTTAGCCACTCGGGCACCCCTCCGCAGAGAACTGATGATTATGGGGGAGCGATAACACTTTGTCAAGCGTTACTTGTCCGCTCGGAACCCATAGGCTCTCACTTATAGTAGAGCCGTAAACGCCACGACCCCGCCTGCTGAGGGGCGGGGTCGGGTCTGGGGTAAGGAGCCTGACGATTACCTACTTTCACACGGGCAATCCGCACTATCATCGGCGTGGAGTCGTTTCACGGTCCTGTTCGGGATGGGAAGGGGTGGGACCGACTCGCTATGGTCATCAGGCATGACGGGTTGCTGCGCCGCTGGTTTGAGCGCCGCAGCCAATCGGGAAGAAGCGTAAAGGGTGTGTTGGGGTTGTGTTGTTTGTACCGGCACAACACSGATCTCTCGACCGTCTGCGTGTCCTGCCCCCTTCGGGGGCGCGGTCCGGGTCATGCCGAAGCATTAACCATGACCGTAAAACACACCGGTTATAGGATCAAGCCTTACGGGCAATTAGTATCAGTTAGCTTAACGCATTACTGCGCTTCCACACCTGACCTATCAACGTCCTGGTCTTGAACGACCCTTCAAGGGGCTCGAAGCCCCGGGGATATCTCATCTCAAGGCGAGTTTCCCGCTTAGAT
>NZ_WHNP01000215.1 GCF_009362735.1 Paraburkholderia franconis | reverse complement strand
CCCTCGACGACATCACGGTCGTCGACAACACCCTTCTCAGGCGTGCCGTCGGCGCAATGGCCCTCGGCAATGCGATGGAATGGTTCGACTTCGGTGTGTACAGCTATATCGCCGTCACGTTGGGCAAAGTGTTCTTCCCGTCGAGCAGCCCGTCCGCGCAGCTGATCGCGACCTTCGGCACATTTGCCGCCGCGTTCCTCGTGCGCCCGATCGGCGGCATGGTGTTCGGCCCGCTCGGCGACCGCATCGGCCGTCAGCGCGTGCTCGCGATGACGATGATCATGATGGCGCTCGGCACCTTCGCGATCGGCCTGATTCCGAGCTACGGCTCGATCGGCATTCTCGCGCCCGTGCTGCTGCTCGTCGCGCGCCTCGTGCAGGGCTTCTCGACGGGCGGTGAGTACGGTGGCGCGGCCACCTTCATCGCCGAGTTTGCGACGGACCGCCGACGCGGCTTCGCGGGCAGCTTCCTCGAATTCGGCACGCTGGTCGGCTATATCCTCGGCGCGGGCACGGTCGCGGTACTGACGTCCTCGCTGTCGCAGGACGCGCTGCTGTCGTGGGGCTGGCGCGTGCCGTTCTTCATCGCCGGGCCGCTGGGTCTCGTGGGTCTGTACATCCGGATGAAGCTCGAAGAAACGCCCGCGTTCAAGAAGGAAGCCGAAGCGCGTGAGGCCGAGGAGAAGTCGCGTCCGAAGCAGCGCTTCATGGAACTGCTCGCGCAGCAGTGGAAGCCGCTTCTGCAGTGCGTCGGTCTCGTGCTGATCTTCAACGTGACCGACTACATGGCGCTGTCGTATCTGCCGAGCTATCTGTCGGCGACGCTGCACTTCAACGAATCGCACGGCCTGTTTCTCGTGCTGGCCGTGATGGTGCTGATGATGCCGATGACGCTCTACGCGGGCCACTTGTCGGACAGGATCGGCCGCAAGCCGGTGATGCTGCTCGGCTGCGTGGGTCTGTTCCTGCTGTCGATTCCGGCGCTGCTGCTGATCCGCACGGGCGCGGTGCTGCCCGTGTTCGGCGGGCTGCTGATTCTCGGCGCGCTGCTGTCGACGTTCACGGGCGTGATGCCGTCGTCGTTGCCCGCGCTCTTTCCGACGAAGATCCGCTATGGCGCGCTTGCGATCGGCTTCAACGTGTCGGTGTCGCTGTTCGGCGGTACGACGCCGCTCGTTGCAGCGTGGCTCGTCGATCGCACCGGCAATCTGATGATGCCCGCGTACTATCTGATGGGCGCGTCGCTGATCGGTATCGTGTCGGTGATCGCGTTGCGCGAGACGGCTCGCAAGCCGCTGCTCGGCTCGGGTCCGTGCGTGGCCACGCGCGCCGAAGCGCTTGC
>NZ_WHNP01000214.1 GCF_009362735.1 Paraburkholderia franconis | reverse complement strand
GCGGGAGCTAAAGTCGAATCTGGTGTACGGGGGAGTTGATGCGGGAAGTTGAAAGCGGTGGAGGTTTCAGCTGAGAATCTGATTGTCGAAGTCGGAAACCAGCAAAAAATCAAACCATCCACCATGAGCAAGGATACGGAAAAAGCAGTCGTCGGTCTATCGGGAGTCGGGCTTGGTTTGGACGAATTGGTTCGTCACGGGGCGCGGCAAGTGATTCAACAAGCAATCGAAGCGGAGCTGTCAGAGCTGATGGAGCGGTTCGCGAACGTCAAGACTTTGCAAGGGCAACGCGCCGTCGTGCGCAACGGCTACTTGCCAGAGCGCGAGGTGTTGACGGCCGCTGGGCCGATCGCGGTGAAGGTGCCGAAGGTACGCGATCGATCGGGATCGGGCGTGAAGTTTAATTCGGCGATCGTGCCGCCGTACGTGAGGAAGTCGCCTCGCGTGAGCGCGGCGCTGCCCTGGCTGTATCTGAAGGGCATCTCGACGGGCGATATGGGCGAAGCGTTGAGCGTGTTGCTGGGCGATGACGCCAAGGGCTTGTCGGCCAACGTGGTGAGCCGGCTGAAGGCGCAATGGGCTGACGAGCATGTGGCGTGGAGCCGGCGTGATATGTCTGAGTCGCACTACGTCTATTGGTGGGTCGACGGCATTCACACGGGGCTGCGCAGCGAGAACTCCGATGGGCAATGCTTGCTGGTCATCATCGGCGTGAAACCGGACGGGAGCAAAGAGCGTGTGGCGATCGGCGATGGGTATCGCGAGACAAAAGCGTCGTGGCTGGAGCTGCTGCTCGACCTGAAAAAGCGCGGTCTAAAGGCAGGCCCACGGTTGGCGGTCGGCGACGGCGCCATGGGCTTCTGGGCTGCCCTGGAAGAGGTGTTTCCGACAACACGCGGCCAGCGCTGTTGGTTTCACAAGATGGGCAACGTGCTGAACGCGCTGCCGAAGTCGCAGCAAGGCAAAGCCAAAGCTGACCTGCAGGCGATCTGGATGGCCGCGACTCGCGCCGACGCGTACGCTGCGTTCGATCGTTTCGTATCGATCTATGCGGCGAAATATCCGAAGGCGAGCGAGACGTTGAAAAAGGACCGAGAGAGCTTGCTGGCTTTCTACGAGTTCCCTGCCGAACATTGGCAGCATCTGCGCACGACGAACGCGATTGAATCGACGTTCGCGACGGTGCGCCACCGTACGACGCGCACGCGTAACTGCGTATCGCGACCAACCTTCCTCGGACTGGCATTCAAGCTGATCGAGGAAGCCGAGAAAACCTGGCGTCGTATCAACGGCCCAGAAAAGATCAAGCTGTTGCTCGAGGGCGTTGCCTTCAAGGACGGCGAACCGGTGCAAGACGATCGGCCGGTTCAGCAGAAACTCGCCGCTTGAAATCGATCGCCGTCAAATTGTTCATACACCACTCTTGACACTAGCTC
>NZ_WHNP01000213.1 GCF_009362735.1 Paraburkholderia franconis | reverse complement strand
GGCAATGTCCCGGGCGTAGTTGAAGGTTGAAGGCGGCGGTTCCCCGTTGGAAATCCGAGAGAATCGGGTTTCGACGACCAACTTCCCGGACAGGGGACCAAGGAGAACCGCCAAATGAAGCGTACCAAGAAGAAGCCCCAAAGCGCCAGCGCGCCGTTGCACGTGGTGCCCAAGCAGGACCCGGACGGGCTGCGCGCCTGTTTTGCCGAGAACAGTCAGCTCCTGTTGCCCATGCTCGATCTGATTCAGAACACCCGCGCCAGCATCGACGAGTTAATGCACGAAGCCGGCCGTAGCCTGGTCGAGCAACTGCTGGTGATCTCGGCGACGGAAGTGGCCGGCGAGAAGCATCCGGGCCGCAAAGGCGACGAGGTCCGCTGGCACGGCTCGCAGCCAGGCCAGATCGTGATGGACGAACGCAAATTGAAGGTGAAGCGGCCGCGCCTGCGGCGTCGTGGCGGCGGCGAAGTGCCGGTCCCCGCCTACGAGCAATTGAACGAGAATCCGCGGCTCGCCGAGCGGGTGCATGAGATCATGGTCACGGGCGTGTCGACGCGCAAATACGCCAAGGTCCTGCCCGAGATGGCCGGCACCGTCGGCATCTCCAGGAGCAGCGTCTCGCGCCAGTTCATCAAGGCCAGCCAGACGGCGCTCACCGAGCTGATGGGGCGGCGCTTCGATGACAAGGACTTCCTGGCGATCTACCTGGACGGCATCATCGTCGACTCGCGTCACATCGTCGCCGCCATCGGCGTGGACAGCCCCGGCGAGAAACACCTCCTGGGCCTCGCGAGCGGTTCGAGTGAGAACGCCCAGGTCGTCAAGGATCTGTTGCGCGGACTGATCGAGCGCGGCCTGCCTGCGGATCACGAATACCTGTTCGTGATCGATGGTTCCAAAGCGCTGCGCTCGGCCATCGAGGAGTTCTTCGGCGAACGCGCCCACGTGCAGCGCTGCCGTGTGCACAAGCAGCGCAACGTCCTCGAGCGCCTGCCGAAAGAGAGCGTTTCGCAAACCGCGGCGATCATGAAGGCGGCCTACAAGCTGCCGGCCGACGATGGCATCGCCAAGCTCAAGACGCACGCGGCGTGGCTCAAGGCCGACCATCCGGACGCCTCGGCCGCACTGCTCGAGGGGTTGGAGGAAACGTTCACGGTGAACAAGCTGGGCCTGACGCCGGCGCTCATGCGTGGCCTGTCGACGACCAACATCATCGAGAATCCGAACGGCGCGGTGCGCCGTGTCGCGGGGCGCGTGAAGCGCTATCGTGACGCCGATATGGCCTTGCGCTGGACGGCCGCAGGCTTCCTGGAAGCTGAGAAGCACTTCCGGAAAATCCTCGGCGTGAACGAGCTCTGGATTCTCGCTGCCGCCTTGAAACGATCGACCTCAAAATCGATTGACCACGATCGGAAGGTTGCCTAACCTATGCCGCACCCGCCGTCCCAACCTTCAACTGTCTTCGGGACATCGCC
>NZ_WHNP01000212.1 GCF_009362735.1 Paraburkholderia franconis | reverse complement strand
CGATCACGACCAGCATGTCCCAGCCATACGGCAACAGCCCCATCCCGCCGAACTGCCTGCTGCCGATCAGCGACAGGATCGCCATGCCCGGCAGGTACGCCACCAGCCACCACGCCGCCTTCAGGTCCTCGTTGAAGCCCGTGAAGCCCGACTTCGCCTGGAAGTAGAAGAACACCGGCAGCGCCACGATCATCAGCAGGATGATCTCGCCCGTCAGCGGCCACTTCGCCCAGTACAGGATCAGCGACGCGCACACGAACGCGAACGGCGCGACCACGCCCATGCCCGGAATGCGCAGYGGACGCTCCAGATCCGTCGCCGAGCGGCGCAGCGACATCAGGCTGATCGGGCCCGTCAGGTACGAGATCACCGTCGCCACCGAGATCACCGCCGCCAGCGAACTCCAGCCGCGGAAGAAGAACAGGAAGATGAACGACACCAGCAGGTTGAACCACATCGCCGGACGCGGCACGCCGTACAGCGGATGCACGCTGCCGAACATCTTCGGCATCGTGTTGTTGCGCTCCATCGCGTAGATCATGCGCGTGGTCGTCGCCATGTAGGTCGTGCCCGTGCCGCTCGGGCTGATGAACGCGTCGACGTACAGCAGGATCGCCAGCCAGTTCAGGTTCAGCGCGATCGCCARCTCCGCGAACGGCGACTTGAAGTTGAACTGGCCCCAGCCCTTCATCACGTCAGCCGGGCTCACCGCGCCGATGTACGCGATCTGCAGCAGCACGTAGATCACCAGCGCCAGCAGGATCGAGCCGATCACCGCGAACGGCACGCTCTTCGCCGGATTGCGCGCCTCGCCCGCCAGGTTGACGGGACTCTGGAAGCCGTTGAACGCGAACACGATGCCGCTCGTCGCCACAGCCGTCAGCACCGCCGACCAGCCGTACGGCGCAAACGTGCCTGTGCCGCCAAACCCGTCGCCGAGGTTCTCCTTGTGGAAGCCGCTCATCATCAGGCCGAGAATCGTCAGGCCCGGAATGATGAACTTGAAGATCGTGATCGCCGTGTTGGCGCGCGCAAAGACCTTCACCCCCCAGTAGTTCAGCATGAAGTAGATGACCACCAGCACCGCCGAGAGCAGCAMCCCCGGCGTCGTCAGTTCGCCGTTGACGAACAGGTTGTGCGCCCATTCATATGGCCACGTGCTCATGTACTGGATCGAGGCCTCCGCCTCGATCGGAATCACCGACACGATCGCGATCCAGTTGGCCCATGCGCTGATGAAGCCCACCAGCGCGCCATGCGAATAGCGCGCGTAGCGCACCATGCCACCCGACTCGGGGAACATCGACCCCAGCTCCGCATACGTCAGCGCGATCGCGAGAATCACCACCGCGCCAATCACCCACGCGCAGATCGCCGCGGGACCTGCGATCTTGGCCGCCTTCCAGGCGCCGAACAGCCAGCCCGATCCGATGATCGAGCCAAGCCCCGTCAGCATCAGCGCGAATGGGCCGATGTGCCGTTGAATAGAACTATTCA
>NZ_WHNP01000211.1 GCF_009362735.1 Paraburkholderia franconis | reverse complement strand
AACGGTCAAGGTGGCCTTCGCGGATCAAGGATACACAGGTGAAGACGCTGCGCAGGCCGCCAGCAATGAAGGCATTGATCTGCAGGTCATCAAACTGCAGGAAGCAAAGAAAGGTTTCGTGCTGCTGCCCCGGCGATGGGTGGTCGAGCGCAGCTTTGGCTGGCTCAACCGCTTTCGCCGCCTCGCGCGGGACTATGAGCGATTACCTGAAACGCTTGCCGGGCTTCATTTCGTGGTCTTCGCCATGCTTATGCTCGTGCATGCAGTGCCAGTACTTCAAAGTTCATAACACGGTCTAGTGTCCCGAAGATGGTCCGACATCTAAAGCGTACGTCTATGGGGACAGTCGGACCGAGTCGCGGGCGGGCACGCACAGGGACTTGTTCACTTCTCGAACCGTGAAAGAATCGCGTGCCTTCGCGAAAGGACTACGTTTATGGTTCCGCCCATCGTTGGTCCGATCACGCCTGGGGCCGGGTGATTTGTTAGAAATAGCGGGGTGTCTCATCGCACTCATTGGCTCGGCAGCGGACAACGGATCGGGGAGTGCGTCCCCTGGTTAAAAGGGCAGCCAGTCCAGCTTCGTGCACCTCCTCACCCTGGTCAACGTGTCGGTGCTGCATGAAGACATGCACGCGGCTGGATTCGCGTCATGCTGGCAGAAGGTCATGCATTGAATTACATCCTGTTTGCCGCGTTGCAAGTCCTGCTTCCCTTGTTCCGATGCTGCTAGCAATGCGGTTGCGTCGAGGTCTGCCATTCTCGGAAGCAGATAGCGCTTCAGGCGGTCGGCCCTGTCCTGTGCGTCTGCAGCCATGTTCTTGATCGTCTCTTCTAGCTGCGGAGGCAATGGCTGGCCGGGGCTGGACAGTGCGTGCTGGTAGACGGCCACCTGTTGATTGACGATCGGGATGCAGTATGCCGCGCGAAGGTCTACATCAGACGGAGGCTGCTGCGCGAAAGTTCGAATAGGCAGAGACGCACATGCAGCCAGGAATGCCATCGCTGTTGCCGGTTTCATGTTGCCCCCGAAATGCGGCAAGTAACGCGGGCCGGCTGGAAAGAAAAAGGTGCGCACAAGGCGATCGTCGTTGACCGTCTGCTCGCCACTCGGATCTTCATTGCCCAACCATACATCCCCGACGGGCCTGCAGGTCGCTCCGCGCCTTGGCCCAGTAGGTCGCGATCGACCCGGAACGGTGGATAGAGGTGGCTCCGGAAATTCGGACAGTTCATTGAGTGGAAAAGCTGGGGCGTGAGTCGGTCATAATGGCCGGCGACAAGGAACCAGAAGATGACGAAACGAAACCGACGGACACACTCACCGGCATTCAAGGCAAAGGTGGCACTAGCGGCGCTTAAGGGCGACAAGACGCTGGCAGAGTTGGCCCAGCAATTTGATGTCCATCCGAACCAGATCACGGACTGGAAGAAGCAGTTGCAGGAGCGGGTTGCCGATGTGTTCGACGCGGGCAACGCGCCCCCAGCTGCACCGCCAAT
>NZ_WHNP01000210.1 GCF_009362735.1 Paraburkholderia franconis | reverse complement strand
TCATGGGCGCGAGCGGCGTGGCCGCCGCGCTCAGCCAGATTCCTGCGGGGATGCTGGTGGACGCCACGCGTGCAAAGCGGGCCATCATTGCGGTATCGGCTGGCATGGTCGCGGCGGGCTGCCTGCTGATCGCCCGCTGTCCAACGCTACCGGTCATTCTGCTGACGCAGACGGCGCTGGCGCTCGTCTCGGCCATCATTGGCCCGACCCTTGCCGCGCTGAGCCTCGGTGTGGTGGGGCACAGAATCCTGGCCTCCCGTATCAGCCGCAACGAGGGCTTCAATCATGCCGGCAACGTCACCGCCGCYGCACTGGCCGGCACACTCGGCCAGTATGCGGGRACCGTGTGGCTCTTCTACCTCGTGTGCGCTTTCGCCGCCGCAAGCGCACTGGCGGTCATGCTGGTCCGGCCGTACGACATCAACCATGAACTGGCGCGGGGTGGCGAGGTGCTTCGCACYGCTGACGGCAARGGTCGGCCCGTGCCGCTCAGGGCGCTTGTCCAGCGACGGGACTTCCTGACCTTCCTCGCCACCGTCGTGCTCTTTCATTTCGGCAACGCCGCCATGCTGCCGCTCGCGGGCCAGATGATAGCGAAGGCCGCGCCTGACCGGGATGTCGTCGGGCTGGGCGCGTGCATGATTGCTGCCCAGCTGGTGATGGTCGCCGTCGCCGCCGGTGTGAACCGTGCGGTCCGCGCAGGCATTGGCCGCAGGACGATTTTCCTGGTGGCGCTTGCGGTGCTGCCTGTGCGAGGCCTGCTCTTCGCWCTCACGGACAACCCGTACGCGGTAGTGGCCATCCAGCTGCTGGACGGCATTTCGGCGGGCATCTTCGGGGTGATCGCCACCGTCATTGCGTCGGACCTCATGCATGGAACCGGCCGTTTCAATGTCGCGCAGGGCGCCACGTCACTCGCGGTTGGCGTCGGTGCCGGCCTGAGCAATCTGACCAGTGGCTTCGTGGTTGACCGGTTCGGCTTCGCCGCGGGATTTCTCGYMYTSKCGATRRTCGCCACRGYSGCGYTCATCGTYTYCGCGCTWTTCATGCCCGAGACCRGMCYGCAGGRRGAACCRGCCGCCGTGCCACAAGGACATRSGTTGCGCGCGCTCCGCTCGCCCCGCTCCACAACGGAGACTGCCGAATGAACGCCATCCTCAATTCGCCGTTTCCGGTCTGGGCTATCGCGGCMGTGACCGCGCTGGGCGTCATTACGCGGCCATTCCGGCTCCCCGAAGCCATCTGGGCCGTGCTCGGCGCCCTGACGCTGTGCGTCTCGGGCAGGCTGCCGTGGCTTGAGGCCCTGCATGCCGTCGGCAAGGGCACAGACGTCTATCTGTTCCTCACCGGCATGATGCTGGCGTCAGAGTTAGCGCGCAGGGAAGGACTGTTCGACTACATGGCGGTGCTCGCTGCGCGAAAGGCAAACGGTTCGGCTACGCGCCTGTTCTTCCTGCTGTACTGTGTCGGCACGGTCGTGACTATCCTGATGTCCAACGATGCGACGGCCGTGGTCCTCACGCCGGC